>NZ_JASEEQ010000004.1 GCF_030019515.1 Nocardioides sp. | reverse complement strand
ACTAATTCGTCGACTATGACACACTGTTGAGTTCTCAAGAATCAGACGCACACCGTGCTCGCACGCTTTCGGCGTGTCCGCTGCGGGGCGACTCGTGAAACTTTAGCGGCTGTAATTCCGGGACGCAAATCCTCGGGAATTCCTTGCCCACCGCGCACACCTGTAGACCTCGATGATGTCGGAGGCCGCTAGCGCGCGCACTCGTCCACCGGTGAGGGTGTTGGTGAGAGAGGTGGCCACCCGGGGCCGAAGGCCCGACCTCGCGGTCTTGCCTCCCGCCGCTCCCTGGCGACCCGGAGAACATTAGGGGACCCGGCCACAGGAGTTCAAATCGGCCCCACGTGAGCCGGGCCACAGTCGCGTTTGCGCAGGTCAGCGTGGGGTAGTGCGCTCGGCCGCCGCGAGGCCCGGCGCGTCCCCGGGGGTCCGACAGCCCGCCAGTCGCAGCGTCTCGACGGTCAGCGCGAGCAGCTCGCGGTGCAGCCGACCCACGCCCACGACACCATCGAGGAGCGCCAGGAGCGGCGAGCGGCCGAGGAAGACCGCCCGGGCGCCCAGGGCGAGGGCGGCCACGACGTCGAGGCCGGTGCGGATGCCGCCGTCGACGTACACCTCGGCCTGGTCGCCCACGGCCGCCACCACGTCGGGCAGGCACGCGGCCGTGCTCGCCGTCCGGTCGAGCTGGCGACCGCCGTGGTTGGAGACCCAGACCGCACCGGCGCCGGCCTGGGTGCAGCGGAGTGCGTCCTCGGGGCGCAGCACGCCCTTGACCACCACGGGCAGGCCGGTGCGGGCGGCCACCACCCGATGTCGTGCGGACCGAGGTCGAGCGCCTTCTCGGCGCCCGGTTGGTCGTCGTACCCGGCGTCGAAGTTCACCCGCAGCATCGCCGGGTCGACGGTCTCCCAGATCAGGGGCGTGCCCGGGGTCGCGTGCTTGGTCCCGACGACGGGGGTGTCGACGGTCAGCACCACGGCCCGGGCGCCGGCGGCGACGGCGCGATCGAGCATCGGCTCCGCGAGCGTCCGGTCCGCGGGCAGGTAGGCCTGCAGCCACCAGTGGACGCCGGTGGCGCCGATCTCGGCGAACGGCGTGCCGGCGTTGCTCGACGCCACCATCACCGAGCCCGCGTCCGCGCAGGCCCGCGCCATCGCGAGCTCACCGTCGGGGTGGACCGCGCGCTGCAGCGTGCTCGGCGCCACGCCCCAGGGCACCTGCGCGGTGTGTCCCAGCAGGCTGACCGACGTCTCGACGTGGGTGACGTCGTGCAGCACCCGGGGCAGCAGCCGTACGTCGCGCCACGCAGCGACGGCCGCACCGGCGGTGAGCGACTCGCGGGCTCCCTGGAGCACGTACTCGAGGAGGGCCGCGGGCAGCCGGTCGCGCGCCCGCTCCCCGAGCGTGTCCAGCCAGCGCGGGTCCGCCTCGGCCGCCGGCGCCACGGTCAGCGCACCTCGACGCCGGCGAAGTTCTTCTTGCCGCGGCGCAGCACCAGCCAGGTGCCGTCGATCAGGTCGTCGGGGCCCGGCACGTGGTCGGGGTCCTCGACCCGCGCGTTGTTGAGGTACGCGCCGCCCTCGGCGACCGTCCGGCGCGCGTCGCCCTTGCTCTTGGCCAGCCCGGTCGCGACCAGGAGGTCGACCACGGCGGGCAGGTCCTCGTCGCCGTCGACGGAGGCACTGCCGGCCTCCCGCAGCGCGGCGCCCAGCGTGGCCGCGCTGAGCGTGGCGAGGTCGCCACCGCCGAACAGGGCGGCCGAGGCCGCCTTGATCCGCTCGGTCTCCTCCGGCCCGTGGACCAGCGTGGTGACGTGCTCGGCGAGCGCCCGCTGCCCGGCTCGCAGGAACGGCTTCTCGGCGTGCTCCGCCTCGATCTCCTCGATCTCGGCGCGCGGCAGGAAGGTGAAGATGCGCAGCAGCTCCCCGACCTTCTCGTCCTCGACGTTGAGCCAGAACTGGTAGAAGGCGTACGGGGACATCATCTCGGCGTCCAGCCAGAGTGCGCCGCCCTCGGTCTTGCCGTACTTGGTGCCGTCGGCCTTGGTGACCAGCGGGGTGGCGAACGCGTGGGCCTTGCCGCCCGCGGCGCGCCGGATCAGCTCCACACCACCGGTGAGGTTGCCCCATTGGTCGGAGCCACCGAACTGCAGGACCACCCCGTGGTCGCGATAGAGGTTGAGGAAGTCCAGCGACTGCAGCAGCACGTAGCTGAACTCGGTGTAGCTGATGCCGGCGTCCAGGCGGCTGCGCACGACGTCACGCGACAGCATCCGGTTGACCGGGAAGTGCTTGCCGACGTCGCGCAGGAAGTCGATGGTCGACAGGCTGGCGGTCCAGTCGTAGTTGTTGACCATCGTGGCGGCGTTGGCGCCCTCGAAGGAGAGGAACGGCTCGATCTGGCGGCGCACCCGCTCGACCCACTCCTTGACGGTGTCGAGCGAGTTGAGGGTCCGCTCGCCGGACTCCTTGGGGTCGCCGATCATCCCGGTGGCGCCGCCGACCAGGGCGTACGGCGTGTGCCCGGCGTCCTGGAGCCGCTTGGCGGTCAGGATCTGCACCAGGTTGCCCATGTGCAGGCTGGGCGCCGTCGGGTCGAACCCGACGTAGAACCGGACACTCCCCCCGGCCAGGGCCTCGCGCAGGGCGTCGAGATCCGTCGAGTGCGCGATGAGGCCGCGCCACTCGAGGTCGTCGAGGAGAGTCGGGTCGATGGACACGGTGAACCTTTCGCCTGGGTGGATCGTCGGGTGGGTACGTGCGGGTCAAGCCTGCCCCATGCCGGCGGCCCTCGCCCACCCGGTTCCGCGAGGGACGCGGCACTAGGCTGGCGCGGATCCGGGAAGGGACGGCACGTGATCGCTGGCAGGTACACGCTCGAGCGCGAGGTCGGTCGCGGCGGCATGGGTGCCGTGTGGCTGGGCCTCGACGAGGTCCTCGGCCGCCAGGTCGCACTGAAGCGGGTGGGCATGGCCCCCGGCGTCACCACGCCCGACCTGGCCCGGGCCGAGCGGGAGGCCCGGCTGGCCGCACGCCTCAACCACCCGCACGTGGTCGCGGTCTACGACCTCGTGACCGAGGGCCCTGACAACACCGAGCAGTGGCTGGTGATGGAGTACATCGAGGGCTCGACCCTCGCGGAGCTGGTCCGCCGCGACGGCGCGATGACCCCCGACCGGGCCGCCGTCCTCCTCGGGCAGGCCGCGGACGCCCTCGCCGCCGCGCACGCCGCCGGCATCGTGCACCGCGACGTCAAGCCGTCCAACATCCTGGTCGCGCCGGACGGGCAGGTGAAGCTCTCCGACTTCGGGATCGCCCGCGCCGAGGCCGACGCGTCGCTGACCCAGACCGGTCTGGTCACGGGCTCACCCGCCTATCTCTCCCCCGAGGTCGCCTCCGGGCAGCAGGCGACCGATGCCAGCGACGTCTGGTCGCTCGGGGCCACGCTCTTCCACGCGCTGGCCGGCCACCCGCCGTACCAGGTCGGCGACAACGTGCTGGGCGCGCTGTACCGGATCGTGCACGAGGACCCGCCTCGCCTGCCCGAGGCCGGCTGGCTCGCGCCCCTGCTCCTGGCCACGATGTGCCGCGAGCCGGCCGAGCGGTGGTCGATGGCGCGGGTCCGGGACGCGCTCGCGGCCGGCCCCACGGCTCCGGTCCTCGCCAGCGTGCCGGCGCCCGCACCGGCGCCGCCGGTGGACCCGGCCCCCACCCGGCTGATCTCGCAGACGGTGCCGCCCGTCCCGGCGGCCGACCCCTCGTCGCCGGCGGCGGACCCCGCGCCCCCGTCCGGGCCCCGGCGAGACGGCGGCCGGGTGCTGCCGGTGCTCGCGGTCCTCGTCGCGATCGTCGCGATCGCGGTGATCGGGTGGCTGGCCTTCACGGCGGGGACCGACGGCCAGGGTGACGGCACCGCCGCACCGACCACGCGAGGTGGTCACGGCAGCAGCCCCGCGGGCGGGTCCCAGAGTCCGTCGGGCGACGGCGCGCCCGACGGCGTCACGCCCGACGGGATGGAGGGCTTCATCGAGGAGTACCTGGCGACGGTGACCTCCGACCCGAAGTCGGCCTGGGCGATGCTGACGCCGGGCTTCCAGGCCGCCAGCGGCGGGTTCGGCGGGTACAACTCGTTCTGGAGGTCGATCGAGACCGCCGACCTGCTCAGCGCGGAGCCGGACCCCGCCGATCGGCGGATCAGCTACACCGTGGCCTACCTGCACCGCGACGGGTCCAGGACGACCGACGACGTCACCCTGGTGCTCGAGGGCACGGACGGCGACTACCTCATCGCCGCCGAGCCGTGATGACGGCGGGGATCTGACGGGGCTCCGACGGGGCTCTATCGTGTCTCCGGGAGGTGCGATGGAGCTCGCGGCGCTGTACCGGGACATCGTCGAGACGTCACCGGACGGCTTCTGGGTCTTCGACCTCGACGGTCGGACCCTGTACGGGAACCCGGCCCTGGCCGCGTTCTTCGGCGTCGGCCCCGAGGAGATGCTCGGGCTGACGGTCTTCGACTCCCTCGACGAGGTGGGCCAGGAGCAGTTCGCCGACCACCTCGACCGGCTGCGCGCCGGGATCGTGAACGAGCACGACGTCGAGTGCAGGTTCGTCCGCCGCGACGGCAGGACGATGTGGGTAACGATCAGCGAGAGCCTGCTGCCCGGTCCCGACGGCTCGGTCGCCGTGCTCCACCGGCTCAGCGACTACAGCGACCGGCGGCGCACCGTCGACGACCTCACCAGCAGCCGTCGCCGGCTCGCCGAGGCGCAGCGGATCGCGCGGATCGGCAGCTGGGAGTGGGACGTCACGGCGGACGAGGTCTGGGGCTCCGATGAGCTGTCCGCGCTGTACGGATTGGATCCGGACCAGTTCCCGGCGTCGTACGCCGACTTCCTCGAGATCGTGCACGAGGACGACCGTGGTGCGGTCGACGAGGCCGTCCGTGCGGCGCTCGAGACGCCCTCGGACTTCGTGTTCGTGGCCCGCGTCCGCACCGCGGAGGGCGGCTGGGTCTGGACCCGTTGCCGCGGCGTCTCCCTGCCGGACGGCCACGGGCGGGTCGGGTCGATGTACGGCACCCACCAGGACATCACCGAGACGAAGCTCGCCGAGATCGCGCTCGAGGACCAGGTCCGACAGAACACGCTGCTGCAGGCCGTGGCCACCGCCTCCAACGAGGCCGCCACGCTCGAGGAGGTCCTGCTGCAGGCCCGCCACCTCGTGCTGCTGCACGACGACTGGGTCCGCGGCCGGGCGTTCGTGCCCACCGGGGACGGCGACGCGGTGGTCGCGCTCCACATCACCGACGAGGACCGCGTCGCGGACCGCGCGACACCGGCGGAGGCGGCCGACGAGCTGGCCCTCGCCAACCGGGCCTTCCACGAGCGCCGCTCGCTGTGGGACGAGGACCGGCTGACGATCGCGTTCCCCGTCGCGTACGGCGACGAGGTGGTCGCCGTGCTGACGATGACGTCCGCCCTACCGCTGTACCGCTTCGAGCTGATCGAGGCGATGGTCGACCAGGTCGCCGTGCAGCTGGGCCGGGTCGCCGAGCGCGAGCGCGCCCAGCGCGAGCTCGCCGACGCGCGCGACGTCGCGATGGCCGCCTCCCGCCAGAAGTCGGAGTTCCTGGCGACCATGAGCCACGAGATCCGCACCCCGCTCAACGGCGTGATCGGGCTCAACGACCTGCTCCTGCGCACTCCGCTCGACCCCGACCAGCTCCGGCTCTCGTCGGGCGTGCAGGTCGCCAGCCGAGCGCTGCTCAGCGTCATCAACGACATCCTCGACTTCTCCAAGATCGAGGCCGGCAAGCTGGAGCTCGAGCGACTGGACTTCGAGATCCGCGGCGTGTTCGACCAGGTCACGAGCCTGCTCGGCGAGGCCGCGCGAGCCAGGGGGCTCGAGCTCATCGTCTCCTGCCACCCCGACGTGCCCGAGGTGCTGTGCGGCGATCCCACCAGGCTGGCGCAGGTGATCACCAACCTCGGCTCGAACGCGGTGAAGTTCACCGAGCGGGGCGAGGTCTTCGTCCGGGCGACGGCGACCCCCGGCCCCGCCGGGCGGACCCGGCTGCACGTCAGCGTCACCGACACCGGGGTCGGTGTGCCCGGGACCGACGTCGAGGGGCTCTTCGAGGCCTTCACCCAGGCCGACGCGTCGACCACCCGGCGGTTCGGCGGCACCGGCCTCGGCCTGGCGATCTCCCGGGAGATCGTGCACGCGCTGGGCGGCGAGATCGGACTCGAGCCCAACCCCGGCGGCGGCAGCGTCTTCTGGTTCACCGCCGATCTCGAGGCCTCCCGCGGTCCGGCCGTGGACACCGACGACGAGTACGCCCGCAGCTGGCTGGCCGGCCGGCGCGTGCTCGTCGTCGACGACAACGAGCGCAGCCGGCCGCTCCTGGCGGAGCGGCTCGCCTGGTGGCGGATGCGCCCGGCGGCCGCCGGGTCGGCCGACCACGCCGAGCGGGTCATCGCCGAGGCGGCGGCCGCCGGCGACCCGTTCGAGGCCGTGCTCGTGGACCTCTCGACGCCCGGACGCGACGGGGTCGACCTGGCGCGAGCGCTGCGCGCGGAGCCGTCGTACGACCTGAGCGTGATCCTGCTGACCTCGGGGACCTCGCCGCTGTCGGCGTGGGACCTGCGGACCGCCGGCATCGTCGACTGCCTGACCAAGCCGGTGGTCGGAGCCGAGGTGCGCGCAACGCTGCTGCGTCACCTCGCCCGGGTCGAGCCGCTGCCGGAGCCCGAGCTGCGTGCCGTCGCTGAGACCGCGGGGCCGGAGCGTCGGGTGCTCGTGGTCGAGGACAACGCGGTCAACCAGCTCGTGGCGGTCGGCCTGCTCGGGGCCCTCGGCTACGGCTCCCGGGTCGCCGACGACGGCGTGGCCGCGCTCACCGCGCTCGACGAGGAGCACTTCGACGCGGTCCTGATGGACGTGCAGATGCCGCGGATGGACGGGTACGCCGCCACCGGGGCGATCCGGGCCGGCGAGACGGACGGGCGCCGCCTGCCGGTGATCGCCATGACCGCGGCCGCCGTCGAGGGCGAGCGGGAGCGATGCCTGGACGCCGGGATGGACGACTTCCTCACCAAGCCCGTCGACCCCGGCGCACTCGCCGCCGTTCTCGACCAGTGGGTCTCCCGATCCGACCCGGTACCGCGTAGCGTGCGCGTCGTGACCGAGGAGAAGCACCGCGAGGACCACGACGCGCTCAAGGGGCTGACCCTCGACCGGCTCGACGAGCTGCGCGACCTCGACCCGGGCGACACCACCTACCTGGACCGCGCGATCGGCAACTTCGTCGCCAACACGCCGGACACCCTCGAGTCGATCCGCGAGGCGCTGGACGCCGGCGACACCGCGACCCTCAAGCAGGTCGTCCACAAGTTGGCGGGCGGTGCCCTCAACCTCGGGGTCACCCCGGCCGGACGCACCGCCCAGCAGATCGAGCTGATCGCCGACACCGGCACGACCGAGGGCGCCGCGGAGCTCGTCGAGCAGCTGGCCGCGGAGCTCGCCGACGGCCGCGCCGCGCTGCGGGCCTACCAGGCGACGTACTCGGGCGGCTGAGCCGCCCCAGGTTTCCCGGACCGCTCCTGGTGGGTACGGGTCCGGCGTCGGGGGGACCACGACGCAGGGAGCAACCATGAAGAGCCTGATCGGGATCATCATCGTCGTCTGGCTGGTGATCGGCGTGCTGGCCGCGTGGCAGCGCGGCTACTTCGGCGACGACCAGGACGTCAGCTGCAAGACGACGGGTGACACCGCGCTCACCATCGTCGCGGGGCCGCTCAACTACCTCGGGGTGAACCCCAAGGTCGACTGCAACGTGGACCTCCCCCAGCCCTCCGACTGAGCCGCTCAGGCTCGCGAGCCGTCGTCCTCGCCGTCGTCCTCGCCGTCCCGGCTGTCCTCGTCGACCGTCGGGGCCGCGGAGCGGTCCAGCGCGCCCTGGTTGCCGACGAACGCCGCGACCGGCGGGAGCAGCGCGGCGAGGACGCTCATCGCGACCGCCGCGGTCGTCGACCACAGCCGCACGACGTTCCACGCCAGCACGATCAGCAGCACGCAGGTGCCCATGAGCACGAAGTAGGCGCGGTGCCGGCGGCGTCGATCCACGTCGTGACGCTACGCCGCGGGCCGCCACGCTGAGCAGACGGCCACGAGCGTCGAGATGGGCCCCGACGTGGCGGAGGCCGCCAAGCGGCAGCGGCAGCATCGCCGAGACCATCGATGCGGTCGCCCGGCTGGCCGGTGCCACCACGGAGGCGTCGGTCGGGTCCCGACGGACCCCTCGACCGGCGGTCCGACCGGTGCCTAGTGGGGCTGGTGGGGCTGTTGAGCTCCGGTTCCTGCTTGACGTGAGGGTTCCGGTTCCTCGTTGACACTCTGGTTGGAGATTAGTCCTCGGTTCGGGTGACCGAGGCGCGCTTCTTCCTCACCTCCCCTGTGGTGGTGCGGGCTGCGGTCTTGAGGAGCTGGTTGCCGTCCCAGACCTGGATGACTCGGTCGGTGACGTAGACGTCGACGGACTTGCCAGCGGCGGCTTTGCCGAGGCAGATCTGTTGCCACGACACCGAGATCACCCCGTTCGAGCCCGCGCGCCGGGCCACCCAGGCCTCGCCGGTGCGGTCTGGTGCGGTGACCGCGTCGCGGACCGGGCGTGCCGGCAACGGGCGGGTCTCGAATCGGTCGGCAGGCGGGATCATCCCGATCGAGGAGTGCGGCCGCTGGTGGTTGTAGCCGGCCACCCACTCGTCGAGCTCGGCCTGCGCCACGGCCAAGGACTCAAAGACCCGGTCGGTGCGGAACTCCTCTCGCATCGTGCGGTGGAACCGCTCCACCTTTCCCGTGGTGGTCGGTGAGCGGGGTTGGGTCAACCGGTGGGTGATGCCGTTCTCACGACAGACCCGGTCGAAGAGGACCTCGACCGCGGGCTTGTTGAACCGCCCGGTGAAGACCTTCCCGTTGTCGGTGAGGATCTCCTCGGGCACTCCGTAGGCCCGCATCGCCGTCGCGAGCCCGTCACAAACCCGCTGGGAGGTCTCCCGGATCATCAGGTACGCCGACACGCAGAACCGGGAGTGGTCATCGATCCCGGTCAACGCCTTCGCGCGGCGCCCGTCGGCCAGGACGAAACCACCCACGGTGTCCATCTGCCACAACTCCATCGCGGTGCCCCGTTCCCACCGCTTCCAATGCTCCTCGCGGCGCCGTCGAGCTTGCGGTTCGATCAGCCCGGCCCGGACCAGGCACCGGTAGATCGCCGAGCGCGACGGCACCGGCTCACCGCCCAGGTCACCGCCAGCCGCGGCGTTGCCGAGTTCATACAGGATCCGCCGTGGACCCCACCCCGGATGAGCTCGCCGCAGCTCGAGGATCCGTGCTTCGACGACCCCGCCCATCTGGTGGGGACACGACACCGGACGACTCGAGCGACGCGCCAGACCCGCCAGCCCCTCGTCCTCGTAGCGGCGTAGCCACGCATGGACCGACTGCCGCGAGACACCCCACCGCTGCGCGGCCTCACCGACCGACACACCCTCGGACAGCACCGCCAGCACCGCTTGATACTTCTGCTCCTGCACGCTGAGCTCCCTGATCATGAGGGAGTGTCAAGGAGGTACCGGAGCCAGCGTCAAGCAACTACCGAAGCCACGTAAACCACGAACCCGAGCCACTCCGTCAAGGAGGACCCGAGCTCATACAGTGGGGCTGGTGGGGCGGGTGGGGCTCGAACCCACGACCCAAGGATTATGAGTCCTCTGCTCTGACCGACTGAGCTACCGCCCCGTGCGGACGGGAGCCTAGTCGGCGGCCCGCCCGCGGGCTCCAGCGGCGTGGGAGGTCATGCGGACGGAGCCACCGCTGGCACCGACCGTCTGACGTCTCGACGATCGGTCGGTGGTCAGAGCCGGTCGATCAGGCGCAGCGCGTCGTGGGGCGCGTACCCCTTGGCGTCGTTGTCGAAGTACACGACCACCTGGGCGACGTCCGGCCTCTCGGCCCAGCCGCGGCACTTCTCCGCCCAGGCGTCGAGCACGGCGTCGCCGTACCCGCTGGTGTAGAGCTCCTGGTCGCCGTGCAGGCGGACGTAGACGAGGTCCGAGGTCACGGCCTCGGCCATCGGCCACCGGCCGGCCGTGTCCGCGACCACGCAGGCGACGTCGTGCTCGCGCAGCAGGGCGAAGGCCTCGTCGGTGCAGAACGACGGGCTCCGGAACTCCAGGGCGTGCCGGACCCGCTGGGTCTCCAGGCCGTCCGGGACGCCGATCAGGGCCCGGTCCTCGGGCACCTTGGCGTCGTGTCGCTCGGCCAGGGCGGCCAGCTCCCCCAGCGTCCGCGGGAGCAGTCGGAAGAACGACGCGAGCAGGTCGGCGTCGTACCCGAGCCGCTCCGGGAGCTGCCACAGCACCGGTCCGAGCTTGGGTCCGAGGGCGAGCAGGCCGGAGGCGAAGAAGTTCGCCAGCGGCGTCTCGACGTCGCGCAGCCGCTTCATGTGGGTGACGTACCGGCCGCCCTTCACCGCGAACACGAAGTCGTCGGGAGTCTGCTCGCGCCAGGAGGCGTACGACGTGGGCCGCTGGAGGCTGTAGAACGAACCGTTGATCTCCACCGAGCCCATCCGCTCGGCCGCGTAGGCGAGCTCCTGGCGCTGCGGCAGCCCACGTGGGTAGAAGTCGCCACGCCACCCGGCGTAGCTCCAGCCGGAGATGCCGACGCGGATCTCGCCGGGGCGGCCGGGTGGGTGGCTCATGCGCGAGGGGTACCCGCGGCGCCCGGGGCCCTCACCCCACTCACCGGTACGGCGGATCCTGGGTGATCGACCCCAGCCAGTACGCCGCCGAGTCGCCCCACTCCGCGAGCTCCGCGTCGTTCATCGGCGCGATGCAGCGGACCCAGGCCTCGGTGCGGGCCAGCCGGGCGAGCTGGAGGGCCGCGGGCAGCGCGGCGCGCAGCTCGGCCATCGGGGCGTGCTCGCTCCAGACCTCGAGCCCCGCGTCGGCCACCCGGGCCAGCTGCGGGTCGTCCGGCGCCAGCCCGCGCCGGCGCGCCAGCACGTTCAGCGGCACCAGCAGCGCCGCGAGCGGCTCGGCGACCAGGGCGTCGGCGAAGTCGAAGAACCGCAGCTCGCCGCGCACGTCGAACACGTTGTGCCCGTGCAGGTCGTTGTGGCACAGGGTAAGCGGCAGCCCGAGCGCCGCGACCCGCTCGGCCCACGCCGCCACCCGCGGCAGCGCCGCCCGGACGGCGGCGGCCTGCTCGGCGGGCAGGCCCCGGGGGTCGCCCGGCGGCAGCGCCGCGAACGACTCGAGCCGCTCCTCGACGTACCCGACGCAGTCGGCGGGTGCCAGCCTGGTCAGGCCGACGTCGAGCAGCCGGTCGACGTAGCGCGCGACCTCGAGCTGCAGCTGCGCCCCGGCCGCCGCCACCCGGCACCAGAGCCCGACGTCGTCGGCGTGCCTCTCGGCGTGGCCGACCGGCGTCCCGAGATCGGGAGTGAGGAAGAGCCCGCGGGTCGTGTCGACCGCCGTCAGCGGCACGACGTGGTGCGCGGCGAGGTCGTTGAGGGCGACGACGAGGGCGGCCTCGTAGGACCGGGTCGCGCAGTTCTGCTTGGCGTAGAAGACCCCGGTCGCCGTCTCGGCGCGCCACACCGTCGCCCACGGACGGAGCCGGACCGGCTCCAGCGACCGGGGCTCCCCCACTGCCGAGGTCACCCAGGACAGCAGCTCGGCCCGGAACGCCTCCCCCGCCCAGCGCTCGCCGGCCGGGGGCAGCCGCAGCGCGATGTCGGCGTATCGCACCATGGAGGCAGCCTGTCATGCTCGCGACCAGGAGGTAGGACATGGACGAGCAGCTCGAGCGGTTGCCGGAGGACTGGGAGCGCGCACTCTGCGTGGTCGCGCACCCCGACGACATGGAGTTCGGCGCCGCGGCCGCCGTCGCGCGCTGGACGGGTCAGGGCAAGGAGGTCACCTACTGCATGGTGACCAGCGGCGAGGCCGGCATCGACGCGATGCCGCCCGACGAGTGCCGGGTCGTCCGCGAGGCCGAGCAGGTCGAGTCGGCGCGGATCGTCGGCGTGTCCGCGGTGGAGTTCCTGCACCAGCCCGACGGCGTGCTCGAGTACGGCGTCGCGCTGCGCCGCGAGATCGCCCACGTCGTACGCCGCTTCCGCCCGGACGTCGTCGTGACCGGCAACTTCCGCGACACCTGGGGCGGGGTGAACCTCAACCAGGCCGACCACATCGCGACCGGCCGGGCGGTGGTCGACGCGGTGCGCGACGCCGGCAACCGGTGGGTGTTCCCCGAGCAGCTCGGCGACGGACTCGAGCCGTGGGGCGGGGTCCGGGCCGTCTGGGCCTTCGGCTCGCCGAACGCCACGCACGCGGCCGACACGACCGACACGTTCGAGGCCGGCGTCGCCTCGCTGGAGGCACACCGCGCCTACATCGACGGGCTCGGCTGGGAGCACTTCGACGCCCGGGAGTTCCTCGAGGGCTTCGGCCGCCAGACCGGCCAGCGGCTCGGCGTCGCGCTCGCCGCTGCGTTCGAGGTGTTCCCGATGGGCTGGGGCGAGTAGGCCTCGGCGCCTCAGGTCTGCGGCGCGAACAGCCCGGCGAGCACCTCCACGAGCTCCTCCTCGCCGGCGGCCGCGGCGTCGAGGAGCCGCCGGGTGGGCCGGTGGGCGAGGTGCTGCACGGCCCGGCGGATCCCCTCGGCGACGAGCGGCTCGAGGTCGGGCGACAGGTCCCGGGTCGCCCGGGCGACCTCCTCGCGGACGCACGCCTCCACGTCCGCGCGCAGGCGTCGTACCGGCTCCGCGGCCGCGCGGTCCACCCACCACTGCAGGAAGCGGTCCACCTCCTGCGCGACGATCCGGTCGGCCAGCTCCAGGGCCGCGGGCGCCGGCGCGGACGGACGCCGACCCGGTACGGCGGTGCCGCGGAGGTCGGTGAGGTCCAGCAGCCGGACCCCGGGCACGCCCCGCACGTCCGGGTCGACGTTGCGCGGCACGCAGAGGTCGACGACCACGAGCTCCCGGTCGGGCCGGTGCCGGCTCCACCCCGGCCCGAGGTCCTCGGCCCGCAGCAGCCGGTCGGGGGACGAGGTGCCGAACACGACGGCGTCCGCGTCGGCGAGCCCGCGCTCGAGCTCACCGAGCCCGATCACCCGCGCCCCGGCCGGTGCGATCCCGCGCGCCCGCTCCTGGTCGCGGCCGCACACCGTGAGGCGGGCACCGACCTCCCTGGCCGCGGCGACGACGCCGGCAGCGACCTGCCCGGTGCCGACGACCACGAGGTCGCGGCCGGCCAGCCCGGCCGGGAGCAGGTCGTCGACGGCGTGCACCGCGGTCGACGCCACCGAGCCGGCGGCCAGTCCGGCGCCAGTGCTGCGGTGCACCCGGCGGGAGGTGTTCACCGCGGCGTCGACGAGCCGCTGGAGCTCCAGCCCCACCGCTCCCTGGTCGCGCGCCACCTGGACCGCGGCGCGCACCTGGCCGACGATGTCGGACTCGCCGCGGACGAAGGAGTCGAGGCCGGAGGTCACCCGGAGCAGGTGCTGCACGGCCTCCCGGCCCGAGAGGTCCAGCAGGTGCGCCGCGAGCGTCTCGGGCGCCAGCCCGCGCTGCCCGGCGAACGCCCGCACCAGGGCCGAGCGGTCGTCGTCGTCGGCCCACCACGCATAGACCTCCGTGCGCTCGCAGGTCGACAGCAGCAGCACCTGATCCACGCCGGCGACCTCGCGGAGTGCCCGGACCGCGGCGGGCAGCTCGCCCGCCGGGACGGAGAGCCGCTCGAGGACCTCCATCGGGATGCTGCGGCCCGGGAACGCGAGGCAGGTCAGCCGACTCATCGTCGTCCCTCCTTCTCCTGCAGGGCGAGGACCGCCCGGACCGTCTCCCGGTGCGACCCGAACGGCGCCCGGTCGAGGTAGGCCCGCAGGTCCCGCTCGGCGGCGGCCGGGCGCTTCAGCCCCATGGCGAGCACCAGTCCGCGGACGTAGAGCGCCTCGGGATAGCCCGGCCGGGTGCGCAGGGCCCGGTCGACCATGGGCTTGGCCTGCTCGGCGTTCCCGGAGGTGAACGCGACCAGCGCGAGCGCGGTGTTGGCCTCGGCGTTGCCGGGCGCGATCCGCAGCGTCGCGAGGTACTCGACGGTGGCCAGCTGTGGCTGGCGGGCCCGCGTGTACGCGTGCGCCAGGGCCAGGTGGGCGCTGACGGACCGCGGCTGCCGGCGGACCTGCCGCACCGCGGCGTCGACGGCGTCGAGCTCGGCAGCGGTGGGCTGGGTCGCGAAGGCGCCGTCGGGTGCCGCTGCGGCGGCGGCCGGTGGAGCGGGCGGCGCCGGCGGCTCGGGCTCCACGGTGCTGCGGAGCACGACACCGGTCGCGGCCACGGCCGCGGTGACGACGGCCAGCAGCGCGACCCGTCGGGTCCAACGGCTGCGCCGGGTCCGCGGCGTGCGGGTGTCCCCCGCCGTGGCCCGGGGTGCGCGCACGACCGGGTCGGCGCGCAGCAGCGGCGCGAGCTCGGCCTCCAGGGCGCGGCGGCGGGCCGCGTGCTGCGCGTCCGACAGGCCCCCGGCGGCGCGCTCGTCGTCGAGGTCGCGGACCTGGCGCAGCAGCTGCCGGCGTACGTCGCCGGCGCCCGCGGCGGTCGCCGCCCCGGACGGCTGCGGGGCACGGCTCGCGGCCAGGAACGGCCGGGTCAGCAGGGTCAGGGCGATGACGCCGACCGCGCCGGCCACCAGGGCGAGAGTCACGGCTCCTCCTTCAGCAGGTCGGCCAGCGCGCGGTCGACGAGAGTCCGGTCGGTCGACGACCGGTGGTCCGGCTCGGCGGTGCCGGGGCCGCCACCTCGCACGGCGCGGCGACCGCTCACGAGCACGGCGGCGCCACCCACCGCGGCGGCCGCCAGGACCAGCACGGGCAGCAGGTGTGCGACCCGCCCGAGGCCGTCCGCGGGCGGGGTCAGGAGCACCGAGGGTCCGTAGGCCTCGACGAAGCCGCGGCGGATCTCCTCGTCGGAGACGCCGGCTGCCACCTGCTGCCGGATCTCCGTGCGCATCTGCCGCGCCAGCGGCGCCGAGGAGTCCGCGGCCGACAGGTCCGTGCAGACCGGGCACCGCAGGCCCGAGGCGATCGCCGTGGCGCGCTCCTGGTCGGTCGGCGCCCGGTCGGCGGTGGCGCCCCACACGAGGGCGCCCGCCGCGGTCAGCAGCGCGAGGACCGCCAGGACCAGGCCGAGGCGGCCGCCGGCGAGGCGGGCCGCGCTCACGGCCGTCCTCCGTCGAGAAGCGGCTCGAGCCGATCACCCAGCGTGGCAGCGGTCACCGGCCCCACGAAGCGCTCCACGATGCGGCCGTCGCGGTCGATGACGAAGGTCTCCGGGACGCCACGCAGCCCGAAGTCCAGCGCCGTGGAGGAGTCCGCGTCCACGACCATCGGGTACGACGCGCCGCTGGTCGCGACGAACTGCCGGGCGTCGCCGGGTGCGTCCTGGAAGTCCACCCCGAGCACCACGACGCCGGCGTCGCGGAACCGCTGCCAGGTCGCGTTGAGCTCCGGCTGCTCGACCCGGCACTCCGTGCACCACGAGGCCCAGAAGTTCACCACGACGACCTGGCCCCTCAGGTCCTCCAGGCGGATCCGGCTCTGCTCGGCGCCGTCGAGGCCGGGCAGGTCGAATGCCGGGGCCGGGTGGCCGGACAGCGGCGAGGCCGCCAGCTTGGTGTCGGTGGTGAGCCCGAGCGCCAGCAGCAGCGCGACCAGGGCGACGCCGACGGCGAGGCCACCCAGTGCCGCCAGCCGGCGACCGCCACCGCGGATCATGGCCGCGCCCCCGTCGCGACCACGGGCGGCACGTGACCGTCGGCAGTCGCCGGGTCGCGCCGGCGCCGGACGCGCCGCGGCCAGCCGGCGAGCACGCCGCCGAGGACCATCAGCAGCGCCCCGAGCCACAGCCAGTTCACGCCCGGCGTGTGCAGCACCCGGATGGTCGCGGAGTCGCCGTTGTCCTGGAGCGAGATCACCGAGGTGTACAGGTCCCACACCGGCCCGCGGTCGATGGCGGGCGACGCGATCGGCTCCGACGCGGCGGGATAGAGGTTGAGGCGGGGATCCAGCCGGAGCTCGTCGCCGCCACCACCTGTCACCGTGAGGGCGACCGTGAGCACGGTCCGGTTCGGCTGGCGGTCGGTCTGCAGGCCGTCGTAGCGCAGCTCGTGGCCGGCGAACGTGGCCGTCTCGCCCTTCGCCAGGGTGACCTCGCCCTCCTGGCCGAGCGCCGAGGAGGCGATCACGCCCGCGGCGAGGATCGCCAGCCCGACGTGCACCAGCAGCCCGCCGTACCGCCGGCTCCCGCGCAGCACCCGCCGGGCGCCGCCATCGCGCCGGACCCCACGGACCAGCTCCCGTCCGGTGCCGACGACGACCAGCGCGGCCAGGCCGAGCCCCACGACGGCGCCCGTGGACCGCACGCCCGCGAGGGTGAGCACCACCATCAGCAGCGCGGCAGCGACCGCCGGCAGACGCAGCCGCTGCAGGGCCCGGCCGGGGGTGCCACGCCGCCACGGCAGCAGCGGGCCGACGCCCATCAGCAGGAGCAGCAGGAGGAAGACCGGGGTGACGGCGGACTCGAAGTACGGGCGCCCGACCGTCAGCTGCTCGTCGAAGAGGGCCTCGGCGACCATCGGGAAGACCGTGCCGAGCAGGACGATGCCCGTGGCGGCCAGGAGCAGCACGTTGTTGCCGACGAGCGCCGCCTCCCGCGAGAGCAGGGAGTCCATCCGCGCCGGGGAGCGCAGCAGCGGCAGCCGCCACACCACGAGGCCGAAGCCGCCGAGCAGGACCACGGTGAGGAAGGTCAGGTACGCCGGCCCGATCGAGGAGTCGGCGAACGCGTGGATCGAGGTCAGCACGCTGCCGCGGGTCAGGAACGTCCCGAAGGTGGTGAGCGCGAAGGCGCCGATCACCAGGCCGACGTTCCACAACGTGGCCATCCCGCTGCGGCGTTGCAGCATCACCGAGTGCAGGAAGGCGGTCGCGACCAGCCACGGCAGGAGGGCGACGTTCTCGACCGGGTCCCACGCCCAGTAGCCGCCCCAGCCGAGGACGGAGTACGACCAGAGCGCTCCGAGGGCGAGCCCGACGGTGAGGAAGGTCCAGACCGCGATCGTCCAGCCGCGGATCACCTCGACCCACCGGTCCGGCTGCGAGCCGCTGACCAGCGAGGCGATCGCGAACGCGAAGGGGACGGTGAAGCCGATGAACCCGAGGTACAGGAACGGCGGGTGCACCGCCATCAGCGGATGGTTCTGCAGCAGCGGCGCCGGCCCGCGGCCGTCGAGCGGCGCCGTCGCGAGCGTGGCGAACGGCCGCGACGGCCCGTTCACCAGGAGCAGGTAGAAGGACTGGACGAGGAACATCACGCCGAGAGCCACGGGGAAGCCGGCCGGCCGGTCCCGGCGGAAGCGCCAGGCGACGGCCGCCCCGTAGCCCGCGAGCACCAGGTTCCACAGCAGCAGCGAGCCGTCGTCGGAGGCCCACAGGGACAGGGTCTTGAAGAAGACCGGGGTCGCCGTCGAGGAGTTCTCGGCGACGTAGCGCACGCTGAAGTCGTCGGTCAGGAGCGCGATGAGCATCGCCGCGTTGACGACCAGGACGACGAGCAGCACGGCGAACGCCGCCAGCCGGGCGCTCTCCAGCCAGGCCGCCCGCCGGGGCGAGGCGCCCGCGAAGGCGGCCACCATGCCGTACGCCGCCAGCGCCAGCGCCAGCAGCAGGCCGAGCTGTCCGAGGTGCGCCATGTCAGGATCCCTTCGTCGGGTCGGGAGCGCGGTACTCGCCGTCGTGCTTCACCAGCAGCGTGTCGGCGTGGAAGAGCCGGTCGGCTCCCAGCGCGCCCTCGAGGACGACGCCCTGGCCGGCCCGGAACAGCTGCGGGACCGAGCCGGTGCTGACGACCCGGATCGACTCCTCGCCGTCGGAGACCGTGAACGTCAGGCCCTGGTCGTCACGGGTGACGCTGCCGGGCTCGACGTAGCCGCCCAGGCGGATCCGCTGGGAGATCTCGGCCTGGCCGCCGTTCACGACCTCCGAGGGGGTCAGGTAGTACACGAAGCTGCCGGTGAGGCCCCGCACCGCGATCCAGCCGAGTGCCGCGAGGATGATCGCGACGCAGACGATGACGCGGAGCCGGGCGGAGCCTCGTCGCGCCGGAGGTGGCACCGCGTCCGGACCGTGGGTCGGGTCGGGTGCCGTGGTCGTGCTCACCGGACCCCCCGGCGGGGTGCCCGGCCGGTCAGCGCCGCGGTCAGCGCCCGGGCCCGCACGGCGCGGCGCGAGAGCCACCACCGGTACCAGACCAGGGCAGCCGCGGTGACGCCGTACCCGGCGACGATGTAGCCGAGGTCAGCCACGACCCTCACCTCCGTCGACGCGGGGCGCGGCGGCGACCAGCCCCGCGCGTGGGGTCGGTCGGCGCATCAGCGAGCCGGCCGCGCTGTCCTCCAGGCGACCGACCCGCATCCGGACGGCCATCAGGTAGCCGTAGACGACTGAGAACGCCACGGCCCCGAGCAGCAGGGTGGCGAGCATGCTGGGGTCCATCGTGGGCGCGCCGGGGCGGACGACGGTGGCCTCCTGGTGCAGGGACCGCCACCAGACCACGGACATGTGCACGATCGGGACGTCGAGGAACCCGATCACCCCGATCACCGCCGACCAGTGCGCCCGGCGGCTCGGGCTGTCGGCGACGCGGCGGACCGAGAGGTAGCCGAGGTAGATCAGCAGCAGGACCACGGTGGTGGTCAGCCGGGGGTCCCAGGTCCACCAGGTGCCCCAGACCGGGCGGCCCCACAGCGAGCCGAGGAACAGCGTGAGCGAGCAGAACAGCACGCCGATCTCTGCCGAGGCGACCGCCATCCGGTCCCACCGGATCTGGCCGGTCCGGAGGTAGGCGATGCTCGCGGCGAAGACGACACCGAAGGACAGGAAGGCCAGCCAGGCAGCGGGGACGTGCACGTACATCAGCCGTTGCACGTCCCCCTGCTCGGCGTCGGGGGGCACCACCGCAAGTGCCATGACGGCGGTGCCTCCCAACGTGACCAACGCAGCGCCACCGAAGAGCCGTTGGGCCCGAGGGGTCCCGACCGTGACGAGAAGGCGATCGAAGGTCTTCATCTCACATCCCCGTCAGAGCGACTTCAGGTACTGGACGAGGTCTTGCTCCTGGGCATCGGTGAGGCCCAGGCCGAAGGTGTCGTTGTAGTGCTGGACGACATCGACCAGCTCCGGGAACCGACCATCGTGGTAGAAGCCGCCCTTCTGGTGGCTCCACAGGCCCTTCAGCGGGCTGGTGCGGTACATGTGCGTCGGCGAGCGATCGGCCTGGAAGCTGTCGATCCCGATCTCGTCGCCGGTGTGCATGTTGAAGCCCGGCTCGGTGAACGTCGGCGGGACGTGGCAGGTCGAGCACTGGGCCTGTCCCATGAACAGCGACTCACCGCGCGCTGCCGCCTTCGCGTTGAAGCTGCCCTTCGGCGGCGTCGGCGCGGTCAGGGACAGCTGGTAGGCGGCGAGCGCCGGCAGCTTCGACGAGATCTTGTCGACCTTCGACCGGACGTGGCCGAAGCCGTTCTCCGCCGCGATCGGGAACTGGTCGGCGTTGTCGAGACGCGGGTCGTAGAAGTTGCCCTGACCGTGCATCTCCAGGTTCGCCACGAAGGCGTTCCAGTACGTCACCGAGCCCCACCCGGTCGAGGTGTGCTGGTTGACCCCCTGCAGCCCGAACGCGGGCGGCAGCACCGTGGCCGCCGTCGTACCGTCCGGCCGGAAGGCCTTCCCGTCGAGGAACAGCTGCGCATCGAACCTGCCCGGGCCCCAGGCGGCCAGGACCTGCTTGACCGTGTCGACGTCGGTGTGCAGCAGATCGGCGATCGGCTGCAGGTTCGGCGCGAGGGACACGATCGCCCCGACGTTGAGGTCCCGGTTGGCCCAGCCGTCGAGCCGGTTCCCGATGCCCGGTGCGAAGGAGTCGTCGACCGTCGAGTGGCACAGCGCGCACTCGATGCCGACGGTCCGCAGGGTGCCGTCGGAGTTGAAGAACCCCTTCACGCCGACCACCGACTTCAGCTTGAGCAGGGCCAGGGTGACGGCCGGGTCGTCGAGGTTCACCTTGCCGTTCGCCAGCGCCGTCCGGACGCTGGCGGGCAGGCGGTTGACGTCGACCTTGAGGCCGACGGCCAGCGCCGTCTTGGGGCTGACGCCGCCTCCGACGCCGCCGTTGTCCTCTCCCGCGATCGCGTCGTGGAGCTGGAGCGTGCCGCCCCAGAACTGCTGGTCCCCGAACGTGTCGTAGCGGAAGGTGTGCCGGCCCTCCTTGACCATCGCCTGCGCGTTCTCGCCGGCGGACGGGGGGGTCTGGACGGTCGCCGGCTTCGCCGCCGGCGGGCCCGCCGTTGCCTGGTAGGCCAGGGTCACCAGGCCGCCGAGGGCGAGGATGCCCACGGTGGCGATGAAGCGTCGCGGTCGGCGACCGCGACGCTCCCGAGGATCGGGTGGTGATACCTGGTGAGGGTCTTCCTGCTTGACCATCGCGTGACGCCTCTCTCTATCAGACACATTTTTGTGTCTTAGAGAGAGTCACCCTCGCCGGTCGCCGTGTCAAGAGCGATCGGCAGGTGGTTCAGTCCTCAAGCAGATACCCGAAGACCAGGTAGCCGGCGGCGAGGAACATCGCGTCGAAGGCGGCCAGCACGCCGAGCCAGCCGACCACGCCGGCGCTGCCCTCGACCAGCGTGGCGGTCGCGCGAATGGCGGCGATCAGCACGGGAGTGACGAGCGGCAGCAGCAGGACGGGCAGCGCGGCCTGGCGTCGGCCGAGCACCGTGAGCAGGCCGAAGAGGCTGCCGAGGGCACTCAGCCCGGCGACGCCGAGCACGGCGGTGAGCAGCAGCAGCGGCGCCCGGGAGAGCTCGAGCCCGAACAGCACCGTGACGATCAGGCCGGTGCCCAGGACGAGCACCAGCACCTGGACGGCGGCGGCGACGGCCTTGCCGAGGAAGATGTCCCCCTTGTGCAGTGGCGCCAGGACGAGCCCGTCGAGGGCACCCGCGTCCGCCTCGGCCTGGTAGGAGCGGTGGAACAGGTCGACGGCGGCGAAGAGGGCCGCGAGCCACAGCAGGCCGGGGGCCGCCCGCTCGAGCAGCACCCGGTCCGGCCCGAGGGCGAACCCGAAGGCGAGCAGCATGGTCGCGGCGAACGGCAGCACCGACCCGAGGGCGTACTTGCTGCGCGCCTCGGCCCGCAGGTCCTTGCCGGCGACGGCCCAGACCGCGGAGCCGGTCACCGCAGGGCTCCGTCGTGCGCGACCACCCGGCCGGCGTCCATCACGACGCGGCGGTCCACCAGGCCGTCGGGCGGCTGCTCATGGCTGGCCAGCAGCACGGTGCGGCCGCGCGCGCCGGCCTCGACGAGGACGTCGTCGACCACCGAGCGCGCGTCCTCGTCGAGGCCGGCGTACGGCTCGTCGAGCAGCACCACCTCGGGCTCGCGCACGAGGCAGCGCGCGAGGGCGAGCCGCTGGCGCATGCCCTGGGAGAAGCTGGCGAAGCGCACGTCGGCGACCTCGACCAGCCCGACGCGCTCGAGCGCGCCGTCGATCCGGCCGGCGTCGGCCCCGGTGAGCGAGCAGACGAACCGGAGGTTCTCCCGGGCGGTCAGCTCGCGGTAGAACCGCGGGTCGTGACCGAGCAGCTCGACCCGGGCCCGGACCGCGTTCCGCTGGCGGACCAGGTCGAGGCCGCACACGGTCCCGCCGCCGAACGTCGGAGACAGCGCGGTCGCCACGACGCGCAGCAGCGTGGACTTCCCCGAGCCGTTGGTGCCCGAGAGCCAGACCCGCGCGCCTCGCTGGACCTCGAGGTCGACCTGGCTGATCGCCGGCATCCCGTCGAAGAGGCGGGCCACGCGATGCAACTCGATCACGCCCACGGCGGGCCTCCACTCTAACGACGAATGAATTGAACGTTAGAGGGACGGTAGGCGGCCGAGCGCTCGTCGTCAACGGCGCTCTTGTCCACCCTTGCCGTCCCGGTTTCTAACGGTCATACTTTTGCACCTTAGACCGGGAGGGGCCGATGGCCGCAGAGATCGCGCTCGTGTTCGCCGCTGGCGTCGTCTCGTTCGCCTCGCCCTGCGTCCTTCCCCTCGTGCCGGTGTACCTGTCCGTGGCGACCGGCCTCGGGATCACCGACCTCGAGCAGCGGCGCAGCCTGGGCCGGGTGCTGGGCGGGACCACCGCCTTCGCCGCGGGGTTCGGCGTCGTCTTCGTGCTGCTCGGGCTGTCCGCCACGGCGCTGGGCGGCGCACTGGCCCGCCAGCAGGTCTCGATCACCCGGATCGGCGGCGCGATCGTGCTCGTGCTGGCCGTGCTGATGTTCGCCGGCACCCTCGACCTGCCGTTCGCGCGGGGGCGCGAGCTGCGCTTCCACCCGCGGCCCGGCGCCGGCGCCGCCTGGGCGGCCCCGGTCATGGGCGCGGCGTTCGCGTTCGGCTGGACTCCGTGCATCGGGCCGGTGCTCGGGTCGGTGCTCACGATCGCGGCCGACCAGGACGGGGCGGGCCGCGGCGGCCTGCTGCTGGGCTGCTACGCCGCCGGGCTGACCCTCCCCCTCCTCGTCACCGCGGTGTTCCTCGGGCGGCTCGGGCCGACGCTTCGCTGGGTGCGCGCCCGGGGCCTGTTGCTGTCCCGCGCCTCGGCCGTGGTGCTGTTCGGCTACGGGCTGATGCTGGTCAGCGACCAGCTGTCGTGGCTGACCGGGGTGCTGCAAGGGGGCGTACCGGCGGTCTAGGTGGGAACCGTGGTGGTACCGGATCGCACGAACGGAGCACGCCATGGTCAGCAGGCTCGTCGCTGTCACCGCAGCACTCACCGTCCTCGGCGGGATCGCAGCCGCCTCGACGCCGACGCTCGGACGGGCGCCCGAGGCACCGACGGCCACGGACCGCGCACAGTTCGACAGCCCGCAGCAGAACGAGTACTTCCCGCTCGAGCCGGGAACCGTCTCCCGCTACCGCGGGACCGACGACGGCGAGCGATACGTCGAGCGGGTCCGGGTCACGCACCGGACGAAGCGGGTCGATGGCGTCGCCACGACGGTGGTGCGCGACACGCTGCGCCGCGCCGACGGCAGCCTGGCGGAGCAGACCTCCGACTGGTACGCCGCGGACGACGACGGCAACGTCTGGTACTTCGGCGAGGCGACGGCGACCTACGACCGTCGTGGCCGCCTGGAGAGCCGGGAGGGGTCCTGGGAGGCGGGCGTGGACGGAGCCGTCGCCGGCATCATCATGCCCGCGCACCCGCGGCCCACCGACGCCTACCGCCAGGAGTACTACCGGGGCGAGGCCGAGGACCAGGCCTGGATCGTGCAGGTCAACGCCTCGGCCACCGTGCCCTACGCCAAGGTCCGCCATGTCGTGCGCAGCTTCGAGTGGACCCGGCTCGAGAAGCCGGTGCTCTCCCTCAAGCTCTACGCTCCTGGCCTCGGCATCGTCCGCGAGCGAGACATGTCCGGCGGCGACGAGTCGTTCGCCCTCGTCTCCGTACGGCATCGCAACGGCTGAGCCACGACGGCGCCGGCCACTCAGCCGTCGAGCCAGCGCTGGTCGGGCCAGGCGGCAGCGACCACGTCCTGACCCAGCCGGTCCGCGGCGGCCTCGTAGGTCGCCCGGTAGTGCTCGGCGATCCGCCGCGCCGAGTCGTCGGGCAGCCGCAGCAGGTCGCTCTTCGGCGACGCGTTCACCCGGCGGTCGGTGTCGGCCGGTACCGGGTCGATCCCGACGAACGCGGACAGCTCCCGGACGGTGGACTCCTCGAAGAGCCGCTCGTAGAGCTCGTAGTGCACCCCGTCACGGCCGAACACGGACTCCAGGGCCGCCATGGTGTGCTCGTAGCGGGTGCGCAGCTCGAACCAGGGCTCGGCGTACACCTCGAGCACCCGCTCCTCCGGCGCCCGGTCGTGCCGCTCGGGGCGCCGCTTCTTGTACATCCGGACCGCCGACCAGATCCGCTCCGCCGGCTCCCGCATCAGGAGCACCGGCGCCACCCGGATCCCGCGGCGCCCGAAGCCGTCCCTGATCGCGGCCAGTCGCTCGGCGGAGAGCATCGCGTAGGAGGGGGTGATGTCGGTGGTCGCCCGGATGCCGGGGCGGGAGAGCAGCAGCTCGAAGTAGTCGAAGTAGGCCTCCGGGTCGGCGTAGAACGACGCCAGCCGGAGATTCTCCGGATCGGCGTCCTGACCTCGCGCCATCTGCGCCGCGGCCCGCTGGGCCCGCTTCATCAGCCGGTCCCGGAAGTGGGCCATCGCCTCGAGATCCAGGCCGTCCCAGACGTGGTACTCCTTCATGAAGCCCGGGTCGCACTGCGGCGAGGACGCCAGGTGGTCGTGCAGCCACGACGTCCCGGCCTTCTGGGCGCCGACACCGAGCACGAAGGTCTTGTCTCTGGAGATCGCCGGCACCCTCGACATCGTAGGGGCGGGCGGCCTGGGCCCGGCGCGACGACGCGGGACATTCGGCCCTGCCTCCGGCGTCCCGGCTGACCTACCGTCGCAGGAGGGCGCGCCGAGCCGCCGCCATCCGCACGCGGGCCACCGCGGCTGTCCGAGAGGAGCGGACGTCACGTCCACGACCACAGGACCACACGGTCGGTCAGCCGGGTCGGCCGCACGCTGGTTCACCGTCGCTGCCGCGGTCCTGGCGTCGGTCGCGTCCGCGGCCGGTCTGCTCCTCGACGACGTGTACACCGGCGCGGCGTCGACCGCGCAGATGTTCCGCGCCTACGACCTGGTCACCGTCATCCTCGTCGTACCAGCGTTCGTGGTCGCCGGCTTGACTGCCCGGCGCGGTCCGGGTCGTGCCCGACTGCTGGTCCTCAGCCTGCTCGCCTACCTGGTCTACGGCTACGGCTACTACCTGTTCGGGACCGGGTTCAACGACCTCTTCCTGCTCCATGCCGGGGTCTTGGCGACGAGCGTGACCGCGCTGGTCCTGCAGCTGACCACGGTGGACCTGGCGGCGTTCACCGACCGGGTCCAGGCAGGGTCGGGGATGAAGGGCGCAGCTGTCGTCCTCGGCCTGCTCGCCGCGGCACTCGGCGGCATGTGGGTGTACTTCGCGCTCGACAACGCGATCACCGGCGACGTACCCGACGGGAGCCGGCTGGTCGAGACCGACACCATCGTCCACCTGGGCATCGCGCTCGACCTGACCCTGCTGGTCCCGCTGTACACCGCGGCGGCGATCCTGCTGTGGCGCCGCACCACCTGGGGGTTCGTCCTCGGCGTGGTCGCCGTGGTGGCGGGCCTCCTCCACCAGGTCGGCTACATCGTCGCGATGCCGTTCCAGGTCGCCGCCGACATCCCGGGCGCCGTCTCCTACGACCCGGGGGAGCCGGTCGTCGTGCTGGCCTATCTCCTGGCAGCCGTCCTGCTGCTGCGTCCCACCTCGACGGACCGGGTCCGCCACCCAGCAGGCATCCGCTGACGGCAAGGGGTGGGATCGGAGGATGCTCCGCACTCCCGGCGTCGATTCCCAGCAGCTCGGGGCCTCCGCCTCTGTCCACCGAGAACACCCACGGGAAGGGTTCGAGCATGGGTGAGGTACCGACAACGAACGAACCTGCCCTCGGGAATGATGCCGTGACGGCCTCTGGGTTGATCAAGGACTTCGGGTCGACCAGGGCGCTCGACCATCTGGACCTGACGGTCTCCACTGGTGAGGTACACGGCTTCCTCGGCCCCAACGGGGCCGGGAAGACCACCACGATGCGGATCCTGCTCGGGATGCTGCGGATCTCTGGCGGCCGGGTCACGCTCCTGGGGGGTGATCCGTGGCGCGACACCGCGGCCCTGCACCGCCGGCTGGCGTACGTGCCCGGTGAGGTCAACCTGTGGCCCAACCTCACCGGTGGCGAGGTCATCGACCTGCTCGCGGACCTGCGCGGTGGGCTGGTGCCGTCGCGCCGTCGTGAGCTGCTGGAACGCTTCGAGCTCGACCCGACCAAGCAGATCCGCTCCTACTCCAAGGGCAACCGGCAGAAGGTGGCGCTGGTGGCAGCGTTCGCCTCGGACGTGGAGCTGTACCTGCTCGATGAGCCCACCTCGGGGCTGGACCCGCTGATGGCGACGGTGTTCCAGGACGTCGTCCGCGCGGTGCGCGACCGTGGACGCACCGTGCTCCTGTCCAGCCACATCCTCTCCGAGGTCGAGGCCCTGTGTGACCGGGTCACGATCATCCGCAACGGGCGCGCCGCCGAGTCCGGCACCTTCGCCGAGATGCGGCACCTCACCCGCACCTCCGTCGAGGTCGAGACCTCCCGGTCGCCAGGGGGCCTGGCTTCGCTGCCCCTGCTGCACGACCTGGTCGTCGAGGAGCACAAGGCGCGGTTCAGCGTCGACCCGGCCGACCTCAACGCCGCGCTCGAGGCGCTGGTCCGCTACGACGTCCGGGCCCTGACCAGCACACCGCCGACCCTGGAGGAGCTGTTCCTGCGGCACTACGGCGACCAGCTCGACCGGTCGGCGGTCCCGGGGGCGGTGTGACCGCGATGCGTACGCTCACCACGTCCGACTTCGCCGGCACCGCACGCCTGACCCGGCTCGCCGCACGCCGCGACCTCTACACGATCACCGCCTGGTGGGCCGGACTCGGGCTGTTCGTCGCGGCCACCACCGCGATGTTCGACGACAGCCTGGCCGTGCACGAGGACCTCGTCCGGGAGACCCGGATAGTGGCCACCAACACCGGCATGCGCCTGCTCGGGCTGACCTCGGGGCCCACCGTCGGCGGATACATGCTGCACCGCGAGTACGTCACGCTGGCCGTCCTTGCTGCCTTGATGAGCACGTTCGCCGTGATCCGGCACACGCGACAGAACGAAGAGCTCGGCCGGGCCGAGATGCTCGACTCCACCGTGGTCGGCCGGTACGCCGGGCTGGCCGCCGGCGTACTCGTCGCCGCGGCCGCCGACCTCGTCCTCACCGTCGTCCTGGGTGTGGGGATCCTGGCATCCGGGCAGCCGGTCGAAGGGGCATTCCTGGCCGGAGCCTCCGTGGCCGCGGTCGGGCTGGTCTGGGTCGGCGTCGCCGCGGTGACCTGCCAGCTGTCGTCGACCACCCGCGGCGCCTCCGGCATGGCCGCAGGCGCCCTCGCGGTCGCCTTCGTGCTCTCCGGGATCGGCAACATGGCGGGCAGCGTGGACAAGGCCGGCCTGCGGGTGACCAGCGACTGGCCGGCCTGGTTCTCGCCGATCGGCTGGGGTCAGCAGACCCGTCCGTTCGGCGGATCCCACTGGGCCCCGCTGCTGCTGGCGCTCCTGGCGCTCGTGGTGCTGCTGGCGGCCGCGGTCGCGCTGGCCTCCCGCCGTGATGTCGGACGAGGCCTGTGGCCCGAGCGCCACGGCCACCCCGTTGCCGCGCGTTCCCTGCTCGGTCCCGTCGGGCTCACCTGGCGACTGCAACGCGGCGCGTTCCTCGGCTGGGCCGTGGTGCTGTCGATGTTCGGGCTGATCTTCGGCAACCTCACCGAGCAGATCCAGGACCTCACCGGCAACGCCAAGGACTGGTGGACGCAGGTCGGCGGCACTGACCAGGTCGTCGAGGCCTACCAGGTCTCCATCATCCAGATGACGGGGATGTTCGTGGCGATCTACGTGGTCCAGGTGCTGCTTCGAATGCGGGTCGACGAGACCGGCGGAACCCTGGAGTCCGTGCTGGCCACCGGCGTCACCCGGGCCGGTTGGCTCTGGGGCCACCTGGTCAATGCCGTACTCGGCGCGGCCGGCCTGGTGGTGCTGTTCGCGGTCAGCATGGCCCTGACCACCGGCCAGGTCCTCGGCGACACCCGCGGGCAGGTGGCCGGCCTGGTCTGGGCGGGCCTGGCGCAGCTGCCCGGGGTCCTGGTCGTGGGTGCCTCCGTCGTGGCGATCGGGTGCGCGACGCCACGCTGGTCGGTGCCGGTCAGCTGGGCGCTGATGCTCTCCATGCTGGTCGCCGGCCCGATGTTCGGACCGAGCCTGAACCTGCCGACCCCGGTCCAGGACCTGTCCCCGTTCACCCACGGCCCGCAGGCACCCGCCGCGGCCATCACGGCCGGACCGATCCTGGCGCTGACCGCCGTCGCCGTCGGCCTCGCGGTGACCGGGCTGCTCGTGCTGCGCCATCGGAACCTGACCCTCCCGGCCTAGCGAAGCGTCGATACATGACCGACCTCGAGCTGCCCCGGGTTCCGGGGGTGACGCGCGTCGGCACAGCCGCGGCATGGGTCTCGGGCATCAGCTGCCTGCCCTACCTGGCGTTGAAGGTGCTCTGGACGGTGGGCGTGCCCCTCGGAATCTCGGATGAGTCGGTTCTCGGCGACATCGGCTGGGTGCTCTCGAACGCCCTGATGGCGGTCGTCCAGCTCCTCGCCGTGGCGCTGGTGGTCGCTCTCGCGCGGCCCTGGTCACGCAGGCTGCCGCCGTGGCTCCTGCTGTTCCCGGCATGGGTGGGCACCGGGGTCCTCTTCCAGGTCATGATCGGCTCCGCCGTGGGCGCCGCCCTCTCCGGCACCTCACAGGACCCGAGCTCCAGCGACGACCCGATCAGGCCATGGGTCTACGTGCTGGTCTACGTGGCGTTCGCCCTGCAGGGGACGGCACTCGCGGTTGTCTTCGCCGCGCATGTGCGCGCCCGCTGGGGTCGGCTGTTCACGATGCGCACCAGCGAAGTCGTCGACCACGGCCGCAAGGATCGTGTCTCGTCGTGGTCCGGGCGGAACCTCGTCCAGATCACGGTGGCCGTTGCCTCGATGGCGCTCGGAACCGCCATCGTCTTCTCGTCCTGGTCCGGCGCGGGCGCGTTCGCCCTCTCCGGGACCGACACGGAGCGGTCGGTGCCGATGCAAGTGGCCCGGGCGACCGGGGCAGCTGTCGCCGCGCTCGGCATGTTCGCTCTGGCCGGCCGGTGGGGAGCTCGGCTCCGGTTCTGGTGGCCGGCGGCGCTGGTCTGGGTCGGGTCAGGTGCTCTTGTCGTCTTCGACGGGCTCTCGTTCTTGCTCAACGGGCTGTTCGTCCGTGCCGGGGCCGAGGCCGCGTCGGATGCGACCTGGGAGCTGACCGACACCGTCTTGGCGGCGAAGGTGCTCGTCGGCGTGCTCGCCGCTGCGGTCGGCGTACTCGCGCTCAGCGCCGCAGCCGCCGGCCACGCCTCAGCTCAGGCAGAGCCGGCGCAGAAGTGACATCACGAGCGTGAGGCTCGGGGGGACGCACCCCGGATCCCGGAAGACGAAGCACCCCGCCTGTCCTGTCGAGGTCAGGCGGGGTGTCGCTGGCTCCCCCGGTTGGACTCGAACCAACAACCCTCCGGTTACCGCTCCCAGCGGCTGAAGCAGCTGACTTTCCTTGACGATGCTGCCCAGATTTCGTCGTTGACCTGCGCAAACGCTGGGCTCAGATGCCACAGCGTTGACAGCGACTGACACGGCTTCATGGAGTTTCTGGCCTATTTCTGGACACCTTCCACTCCGTCATCCGAAGTCGGGATCCACTCGCCGGAGGCGCCCATTGGCGGGATGATGCTGGTCCTAGGATGGGCAGGTCCTGAGGTACGAACGTCTCAATCCCACGAGGGCCCAATTAGAAGTGGGCAGAGGTTGGACAGAGCACCCACTTAAGCGCTTGACGGGAGCCGCAGTTGGAGCCCGACGGTCTGGGTCGACTGGCTACTCAGACCACTCGGAACGGCAGCCGATCACAATCCCTTCTTCTGAAACGTCCATCGGAGTGGAATCCCCAAAGCCGCCTACACGCCACACGGCCGGCCGAGGTTGCGCAGCCATGGCGCCAACCAATAGACAGGCGAGTCCGAACACCTTGGGGCCTGACGGGGCCAGGACCAAGCGGTACGAGTCTCGAGTCGCGAAGACCAACGACTCCAGGGCCGAGAACGTCGTGGCGATTGAACGGACTGGGTACAGCAACAAAGTCGTCGTTGGCAGATCGACGAGTTCGCGATTGATCTCCAAGGCGCGCTGGGCAAACCTAGGCTCGTCGCTCTCCCCCATCAATGACCAGACACGTCCAGGCTCCAAGAACTCGACGAGACCCATCGCGCGGTGGGGTTCTAGGCCGAGCCCAAGAATCAGCCCGACCGGCGATAGAGGACTGCGCAGGTCTCCTAGAAAGAACTCGGAGACCGGGTCCGCTATCAGCGGCTGGATAGCGCTGGCGGCCAACGCGCTCTCATCGAAGACAGCCGGCGCGTAGAACCAATCCACTGTGCACGGTCGAGATGCGGCCGCGAAAATCTCCACCAAGCGGCCAAGGAACCGCCGCGGCATGCTACTGATATCGACCGCTACTGTCGACCCACCTATGGTCACAATACGACCCACGGCGTCAATGACGGTGTCCTCGTCTTGAACACTCCAACCTTCGTGCTTTAGGAGCGCTAAGTTCTCATTGAATCGGAGAACAGGGTCCCCAGCGTGTTGAATCGCAATCTTGTTGGTGGCATCCAATCCCGAACGCGCCAAGAAACTTGAGCGTCGCTCGTACCCGCACGTGACGAGTGCAGCGTCGTACGATCTCCCAGAAGAGAACTCTAGATCGCTAATAGAGTGCAGGGTCATTTCGTCACCATTCAGAAGAGGACGCTCTGGCCAATTGGATCGTCGGGCTCCTCGGGAGCAACCGGTCTCACCTGGGACGCTAGGACTCTCGAAAGCGCGACATGCTTGCCCAGACGCATCGGGGACTCCAGGTTGTCACGGATCGCCAAGAGATAGGCCAAACGGAAACGCTTTCCACGATAGTCGGTAATAGTATCCTCTCCGCCCTTATCGCGAACGTGAACCAATGCCCCTGAATAGAGTCCTAATGTCAATAGAGGATAAACATCCTGTGGCACGCCTCCATCGACAACGAATGTCGTCGGAGGATCCGACCGGAATTTACCGACATTTACCGCATGAAAATAGAGGGCGATCTTGTCAATAAGCGCGTTGAAGCCCAGGCCGGTCGATTCGCTACGTTGAGAGGGCATCACTCTCATCAAAGATTCAAACCGGTCGGCCAAATGTGCGAGCGCGTCCCACTGAGCGGTTGGCTGTACCGAGAAGGCCGCCGCCCCAATCTTCGCGCTGTCGAACATCGCGGAGTAGGCAGTCTTGATCCATCGAGGGTTACCTTCCAGCGCCGTAATGACGGCGTCAGCCCCCGTAAACGGCTCATACTGTTTCTTGCGCGACCTAGCCCGGGCCGGCTCATCGCCATCAGGAAACGTCAGAAGAGCCTCGCGGAAGACAACCAACGGATACACCTTCCGCAGCGTCGCTGACCGCTGGACGTAGGTCATGGATTCAAGTTGGGTTAGGTCAACCTTCCGACGCTTCAACCATTTCGCGAGATCTGGGTCGGAAGCCGCGGCCTTGCCGATGACGCTTCCTTGAATGTCCAGAGTTGACCCGGTTGAACCGGCACGCTTCTGAATGGAAGACTGACCGAGCGCATCCTGAATCCGGGTTGGCGGCAGGCCTGCCGACTTCACAGCCGAATTCCACATTCCAACTGAAAATGTATGGACGGCGGTGCGTGGAAGACCAGCGAGGTGGACGGCGCGAAAGTCGTTGCCGGCCATTGGGCCGTACTGTGGCCCAGCAAACTCGTAGTATCGGTCAAACGGGCTCGTGGATATCTTCAGAATGAGAGTGCTATTCCCGCCCCGAACAAACGGAACGATCTCATTGTAGATTTCTGGAGGTGCGAGCTCCATCTCGTCGAGAAGCAATGCCCAACGATGGCGATCCTGACCCACTTCCCGATTAAAGGTCCGAACACCGTACGAGATCAGGTCGAGTGCATCAACGTTGCTGAACTGACGGACCACGCTCTTTTCGCGGCGCGACACTTCAAGCAGCAAGAGGTCGAGGTGTGCGCTGAGAGCTGCCAGGCTGTTTCCCCGCGGCGATATACGCCACCCCTGGCGAAGCGTCTTGACCAAAGACACCTCCCGGTCATGGCCTAGTTCCGCTGGATCGAAGATCGCGTTCCCGTTCGCGTCCTCGCCAGACGAGCGATACTTCATGGTCTCGACGAGCGCGTAAAGCGCCTGCAAGACGAACGCGGCCTTCCCGATTTCTGGCGGCGCACTCCTCGTCTGTGTCGACCACAGGGTGTCCGCTGGGAGAAATACGCTTGAGAAGTTGACTCGGCTCCGCGCATTGCTTGCGTGCCGCCCCTGCCATGCCATCAAGGCCTCGCCCTGCAGCATCTTGAGAAGCGTGGTCTTGCCACTTCCGCGCGGGCCGACGACGTAGCAATGATCCAAATTGGTCAGTTCGCGGAATGACGGGTGAGGGACAAAACTCGACGCGACCTCGGCCGGCGTCATTCGCTTGGCATTCTGTTCGAAGGTCCACACCGACTCTGTCATTAGCCGTCCTTCACAACTTGAACGATCTTCTGACGGGAATTCCTGACAAATCCGTACCCGATCCGTTCCAAAGCCGTCACCAGATTGCTGAAAGCATCGGGCGTTTGGTAAGGGATCTCCGGGACGACGGCAATCAGACGGTCGTAGTCCAGGATCTCCAGATGGTTGCTATCCATATGCTTAGCGACCTGCTGGGCGAGATCCCGCGGGTCGGAGATGCAGCCGAAACCGCTCTGCGCGGGCATTCCGCAACCGTCGGGATGGGAAGGCTTCCAACCCTCACCGTATCCCCAATAGTAGCTATCGACCGTTCCTCTCAACGTGCCAAGACCTGGAACCGGGTCGTTCGTTACGTCCAGGATGTGGAAGAGATTTCTTGCCGCAGTGCTTACAGGCTTCCATAGATGCGCCCCAAGACTGGCAGCACATAACGTAGCTACGTCGCCCCCAACTACGCCGCCTACGTGGACTAGTTGGGGAAGGTGCTTGTGACCATGGATGACCAACCAACGTCCGAGTTCAGCGCCGTTTAGTAACGAAATAAGGGCGTCTCCCCTTCTCATGGGGCCATACGTGTCTTTGAACCGGTCCCGGAGTTGGTGCTCTTGAGGATGGTGGTGGAGGATAAGGACGTTGATCTTCTCGGTCCGGCCCGCGAGAGAAGCAGCCATTCGTTCCTCGAGCTCGGTCGAGAATGTCGCCCGATCGAGCTCGGCCAAGTATCCAGCCCAGTTGGGCGACGACTTCCCGCCGTCTGGAAAGGGCGGAAAATCGTGTGTCGAGTTGAGGATCACAAACCGATAGTCGCCGCGTTCGACGATAGTAAAGCCTTCTCTCCAGAAATTTTGGTCTAACGTTGCGTCTCCGGTCGGGAAGGTCGGCCTGAGGTTCTTCAGAATCGAACTGCGGTCTGCGATATCCGAGTGGGTAACCACATCGTGATTTCCGGGACTCGCGACGAGTTCCGCTCCGAGCGCGGTTGCCAGCTCGTGCAATATGAGCCACGCGTACTGCAGGCCAGCTGCGTCTCCTTGGTCGGCTATGTCTCCAGGGACGACGAGGAAGTCGCACTTGAAATTCTGCTTTTCGACGAACTCACGGAGATCCCTCAGAGGTTGGGTCGTCAGCGGCGCTTGAGGGGGCTCAACAGTCACATGCGACCAGTTGGTAACTGTTTGCGAAGCGTGAATATCGGACAAAACCATTAGCCGAAGTGACGTCATGAGATGGCTTCCACGAGCGGACCGTTGACAATCAGCAACTCTTGGCTAACTCCGCGCGCTCCGGCGTTACCCGACATACTCGAGAATCGGTTCAGGGATTCGATTCTGTAGTGTGAACCATAGAGTTCACGGATACTTGGGTGATCTGCGTTGCTTACAATTACCATTACGCCGCGGGCGGTCAAGGAATCACAAAGCTCCGATAATCGTCGTTGGTCCTCCCAGCGGAAGACCCGAGCGTTGTAGTCTACAAACCCATTATTGCGGTGGCCGGCAACATATGGCGGGTCGAGATAAACGAGATCGCCTTGAGTTGCGCGCTCTGTCGCAGACACGAAGTCGGTTCGGTGAATGCGCGTTCCATTCAGCCTCTTGGATGGCGCGTGGAGTTCGTTGGGCTTCGAGAAGATGCGTTCGAACCGCGGGCGCCCGTACGGAACATTGAATCCTCCATCCCTATTTACTCGGTATAGGCCATTGAAGCAGAGTCGATTCAAATAGATGAACTGGGCGGCCCTCGTGGCGTCGTCCGTTGGTTTCAACCCTCGGATGGCGTAATAGCTCTCGCGGTCGCATCCCCAGTTGGCAACAGCTTCGTGGACCGCGCTGGGTTGATCGCGAACCTGTTCAAAACAGTTGATCAATGGAGACAGCGAATCACTCAGAACGCACCGATTGCCATCCAAGCCCAGGGCGAAGAAGACAGAGCCCGATCCGAGGAAGGGCTCGTAGTAGTCGCCAAACTCGGCAGGGAGGATCGACTTGATTCGAGCGGCTAGCCAGCGTTTGGACCCCGCCCACCGGAGAAATGGTTGAACCTGGCTGGCAGGCAGCTCACGCGGCAACTCCGGCGCTTGCTGCGAGTCGTGGGCCACGCTGTGCATCCTAGGGTCAGCCGCTGGCCAAAGATGTGTGGTTCTGATCTGAAGTTGAGGGTCGTTCCTCATGCTAGGTCAGCGGCACGGCGAACGCGGTGCCGATCCGGTCTCCCAGCGTCGACTCGCCGTGACTCGTCCAGGCGTCCTCGACGGACGTGGCCGCCTTCCGTGGGTTTCACATGCAGGCCGGGGTTTAGAGAACGCTTTGGGGGCGAACGGGCGCCTCGGACCGTGTCAGCGTCGATCCGCAGAGGCCGGCGCTGCGTTTGGGTGATCGAGGTCGGGTCCGCGCCTCCTCGTCGCCGATCAGGGCGTGGCGTCGTATGCCCTTCGAAGGGCGCCTCAAAGTCCTGCACCGGACAACGTCAATCTGGGATCCCGCACCTGTCGACGCCTGCCGGACGGTTAAGTCAGTTCGTCGATCCTGGTGCGTAATACGGTCTGGGCTGCCCGGAGGTCATCGTCATCCAGGGGGATCTCGTCATCCTCGAAGCGCCCGAGCGTGCCGAGCATCTGTGCGAGGACGGTGCGATCGAACCCTGCGTCCAACGACTCGGCCTGTTCCAGCAGGGCTTCCTTACCGAACCGTTTGGCGAGCAGGTAGACATCGGCGAAGTCACGAGCCTCGGCGCGACCGAAGAGGGCAAGCAGCTTCCGACCGGCGCGAGCGTTGGCCCTAGGACCGTGATGGTTGGAGCGGTATGTGGCGGCGAATCGATGGCGAGGTCGACTAGAACCTCCTCGCCCGCCCGTCGGACGACCATGCGGCAGAACGTCGGACCGTCCTGGATTGACGCAACGTCGTGATCGCGTTGCTCCAGGGCGTCAACGAGCGCCTGCTTCGCACCGGTCACGGACACGATCGGGCTCGAAGCGAAGAGATCCAAGTCTTCGGTCGGTCGCGTGATCAGTTCGGAGGCAAGGAGAGCGGCGCCGCCGGCGACGAGGAATCCCTCCGACGTCTCGAGTTCGAAGAAGATCGAGGCAATCTCGACCTGGAGGTGCGTGAGGGCGTCGGGCTGGCCCACTATGCGACTTCCTCGCGACGCCGACCAGTGACGACACCGGCCCAGGCGGCGCGGACCTTGGTCGGCAGGACTAAGTCGTCCCACAGGTCGACGAGCAGCGCGCCGTCGACGTAAGCAACCACGTCGTCCGGACCGCCTTCGCGGAGGACCATCTCGTAGACGCGAGCACGTTGGCAGCGGTCGCGCAGGTCGAATTGCCGGCCGCGGTCGGACCAGTTCAGGTGCAGCGGCAGCTCGACGATTGCGAAGGCGAGGTCGACCGGGAGCCTCGGCAGGAAGCTCGGCACATGAATCGGCCGGCCGCGCTCCGCGGCAACCTCGCGAAACTCGATCCGCGGCCTGATGACCAGCTCGAACCCCGCCTCCCCCACGATCCGCGCCGCCGTATCGAGAGTTGGCGACTTCCGGCCGTGCTCGTACGCCGACAGCGTGGGGCGCGACGTCCCGGCACGCTCCGCCAGTGCAGCCTGCGACAGACCCGCCGCAGCGCGGGCCTGCCCCAGGAGGTTCCCAGTGGCCACGGCACCAGGGTATCCGAACGGATACCTCACGGCAAGGTCCTCTTGGGTGGAGACGGCCCGCCAAGCGGTTTCTGGACGGTTGCTGGACGGTCTGCCGCCTGTTCCAAGCCGGCCACATCGGGCCGTGCAGGTGGCGTCTCCGCAGGTCAGACGCCGTTCGCACGGTTGGCCACGCGACTTGAAGCCGACAACTCGCCGACCGCCAGATTCGAAATGCAGGAGGGCCTCTGATCTACGCTTCGCAGTTCAGAGGCCCTCTTCTGGCTCCCCCGGTTGGACTCGAACCAACAACCCTCCGGTTAACAGCCGAATGCTCTGCCAGTTGAGCTACAGGGGATCGATGCAGCCCGCACAGGTTAGCAATCCGGACGCGCCAGGTGAAATCGGCCCCGGCGGGTCGTCGCGACACCCGGAGTGGCTGGTCCGGCCGGCGGATCCGAGCCCGTTCAGGTGTCTCGACGGGGCCGGCCGCTCAGACCGGGCCGACGTCCTGCTGGGCGGCCGCGAGTGCCTCGCCGGCGAGTCGGCTCACCTCCGGATCGTCCGGGTCGACCCCCTCGTCGTACTCGTAGACCCACCGCACCGGCCGGTCGCCGCGCGGCGCGCGGCGGGCGATCACCCGCAGTCCGCGACGCTCGTCGATCGACACGTGCCGCTGCAGCACGATGCTGGCGGTGACGCGCTCGCGGACCAGCTCCAGGAGACGGCCGGGCTCGTCGAGGGTGAACCGGTGCGCCGGGCGCAGCTCGCCCCAGCTGCCGACCTCGCTGACCCGCAGCACCGAGGTCTCCTGGTCCCAGTCGGCCGCCTCGACGTCCTCCCACGGGATCCGGACGGTCTCGCTGAGCTCGAAGGCGGCGCCATCGCGGGAACGCACCAGGTAGAGCGCGTCGCGGGTGCCACCGAGGTGCCCCTCGGCCGCGACGGCGTCGGCGAGCAGCCGTTCGCCGCGCTCGACCCGGATCGCGGGAGTCCGGCGACGCAGCGGCCTCACGTCGTGCTCCCCGCGAGCCGGTCGCGCAGCGCGCGGCGGTGGGCCTCCAGGGCGGCCAGCTCGCCGAACATCTTGTTGAACTCCTCGGGGTGCTCGACCGGGTTGGTGCGCTGCAGCTTGGACTTGATCGCGCCGATCCGCCGAGCCGCGGTGAGCTCGAGCAGGCGGAACACGTGCTCGGCGACGTAGGCGGAGTCCGGCTCCTTCTTCAGCGGCTCGACGGCCAGCGCGCTGATCACCGAGGACGCCGCCGGGTCGGTGGCGGCGTCGCGCAGCCGGTTGGCCCAACCCGGGTCGCCGGCGCCCGCCCCGGGGCCCCCGGCCGCCGCGACCAGCTCCCAGACCGCGCGGTAGGTCGGGTGGAGGAAGTCGTTGGGGCCGATGTCGCCGGTGCTGCGCCCGATCGTCATCGGGTGCTGGATGACCAGCTGCAGGGTCTCGCGCTCGATCGCGAAGCGCGGGTCGCGCAGATCGGGTACGGCGGCCCGGGGCGGCGGCTCGAGCGCCGTGGCGGCCGGGGTGGTCCCGCGAGGATCCGGCGCGGGGCGCCGGTTCGCGGCCCGGCGGACCTCGGCGAGGACCGCATTGGTGTCGATGTCGGCGCCGACCATCTTCGAGATCTCCTGGGCGAACGCCGTCACCTTCGACTGATCCCGAACCGAGGCAACGAGGCGTGCGGTCTCACGAACGGCGTCGATCCGGCCGTCGGCGCGATCGAGGTCGTACTTGCCGACCACGTTGGCGAGCACGAAGCGGTAGAGCGGCACCCGTCGGGCGACCAGCTCGCGGACCGCGGCGTCGCCCTTCTGGATCCGCAGGTCGCACGGGTCGAGCCCGTCCGGCTCGACGGCGACGTACGTCTGGGAGACGAAGTTCTGGTCGCCGCCGAACGCGCGCAGCGCGGCCTTCTGGCCCGCGGCGTCGCCGTCGAAGGTGAAGATCACCTCGCCGCGGAACTCCTCGTGGTCGTTGAGGAAGCGGCGCAGCACCCGGGAGTGGTCGTCGCCGAACGCGGTCCCGCAGGTCGCGACGGCGGTGGTCACTCCCGAGAGGTGGCAGGCCATCACGTCGGTGTAGCCCTCGACGATCACCGCCTGGGAGGAGCGGCCGATGTCGCGGCGGGCCAGGTCGATGCCGTAGAGCACCTGGCTCTTCTTGTAGATCGGGGTCTCGGAGGTGTTGAGGTACTTCGCGTCGATCCGGTCGTCGTCGAAGATCCGGCGGGCCCCGAAGCCGATCGTGTCGCCGCTCGCGTCGCGGATCGGCCAGAGCAGCCGTCCTCGGAACCGGTCGTAGCCCGACGGGCCGATCAGCCCGCCGACCGTCATCTCCTCGGCGCTGAAGCCCTGCTGGCGCAGCACGGTCTTGAGCGCGTCCCCGTCGCGGGGCGCGAACCCGATGCCGAAGTGCTCCGCCGCGGCCTGGTCGAAGCCGCGCTGGCCCAGGAACTGCCGGGCGACGAGGGCATCCGGGCTGGCGAGCTGCTCGGCGTAGTACTCCTGGGCGAGCTTGTGCGCCTCCACCAGCCGTCGCCGCGGCGGGCCCTTGGGCCGCTCCTCGCGGACGTCGCCCTCCTCGCGGCGCAGCTGGACACCGACCTTGTCCGCGAGCCGCTCGACCGCCTCGCCGAACGTGAGGCCGTCGATCTTCATCAGGAACGTGATGACGTCGCCGCCCTCGCCGCAGCCGAAGCAGTGGTAGAAACCACGACTCGGGTTGACGTTGAACGACGGCGACTTCTCGTCGTGGAACGGGCACAGGCCCTTCTGGGAGCCACCGCCGGCGTTGCGCAGCGTGACGTACTGCGAGACGACGTCGTCGATGCGCGCCTTCTCGCGCACCACGGCGATGTCCTCATCGCGGATCCGGCCAGCCACGAGGCGGAGTCTATGTCCCGGTCAGTACGCGTCGGACATGATGTTCCACAGCCGCTCCCCCGCGGCGTAGCGGTGCAGCTGGTCGCGGACCAGGCGGTGCGCCCGCGGCCACATCGCGCTGCTCGCGCCGCCGACGTGCGGCGAGATCAGCAGGCCGGGTGCGTCCCAGAGCGCGTGGTCCTCCGGCAGCGGCTCGGGGTCGGTCACGTCGAGCGCGGCGCGGACCCGCCCCGAGCCGAGCGCGTCGATCAGGGCGGGGGTGTCGACGACCGCGCCGCGGGCGACGTTGACCAGCAGCGCCCCGTCCTTCATCGCGGCCAGGAACCTCGCGTCGACCAGGCCGCGGGTCTGGTCGGTGAGGGGCACGACGAGCACCACGACGTCCGCGTCCGGCAGCAGCGCGGGCAGCTCGTCGATGCCGTGCACGCCGTCTCGTCTCGTGCGCGCGACCCTCGTCACCTCGGCCTCGAACGGCAGCAGCCGGGCCTCGATCGCCTGCCCGATGGCGCCGTACCCGACCACCAGCACGCGCTTGTCGGCCAGCGCCGGCCGCCAGCCGGGCGCCCACTCGTGACGGTCCTGGGCGCGCACGTGGTCCGGGACCCCGCGCAGGCTGCTCAGGATCAGGGCCAGCGCGAGCTCGGCGGTGGAGGTGTCGTGGATGCCGCGGCCGTTGCAGAGCGTGACGCCGTCCGGCACCTGGCCACGCAGGTTGTCGACCCCGGCGGTGAGCGTCTGGACCACCTCCAGCGCGGTCATCCGCGGCAGCACCTCCGCGACGCGGCTGCCCACCTGGTACGGCGGCACGTAGAACCGGACCGCACCGACGGTGTCCGGGACGTGCTCGGTCGGGTCGACCACCTCGTAGCGCAGGCCCTCCGGCGGGTCGCCCAGCTCGGCGGGATCGAACGGCAGCCAGACGAGACGATCGCTCACGAGGCCCGAGCCTACGGCGAGGCCCGACGGCGGGGCAGTTCGACCGACCGTCCGGACCCGCCCGCGATGAGCCGGACGCCGGGCGCCGAACTGCCCCCGGGACCGGCCGCCCACGGTCATCGTGGGCGCTCCCCGACAGCAGGGAGGTCAGGTGCGCGGCCGGAGCGCCTGGTGCCGGGCCAGCGCGCTGGCGTCGGTGAGCGAGGCGACCTGGTCGATGACGACCCGCAGGCGCGCGGCGTCGTCGGTGGCCGCCCGCCAGTCGTCGGCGAAGGCGCGCTCGAGGGCGTCCGGGGCGCGGTCGGCGAGGACGGCGACCAGCTCGGCCAGCAGCTCGCGCTGGCGCACCATCGCGGCGACCCGGTCGTCGGCCTGCATCACGTAGTGGGCGGCGACGCCCTTGAGCACGGCCATCTCCAGGCGGGTCCGCTCGGGGACCACCAGGTCGGCGGCGTAGCGCACGAACGGTCCCTCGCTCGCGGCGAACGTCGCGTGCTGCACCGCGCCGCAGAAGCGCCCGATCAGGTCGCTGGTGAGGTTCTTGAGCGCGCCCAGCGAGCGGCGGCTGGCGTCGTACGGCGCGGCCGGCCAGCTGCCGACCTCGCGCAGGCCGGCGAGGGTCGCGCCGAGCACGTCGTCGGTCGCGCTCGGGAGGTACCAGTCGCGGACCGTCTCCCAGACCGCGGGCCCGTCGATCCGGGTGAGGTCGACCCGGCCTGCGACGATGCCGTCCTCGATGTCGTGCACGGAGTAGGCGACGTCGTCGGCGAGGTCCATCACCTGGGCCTCCAGGCACTGGCGGGTGCCGGCCGCGCCCTGTCGCATCCAGTCGAAGACCGGCCGGTCGTCGTCGTACACGCCGAACTTGCGCACCAGCCGCGGCGACCCGTCGGCGTGCACCCCCTGCGGCTCCTCGGCCGCGTCTCGCGGCCACGGGTACTTGGTGCAGGCGTCCAGGGTCGCGCGGGTCAGGTTCAGGCCGACCGACGCGCCGGAGGCGTCCACGGTCTTGGCCTCCAGCCGGGTGAGCAGGCGCAGCGTCTGGGCGTTGCCCTCGAACCCGCCGCAGGGCTCCCCCAGCTCGGCCAGCACCCGCTCGCCGTTGTGGCCGAACGGCGGGTGCCCGATGTCGTGGGCGAGCGCCGCGGTCTCGGCGATGTCCGGCTGGCTGCCGAGCGCCCGGGACAGGTCGCGCGCCACCTGGGCCACCTCGAGGCTGTGGGTGAGGCGGTTGCGCACGAAGTCGTCGCTCTGCGGCCCGACCACCTGGGTCTTCGCGGCCAGCCGCCGCGAGGCCGCCGCGTGGACCAGGCGCGCCCGGTCGCGCTCGAACGGCGTCCGCTCCGGGGCGGCGACCCGCTTGGGCGGCTCCTCGACCAGACGCTCGCGCGCGGCGGCGTCGTAGCGCTCCAGGTGTTCCATCGCTGCAGACTCTAGGGCGATGCCCCGACTTGGGACCTCAGGCCCTACCGCCGGCCCGGGCAAACTCCGGATCGTGGAGTCGTGACGCGGATCGACGAGTACCGCTCCGACCTCGGTCGGCTGGACCGCGCCGCGTGGCCGGGCTACCTCGACCGGCACTCCGACCTCCCGGGCACGCGCGGGAACATCGAGCTCGCGATGGCGTTCGCGGAGCTGGCCGACCTGGCGCTCGACGACGAGCTGATCGCGAGCGGCGACGAGTACCGCACGTTCTGCGGGGTCCTCGGCCTGGGCGCCACCGCGGCGGACCCGGATGTGCAGGCGCGGCTGCGCGAGCTCGCCGTCGACGAGCGCTGGCGGATCCGCGAGTCGGTCGCGATGGCGCTCCAGCACTTCGGCGACCTCAACCTCCCGGCCCTGGAGATGCTGGTGCTCGACTGGGCGACCGACCCGCACCCGCTGGTCCAGCGCGCGGCGGCAGCCGGCATCTGCGAGCCCCGGCTGCTCGTGGGCCCGGCCGCCGCCGCGGTCGCCATCGAGGTGTGCCGGCGTACGACGGCCGCGCTGGCCGCCCGGCCCGCCGAGACCCGCCGCGACATCGACGTGCGAACCCTGCGGGAGGGGCTCGGCTACTGCTGGAGCGTCGCGATCGCCGCCGACTCCGCCCAGGGCCTGCCCGCGTTCTGGGCGCTCGACGACTCCGACCCCGACATCGCGTGGATCGTGCGGGAGAACCTGACGAAGACCCGGCTCACCCGGCTGCTCTGAGCGGAACGCCGGCCCGGCAGAGCCCCGAGTCAGCCGTTGGTGGCGACGTGCACGTGGTCGTAGTGGTCCGCGGTGGCCGAGCCGCGTGAGGGCATCGAGCGCCAGCCCTCGCTGGCGCGCTCCGGCGTCCAGATCTGCTGACGCCACAGGATGTCGTAGAGGTTGAGCTCGGCGGCGTGCTGCTGCAGGAACTCCGCGATCGCGTCGCCGAGCGCGACGTCGCTGGTCATGATGTCCAGCGCCCGGCCGGACGCGTGCTCGCCGTGGGCGTCCCAGCCGCCGTACGAGGTGATCTGCGGGAACGCGTGGCACACCGAGCGGTAGACGTAGACCGCGTCGGAGGTCAGACCGCTCTCGACGCCCGGGTCGGGGCAGGGCGCCATGGACAGCCCGGCCGCCGCGGTGAGCGGCTTGTCCTCGGACAGGTAGCCCGCGGTCACCCAGCGCGACTTCCCCTGCCAGACGATCTCGACCCGCCCCTCGGTGGAGCGGCCGGTCACCAGGACCCGCTTGGCGGCCTCGAGCTCGCCGACCTGCGCGGCGTCCGCACCGGGGTTGGACCACAGGTTGAGCAGCGTGGTCGTCCAGAGCCTCGTGTCGGCACGGCGTACGGCGCGCTCGGTCGCCGCGCGCATCCGGTCGAGCTCCTCGGCCCGCTCCTCGGCCCGCTTCTCCGCAGCATCCACCCGGGAGCCGGCACGGGACAGGGCCGCTGGGCGGTCCGCGGGGGCGCCGAGGTCGGCGGTGGCCTCCTGGGCGACGAGGTCGCGTGCCTCGGGACTGGTCGCGAGCACTCCGAACGTCACGGCGGACGCCGTCGCCAGGACGGCGAGAGGCGCCGCGACGAACGCGGCTCGGGGTGAGCGTCGGGCATTGGCCCGCTTGTGGCGATGATCTGCCACAGCGCTGATCCTTTGCTGTTGCTGACGGGGGTCCGGCCGCGCTCCCGGGACCCCCCGAAAGGTCACGAAAAGGCAACGACGGGCTCGAGTGAACCACATCGAAACCAGCCTGTCCCAATCCCGTGGGCCCGATCCGGCGTGTTCCCGCTCACCCGCCGGTGGTCTCGTCCGCGTCCTCCTGGACGTGCCGGCCGCGGCCGTCGGCGTCGTCGAGCCAGCCCTCGGGGAGCGCGACCCGGGCGCGCGGTGAGCCCTGGCGGCCCCGCGGCGCACCCAGCTCGCGCACCGGGAACGGCTCCGCCGGGTCCAGGTCGGCCAGCAGCCGGTCCAGCGCCGCCAGGCTGTCGACCAGGCCCAGCGAGCGGCGCATCTCGCCGCCCGCACCGAAGCCCTTGAGGTACCACGACACGTGCTTGCGGAACTCCTTGCAGCCGCGCTCCTCCCCCAGGTGCTGGCACAACAGCTCGGCGTGCCGGCGCATCATCGCGGCCACCTCGCCCAGCGCCGGAAGGGTCGCGACCTGCTCACCGGCGAAGGCGGCCGCCAGGTCGCGGAAGAGCCACGGTCGGCCCAGGCAGCCGCGGCCGACCACGACGCCCGCGACGCCGGTCTGCTCGACCATCCGCAGCGCGTCCGCGGCCTCCCACACGTCGCCGTTGCCGAGCACCGGGATGTCGACGTGCTCGACCAGGGCCGCGATCGCGTCCCAGTCGGCCGCGCCGGAGTAGGCCTGGGCGACGGTGCGGCCGTGCAGCGCGATCGCGGCGCACCCCGACTCCTGCGCGATCCGGCCGGCGTCGAGGTAGGTGAGGTGGTCCTCGTCGATGCCCTTGCGGGTCTTCATGGTGACCGGCACGTCGTACGGCGTCGCCGCCGCGACCGCTCGCTCCAGGATCTCGCCGAGCAGGCCGCGCTTCCACGGCAGCGCGCCGCCGCCGCCCTTGCGGGTCACCTTGGGCACGGGGCAGCCGAAGTTCAGGTCGATGTGCGCGACGCCGTACTCCCCGCAGAGGATCTCGGCGGCCTTCCCGACGTAGACCGGGTCGCTGCCGTAGAGCTGGACCGACCGGATCGTCTCCAGCTCGTCGAAGACCAGCATGTCCTTGGTGTGCTGGTCACCCTCGACCAGGCCCCGGCTGGTGATCATCTCGCAGACGTAGAGGCCGGCGCCCTGCTCGGCACACAGCCGGCGGTAGGCGGCGTTCGTGATGCCCGCCATCGGCGCGAGGACCACCGGGGTGTCGACGCGCAGCGGCCCGAGGGTCAGACCCTGGGCAGGCGGGGCGAACGACGACATGCGGCCATTGTCCAAGCCGCACCGAGCCCGCCCAAATCGCGCTCGGCGCGGATCAGCCGCCGCGGGTGCCGCCCTTGCCGGCGAAGGCGCCGCCCCTGCCGCCGCGGGTGCCGCCCTTGCCCTGCGGGGGCCCACTCTTCGAGGTGCCGCCGTCCTTCGGCGGGACGTACTTCTCGACGTCACCGGTCCACGTGATCGGGTTGAACGTCTCCTCGGGACGGAAGCTGACCGAGACCAGGTCGCCGTGGTCGGGCGCGAGGTAGACCAGGCACACCCGGGCGATGTCGCTCGGCGCGAACTTCTCCGGGAACGGCGTGCTGGGGCAGGGGCGGAAGGAGCTCGCGAACGGCGTCGACTCCAGCAGCACGTTGTCCTCGTTGACCACGTACAGCGGCACCGCCCGGCCGCCGAGGTCGGTGTCGCCGACGTTCTCGATCCGGGCCCGCACGTAGTAGGGGGTGGATCCGCGCTGGGCGTCGCTGAGCTGCCAGGCCGAGAAGTCCTTGATCGAGGTCCTCTCGAGCCGGGTGACGGCGATGTCGAGGGCGGCGACCTGCTCCTGGCGCGGGTGGTAGGCCACCACCGCGTGGTCGCCCACCGCGAGCTGGCTGCCCGGCTCGGTCAGCTCGACCCCGTCCGGCACCGGCAGGTACGGCGTCGCCCCGGTGGAGGCGACCGGTGCGGTGGGCGTGCCGCCCGTCTCAGGCTGGGCGCCCTCGTCGGATCCCGAGCAGCCGCCGAGGGCGAGCGCGCCCGCGAGGGCGGCCCCGAGCAGCGTGGAGGCGCGGATCATTCGGTCATTGTGCATGCCGGGTCGTCAGCAGCCGAGGAGACGCTCGGCGAAGTACCCGCTGATCCGATCCAGGCCGACCCGCTCCTGCTGCATGCTGTCCCGCTCGCGGACCGTGACCGCGTGGTCGTCGAGGGTCTCGAAGTCGACGGTGACGCAGTACGGCGTACCGATCTCGTCCTGGCGGCGGTAGCGCCGGCCGATCGCGCCCGAGTCGTCGAAGTCGACGTGCCACCCGGCCCGGCGCAGCTCCATCGCCAGGTCCTTGGCCTTCGGCGAGAGGTCCGCGTTGCGCGAGAGCGGCAGCACCGCGACCTTGACCGGCGCGAGCCGAGGATCGAGGCGCAGCACGGTGCGCTTGTCGACGCCGCCCTTGGTGTTCGGCGCCTCGTCCTCCTGGTAGGCGTCGACCAGGAACGTCATCAGGCTGCGCGACAGGCCGGCGGCCGGCTCGATGACGTAGGGGACGTAGCGCTCGTTGTTGGCCTGGTCGAAGTAGGACAGGTCCTGGCCGGAGTGCTTGGAGTGGGTGCTCAGGTCGAAGTCGGTGCGGTTGGCGATGCCCTCGAGCTCGCCCCACTCCGAGCCCGCGAACCGGAACCGGTACTCGATGTCGACGGTCCGCGTGGAGTAGTGGCTGAGCTTCTCCTGCGGGTGCTCGAAGTGGCGCAGGTTGTCGGCGTCGATGCCGAGGTCGACGTACCAGCGGGTGCGCTCGTCGATCCAGTACTGGTGCCACTCCTTGTCCTCGCCCGGCTTGACGAAGAACTCCATCTCCATCTGCTCGAACTCGCGGGTCCGGAAGATGAAGTTGCCGGGGGTGATCTCGTTGCGGAAGCTCTTGCCGATCTGAGCGATGCCGAACGGCGGCTTCTGCCGGCTCGAGGTCACGACGTTCGCGAAGTTGATGAAGATGCCCTGGGCGGTCTCGGGCCGCAGGTAGTGCAGGCCCTCCTCGTTCTCGATGACGCCGAGGTGGGTCTTGAGCAGGCCGGAGAACTGGCGCGGCTCGGTCCACGCGCCGCGGGTGCCGCAGTTGGGGCACGCGACGGTCTTGAGGTCGACGTCGTCGGGGTCGATCTCCTCGCCCTGGCGCCCCTTCTTCTCCGCGACCTCCTCCTGGAGGTGGTCGGCGCGGAACCGCTTGTGGCACGACTGGCACTCCGTGAGCGGGTCCATGAACGTGTCGACGTGGCCGCTGGCCTCCCACACCTGCCGCGGCAGGATGATGCTGGAGTCGAGGCCGACCATGTCGTCACGCATGGTGACCATGGCGCGCCACCACTGGCGCTTGATGTTCTCCTTGAGCTCCACGCCGAGCGGTCCGTAGTCCCAGGCGGAGCGGGTGCCGCCGTAGATCTCGCCGCACGGGTAGACGAAGCCCCTCCGCTTGGCGAGGGAGACGACGTGGTCGACGGTGGACGGCGGGGGCTTGGCCACGGTGGCGCTCCTGATGTCTTGGCCGGCTGGCTGCCGGTCAGAGGGTGGTCGGAAGGACTCAGCCTAGCGACCGGGTCGAGGCGACATTGAGGGTGGTGCCCGGCTCGGCGAGCTCGTAGGCGGACGGCTCGTCCACGGCGCGGCTCAGGATCGCGACCGCGTGCAGCTTCACGTCGTACGTCGAGAGCGCCCGCCGGTAGCTGCCCACGTTGGCCCAGCGGGTGGTCAGCACCCACAGCTCCGGGTCGTCGACGTTGCGGCCGATCTCGCCCCCGGCGTAGCCCGCGCAGGCGGCCAGCGTGCGGTGCGCGGTCTCGAGGTCGGCGCGCCAGGCCTCCCCGTCGGACAGCGGAACGCGGAACCTGTTGACGACCAGCACCGCTCGAATCTAGTCGACCCGTCGGGAATCGCAGGCGTAGGTGACGCCGAGTTGACAACGATTCTCACTTTGATTGAGAATCGTTCTCATGAAGAGACTCGTCGCCGTGACCCCTGCCGTCTTGCTCGCCCTCACCGGGTGCGCCGCGTTCAACGACGGCGGCAGCGACCACGCCCCCGCTACTGGTCGGGGGGCCGACGAGGTCCGGGTCGCGGCGGCGTTCTACCCGCTCGCGTTCGTCGCGGATCGGGTCGGCGGCGACCACGTGGACGTCACCAACCTCACCGCGCCGGGCGGCGAGCCGCACGACCTGGAGCCGTCGGTCGCGGTGACCGCCGAGATCGCCGAGGCCGGGCTCGTCCTCTACGAGCGCGGCTTCCAGCCGGCGGTCGACGCCGCGGTCGACGAGAACGCGACCGGCGACGTCCTGGACGCGGCCGACGTCGTCGACCTGGTGCCGTTCCGCGAGCACGGCGTCGACTCCCCCGAGACCGACCCGCACTTCTGGCTGGATCCGCTGCTGCTGGCCGATGTCGCCGACGCCGTCGCGGACCGCCTCGCGGAGGCCGATCCGGACCACGCCGAGGACTACCGCGCGAACGCCGCCGACCTGCGCGGGGACCTCGAGGGGCTCGACCGGGAGTACGCCGCCGGCCTCGCGAGCTGTGCCCGCACCACTGTGGTCGTCAGCCACGACGCGTTCGGCTACCTGCAGCGCTACGGCGTCGAGATGGAGGCGATCCTCGGCCTCTCCCCCGAGGCCGAGCCGACCCCGGCCGACCTGGCCCGGCTGCAGGACCTGATCCGCGAGGACGGCGTCACCACCGTCTTCTCCGAGTCGATCGTCAGCGCCAAGGCGGCCGAGGCCCTCGCCCGGGAGACCGGCGCCGCGAGCGACGTGCTGGACCCGCTCGAGGGGCTGACCGACCGCACCGCCGACGAGGACTACCTTTCCCTCATGAGCGCCAACCTCGCCGCCCTCGAGAAGGCGAACGACTGTTGAGCGCCGCACCGGGGTCCACCGGGCCCGTCGTCGAGCTCAGCGGCGGCGCCGTCGCCATCGCGGGCCGCCCGATCCTGCGCGGCATCGACCTCACCGTCCCCGCCGGGGAGTTCCTGGCGCTGATGGGCGCGAACGGGTCGGGCAAGTCGACGCTGGTGCGCGCGCTCACCGGGCTGCACCCCCTCGCCGCCGGGAGCCTGCGGCTGTTCGGCACGCCGTACGACGACTTCCACGACTGGCGCCGGGTCGGCTACGTCCCGCAGCGTGGCAGTGCCGCCTCCGGCGTGCCGGCCTCGGTGTGGGAGGTGGTCGCGTCCGGGCGGCTGACCCACCGCCCGCTGTTCCGCAGGCTGGGCCGGCGCGACCGCGCCGCGATCACCGACGCCCTGGAGGTCGTCGGCCTGGCCGACCGGGCCGGCGACGGCGTCTCGACGCTCTCCGGCGGCCAGCAGCAGCGGGTGCTGATCGCCCGCGCGCTGGCCGGGGAGCCCGAGCTGTTCTTCCTCGACGAGCCGACTGCGGGCGTCGACCTGCCCAACCAGCACGTGCTCGCCGACAGCCTCGCGACCCTGTCCGGGCGCGGCGCGACCGTGGTGCTGGTGGCCCACGAGCTCGGGCCGATGGCGACCCTGGTGGACCGGGCGGTGGTGATGCGCGACGGCCGGATCACCTACGACGGCCCGCCGCTGACCCACGACCAGGCGCACGAGCCGGAGCTCTCCGCACGCGTGGCGCTGGCCCACGTCGACGACCTCGACCCCGGACACCACCACGACCACGAGACCGTGGCGCGTCACGACCACGCGCCGCACGTCGCGTCTCCGCTCGACCGCCCCGCCGAGGAGGACCGGTGAACGACTACCTCCACCTGCTGGGCCTCCCGTTCATGCAGCGGGCCCTGATCGCGGCGCTGTTCACCGGGCTGGCCGCCCCCGTGGTCGGCACCTACCTCGTCCAGCGCCGGCTCTCGCTCATGGGCGACGGCGTCGGGCACGTCGCGGTCACCGGTGTCGCGCTCGGCCTGCTCACCGGGATCTCCCCGGTCTGGACGGCGGTGCTGGTCTCGGTGCTCGGCGCGATCCTGATCGAGGTGATCCGCGAGCGCGGGCACGCCAACGGCGACGTGGCGCTCGCGCTGCTGTTCTACGGCGGCCTCGCCGGCGGCGTCCTCATCACGGGCCTCGCCGGCCAGAGCGGGGCCCGGCTGCAGACCTACCTGTTCGGGTCCATCACCACGATGTCGGTGACCGACGTGCTCGTGACGATGGCGCTCGCCGGCGTCGTCGTCCTGCTGGGTCTCGGTCTGGCGCCCCAGCTGTTCGCGGTGGCGCAGGACCAGGAGTTCGCGCGGGTCGCAGGGCTCAACATCCGGGTCTACAACGTGCTGGTCGCGGTGCTCGCCGCGGTCAGCGTCAGCGTGGCGATGCGGACCGTCGGCCTGCTGCTGGTCTCCGCGCTGATGGTGGTCCCGGTCGCGACCGCCCAGCAGCTCACCCGCTCGTTCCGCGGCACCCTCGTCGCGGCGATGGTGCTCGGGACCGTGGCCGCCGTCGGGGGGCTGCTGATCTCCGCCGCCGCCCCCGACGGCACCACGGTCGCCCCCGGGCCGGCGATCGTGCTGCTCGCCCTGGCCTGCTTCACGGTCTCCTGGCCGGTCGGCATCTGGCTGCGCTCGCGGCAGCGGTTGCACCGCCCGTTCCCGGTGGTCTCGGCCGGCGCGCACCAGGTCGTCGAGGAGGGCGAGCACCCGCACGAGCACGGCGCGGACTGCGGTCACGTCGCGGTCCCGCACGGCGACCACGTCGACTACGTCCACGACGGTCACCGGCACGCGCCGCACGGGAGGCACTATGACGAGCACTGAGGACGGGGCGACCCCGCCCCTGCGCCCGACCCGACAGCGCCGCGCCGTCACCGAGGCGCTCGACTCGTTCAGCGACTTCCGCTCGGCCCAGGAGATCCACGAGCTGCTCGGCCGTCGCGGCGAGACGGTCGGCCTCGCCACGGTGTACCGCACCCTGCAGCGGCTGGCGGACACCGGCGACGTCGACGTGCTGCGCACCGAGGACGGCGAGGCGATCTACCGGCGCTGCTCGGAGGCCCACCACCACCACCTGGTCTGCCGCTCCTGCGGCGCGACGGTCGAGGTGGAGGGTCCTGCGGTGGAGCGGTGGACCCGCGCGATCGCCGCCGAGCACGGGTACGCCGATGTCAGCCACACCCTGGAGATCTTCGGCACCTGCGCTCGCTGCGGCTGAGCCCCCATCGCCGCTGAGCCGGGGCCGAGCGATCAGCCCAGGGGCAGCCGGACCCGGAAGGCGCTGCCGGTGCCGAGCTCGCTCTCGACCTCGATCCGGCCGCCGTGGCTCTCGACGATCGCCTTGGTGATGCTCAGGCCGAGGCCGACGCCCTGGATCGAGCGCTCCTCGGCCTCCCGGGTGCGGAAGAAGCGGGTGAACAGGCGGTCCCGGTCGGCGGCGGCGATGCCGATGCCGGTGTCGGCGACGCACAGCTCGGCACGGTCGGCGTCGACGGCCAGGCTCACCCGCACGCAGCCGCCGGCGTGGGTGTACTTCACGGCGTTCGAGAGGAGGTTGTCGACCACCTGCTCGAGCCGCTCGCGGTCGGCCATCAGCACCAGGGTCGGCGGCGCCTCAGCGGCGAGATCGACGCCCGCGCGCCGTGCGGCCGGGCCGGCCGCCTCGACGCCGTCCCGCACCACCGCCGCCAGGTCGACCGGCGCCCGGGCGACCGCCGTCGCGCCCTCGTCGAGGCGAGCACTGTGCAGCAGGTCGGCGACCAGCCGGTGCAGCCGGCCGCTGTTGCGGGCCATCACCTCGAGCTGGGCGACGACGTCGGGCGGCAGGTCGTCGCGTTCGAGCAGCAGCTGCGCGTAGCCGACGATGGAGGTCAGCGGGGTGCGCAGCTCGTGGGACACCGAGGCGACGAACTCGTCCTTGACCCGAAGCGCCCGCATGTAGTCGGTGACGTCCTTGTAGCCGAGCGCCGCGCCGGCGAGGTTCCCGGCGTCGTCCTCCACCCGGTGCGCTGAGACCGAGAGCGCCCGCCGGGTCAGTGGGTCACGGCCCACCCAGATCCGCACGTCCGTGAACTCCTCGCCCCGGCTGGCGCGGTAGGTCGGCAGCTCCTCGCGGGTCAGCTCGCGGGTCCCCTCCGCGTCGTACACGGCTCCGAGCTGGCCGGCCCTGCCGGAGTGCCCGTCGGGGAAGGCCAGCCCGATGAAGTCCGTCTGCCGCCGGTTGACGCCCTGGTAGGCCCCGGTGTGGTCCAGCAGCACGAGCCCGACGTCGACGGCGTCGAAGATCGCCTGGGAGACCCGGCGCTGGTGCTCGATCACCTCCGTGCCCGCCCGCACCCGCTCCAGCGCGTAGGAGATCGCCAGGGCGGCCCAGGTGGCGACCAGCGGGATCAGCACGGTGCGCGTGAGGTTGGCGCCCGACACGCCGAGGTAGGCCAGGCCCGGGGTGACGAGCAGCAGCGCGGTCGCGAGGAACACGACGACCGCGCCACGCGGTCCGTACTGGCGCCCGAGCCAGAGCGCCGGGACGACCGCGAGCGTGCCGGTCGCACCGCCACCCGGGTCCATCCGCGACAGCCCGAGGGCGAGGATGTCGACGACCGGCAGGATCCCGATCGTCCACGGCGCCGCGCGCTGCCAGGGGACGACGAGGGCCGCGGCCGTGGCGAGAGCGACCAGCACCAGGCCGGCCATCGGCCAGGACCCGAGTGCCAGGGGCGACCCGCCCGCCGCGCGCAGCAGGATGTCGGCGAGGAACAACACGGCGAAGACGGCCTGGACGAGCACCGGGTCCGGGTCGTCGGCGAACAGCAGGCGGCGATGCAGCCCGGCGAGCCTCTCGGCGACCCGGCCCATGACCCGGCCTCAGTCCTCGACCGGCGGGTGGCCGGTCGGCTGGTCGGTGGGCTGGTCGGTGGGCACCGGGTTGGGCGCGGCGCCGCCGTACCGCCGGTCCCGGCTCGCGTAGAGCTCGATCGCGTGCCAGAGGTGGCGCCGGTCGACGTCGGGCCAGAGCACGTCGGTGAAGACCAGCTCGGAGTACGCCGCCTGCCACAGCATGAAGTTGGAGAGTCGCTGCTCGCCGGAGGTCCGCCAGACCAGGTCGGCGTCGGAGACCTCGGGCACGTACAGGTGGCGCGCGAAGGTCCTCTCGTCGACCTTCTCCGGGTCCAGCCGGCCGGCGGCCACCTCACGCGCGATGCTGCGCGCGGTGTCGGCGAGCTCGGCGCGCCCCCCGTAGTTGACGCACATCGTCAACGTGAGCACGTCGTTGCGCCGGGTCAGCTCCTCGGCGACCTGCAGCTCGCGGATCACCGATCTCCACAGCCGTGGCGCCCGCCCGGCCCAGCGGACCCGGACCCCCAGCTCGTGCATCTCGTCCCGGCGGCGGCGGATCACGTCGCGGTTGAACCCCATCAGGAACCGCACCTCGTCGGGCGAGCGCGACCAGTTCTCGGTGGAGAAGGCGTACGCCGAGATCGCCTTGACCCCGATCTCGATGGCGCCCTCGACCACGTCGAACAGCGAGTGCTCGCCCCGCTCGTGGCCCCTGGTCCGCGGCAGCCCGCGCTCCTTGGCCCACCGGCCGTTGCCGTCCATGACGATGGCGACGTGCCGGGGCACCAGCTCCCGCGGGATCGCCGGGGGCCGCGCCCCCGTGGGGTGCGGCGTGGGCTGGCGCACGGCACGTTTCACGGCGGTGAGCCTAGTTGGGTACGGCCCTCAGGAGGCCAGTTGGGCGGCGTGCAGCGGCAGGACCACCCGGAACTCGCTTCCGCAGCCGGGCGCGCTGTCGACCTCGATCTGCCCGCCGTGGCTCTCCACGATCGACTTGGCGATGGACAGGCCGAGCCCGATGCCCTGGATCGCTCGCCGGTTCGCCTCCGCGCCGCGGACGAACCGGCTGAACATCCGGGCCTGGTCCGCCGGCTCGATCCCGATCCCGGTGTCCTTGATCGTGATCCGCACGCACCCGTCGTCGACGGTCGCGAGCACCCGGGCACTTCCTCCCGGCTCGGTGTACTTGATCGCGTTGGACACCAGGTTGTCGACCACCTGGGCGAGCCGCTGGGGATCGCCGGTGAAGGCGATCTGCTCGGGGACCTCGGCGTCGAGCTGTACGCCGACCCGGCTGGCCTGCGGTCGGGCGCCGGCGACGCACTCGCGGACGATCACCGCGAGGTCGGTGTCCTGCTCCCGCAGGGGAATCGGCCCTGCTGAGTGCTGCACCTCGTCGAGCAGGTCCTGGACCAGCCGCTCGAGCCGCTGGCCGTTGCGGGCGACCGCATCGAGCTGCTTGTGCAGCACCGGGTCGAGGTCGGTGCGCTCGAGGGCCACGGCGACGTACCCCACGATCGAGGTCAGCGGCGTCCGGAGCTCGTGCGAGACCAGGGCGACGAAGTCCTCCTTGACCTTCAGGGCGCGCATCAGGTCGGTGACGTCGGTGCACGAGAGCGCGGCGCCGACGACCCGCCCATCGGCGGCCTCGACCCGTCGGGCCGACATCGACAGCGCGCGCCGAGCCCCGTCGTCCCGGCCGACCCAGACGCGGACGTCGTCGAACTCCTCGCCGCGCCGAGCGCGCGAGGTCGGCACCTGCTCGCTCGGCAGCTGCGCGGTCCCGGACTCGTCGAACACCACGCCTGCGGCGGGGTCGGCGACGGGGAAGGCGAGGTCGGAGAAGCCGGTGAACCGCTGGTTGACCAGGGTGGGCCTGCCCTCGCGGTCGAGCAGCGCGAGGCCGACGTCGACGGCCTCGAACACGGCGTGCGCCGACCGACGGTTCCGCTCGATCACCTCGAGGGCGACGGCGAGCTCCGCCTCACGGGCCTCGGCCCGGGCCTGGGCGGTGCGCGCCGCGGCCAGGGCGGCATTGGTGGCGAAGGCGCTGAAGCCGGCCAGGACGGTCAGGAGGAGCAGCCACTCCACGTTGACCAGGTCGACGCCCCGCGACAGCAGGCCGGGCACCGCGACGAAGGCCACGGTCGCTCCCGTTGCCAGGGCCACGCCCCGCTGCCCGAGCTCGAGACCGAGCCAGATCGAGGGGAACACCACCAACCCGGAGGAGATCCCGACCTCGGGGCCGTGGGCGAGCATGCCGAGCGCGGCGATGTGGACCACGGCCAGGACCCGGGCCAGCACCTCGACGCGGGCGGCGGGCGCCATCAGCACGACCACGCTGCCGAGCGACGACATCGCGACGCCGGCGACCGGCCAGGACGCCAGGGCCACCGGTCCCTCGGCGGCGATGCGGAACCCGAGGGCGATGCCCAGGATCAGCGTGAAGGACGATTGGAGCACGCGCGGATCCGGCTCGCCACCGTTCCAGCACAGGTGCCGGACCACCCATCGGCATCGTGAGCCCCAAGCACGCACAGGTCACCTCCCGTCCATCGTCGCGGGAAGGATCGGCAAGGGGCTGCTGAACCTGAGGCCGGGGGGCCGCCGGGTCAGCGCTCGACGTACGCCATCGACTTCAGGCCGCGCTCCAGGTGCCAGGCCAGGTAGGCGGCGACCAGGGTGCTGGCCTCCTTGAGGTGCCGGGCCCCGGCGGGGTCGACCGCCGCCCAGTCTCCGGCGAGCAGGGCGCCGAGCAGCGCAACCGTCTCCGGGGCGGGCGAGGCGGAGCCCGGGACCCGGCAGGTCGAGCAGAGCATCCCGCCCATCGACGGGTTGAACCAGCGGTGGCCACCCTCGGCCGGCAGCGTGCCGCAGCGCGCGCAGTGCTCGAAGGACGGGGCGTAGCCGGCCACCGCCAGCGAGCGCAGCAGGTAGGAGTCGAGCACCTGCCCGGGGGCGTGCTCCCCCGCGACCATCGCCCGCAGCCCCCCGACCAGGAGCAGGAACTGCTGGACCGACGGCTCCCGCTCCTCGGCCACCAGCCGGTCGGCGGTCTCGAGCATCACGGTGCCGGCGGTGTAGCGGTCGTAGTCGAGCCCCAGCCCCTTGGAGAACGGGGTCAACGTCTCCGCCTGGGTGATCGTGTCGAGGCTGCGGCCCTCGGCCAGCTGCAGGTCGACGTGGGTGAACGGCTCGAGCCTCGAGCCGAAGCGCGAGGTGGTGCGGCGCACCCCCTTGGCGACCGCGCGGACCCGGCCGCGCTGCCGGGTGAGGAGCGTGACGATCCGGTCGGCCTCACCCAGCTTGTGGGTGCGGAGCACGATCGCCTCGTCGCGGTAGAGCACCCACCCATTGTGCCGTGCGGACGTCGCGATTCAGGCCCCGGAGCGGCGGCGTCGGCGGGGTGTCTTCCAGCACCCGGTGGCCAGGCCGATCGCGGCCCGGTCCAGGCGCTCGGGGGTGAGCCGCCACTCGAGGACCGAGCGGGCCTTCACGAAGGTCCCCCGCGGCAGCTCCTCGGCGAGCATCCGGGCGTCGGCCAGCGGGTGCATCGGGTCGCCCGGGTGGCCGACCACGAGGGCCGGCACGGGGATCGCTCGCCGCTCCCGTGCCGAGGGGGCCGCGCGGCCGAAGAACAGCCCGTGCAGCAGCGCGGCCAGCGCTCCGGGGCGCTGGTCGCAGGTGTCGAGCGCGATGCCGGCCCAGAACGGCACGATCCCCCGCGGCACCGGCCGGGTCAGCCTGCGCAGGACCCGCACCGAGAGGGGCAGGAAGCGAGCCGCGAGCAGCAACGGGCCGAAGGCGAGGATCCCCGCCTCCACGCCGTTGTCGAGCATCGGCGCCTCGATGATCAGGCCGCGTACCCTCGCGGGCGCGATCGCCGCGGTCTCGAGCGCCACGTTCGCGCCGAGCCCGGTGCCGCCGACCACCGCCTGGGCGACGCCCAGGTGGTCGAGGAGCGCGACCGCCTGCTCGGCGAACGCCGTCACGGAGTACGCGTGCGGGTCGGCCGGGCGGTCGGACCGGCCGTGGCCGAGCGGGTCGAGCGTGAGCACGTGCAGACCGTCGGCGGCCAGCACCCGGGCCAGCGGCTGCTGCATCCGGCGCGGCATCAGCTCCCCGGGCAGCAGCAGCACCCAGGCGTCCCCGGAGCCGTACTCGGTGTACTCGAGGCGGTCGCGGCCGGCCTCGGTCTCCACGAAGAGCTGCCCGATCCGCTCCGACACCAGCATGGGCCCAAGATAGGCCACCCGCCGAGCGCCGGACCCCGTCCGCCGCGTGGGAGCGTGCACTCGGCGGGCGCGTGGATGAGACTGCGGCCATGTCGTCGTCTCGTCGCGGGCAACTCGGCTGGCCCGCGGCCGTGGGCCTGCTGGCGGGCGTCTACGTCGCGGGTGTCGGCGCGGTGGCGTTCGCCCCCCAGGACGACCCCGTCGCGACCTGGTGGCCCGCCGCAGGGCTCGCGGCCGTGCTCGTCGCCGCGAGCCCGCGGCGCCGCTGGTGGGTGCTGGCGCTGGGGATCTGCGTCGTGAGCGGCGCAGCGAACCTCACCGCGGGCCGGCCCCTCGACGTCTCGGCGGCCTTCGGGGTGGCGAACACGTCGGACGCGCTGGTGGCGAGCGCGGTGCTGTGGCACGGAAGGGGCCGGCTGCCGCGCCTGGACTCGCTCGACGACTTCCTCCGGCTCGCGGCCGCAGCCCTGCTCGGGGGACTCACGATGGCGACGATCGGAACCGCCGGGGTGCACCTGTTCGAGGGCGGCTCGTTCGGGCGGATCTGGCTCTCGCTCGGCGCCTCGCACGCCGCGGCCACCCTGGTGATCGTGCCGCTCGCGATGGCCCGGCCGGCGATCCGCTCCACCCGCCGCTGGGAGGTACCCCTCCAGGTGGTCGTCCTGGCCACGATCACGCTCACGGTGTTCTCCCCGAACCAGTCCCTCTCCCTGTCCTTCCTTCCGCTCCCGGTCATCGTGTGGGCCGCGTTGCGCTTCGACCTGCTCCTCACGGCCTGGGAGCTCGTCGGGTTCGCCGTCGTCATCACCTTCCTGACCGCCCACGGGTACGGGCCGTTCGGAGCCCACTACCGCACCGGCGAGATCGACGCCCGGACGATGGGATCCCTCTCGCAGCTCTACCTCGTGTGCACGGCACTGCTGTCCCTCCCACTCGTGATCGCCGTCGGCCAGCGCCGACGGCTGCTCGAGCGGCTGACCTCCCGTGAGCGGCTCTTCCGGCGCAACTTCACCGAGTCGCTGATCGGCATGGTCCTGCTGCGCAGCGAGGACACGCCCCTCGAGATCGTCGACGTCAACGAGGCGGCGGCGCGGATCATCGGCCGCGCCGGGTCGCCGGTGGGCCGCGGGCTCGCCGACGTGCTCGACACCGCCGAGCCGCTGGATCTCGTCGCCGCGCGGATGCTCGCGGGCAACCTGGACGGGTGGCGCGCGCAGACCGGGCTCCGGGACCGCCGCGGCGCCCGGGTCAACGTCGCGATCTCGCTGCTCACCACCGGTCCTGAGGCGACGTTCTCCGCCCAGCTGCAGGACGTCACCGCGGAGTACGACGCACGCCGCCGGCTGGAGGCGGCCGAGAAGCTGACCAGCGCGACCCTCGACACGACCGCGGCGATGATCCTCGTGACGGACCTGATGGGCGTCGTCCTCCGCGTCAACGGCGCGACGACCACGCTCACGGGCTTCGACGAGCACGAGCTGGTCGGGGTCGAGGTCTGGGACCTCCCGTTCGCGCCGCCCGGGTCCGACGGCTACCCGGCCGGGCTCCCGGACGCCATCGACGGCCAGGTCGGCCGGGAGACCGACGTGGTGACCCGCTCCGGACAGCGCCGGCGGATCCAGTGGAACACCGGGTACGTCCACGACGACCGCAACCGGCCCACCCACGTCGTGCTGACCGGCACCGACCTCACGGTGGAGCGGATGGCCGCCGGGCTGAACCGGCACCTCCTCGAGGCCGCGATCAGCACGGCCCTCATCGGGATGGACACGGCCGGCCGGATCACGGTCTTCAACCCGGGCGCCGTCAACCTGCTCGGCTACGACGGCCAGGACACGGTCGGGACGCCGTTCGTAGACCTCTTCGATCCCGAGCAGCTCGCCGAGCGCCTGTCCGGCGCGACCGGTGAGGATGCCTTCGCGCGCCTGGTCGAGGGCATCGACAGCGGCGTCGCGACGCCGACGCTGGACTGGGTCTGGATCGGCGCCGACGGACGTCGCCATACCGTCTCGATGTCGCTCAGCGTCGCCGCCGACACGTTCGCCGCGCGGGTCGGCTACCTGTGCGTCGGTCGCGACGTCACCGAGGCACGGGCCAGCCAGGAGATGCTCGTCGCGGCGCTGGAGAAGGAGCGGTTGGCGGTCGAGCGGCTGCGTCAGCTCGACGTGGCCAAGAGCGAGTTCGTCTCGACCGTGAGCCACGAGCTGCGCACCCCGGTGGCCAGCATCGTGGGCTACACCGAGCTGCTCGAGGACGGCACGGTCGTCGACCCGGCGCCCGAGCAGCGCCCGATGCTGGAGAGCATCGCCCGCAACGGCCAGCGGCTGATCCTGCTGTGCGACGACCTGCTCACGCTCAGCGGGCTCGACTCGGGCGTGACCTCCTGGCAGCACGACACCCTCGACCTGACGACGCTGCTGGACACCGCCGAGGAGGCGATCCGGCCCCAGCTCGCCGGGCGCGACCTCCGGCTGTCACTGACCGCGGACCCCGGGCCGGTCCTGGTGCTCGGCGACCGGATCCAGCTCGAGCGGGTGCTGATCAACCTGCTCGGCAACGCGGTCAAGTTCACCGAGGACGGCGGCCGCATCGCGTGCCGGGTCAGCCGCCAGGACGACGAGGCCTGGCTCTCGGTCACCGACACCGGCCTGGGCATCCCGGTCGAGGAGCAGCCCGGGCTGTTCCAGCGCTTCTTCCGGTCCTCGACCGCGAAGGTGCACGCGATCCAGGGCACCGGCCTGGGCCTCTCGATCGTGGCCGCGACGGTCGCCGCCCACGGTGGGCGGATCGACGTCGAGTCCGCCCACCTGGAAGGAACCACCTTCACCGTGCGCCTACCGCTCGCCAGGTAGCGGCCAGCGCGCCAAGCGCCGACCGCACCACATCGTCGGCGTCGGCGTCGGCGTCGGACGATCAACCCTCGTGCTGACCCGCGGGCGGACTGACGGCGGAGTCGACGCGCGAGACGCGGTTGACGGCGCTGGTCACGGCCTTGAGGGAGGCGGTGAGGATGTTCGCGTCCACGCCGACGCCCCAGTAGACCTGGTCGCGCACGAGGCACTCGACGTACGCCGCGGCGAGCGCGTCGCCTCCAGCGGAGAGCGCGTGCTCGGCGTAGTCGAGGACGCGCACGTCCCACTCGTGGGGCAGCTCGTTGATCGCGTTGACGAACGCCGCGATCGGACCGTTGCCCTCACCGTGGAGCGAGGTGATCTCGCCGTCGACGTAGACGTTGACGTCGAGCGCGTCCTTCTCACCCGCTGCGGAGGAGGTGTGGACGGAGTTGAGCTTCAGCGGCGTGGTGCGGTCGAGGTACTCGGCCCGGAAGATGTTCCAGATCTCGTCCGCGGTGAGCTCGCCGCCCTCGGCGTCGGTGCGCTCCTGGACGACCCGGCTGAACTCGATCTGGGCGCGGCGCGGCAGGTCGAGCTTGTGCTCGGCCTTGAGGATGTAGGCGACGCCGCCCTTGCCGGACTGGCTGTTGACCCGGATCACGGCCTCGTAGGTGCGGCCGACGTCCTTCGGGTCGATCGGCAGGTACGGCGCGTCCCAGGGCAGCTGCCCCACGGGCACGTCCTGCTCGGCCGCCTGCCGGTCGAGATCCTCCAGGCCCTTCTTGATCGCGTCCTGGTGGGACCCGGAGAACGCCGTGTAGACCAGGTCGCCGGCGTACGGGTGCCGCGGGTGGACCGGCAGCTGGGTGCAGTACTCGACCGTGCGCCGGATCTCGTCGATGTCGGAGAGGTCCACCTGGGGGTCCACGCCCTGGCTGAACAGGTTCAGCGCCAGCGTCACGAGGTCGACGTTGCCGGTGCGCTCGCCGTGCCCGAACAGGCAGCCCTCGACCCGGTCGGCGCCGGCCATCACGGCCAGCTCGGTGGCGGCGACAGCCGTCCCGCGGTCGTTGTGGGGGTGCAGCGAGATCACGGTGTTCTCGCGGCGGGTCAGCTGCCGGGAGAACCACTCGATCTGGTCGGCGTAGACGTTGGGCGTCGCGACCTCGATGGTCGCGGGCAGGTTGAGGATGATCTCGCGGCCGTCATCGGGCTGCCAGACGTCCGAGACCGCCTCGCACACCTCGGCCGAGAACGGCAGCTCGGTGCTGGTGAAGATCTCCGGGCTGTACTCGTAGCCGATCACCGTGGTGTCGAGGTTGCTCTCGACGTGCTTCATCACCAGCTGGGTGCCGCGCACCGCGATGTCCTTGACCTCGTCCTTGCTGGCGCGGAACACCACCCGGCGGAACAGCGGCGCGAGCGCGTTGTAGAGGTGGATGTTGGCCCGCGGCACCCCGATCAGCGACTGGACGCTGCGCTCGATGAGGTCCTCGCGCGCCTGGGTCAGCACCGAGATCGTCACGTCGTCGGGGATGTGGTCGCCCTCGATGAGCTGACGTACGAAGCTGAAGTCGGTCTCGCTGGCCGACGGGAAGCCGACCTCGATCTCCTTGTAGCCCATGCGCACCAGGAGGTCGAACATCTTCATCTTGCGCGCGGGCGACATCGGGTCGATCAGCGCCTGGTTGCCGTCGCGCAGGTCGGTGGAGAGCCACCGAGGCGCCTGCGTGATCGTCCGGCTCGGCCAGGTGCGGTCGGGCAGGTCGATCGGGGGGAACGGGCGGTAGCGCTGGAACGGCATACCGCTGGACTGCTGCTGGGGAATGGTCATGGGGTCCTCGCTCGGGTCGGTGCGGGGCCGGCGCACGCTCTCACACCGCAGCGAGGGGGTCCGGAGTGCCCGGGTGGGCTCAGACCTCGCTGCGGCAGCGAAGGAGGAGGCTGCACGTCATGACGCGGACCACTCTAGCCCACGCGGGTCACGGCCGGAACAGCACCTTGACCATCCCGTCCTCCTTGGCCTGGAACGACGCGTACGCCTGGGGTGCCGCGTCGAGGGGCAGGTGGTGGGTCGCGAAGCCCTCGACGCCGAGGTGGTCCTCGTCCTGCTGGAGCAGCGCGAGCAGCTCGTCGGTCCAGGCCCGGACGTTGGCCTGACCCATCCGCAGCTGGAGCTGCTTGTCGAACAGCTGCATCATCGGCATCGGGTCCGAGGTGCCGCCGTACACGCCCGAGATCGACACGGTCCCTCCCCGGCGCACCGCCTCGAAGGCGAGGTACAGCGCCGCGAGCCGCTCCACGCTCAGGTTGGTCATCATCAGCTGCTGCAGCTTCTTGGGCAGCAGCCGCAGCGACTTCTGGACCGCCTCGGCGACCGGCGAGCCGTGCGCCTCCATGCCGACCGCCTCGAGGACGCTGTCCGCGCCCCGCCCGCCGGTCAGCCCGCGGACCTGCTCGGCCACGTCGTCGATCTCGCCCAGGTCGAGGATCTCGGCGCCCCGGGCCGACACCCTCGCCAGTCGCTCGGGCACCCGGTCGACGACGATCACGCGGATCCCGCGGTGCAGCGCGATCCGGGTGGCCATGTCCCCGATCGGCCCGGCGCCGAGCACGAGGAGCGTGCCACCCTCCGGGATCGCGGCGTACTCCACGCCCTGCCAGGCGGTCGGCAGCACGTCGGACAGGTAGACGAAGCGGTCGTCCGGCGGCCCGTGCGGCACCTTGACCGGCAGGAAGTCCGCGAACGGCACCCGGAGGAGCTCGGCCTGGCCACCGGGCACGGCGCCGTACAGCGAGCTGTAGCCGAACAGGCTCGCGCCGGTGCCGGTCTCCCTGTTCTGCGTCGTCTCGCACTGGCTGTAGAGCCGGCGCTCACACATCCAGCACGATCCGCAGCTGATGTTGAACGGGACCACCACCCGGTCGCCCACCGAGAGCGCGGACACCTGCGCGCCGACCGCCTCCACCACGCCCATCGGCTCGTGGCCGACGATGTCGCCGGGCGTCATGAACGGGGTCAGCGGGTCGTAGAGGTGCAGGTCCGAGCCGCACAGCCCCGTGCTGGTGACCCGGATCACCGCGTCCGTGGGCTCCTCGATCCGGGCGTCGGGGACCTCCTCCACGCGGATGTCCTTGCGGCCCTGCCAGGTCACAGCCTGCATCGGTTCCTGCCTTCCTGCTCTCGGTCGACTTCCACCGCGGGTACCCAGGCCGGCCCGCGGCGGCATCACCCCTACGGGTGGTCTTGGCGTGCCGAGGGCCCGGCGGCGTTTCTCGCCCGGGACCCCCGGGTAAGGGCCCCGACGTGGCGTCCCACGCCGCCGCGAGGTTGCGCAACCGGGCTGAGCCGGTAGCGTCGCCAGGGAGGAGACGGACGCTCGAACCTTGCCGAAGGACGTCGGCAAGGCCCCCATTCACTCGGGATGGAGGTGCCCGATGACCGCGTTGCCCACCCGTTCGACGGACGGCCCTCTCGACCAGATCGACCCGACCACGGACCCCGATTGCGGGCTCACCCGGCCCGAGCGGTCCGAGCAGACGGCCCGGCTCCTCGACGAGGCCCAGCACAGCAGCGATCCCGAGCAGCGCGAGGAGGCGCTCGGGCGGGTCGTGGTGATCAACCGCGGCGTCGCCGAGGCCGTCGCCGCCCGGTTCCGCAACCGCGGGGTCCCCCAGGAGGACCTGCGTCAGGTCGCCTACGAGGGCCTGACCAAGGCCGTGCACCGCTTCGACCCCGAGCTGCGGAACGACCTGCTCACCTATGCGGTCCCCACCATCCGCGGCGAGCTGCAGCGCTACTTCCGCGACCAGGGCTGGACCGTGCGCCCGCCGCGCCGCATCCAGGAGCTCCAGTGGCGGGTGAACCAGGTGATCGAGCGGCTCACCCAGGAGCGCGGCCGCGAGCCCTCCGAGGCCGAGATCGCGGCCGAGCTCGACACGACGGTCGAGGAGTACCGCGACGCCGCGTCCGCGTTCGGCTGCTTCCAGCCGGCCTCCCTGGACCAGCCGGTCGGGCGCGAGAGCGAGACGCCGGTCGGCGACCTGCTCGCCGGCGAGGATGCCGACGGGTCCGCGACCGAGGCCCGGATGATCCTGGCGCCCGTCGTACGCCGGCTCCCCGAGCGGCACCGCCGCATCCTGTACCTGCGGTTCTTCGAGGACCTCACCCAGGAGGAGATCGGCAAGGACCTCGGGGTCACCCAGATGCAGGTCTCCCGCCTGCTCAGCCGGATCCTCGGCGACCTGAGGGAGGAGCTGCAGCAGGCCGGGTGAGCCCAGCCCGGACGCTCGCGGGCGGCGAGGCCGTCAGCCGGTCGGGCCGTTCGTCGTCTCGTGGGGCACCCGGGTCAGGTCCAGCACCAGCTCGGCCACGCTGCCGGCCGGCGCCCGCAGCACCACCGGCGCGTGCACGGCGGCCATGCCCGGGACGGCGTCGCTGAGCACCTGAACGGCGCCGCTGCAGAGCAGGGTCACGCCCGAGAGGTCCACGACGACCGACGGACCCGCCCCGGCGGTCGAGCGGCGCACCTCCGCTGCGAGCCGGTCGACGCTGAGCTGGTCCACGGCGCCGCCCAGGCGGAGGTCGCCGCCCGCGCCCCGCCGGATGGTCAGGCCCGGCAGCTCCCGACCCGGCCGGGCCCGGCCGTCAGGGCCGACCGCGGCCGCGGTCAGCAGGGGTGCGGGACGCAGGGGGCGGTGGCGGACCCGCAGGTGGGTGCCGGCCTCGGCGGGCACCGGCTCGAGGTGGTCGACGAAGCCGCTGGCGAGGGCCAGCCCGCGGTGGGCCCGGTCGGGCGAGCGCGGCCGCCACCGCCCGTCGTCGGCCACGTCCACCTGGATGCATCCCTCGTCGGTATGGGTGGCCCGGACCCGCACCGAGGTGCGCGTCGCGTGCGACCCCGCCGGGTAGGCGTGCTCGACGGCGTTCCCCACCAGCTCGCCCACCGCCTGCTGCAGCGCGAACTGGTCGATCGCGGACAGCCGCAGGTCGGCGAGCCACCCGCCGAGCTCGAGGCGGACCACCCGGAGGGTGTCCGGCAGCGCGGGCAGGTCGAGCACCAGGTCCGCGGTCGCGCCGGGGAGCAGCCGGGCGGCGAGCACGGTGGCGTCGTCGGTGACGCCCGTGTCCCGGGTCAGTCGCTCGAGGGTGCGCTCGCAGGCGTCCTCGGCGGTCGCGCCCGCCGGCGCCTGCGCGGCGTCCCGGCACGCCCCGGCGGCCACGGCCAGCAGGTCGTCCAGACTCGACCCAGGGACCGCGTCGGGGCGGACGAGCAGGCCGTCGGTGTAGAGCAGCAGCAGGTCGCCCGGGTCGAGGGCCGCGTCCGCGCCCGGCAGCGGCGTACCGCTGCCGAGCGGGCCGCCTCCGGTGACCGGCAGGAACGCCGCGGACCCGTCCGCCCGGACCACCAGCGGCGGCGGGTGGCCGGCGGTGCAGTAGCGCACCGACGCCCGCGCGCCGCCGGCGGGATCGACCAGCGCGACGGCTGCGGTGGCGCCGCGCGCCTCGGGCACGGCCGCGGCGAAGCGGGAGGCATCCTGGAGCGCGGCCAGCGGGTCCTCCCGGGAGAGCAGCGCCGCGGTGAGCACCGCACGGAGCTGTCCCATGGCCGAGGCCGCGCCGACGCCCTGGCCGACGACGTCGCCGACGACGAGCCCGACCCGGCCCCCGCCCAGCGGCACCGCGTCGAACCAGTCGCCGCCGGCCGAGCGTTCGTCCTCGCAGAGCAGGTAGCGGGCGGCCACGTCGACCCGGGGCAGCGCGACCACGCCGCCCGGCAGGAGGGCGTCCTGCATGGTGGTCACGACGTGCCGGTCACGCTGCCGGAGTCCTTCCCGGTCCACCGCACACCCCCTCGTCGTATACGCTGCCCCTGCCATCCCCGTGGCCCGGGGCACCGGGTCCGTCCTTGCCGCCCGGGTACCCGATCCGTCCCGGATCACTACGACGGGTGCCCCCGTGCCCGGCCCGCGGCGGTACGATCACGCGGACTCTGGCCCGCACCCTGCGAGGAGGAACCGTGCCGTTGGCCGAGCGCCGCCGTGCGCGGCTGGGCGCGCTCGCGCTCGGGCTGGCGCTGACCGGTGCCCTCGCTGCGTGCGGTGACGAGGCGACGCCCGCCGCGGCCGACACGGCCCCGGACCTCGGCGCCTGCCGGGTGCTCGCCCCCGAGGACGTCGCCCGGTCGAGCAACACCACCGCTCCGGTCGACTGCACCGAGCCGCACACGGCCGAGACCTACGCCGTCGGCCAGCTGCCGGACACCTTCGACGACGTCGACTACGACGACGGGGGCCTCGGCTCCTGGGCCTACGAGACGTGCTCCCAGGCGTTCATGGACTTCCTCGGCGCCGACGAGAGCCTGGTGATGCGCACCGTCGTCAGCTGGGCCTGGTTCCGGCCGAGCGAGGACGCCTGGGACGACGGCGCACGCTGGTACCGCTGCGACGTCGTCGGCGGCGGCGAGCAGAGCAAGGAGTACGTCGACCTGCCGACCACGGCCAAGGGCCTGCTGCTCGGCCGCCCGAAGGACCACTGGATGGTCTGCGCCGACGGGCCGACGGTCGCCGGCTCGGTGAAGGTCCCGTGCAACGAGCCGCACCAGTGGCGCGCGGTGACCACGATCGCCCTCGGCGACCAGGGCGACGACTACCCGGGCGACCGGGTGGTGGAGGTCACGACCCGGGACTTCTGCTCCAAGTCGGTCGGCGCGTGGCTGAACTACCCGGTCGACTACGACTTCGGCTACACGTGGTTCCACCAGGCGGAGTGGGACGCGGGCAACCGCCGGTCGGTGTGCTGGGCGAAGACCGACCAGTGACCCGGCCGTCCGCCACCGTGGTGCCGACCGCCGTGCTGGCAGCGGGCCTGGCCGTGGGCCTGGCCGTGGGTGTCGCCGGCTGCACCGGCGGGGACGACCCGACGGCGGACCGGCCGCCCGCCGCACCGAGCAGCACCCCGGTGCCGCCGCCGTCCGCCACGCCGGTCCCGGCCCCGCCGGACCGGGCCTGCTACCGGCTGGCCTACGACGAGGCGATCGCGCCCACCACCGACCACCAGCCGGTCGCCTGCCGCTCCCGGCACACCTCGATGACGTTCGCCGTGGGCAGGCTCGACACGGTCGTCGACGGGCACCTGCTCGCGGTCGACGCGGACCGGGTGCAGGCCCAGGTCGCCGAGGCCTGCCCCGAGCGGCTGGCCGCGTTCGTCGGCGGCACCCGGGAGGACCGGCGGCTCAGCATGCTGCGCGCCGTGTGGTTCACGCCCAGCGTCGAGGAGTCGGACTCCGGCGCGTCGTGGTACCGCTGCGACGTGGTCGCGCTGGCCGCGCAGGACCGGCTCGCGCCGCTGACCGGGCGCCTGGCGGGCGTGCTCGACGAGACCGCGGGCCGGGACCGCTACGCCATGTGCGGCACCGCACAGCCCGGGACGAAGGGCTTCGAACGGGTCGTCTGCGCGGCCGAGCACTCCTGGCGCGCGATCGCGGTCGTCCCGCTGGCCGGGACCGCCTACCCGGGCGAGGAGAAGGTGCGCGCGGCCGGGGAGGGCCCGTGCCGCGACGCGGGCGCCGCGGCGGCCGAGTCCTCGCTCGACTACCAGTGGGGCTACGAGTGGCCGACCGCGGAGCAGTGGGCCGGCGGCCAGCGCTACGGGCGCTGCTGGGCTCCGGGCTGAGCCGCTGCCAGCCTGGCGAGCTCCGCGGCCATCAGCTCGATCAGCCGCTGCAGGCCCGTGAAGGGGCGGACCATCACGGTGAAGTCGGTGAGCCGCCCGTCCTCGCCCCAGGTCAGCATGTCGACGCCGTGGACGGTCCGCCCGTCCAGCTCGGCGCGGAACTCCAGCACCGCCGAGGAGTCGTCGTACCACTCGCGGAGGTAGGTCAGCGTCGGGCCGAGCACCACGATCGCGGCGGAGAGGTACGCCGTGGTCAGGTCGCGCCCCTCCTGCGGCGTGTGGACGGCCGGCGAGCGGAACGTGACGTCGTCGGCCAGCAGCTCGGCCAGGCCGGCGGGGTCGCGGGCCTCGGCGATCGCGTGCCAGCGCGCCAACGGCGCGGGACGGCTCATCAGGACCCCCCCTTCCTAGAAGCCCAGCTTCCTGAGCTGGCGCGGGTCTCGCTGCCAGTCCTTGGCGATCTTGACGTGCAGGTCCAGATAGACCGGGGTACCGAGCAGCGCCTCGATCTGGGTCCGGGCGCGGGTGCCGATGTCGCGCAGCCGGGCGCCCTTCGGTCCGATGATGATGCCCTTCTGGGAGTCGCGCTCGACGTAGAGGTTCGCGTGCACGTCGAGCAGCGGCTTGTCGTCGGGACGCCCCTCGCGCAGGCCCATCTCCTCGACCACGACCGCCACCGAGTGCGGCAGTTCGTCGCGCAGGCCCTCCAGGGCGGCCTCGCGGATCAGCTCCGCGGCGAGGATCTCCTCGGGAGCGTCGCTGAGCTCGCCGTCGGGGTAGAGCTGCGGCCCCTCGGGCAGCAGCCCGACCAGCAGGTCCGCCAACAGCCCCACCTGGTCGCCCGACCGCGCCGAGACGGGGACGATCTCGGCCCACTCGGTGCCGGTCTCGGAGCCCAGGCGCGCGATGTCGAGCAGGTGCTCGGCGATCCGGTCCGCGGAGGCGAGGTCGGTCTTGGTCACGACCGCGACCTTGGTGGTGCGCTTGATCTTCGCCATCTCGTTGACGATGAATCGGTCGCCCGGGCCGACCTTCTCGTTGGCCGGCAGGCAGACCGCGACCACGTCGACCTCCGCGAGCGTGGTCTTCACGAGGTCGTTGAGCCGCTCCCCCAGCAGGGTCCGGGGCCGGTGCAGCCCGGGGGTGTCGACCAGGATCAGCTGCGCGTCGTCGCGGTGCACGATGCCGCGCACCACCGTGCGCGTGGTCTGCGGCTTGTCGGAGGTGATCACGACCTTGCTGCCGACCAGGGCGTTGGTCAGCGTCGACTTGCCGGCGTTGGGTCGGCCGACGAAGGACACGAACCCGCTCCGGTGCTTGCTCGGCTGCTCGGTCATGAGTGGTCCCTCGCCTCGTCGTACTCGGCCCAGATCTGCTCGTCGGACTTCCCGGCCGCCTTGCCGGCCCGGTAGATCGGGCCCGGGTCGACGGCGCGCGGCTGGCGCTGCGCGTTGGCGCGCCAGTAGCCCATCACGTCGTACGCCATGCTCGGCAGGCGGCGCACCCGCATCAGGTGCTTGCGGATCGCGCGCATCTGCGCGGACTCGCCCGCCATCCAGAAGTAGCCCTCGCCCTCCGGCCAGTCGATGCCCTCGACGACCTCGGCCAGCCGGCTCCGGCCCGCGCCCGGCGGGGCCAGCCAGGTGACCTGCGGGCCGGCCGGGAGGTAGTCCGGCAGCTCGTCCGGCACCTCGGCGAACACGTACGTGCGCACCTGGACGCCGTCGGCGATCCGGGCCATCGCCGGCAGCGCGGTCAGGTCCCCGACCAGGATCAGCCACTGCGCGTCCGCCGGGATCGCGAACGAGCCCTTGGCCTCGGTGATCGTCACCGTCTGTCCCACGACGTCCAGCTGCGCCCACTCGGTGACGAGCCCGGTCTCGTGCACGACCACGTCGACCACCAGCTCCGTGCCGTCCCAGGAGCGCACCGTGTAGTAGCGGCTCTGGAACTGCCCGGGCACCACCAGGCCCACCCACTCGTCGGGGATGCCGGTGCTCGCGAAGCCCGCGAGGCCCGCACCGCCCAGGGTGAGCCGGACCAGGTGCGCCGAGAGCCGCTCGCAGCGCAGCACCTGCGCGTCGTACTGCTGGGCCCTCGTGCTCACGGGTCGAGGCTATCGGTGCCCGCACCCGGGTGGCCCGCGCACCTGACGGAGGTGTCCGAGAACCCGCGGACGGAGGACAGTTCCGTCAGGTGCGCGGCGGGTCAGAAGGCGTGCCGGAGCGGGTAGCCGCTGGCGCCGTTGGCGTCGGTCCTGGTGGCGAGCACGTGGTGGAGCTGGATCTCGTTGCGCTCGAACGCCAGCCGCGAGCCGGCCATGTAGAGCCCCCACACCCGGGCGGTCTCCTCGCCGACCTCGGCGACGCACGCGTCCCAGTTCTCCTGGAGGTTGTGGCACCAGGCGGCGAGCGTCTTGGCATAGTGCACGCGGATGTTCTCCTCGTGCTGCACCTCGAGGCCGGCGTCCTGCGCCTCGGTGATGATCGTGCCCGACCCGATCAGCTCCCCGTCCGGGAACACGTAGCGGTCGATGAACGCACCGGTCTCGCGGGGCCGGTTGTCGTGGCGGGTGATGCAGTGGTTGAGCAACCGGCCCTGGGGGCGCAGGTGGTCGCGGATCCAGCCGAAGTACGCCGGGTAGTTCCGCACGCCGATGTGCTCGGTCAGGCCGATCGAGGAGATGGCGTCGAAGCCGGTCTCCTCCACGTGGCGGTAGTCCATGAACCGGACCTCCGCGAGGTGGTCGAGGCGCTCCTCCTTGATCGCCTGCTGAGCCCATGAGGCCTGCTCCCTGGACAGGGTGACGCCGAGGACCTGGACGCCGTGCTCGCGGGCGGCGTGGCGGACCATGCCGCCCCAGCCGCAGCCGATGTCGAGCAGGCGCTGGCCCGCCTGGAGGCCGAGCTTCTGGGCGATCAGCTCGTACTTGGCGGACTGCGCCTCCTCGAGGGTCGCCTCCTCGGTGGGATACACGGCGCAGGTGTAGGTCATCGACGGGCCGAGGACGTACTCGTAGAAGGTGTTCGAGACGTCGTAGTGGTGGCGGATCACCTCCGCGTCACGGCCCTCGGAGTGGCGCAGCCCCTCGACGACGCGCCGCCAGCGCGGGATCGTCTCCTGGGGCGGCGGCGCGGGCGGGCGCAGCGTCGACAAGCCGACCGCGCGCAGGATCTCGACCGCCTCCGCAGGGGACGGGCGGCGCATCTTGAGCCCCTTCTGCAGCAGCCGCATCGCCTCGTACGGGTCACCGGGGTGGACGCCCTCGATGACCAGGTCGCCGGTCACGTAGGCGCGCGCCATCCCGAGGTCACCGGGGGCGGTCAGCAGGTAGGAGAGGCCGCGCTGGTTGCGCAGGTCGAAGCGGAACGGCGCATCCTTCGGACCGCTCGAGCTGCCGTCGTACGCCGTGAACCGCAGTGGCAGCGGCTCCTTGAGCAGGGTGTCGAACGCCTGGGCGATCGTGATGGTCCTGGTCTGCCGGGTCAATGTCTCTTCACCACCTTGTCGTAGAGGCTGGTCAGCCGGTCCTGCGGGTCGTAGCGACCCTTCACGACGGCGAGGTTCTCGCCGTCGTAGAGCCTGTCGAACGTCGCCCGGTCGTAGAAGGCCTCGCTGTAGAGCGACTTGTGGCCGCCGAGCTCGTGCACCCGCTCCTCGATGGCCCGGTTGCGCGGCGCCCGGACGGCCTCCGGGCCGACGTGCACGGTGCCCCAGAAGCCCACGTTCACGTAGAGCAGCCCGGGCTCGAGCGGGTAGGTGGGCCAGCTGCGCAGCGCCACGCAGGGGCACAGCCAGACCGGGCGCATCCCCACGGCCTCGTCGAACCACTCCAGGAAGTCGGGCAGCCGCTCGACCGGCACCTCGACGTCCTGGATGACCCGCTCGCGCAGCGGCCGGCCCCGGCGCCGGTCCAGCCAGTCGGCGAAGCCGATCCGCCGGTCCAGCCCGATCAGCCGGTGGTAGACGTCCGAGCGCCGCCAGCGCCGGGGCCACAGCCGGCGCACCGTCGGGTTCTGCACCCCGAACGCGCCCGAGCACCAGAACCAGTCGGTGTCCCAGCGCCACAGGTAGTCGTAGGTGGTCAGCAGGTCGGTCTCGCGGTGCTGGAGCGACCGGTAGTAGATCTGCTGCCCGGTGTAGTCGCTCGCGGGCGCCGGCCCGGGTGCGTCCGTCCAGGTGGCGAGCGTGAGGTAGTACTCCCCCGGCCCGAAGGCCACCCCGTCCAGCCCGTCCACGCGGACGCCGTCGTACGAGCGCGCGTCGGCGATCTCGGCGATCGACTTCGCCAGCGCGCCGAGGTCGTCGAAGCGCAGGTGGCGCAGCGAGACGTACGCCGGCACCTGCTCGAGCTCGATCCGCAGCCGGGTGGCGTAGCCGAGCGAGCCGTAGGAGTTGGGGAACGCGGCGAAGAGGTCGCCGTGCTCGCCGTCCGGGCCCGGACGGCAGGTGACGACCTCGCCCGCGCCGGTGAAGACGTCCATCTCGAGCACCGACTCGTGCGGCAGGCCGCTGCGGAAGCTCGTGGACTCGATGCCGAGGCCGGTGACCGCGCCGCCGAGGGTGATCGTGCGCAGCTGCGGGACCACCTTCGGGACCAGGCCGTGCGGCAGCGTGGCGTCGACGAGGTCCTCGTAGGTGCACATCCCCTGCACGTCGGCAGTCCGCGCGGAGGCGTCGACCGCGATCACGCCGTCCAGCCCGGAGACGTCCAGCCCGGGGGCGTGGGTGGCCGTGCGCGGGCGGAACAGGTTGGAGGTCCGCTTCGCGAGGCGCACCGGCGCGCCCGCGGGGATCGCGGCGTAGGAGGACCTGAGGCGCTCGACGGCCGCCTCGTGTGCGGCCCAGCCACGCAGACTCACGGGAGCAACCTACTCCAGGCGCCCGGTCGGGCGCGCTCCGGAATTTCGCCGTCCGGACGGCGTGCGTCAGGTCGTCGTCGACTCGAGGACGGCCCCGCGCGGGTCGCCGCGATGGGCCACGACCCCGGCGCCGCCCAGGTCGCGCAGCGCGGCGAGGTCGGCCTCGGCGAGGCGCGCCGCGTCCGTCAGCACGACCGCCGCCTCGAGCCCCTTGGCGCCGCTCGCGACGGCCATCGCGACGCAGACGCCGACGGCGGAGACGCGCAACGAGGGCAGGTCCACGGTGGCGGCGGCGTAGGTGCGTCCGTCGGCGTCGCGGACGGCGGCGCCCTCCGCGGCCCCGGTCCGGGCGCGGGTGGCGCGGGCCAGCGTCACCAGCTTCGCGTCCTCGGCGGACAGCCCGCCGGCGAGGTCAGTCATCGTGCTCCTCGTCCTCGTCGTGGGCCGGCTCCACCCGGTGGATCAGCACGGTACCGATCTTGTTGCGGCGCCCGGAGACCCCCTCGGCCTCGAACCGCAGGCCGTGCGCCTCGACCGACGAGCCCGGGATCGGGACCCGGCCCAGGTGCTTGGCCATCAGGCCGCCCACGCTGTCGATGTCCTCCTCCTCGACCGCGAAGCCGAACAGCTCGTCGAGGTCGTCGATCGGGTAGCGCGAGGAGACCCGGACCGCCCCGTCGTCGAGGCTCTCCACCTCGACCGTGGCCTCGTCGTACTCGTCGGTGATCTCGCCGACGATCTCCTCCAGCACGTCCTCGATCGTGACCAGCCCGGCGGTGCCGCCGTACTCGTCGACGACGACCGCGATGTGCTGGCGCATCGCCTGCATCTCGGAGAGCAGCGCGTCGACCGGCTTCGACTCCGGCACGAAGTGCGCGGGCCGCATCACCTCGTCGATGCGCTGGGTGAACTCGACGTCGGGTGCCTCGAAGTCGCGGCGGACGATGTCCTTGAGGTAGGCGATCCCCACGACGTCGTCGAGGTTCTCCCCGATGACCGGCACCCGGGAGAAGCCGCTGCGCAGGAACAGCGACAGCGTCTGGCGCAGGTTCTTGTATCGCTCGACGTAGACGACGTCGGTGCGGGGAACCATCACCTCGCGGGCGATGGTGTCGCCGAGCTCGAAGACCGAGTGGATCATCTTGCGCTCGCCGGACTCGATCACCGCGGAGGCCTCGGCCAGGTCGACCAGTTCGCGCAGCTCGGTCTCGGTCGAGAACGGTCCCTCGCGGAAGCCCTTGCCCGGCGTGAGCGCGTTGCCGACCACGATCAGCAGCCGCGGCAGCGGGCCCAGGACGGCCGTCACCGTGGCCAGCGGCGCGGCCGAGAGCAGCGCGACCCGCTCGAAGTGCTGCCGGCCCAGGGTGCGCGGCGCGACGCCGATCGCGACGAACGAGACCACCAGCATCACGCCGATCACCGTCAGCGCGGTCGCCCACCAGCGCCCGTCGTACGCGCTGCTCGCCTCGAGGGTGACGATGACGATCGCGGACACCTCGCAGAGCAGCCGCAGCAGGAGCGCGGTGTTCAGGTAGCGCGGCAGGTCGTCGAGGAGGGCGACCAGCCGCCTCGACCCGGGCCGGCCCTCGGCGAGCAGCTCCTCGGCGCGGGCGCGGGAGAACGACGACACCGCGGCGTCGACTGCCGAGAACAGCCCGGCCAGCACGACCAGGGCGGCCGCGACCAGCAGCAGCCAGACGCTCACCGCGGTCTCACCGGGTCGTTCACTGGTCGATCACTGGGTCGATCACTGGGCGCGCCAGGCGGCCAGGAGCTCGTCCTGGAGCCCGAACATCTCCCGGTGCTCCTCCGGCTCGGCGTGGTCGTAGCCGAGCAGGTGGAGGATGCCGTGCACCGTCAGCAGCTCGATCTCGGCCTCGGTGCCGTGCCCGGCGGTCTCGCCCTGGCGGGCGGCGACGTCGGGGCAGAGGACCAGGTCGCCGAGCACGCCCTCCTCGGGCTCCTCGTTGACCAGGCCGGGGCGCAGCTCGTCCATCGGGAAGGCCAGCACGTCGGTGGGCCCCTCCTTCTCCATCCACTGCTCGTTGAGCTGCGCGATGGTCGGCTCGTCGACCGCCTTGATGCACAGCTCGGCCAGCGGGTGCACCCGCATCCGGTCCATCACGAAGCGGCTGAGCGCCGCGAGCCGCTTGACGTCCAGCGGGTGGCCGGACTCGTTGAGGATCTCGATGCTCAACTGTGCGCCCCGGGACGGTTCGCCTGCTTGAGCTCCTGGGAGCGCGCCACGTGCGCGTCGAACTCGTCGTACGCGGCGACGATCCTGCCGACCAGCTTGTGGCGTACGACGTCGTGGCTGGTGAGCCGGTTGAAGCTGATGTCCTCCACCTCGTCGAGGATCTCCTCGACCGCCCGCAGCCCGGACTTCTGCCCGTTGGGGAGGTCGGTCTGGGTCACGTCGCCGGTGACCACGATCTTGGAGCCGAAGCCGAGCCGGGTCAGGAACATCTTCATCTGCTCGGGCGTGGTGTTCTGTGCCTCGTCGAGGATGATGAAGGAGTCGTTGAGCGAGCGGCCGCGCAGGAACGCCAGCGGCGCCACCTCGATGGTGCCGGCGGCGAGCAGCTTGGGGATGGTCTCGGGGTCGATCATGTCGTGCAGCGCGTCGTAGAGGGGCCGCAGGTAGGGGTCGATCTTCTCGCTGAGCGTGCCCGGCAGGAACCCGAGGCGCTCGCCGGCCTCGACCGCCGGGCGGCTGAGGATGATCCGGTTGACGTTCTTGGACTGCAGCGCCTGCACCGCCTTGGCGACCGCGAGGTAGGTCTTGCCGGTGCCGGCCGGGCCGATCCCGAACGTGATCGTGTGCTTGTCGATCGAGTCGACGTAGCGCTTCTGGTTCAGCGTCTTGGGACGGATCGACCGGCCGCGGTTGCTCAGGATGTTGAGGCTGAGCACGTCCGCCGGGCGCTCGGTGGTCTCGGCGCGCAGCATCGAGACCACCCGCTCGACGGTCTCGGTCGTCACGCCCTGGCCGGTGCGGATGATCGCGACCAGCTCGTCGAGGAGCCGCTCGGCCAGCGCCACCTCGCCGGGCTCGCCGGAGAGCGCCACCCGGTTGCCGCGCACGTGGACGTCGGCGTCGAAGGAGCGCTCGATGACACCGAGGTGCTCGTCACCGGGGCCGAGCAGGCTGACCATGTTGATGCTGTTGGGGACCACGACCGTGTGCCGCGTGGCGGTCGCGGGGCGGTCCCCCTGGTGGTTGCTGTCAGTCATGGAAGCCCCGTGCGGGGCACCCTCTCCGATAGGCGATCGAGCCCCTCCATGTTACGGGCTGCTCCCGCACCGGCCCAGCGAGTTGCGAGTACCGTGACCGCATGGGTGGCCAGGCGTGGGGAGAGGGTGCCGCCGGCGACGACCCGTACGCCGAGGACTGGGGTCTCGACGACGACCCGGACCGCCCGGCGCCGCCGTACTGGTTCCCCGGGCAGCACCTGCCGCCGGACGCCCGCCGGCTCGGGCTGACCCACCACGTGCCCGACGGGGCGATCCTCGACTTCGCCGGCCAGCTGGACCCTTCCAAGCTCGCCCACCGCGTCACCGCGTGGGCGCTGCTGGTGCTGTTCGGGCTGCCGGTCGTCCTCGCGGTGCTGCGGGTCCTCTACGCCTGGTGAGCGAGGCTCACCTCCCGTCGAACGCGACCTGCAGCATGCCCAGGCACATCTCGTCGGTCGACCCCTCGGCCCAGATCACGTAGCGGTCCTCGCGACTGCTCGCGAACGCCGGCAGGACGTCGCGCAGCCACTGCACGTGGCGGCAGGTGATCCGCACGGTGTCGCCGGGGTCGAGGTGCACCGGGCGGATCGGGTGGACCTGCTGGTCGTCGAAGTCCCAGATCGGGATGTCCAGGACGGTCCGCGCCGCGGGGGTGTCGGGATTCACCTCGATGCGCAGCGAGCGACCCAGCAGGTGCATGTGGCCGGCGACGCCGAGGACGGTCATCGGCCGGTCCACGAAGCGGGTGCACGAGGCCGTGCGGGAGGCACGCGCCTCGGTGCCGCAGAGCAGGTGCAGCAGGCTGTTGGTGTTGCCGGCGGCGCCGAAGCGCGCCAGCACGTCCGCCACGGCCGCGTCCCGGTCGCACAGCGGCGAGTCGTCGTGGTCGGGCCGGCACGGCATCTCGACCGGCGCCGGGGTGAGGTAGGTGTGCAGCGCGGTCAGGTCGCGGCTCGCCGGCATCCAGCGCAGCCGGGTGCCGGACGTGTCCGGGGCCGCACCCTGGAGCAGGTTGTAGTGCACCTGCATCACGATCCGGGACCCCGCGTCGAGGCGGACGCCGTACCCGTCGCGCACCTTGGTCTCGTCCCCGCCGGGTGCCCAGGCGGCCAGCCACGAGGCATCGTCGACGTTGGTGAAGTCGCCCGAGATGCGGGTGCCTCCGAAGCAGGTCCAGCCCTCGCCCGGCGCGCCGGCGTCGAGCCGCTCCGCCTCGGCGACCTTCTCCGGCGGGACCCGGAACAGGATCACGTGGTGCACGACCTGGGGGTTGCCGGGCAGCACGTTGCTGCCGGTGAGCCACACGTCCCGGTCCAGGCCGGGGTCGAGCAGGAAGCAGCGGTAGTCGTCGGTCCCGGCTCCGGAGGGCGCAGAGGGGGTGTAGTCCGCGGGCATGGTGAGGGTCATCCGGCGCTCGCCGGGCCGCAGCGGCAGCTGCGTGCCGGGCGGTACGTCGGCCAGCCGGTCGCCCCCGACGGCCGGCGGGTCCGGCGGTGCCGGGAGCTCCTGCGGTGCTCCGGTCCGTCGGTCGGCGTCGGTCGAGACGCACGCGGCCAGAGGCAGCACCAGGGCGAGGACGGCCAGGAGCAGCCCGAGCCGGCCACGGGCCCGGATCCGGCTCATCCAGGCGGCCAGGTCAGCGGCCGGCCGGCGAGCAGGTGCAGGTGGGTGTGGAAGACGCTCTGGCCGGCCTCGGCGCCGGTGTTGAACACGATGCGGTAGTCGGCGTACCCCTCGGCGGCCGCGACGGCCGCGGCCGTCGTCACCAGCTCCGCCGTGGCCTGCGGGTCGGCCGCGGCCAGCTCCGCCGCGTTCGCGTAGTGGTCCCGGGGCACGACCAGCACGTGGGTCGGCGCCTTCGGGTCGATGTCACGGAACGCGACGGTCCGCTCGGTGGTGTGCACGACCTCGCCGGGGATGTCCCCCGCGACGATCTTGCAGAACAGGCAGTCCTCCACGAATCCTCCTGGGTGCGAGGGTAAACCGGATCCTGGTCCCGAGCGTGCCACTAGCGTGAGTGCGGTGATGGATCGGCCCGTCTGGACCGCGGACGAGGCGCTCGAGCAGCTCTACGCTGCGCACTGGCGCCAGCTGGTGCGGCTCTCGGTGCTGCTCGTGCGCGACCAGGGCCTGGCCGAGGAGATCGTGCAGGACGCCTTCGTCGCCGTGCACGGGCGGTGGTCGCGGCTGCGCGACCCCGAGAACGCCCTCGCCTACCTGCGCCAGGCGGTCGTCAACCGGTCGCGGTCCGCGCTGCGGCACCGCGCGGTCGTCAACCGGCACGCGGCGTCGGTGCGCGCGGTCGACACCCCGGACCCGACCCCGGACACCGACCGGCGCGAGGCGGTGCTCGAGGCCCTGCGCGTTCTCCCCGACCGGCAGCGCGAGGTGCTCGCGCTGCGCTACTACCTCGAGCTGTCCGAGGCGGAGATCGCCGACACGCTCGGCATCAGCCGGGGTGCGGTAAAGAGCCACGCCTCGCGCGGCGCCGCCGCGCTGCGCGCCCTGCTCCAGGAGGATCTGTGAACACCCCGCTGCCCGACCTGGGCCACCTGCTCCGCGGCGCTGTCGACGACATCGAGCCCGCCGACCGGATCGACGCGATCCGGGCGCGCACGGCGCACGCACCGGCCCGGGCCGCCCGGCCGTGGCTCTACACCGCGGGCGGCGTCGCGCTCGCCACGGCCGCCGCGGTCGCCGCGTTCGCGGTCCTCGGCGGCGACCGGCCCGCCCCCGACGGGGGCCCGGCGCACCCGGACCACGGGACCGAGACCGTGCTGGTGCCGGCGTACTACCTCGGCGAGACGGCCGACGGCTGGCGGCTGTTCCGGGAGTTCGACCCGGTCGTCGGCGACGACCCCGCCGCGGCCGCCCTGGAGCGGCTGCAGCGTCCCGCACTGGACCCCGACTACGAGTCGCCCTGGCCGCAGGGCTCCTTCGAGAGCGCCCGGCTGGCCGACGGCGTGATCGAGGTCGAGCTCGGCGACGCGGCACCCGACCTCGACCACCCGGCGGGCGACCTCGTCGACCAGCAGGTCGTCTACACCCTGCAGGGCACGCTGCACACCCAGGCTCCGGTCCAGTTCGTGCGCGACGGCGAGGCCGTCGGCGCGCCGATCGACTCCCGGCCCCAGAACGACGTACTGAACCTGGTCAGCATCAGCGACCCCGCCGAGGGCCAGGGCTACCACGGCTCGTTCACCGCGCGCGGTCGCGCGAACTCCTTCGAGGCCACCGTGCACTGGGAGCTCCAGGACGAGTCCGGCACCGTCGTACGCGACGGGTTCGCCACCGCCGCCGGCTGGACGGACAAGCTCTACCCGTGGCAGGCCGAGATCGACCTGACCGGCCTGCCGGACGGCTCCTACACGTTCGTGGTGCGCGAGGACGACCCGTCCGGCGGCGCCGAGGGATCGCACCCGGCGGTCGACACGCGCACGATCATCGTCCGCTGAGCGCCCCCGACCGAGAGGATGGAACCATGAGCGTCCGCACCCGCTTCGCCGTCCTGCTGTCCGCCGCCATCTGCCTGGGCGCGCTCGCCGCGTGCGGGAGCGACCGGACCGCCGAGGACCCGACGCCCGCGAGCGGCTCGACCCAGGGGCGCGCCGAGAGCCCGGAGCTATCGGAGCCCTCCGAGAGCGCGGCCGAGACGGTGGCCGTGCCGGTCTACTTCGTCGGCGACACCCCGCAGGGGCCGCGGCTGTTCCGCGAGTTCCGGCAGGTCCCGGCCGACGACCCGGCGTCCGGCGCGCTGGCGCTGATGACCTCCGGCGACGCCCTCGACCCCGACTACCGCACGCTCTACCCGGGCGGCTCCTTCGCGAGCGTGCAGGTCGACGCGGACCCGATGGTCGTGGAGCTGCCCGACGAGAGCTGGACCACCGCGCCGGACGGGATGTCGCAGGACGACGCCCGGCTCGCCGCGCAGCAGCTGGTCTACACCCTCCAGGGCGTCGCCCAGGCGCGCTCCGCGGTCGCGATCCAGCTCGACGGCGCGCCGGCCGACCTGTTCGGCCTCGGCGGCGAGCTGGCCGACGAGCCCGAGCTCGACGTCCGCGCGCTGGTCAACGTCACCAGCCCCGAGGAGGGCGCGACGGTGAGCGGCACGTTCACCGCGAGCGGGGTCTCCAGCTCGTTCGAGGCGACCACGCCGTGGGAGGTCCGGGCCGAGGACGGCACGGTGGCGGCGAAGGGCTTCGCGACGGCCGAGGGCTGGATGGACAAGCTCTACCCGTGGGAGACCGAGGTCGACGTCTCCGACCTCGCGCCCGGCACCTACACGTTCGCGGCGATGACCGACGACCCGTCCGGCGGCGAGGGCCACGGCCCGACCGAGGACACCAAGACGATCACCGTGGGGTGACGGCGTGCGCGGGAGGTCCTACGGACGGAGCAAGCGGTAACACCGTCCGGATGACCTCCCGGGGGCGCCGGGCGGCTCAGCCCCAGCGCGGGGTGCGGGAGAGCAGCGCGGCCACGGCGGCGACGCCGGCGGTCGACGTACGCAGCACCTCGGCGCCCAGCCGCACGGACACCGCGCCGGCGTCCACGAGGGCAGCGACCTCGTCCTCGGTGAGGCCGCCCTCGGGGCCGACCACGACCACGACCCGCCCCGCGGCAGGTACGGCGAGGGCGGTGACCGGCTCGGTCGCGTCCTCGTGGAGGACCACGGCCAGGTCCGCGGCACCGACCAGGCCGACCACGTCGGCGGTGGTCGCGAGCGGGGCGACCACCGGGAACCACGCGCGGCGGGACTGCTTGGCGGCCTCCCGGGCGGTGGCGCGCCAGCGGGCCAGGGACCGCGCGGCCCGCTCCCCCTTCCACACGGCGACGCTGCGCGCGGCGGCCCACGGCACGACCTCGGCCACCCCGATCTCGGTCAGCACCTCGACGGCGAGCTCGCCCCGGTCACCCTTCGGGAGCGCCTGCACGACCACGACCGCGGGCTCCGGCTCGGGGTGGGACCGCACCGACTCGACGGTGACCGTGAACACCCGCTTGCCGGTGGCGGACACCGTCCCGACGACCGACGTACCGCCCCCGTCGGTGAGCACCACCTGCTCGCCCACACGCAGCCGCCGCACCGCCACCGCGTGGTGGGCCTCGTCGCCCTCGACCGTGACCTCCGCGCCGGCGGCCGCGCCCTCGAGGCTCGGCACCACGTGGACCGGCAGCGACATGGCGGCGCCGCTCAGTGGGCGTTGAACGCGTCGCGGAGCCGGCCGAAGACCGACTTGGCGCCCGGGCGCACCTGGCCGGTCGGCGCCTCCTCGCCGCGGATCACGGCCAGCTCGCGCAGCAGCTCCTCCTGGCGGGGGTCCAGCCGGGTCGGCGTCTCGACGACCACGGTCACGATGAGGTCGCCGCGCCCGCCGCGCAGACCCGGGACGCCCCGGCCGCGCAGCACCTGCTCGGTGCCGGACTGGGTACCGGGCCGGATGTCGAGGTCGAACGACGTCTCCACCCCCGAGTCGGTGTCTCCCCCGCTGTCAGCGCCGGTCACCACGTCCGCCTCCAGGGTGGGCAGCGTGAGCGTGGTGCCGAGGGCCCCCGCGGTCATCGGCAGGGTCACCGTGCAGTGCAGGTCGTTGCCGTGGCGGGTGAAGGTCTCGTGGGGCGCGGTGTGGATCTCGACGTACAGGTCGCCGGCGGGGCCGCCGCCGGGACCGACCTCGCCCTCGCCGGACAGCTGGACGCGGGTGCCGTTGTCGACGCCGGCCGGGATCTTGACGGTGAGGGTACGGCGGGAGCGCACCCGGCCGTCCCCGGAGCACTCGCGGCAGGGCTCGGGGATGATCGTGCCGAACCCGCGGCACGCGGGGCAGGGCCGCAGCGTGCGGATCTCGCCGAGGAAGGACCGCTGCACGTGCGCCACCTCGCCGGCACCGTGGCAGGTCTCGCACGGGATCGGGTGGGTGCCGGCCGCCGTACCCTCGCCGTGGCAGGTGCTGCACCGCACCGCGGTGTCGACCTTGATCTCCCGGGTCACGCCGAAGGCCGCCTCGGCGAGCTCGACCTCCAGGCGGATGAGCGCGTCCTGGCCGCGCCGCTCCCGCGGCCGCGGCCCCCGGCCCGCGCCGGTGGCCGCACCGCCGCCGAAGAACGCGTCCATGATGTCGGTGAACGAGAAGCCCGCGCCCTGGCCGAAGCCGCCGGCGCCGCCGAACGGGTCGCCGCCGCGGTCGTAGTGCGCGCGCTTCTGCGGGTCGGAGAGCACCTCGTAGGCGAGCGAGATCTCCTTGAAGCGCTCCTGCGCGTCCGGGTCGGGGTTGACGTCGGGGTGGTACTGGCGGGCCAGTCGCCGGTAGGCCTTCTTGATGGCGTCGGCGTCCGCATCGCGGCCGACACCGAGAAGCTCGTACAGGTCCTGGCTCAACGTGGTTCCTTCTGTGATCTCGCTGTTGTCTGGGGCGGCGGGCTAGCCCTCGTCGAGGAGCCGCGACACGTAGCGCGCCACCGCACGGACCGCCGCCATCGAGCCCGGGTAGTCCATGCGGGTGGGGCCGACGATCCCGAGGCGCGCGAACGCCTCGTCGCCGGGCCCGTAGCCGGTCGCGACCACGCTGGTCGAGGAGAGCTCCTGGTAGGGGCCCTCGTGGCCGATCCGGACGGTGAGGACCTCGCCGGCCGTCGCCTCACCGAGCAGCTTGAGCAGCACCACGTGCTCCTCGAGCGCCTCGAGCAGCGGCCGGACCGCTGAGTCGAAGCTGTCGCCGAAGCGGGCCAGGTTCGCGGCGCCGCCGACCGCGATCCGCTCGTCGGAGCGGTGGTCGGACATCGCCTCGACCAGGACGTCGACGACCGCTCCGGTGGCGGCGGCGTCCTCGGCCGGCACCAGCGCACGCAGCGCGGTCGCGGCATCGGCGATGATCTCGCCGAGCGCGGCACGGTTGACCACGCTGCGCAGGTCGGCCACCTCGTCGTCCCCCAGCTCGGCGGCCAGGTCGACGAGGCGCTGCTCGACCCGCCCGGTGCTGAGGATCAGCACCACCAGCAGTCGGGTCGGGGTCAGGGCCACCAGCTCGATGTGGCGCACCGTCGAGCGCGACAGCGTGGGGTACTGCACCACGGCGACCTGGCGGGTCAGCTGGGCCAGCAGCCGCACCGAGCGCTGGACGACGTCGTCGAGGTCGATCGCGCCGTCGAGGATGGTGGCGATCGCCCGCTTCTCCGCCGAGCTCATCGGCTTGATGGTGCTCAGCCGGTCCACGAACAGGCGGTAGCCCTTGTCGGTCGGGACCCGGCCGGCGCTCGTGTGGGGCTGGGTGATGTAGCCCTCGTCCTCCAGGGCCGCCATGTCGTTGCGGACCGTCGCCGGGGACACCCCCAGGCCGTGCCGCTCGACGAGGGCCTTGGAGCCGACCGGCTCCTCGGTGGCGACGTAGTCCTCCACGATCGCGCGGAGGACGGCGAGCCTGCGCTCCTCCTGCACCCGCCTCACCTCCTCGTGTCGGGCCACCCTGCCGGTCGTCCGGGGCTGGCACTCGAAAGTCCTGAGTGCCAAGCCTACTAGGCGAGCCGTCGTCGTCCGTCGTGGCGCGCGCCCTGTCCTCGGGCCGGCACCCCCACCGCCTAGGGTGGGCCGGTGGCATTCAGGGAGGTCGCGGACCGGGTCTGGGTCGCGCGCTACGAGTGGTTCGACGTCAACGTGACCCTGGTGGGCGGCGACTCCGGGCTCCTCGTCGTCGACACGCACGCGTCCGCGACGGCCGCGCGGACGGTGGTCGAGGACATCCGCCGGCTCGGGGCCGGCGACGTGGTCGCCGTCGCGAACACCCACGAGCACTTCGACCACACGTTCGGCAACGGCGTGCTCCGCGCGGCGTACGGCGACCTGCCGATCCACGCCCACGAGACCGCGGCCGAGCGCACCGTCCCGGCCGGCGAGCGGATCAAGGCGGCGTACGACGAGGATCCCGACGACCCGCACCGCGAGGAGGTCCGGGCCACCGAGATCGTGCCGGCCGACCGGACGTTCTCCTCGGCACGGGTGCTCGACCTCGGCGACCGGATGGTCGAGCTGGTGCACCCCGGACGCGGGCACACCGCCGGTGACCTCGTGGTCCGGGTCCCCGACGCCGACGTGCTGCTGGCCGGCGACCTGGTCGAGGAGTCGGCGCTGCGCGCGGGTGTGCCGGGCTTCGGCGAGGACTGCTACCCCTTCGACTGGCCGCTGAGCCTCGACGTCGTCCTCGCGCTGACCACGCCGGCCTCCGTGGTCGTGCCCGGGCACGGGGCGCCCGTGGACCGCGACTTCGTCGATGAGCAGCGCAACGCGATCGGCGTGGTCGCCGAGACCATCCGCGACCTGGCCGGCCGCGGCGTCCCGGTCGACCAGGCGCTCGACGCGGCCGAGTGGCCCTATCCGCGCGCGGAGCTGGCCGCCGCCGTCCGCCGGGGCTACGAGCAGCTCCCCCGCAGCCAGAAGCGGTTGCCGCTCGTCTAGGCCGGGTACGTCTCCACCATGAGCACCCACGACGACGAACCGGCCGGGATCTCCGACGAGCGACTGCCCGAGGACCTGCGGCCGACCGACGACAACCCGCTCGCCAAGCCGCTGACCGACGAGGACGACCCGAGGTCGGCCGAGGAGCTCGACGTGCTGGGCGGCAAGACCCCGGAGGAGTCCTCCGAGAGCGACGGCGACGGGTCCGACGGGCCGGACGAGGTGGCCAGCGACGACCAAGGGGACGACCACGGCGACGACCGCGGGGACGACTCCGCGGGCTGACGGCGCGCCCTCCCCGACGGTGTCGGCGGCGCCGCCTAGCGTGGCGCAGGTGACCCACGACCGCTACGGATCCGACGTGCTGGCCACCGACTGGCGCGCACCCAGGCGCGGCCGCGCCGTCGAGGCGCCCGCCGAGCTGGGTGCGGTGGTCGAGGAGGTCACCACGGACTGGTGCGGCGAGATCGTGGCGGTCGACCGCGACCTCGACACGCTCACCCTGGAGGACCGGCGCGGCAAGCGCCGTACCTTCCCCCTGGGGCCGGGGTTCCTGCTCGACGGCCGGCCGGTGATCCTGGTGCCGCCGGTGCGCGGCGGTGCGCCCGCCCGGCCGACCCGCACCGCGTCCGGCTCGGTCGCCGTCCGCGGCGCCAAGGCCCGGGTCGCCCGCGCCAGCCGGATCTTCGTCGAGGGCCGCCACGACGCCGAGCTGGTCGAGAAGGTGTGGGGCGACGACCTGCGGATCGAGGGCGTCGTGGTCGAGTACCTCGACGGTGTCGACGACCTCGCCGAGCACCTGCGCGACTTCGGACCCGGGCCGGACCGCAAGGTCGGCGTCCTGGTCGACCACCTGGTGCCGGGCTCGAAGGAGAGCCGGATCGCCCACGCGGTCGCCACCTCGCCGGTGGGGCGGCACGTGCTGATCGTCGGCCACCCGTTCATCGACGTCTGGGCGGCGGTCAAGCCCGACCGCCTCGGCCTGACCCGCTGGCCGGACGTGCCGCGGTCCATCGAGTGGAAGAGGGGCGTGTGCCAGCACCTCGGCTGGCCGCATCGCGACCAGGCCGACATCGCCCGCGCCTGGCAGCACATCCTCGGCCGGGTGTCGTCCTACAACGACCTCGACCCGGCCCTGCTGGGCCGGGTCGAGGAGCTGATCGACTTCGTCACCGTCTCGGCTGGATGAGCGGCCGGGGCAGCTAGCTGCGCAGCGGCCGTCCCTGGGCGTCGACGCTGTCGGTGGCCAGCATGATGATCCCGTCGATGAACGGCCACAGCGCGCCGATCCCACAGGTCAGCACGGTGACGATCACCTGCCAGACACCCGTCTTGGTGTCCCCGATGTAGAACCGGCCGATGCCGAGCGGGATCAGGATCTGCAGCAGCCCGGCGACCAGCTTGGACTTGTCGGAGTACGGGATGCCGGTGACCGGGTGCACGCCGTACGGCGCGGCCGGGCTGGCGCCGTACGGTGCGGCGCCGGCGGGCGGCGGCGGGTAGCCGCCGGCGGGCGGCGGCGGGTAGCCGCTGGGCTGGCCGTAGGGCGGCGGGGCCGGCGCGCCGTACGGCGGCGGTGCCGACTGTCCTTCGGGCTGGCCCGGTTGCTGCTGGGAGGGATCCGGGTTCTCTGGGCCTGTGGTCATGGCCTCACCCTAGGACCGCGCGGACCCTCACGGCAGGAGATCGCGGATGACCGCGTCGGCGAGGAGCCGGCCGCGCCGGGTCGGCACCAACCGGTGTCCCGACCCGCTCTCCAGCTGGGTGATCAGGCCGCGTGCGACCAGGTCCGGAACCGCCGCCCGGCCGACCGGGTCGAGGACCTCGAGAGGCACGCCCTCGCGCAGCCGGAGCTCGAGCAGCACCCGCTCGACCCGCCGGCTCTCGGCGTCGAGGACCTCGCGGGCGTGCCCGGGGCTGCGGCCGGCGGCGATCCGGTCCGCGTAGGCCGCGGGGTGCTTGACGTTCCACCACCGCACGCCGCCGACGTGCGAGTGGGCACCCGGCCCGACCCCCCACCAGTCGCCCCCGGTCCAGTAGAGCAGGTTGTGCCGGCAGCGGCTCGCGGTGTTGTCGTCGAGGCCGCGCGCCCAGTTCGACACCTCGTACCACTCCAGCCCGGCGGCCGCGAGGCGGTCGTCGACCAGGAGGTACTTGTCGGCGAGGTCGTCCTCGTCCGGCATCGGCAGCTCGCCGCGCTTGACCCGGCGGGCCAGGGCGGTGCCGTCCTCGACGATCAGGGAGTACGCCGACAGGTGGTCCGGTCCGCACGCCAGGGCCGCCTCGACGCTGACCTCCCAGTCGGCGATGGACTCACCCGGGGTGCCGTAGATCAGGTCCAGGCTGATCTGCTCGAAGCCCGCCTGGCGCGCCCAGTCGACGACCGCGGGCACCCGGAGCGGGTCGTGGGTGCGGTCCAGCACCCGCAGCACGTGGTCGACCGCCGACTGCATGCCGAAGGAGAGCCGGGTGAAGCCGGCCGCCCGGAGCTGGTCGAGGTCCCAGCGGGCCACGCTGTCCGGGTTCGCCTCGGTCGTGACCTCGACGTCGTCGGCCAGCCCGAACTCCGCGCCGATCGCCGCCAGCACCGCCCCCAGGTCGGCGGGGCCGAGCAGGGTGGGGGTGCCGCCGCCGAAGAACACGGTGTCGACCGGTAGGTCGACGTCGCCGAGCACCTGCCGCGCCCGGCGCACCTCGGCGATCGCGGCCTCGGCGTACGTCGCCCGGCTCGCCCCGGGCGCCCCGCCGGCAGGTCCCAGCTCCTCGGCGGTGTAGGTGTTGAAGTCGCAGTAGCCGCACCGCACCGTGCAGAACGGCACGTGCACGTAGAACCCGAAGCCCCGCTCCCCCACGTGCTCCAGCGCGCTCTCCGGCAGCGAGCCGTCCTCGGGCACCGGGTCACCGGCGGGCAAGGCGGACGGGGGCACCGGCTCATCCTCCCACCGACGCCCCACCCGCCCCCCATCGCCGAGTCGGCGCATCATGCCCACCCAGGACCGCCGACTCGGCGCATCATGCCCACCCAGCACCGCCGACTCGGCGCATCATGCCCGCCCAGCACCGCCGACTCGGCGCATCATGCCCGCCCAGCACCGCCGACTCGGCGCATCATGCCCGCCTCGCGGCCGGCAACTGTGGAGGAAGTGGGCAAGACGCGCCGACTCGAGCCCCCACCGCGGGCAAGACGCGCCGACTCGAGCCCTCCACGCGGGCAAGACGCGCCGACTCGGCGTACGGAGTCCCGAATCAACGTGGTGGGGGGTGGGGTCACTGGAAGTCGCGGGAGCGGTGCCGGGAGCGCAGGGCCTGACCGGCCTCGGGGTGGACCGCCTCGATCGGGGCGAGCCGGTCGGCGACCAGGTTGGTCACGCCGTCCTGGCGCTCGAGGATGCCGCGCACCACCATCCCGGCGGCGCTGGCAGCCGTGGCGCGGTGCCGCCGCCACACCCCGACCGTGCAGATCACGTTGAGCATCCCGGTCTCGTCCTCGAGGTTGAGGAACGTGACGCCACCGGCGGTGCCCGGCCGCTGTCGGTGGGTGACCAGGCCGGCGACGTGCACCCGGCGCCCCGGCTCGGCGGTCGCGGTGTCGGCCACCGACTTGATGCCCGCGGCCCGCAGCCGGTCGCGCAGGTGGCCGAACGGGTGCTGCTCGGGCGTGATCCCGGTGGCCCACAGGTCGGCCATGGTGACCTCGACGTCGTCCATCTCGGGCAGCATCGGCGCCGGACCCGCGACCCGGATGCCCTCCAGGTGCTCCTCGCCCTCGGTCCAGCCGGCGTTCCACAGCGCCTGGCGTCGTGACAGCCCGCCCCCGGGGAACGCGTCGTCGAAGGCGCCGGCCGTGGCCAGCGCCTCCAGCTGCCCGGCGTCGAGGCCGGCCCGCCGGGACAGGTCGGTCTGGTCGGCGAACGGGCGCTCGGCCCGGGCGGCGACGATCCGCTCGGCGACGGGGGTGCTGATGCCGCGGACCGCGTCCAGCCCGAGGCGTACGGCGTACGCCTCGTCCCGCCGGTGCGCCGGGGTGGGATCGGGCGTGCCGGTGACCCACTCGGTCCGCTCCGGATGGTCGGCCAGGCACCCGGGCAGACCGGCCGGCCCGCCCGCACCCCGCTGGTCGCCCAGCGGCTCCAGGTCGGCGCTCGCCGCGGAGCGGACCAGGTCGGGACGCCGCACCTCGACGCCGTGCCGCCGGGAGTCGTGGACCAGCGACTGCGGGGAGTAGAACCCCATCGGCTGGGCCCGCAGCAGCGCGGCGAGGAACGCCCCCGGGTAGTGCAGCTTGCACCAGGAGCTGGCGTAGACGAGCTTGGCGAACGACAGCGCGTGGCTCTCGGCGAAGCCGAGGTTCGCGAACGACAGGATCTTGAGGTAGATCGCGTCGGCCTCCTCGCCGACCAGCCCCTTGCGGGCCATCCCGGCGTAGAGCTTGTCCTTGATGCTCTCGATCCGCTCGATGCCGCGCTTGGAGCCCATCGCCCGCCGCAGCAGGTCGGCCTCGTCGCGGGTGCAGTCGCCGAGCACCCGGGCCATGTCCATCAGCTGCTCCTGGAACAGCGGCACCCCTTTGGTGCGCTCGAGCACCGGCACCAGCAACGGGTGGGCGTACTCGACCTCCTCACGTCCCGTGGCCCGCCGGATGTAGGGGTGGACCGCGCCGCCCTGGATGGGGCCGGGCCGGATCAGCGCGATCTCGATCGCGAGGTCGTAGAACTCCCGGGGCCGCAGCCGCGGCAGCGTGCCGATCTGGGCACGGCTCTCGACCTGGAACACCCCGACCGAGTCGGCCCGGCAGAGCAGGTCGTAGACCGCCGGCTCCTCCTTGGGGATCGTGCTGAGCTCCCAGTGCTCGCCGAGGTGCTGCTCGACGATGCGCATCATGTGGTCGAGCGCGCTGAGCATTCCGAGCCCGAGCAGGTCGAACTTGACCAGTCCCATGAACTCGCAGCCGTCCTTGTCCCACTGCAGGACGGTGCGCTTGTCCATGCGAGCCCGCTCGATCGGCACGACCTCGCCGATCGGTCGCTCGGTGAGCACCATGCCGCCGGAGTGGATGCCGAGGTGGCGCGGGGCTCCCAGGAAGCCGTTGGCGAGCTCGACGACGGGAGCGGGTACGTCGAGATCAGCGGGGTGCTCGCCGCCGTCACGTGAGGCCACCGTCGTCCACGACGTGACCTGCTTGGACCAGGCGTCCTGCTGGCCCGGGGAGTGCCCCAGCGCCTTGGCCGCGTCCCGGACCGCCATCTTGGGCCGGTAGCCGACGACGTTCGCGACCTGCGCGGCGTTGTGCCGGCCGTAGCGGTCGTAGACCCACTGGATCACCTCCTCGCGGCGGTCGGAGTCGAAGTCGACGTCGATGTCCGGCTCCTCGTCGCGGTGCTGGGAGATGAACCGCTCGAACGGCAGCCGGTAGAAGACCGGGTCGATCGCGGTGATACCGAGCGCGTAGCAGACCGCCGAGCTGGCCGCGGATCCGCGGCCCTGGCACAGGATCCCCCGCGAGCGCGCGAATGCCACGATGTCGTGGACGATCACGAAGTAGCCGTCGAAGTCCTTCTCGCCGATGATCCGCAGCTCGTGCTCGACGGTCTCGCGGGCCTGCGTCTCGAGCGGTCCCCCGGCGTACCGCTGCGCGAACCCCTGCTCGGTCAGCTCGCGCAGCCAGGTGGCCGGCGTGTGCCCGGCGGGGATGCCGTCCTTGGGCAGCCGGGGGGTGGCCTTCTGCAGGTCGAAGGCCACCTCGCCGGCGAGCTCGACGCTGCGTGCCACCGCCCCGGGGTAGCGGGCGAACCGGCGCGCCATCTCCTCCCCCGACCGCAGGCAGGCCATCCCGGACGCCGGCAGCCAGCCGTCCATCTCGGCGAGGCTGCGTCGGGCCCGGACCGCCGCCATCGCGTCGGCGATCCGGTGCTGCTCGGGCCGGGCGTGGTGGACGTTGTTGGTGGCCACCACCGGCAACCCGTGGTCGGCCGCCAGCGCCGCGAGCAGGTCGTTGTGGGTGGAGTCGGCGGGGTAGCCGTGGTCGATCAGCTCCACCACGACGTTGCCGTGGCCGAAGAGCGCGGTGAGCCGGTCCAGCTCGGCGGCCGCGGCCGCGGACCCGTGCTCGAGGAGGGCTCGGCGTACGGCGCCCTTGCGGCAGCCGGTCAGCACCAGCCAGTGCCCGTCGCGGCGGCCGCCGGCCCGCTCGGCGAGCTCGCCCAGGTCGTAGACGGGCCGGCCCTTCTCGTCGCCGCGCAGCTGGGCGTCGGTGATCGCGGCGGCCAGCCGGTGGTAGCCCTCGACGCCCCGGGCCAGCACCAGCAGGTGGCCGCCCTCGGGGTCGGCGACGCCGTTCTGCGGCCTGGTCAGGCCGAGGGAGAGCTCGGCCCCGTAGGCCGTCCTCAGGTCGCCGTACATCTTCGCCGTCTCGGCGAACAGCGGCGCCCCGTAGAACCCGTCGTGATCGGTGATCGCGAGCCCGTGCAGCCCGAGCCGGATCGCTTCGAGCACCAGGTGGTCGGGGCCGCTGGCGCCGTCGAGGAAGCTGAAGCTGGAGTGGCAGTGCAGCTCGGCGTACGGCGTCACCGGGCCGTCGGGCCGCGCCACGTCGACCCGGGTGCGCCTGCGCTTGCGGGTCGAGATCGGCGCCTCGGGGTCCTGGGGCGTGCCGACCCGCCCGGAGAGCCGCTTCTCCAGCTCGCCCCAGGAGATCGGAGGGTTGCTCCAGCCCATCAGGTCCCCATCAGTCGTAGGCCGCCTCGGTCCACCACACGCCCGCGTCCCCCGTCGACTCCCAGGTCATCAACCAGGCCCGGCCGTCGACGCCGACCACCTGGAAGCGCGCGACCCTTCGTGGGTCGCCCTCCCACCACAGCTCCTCGACCGGCCACGGCCCGGCCCAGGCGGCGACCGGCTGCCAGCCGCCGGACGGGTCGGGGCGGAACCGCTCCGGTGCGCAGGTGACCGAACCGCGCTCGTCGACGTCGACCGGGCGACCGGCCGCCCCGGTGACGTCGGCCGACCACGGGGTCGCCAGCACCCGGGACGGCGCGGGCGGGGGGATGCTGCCCGGCCACGGCGGGGCGCCCTGGCCATCTCGGGGCCGCAATCCGCTGGGCCGCTCCCCCCATGCCACGAACGCCTGCCGGGCGGCGGGACTCCGGCCGCCCTGGAGCACCGGACGTACGACGGCCTCGTGGCCGAGCATCCCCTGCACCCGGGCGATGCCGCGCTCGACCCGCTCCTCGGTGCCGCCCCACAGCCCGTCGGCGTGCACGGCGTCGGGGACCACGCTCACCGGCTCGAAGACCACCCGGTCGACCGGCGCCCGCACCGGTCCGGACCTCCGGACGGTCGTGACCGCCTGGAGCTGCCAGTGCAGCCGGTCCACCAGGTCGGCGGCGCCGAACCAGCGGGGGTGCAGCCAGACCCGTGAGCAGGACGGCTCCGACTCACCTTCGCACCGGGCCTCGATCCGCACCTCGGTGCAGACGAGGTGCTGGCCGGCCAGCCCGGCGACGAACCGGTCCGCGGTCCGCCGCACGCTGAAGCTGATCGTCTCGGCGGAGTCCAGTGGCGGCTCGAAGTCGACGTGGCAGGTCAGCTCCGGCGGCGGGGTCCGGGTCGCGAGCAGCTCGGCGCCGCCGCCACCGACCACCCGGTGCACCCACGCCACCTGCGAGCCGAACCGGTCGCGCACGTCGGCCGCCGCCAGATCACCGAGCTGACCGAGGGTGCGCAGGCCGAGCCGCTTGAGCAGGCTGACCGCGTCGCGTCCGTCGGGGAGGTCCTCGATCACCTCGACCGGCAGCTCGCGCAGGAACGGCACCGACTGCCCCGGCTCGACCACGAAGCAGTCCTGCGGCGCAGCCCGCCGCGCGGCCTGCTCGGCGGTGAACAGCTCGTCGGCGATCCCGACCCGGCAGTCCCAGACGCCGAGCCGCACCAGCCGCTCGGCGAGCAGCGCCGCCGCGGCCGGCTCGCCGCCGTAGAACCGGCCCGGCGCACGCAGTGCCACCAGGCCCGGCCGCAGCGGCGCCACGCCGGGCCGCAGCTCCTCGACCGCGGCCAGCACCGGCTCGAACGCCCGGGCGTCGCGGTCGGGGACCGCGGCGTACACCCTCAGCTCCGGGCACCGTCCCTGCGCGTCGCGCCGGCGCATGCCGCGGCGTACGCCGACGGCCCGGGCCGCGGCGTTGCACGCCTGCACGATGTTCGCGCGGAAGACCGCCGCCGGCAGCCGGGTGGGCAAGCCCTCGTCGGCCAGCGCGGCGACCACCGGCCAGTCCGGGCACCACACGACCATCACGCGCATCGCTAGCTCGCCACCTCGACCCCGGCGACCGGGGCGACGCCCTCCAGCCGGCGACAGGTCTGGTCCTCAGCGGGGAACCACAGCGCGCCGCGGCGCGGCGGCGCCGTACCGCGCTGCGCCTCGACGACCAGCCTCCGGGCCCGCAGGTGCCCGTGTCCCGCGCCGGCGCCGGACCAGGCCGGCTCGCGGCTGGTCAGCCGCACCTCGCAGCGCGGCCAGTCCCCCGGCGTCCGCTCCTGGGCGACCAGGACGGCCGAGCGCTTGCGGAGCCGGGCGGCCAGCCGGTCGGCGACCTGCTCGGTGACCCGGCCGGGCGGGCTGACCACCACGACCGTGGCGACGTCCACGAGCGCGGCGGTGACCTCCAGCCACTGGTCACCGGGGTCGGGGACCAGCACGGTGCGGCCCAGGTCGACCCCGAGCGCGTACGCCGCCTCCGCCCCGAAGTCGCCCACGCCCACGACCGCGCACCAGCCCCCGGCCCGCGAGGGCCCGGCCATCAGCGCGAGCGCCAGGCTCGCGCTGTCGACGGCGTAGCTGCCCCCGGCCCGCAGCTGGACCAGCCCGGCGAGCGCCGGGTGGGTCTCCAGCGCCAGCCGCGGGACCCCGTCGTGCATGCGCGCCATCCGGTTGCGCAGCTGCGCGATGGTCTCGGCGGTGCTGCCGGTGCCGGTCGAGGTGCCCACACCCCATCATCGAACATGTGTTCGAGTGAGTCAATCGGGGGCCGGTCCATCGATTTTCGTCGGCCGGCCGACGTTTCTCGACCGACCCGCTCAGCCCCCGTACAGCGAGTCGATCAGCTCCTGGTTGTTCTTCTCCACGATGTTGCGCTTGACCTTCATCGAGGGGGTGAGCTCGCCGGACTCGATGGTCAGGTCGTGGTCGAGGACCCGCCACTTCTTGATGGTCTCCCAGCGGTTCAGGCGGGAGTTCAGCTCGTCGACGTACTCCCCCACCATCTTCTGGACCTGGTCGGAGTTGACGACCTCGGTGTACGACGAGCCGGCCATGCCGTTCTCCTCCGCCCAGCCCGCCATCGCGTCGGGGTCGAGGGTGATCAGCGCGACCACGTAGTTGCGCTCGTTGCCGAAGACCAGGAACTGGCTGGCGTAGGGGCAGACCGCCTTGAACTTCGACTCGATCGCCGAGGGTGCGACGTACTTGCCGCCGGAGGTCTTGAAGAGGTCCTTGATCCGGCCGGTGATGGTCAAGAAGCCGTCCGCGTCGAGGCTGCCCTTGTCGCCGGTGTGCAGCCACCCGTCGTCGGTGAGCGTCGCCGCGGTCTCCTCGGGAAGGTTGTGGTAGCCGGCCATCACGTGCGGGCCGCGCAGCAGCACCTCGTCGTTCTCGCCGATCTTGACCTCGCTGCCCGGGAGCGCCGGGCCGACGGTGCCGATCTTGTAGTCGGCCGGGTGGTTGACCGTCGCGCCCGCGGCGTTCTCGGTCATGCCGTAGCCCTCGAGGATGAGGATGCCGGCGGCGTGGAACCACTCGGCGATCTCCGCGTTCAGGGCGGCGGATCCGGAGATGAAGAAGCGCACCCGGCCACCGAAGCGCTCGCGGACCTTGCTGAAGACGAGCTTGTCGAACAGCCCGTGCTGGACGCCCAGCAGCAGCGGCACCGAGCGGCCCTCGCGCTTGAGCTGGTCGACCTTGATGCCGACCTGGAAGGCCTTCTTGAAGATCTTCTCCTTGGCACCGCCCTCGGCGGCCTGCATGGTGACGATCCGGCCGTGCGCCTTCTCGAAGATGCGCGGCGCGGCGCCCATGAACGTCGGCTTGACGACCCCCAGGTTGTCGACGATCTTGTCGACCCGGCCGTCGATGGCGGTGGCGAAGCCACAGGCCAGCTGCGCCGAGAGCAGCACCTTGCCGAACGAGTGCGCCATCGGCAGCCACAGGAACTGCAGGTCGTCCTCGTGCAGGATGTCCTGCACCTGGATGGCGGTGCCCTCGTAGACCCAGGACCGGTGCAGCAGCCGCACGCCCTTGGGCCGGCCGGTGGTCCCGGAGGTGTAGATGAGCGTCGCGAGCTGCTCGGGGGCGATCGCGCGGACGGTCTCCTCGATGACGCCCGGGTGCTCGGCGAGGTAGGCCTCACCCAGCGTCGACAGGTCGTCGAGCCCGATCACCCAGTCGCCGTCGGCGGTCCCGTCGAAGGTGACGATCTTGTCGAGGTGCGGCAGCTCGTTGCGGTGCCCCTTGAGCTTCGCGATCTGCTCGTCGTCCTCGGCGAAGACCACCCGGCACTCGGAGTCGCTCAGGATGTACGCCGTGTCCTCGGCGTTGGTCGACGGGTAGACGGTGGTCGTCGCCGCGCCCGCGCACATGATCGCCAGGTCGGCCAGGATCCACTCGTACCGGGTGCCGGCCGCGATGCCCACCCGCTGCTCGGACTGGAGCCCCAGGGCGAGCAGACCCGCCGCGAGCTTCTCCACGAGCTCACCGGCCTGCTTCCAGGTGACCGACTCCCACGCCTCCCCTCGCGGGTACCGGAACGCCTCCCGCTCGGCCGACGCGGCGACCCGGTCGAGGAACTGGAGGGCGAAGTTCTGGGTCAGGTTGTCGACGAAGCCGGCGTCGTAGTGGGGGGCGCTGCTGGCCTGGGCGGTCATGGACACTCCTGCAGTGCTGCCGAGAAGGACGGGTTGCGCAGTAACCTAGATCACCTAAGCGACTCGCGGGTAGCAAACCCCCCTCAACCGCGCGCCGCGACGTACTTCTCGGCCGTCGCGCGCGCCTGGTCGACCAGGCCGTCGACGCGCAGGAGCTCCGGCAGCAGGCCGGTCTCGGTCGTCAGCGCCCGGAACATCGTCGACACGGTGACGCCGTGCCCGGGCCGGTGCACCACCGCGATCTCGTCGCCGGCGCCGATCTCGCCCTCGACGAGCACTCGCAGGTAGGGCCCGGGACGGCCGGTGGCGGTGAACCGCCTCACCCAGGCCCGGTTGTCGTAGCCGCCGACGCCCATCCAGCCCTTGAAGTCGTTGCACGGGATCCGCACGCTGGCGACCTCGAGCTCGGCCGAGCCGATCCGCCAGCGCTCGCCGACCTCGGCCTCGTTGACGTCGATGCCGCGGGTCGTGAGGTTCTCCGCGAATCCCCCGTCCCGGATCTCCTGGCCGAGCTCGACCGCCCACCGGTCCAGGTCCTCCCGGGCGAAGGCGTACACCGCCTGGTCGACGCCGCCGTGGTGGACGGTGTCACCGATCTGGTCGCCGTCCAGGCCGAGCGTGCGGACCGCGACCCGGCCGGTGACCGGCCGCTTGTCCATGCCGGAGTGCCCGAGGTTCGCGTACGGCGCTTCGCGGTCGAGACCGACGTTGACGGAGTGCAGGATGGCCACGGCGCCATCCTCCCAGGTGCGGCCACGCGGGCGCCGGTCTCCCGAACACGCCGGCCGCGAGCCCGCTCGCGCGGCTCGCTCGACCACCATCGACGGATCCGCCGGCGCGCCTGCGTCAGTCCTGCACCGACTTCGCCACGGTGACGCAGCGCGTGAGGTACTCGTCGGTCGGGGTCAGCCGGTGCGCCTCGGGCGGGTCCTGCAGCCGCCACAGCGCGTTGCACAGCATCCGGACCACGACCCAGTCCCGGGCCCGGCGCTCGTCGAGCCCGGCCACGTCGACCAGGATGTGGAAGCGCAGCCGGATCCCGTCCCGCACGCTCCGGGTGGCCGAGACCAGGTCGTCCCACCGGTTCCAGAGCATCGGCGCGACCTCGTAGTGCGGGTCGCCGCTGAGCGGCTTCGGGTCGATCGCCAGCCACGGCTCGCGGTCGGCCGCCAGCACGTTCGCGTAGTGCAGGTCGGTGTGCACCAGCCGCCCGTCGGTGGCCTCGTCGACCGCGAGGCTCCGGCCGAGCGCGGCCGCCTGCTCGACCAGCCGGCGCGGCAGCGGGGCGTCGCGCGGGAGGGCGGCGAGCTCGGTGCCCCACCGGGCCACGCAGGAGGACAGGGTCACCAGCTGCGGCGGGGCCGGCACGTGCAGCCGCTCATACAGCCCGCCCACGACGGCACAGGCCTCGACGTCCCACAGGTCGCCCAGGTCCTCGGGGTGCAGCCGCTCGAGCAGCAGCGCGTAGCGGTGCGGGTCGGCGCGCAGCAGCTCGACGGCGCCGTCACCGTGCCAGCGCTGGAGCGCGACGTGCTCGAGCTCGGCCTCCCAGTGCGGCCAGCTCACCTTGAGCACCGCGGGCCGCCCACCGGCCGTCCGCACCGGCAGTACCAGGGCACAGAAGCCGTGCGTGGCGGGCCCGTCGACGATGAGCTGCCAGTCCTCGAGCAGGCCACGCACCAGCCCCGGGAGCCGGTCGAGGAACGCGACCCACTCCGGCCCGCGCGCGGCGTACGCCGAGAACCCGGACGGCAGCACTACTTCTTGGACTTCTCCGAGGTGGGGGCGTTGGAGAGCGCGGCGATGAACGCCTCCGGCGGCACCTCGACGGTGCCGATGTTCTTCATCCGCTTCTTGCCGGCCTTCTGCTTCTCCAGCAGCTTGCGCTTGCGGCTGATGTCGCCGCCGTAGCACTTGGCGAGCACGTCCTTGCGGATCGCGCGGATGTTCTCCCGTGCGATCACCCGGGCGCCGATGGCCGCCTGGATCGGCACTTCGAACTGCTGCCGCGGGATCAGCTCCTTGAGCTTGCCGGCCATCATCACGCCGTAGGAGTACGCCGCCTCGCGGTGCACGATCGCCGAGAAGGCGTCCACCGGCTCACCCTGGAGAAGGACGTCGACCTTGACCAGGTCCGCGGCCTGCTCGCCGGAGCGCTCGTAGTCGAGCGAGGCGTAGCCCTTGGTGCGCGACTTGAGCTGGTCGAAGAAGTCGAAGACGATCTCGCCCATCGGGAGCGTGTAGCGCATCTCGACGCGGTCCTCGGAGAGGTAGTCCATGCCCTGGAGGGTGCCGCGCTTGGTCTGACAGAGCTCCATGATCGTGCCGATGTAGTCGCCCGGGCTCAGGATCGTGGCACGGACGACGGGCTCGCGGATCTCGGCGATCTTGCCCTCAGGGAACTCGCTCGGGTTGGTCACCTCGTGCTCGGTGCCGTCCTCCATCGTCACGTGGTAGACGACGTTGGGCGCGGTCGAGATCAGGTCGAGGTCGAACTCCCGCTCCAGCCGGTCGCGGGTGATCTCCATGTGCAGCAGGCCGAGGAAGCCGCAGCGGAACCCGAAGCCGAGGGCGCCGGAGGTCTCCGGCTCGTAGGTGAGTGCGGCGTCGTTGAGCTGGAGCTTCTCCAGCGCCTCGCGCAGGTCGCCGAACTGGTCCCCGTCGATCGGGTAGAGCCCGGCGTAGACCATCGGGTTGGGGTGCTTGTAGCCGCCGAGCGCCTCGGTCGCGCCGCCGTGCTGGGTGGTCACGGTGTCGCCGACCCGCGACTGGCGGACGTCCTTCACACCCGTGATCAGGTACCCGACCTCGCCGACCCCGATCTCGTTCGACTTGACCTGCTCGGGGCTGATCACGCCGAGCTCGAGCAGCTCGTGGGTCGCGCCCGTCGACATCATCTTGATCCGGTCGCGGTGGGTGAGCGCGCCGTCGATCACCCGGACGTAGGTGATCACGCCGCGGTAGGTGTCGTAGACGGAGTCGAAGATCAGCGCCCGGGCCGGCTTGTCGGCCGCCCCCACGGGGGCCGGCGTCTCGTGGACGATCAGGTTGAGGAGCTCCGCGACGCCGTCGCCGGTCTTCGCGCTGACCCGCAGCACGTCCCCGGGCTCGCAGCCGACCAGGCCGGCGAGCTCGGCGGCGTACTTCTCCGGGTTCGCGCCGGGCAGGTCGATCTTGTTGAGCACCGGGATGATGTGCAGGTCCGCACCCATCGCGAGGTAGAGGTTCGCGAGCGTCTGGGCCTCGATGCCCTGCGCGGCGTCGACCAGCAGGATCGCGGCCTCGCACGCCTCCAGCGAGCGCGAGACCTCGTAGGTGAAGTCGACGTGGCCCGGGGTGTCGATCATGTTCAGCACGTAGGTGCCCGGCTCGGCGCCCGCGGCGTTCCCGGCCGGCACCGTCCACGGCATCCGCACCGCCTGGCTCTTGATCGTGATGCCGCGCTCGCGCTCGATGTCCATCCGGTCGAGGTACTGCGCCCGGGCGCTGCGCTCGTCGACGACCCCGGTCAGCTGCAGCATCCGGTCGGCCAGCGTCGACTTGCCGTGGTCGATGTGCGCGATGATGCAGAAGTTCCTGATGATCGCGGGATCGGTGTGGCCGGGGAGCGGCGCGGGGTTCGTGGGCACAGGTGACTCTCGTCGAGCGGGCGGGGACGGCGCCCATTGTTCCATTGCGCGGGCCGAAACCCTCACTCCGCACCAGCCCGGCACGCGCCCGGCGCACACCCCGCGCGATCGGCGGGGCCGGATCCGCGAGGATGGCTCGGTGAGCGCCGCACGCCGTCCGACGACCATCCCGCACGGCCGCACCGCACGGCGGCTGGAGTGGCCGCACCTGCCACCGCGGATCCGCGCCCTGGTCGAGCAGCGGTGCGGGTCGCCGGTGGTCGAGGCCGCCTCCCAGGGCGCCGGGTTCACCCCGGGCTTCGCGTCCGTGCTGACCTGCGCGGACGGCTCCCGGCACTTCGTGAAGGCGGCCTCGGCCCGGGCGCAGCGGATGTTCGCCGAGGCCTACCGGGAGGAGGCGCGCAAGCTGGCTGCGCTGCCCGACGAGGCGCCGGCACCGCGGCTGCTCTGGGTCCACGACACGGGCGACCCCGACGACTGGGTGGTGCTCGGCATCGAGCACGTCGCCTCCCGCCAGCCGGAGCGTCCCTGGCGCGTGGAGGACCTGGCGGCCTGCGTGCGGATGACCGAGCAGCTGGCGCTCACGCTGACCCCGCCGCCGGCGGGACTGGCTGTCGACGACTTCGCCACCGAGTTCGACGGCTGGCCGGCCCTCTGGGCCGACGTACGCCGCGACCACGCCGACCGGGCCGCCGACCTGGCCGCGCGGTTCCGTGAGGTGACCGCCGGGTCCACGCTGGTCCACACCGACGTCCGCGACGACAACCTGATGCTCGCCGACGACGGCCGGGTCCTGCTGTGCGACTGGAACTGGCCGGTGGTCGGCGCGGCCTGGCTGGACACCCTGTTCCTGCTCATCGGGCCGCGCGGCGACGGGCTGGACGTGGACGCCGTGCTCGCGGGCTCGCCGCTGACCCGCGACCTCGACCCCGAGGCCGTCGACGTCGCGCTCGCCCTGGTCACCGGCTACTTCCTCCGCTCCGCGGCCCTGCCGGTGCCGCCGACCTCGCCGTACATGCGCGACGCCCAGCGCTGGCAGGGCGAGGTGTGCTGGGAGTGGCTCTGCGAGCGGCGCGGGTGGACGTGAGGAGCGATTTGGGCCGCTGCGCGCTGCGCTGCTAACGTTGTCCGTCGCGTGTCCGGCTGCCCGCACGCCGATACGCACCCAGACATCAAGACCCGTGTCCACATCGACCAGAAGGCTGCTCCAGTGGCGAACATCAAGTCCCAGATCAAGCGGAACAAGCAGAACGAGCGGCGCCACGAGCGCAACAAGGCCGTCAAGACGGGCCTGAAGACCGCCGTGCGCAAGTTCCGCGAGGCCGCCGAGACCGGCGACAAGGACAGCGCCGTGGCGCTCGGCCGCGACGCCGCACGCAAGCTGGACAAGGCCGCCTCCAAGGGCATCATCCACAAGAACCAGGCCGCGAACCGCAAGTCCGCGATCGCCAAGAAGGCCGCGACTCTCTGAGCCGCCGCCACCGTCGACCCGTCAGACCAGGTCTGGCGGGTCGATCTGCATTTCGGGCTGCCGCCGGCCCGCCTAGCAGGAGCAACGGATGGTCCGCGGCGCTGGCCCGCAGGTTTCCCCGGCCGGCCGGGGAAACCGGCACTTGTCGGGCGAAGTTTCGGCCCACAAGTGGCAACATCCCCGGCTAGCCGGGGAAACCGTCGACAGGCCGCCGGGGCGGGGAGGACCGGGGCGGCGTCAGCGGGGCTCGCGGAGGCCGGTGATCGTCAGGACCAGGCGCTCGAGGGTGTACGACGGGTCGCTGGCCGCGCCCTTGATGTCGGCGTCGGCCCGGGCGATCGCGCGGATCGCGCGGGCGATGCCGCCGTCGGACCAGCCGCGGGACTGGTCGCGGATGGTGCGCAGCTTCCACGGCGGCACCCCGACCTCGCGGGCCAGGTCGGCGTCGCGCATCCCCCGCGGGGCCGCCTTGTAGCGCGCCACCCCCCGGGCGCCGCCGGCGAACGCCGAGGTCACCAGGACCGGTGCGGTGCCGCCGTCCAGGGCCCAGCGCAGCTCCTCGAGCGCGGCGGTGCGCCGGCCCCAGAACGCGGCGTCGGCGACGGCGAAGGACTTCGCCTCGGCCCGGCCGCCGAAGTACTGCTTGACCTTCTCGACGCTCAACGGCTGGCCCGGGAAGTCGTTGGTCAGCTGGTCGGCGGCCGCCGAGAGCGAGCGCAGGTCCTGGCCGACGGCCTGCACGAGGAAGTCGGCCGCCTCCTGGTCGATGGACGACCCGTGGCTGCGCACCTCGGCGGCCACGAACGACGGGAACTCCGCAGGACGCAGCTCCCCCGACTTGGACTCGGTGACCGCCTCCAGCTTGCGCAGCTTGGTGAGCGTGCCGCTTCCCTTGGGCCCGCCGCCGTGCACCAGCACGAGCGCCACGTCCTCCGCGGGCGCCGTGGCGTAGGCGACCAGTCCCTCGACCGACTCGTCGGGCAGGTTCTCCAGTGCCCGCACGACGACGCACCGGATGCTCGAGAACAGCGAGGGCGCGGCCAGCTCGCCCAGCGTGGCCAGCGAGAGGTCACCGGCCACCGTCTCGGACAGCTCCGCCTCGGCGTCGTGGCCGCGGACCGCGGCGCGCACCGCGGCGACCGTCCGCTCGTTGAGGAACTCCTCCTTGCCGGTCACCAGGATGACCCGACCGAGGACGTCTGCCGCGCGCGGCTGGGAGGGACCTGCCATGGTGCGCACACCCTAACGCGTGGCCACCGACAGCCCACCGCCCTCACCGGTGCCGTCCCCCGCACCGTCGACGATGACCGCGAGGTCCCCGTCGAGGTCGGTGCGCAGCACGCGTACGCCGGCGGCCTCGAGGGGGGCGAGGGTCTCCGGCGCCGGGTGCCCGTAGTCGTTGTCGGCACCGACCGAGACGAGCGCCGCTCGCGCGCCCAGGCTCAGCAGCCAATCCTCGTCCTGGTAGCGGCTGCCGTGGTGAGGCACCTTGAGCACGTCCACCCGCAGGCCTGGCAGCGCCCGCGCGAGCGCGGCCTGGCCCTCGGGCTCGACGTCACCGGTGAGCAGCATCCGCAGGCCGCGCACCTCCACCAGCAGCACCACGCTGGCCTCGTTCGCGGTGCTCCCGTCACCGGGTCCGACCGTCGGGGAGTCCGCCGGCGGCCACAGCACCTGGAAGGACACCTGGCCCACGCGGCGCGTGGCGCCGTACGGCGCGGGGACCGCCGCGAGGGCAGCGCCGTCGAGCGCGTCGAGCGCGTCGGACACGGCGGCCACGCCCTCGGGCGGGTCCAGCAGCCGGGTGGTCTCCACGGCGCCGACGGTGCGCCCGTCGAGCACCCCGGGCAGGCCGTCGACGTGGTCGGCGTGGAAGTGGGTCAGCACCACCAGCGGCACCGTCTCGATCTCGAGCCGGTCCAGGCAGGCGTCCACCAGCGCCGGCTCCGGCCCGGCGTCGACGACCACGGCGGCGTGCGGCCCGGCGTTGAGCACCAGGGCGTCGCCCTGGCCGACGTCGCACGCGACCAGCACCCACCCGTCGGGAGGCCAGCCCGGCGTCGGCAGGCGCACCAGCACGGTCGCGACCAGCAGCGCGCAGCACCCCAGGCCGGTGGACCTGCGCCGCAGGAGCAGCGGACCCACGAGCGCGATCGTCGCGACCACCAGCGTCAGCAGGGCCAGCGCGACGGCCCCGGTCCCCCACCCGAGCGCCGCGGACGGCAGGGCCGCGCCGCGGGTGGCGACCACCACGAGCCAGCCGACGCACCAGCCGGCGAGGGTGCCGAGCAACCGGCCGCCGGACTCCCAGACGAGCCCCACGAGCCCGCCCCCGAGCCCGAGCACCGTCGCCGGGCCGACCACCGGCGCGGCGGCCAGGTTGGCGGCGACCGCGACCAGGCTGACCTGGCCGGAGATCGCGGCCACGACCGGGGTGCAGGCCAGCTGGGCCGCGGCCGGGACCGCAATCGCCTCGGCCACCCACCGCGGCAGCCACCGGGCGAGGGCGTCGCGCCATCCCGGCGCGAGCAGCAGGATGCCGGCGGTCGCGAGCACCGAGAGCGTGAAGCCCGCCGAGGCGGCGAGGTCCGGTCGCACCAGCAGCAGCGCGAGCACCGCCACGCCCAGCGCCCGGGAGCCCCGCTCACGCCCCTCCGTGCCCATCGCGAACAGCGCGACCGTCCCCATCACCGCGGCCCGCAGCACGCTCGGCTCGGTGCGGGCCAGGAGCACGAAGCCGGCGATGCCCAGCGCGCCCACGGCGTACAGCCAGCGACCTCGGACTCCGCACCAGCGGGCGAGCACGAGCAGGAACCCGACCACCAGGGTCAGGTTGGTGCCCGAGACGGCGAGCAGGTGGGTGAGCCCGGTGGTCCGGAAGTCCGCGGCCAGCGTGTCGTCGACTGCGGCGTCGTCACCGTCGACCAGCGCGGGGACCAGCGACCGCTGGGCGTCCGGCCGGCGCGCGACGGCCGCGCGGACCGAGGCGCGCACCGCCGCCGCTGCGTCCCACCACCGGTCCGGGTCGTCGACCACCTCCGGGGGGCCCCGGGCGCCGAGGACCGCGGCGAGGTCGCCGCCGTCGGCCGGCGAGAGCCGGCCGGCGGCCGTCACGGTCGCACCCAGCGGGACGTCCGCCCAGTCCTCGTCGGCCAGCACCAGGACCGGCGCGGCCAGGGCGTACGTCGCTCCGCGCCCGGTCACTTCGCGGACGTCGAGGCGCACGGTCACGATGTCGCCGAAGCGGCCCTCGGCGCGCCGCGGGTCCGACCGCACCGTGCCGACCAGACGCACCGCCGCACCCTCCCGGGCGAGGTCCGCGACCGGGCTGTGGGCGACCTGCTCGAGCCGGAGGGTCGCGACCGCACCCACCGCGGCGACGACCAGGACCAGCCCGGCGGTCGTGCGCACCGCTGCTCGACCACGGCCCCGGGCCGACGGCCAGGCCAGCAGCCCGACTCCCAGGGCCGCCGGGAGCACCCACCAGCCGATCGCCCGGGCGGCCAGGGCGCCGCCCCACGCCGCACCGCCGAGCAGCAGCATCCGCAGGTCGGGCGGCCGGCGGGGTAGAGCCTCGGCCACGTCGTCAGACCGTCACGAAGGGCGCGAGCTGACCGAGCGTCGCGTCGCCGATGCCGTCGACCTCCAGCAGCTCGTCGACCGCGGTGAAGCCGCCGTGCTCGGCACGCCACGAGAGGATCGCCTGCGCCGTCACCGGCCCGACCTCCGGCAGCGCCTCGAGCTCGGCCTGGGTGGCGGTGTTGAGGTTCACCAACGGCCCGCCGGAGGCTCCGGGACTCGGCACCGCGGCGGCCCCGAGGGTCGTCGGCGGCGGCTCGCCCACCACGACCTGCTCGCCGTCGACGAGCACCCGGGCGAGGTTCAGCCCGGACAGGTCGACGCCCCGGCGGGCGCCGCCGGCCGCCTCGAGCGCGTCCACGACGCGGGCGCCGGTGTCGAGCACGACGATCCCGGGCCGGCGGACCTTGCCGGTCACGTCCACGGTGACCGTCGCGGCCGCGGACGCCTGCGCCGCGACCGGGGACGCGTCCGAGAGCGGTCCCTCCGTCGTCAGGGCTGCACCGGTCGGCTCGAGCACGGGCGCCTCGAGCCGGTCGGCGTCGCCACGCACCACCCACCAGCAGGTCACGGCCAGCCCAAGGGCGACGACCAGCGCGACGACCGTGAGCTGCGCCGGCCCGAGGGACACCCGGCCGCGCAAGGTGGCCGGCAGCACCGCGGTCGGCCCGCCGGGCCGTCGCGACGCGTGCCGCCCGGGAACCGGCACCGCGGGTGGCGTGCCCGGGCGCGGCGCGCCCCCTGGCGGCTCGGGCGGCGGGACCCCTGGCGGCTCGGGCGGCGGACCTGGGAGCGCACCGGGGAGGGCAGCGGGGAGCGGAGCCGCCGGCCGGGCGCCCGCCAGCTCGGCGTGCAGCAGCGCGAGGCGGCGGGCGACGACCTCCTCGCGCTCGGGGCGGGGACGGGCGGAGCGAGGGGTGGACATGCCGCGACGCTAGGCAGCGGCACGGACCCCGGCCCGCGCCTGCGACCACGGATGTGGACGGCGGCGCCGCAGCACCGCCTGTGGACGCCGCCCGGGCCGAACGTCCGGGTCAGCGCCGCGCGGCCCGAGGCTCCGGAGTCCGGGCTCCGGGTCCCGACTCAGAGTCGCGGAGCGACGCAGACGGCGATCATGCCCGGACCGACGTGGGCGCCGAGGACGGCGCCCAGCTCGCCGCACCAGACCTCGCGGCCGTCGAGGTTGCCCTCGAGGCGGCGCGCGAGCCGCTCGGCGAGCTGGCCGGCGCGCTCGGGGTTGGCCAGGTGCGCGACGCAGGCGTCCACCGCCGCCTCCCCGGCCGCTTGCACGGCGAGCTCCTCGAGGCGCGCGAGCGCCCGTGCCGAGGTGCGGACCCGCTCGAGCGAGGCGACCACGCCGTCCTCGATCTGGAGCAGCGGCTTCACCGACAGCGCGCCGCCCAGCAGGGCGGCGGCCTTGCCGATCCGGCCGCCGCGGCGCAGGTACTCCAGCGTGTCGACGTAGAACAGGGAGGCCGACGCGGCGGCCCGCGCCCGGGCCGCCGCCGCGGCCGCGGCCGCGTCTCCCCCGGCGTCGAGGACGTCGGCGGCAGCGAGCACGGCGTACCCGGTCGCCACGCCGACCTGCCGGGTGTCGACCGGGAGCACCCGGATCGAGGCGTCGCGGGCGGCCAGCTGGGCGGACTCGAAGGTGCCGCTCATCTGACCGGACAGGTGGATCGAGACGATCTCGGTGGCGCCGTCCCGGGCGGCCTGCTCGTAGACCTCCAGGAGCGCGGCCGGCCCGGGCCGGGACGTGCTGACCGGCTTCCACTCCTTGAGCGCGGCCGCCACCAGCTCCGGCGTCGCCCCGTCGGCGCCCTCGTCGTACACGGTCGCACCGATCACCACCTGCAGCGGCACCACCAGTACGCCGCGCTCGGCCGCCACCTCCGGCGGGAGGCTGGCGGTCGAGTCGGTGACGATGACGACCGGCATGAGGGCGAGGGTAGTGGTCTCGGCAAGCCCGACCACCGAGCCGTCACACGACGACGTTGACCAGCTTCGGCGCCCGGACGATCACCTTGCGCACCGGGCGGCCGTCGATCGCGCGGACCACGGCGGGATCCGCCATCGCCAGCTGCTCCAGGTCGGCCTCGCTGATGTCCGGCGCGACCTCCAGCCGGGCGCGCACCTTGCCCTGGATCTGGACCACCGCGGTCACCTGCTCCTCGACCAGCAGCGCCGGGTCCACCTCGGGCCAGCCGACGCGGGCGACCGTGGGCTCGTGCCCCAGCCGCTCCCACATCTCCTCGGCGACGTACGGCGCGACCAGCGACAGCAGGATCGCCACCGTCTCGGTCGCCTCGCGCACCGCGGGGTCGGCCGGGCCGGGGCCGCCGTCGATCGCCTTGCGGGTGGCGTTCACCAGCTCCATCACCCGGGCCACCATCACGTTGAACCGGTAGGACTCGACCAGCTCGGCCGCGTCGTGCACGGTCCGCGCGGTGACCCGGCGCAGCGCGACGTCGCCGCCGGCGGCCGGCGTACCGGCCGCGGAGGTGACGTCACCCGACAGCCGCCAGGCGCGCTGCAGGAACCGCAGGGCGCCGGCCGGCGACACGTCCGCCCAGTCGATGTCGTCCTCCGGCGGGCCGGCGAAGACCAGCGTCACACGGACCGCGTCCACCCCGAACTCCGCTAGTTGGTCCCCCAGACTGACGCCGTTGCCCAGCGACTTGCTCATCTTCTTGCCCTGGTTGATGACGATGCCCTGGTTCAGCTGGGCGGCGAACGGCTCGTCCACCTCCAGCATCCCCATGTCGCGCAGCACCTTGGTGAAGAAGCGCGCGTACAGCAGGTGCAGGACCGCGTGCTCGACGCCGCCCACGTAGATGTCGGCGGGCATCCACGCCTTCGCCTTCTCCACGTCGAACGGGCCGTCGGTGTAGTCCGGCGAGCAGTAGCGCAGGAAGTACCAGGAGGAGTCGACGAACGTGTCCATCGTGTCGCTGTCCCGCTTGGCGGCGCCGCCGCACTCGGGGCAGGTGACGTTGACCCAGTCCTCGGCGGCCGCCAGCGGCGACACGCCCCTGGGCTTCAGGTCGGCACCCCGCAGCTCGGGCAGCTCCAGCGGCAGCTGGTCGTACGGCACGGCGACCTCGCCGCACGCGTCGCAGTGGATGATCGGGATCGGGACGCCCCAGTAGCGCTGCCGGCTCAGCAGCCAGTCGCGCAGCCGGAAGTTGACCGCGCCGGTGCCGGTGCCGGCGGCCTCCAACATCTCGATGGTGGTGCGGACGCCGGTCGCCTTGTCGGTGATGCCGTCCAGCGGGCCGGAGTTCACGTAGACGCCGTCACCGGTGGTGGCGACGTACGTCTCCTCCGGGTTCTCCTCGCCGGTGTCCACGACGCGCCGGACGGGCAGGCCGAACTCCTTGGCGAAGTCCAGGTCGCGCTGGTCGTGCGCAGGGACGGCCATGATCGCGCCGGTGCCGTAGTCGGCCAGCACGTAGTCGGCCGCCCAGACCGGGATCCGCTCGCCGCTGACCGGGTTGACCGCGTGCACGCCCAGGAACACGCCGGTCTTGGGACGGTCGGTCGCCAGCCGGTCGATCTCGGACTCCCGGCGCACGCTCTCCAGGTAGGTCTCCAGCGCCGGCCGCTGCTCGTCGGACACGATCTGCGCGGCCAGCCTGGCGTCCGCGGCCACGACCATGAACGTCGCGCCGTACAGGGTGTCCGGCCGGGTCGTGTAGACCGTCACCGGCTCGTCACGCCCCTCGACCACGAAGTCGACGTGCGCGCCCTCGGAGCGCCCGATCCAGTTGCGCTGTGCGGTGACGACCCGCGCCGGCCAGGTCGGCTCCAGGTCGTCCAGGCGGTCCAGCAGCTCCTGGGCGTAGTCGGTGATCTTGAAGTACCACTGAGTCAGCTCGCGCTTGGTGACCTCGGCGCCGCAGCGCTCGCAGCGGCCGTCGACGACCTGCTCGTTGGCCAGCACCGTCTGGTCGTTGGGACACCAGTTGACCGGTGAGGACTTGCGGTAGGCCAGCCCGCGCTCGCGGAACTTCAGGAACAGCCACTGGGTCCAGCGGTAGTACTCCGGGTCGGAGGTGTGCAGCCGGCGCGACCAGTCGAAGGAGACGGCGTACCGCTTGAAGGACTCGTACTGCGTCTCGATGTTCGCGTAGGTGTAGGTCGCCGGGTGCTCGTCGTTGCGGATCGCGGCGTTCTCGGCGGGCAGGCCGAAGGAGTCCCAGCCCATCGGGTTCAGCACCTCGTAGCCGCGCTGCCACCAGTAGCGCGCGATCACGTCGTGCAGGGCGGTGACCTCCGCGTGGCCCATGTGCAGGTCGCCGCTGGGGTAGGGGAACATCGTGAGCGCGTACTTCCGCTCCCGCGGCGACGCGTCGTCCGCGCGGAAGGGCTGCAGCCGCTCCCACACGGGCAGCCACTTGTCCTGGATCGCGCGCGCGTCGTACGTCGCGGTCTCCGTCGCCTGCGGGGCCTGCTGGGTCTCCTGCTCGCTCATCTCGTCTCTCTCAGCTCTGGTGTCGTGGGGCTGCTCCGGGCACAAAAAAGCCCCTCGGGCACGAGGGGCAGCCGCGTCGAGGTGGTGCGATCGACGCGGCTAGGTAAGGAGCAGGGTCCTCCACATGCAGCCAGGGTACCCCTCCCGCGCCGGAGGGCCACAGTCGCCCGACGGGGCCGAGTCGGGCTCTCTTGTTGAGTGTGCGTGCTAACCCCGGGACGTCACACACCGCCACGATCAGAGAACGTACGGTTCGTATGACGTCCCGAGGCCCGCAGCCGACGCACCGACCGCAACCACACCGTCTCGCGACTGACCCAAGAGCGATCCGCGGCCGGCGTGGCGGCGAAGCCGACACGCCAGACGCGGTCAGGCCTGGCGGAACGCGACGCAGACCGAGGGGCGCGGGAAGTCGTCGGTGTGCGGCCAGGTGCTCGCCTGGTCCTCGAACGTCGCCCCGTCGACCTCGCCGGGGTGCTGGACCGCGAAGAACAGCGACCGGTTCTGGTCGGCGATCAGCGGGCCGCAGGCCTCGGCACCGCGCGGCATCGTGACGAACTGCTGGACCCGGCCGCGCTCGGGGCCCTTGGTCGGCACCCGGAAGATGCCGTCGTTGGAGCCGAGCGCGTTCCCGTCGGTGGAGATCCAGAGGTTGCCGGTCGTGTCGAACGCGACGTTGTCCGGGCAGCTGATCGGGCTCACGCCGGCCTTGTCGTAGCCGCCGAAGTAGGTCTCTGCGGCGGCCGGGTCGCCACAGACCAGCATCAGGTCCCAGGTGAACGTGGTGGCAGCGTGGTCGGTGGCGGCCGGGGTCAGCTCCAGCACGTAGCCGTTGCGGTTGCCCGAGGCCGAGGTGAGCGGCTCCCCCAGCGCCGACCGGACCATCGAGGAGGTGATCGGGTTGGCCTCGTCGGCCTCCATGCCGGCCTTGCCGCGGTTGGAGTTGTTGGTCAGCGCGGCGTACACCTTGCCGTTGACGGGGTTCGGCTCGACGTCCTCGGGACGGTCCATCCTCGTGGCCGCGACCCTGTCGGCGGCCAGGCGGGTGAAGATCAAGACGTCGGCGACCGACATGCCGTCGACGAACGACTCTGTGTCGGAGCAGAGCGGGATCCACCGCCCGGTGCCGTCGAAGACGCCGTCGTCCGTACCGTCGCCGGCGAAGGCGGCGACGTGGAGCGTGCCCTTCGACAACAGCGTCATGTTGTGCCGTCGGGCCTTCGCCGTACCGCTCCTGTCGAGCTTCCCGGCCGACACGTACTTGTACATGTAGTCGCCCCGCTCGTCGTCACCCATGTAGGCGACGACGCGACCGTTCCTGGCGATGGCGATGTTGGCGCCCTCGTGCTTGAACCGGCCGAGCATCGTCAGCTTGCGAGGCGTCGACGTCGGGTCGTCCGGATCGATCTCGACGATCCACCCGAAGCGGTGCGGCTCGTGCGGCTCGGTCGTCAGGTCGAAGCGCGGGTCGACGGCCGACCAGCCCCTGCTCCCGGTACCGGTGATGCCGTATCGGGCGTACTCAGCCGCGTAGCGGGGGTCGAGCTCCCCGGACTTGTCGAAGTACTGGTTGAAGTTCTCCTCGCCGGAGAGGACGGTTCCCCACGGCGTCGTTCCGCCGGCGCAGTTGTTGAGGGTGCCCAGGACGCGCTTGCCGGTCGGGTCGGCCGTCGTCCGGAGCCGCTCGTCGCCGGCCGCCGGGCCGACGATCGTGAAGGCGGTCTCGGTGTGGATGCGCCGGTTGCGGCGCGCCTTGGCGGCCGTCCGCTCGCGGAGCCACGACCCGGGCACCAGCCCGCGCTTGATCGTGACCACCGACATGCCGTGGTTGGCCATCGCGATCCTCGCGATGTCCTCGGCCGAGTACGCACCGGTCGGGAACATCAGGTCCTCGTCGGTGTACTCGTGGTTGACCACGAGCAGCGCCCGCTTCTTGTCCCGGGCCAGCGGCAGCACGCCGACGTAGTCACAGTTGTAGCCGAACTGCTGCCTCGCGGCCTCCGGCGTCTGGTGGCGGACGTCGAACCCCGGCGCTCCCGGGACCACCGGGTCGCCCCAGCGGATCACGACGTCGTGGTCGAAGCCCTCCGCCGTGGTCACCGCGTCCCGCTTGTTGGGCGCCACCGGCCGGAACGCCGTCCGGGCGAGGTCGCCGGCCGCAGCCCGCTCACCGGTTGCTGGGGTACCGGGCGGCACCGAAGCCGCGGCCGGAGCCTGCGAGCCGACCATCCCGCCGAGCACCAGCGCGCCCGATCCGACGGCGGCGCCCTTGAGCACGGAGCGGCGCTGGACGGCCTTCGCGATCTCGTCCTGGATGTGCCCGTTGTCGCTGCGGTTGGGCTCGGGCCGGTCGCAGGCGTTGCCGCAGCGGAAGTAGCAGGTCAGGTGGCTCCGGGAGCCGTGCCGGTTGCCGGAGCCGACCGGGTGCACGGGCAGCAGCGGGCGGTCGTGGGGTGCGGGGGCAGTCGTCATGGACCGGAACCTAGGGACCGCAGGTGCCGTCTCGGCGGAAGGAACGTGACCCGGACGTGAACGACGGCCGACGACCCGGACCGCTACGGTCGGCACCATGCACGTGGTCGTCATCGGCGCCGGGTTCGGCGGGCTGGGCATGGCCCACGCCCTCAGGCAGGCGGGCGTCACGGACGTGACGATCCTCGAGAGGGCCGAGGAGATCGGCGGGGTCTGGCGGGACAACACCTACCCGGGCGCCGCGTGCGACGTCCCGTCGCCGCTCTACTCCTGGTCGTGGGCGACCAACCCGGAGTGGGGCCGGCGCTACTCCCCGCAGCCGGAGATCCTCGACTACATCCGGCGCACCGCCGCGGCGGACGGGCTGCTCGACCTGGTCCGCACCGGGGTCGAGGTCACCGCAGTGGAGTACGACGACGCCACGTCGACCTGGCGGGTCATCACCAGCACGGGCACGGTGACGGCCGACCTGGTGATCTCCGCCGTCGGGCAGCTCTCGAACCCGATCGTGCCGACCATCCCGGGCGCCTCGACGTTCGCCGGCCCCGCCTTCCACTCGGCGCAGTGGCGCCACGAGGTCGACCTGACCGGCAAGCGGGTCGCCGTCGTCGGCACCGGCGCGAGCGCGATCCAGTTCGTCCCCGGGATCGTGGACCGGGTCGGCGCGCTCGCGGTCTTCCAGCGGTCCGCGCCGTACGTCGTCCCCAAGCCGGACCAGGCCTACCGACCGCGCCACCACCGGCTGTTCCACCGGTGGCCGGCGATCCCGGCCGCGGAGCGGCGGGCGGTCTACTGGCTCACCGAGCGGCTCAACGGAGCGCTGGCGGGCGAGTCGCCGATCACCCGGCCGATGATCGGCGCGCTGCGAGCCGCGTGGCGGCTCCAGCTGCGCCGCCAGGTGCGCGATCCCGCGCTGCGCCGCAGGCTGCTGCCCGACTACCCGATCGGCTGCAAGCGCCTGCTGTTCTCCAACGACTGGTACCCCGCGCTGGACCGCGACCACGTCGACGTGGTCACCGACCGGATCACCCACATCGAGCCGGCCGGCGTACGGACCGCCGACGGCGCGCTGCACGAGGCCGACGTGCTGATCTGGGGCACCGGCTTCGCCGCGACCGAGTTCCTGGCCGGCATCGACGTGCGCGGCGCCGGCGGCGTATCCCTGAAGGAGGTGTGGGCCGACGGCGCCCGCGCCCACCTCGGGCTGAGCGTGCCCGGCTTCCCCAACCTGTTCTGCGTCTACGGGCCCAACACCAACCTCGGCGGCAGCTCGATCATCGGGATGATGGAGGCCCAGGCCGGCTGGATCGCCCAGGTCGCCCGGCGGATCGCCGACGGCGCCGCGCACCGGGTCGCCGTGCGCCGTGAGGTCTGGGAGGCCTACGACCGCGAGATGCAGGGGCGACTGGGCGAGAGCGTGTGGGCGGGCTGCGACAGCTGGTACGTCGACGGCAGCCGGATCACCACCAACTGGCCCGGCCTGGTCACCGAGTACAAGCGACGCACCGCGACCGTCGACTGGAGCGAGCTCGAGGAGGTCGGCCGGTCGCAATAGCCACACCGGGCCGGTCGCGGACGCCCGTCCGCGTCAGGTGGGCGCTGGGGATCTGCTCTTTGCTGACGAGCACCCATCCCCTCCAGAACGGTGGACCAGCTCATGTTCAGCAGGCTCAAGGCACGGATGACCTACGCGAACGTCGCCAGCACCATGGCCCTGGTCATCGCGATCGGCGGCGGCGGCGCCGCGGTCGCGGCGAGCATGGTGCCTGCCAACTCCGTCGGGTCGCGTCAGATCGTCAACAACTCGGTGAAGAGCGTCGACCTCAAGAACGGCGGCGTCACCGGCACCGACCTGGCTGCCGGCGCGGTCGACCGGGCGAGCGTGTTCGGCACCGGAGACCTGGGCGTCGTGCGCGCCTACGCGTGGAACAGCTCCCCGAGCGCGAACGCGGACCTGACCAGCAACGGCTACACCTACAACCGCTCCGGCGGCTCGGTCGACGTGGTGCACAACGGCACCGGCAGCTACACCATCACCTTCGCCGGCCTGAACCTCAACGGCGGCAACGTGGTCGTCTCGGGGTACGGCGGCACCCCGACCTGGTGCACGGTCGGCTCCTGGGGGTCCAGCAGCGTGAACGTGCGCTGCTTCGACAGCGCGGGTGCCCCGGCCGACAGCTACTGGACGATCGCGGCGAGCGACTAGCCAGCGACCGGCCGGCACCAGGCGGCGACCAGGTGACGAGTGCCGGCGGGACGGGGGCCCGCCGGCACTAGCCCGGCGTGCCCGGCGTGCCCGTCGCGGCCGTGGCGAACGCCGCGTCCAGGTGGGCGAGCAGGTCGGCCGGGTCGTCGTACACGGCGACGGCGCCGGCGTGCAGGAGCTCCTGGCGCCCGTAGCCGCCACAGAGCAGCCCGATGGTCGGGATCCCCTGCGCGTCGGCGGCCGCCACGTCCCACACCGAGTCGCCGATCATCACCGCGCGGCCGCCGGCGACCTTCTCGAGGGCGGCCTCGAGCAGCTCGGGGTCGGGCTTGGACTCCTCGGCGTCCTCGCTGGTGGTCCACGCGTCGGAGTGCTCGCCCGCGCGCAGCAGCTCCAGGGGGCGCTGGGCGTGCTTCGGGATGCTCGAGCTGGCCAGCACGACCTTCGCGCCCGCCTCGCCGATCGCGATGAGCAGGTCGCGCGCCGACTCGAAGAGCCGGGTCCGGTCGATGACCTCGTCGTACTCCTTCTCCCAGCGCTCGCGCACCTCGTCGCCGTGCCGGTCCTCGACGTCGTCGCCGGCGACGGCCGCGACCAGGCGGTCCCCGCCCATCCCGATGTGGCGATGGATCGCGGAGACCGGGACGTGCCGGTCCAGGACCCTGTCGAAGGCGCGCGACCAGGCCAGGGCGTGGTGGTAGTTGGAGTCGAGCAGCGTGCCGTCGATGTCGAGGACCACGGTGTCGAAGGAGGCCATGCGCGTCGGTGCCCGGTCACCCGGCCTTCATGCTCGGGCGGCGCCCACGGAGGTCGCCCGGGTCCGGGCCCAGCGGTAGCCGGCCTTGCCCGACGGGGAGCGCTCGACGACGTCGACCCGGACCACCGCCAGCCGGTCGCGCTCCGCGTGGCAGCCCAGGCCGTGCTCGACCCACGCGTGCGCGAGACCGTCGACCCGGGCGTCCAGCCCCGCGTAGGTCAGCCTCCGGTCGCGCCAGACCAGCACCTCCTGGTCGGGTACCGCGCGGGCGACCGTGGCGAGGACCGTCGACAGGTTGGTCCGGGCGATGCTACCGCGCGGTCACACCGGGAGCCGGTCCGCGCGCTCGGCCACCAGCTCGGCGGGCGCCGAGAGCCGCCACGCCTCGAAGACCAGCTCGGCGAGCTCGTCGCGCTCGACCTTCTCCAGGTGCACGACGACCCAGCCGAAGCCGTGCGCCGTGAACTGCACCTCGAACACGTCCGGTCGCTCCCCCACCAGCCCGAGCTGCTCGGCGATGGTCTGCTTCAGCCCGACGGTCACGGTGCGCTCCCACAGATAGGCGAAGCGCTGGCCGAGGACGTCGAACTGCGACCACCGGGCCCGGTCGGTGCGCGTCACGCCCGGCAGCTGCGCGACCAGGCTCGAGAAGTCGTCGATCGAGCTCACCCCTGGATCCTCCCGCACGAGGCTCCTCGGCCCTCGGTGCGTCGCCCCAGGAGCCGGCCCGGCTCACCGCCGGTCCGTCAGGATGGGCGGCATGGTCACCTGGCACGTCGACGACCGACCGGCGAGCCTGCGGGCTCGCGGGTACGTCGTCCTCATGCGCCTGGCGCGAGACAAGCAGGCGTTCGAGGGAGCCGAGCGCACCCGCCGGACCGCCCTGGACCGGCAGCGCAAGGGCGACCGGCCACCCACCCTGCTGACCCGCCTGGCCTGCCGGGTCGCGACGACCACCGTCGGCGACCTGCGAGTGTGGACCGCGAGGCCCCGGCGCCCGCGACCGGTCGCCCGGGTGCTCTACATCCACGGCGGCGGCTACGTGCACCCCCTGACCGCCGACTACTGGCGGCTCGTGCGCGCACTGGCTCGCACCCCGGCCGAGGTGGCGGTGCCGGCGTACCCCCTCGCGCCGGACGCGACCGTCGCGCAGGTGCTCCCCCAGCTCACCCGGCTCGCGGCGGCGAGCACCGGTGCGGACGACCTCCCGACGGTGCTGATGGGTGACTCCGCGGGCGGCGCGCTCGTCATCGTGCTCGCGCAGCAGCTCCGCGACGCTGGCGGCCCGCAGCCGGCCGCGGTGGTGGCGCTGTGCCCCTGGGCCGATGCCACCCTCGACGAGCACGAGGTCGCCGACCTCGAGGCCAGCGACCCGATGCTCGCAGAGTCCGGGCTGCGCGCGGCCGGACGGTGGTGGGCCGCGGAGCGCGGCCCCGCCGACCCGACCGTGAGCCCGGTCCACGGCGACCTCTCCGGCCTCCCACCCCTGCACGTGCTCATCGGCGACCGGGACATCCTGCGGCCGGCCGTCGACGCGCTCGCAGCGCGCGCCGAGGGTGCCGGCGCCGCCCTGGACGTGATCGAGGTGCCGTCGATGTTCCACGTCTGGATGACCCGGGCGATCCCCGAGGGCCGGCGCACCCGCGGGCTGCTGCGCAGCCTCGTGCGTCGATCGGCGACCGATTGACCCTCCGACCCTCTGGGTACGGAGCCGGCGTGAGATCGACCGCGCGTGCGCTCGCGGCCCTGGGCACCGCGCTGGTGGTGCTCCTGGGCGGCGGCTGCGCACCCCAGTCGCCCGACCACACCTCGTGGACCGACCAGGCCCGCCAGGCCCTGGAGGACACGGCCAGCCAGGTGGCCACCGTCGCCCTGCTGCTGCGGCTCGAGCGCGAGAACAAGGTGCCGGGCAAGTACCAGCAGGTCGTCGCGCAGGACAGCGAGTCCGCGGTGGGCGCGACCATGGCCAAGTTCGGCGGGGAGCAGCCCGAGCCCCGCGACGACGCGACGTACAAGCGCGTCACCAGCTTGATGTCCGACGCCTCCGACCTGCTCAGCGAGGTCCGGATCGCGATCGTGCGCCGCGACAGCGACCGGTACCCGAGGCTGCTCGACCAGCTCGAGGGACTGGACCGTGACCTGACCGACGCCGCGGACGGCCTGCGGTGAAGAAGTACCTCGCGGTCGCCCTCGGCATCCTCACCGCGATCGGCGGCTTCGTCGACATCGGGGACCTCGTCACGAACGCCCAGGTCGGCGCGCGCTTCGGTCTCTCCCTGGCCTGGGTGGTCGTCGTCGGCGTCCTCGGCATCTGCGTCTTCGCCGAGATGTCCGGCCGCGTCGCCGCGGTCAGCGGGCGGGCCACCTTCGACCTGGTGCGCGAGCGGCTGGGGCCGCGGCTCGGGCTGCTGAACCTGCTCGCCTCGCTGCTGATCACGTTCCTCACGTTCGTCGCCGAGATCGGCGGCGTCGCCCTCGCGCTCCAGCTGGTCGCCTCCGTGCACCTGCTGCTGATCGTGCCGCTGATCGGGCTGCTGGTCTGGTTCGTGCTGTGGAAGGCGAAGTTCAGCGCGATCGAGAACGTGCTGGGCCTGCTCGGGCTCGCGCTGATCGTGTTCGCGGTCGGACTGTGGCAGCTCGGCCCGGACTGGGCCGCGCTCGCCCAGCAGGCCGCGGCCGCCGAGAAGCCGTCCGACGAGCACTGGCGCACCTTCGCCTACTACTCCGTCGCGCTGTTCGGCGCCGCGATGACGCCGTACGAGGTCTTCTTCTTCTCCTCCGGCGGCGTCGAGGAGCGCTGGACCCCGGAGGACATCCCGACCATGCGAGCCAACGTCTTCGTCGGGTTCCCGCTCGGTGGCCTGCTCTCGCTGGCGATCGCAGGGAGCGCCTGGCTGGTGCTCGGCCCGTCGGAGATCAGTGTGGACAGCCTCGGCCAGGTCGGGCTCCCGGTCGCCGCCGCCCTGGGCAAGGTCGGGCTCGCCTTCGCGATCCTCGGCTTCGTCGCGGCGACGTTCGGTGCGGCCTGCGAGACGGGCCTCAGCGTGGGCTACAGCATCGGGCAGTACTTCGGCACCCAGTGGGGCAAGTACGTCCGCCCGAGCCAGGCGGTCTCCTTCCACGCGGTGGTGGTGCTGGCCACGCTCGCCGCCACGGCATTCCTGATGACCGCCGTCGACCCGATCCTGGTCACGGAGGTGTCCGTGGTGTTCTCGGCGGTCGCGCTGCCGCTGACCTACTTCCCGATCCTCGTCGTGGCCAACGACCCCGACTACATGGGCGAGCACGTCAACGGACGCCTGGCCAACGGTCTCGGCAGCATCTACCTGGTGGTGATCGGGGTGGCCTCGGTGGCGGCGCTGCCGCTGATGATCTGGACGAGGATGGGCCAGTGAGCGGCGACGAGCGCCGGGAGAACCGGCTCGAGGGACGGATCGACGGTGCCCTGCACCTGCTCGACCGTCAGCTCGTCGACTCCGAGGGCGCCCTGCTCGGCAAGGTCGACGACGTCGAGCTCACCCAGGTCGGCACGCACCTGGCGATCACCGCGGTGCTGACCGGGCCCGCTGCGCTCCTCGCCCGGATCGGCGGACGGACCGGCAGCGCGCTCGTGGAGAAGTGGGCCCAGCTCAAGCCCGCCGAGCCGCACCGAACCCGCCCGTGGCGCATCGACATGGAGGACGTGGACCGCCTCGACAGCGCGCTGCACCTCTCGGTGCGACGCGACGGGGTGCTGCGCCGCGACCACGAGGGCCACCGCCTGGGGCGGCTGACCGGGATGGCGGTCCGCGGCCCCGACGGCGAGCGGGTCGGTCGGGTCATGGACGCCCGGTTCGAGCCCGGTGACGACGGCTCGCTGGTGCTCTGCTCGCTGATGGTCGGGCACGGCCGTCCGGGGTCGCTGCTGGGCTACGACCGGCGCGGCGACCAGGGCCCGTGGCTGGTGCGGACCGTCGTACGCCGCCTGCATCGGCACACCGTGATCGTCGGCGCCGAGGCGGCCGAGATCGCCTGGCCGGAGTCGACCGTCCGCCTGAGCGAGCTGCCGAGCGAGGCCCCCGACCACGCCTTCGGCTGAGAGCGGACCTCGCGCCGGCCCGTCAGACGGTGACGACCGCACCGAGGCCGGCCGCGGCGAGCGCTCGCCGGGCGTCCTCGATCAGCTCCGGCGTGGCCTCGGGGAGGTGCTGGTGCTCCGGGCGCACGCCGTGCCGGCGGAAGCCGATGACCACCACCCGCAGGCGCGGGTCGAGGGCGGCGAGCCACGCGGCCGTCCGGGCGAGCTGGTCCGGGCTGTCGTTGTACCCCGGAACCAGGAGCAGCCGCACCTCGTGCAGCCGACCCTGACCGTGCAGGTAGCGGATCGAGTCGAGCACCAGCTCGTTGCCCCGCCCGGTGAGCCGGCGGTGCACCTCGGGGTCGAGCGCCTTGAGGTCGATCATGAACCCGTCGGTCACCGGCAGCAGCGCGTCCCAGACCCGCGGGAGCGCGTGCCCGTTCGAGTCGACGTACGTCGTCAGGCGGGCCAGCTGCGGGTCCGCGCGCACCTCGGCGAACAGGTCGCGCACGAACCGCCACTGCCCGGTCGCCTCGCCGCCCGAGACCGTGACCCCGGACAGGTAGGGCTCGGCCACCCGGATCTGCTCGAGCAGCTCCCCCGTCGAGCTGACCCGGGCGGCCGGCCCGGACGGTGCGATCGTCTCGGGGTTGTGGCAGGCCAGGCAGTCGAACGAGCAGCCCTGGACGAAGACGACGAACCGGTTCCCCGGGCCGTCCACCCAGGAGAACGGGATGACGTCAGCGAGCCGGACCGGCGTCGATCTCATGGGCGACGATCCGCTTCGGCGCTCTCCGGTCGACGTGCGACTGGGCGACCGACCCCGCACCGAGGAACGTGCTGTCGTGCCGCGCGCCCTGCTCGATCCTGGCCAGGTCGGACTTGCGCACCAGGTAGCCGGTGATCCGGATGAAGTCGTTGCTGTCCAGGTTGAACGTCACGTCCCGCATCCCGGTCCGGAAGGCGCCGCGGATCACGTCGACCACGGCGTCCGGGTTGCGGCGCGCGGTGTCGTCGAAGGCGAGCACGTCGCTGATGCCCGCCGGGAACAGCGCGTGGTTCGGGGTGATCGTGCGCAGGTGCCGCAGCAGGTCCGGCTCGTCGCCGACCGGGATCCGGCAGCCGGCGGTCACGCCGACGTCGGAGTCGATGCCGGACTGGCTGTGCAGGAACGCCCGCCCGCCGTTCCCCTCGCAGTAGGGCATCGGCCGGGCCGCGACCAGCTCGTGCACGCGGGTGAGGATCTGGAGCGCGAGCTCGTCAGCGACGTCGTCGTGGCCGTAGCGGGCGTCGACGCCCTCGTGCTCGAGCACGATCGACACCGCCTCCGCGAGGCCGTAGACGCCGAACATCGCGGCGTAGCGGTCCAGGTGCAGCAGACCATCGGTGACCAGCCAGGAGTGCTCGAAGAACCGGGCCTCCTCGACCAGGTGCCGGATCCGCGCCTCCATCAGCTCCGCGGTCAGCTCGACGTAGCGCGGCAGCAGCTCGTCGAGGAACGAGGTGCGCTCGCCCTCGTGGCGCAGCGCGACCTCGCGCAGGTTCAGCCGGGTCAGGGTGTGCGAGCCGCCGCCGGCGACCAGCGAGTTGTAGCAGGACACCACGCCGTACGCCGGACCCAGGTCGCCGACCATCATCGGGTGGTTGACGAAGTGCGGCTTGCCGCAGGCGAACACGGTCTCGACCGCGTCGCGGACGTAGTCGTCCGGGGTGCGCTCGGGGTCGACCTTGAGCGAGAGGTTCGGCACCACCTGCAGCAGCTCGCGCTCCAGGCGCAGGGCCATCCGGCCGACCCGGCTGTCGTCGGGCCCGAGGTTCGCGTGGGTGAACGCGTCGGGGAACATCCGGTCCAGCGAGATCCAGAACAGCCGCAGCCTGCGGTGCAGCTCCTCGTCGGAGACGCCCTCGACGTACGGCTCCAGGAGCGCGTCGAGGTCGCCGAGCCACACCGGGTAGCCGGTGATGGACGGCACCTGGCTGTAGCCGATGAGCAGCGTGGTGAGCGCCTCGTCCAGGTCCGTCGCCGGACCGAGCTCGAGGAACGCCGAGCCGTGGCGCAGCAGCGTCGCGTAGTCGGGCAGCAGGTAGCGCGGCCGGTGCGGCGCGTTGCCCTCGTACATGTCGCAGATGATCCGCTTGTCGAGCGCCTCCGCGCATGCCGCGGAGACCTCGGGCGGCTCCAGGGAGTTCTCGGCGAGCGTCGCGAGCCGGTGCATCCGCTGGCGGAAGGTCAAGGTGGGGTCGTCGACGATGTCGCGCGCCTGACGACGCAGTTCGGGCAGCTCCATGCCTCCAGCATGCGGATCGCGGTCCTGGGAAAAAAGGGCCGAAGGGCCCCGGCCCGGCTCCGGACGCTCGCGTCGGTTTCGGCCGGGGGGCCAGCGGATACGTTGAGGAGCATGATCGGTTTCCTCGTGGCCGGGCTCATCATCGGCGCCCTGGCCCGCCTCATCAAGCCCGGCCGGCAGAACCTCGGCATCCTCGCGACCCTGGGCCTGGGCCTGGTCGGTTCGCTGATCGGCGGCCTGATCGCCCAGGCGTTCGGCACCGGCAGCATCTGGGAGCTCAACGTGCTCGGCTTCGTGCTGGCCGTCGTCGCGGCCGTGCTCCTGATCGGCGTCGCGGAGTCGGTCGCCGGCAAGGACCGCACGCACGCCTGACGGCCCGGAGTCGGCCCGGGCCTGCCGAGGATCAGCGCAGCACGACGGGGACCCGGGCCCAGCCCCCGACCGGCGGGGTCTCGCGCACGGCCGGCCGGTCGCGCGCGGGCTCGAGCCAGGTGGTGCGCACCAGCAGCTCCTCGACGACCACGCGCAGCTCCATCAGGGTGAGCTCGCGGCCCGGGCAGACGTGCGGACCGATCCCGAAGACCAGGTTGGCCGCGGCGTGACCGGCGGGGTCGAACTCGTCGGGGTCCCCGAAGACGAGCGGATCGCGGTTGGCGGCGGTCCAGTTGAGCAGCAGCCGATCACCCTCGGAGATCGTCTCGCCGCCGAGCCCCAGGGTCCTGGTCGCCACCCTGCGGTTGGCCACGAACGGGTCGTCGATGCGCAGGATCTCCTCGACGGCCGCCTCCACCCCGGCCCGGTCCCCGGCCTCGACCAGCGCGCGCACCTCGCGCTGCGGTGCCGGGTTGGCCGCGAGGAAGTGCACGATCACGCCGACCGAGGTGGCCAGCGACCCGAGATCGCCGGCGGTCCAGTTGCGCAGGATCGACACGACCTCCTCGACGGTCAGTGGCCGGCCCTCGACGGTCTCCTGCAGCAGCTCGCCGGTGACGTCGACCACCGGGCGGTCCCGCCGCTCGTCCAGCAGGGTGCGGATGAAGTGGTCGAAGCGCTCGGCTACCTCCGCGGTCCGCGCGCGGTCCGCGGACCGGGTGGCGGCGTGGTTGTCCTGCATCCAGGCGACCAGCTCCCCCTCGAGCTCGGCCGGCCAGCCCAGCCAGGAGGACTGGGAGCGCACGGCGTACGGCACACCGATCCCACCGATGGTCTTCACGGTGACGTCGCGTGGCAGCGCGTCGACGATGGCGACCGCGTGCTGGCGGCAGACCGGCTCCTGCCGGGCCACGCGCTCGGCGGTCAGGTAGCGGTCGACGACCGCTCGGTACGCCGCGTGCTCCGGCCCGTCCAGGCTGTTCGGGATCGCGCGCCGGCCGGTGACGTTGCTGGAGAAGGCGACCGGGTCGGTGGCCGCGGCGACGACCTCAGCGTGGCGCAGCACCACCCAGGCGCCGTCCTCGTGGGCGACCGGGCAGCGGGCGCGCAGCGCGTCGTAGACGGCGCGCTGGTCCGCCTGCCCGGTGTCGATCTCGACCGGCTCACCCACACCCGCTCCTCCCGTCGACCGGCGGCCCACGCTACCTGCGGGGTCGTGACGGTCAGTCGCCGGTGCGGGCGGCCGGCTCCAGGCGGGCGAGCAACTTGCGGGTGATCACGTCGAGGCTCGCGAGCTCGGCGCCGGTCAGCTGGTCGAAGACCAGGTCGCGCACCGCCCCCACGTGGCCCGGCGCGGCCTGCTCGATCGCCGCTCGCCCGGCCGGGGTGACGACGACGAACGCACCGCGGGCGTCGTCCGGGCACTCCTCGCGACGGACCAGCCCCCGGCGCTCCATCCGGGTGACGTGGTGGGAGACTCGGCTCTTCTCCCACTGCAGTGCCTGCGCGAGGTCGGTGACCCGCACCCGGCCCGCCGCGCTGTCGGTCAGGTGCACCAGGACGTCGAAGTCGGGCAGCGAGAGTCCGGCGTCGGCCTGCAGCGCGTGGTGCAACGCAGCAGGCAGCAGCGCGTTCAGGGCCAGCCACCGGCGCCAGACCTGCTCCTGCTCGGTGGTCAACCACTCGACATCCGGGCTCATGGGGCGAGCATACCCGGGAATAGTTGACACGTCATCCAGGTTGGTGGCAAAGTAGTTGATCGATCAACCACTAGCCACGCATCACCACGAGGAGCTTCAGATGACCACCACCCCCGCCACCCCCACCACCGTCTCCGACCTCACCGGCACCTGGACGCTGGACGCCTCGCACACCCGGGTCGGCTTCGTCGCCCGGCACGCGATGGTGACCAAGGTCCGCGGCGCCTTCAACGAGTTCGAGGGCACCGCCGTCGTCGACGGCACCGACCTGGCCGCCTCCACGGTCACCGTCACCATCCAGGCCGCCAGCATCGACACCCGCAACGAGCAGCGCGACGGCCACCTGCGCAGCAACGACTTCCTCGCGATGGACGAGTACCCGACCATCACGTTCGTCTCCACCGGCGTCCGCAGCACCGGCGCGACCTCCTTCGACCTGGTCGGCGACCTGACCATCAAGGGCGTCACCCAGTCGGTCACGATCCCGTTCGAGTTCGAGGGCGCGGCCACCGACCCGTTCGGCAACCTGCGCGCCGGCTTCGAGGGCTCGGTCACGATCAACCGCAAGGACTTCGGGATCACCTGGAACGCCGCGCTCGAGACCGGCGGCGTGCTCGTGGGCGAGAAGATCGTCCTCGAGTTCGAGGTCTCCGCGATCAAGAGCGTCTGACCGAGGCACACACCACCCGCGACGGGGGCGGTCGGCATCGCCGGCCGCCCCCGTCCGTCGCTGTCTGAGCACCGCCGCCGCCCGGCCGGGCGTGGTCGGAGCGGCCGGTGGGTACCGACGGGCGTGGGCATCTACCGACGGGTCTGGGCTTCGGCCTGGGTGGCGGTCGGGTCCGTGCCGGTCTTCTTCGGGCTGCTCGTGGCGCCGCCGGCCGCGCTCCTCTGCGCGGCGGTCCTGATCGCCGGGAGCCGTGCGGTGATCGCCCGCTCCACGGCGGCGCAGTGCGTCGGGACCGGCCTCGCGGCGGTCGCCGGGGTCGCGATGCTGGGGTGGCTCGGGCCCGCGGCGTTGGGAGTCGGCGCGTTCGCGCTCGCCACGTCGCCCGCTGTCGTCGGGCCACTGGTCCGCGCGCACCGTCGCGACCGACTCCCCGCCGTCGACCTGCGCGCCGCCGACGACGCGCGGCTCTGGGCCGCCTGGTCCGAGAGCTGCCTGGCGCTGCGGCGGGCGCGGACCCCGGCCGAGCAGCTCGAGATCGTCAACGTCCGGCAGGCCTACCTGGACGAGCTGGAGGCCCGAGACATCGCGGGCTTCCAGAGCTGGCTCAGCTCGGGAGCGCACCCGACGGCGCACCCGGGCGCCTGAGCCGGCACCTCGGCGGCTGGCGAGGCGCGACCGCCCGCGATCAGTGGGCCTTGTAGAACACCAGGCCGTTGCCCTGGTTGTCGTAGACCACGGCACGCCGCTCGTGGGCGTCGTCGTACGGCGCCCGCACGATCGCGCCACCGCTCGCCTCGATCGCCGCCGCCGCACCGTCGACGTCGTCGGTCCTGATGCCGATGACGACCTTGCCGGGCAGCGGGTGGTCGATGGCGGTGGCCAGGGCGATGGTGACCGAGCCGCCGTCCAGCGCCGCGTAGTGCGTGCCGTCGCGGAACTTCAGCGTGAAGCCGAGGGCCTCGTAGAACGTGATCGACTCGTCCAGGTCGTCGGTGGACAGGACGACCTGTCGCACGGTGTGGTCGCTCATGATGACTCCTCGGGATCGGTGCGGTTCGCGTCCGGGCCACCCTCGCACCCGGGCCGTGCGACCGAGCCATCGGGTCGCATCCTCGCCGCGCCGCGTCGGGACGTCCTGCGGCACGTGGGACGGGTGACACCCCCCGCCTGACGTCCCGGGGACCGCCGAGATCGACGAAGCCCGGCGCTCGGCGCCGGGCTCTCGGTCTTGTTCTCGGTCTCGGTCTCGGTGGAGCTGAGGGGACTCGAACCCCTGACCCTCTGCATGCCATGCAGATGCGCTACCAGCTGCGCCACAGCCCCATTGCTTCCCCCGACCAGCGGGGTGACAACTCGCGGAATACTAGCCAACGGCCCGGCCGATGCGAAATCGGGGTCCGTCAGGCCGGGTCCGAGGACGGCAGCACCCGGTTGTAGGCCACCAGCCGCAGCGGCTCGCCCGCGGCCGGCTGGTCGAGCAGTGCCCAACCGCAGTTCGCCATGCCGTGCAGCGCCGCTCGCTCGGTGACCGGCCAGCCGAGCAGGACCGGCACGGAGTCGCGGATCGCGGCGCCGTGGGAGACCGCCACGGCGAGCTCGCCCGGGCCGATCGAGGCGAGCAGCTCGTGCAGCGCGGCGGTCATCCGCGCGGACACCTGCGCGGCCGTCTCGCCGCCCGGGACGACGTCGAAGTCCCCGGTCCGGAAGACCGCGAACTCCTCGGGCGCGGCGGCGGCGTACTCCTCGTGGGTCAGTCCCTGGCGCTCGCCGAGGAGGTACTCGCGCAACCGGGGGTCGAAGGTGGGGTCCAGCCCGGTCTCCTTCGCGAGGTACGCCGCCGTCTGGCGGGCGCGGGCGCTGTCGGAGCACCACAGCGCCGCCGGACCCATCGCGGCGAGCACCGGCGCGAGCGCGGCCGCCTGCCGGTGACCGGTGTCGTCGAGCTCGGACTCGAGCTGGCCCTGGACGCGGCGTACGGCGTTCCAGGCGGTCTGCCCGTGCCGGAGGAGGAGCAGGCGGCGCGGCGCGCTCACCGGCCCGGCTCGGCCGCCGTGACGTCCGCGGGCAGCGGGATCGCCGGGCAGTCGCGCCACAGCCGCTCGAGGGCGTAGAACTGCCGCTCCTCCTCGTGCTGGACGTGCACGACGATCTCCCCGTAGTCGATGAGCACCCAGCGTCCGTCGCGCTCGCCCTCGCGGCGGATCGGCTTGGCGCCGATCTCGCGCAGCTTGTCCTCGACCTCGTCGACGATGGCCTTGACCTGCCGGTCGTTGCTGGCCGAGGCGATCAGGAACGCGTCGGTGATCGCCAGCTGCTCGCTGACGTCGAAGGCGATGATCTGCTGGGCGAGCTTGTCGGAGGCGGCCCGGGCGGCGGCGTGGACGAGCTCGACGGCACGGTCGGTGGCGGTCACTGCGTGTCCTCGGGGTCTTCCTGGGGGGTGTCTCGCGGATAGAGGTCGTACTTGGCGATGTACTGGACGACGCCGTCGGGCACGAGGTACCACACCGGTTCGCCGCGACGCGATCGTCGGCGGCAGTCGGTCGACGAGATCGCCAGCGCGGGGATCTCCACGATCGTCACCCGGTCGGACGGGATCGTGGCGAGCGCCGCGTCGTCCATCGTGTACCCAGGTCGCGTGCATCCCACGAATCGTGCGAGCGCGAACAGCTCCTCGGCGTCGCGCCAGGTGAAGATCTCGGCTAGCGCGTCGACCCCGGTGATGAAGTAGAGGTCCGCGTCGGGGAGCTGCGAGCGCAGGTCGCGCAGCGTGTCGATCGTGTACGTCGGGCCGGTCCGGTCGATGTCGACGCGGGAGACGCTGAACCGCGGGTTGGCGGCCGTCGCGATCACGGTCATCAGGTAGCGGTGCTCCGCCGGCGACACGTCCCGGTCCGACTTCTGCCAGGGGTCGCCGGTCGGCACGAACAGGACCTCGTCGAGGTCGAACCAGGCCTGCACCTCGGACGCGGCCACGAGGTGCCCGTGGTGGATCGGGTCGAAGGTGCCACCCATGACCCCGACCCGCCTGGCGGCGGTCCCGCCGTCGGTGGTCAGCTGTGCTCGCGTCCCGCGCCGAAGGCCAGCAGGCCAGCCAGCAGCACGAGCAGGAAGACCAGCACGATGCCGCCCACCAGCCAGTGGTTGGGCACACTCTCGTTGACGTGCTCCTCGGCGGCGAGGGCGATGGCGAACGCGTTCAGCATGGCCGACACCCTACCCGGCGGCGCGTCAACGGACGTGACCGTCCCCGGTGACGACGTACTTGGTCGACGTCATCTCGAGCAGCCCCATCGGTCCGCGGGCGTGCAGCTTCTGGGTGCTGATGCCGATCTCGGCACCGAAACCGAACTCCCCACCGTCGGTGAACCGGGTCGAGGCGTTGACCAGGACCGCGGCGGAGTCGACCGCGGCGGTGAACCGCCGGGCCGCGGCCAGGTCCTCGGTCACGATCGCGTCGGTGTGCTGGCTCGACCAGCGCCGGATGTGGGCGATGGCGCCGTCCAGGTCGGGTACGACGGCGGCGGAGATGTCCAGGGAGAGGTACTCCTGCGCGTAGTCCTCGTCGGTGGCCGGCAGCACCCCGTCCTCGGCCTGGAACCGGTCGTCGCCGTGCACGGTCACGCCGGCCTCCTGCAGGGCCGCGACGACGCGCGGGACGAACGTGTCGGCCAGGTCGGCGTGCACCAGCAGCGACTCGGCGGCGTTGCAGACGCTGGTCCGGTGGGTCTTGGCGTTCAGCACGATCGCGAGCGCCTTGTCGAGATCGGCCGCCCGGTCGACGTAGACATGGCAGTTGCCGACCCCGGTCTCGATGACCGGGACGGATGCCTCCTCCACGACCGAGCGGATCAGCCCCGCCCCGCCGCGCGGGATGAGCACGTCGACGTGCCCGCGGGCGCGCATCAGCGCCTTCACGCTGTCGTGGGAGTCACCCGGGACCGACTGCACCACATCGGGGTCGAGGCCGGCGCCGGCGATCGCGTCGCGCAGCACCGCGACGATCGCGGCGTTGCTGGCGCGGGCGCTGGAGCTGCCGCGCAGCAGCACGGCGTTGCCGGACTTCAGGCAGATGCCGGCGGCGTCGGCGGTGACGTTGGGCCGGGCCTCGTAGATCATCCCGACCACGCCGAAGGGCACCCGCACCTGGCGCAGCTCGAGGCCGTTGGCCAGGGTGCCGCCGCGCACGACCTCCCCGACGGGGTCCGGCAGCCCCGCGACGTCGCGCAGTCCCTGCGCCATGCCGGCGACCCGCTCCGGGGTCAGCCGGAGCCGGTCGACGATGTTCGGCGGCGTGCCGTTCGACTCGGCGCGCGCCACGTCCTCACCGTTGGCAGCGAGGACGTCGGGCTCGTGCGCCAGCAGGGCCTCGGCCATCGCCTCGAGGGCGGCGTCCTTCTCGGCCCGCGTGGCCAGGGCCAGGCCGTGGCTGGCGGCGCGGGCCCGCTCGGCGACCGCCACCACCTGGTCGGCCGTGCCGGCCACGCCGACCACGTCGTGCTGCGTGCTCATGGCTCCGAGGGTAGTTCGCGCCGGTCTGGACGCGTGCCCCGTCTTGTCGCTCGGCAACCGAATCCGACCCGGCCGCGTCGTACGCTGCGTCAGCTCATCGCAGCGATCGCTGCCGTCCGGAAGGACCCCACGTTGATCCGCTCGACCTCACGCGCCCTCGCGCTCCTCGCCTCGCTCGCGCTGGCGGTGCCGGCCGCGCTGCTGTCCACATCGCCCGCCACCGCCACGTCTGATCCCACCGGCGACCCCACCGGCGACCCCACGGTCGAGCGCACCTCGGACCGGGCGGCCGACACCGTCGCGCCGATCACGCTGTGGGCGCCGCACGCGGTCACCGCCACCGCCTACCGGAAGCGCACCTGGACCGACCTCGGCCTGCGCCTGATCGCCCAGGGCGCGCCGTTCGAGCTCTGGTCGCACCGCCCGTCGTACGACGAGGCGATCCGGACCGCCTGGCACACCGCCGACGGTGACGTGCCGCTGCCGGCCGGCTCGATGAGCACGTTCTCCGGCCTGGACGGGTTCCTGACGATCTCCATCACGCCGCAGGCGGGCGGTGAGCCGATGCACCTGGTCCGGAAGGCCTGCCTCAACGGCTGGTCGGAGCGGGTCCGCCCGGACGCGCCCGCGCGATCGGGCTACCCGGCCGGCTGCTGGTACAACCCGTTCAGCCTCGGGTCGGTGCAGGGCATCCAGGACGGCTGGGCGACGCCGATCCTCAGCCAGGGTCGCCCGTTCCGGCTCGCGCCCGGCACCTACACCGTGACCGCCAGGATCGCCTCCAGCTACGCCGCCGTCTTCGGCCTCAGCGCCGCGGACGCGACCCGCACCGTGCAGCTCACCGTCACGGCCGAGGACGTCGGCGGCGAGGGCACGTCCTCGCCGCGCGCCGCGTCCGTCGCCCGGCCGGCCGCCCACCGGCCGACCGGGCCACAGGGTCGCGCGCCGGAGGCCGGCCCGCAGCCGGACCTGCGCTCCCTGCCGGCGTGGGGCATCGGGCTGTCGAAGAACACGAACCACCTGCGGTTCTCGGCCACCGTCTGGAACGCCGGCGACAGCCCCCTGGTCGTCGACGGCTTCCGCCGTGACGGCGAGGACGAGATGGATGCCTACCAGTACTTCTTCGACGCCGCCGGCGAGCAGACCGGCTTCCAGCCGGTCGGCCACCTGCACTGGGACCCCAAGCCCTCGCACCAGCACTGGCACTTCGAGGACTTCGCGCGCTACTCCCTGCTCGACGCAGACCAGCAGGAGACCGCGCGCTCGAAGAAGGAGGCGTTCTGCCTCGCCAACACCGACGCCGTCGACCTCACCGTCCCGAGCGCCGACTGGAGGCCGGAGAACACCGACCTGTCGACGTCGTGCGGCGACTACTCCTCGCTCTCGATCCGAGAGGTGCTCGCCGCCGGCTGGGGCGACACCTACACCCAGTACCGCGCCGGGCAGTCCTTCGACATCCGCGGCCTCCCCAACGGCACCTACTACATCGCGGTGGTCGCCAACCCCGAGCAGAACCTGGTCGAGGCCGCCACCGACAACAACGTGGCGCTGCGCCGGATCGTGCTCGGCGGCAGGCTCGGCCACCGAACCGTGCGGGTCCCCCAGGTCGGCATCATCGAGGAGGAGGGGTACGGCGGCCGGGGTTGAACGCCGAGGACGAGCAGAGGCCCGGACTCGAGCGAACGTCCCGACTCGAGCTGACGGGACCTCCGACCCGGGTGCGGACGGGAGCGCGCCGCTAGCGTGACGGCCGAGAGGGGTGGTCGTCATGGAGTTGAGGGACAGGGTCCTCGTCGTCACGGGTGGCGGCAACGGGATCGGCCGCGAGGTCGTGCTGGCCCTGCTCAGCCGGGGCGCGCGAGTCGCGGCGGTCGACCTGCGGCCCGACGGGCTCGCCGAGACCGAGCGGCTGGCCCGCGCCGGCGAGCGGCTCAGCCGCCACACGGCCGACATCACCGACCGGGCACGGGTCGCGGCGCTTCCCGGCGAGGTCGAGGCCCATCATGGTCAGGTCGACGGCCTCCTGAACGTCGCCGGCGTCATCCAGCACTTCGTGCCGTTCGCCGACCTGTCCTTCGAGGAGATGGAGCGGGTGCTCGCGGTCAACCTGTGGGGCGTCCTGAACACCACCAAGGCGTTCCTCCCCCACCTGCTCGCCCGCCCCGAGGCGTGCGTCGTGAACGTGTCGAGCATGGGCGGGCTGGCCCCGGTCCCGGGACAGACGATCTACGGCGCGAGCAAGGCCGCGGTCAAGCTCTTCACCGAGGGCCTGTACGCCGAGCTCCTCGACAGCCCGGTCGCAGTCACCGCTGTCTTCCCGGGCGGGGTCGGCACCGACATCGCGGCCAACTCCGGTGCCGACCTCCCCGGCCAGGACGCGGGCGACCTCGCGGCGCGGCTCACCAGCCCCGAGGACGCAGCCCGCCAGATCGTCGCGGGCGTCGAGAAGGGCAGCTATCGGGTTGTGATCGGTCGCGACGCGCGGGTGCTGGACCGGCTGAGCCGGCTCGCCCCGCGCCGGGCCACCGAGCTGGTCGCGAAGAGGATGGCGGCGCTGCTCGGCTGAGCCTTTTCTCGCGGCTGAGCGGGCGTCAGTCGGTCGCGTGCAGGTCGCCCGTGCGGGCGATCGCGCGCAGCCGCTGCTCGGCGCGCGTGGCGACCGGGTTCGCACCGGAGCGCGAGGCCAGCTCCACCAGCGCGATCAGGTCGGCGGCGCGGGCCAGGTCGAGCGCGCGGGCCGGCGTGGTGCCGCGGAGGCCGGCGTAGGCCTCGAGGACCGCGGCGACGTACGCCGGGTCGCGGTCGAACCGGAGCAGGTTGCCCAGGTCGGTGAACGGGTGGCCGGCGTGGGCGTACTCCCAGTCGAGCACGCCGGTGACCTCGAGCGTCCCCGGGTCGAGCAGCAGGTTCTTGGGGTTGAGGTCGCTGTGTGCCAGGCAGGTCCGCGGCTCCTCGTCGAGGAGCGCCTGCGCCGCCTCGGCCACCTCGGCCAGCCCGGGCAGGTCCACGCCGAGGGACTCGGCGTACGCCGGCAGGTCCGGCTCGAACGGCTCGATCCGCAGGTCGCCGTCGACGAACGCACCGCGGCGCAGCATCGGCATCCCGCCGAGGGTCGCGACGACCCGGCCGCAGGAGGCGCCGGCGGCGGCGACCCCCGCGGCGTCGAGCGTGGGGAGCAAGAGGTCGCCCCGCACGCCGCCGAGGAACGAGGTCACCAGCAGCGCCGGGATCCCGGCTGCCGGGTCGGCCCGGCGTACCTCCAGGACGTCCGGCACGGGCAGCAGCCCGCGCACCAGTCCGAGCACCGCGGACTGGACCTGCGCCGCCTCGGGAGCGTGACGAAGGCCGGCGAAGATCCGCACCACGGTGCGGTCGCCGCCGGCCTCGGCCACGAACGTCTCCCCGGACCAGCCGCCCTCGAGCGGCTGGAGCGAGGCGAAGTCCACGGGAGTCTCGCTCAGCCCTTGCGCTTGGTGACTTCCTCGGTCAGCGCGGGGAGGACCGTGTGCAGGTCGCCCACGACGCCGAAGTCGACCAGCTCGAAGATCGGCGCCTCCTCGTCCTTGTTGACCGCGACGATCGTCTTGGAGGTCTGCATGCCGGCCCGGTGCTGGATGGCGCCGGAGATGCCGGTGGCCACGTAGAGCTGCGGCGAGACGGTCTTGCCGGTCTGGCCGATCTGGAAGGTGTGCGGGATCCAGCCGGAGTCGACCGCGGCGCGCGAGGCGCCGACCGCGCCGCCCAGGGCGTCGGCAAGGCCCTCGACGGACTCGAAGTTGCCGCCCGTGCCACGACCGCCGGCGACCACGATCGCGGCCTCGGTCAGCTCGGGACGCCCGGTGGCCTTCCGCGGCTGCGACGCCACGATCTGCGCGCCCTTCGCGGCGTCGGACACCGTCGCTGCGAACTCCTCGACCGTGCCGGCACCGGCGGCCTCCTCCGGCGCGGCGGAGTTCGGCTTGACGGTGATGATCGGGGTGCCCGTCGTGACCTTGGCCTTGACGGTGTAGTTGCCCGCGAACACGGACTGGGTCGTGGTGCCGTCGGCCTCCACGTCGACCGCGTCGGTGATCAGGCCCGACTCGATCTTGATCGCGAGGCGACCGGCGATCTCCTTGCCCTCCATGGTGGAGGGGATCAGGATCGCCGCCGGCGAGGTCTTCTCCGCCAGCTGCTGGAGGGCCTCGGCCTTGGGCGCCACGAGGTAGCCCTTGATCTGCGCGTCGTCGACGACGTAGACCTTCTCGGCGCCGTACTTCTTCACCTTCTCGGCCACGTCAGCGCCCTGAGCCGAGCCACCGATGAAGACCGCCGACGGCTCGCCGAGCCGCTTGGCGATGGTCAGGAGCTCGTACGTCGGCTTGCGCACCGCGCCGTCGACGTGGTCGATGAGAACGAGAACTTCAGACACTTGGTCAGCTCCTCAGACGCTCAGATGAACTTCTTGGCGGCGAGGAAGTCGGCCAGCGCCGTAGCGCCCGAGCCGTCCTCGTCCTTGACGATCTCGCCGGCGGTGCGCGGCGGCCGGGCCGTGGTCTCGGCGACCTCGGTCCACGCCACCGACAGGCCGACCTGGCCCGCGTCGACGCCCAGGTCCGCGAGCGACCAGGTCTCGAGCGGCTTCTTCTTCGCAGCCATGATGCCCTTGAAGGACGGGTAGCGGGCCTCGCCCGACTGGTCGGTGACCGAGAGGACCAGCGGCATCGCGGCGCCGATGACCTCGGTCGCGGTGTCGCCGTCGCGCTTGACGCGCACCTGGTCGCCCTGGGTCTCGATGACCGAGGCGAGGGTGACCTGGGGCAGGCTCAGGCGCTCGGCGAGCATCGCCGGCACCACGCCCATGTCGGCGTCGGTCGAGGCCATGCCGCACACGACGAGGTCGACCTTCTTCTCCGCACCTGCCTTCTCGACGGCCTTGGCCAGCACCAGCGAGGTGGCGGCGGCGTCGGAGCCCGCGACGGCGTCGTCGACGACGTGGATGCCCTGGTCGGCGCCCATCTGCAGCGCCTTGCGCACCGCGTCGACGGCCTTCTCGGGTCCCACGCACAGCGCGGTGACGGTGGTGTCCTCGCCGCCGGCCTTCTCCTTCAGCTGGAGGGCCTGCTCGACGGCGTACTCGTCGAGCTCGGAGAGGAGCCCGTCGACGCCGACGCGGTCCACGGTGTTGTCCGACTCGAACTGCCGATCGGCAGTGGCGTCGGGCACGTACTTCACACAGACGACAATGTTCATGGTGTGTGGCCGGTTCGGCCCCTCCTGTGCACTCGGTTGGTCGTGAGGCTACCGTCGCGCCCCGGTGGTCGAAACTCGCGGTGGGGTTGGCTTTGTCACAGCGGCACTGTCAGCGTCCGACCCGGAGCCGGCCCGGATCAGGCCCGGCTCAGGGACGGACGACCCGCTCCAGCAGCCGCCCGACGACCAGGTACGCGATGGCGCCCAGCCCCCAGTTGGCCAGCGCGTTCTTGGTCTCCGCGTCGCCCCCCTCGAACTTGAAGATGCCGTTGTCGCGGGAGAAGACCTCGAGGTCCACGACGTCGGCGACGTCCAGCACGAGCTTGACCAGCGCGTTGTCCCGGTTGGCGTCGAGCGCGATGCACAGCGCCCCGACGGCGAGGACCAGCGCGCACAGCACCGCGAGGAGCCACACCACCTGGGCCGCACGGGCGCGCACCCGGGAGCCCCGTCGCGCCGTCAACGCCTTGCGATCCACCACGTACCGCTCACCTGCCCTCGAACTGCGCCTTGCCCGGTCCGTTCTCGACGAAGGATCGCATACCGGTCGAACGGTCCTCGGTCGCGAACAGCGCCGCGAACTGCTGCCGCTCTATCTCCAGCCCGGTCTCCAGGTCCACCTCGAGGCCGCGGTCGATGCTCTCCTTCGCGGCGCGCAGGGCGTACGACGCGGCGCCGGCGAACCGGCGGGCCCAGGCGAGCGCCTCGTCGTAGACCGAGGCGGCCGGGAACAGCCGGTCGACCAGTCCGATCGCCAGCGCCTCGTCGGCCTTGACGAAGCGCCCGGTGAAGATGATGTCCTTCGCCTTGCTCGGGCCGACCAGCCGGGTCAGCCGCTGGGTACCGCCGGCCCCCGGGATGATGCCGAGCAGCACCTCGGGCTGGCCGAGGACCGCGTCCTCGGCGGCGAACCGGACGTCCGCGCACAGCGCCAGCTCACAGCCGCCGCCCAGCGCGTACCCGGTGATCGCGGCGACCACCGGCTTCGGGATGCGGGCCACCGCGCCGAGGGAGGACTGCAGCGGGCCGGACCGCTTGACCATGTCGGTGTAGGACATGTCGGCCATCTCCTTGATGTCCGCGCCGGCCGCGAAGACCCGCTCCCCGCCGTACAGGACCACCGCCTTGACGTCGTCGCGCTCGGTGGCCTCGACCGCCGCCGCGCGGATCTCCTCCTGCACCTGCACGTTCAGGGCGTTCATCTTCGGCCGGTCCAGCCGGATCGTGCCGACCCCGTCGGCCACCTCCAGTCGTACGAACTCACCCATGCCGTGATCCGCCTCTCTCTGTCCTGGTCGTCGTTCTCGGTAGTCGATCTCCGGCATTGTGCCGTCATCGGGAACAATGGCGCGGGTGACCCCCGGACTCTGGCGCGACCGCGGCGAGCGCACCCCGGTCTGGCCGGGGCGCAGCTGGCCGCTGGGCTCGACCTGGTCCGCGGAGGCGACGAACTTCGCGGTGCACGCACCGCGGGCGACCGCCGCGTGGGTCTGCGTCATCGACGAGGAGGGCGGTGAGCAGCGACACCCGCTCACCGAGCAGGAGCTCGGCATCTGGCACGGCGCGATCCCGGGCATCACCCCCGGCACCCGCTACGGCTACCGCGTCGAGGGGCCGTGGGACCCCACCCAGGGGCTGCGCTTCAACCCGGACAAGCTGCTGCTCGACCCGTTCGCCCGGGCGATCTCCGGCGACCTGACGCTCGACCCGGCCATCTTCGGGTACGTCGCGGGCGAGCCGGACCGGCGCAGCGAGACCGACTCCGCGCCGTACGTGCCGACGAGCGTGGTCCTCGGCGACGACCGCTTCGACTGGGGCGACGACGCGCCTCCGCGGCACCCGTGGCAGGACTCGGCGATCTACGAGATGCACGTCAAGGGCATGACCATGCTGCACGACCGGGTGCCCGAGGAGCTGCGGGGCACCTACGCCGGGCTCGCGACGCCGGCCGTCGTCGACTACCTCAAGGACCTCGGGATCACCGCGGTCGAGCTGCTGCCGATCCACCAGTTCGTCTCGGAGACCTCGCTGCTGGAGCGCGGACTGGTCAACTACTGGGGCTACAACTCGATCGGGTTCTTCGCCCCCCACAACGCCTACTCGTCCGCCGGCGACCGCGGCCAGCAGGTCACCGAGTTCAAGGCCATGGTCAAGGCGCTCCACGCGGCCGGCATCGAGGTGATCCTCGACGTCGTCTACAACCACACCGCCGAGGCCGGCACCACCGGTCCCACGCTGTCCTTCCGCGGTCTCGACGACCGGGGCTTCTACTACCGGACCGGCGGGGACGGGCACGCCGAGCCGTTCGAGGACGCCTACTGGGACGTCACCGGGTGCGGCAACACCGTCGACGCCTCGAACCCGTTCGCGCTGCGACTGATCCTCGACTCGCTGCGCTACTGGGTCACCGAGATGCACGTCGACGGCTTCCGGTTCGACCTGATGTCCGCGCTGACCCGGGTGCACCGGCGGATCGACATGCGCAGCCACCTGCTCACCGCGATCGGCCAGGACCCGATCCTGCGGCACGTCAAGCTGATCGCCGAGCCGTGGGACGCGTCGATGGACGGCTACCGGGTCGGTGAGTTCCCGCCGCCGTGGGTGGAGTGGAACGACCAGTACCGCGACGAGATCCGCGACTTCTGGCGCAACCACACCTCGGGCATCCGCGGGGTCGCCACCCGGCTGGCCGGGTCCTCGGACCTGTACCTCGACGACGGGCGGTCGCCGTACGCCTCGATCAACTTCGTCGCCGCCCACGACGGCTTCACGATGCGCGACCTGGTCACCTACGAGCACAAGCGCAACGAGGCGAACGGCGAGGGCAACCGGGACGGCACGGACAACAACCGCTCCTGGAACCACGGCGTCGAGGGCGAGAGCCACGACCCGGCGCTCGTGGCCATCCGTCGCCGCCAGGTCGCGAACATGATGGCGACGCTGTGCCTGTCCAACGGCGTGCCGATGATCACCGCCGGCGACGAGCGGGGCCGCACCCAGGGCGGGAACAACAACGCCTACGCCCAGGACAACGAGACGTCCTGGATCGACTGGCGCCCCGACGACGCGTGGCTCGACGTCTACGAGATCACCAAGACGGCGCTCCGGCTGCGCCGCGAGCACCCGGCGCTGCGGCAGCGGCACTGGTTCGAGGGCCGGCCGACGATGCTCGGCGGCCCGAAGGACCTGGCCTGGCTGCACCCCTCCGGCCGGGAGATGACCGGCGACGACTGGCACGACCCGACCCTGCGCGCGGTCGGCATGTTCGTCTCCGGCGCGCCGCTCCGTGCGCCCGGCCCGCGCGGCGAGCAGCAGGTCGACAAGTCCTTCGTGCTGTGGTTCAACTCCGACTGGCTGCCGCTGCGGGTCGCCCTGCCCGAGAACGACTGGGTGCACGCGGGCGAGGTGGTCCTCTCCACCGACTACCGGCTCCCGGTCGGCACCTCGATCAAGGCCGGCGACGAGCTGCACATCGGACGGCGCACCGTCGTCGTCTTCCGCGAGAGCTGATCAGGGACGCGAAGCGGACTGATCGTCGGTGGTCGAGCAGCGAGCGCGACCGACGAAGGCGGTCGCGACGGAGTGTGTCGCGACCCGGTGAGCCGACCAGCAGCCTCCACCGGAGCAGTGCTCCACGAGCACGATGGGTCTCGACACGGCGGTCGCGACTTCGTTCCTCAGTCGCGCGCCTTGCTCGACCACCATCAGCGGGTCCGCTTGCGCGTCCCCGCTAGGCCAGCGCCACCAGGCCGAGCTCGGCGGGTGAGGCGAGCACGTCGTTGCGCGGCACGATCCGCACGGTGTAGCCGAACGACCCGGAGTGGTCCAGGACGACGTCGCCGTCGAAGCGGTGCCGGCCGCCCTCGTAGGACTCGACCACGCGCAGCCGGTCCACGAGCGTCTCGACCAGCTCGTCCTCGCCGTTGGTCTTGCCGTGCAGCAGCTGCACCTCGACGTCCTCGGGGGCGAGCGGGCCGAGGGTGACGAAGGCCCGCACGCTCATCTGGTCGCCGACCTCGGGGGCGTCGCCGACCCCGCTGCTCTCGACGTGCTCGACCCGGACGTTCGACCAGCCGGTCCGGACCTTCTTCTTCCAGGCGGCCAGCTCGGCGGCGCCGTGGTAGTCGGAGTTCAGCCGGTGCGCGGTGACGCACGCCGGTGTGTAGAGCTGGCGCACGTAGTCGCGGACCATCCGGGTGGCGAGCACCTTCGGGCCGAGCGACTTCAGCGTGTGCCGGGTCATCTCGAGCCAGCGCGTCGGCACGCCCTCGCCGTCCACGTCGTAGAACCGCGGGGCGACGTCGTTCTCGATCAGGTCGTAGAGCGCGGCGGCCTCGAGGTCGTCGCGGTGGTCGGGGTCCTCGACGCCGTCGGCGGTCGGGATCGCCCAGCCGTTGTCGCCGTCGTACCACTCGTCCCACCAACCGTCGAGCACCGAGAGGTTCAGGCCGCCGTTGAGCGCGGCCTTCATGCCCGAGGTGCCACAGGCCTCGTAGGGGCGCAGCGGGTTGTTCAGCCACACGTCGCAGCCCGGGTAGAGCGGCTTGGCCATCGCGATGTCGTAGTTGGGCAGGAACACGATGCGGTGCCGGATCTCCGGGTCGTCGGAGAGCCTGACGATGTCCTGGATCAGCTTCTTGCCGCCGTCGTCCGCCGGGTGCGCCTTGCCGGCGATGACCAGCTGGATCGGCCGCTCGGGGTGCAGCAGCAGCGACTTGAGCCGCTCGGGCTCGCGCATCATCAGCGTGAGCCGCTTGTACGACGCCGCGCGCCGCGCGAAGCCGATCGTCAGCACGTCGGGGTCCAGCGCGTTGTCGATCCAGCTCAGCTCGGCCTTGGCCGCACCACGCTTCTGCCAGGACCGGCGCAGCCGCCGGCGGGCGTCGACCACGAGCCGCTCGCGCAGCACCCGCTTGACGGCCCAGATCTCGGGGCCAGGCACCTTGTCCGCCGCCGCCCAGAACCCGCTGGTGTCGTCGGACTCCGGGTCGGCGCCCTGGGCGGTGGCCAGCTCGATCACCTCGCGGGCGACCCAGGTCGGGGCGTGCACGCCGTTCGTGATCGACCCGATCGGCACCTCGGCCTCGTCGAAGGCGGGCCACAGGCCGTTGAACATCTCGCGGCTGACGTGGCCGTGCAGCTGGGAGACGCCGTTCGCGCGCTGCGCGAGGCGGAAGCCCATGACGGCCATGTTGAAGACCGCCGGGTCGCCGCCCTCGTAGTCCTCGCTGCCCAGCGCGAGCACCCGCTCGACGGGTACGCCGGGCGTCGGGCCGGCCTCGCTGAAGTACTGCTCGACCAGGGTCAGCGGGAACCGGTCGATGCCGGCGGGCACCGGGGTGTGGGTGGTGAACACCGTGGAGGCGCGACTGACCTCGAGCGCGGTGTCGAAGTCGAGCTGCGGGCCGCCCTCGGCCACGGTGAGCTCCCGGATCCGCTCGAGCCCGAGGAAGCCGGCGTGGCCCTCGTTGGTGTGGAACACCTCGGGCGCGGGGTGGCCGGTGATCCGGGAGTAGGCGCGCAGAGCGCGCACGCCCCCGACGCCGAGCAGCAGCTCCTGGCGCAGCCGGTGCTCGCTGTTGCCGCCGTACAGGCGGTCGGTCACGTCGCGGTAGTGGTCGGGGTTGCCCTCGACGTCGGTGTCGAGCATCAGCAGCGGCACCCGGCCGACGCTGGCGACCCAGATCCGGGCCAGCAGCTCGGGACCGTCGGGAAGGGCGACGCTGATCATCGCGCGGGCGCCGTTCTCCTCGCGCAGCAGCGAGATCGGCAGGCCGTCGGGATCGAGGACCGGGTAGGTCTCCTGCTGCCAGCCCTCGCGGGAGAGGGCCTGCTTGAAGTAGCCGTGGCGGTAGAGCAGGCCGACGCCGACGATCGGCACGCCGAGATCGCTGGCCGCCTTGAGGTGGTCGCCGGCGAGGATGCCGAGGCCGCCGGAGTACTGCGGCAGCACGGCGGTGATCCCGAACTCCGGGGAGAAGTAGCCGATCGCCCGCGGCCCCTCGTCACCGGCCGCGAGCCGGCGCTGGTACCACCGGTCGCCGGTCAGGTACTGGTCCAGGTGGTCGACGGCCACACCGAGTCGAGCCAGGAAGCCCTCGTCGGCGGCCAGCTCCTCGAGACGTCGCCGGCCGACGGCGCCCAGGAGCTTGACCGGATCGCGTCCCGTGGACTCCCACAGCACGGGGTCGACGGACTCGAAGACGTCCTGCGACTCGGGGTCCCAGGACCACCGCAGGTTGCCGGCGAGACGGCCCAGGCCGGCGAGCGTCGAGGGCAGGACGGGACGGACGGTGAATCGACGGATCGCACGCACCCGGCGACCGTACATCGTGGATGTTGGAACGATCAAAGAATGGAGCCGACCTCCGGTGCGGCCCGCGTCACGTCGCCGGCCGCGGAGGGGTCACATAACGAACCCCGTCGTCCGGCGTTGACCGGATCATGACCCGCTCCCCCTCGCGCCGTGGCGGCCACCGGACCGCCGCTCTGGCCCTGTTGACCGCCACCCTGGTCCCGGGCCTCGCTCAGCTCCCCGCCTTCGCCACGAGCCCCACCGCGGCTCTCGCCACCCCGACCGCCGCCGACGCCGAGCACCCGCTCGGCGGCCTCGGCGACCCGGTCGCCGGGCTCACCGACCTCGACGCCCGCGGCACCGCGCTCCCGTCCGCGGCCCAGCGCAGCGCCGCCGCCCGCCTCGGCGCGGTCGACCTGCGCTGGAACCAGTTCGGTACGCCGTCCTCGATCCTGCCTGCCGACGGGGTGCTCGCCCGCGCCTCCTCGAGCAACCCCGTCGTCGCCGCGCGGGCCTGGCTGAGCGACCACGCCGCGGTGTTCGGCCTGAGCCGCGACGCCGTCGCCGGCCTGGAGCTGGTCGGTGACCAGCGTCTGGCCCAGAGCGCCGCCCACGCCGTGCTGTTCCGCCAGCGGTTCGGCGAGCTGACCCCCGCGCTGGCGAGCATGGTCACCGTCGGCGTCGCGAACGGCGAGATCGCCTACGCCTCCTCCTCGATCACCAAGACGACCGGGACGCCGCCCGCGGCGACGCTCAGCCCGGTCCAGGCCTGGACCAAGGCCGCTGCGAACCTCGGCCGCACGCTCGACGCCGACGCCCTCGACCAGGTCACCTCCCACGTCGCCGACGGCTGGACCCGGCTGAGCGTGCCCGGCTACCCGCAGGAGCAGCTGGTCCGTCTGCGCGCCCTCGCGCTCGCCGACGGCACCGTGCGCCCGGTCTTCGAGACCAACGTGCTCGACGTGCAGAAGGGCTCGGCGTTCGCCTACACGCTGATGGTCGACGGCGTCACCGGCGCCGTGCTGCACCGGCAGAACCAGGCCGAGAACAGCAGCGACGCGTTCCAGTTCCAAGGGGAGATCACCGCGACCGACTGCGGTCCCCAGCACGAGTTCGAGCTCACCGACGGCAACACGAAGGAGATCGTCGCCGCCGCGTCGGCCGTCAACGTCGCCAACGACATCGTCGTGAAGATCTTCGATCCTGCCGGGCAGCTCCTCGTGAGCGGCGATCTCGGCACCAGTCCCGAGACGGCCACGTACTCAGCCGACTCCATCCCGGCCGGCATCTACACGGTCCAGGTCTGTCCCTTCCCGGACCCGACCGCGCCGTTCCTGCCGCCGGGCAACTACGTCGCCGGGGTGACCACGAGCGACACCGCCGGCCCCTCGGCGGGCGACGCCGGCTTCGACCCCCGGTGGCGCTACTTCACCGCGAACCCGGCCCTGGACTACTCGGCCGACACCACCCCGAAGAACTCCGTCATCGGGTGCTGGTTCCCCGGCTCAGGCTGCACCACGCCGACCGGCCCGTTCCGCAACGTCGCGGCGCCCGGCCCCTGGGACACCGTGGGCGGCAGCGGCGTGGGCACGATGACCACGATCGGCAACAACGCCAACACCCACGAGGCCTGGGCCAGCCCGCTGACCCCGGGCGGCACGGAGCAGGCCCCGGTCTCGCCGACCCGTGACTACACGACGCCGTTCACCGACGCCTGGAACAACTCCGGCTGCGACCCGGCCCAGCTGCACCCGGGCGGCAACGACATCGACGCCACCGTGACGAACCTCTTCGTCGCGCACAACCGGATGCACGACTACGCCTACTACCTCGGTTTCACCGAGGAGAACTACAACCTGCAGGCCAGCAACTTCGGCCGCGGCGGGGTCGACGGCGACCAGGAGGTCGGCAACGCGCAGGCGGGTGCGCTGACCGGCGGACAGCCGTCGTACCTCGGTCGCGACAACGCCAACCAGATCACGCTGCAGGACGGTGTACCGGGCATCACCAACCAGTACCTCTTCCAGCCGATCGCCGGCGCGTTCTACTCCCCGTGCGTCGACGGCGGCTTGGACATGGGCATCGTCGGCCACGAGTACACCCACGCGATCAGCAACCGGATGGTCGGTGGCCCCGACGAGGGCCTGACCTCCGAGCAGGGCGGTGCGATGGGCGAGTCCTGGAGCGACCTGGTGGCCGGCGAGTACATGTTCAGCCACGGCTACGCCAACGGCGGCAACCCGTGGGCGGTCGGCGTCTACGCCACCGGCAACAAGTCGGTCGCGATCCGCGACTACGCGATCAACGACAACCCGCTGAACTACTCCGACTACGGCTTCGACAGCACCGGCAACGAGGTGCACGCCGACGGCGAGATCTGGAACGGCACCCAGTGGGAGGTCCGGCAGGCCCTGGTGAAGAAGTGGAACCGGCAGTTCCCCTACACCGACAACGCGCTGCAGCTGCGCTGCGCCCAGGCCACGGCGACCAGGAGCCCGCTGCCGGCCGGCCAGTGCCCGGGCAACCGGCGCTGGGTCCAGCTGGTCTTCGACTCCTTCCTGCTCCAGCAGGGCGCCACGTCGATGCTCGACGCCCGGGACGCGATGCTCGCCGCCGACCGGATGCGGTTCCGCGGCAAGGACCTGGACGTGATGTGGCGGGCCTTCGCGCGCCGCGGCATGGGCCAGGGTGCGTCGATCCCCAACGCCGACTCCGGTGACACCACGCCGAGCTTCGCCTCGCCGCGCCAGCGGAACGGCACCGTCACCTTCCGCAGCAACCGCTCCGGCAGGTTCTTCGTCGGTCACTACGAGGCCCGGGCGACACCGATCGCCGACACCTCGGACAAGGGCAAGGTGAAGACCACCGCCCGGCTCGTGCCCGGCCGCTACCGGATGCTCTACGTCTCGCAGGCCGGCGGCTTCAAGCGGTTCCACCTGACCGTGCGGCCCGGCGCCCAGACCGTCCGCGTGCACGCGCCGACGAACCTCGCCGCGGAGAAGAACGGCGCCAGGGTGCTCGACGCCACGGCCGGCTCGCTGAACGCGGTCGCCCTCCTCGACGGCACGGAGAGGACGGCGTGGGGCGGGGTCACCGCCGCCAACGTCGACGAGTCGCACCCGTTCGTCGCGGTCGACCTCGCCGGGGGCGTCCACACCGTGCGCCGGGTGCAGGTCAGCGCGATGCTCAACCCGGCCCCGCCGGACCCGAACGAGATCCCGCTCGCCAAGGACCCGGACCCCGACTCGGGCTCCCGGTTCACGGCGCTGCGCCGGTTCGCGCTCGAGGCCTGCGTGAGCGACTGCGACGCGGCGAAGGCGGTCTGGGAGCGGTTCTACGTCTCCCCCGGCAACGCCTTCCCGGCGGTGCGGCCCCGACCGGTCGCCCCGAACCTGACGCTGCGTGCCTTCAAGGTCCCGGCGACCCGCGCGGCCGCGATCCGGTTCGTGGTGCTGGAGAACCAGTGCACCGGCTACGCCGGGTACGCCGGCGAGCAGGACAACGACCCGGTCAACGACACCGACTGCAAGACGGCGTCCGACCGCGGCACGATCGTGCACGCGGCCGAGCTCCAGGTGTACTGATCCGAGGCCGAGTCGGCGCATCTTGCCCGCCCCGTCCACAGCAGGCCGCAGCCAGCTGGGGACAACCCGGGCAAGATGCGCCGACTCGCGGCCTCCTGGCGGGCAAGATGCGCCGGGTCGGCGTTTCCTCCCGGCCAGCACGGGTACGGCGTCCGGGACGGCAGCTGCCCCCTGCCGGACCTGCCCGGACCCTCGCTAGGTTGGAGATCATGGTCGGACGCATCCCCGTCATGAACGTCACGCCGCTCGTCGACCTCGGTCGGCAACCGGCGAAGGCCACCGTCGGAGAGCCGTTCCCGGTGACCGCGACGATCTTCCGCGAGGGCCACGACAAGCTGGGCGCCGAGGTGGTGCTCACCGGGCCCGACGGCCGGCGCCGGGCACCGGTCCGGATGACCAAGCACGCGACCGTCCCGGACCACTACCAGGCCTGGGTGACGCCGGACGCCGGTGGCGCCTGGAGCTTCGAGGTGATGGCCTGGTCCGACCCGCTGGCGACCTGGCAGCACAACGCGGCGCTCAAGATCCCCGCCGGGGTCGACGTCGACCTGATGTTCACCGAGGCGCGGATCCTGGTCGAGAGGGTGATCGCCTCGCTCGACCCGCGCGACCCGGCCGCGGCCGACGCCGCCCAGGTGCTGCAGGGCGCACTGGACGCCGCCACCGACGGCAACCGGCCGCCCGCCGCCCGGCTGGCCGTGCTCGAGGCCCCCGACGTCACCGGCGTGCTCGCGACCCACCCGATCCGCGAGCTGGTCACGGTCGAGGGTCCCTACCCGGCGTACGCCGACCGGCCGGAGGCGCTGACCAGCAACTGGTACGAGTTCTTCCCGCGCTCCGAGGGCGCCACCAAGGACGTCAAGACCGGCAAGGTCACCAGCGGCACGTTCACGACCGCCGCGAAGCGCCTCGACGCCGTGGCGGCGATGGGCTTCGACGTCATCTACCTGCCGCCGATCCACCCGATCGGCGAGGTCAACCGCAAGGGGCCGAACAACACCCTCGACCCGGGGCCCGACGACACCGGGTCACCGTGGGCGATCGGCTCCAAGGACGGTGGCCACGACGCGATCCACCCCAACCTGGGCAGCTTCGAGGACTTCGACGCGTTCGTCGCGAAGGCCGGCTCCCTCGGCCTCGAGGTCGCGCTCGACCTGGCGCTCCAGGCCGCGCCCGACCACCCCTGGGTGACCTCCCACCCCGAGTGGTTCACGACCCGCGCCGACGGCACCATCGCGTACGCCGAGAACCCGCCCAAGAAGTACCAGGACATCTACCCGATCAACTTCGACAACGACCCGACCGGCATCTCCCAGGAGGTGCTGCGGATCGTCCGGCTGTGGATGTCGCACGGCGTGCGGATCTTCCGGGTCGACAACCCGCACACCAAGCCGGTGGCGTTCTGGGAGTGGCTGCTCAAGGAGATCCGGCGCACCGACCCCGACGTGATCTTCCTGGCCGAGGCGTTCACCCGGCCGGCGATGATGCGCGGCCTCGGCGCGGTCGGCTTCCACCAGTCCTACACGTACTTCACGTGGCGCAATGCGAAGTGGGAGATCGAGGAGTACCTCCGCGAGCTGTCCCACGAGACCGACCACCTGATGCGGCCGAACTTCTTCGTGAACACCCCGGACATCCTGCACGCCTACCTGCAGTACGGCGGGCCGGCGGCGTTCAAGATCCGGGCCGCGATCGCCGCCACCGGGTCGCCCAGCTGGGGCGTCTACGCCGGCTACGAGCTGTACGAGCACGTGGCGGTCCGGCCCGGCAGCGAGGAGTACCTCGACTCGGAGAAGTACCAGATCCGGGTCCGCGACTGGGACGGGGCCGAGCGGGAGCACCGCACCCTCGCGCCGTACCTGACCCGGCTCAACGAGATCCGCCGCCAGCACCCGGCACTCCAGCTGCTGCGCAACGTGTCGATCCACTGGAGCGACGACGAGAACATCCTGGTGTTCAGCAAGCGGCGGGCCGTCCCCGGCGGCCACGACGATGTGGTGATCGTGGTCGTCAACGTCGACCCGCACGCCGCGCGCGAGACCACCGTGCACCTCGACCTGGGCGCGCTGGGACTGTCCTCGACCGACTCCTTCGTGGTGCACGACGAGATCACCGGCGCCGACTGGAGCTGGGGCGAGCACAACTACGTGCGGCTCGACCCCTACCTCGAACCGGCGCACATCCTCAGCGTGAGGAGGCCCCGGTGACCCAGGGACTCCCCCCGGACCCCCCTGAGAACACGCCGGACTGGTTCAAGACCGCGGTCTTCTACGAGGTCCTCGTCCGGTCCTTCCGCGACTCCAACGCCGACGGCACCGGCGACTTCCGCGGGCTGGTGGAGCAGCTGGACTACCTCCGGTGGATCGGCGTGGACTGCCTGTGGATCCCGCCGTTCTTCCCGAGCCCGCTGCGGGACGGGGGGTACGACGTGGCCGACTACACCGGCGTGCTCCCCGAGATCGGCACCGTCGACGACTTCCGCTACTTCCTCGACCAGGCGCACGAGCGCGGCCTGAAGGTCATCATCGACTTCGTCATGAACCACACCAGTGACGCGCACCCGTGGTTCCAGGCCTCGCGCTCGGACCCGGACGGGCCCTACGGCGACTTCTACGTGTGGTCGGACACCGACGAGCTCTACCAGGACGCGCGGATCATCTTCGTCGACACCGAGCCGTCGAACTGGACCTGGGACCCGGTCCGCCAGCAGTACTTCTGGCACCGGTTCTTCTCCCACCAGCCCGACCTCAACTTCGACAACCCGAAGGTCCACGACGCGATGTTCGAGGCGCTGTCGTTCTGGCTGGACATGGGCCTGGACGGCTTCCGGCTCGACGCGGTGCCCTACCTGTACGAGCGGCCGGGCAGCAACGGCGAGAACCTCCCCGAGACGCACGCGTTCCTCCGCAAGGTGCGGGCCTTCGTCGACGAGCACTACCCCGGCCGGGTGCTGCTCGCCGAGGCGAACCAGTGGCCCGCGGACGTCGTCGACTACTTCGGTGACTTCGAGGCCGGCGGCGACGAGTGCCACATGTGCTTCCACTTCCCGGTGATGCCGCGCATCTTCATGGCGGTGCGCCGCGAGTCGCGGTTCCCGATCTCGGAGATCCTCGAGCAGACCCCGCCGATCCCGCAGAGCTGCCAGTGGGGCATCTTCCTGCGCAACCACGACGAGCTCACCCTCGAGATGGTCAACGACGAGGACCGCGACTACATGTGGGGCGAGTACGCCAAGGACCCGCGGATGAAGGCCAACATCGGCATCCGCCGCCGGCTCGCGCCGCTGCTCGACAACGACACCAACCAGATGGAGCTGTTCAACGCGCTGCTGTTCTCGCTGCCGGGCTCGCCGGTCCTCTACTACGGCGACGAGATCGGCATGGGCGACAACATCTGGCTCGGCGATCGCGACGGCGTGCGCACCCCGATGCAGTGGACGTCGGACCGCAACGCCGGGTTCTCCTCGGCCAACCCCGGCAAGCTGGACCTGCCGCTCATCCAGGACCCCGTGTTCGGGTACCAGTCGGTCAATGTGGAGGCCCAGCTCGAGAACACCTCGTCCCTGCTGCACTGGATGCGGCGGATGATCCACGCCCGCCGCAACCACCCCGCGTTCGGGCTCGGGACCTTCCACGACCTGGGCGGGTCGAACTCCACCGTGCTGTCCTACGTGCGGGAGTACACCGCCGAGGACGGCACCGAGGACATCATCCTGTGCGTCAACAACCTGTCGCGGTTCCCCCAGCCGGTGGAGCTGGACCTTCGCCGCTTCGAGGGCCGGCGCCCGGTCGAGCTGATCGGCGGCGTCCCGTTCCCGGAGATCGGCGAGCTGCCCTACCTCCTCACCCTGGCGGGCTACGGCTTCTACTGGTTCCGCCTGACCGCTCCCGAGACCAGCGAGGAGGGGCTGCTGCTGTGACCCCCGACGGACGAGTGACCCACATCGAGCCGGACGTGTTCGTGCGCTACTTGGAGCGCACCCGGTGGTTCGGCGGCAAGGGCCGCCCGTTCGAGGTCGCCGCGGTACGCCGGATCGGCGAGGTGCCCCACGACGGGGAGGACGCCGGCCCCCGGGTCGTGATCGAGCTGGTCGAGGTCGCCTACAGCGACCGGACCGGGGGCACCGAGGTCTACCAGGTGCCGATGTCGTTCTACACCGAGCCCGAGAGCCGGCTCGACCATGCCTTCATCGGGTGGTGGGACGAGCCCGGCTACGGCTGGGTGCACGCGTACGACGCCCTCCACGACCGCGACGCCATGGACGGGTGGCTGCGCGCCTTCGACTTGGCGGCGCAGGAGCCGGGCGGCAACCTCAGCGACGACGACAGCGGGCTGCGCTTCCACCGGCTCCCCGGGCACGACCTCGACCGCACCGCGCACTCGACGCTGTTCTCCGGTGAGCAGTCGAACTCCTCGGTCGCGTTCGGCGAGGACTGCCTGATGAAGGTGTTCCGCAAGATCACGCCCGGGGTGAACCCGGACATCAGCGTCCACCAGGTGCTCACCAACGCCGGCTCCGACCACATCGCGGCGCTCTACGGCTGGCTGGACTGGGTCGACTGGGAGGCCGACGCCGAGGCCGAGGAGCGCGGCGGCACGACGATGCAGCTGGCGATGCTCCAGCAGTTCCTGCGCACCGCGAGCGACGGCTGGGACCTGGCACTGACCAGCGCCCGCGACCTGTTCGCGGAGGCCGACCTGCACGCCCACGAGGCCGGCGGCGACTTCGCCGCCGAGTCGGCCCGGCTCGGCGAGGCGCTGCGGGAGGTCCACGACGACCTCGCCGAGCACTTCCCGGTCGACCACCGCGGGCCCGAGGCGCTCACCGAGCTGGCCGACGCCATGGGCGCCCGGCTCGACGCCGCGCTCGAGGTGGTGCCCGAGCTCGCGGCCCACGCCGAGCCGCTGCGAGCGGCGTACGACCGCCTCCGCGGCCTCGGCGGGCTCGACGTCCAGCAGATCCATGGCGACCTGCACCTGGGCCAGACCCTGCGCACCAGCCTGGGCTGGAAGATCGTCGACTTCGAGGGCGAGCCGGCCAAGCCGCTCGCCGAGCGGCTGCTGCCCGACTCGGTGTGGCGCGACGTCGCGGGGATGCTGCGCTCCTTCGACTACGTGCCGCGGGTGGTCGAGCGCCAGCTCGCCGAGGACCAGCCCGAGGGCGCCAACCAGCGCGCCTACCGCGCCGACGAGTGGGCGAACCGCAACCGCAACCACTTCCTGACCGCGTACGCCGACGGCGAGCTCACCGAGGAGCAGCACGCGCTGCTCGACGCCTACGTCGCCGACAAGGCGGTGTACGAGACCGTGTACGAGACACGCAACCGTCCGACCTGGGTGGCCATCCCGCTCGAGGCCGTGGCGAGGATCGGAGCGGCATGAGCGACGACAAGAGCCCTCGGGCCGCCACACCGGGCACGCCGGGCACGCCGGCCGCGCCGGCCGCGCCGGCCCTGCACCCGGTGTCGACCGCCGAGCTGCACCAGGTCGCGCACGGCGAGCACGGCAACCCGCACGGCGTGCTCGGTCCGCACCCCCACGACGGTGGCGTCACCGTCCGGGTCCTCCGGCCGCTGGCGTCGCGGGTCGTGGTGCGGTGGAGCGACGGGTCCGGCACCGCAGGGGAGGCCGAGCTGGCCCACGAGCACGAGGGCATCTGGGCGGGCGTGATCCCGCTGGCCGACGTGCCCGACTACCGCGTGGCGGTCAGCTACGGCCCCGACGAGCACGTGACCGACGACCCGTACCGGTTCCTGCCGACCCTCGGCGAGATGGACCTGCACCTGATCAACGAGGGCCGTCACGAGCTGCTCTGGACGGTTCTCGGGGCCCGGGTGCACCACTACCCGGGCGCGCTCGGGCCGGTGACCGGCACGTCGTTCGCGGTCTGGGCGCCCTCCGCCCGGGCGATCCGGATCAAGGCCGACTTCAACAGCTGGGACGGCCGGGAGCACCCGATGCGCCAGCTCGGCGCCTCCGGGGTGTGGGAGCTGTTCGTGCCCGACGTCGGCGCCGGGACGTCGTACAAGTACACGATCCTGGGGCCCGACGGGCAGTGGCGCGAGAAGGCCGACCCGATGGCCGGCTGGGCCGAGAAGCCCGCCGACACGGCGTCCAAGGTCTTCGAGTCCAGCTACACCTGGAACGACGACGCCTGGCTCGAGGCGCGCGCGGACCGGGAGCCGGTCGCCTCCCCGATGAGCATCTACGAGCTGCACCTCGGGTCCTGGAAGAAGCACCCCGACGGCCGGTACTGGTCGTGGGCCGAGCTGGCCGAGGACCTGCCGGAGTACGTCGCCGGGCTGGGCTTCACGCACGTCGAGCTGATGCCGGTGATGCAGCACCCCTTCGGCGGCTCGTGGGGCTACCACGTGACGTCGTACTTCGCCCCGGACGCGCGGTTCGGCGACCCCGACGGCTTCCGGCTGCTCGTCGACCGGCTGCACCAGGCCGGCGTCGGCGTGATCCTGGACTGGGTGCCCGGCCACTTCGCGACCGACGAGTGGGCGCTGGCCCGCTTCGACGGCACCCCGCTCTACGAGGACCCCAACCCGCAGCGCGGCTGGCACAAGGAGTGGGGCTCCCACATCTTCAACTTCGGGCGGCGTGAGGTCCGCAACTTCCTCTACGCGAACGCGCTCTACTGGCTCGAGGAGTTCCACGCCGACGGCCTGCGGGTCGACGGCGTGGCCTCCATGCTCTACCTGGACTACGCGCGCCCGGCCGGCGAGTGGACGCCCAACGTCCACGGCGGCCGCGAGAACCTCGAGGCGGTGCAGTTCCTCCAGGAGATGAACGCCACCGTCTACAAGCGGGTGCCCGGCATCACCACGATCGCCGAGGAGTCGACGTCCTGGCCCGGCGTCACCCGGCCGACGTCCGCCGACGGGCTCGGCTTCGGCTTCAAGTGGAACATGGGCTGGATGCACGACACGCTCGACTACCTGGCCCACGAGCCCGTGCACCGCGCCTACCACCACGGGGAGATGACGTTCTCGCTCGTCTACGCATGGTCGGAGAACTACGTGCTGCCGATCAGCCACGACGAGGTCGTCCACGGCAAGGGCTCGCTGCTGCGCAAGATGCCGGGCGACCGCTGGCAGCAGCTCGCCAACCTGCGCGCCTACCTGGGCTTCATGTGGGCCCACCCCGGCAAGCAGCTGCTGTTCATGGGCGCCGAGCTCGGCCAGGAGTCGGAGTGGGCGGAGTCGCGCGAGCTGGACTGGTGGCTGCTGGACCACCCCGAGCACCGCGGCGTGCAGTCCCTGGTGCGCGACCTGAACACGACGTACGTCGACTCCCCCGCGCTGTGGGCCCGCGACCACGAGCCCGACGGCTTCACCTGGGTCGACGCCAACGATGCGGGCCGCAACGTCTTCTCGTTCGTCCGGCGCGGTGACGACGCGGACCTGGTGTGCGTGGCCAACTTCGCGGCGGTGCCCCACGACGACTACCGGCTGGGGCTGCCCGCCGCCGGGGAGTGGGAGGAGGTGCTCAACACCGACGCCGAGACCTACGGCGGCTCCGGTGTCGGCAACCTCGGCTCGATCACCGCCGTCGACGGCGACTGGTCCGGACAGCCCGCCCACGCCACCATCGTGGTGCCCCCGCTCGCGACCGTGTGGTTCCGGCGGCGGGTGCCCCCGACGACCGGTGGTTGAGCGGCTCCCGAGGCGCGTCCGGGGCCCGCGGTCGCTCGGTAGAGTTCCAGCGTGACCGAGCCGACCACAGCCGTGACGACCGTCGCGGAGGGGATCGCCCGGATCACCTGGGCGCCCGACCAGCCCGTCGACGTCGTCCGGCGCCAGGTCGCCGCCGCGCTCGTCGAGCACCCGCGGGTCGAGGCGCTGATCGACCCCGACGACCCGGCGGCCCAGCGGGTCGCGACCTGGTCGGGGCTGCGCCGCGAGGGCGTGATGCGCGGGGTGACGGTCGACGGCCGGACCGTCGACCGGATCGTGTACGCCCGGCTCGCGACCGACGCGCCCGTGCACGAGCCCGAGGGCTTCCGCGCCCTCCTCAACTCCTTCCTCCCCCGCAAGCGCGCGATCAGCCAGATGTTGATCCGCGACCGCGACGAGCGGGTGCTGCTGTGCCAGCTGACCTACAAGCCGGACTGGGACCTGCCCGGCGGCGTCGTCGAGGTCGGCGAGTCACCCCAGCTGGCGGTCGCCCGGGAGGTCGAGGAGGAGCTCGGGCTGCACATCGAGGCCGGGCGGCTGCTGCTCACCGACTGGCTGCCGCCGTGGAGCGGCTGGGACGACGCGCTGTGCCTGGTCTTCGACGGCGGGTCCCACGACGCCGTCATCACCGAGAGGATCGTCCGGCAGACCCGCGAGATCCGGTCCGCCGAGTTCTGCACCCCGGACCAGGTGCGCGAGCGCTGCGCGGACTTCACCGCCCGGCGGGTCGGCTCCGCCCTCGCCAACCTCGCCGGCCCCGGCCCCGCGTACACCGAGTCCGGCGGCTGACCGCTCCTCGTCCTCGTGTTCTCGGCTGATCCGGCTGGCCGAGGACGTTGTCGCCCTGTGGTCGTTTGGTCACCAACGACGACCCGGCGGGCTCGACCTCCGCCGTTGGTGACCAAACGGCAGAGGTCCGGAGGCTCGGGCCTTGATCCGTGGTGCAACACTGATTACATGATTACAACCGAGCAGGCAGAGCGGGTGCGCGGCTGGTTCGCCGGTCGGCTCCCGGCGGAGTGGCAGAGCGCGGCGGCGGAGGTCACCGTCGACCGCGAGGAGATCACGGTGCTGCTGAGCATCCCCGACGTCGAGCTCGACAGCCCGACCGAGGCGGCCCTGGCCGAGGCACGGGCCGGCCGGGCGTCGGGGTTCCGCGAGGACACCCGTGAGCAGCGGATGGAGATCGCGCGCGAGGCCCAGCACCGCTTCGAGCGCAAGGTGTCGTGGGGCGTCGCGCTGGGCGAGCACCGCGAGCTCTGGACGCACGTGGCGGCGCCCGTCATGACCCGGCTGCGCCAGCCCCAGCGGCTCGTGCTCGACACCCTGGTCGACGCCGGCGTGGCCCGGTCACGGTCCGACGCGCTGGCCTGGTGCGTCCGGCTCGTCGGCCAGCACGAGGGCGACTGGCTCGCGGAGCTGCGCCAGGCCATGGACACCGTCGCCGACGTCCGCGCCAAGGGCCCGGCCGCCTGACGGTCGCCCGAACGGCCACCCGACCGCCGCATCGCCACCAGCAGGCCGACAATGAGCATCCCTCCGCCGGCCGTCGGTCGGGTAGCGAACGCGCCAGCGAGCGGCCTCGACAGGGCGGTGGCGGCCTCGTTCCGCAACCGTGCGCCCACTCGACCTGGCTGCCGGATCCTCGCCCCCGAGGCCCGCTCGGGGGCGAGGCCAGCTCGGGGGCGAGGCCAGCTCAGAAGAGGGCAGAAGCCAGGTTCTGGCGGGCCTTGAGCACCCGCGGGTCGCCGTTGCCGACCGCGCCGAACAGGCCGATCAGGTGCTCGCGAGCCCGGTCGCGCTCGTCGCCGGCGGTGCGCCGGACCAGGTCGACGAGTCGGTTGAACGCGTCCTCGACGTGCCCGCCGAGCAGGTCGAGGTCGGCGACCATGGTCTGGGCGTCCACGTCGTCGGGGGCGGCGGCCGCCGCGGCGCGGGCCGCGTTCAGGTCGACGCCCTGGGTGCGCTGCAGGACGGTGGCCATCGCCAGCCCGGCGACCGCCTCCGCGTCGGCGGGGTTGGCGTCGACGAGGCGCTGGTACTCCGCGACGGCTGCGTCGATGTCACCCGCGCCGAGCGCGTCCTGGGCCGCCGCGTAGCGGGGGTCGACGGCCGGCTCGTCACCCTCGTCGCCGTCGGTGGGAGCCGCGTGTCGCGGCTGGTGCCGGCCCGCGACGCCGTTGACGGTCAGCTGCTGCATCACCTGGGTCAGCGCCGCGCGCAGCTCCTCGAGCGGCAGCACGTCCTGGAAGAGCGGCGCCGGGCGGCCGTCCAGCACGGCGACCACGAGCGGCACCGACGGGATCTGCATCGCCTGGGCGATGGCCGGCACGGCGTCGATGTCGACCAGGCCGGCCAGGAACCGGCCCTCGAACTCGCTGGACAGGGTCGCGAGGTCCGTGGCCAGCTGGGCGCTCTCCGGCATCCGGCCGGGCGAGTAGAACACCAGCAGTACCGGGGCCGTCGTGGACGCCTCGATGGTCGACTGGAAGTTCTGCTCGGTCACCTGGACGGCGTACGACGAACCACCGGCCGGCGCGCCGGCCGCGCCAGCGGGTGCTCCGGGTGCTCCGGGTGCGGGCGTCGCCGGGCCGGTGAGGCCGGAGAGGTCGAACGCCCCAGGGCGCGAGAAGGGCTGCTGCGTCATGGGCTCCATCCTAGGGAGGAGCCGGGCACCGGCTCACCGCCGGCTCGGGGCCGGCCGGTCACCGGTGGACCGGTCAGGCCAGGCCCAGGGCGACGGCCTCCTCGCGCAGCTCCTCGCGGACGCTGGGGTGGGCGGCGTGCTCGATGATCTGGCGGGCCTGCTCGCGCTGGTCGCTGCCGAAGACCTGGGCGAGGCCCTGCTCGGTGACGATCGCGCTCATCTGGAACGAGGTGATCGGCTCGTCGACCATCGGCACCACCGTCGAGCAGTTCGCCTTCGGGTGCCAGGAGCGCAGCGCGATGAACGCCTGCCCGCCGGCGCTGTGCATCGCGCCGACGATGAAGTCGGTCTGGCCGCCGAAGCCCGAGTGGATCCGCGCGTTGATCCGCGAGGCGTTGGCCTGGCCGAACAGGTCGACCTGGAGCGCGGTGTTCACGCTGACCATCTTCGGGTTGCGCGCGATCCGGGCCGGGCTGTTGGTGACCTCGGTGCGGACCATCTCGACCCGCTCGTTGCCGTCGACCCACTCCAGGAGCTCGGGCGAGCCGAACAGGAAGGACGCGGAGATCGGGATGTTGCGGTCCAGGGCGCCGATCTTCTCCAGGGCCAGGACGCTGTCGGAGAACATCTCGGTCCAGACCCGCAGCCCGGAGCGGTTCGTGAGCCCGTGCATGGTCGCGTCCGGGACCGCCCCGATGCCGGCCTGGAGGGTCGAGCCGTCGGAGACCCGGGCGGCGACCAGGTCGCCGATCGTGGCCGAGGTCTCGTCGATCGAGGAGACCGGCGCGTGCGGCATCGGCTCGTCGCCGTCGACCAGCACGTCGATCAGGTCGAGGTCGACCAGCGCGTCGCCGAACGTCCACGGCATGTTGTCGTTGACCTGGGCGATGACCACGCCGCCGTTGCGGCGGACCGCCTCGATCGCGGCGGGGAGCACGTTCACCTCGACGCCGAGGGACACCTTGCCGTCGTGCGGCCGGGTGGTGTGCAGGACCACGGCGTCGGGGGGCAGCTGCTTGCCGAACAGCGACGGCACCATCGACAGCCGCGAGGGCACGTAGCTCAGCCGCGGGTTGCGCCGCTGGGCCGGTCCGACGAAGGAGGTCTCGAGGACCACGCCCTCCCGGTCGGGCAGGCCGGCCTGGCCGTTGAGCGCCCAGAGGCGGTACTCGTCCAGCGCGTCGTCGACGAGCTTCAGCGTGTGCCAGGGCGTGGCGTGGTTGCCGGCGATGACGACGCGGGGATCGGCGGGCAGGGACGCGAGTGCGCGGGCGAGGTCCACGTTCTCGATTCCACCAGAGCGCGCACCCGCCCCGCCCGGGCCGGAAGTCCCGCAGCCCCGGGCCCACGGTCTCGGGACCTGTCCTGGGCCGGTACCTCAGAACCGCGCAGGCTCGCGGTACTCCCCCCACTCGGCGCGCAGTGCGTCGCAGATCTCACCCAGCGTGGCCTCGGCGCGCACCGCGTGGAGCATCGGCTCGATCAGGTTCTCGTCCGCGCGGGCGGCCTCGACCATCCGCGCCAGCGCGGCGTGCACGGCGGCGTCGTCGCGGGCCTGGCGACGGGCGTCCAGCTCGCGGACCTGCTCGACCTCGACCTCGTGCGAGACGCGCAGGATCTCCAGGTCGTGGGTCACCGACTCCGGGTGGCAGTTCACCCCGACGATCCGCTTGTCGCCCTTCTCCAGGGCGGTCTGGTACTGGAAGGCGGCCTCCGCGATCTCGGACATGAACCACCCGTCCTCGATGCCGCGGAGCAGGCCTCGGGTGACCGGGTTCTCGCCGCGGCGCACCGCGTCGGCGAGCGCCTCCGGCCGGTCGGAGGTGAGCGTGGAGCCGCCCATCGCGAGGATCCTGTCGAAGATCGCGACCGCCTCCTCCTCGAGCCGGTCGGTCAGCGCCTCGACGTACCAGGAGCCGCCGAGCGGGTCGGCGACGTTGACGACGCCGGTCTCCTCCATGATCACCTGCTGGGTGCGCAGTGCGATCTCGGCGGCCTGCTCGCTGGGCAGCGCCAGCGTCTCGTCGAGCGCGTTGGTGTGCAGCGAGTTGGTGCCGCCGAGCACGGCGGAGAGCGCCTCGATGCCGGTGCGGACGACGTTGTTGTACGGCTGCTGCGCCGTCAGCGACACCCCGGCGGTCTGGGTGTGGAACCGCAGCCACTGCGCCTTCTCGGTGGTCGCGCCGTAGACGTCGCGCATCCAGCGCGCCCAGATCCGGCGCGCGGCGCGGAACTTCGCGATCTCCTCGAAGAAGTCCACGTGCGCGTCGAAGAAGAACGACAGCCCCGGCGCGAACACGTCCACGTCGAGCCCGCGGGACAGGCCCAGCTCGACGTACCCGAACCCGTCGGCGAGCGTGAACGCCAGCTCCTGTGCGGCCGTCGAGCCGGCCTCGCGGATGTGGTAGCCCGACACCGAGAGCGGCTTGTACGCCGGGATGTTCTCCGCGCAGTACTCCATCAGGTCGCCGATCAGCTTCAGGTGCGGCTCGGGCCCGAAGATCCACTCCTTCTGGGCGATGTACTCCTTGAAGATGTCGGTCTGCAGGGTGCCATTGAGGACGCTGGTGTCGACGCCGGCCCGCTCCGCGGCGACCAGCATCATGCAGAACACCGGCACGGCCGGGCCGCTGATCGTCATCGAGGTCGTGACGTCGCCCAGGTCGATGCCGTCGAAGAGGATCTCCATGTCGGCGGCCGAGTCGACCGCCACGCCGCAGTGGCCGACCTCGCCGAGCGAGCGCGGGTCGTCGGAGTCGCGGCCCATCAGGGTCGGCATGTCGAAGGCCACGCTGAGCCCGCCGCCGCCGCGGCCCAGGATCATCCGGTAGCGCTCGTTGGTCTGGCGCGCGTTGCCGAACCCGGCGAACTGGCGGATCGTCCAGGTGCGCCCGCGGTAGCCGGTCGGGTAGAGCCCGCGGGTGTACGGGAACTCGCCGGGCCACTCCGAGTCCTCGGTGCCGTACGCCGGCGCCAGCTCCAGCCCGCTCAACGTCGTGAAGTCGGCGTCGCGGGTGCGCGCCGCGTCGTACCTGGCCTGCCAGCGGGATCGTGCGCTCTCGGTCATGCCGAAATAGTAGGACGTCCTAGTAAATGAGCCAAGCGATGCGCCCGCAGGTTTCCCCGGGTACCCGGGGAAGTTGTCGCTTATCGGCCGAAACTTCGGCCGAACAGTACTGGTTTCCCCGGGTACCCGGGGAAACCGACCGGGCTCACCGCACCCAGCGGAAGACCTGCCCGTCGCGGACGTCGACGGCGGTGGGGGGCCGGGGCGTGGGGTGCGAGCGCAGGTGGGCGAGCACCTGGTTGCGGCCGCGCAGGCTCACGGCGCCGTCGGCGAAGTGGAGGTGGGGGTGCAGCAGCGGGCGCAGGTCGTCCCAGGCGCCGACGTCCATCGCGCTCCAGGCGGCCGCGGCCGGGGGCGCCATCTCGGGCAGGTCGTGCAGCATCCGCGGCGTGCACATCCGCCACGCGTCGACGACCAGCTCGCGCATCTCCGCCGCCGTGAGCCGATCGAGGTGCGCGCAGACCCACTGGTAGCGCAGGTCGCGCGCCGGTGGCAGGAAGAACGTCTGCGGGTCCGACTCGATCAGACCGTCCCGCGCCTCGCGGGGGTAGCCGAACCCCATCCGGGCCTCGTCGCGGGAGAAGCCGACGTACACGATCTGGCGGACCTTCAGCTTGTAGCGTCCGCCGGTGTGGAACTCGTGGCTGCGCGGCAGCGCCAGCCCCACCTCCCGCACGTCGTCCGCCGTCACCATGCCGTGATGCTGGCACGCCCCACCGACACGGCGTCCGGGAGGCCGGGAGGCCGGGAGGCCTCAGAAGTCCCCCGCCTCCCGGCGCACCGGCCGCAGCAGCTCCGAGAGCCGCTGGAGCTCGGCATCGGACAGCGCACCGAGCGCGAAGTCGGCGCCGAGCAGGTCCGCGGTCGCGACCTCGACGAGAGCGCGCCCCTCGGGCGTGATCTCGGCGAGCACGGCGCGGCCGTCCTCCGGGTGCGCGCGGCGTACGACGAGCCCTGCGGCCTCGAGCCGCCGCACGATCGAGGTCACGGAGGTCGGGTGCACCTGCAGCCGCTCCCCCATCCTGCCCAGCGGCAGCGACCCCCGGGAGGAGAAGACCAGCAGCACCAGCGCCTCGTAACGGGCGAAGGTCAGCCCGTGGGGCCGCAGGATCGCGTCGAGCCGCCCGATGACCAGCTGCTGGACCCGCATCAGCGAGGTGACCGCGTGCATGGCCGGCACCCGGTCCCAGTGCGTGCCCCACTGCCGGGCAGCCTCGTCGATCGGGTCGAAGGGAAGGGCCACGACCGGACCCTAGTCGGACCCGGGCGACGGTCTCCAGGCGCGGCCACCTGGCGGGCCCCGGCGGCGGGCCCCGGCGGCGGCCCCGGCGGCGGGTCGCAGCCGTTGCCCCGGCGGGCCGTCGGGTGCAGGATCGCGACTGTCTCGGCCGGGACTGTCACATCGGCGGCGCCCGACTCGTCAGCTGGTTGACGGACACCCGAGGAGGAGCCTGACCGTGCGGACGCAGGAGCAGCTGGCCGACCAGTTCGAGGACCACCGCGCACACCTGCGCGGGGTCGCGTACCGGATGCTGGGCTCGACGGCCGAGGCGGACGACGCCGTGCAGGAGACCTGGCTGCGGATGGCCCGGTCGGACACCAGCGCGGTGCACAACCTGCGCGGCTGGCTGACCACCGTGGTCAGCCGGATCTGCCTCGACCTGCTGCGCTCCCGCGCGTCCCGGCGCGAGGATCCGATCGACGTGCACCTGCCCGACCCGATCGTGACCCGCCTCGACGCCGACCCGGAGGCCGCCGCGGAGCAGGCGGACGAGGTCACCCTCGCGCTGCTCGTGGTGCTCGACGCGCTGAACCCGCGCGAGCGGACCGCGTTCGTGCTGCACGACCTGTTCGGGGTCCCGTTCGACCAGGTGGGCGCGATCGTCGGTGCCTCGCCGGGTACGGCGACCCAGCTGGCCAGCCGGGCCCGGCGCCGGGTCCGCGCGGCCCCGCCTCCGGCCGCCGACCGGGCCACCCAGCGCCGGGTGCTCGACGCGTTCACGAGCGCCGCCCGGGCCGGCGACTTCGAGGCACTCCTGGAGGTCCTCGACCCGGACGTGACCCTGCGTGCCGACACCGGCGACGCGACGACCGCGGTGTCGGTGCGCGGCGCCGCGGAGATCGCGACGCGTGCGGCGGCGTTCCGGCGAACGGCCGGCGACCAGCACTACGTCCTGGTCAACGGCTCCCTCGGCCTGCTCAACTACCGCGCGGGCCGGCCGGTCTCGCTGTTCAGCCCGGTCGTCCGCGACGGCCGGATCGTCGAGATCAACATCCTCGCCGACGCCGAGCGACTGGCCCGGCTCGGGATCAGTTGACCCGCCCGCCCCGCAGGCCGGCGCGCTGCACGACGCGCTGGATGGCGAGGTCGCGGGCGTAGGGGCGGGACACGTAGCGGATGTCGCGGATGCCCTGCTTCTGGGCGGCGGACTCGAAGCAGAAGTGCCCGTAGCCGAGCAGCCGGCCGAGCATCGGTCGCCGCACGGTGATGTCGAGGATCCGGCTCAGCGGCATCGTGGCCAGGCTCTGGCTGAGTACGCCGTGCACGCGGAACACCCGCATGTTCGTGATCACGAACCGGTCCCGGTGCTCGCGCATCGCCAGCCACGCCGCGTGCCCGAACAGCCCGAACGAGAGCAGCTCGGGGACCCACGCCACCGACAGCGGGACCACGCCCACGACCGCGAGCAGCCACACCGCGACCGCCACCTCGAGCATCGGCCGGACGAACGCACACCAATGGTGGCGGACCTCGTCGACGATGACCTCGCCCTCATCGCGCAGCAGGTGCTGGGCGATGTCGGGGTCCACCCACCGCGCCACTCCCGCTACTCCAGGTCCCGCACGAACGTGATCACCGCGGTGAAGAAGTCGCCCGTGAGCGCCGCGCCGTGGCCGCCGGCGGTCTGCGCGGACTGCGCGAGGCCGTGCGGGTCGGTGACCATCCAGAAGACGCCGAAGACGGCGAGCAGGACGAGGACGGCTTTTCTCATGGGGAAGCGCTCCATCTCAGTGACACCCGGAGTCATGGCGTGGACCGGACCGTGTCTACCGAGACCCGGCAGGAGATGCACGCAGGCGCGCCGGTCTAGACCGATCCGGCCGCCGACGGCCGGCCGGTCAGTCGGTGAACGCGTCCAGCAGCTCGTCGGCCGCGGCGTAGGGGTCGGTCTCGCCGGCCACGACCGCGGCGGCCAGGTCGTCGAGCTCGGAGCGCCCGTGCACGTCGCCCCAGCGGTGGCGCAGCGCCGTCACCGCGATCGCCTCGATCTCGTCGCGGGCCCGGCGCCGGCGGCGCCGCTCCAGCTCGCCGCTGGACTCGAGCCACTCCCGGTGCCGGTCGATCTCGGCGGCCACCTCGTCGAGCCCCTCGCCGCGGTGGGCGACGGTCTTGACGATCGGCGGCCTCCAGGACCCCTCCGGCCGGTCGCCGAGCGCCAGCATCGAGCGCAGGTCGCGGCGCACCTGGTCGGCTCCGTCGCGGTCGGCCTTGTTGACGACGTACAGGTCGCCGATCTCGAGGATGCCGGCCTTCGCGGCCTGGATGCCGTCGCCCATCCCCGGCGCGAGCAGCACCATGGTGGTGTCGGCCAGGCCGGCGATCTCGACCTCGCTCTGGCCGACCCCGACGGTCTCGACCAGCACCACGTCGCAGCCGGCCGCGTCGAGCACCCGCAGCGCCTGCGGGGTGCTCCAGGCGAGGCCGCCGAGGTGCCCGCGCGAGGCCATCGACCGGATGTAGACGTCACGGTCCAGCGCGTGGTCCTGCATCCGGACCCGGTCGCCGAGGAGCGCGCCGCCGGAGAACGGCGAGGACGGGTCCACCGCCAGTACGCCGACCCGCTTGTCGGCGCGGCGCAGCTCGGTGACCAGCGCGCTGGTCGAGGTCGACTTGCCGACGCCCGGGGAGCCGGTGATGCCGATGACCTGCGCGTGCCCGGCGTGGGGCGCGAGCGCCGCCATCACCTCGCGCAGCAGCGGAGACTCGTCCTCGACGAGCGAGATCAGCCGGGCGACCGCCCGGGCCTCGCCGGCGCGGGCGCGCTCGACGAGGCCCGGGACGGCGCCGGCGTCGTCAGCTCTTCGGGACACGCACGATCAGGGCGTCGCCCTGCCCGCCGCCGCCGCACAGGGCGGCCGCGCCGACCCCGCCACCGCGGCGCTTGAGCTCGAGCGCGAGGTGCAGCACGATCCGGGCGCCCGACATGCCCACCGGGTGACCCAGCGCGATCGCCCCACCGTTCACGTTGACCTGCTCCTCGGGGATCCCGAGCTCGCGGGCGGACACGATCCCGACGGCCGCGAAGGCCTCGTTCAGCTCGACCAGGTCCAGGTCCGCCACGGAGATGCCCTCCTTGGCGACGGCCTTCTTGATCGCGTTGGCCGGCTGGCTCTGCAGGCTGGAGTCCGGGCCCGCGACCTGACCGGAGGCGCCGATCTCGGCGAGCCAGGTGAGGCCCAGCTCCTCGGCCTTGGCCTTGCTCATCACGACCACGGCGCAGGCGCCGTCGGAGATCTGCGAGGAGGAGCCGGCGGTGATCGTGCCGTCCTTGCTGAACGCCGGGCGCAGCTTGCCGAGCGACTCCGCCGTGGTGTCGCCGCGGATCCCCTCGTCGTTCGCGATCACGACCGGATCGCCCTTGCGCTGCGGGATCTCGACCGGGACCACCTCGTCGTCGAAGACGCCGTTCTTCCACGCGGCAGCGGCGAGCTGGTGGGAGCGCGCCGAGAACGCGTCCTGCTCCTCGCGGGTCAGCTCGCGGGCCCCCGTGTTGCAGGCCTCGGTCAGCGTGCCCATCGGCTGGTCGGTGAACTGGTCGTAGAGGGCGTCGTAGGCCATCGAGTCGACCAGGGCGGTGTCGCCGTACTTGAAGCCCTCACGGGACTTGGGGAGCAGGTGCGGCGCCTGCGTCATGGACTCCATGCCGCCCGCGACGACGATCTCGTGCTCGCCGGCCCGGATCAGCTGGTCGGCGAGCGCGATCGCGTTCATGCCCGACAGGCACACCTTGTTGATCGTGATGGCGGGAACGTTCATCGGGATGCCGCCCTTGACGGAGGCCTGGCGGGCGGTGATCTGGCCGGCCCCGGCCTGGATCACGTGACCCATGATCACGTACTCGACCTGGTCGCCGGTGACGCCGGCCTTCTCGAGCGCGGCCTTGATGGCGACGCCGCCGAGGTCGGCCGCGGAGAGCCCCTTGAGGCCGCCGAGCAGGCGTCCGATGGGGGTCCGTGCCCCCGCGACGATGACAGAACCGGACATGGGGAGCCTCCAGGAAGTACGACAGGGGTATCTCCGGCCGACCTTACCCACGGGTCATGGCGCGGGCGAGGGGTGGAGACTTTGGTCCCGTGGGACACATGTCACATGACCTGTCGGCCTCCGCGACCGACGTACGACCATGGACCCATGAGCCTTGACGTACCGGCACACCTGTTCACCGCGATCGACCACGTGGGCGTGGCCGTCCCCGACCTGGACGCCGCGATCACGTTCTACGAGGAGGTCTACGGGATGCGCCTGGCGCACCAGGAGACCAACGAGGAGCAGGGCGTCCGCGAGGCGATGATGGCCGTCGGCGACTCCGGGTCGCACATCCAGCTGCTGGCCCCGCTCGACGAGCACTCGACGATCGCGAAGTTCCTGGACCGCTCCGGTCCGGGCATCCAGCAGATGGCCTACCGGGTCACCGACATCGAGGCCGTCGCCGCGATCCTGCGCGAGCGCGGGCTCCGGCTGCTGTACGACGAGCCGCGGCGCGGCACGTCCGAATCGCGAGTCAACTTCATCCACCCCAAGGACGCCGGTGGCATCCTGGTCGAGCTTGTCGAGCCGGCCACCGACCCCGCGCACTGACCCCACGGCGGGAGCGCACGCCGCGTCCCCGCCCCCACCCGCACACTGAGGAACACGTCACAGGGGGTGTTACCCCCCGGTTACCCGTGGGTAAGGTCCGGCCATCCCCGAACGCGACCCCACCCCACCAGGAGCCGACGTGCAGCACATCCTCGACGCGATCATGGCCGCCTCTGAAGATCCAGGCGGCGTCACCGAGGCCGACTTCGCCGGCCTCGACCTGCCCGAGTCCTACCGGGCCGTCACGGTGCACAAGGACGAGATCGACATGTTCGAGGGCGTCCCGACCAAGGAGAAGGACCCGCGCAGGTCGCTGCACGTCGAGGACGTGCCGCTGCCCGAGCTGGGGCCGGGCGAGGCCTACGTCGCGGTGATGGCCTCGGCGATCAACTACAACACGGTGTGGACCTCGATCTTCGAGCCGGTCTCCACGTTCGGGTTCTTGGAGCGCTACGGGCGGCTCTCGCCGCTGGCCAAGCGACACGACCTGCCCTACCACGTGGTCGGCTCCGACCTGGCCGGGGTGGTGCTGGCCACCGGGCCGGGCGTGCACCTGTGGAAGCCGGGCACCGAGGTCGTGGCGCACTGCCTCTCGGTCGAGCTCGAGCACCCCGACGGCCACAACGACACGATGCTCGACCCCGAGCAGCGGATCTGGGGCTTCGAGACCAACTTCGGCGGACTGGCCCAGGTCGCGCTGGTCAAGGCCAACCAGCTGATGCCCAAGCCCGCCCACCTGACCTGGGAGGAGGCCGCCTCTCCCGGACTGGTCAACTGCACGGCGTACCGCCAGCTGGTCTCCAAGAACGGCGGCGACATGAAGCAGGGCGACAACGTGCTGATCTGGGGCGCCTCGGGCGGCCTGGGCGGCTTCGCGACGCAGTACGCCCTCAACGGCGGCGCCACCCCCGTGTGCGTGGTCTCGAGCGAGGAGAAGGCCGAGATCTGCCGCCGGATGGGCGCGGAGCTGATCATCAACCGCAGCGAGGAGGACTACCAGTTCTGGTCCGACGAGCACACCCAGAACCCGCGGGAGTGGAAGCGCTTCGGCTCCAAGATCCGCGAGCTCACCGGCGGTGAGGACATCGACATCGTCTTCGAGCACCCCGGCCGCGAGACCTTCGGCGCCTCGGTCTACGTGACCCGCAAGGGCGGCACGATCACGACGTGCGCCTCGACGTCGGGCTACATGCACGAGTACGACAACCGCTACCTGTGGATGAGCCTCAAGCGGATCATCTCCTCCCACTTCGCCAACTACCGCGAGTCCTGGGAGGCCAACCGGCTCATCGCGAAGGGCCGGATCCACCCCACCCTGTCCAAGACCTACTCCCTCGACGACGTCGGCACCGCCGCGCTCGACGTCCACCAGAACCTCCACCAGGGCAAGGTCGGCGTGCTCTGCCTGGCCCCCGAGGAGGGTCTCGGGATCCGCGACCACGAGATGCGCGCCCGCCACCTCGACGAGATCAACCGCTTCCGCGACCTCTGAGGGGCACTCGGCAAGAGGCGTCCACCACCCCGGCCTCCGACAATTGGTCGCAGGTCGGGGTGTGTTGCGCGGGCCCGATCGGCAACACTGTCCACGACGAGGCCACGAACGACTCCGGGAAGAGGAAGCACGTTTCATGAGCGACCAGGGACTGTCCATCTTCGACGACAACGAGCCCGAGGAGCACGCCTCGACGTCCACCGACGAGGACGCGACGCAGGTGCTGCCGACCGTCCCGCCGAAGAAGCCCCGGCCGGCCGAGGCCGAGAAGCCGCCGGCCGCGCAGGCGCCGGCCGCGCAGACCCAGCGGACCCACCAGGCCCAGCGGGGCCCGGTGGTCCCGCCCGCCGCCGCACCGCCTCGGCCCGCCGGTCAGCCGGCCGCGGGTGGGGCGCCCTCGGCTCCCGCGGGGTTCCCGGTCGTCCGCCGGGGCGGCTACGACCGCGACGCGGTCGACGCCCGGGTCCGTCAGCTGACCGGCGAGAAGGCCGGGCTCAGCGCCAGCCTCACCGAGTCCGAGCGTCGGGTCCTCGAGCTGGAGGAGCAGGTCGGGCGGATGCGCGAGGAGCTCGCCGAGAACGAGGCGCCGTCGTACGCCGGGCTCGGGGGCCGGGCGAGCGCGATGCTGCGGCTCGCCGAGGAGGAGGCCGCCGAGGTCCGCGAGACCGCGCAGCGTGACGCTGCCGAGATCCGTGAGCAGGCCGCCCGCGACGCCAAGGCGATGCGCGCCGACGCCGCCCGGGAGACCGAGGACATGCGGCTCGTCCAGCTCAAGGAGCTCGACGAGAACCGCTCCCGGCTGATGACCGACGCCGAGCAGGAGCGGGCGCTGGCCCGGAGCGAGGCCCAGGACCTGGTCGAGTCGGCCAACCGGCAGGCCGCCCAGCTCCGGCTGGCCGCCGCGCAGGAGGCCAACGAGCTGCGCACCTCGGCCAAGCGCGAGGCCGAGCAGCTGCGTGCCGCCGCCGACCGTGAGGTGCAGGAGGCCCGCCGGTCGCTGGCGGTCGAGAAGGAGCGGCTGGCGCGCGAGGCCACCGACCACCACGCCAGTGCGACCGCCGAGACCCGACGTCTGGTCGAGGAGGCCGAGGAGCGGGCCGGCGCCGCGGAGCAGCGCGCCCACGACGCGATGGCCCAGGCGACCGAGCACCGCAACCAGGCAGCGACCGAGGCCGAGGCCCTGCTGAGCCGGGCCCGCCGCGAGGCCGAGCAGATCGTGACGTCGGCGCGGACCCAGTCGGAGGCCATCACGTCCACCGGCCACGCCGAGGCCGAGCGCGAGCTGGCCGCGGTCCGCGCCGAGGTGGAGCGGCTCGCCAAGCGCCGCGATGCCATCACGGCCCAGCTCGCGTCGCTGCACGAGGTGATCACCGGCTTCACCAAGGACGACGAGTGAACGACTCCCCCCGGGAGACCCCGGCGGGAGACCTGGCCCCCGAGACCGAGGACGCGGCGGACGCCGCGCTCGAGGCGGACCCGGCGGGCGGGGACGGCGGCGAGTACCTCGGCGAGCTGGGTGCGCCACTCTCGCGGCACTCGCCGTTCGTGTGGGGCTTCTTCGGTGGCCTGGGCCTGTTCGTCGCCTGGTGGCTCGGCGGGCTGGTCACCTCGATCGGCCCCACCCTGATCCTGGTCGTCGTCGCGCTGTTCCTGGCCGCGGGCCTCAACCCGGCGGTGGAGTTCTTCGAGCGCCACGGCCTGCGCCGCTCCTACGCCGTACTCACCGTCATCGTCGCGGCGCTGGCAGCGCTCGGGCTGTTCGTCGTCGCGATCGTCCCGGTGATCAGCGACCAGGTGCAGTCGATCACCGACAACGCGCCGGACTGGCTCGACAGCCTGCAGCAGAACAAGCGGGTGCAGGAGCTCGACGCGGAGTACGACGTGATCGACAAGATCAAGCAGTACGTCAGCGACGGCAACTACGCCAGCACCCTGTTCGGCGGCGTGCTCGGCCTCGGCCTCGCGGTGCTGTCCGCGCTGGCCAACGCGTTCATCGTGATCGTGCTGACGCTGTACTTCCTCGCCTCCCTCGACAAGACCAAGAAGGCGCTCTACCAGCTCGCCCCGGCGTCGCGGCGCGAGCGGGTCACCCTGCTGGGCGACCGGGTGCTGCGCGGGGTCGGCGGCTACGTGTCCGGCGCGTTCATCGTCGCGATGTGCGCGGGCATCTCCTCGCTGATCTTCCTGTTCATCGTCGGGCTCGGGCAGTACGCCGTCGCGCTGGCGTTCGTGGTCGCGCTGCTCGACGTGATCCCGATGATCGGCGCCACCATCGGCGCCGTGGTCGTGACCGCGATCGGCTTCGCCGAGGACCCGCGGATCGGCATCGCCTGCATCGTCTTCTACGTCGTCTACCAGCAGCTCGAGAACTACCTGATCTACCCGCGGGTGATGGCGCGCTCCGTGGACGTCCCGGGCGCCGTCACGGTGATCGCCGCGCTGGTCGGCGCGGCGCTGCTCGGCGTGGTCGGTGCCCTGCTCGCCATCCCCACCGCCGCCGCGATCCTGATGCTCACCCGCGAGATCGTGGTGCGCCGCCAGGACGCCCGCTGACCGGTCCGCCGGCGGGCGCGGGTCGCTGTCGTTTGGTCACCAACCGCGGCGTGGGAGCGTTCCCGCTGTGCCGTTGGTGACCAAACCGCATAGCTCCCGGGGCCGGCGGCCGCGTCGTCACGCCGGCCGAGGGCCGTTTCAGGGGACCGGGACGGCCGCCGTCGAACGCTCTCCGAGCTTGACGGCGACGACCCCGGCCAGGATCAGCAGGCCGCCGACCAGCTGCACGGTCCGCGGCAGCTCGTCGAGGAGCAGCCAGGCGAACCCGACACCGGCGAGGACCTCGAGCAGGGCGACGAAGGACGCGAGCCGCGAGCCCAGTCGGCGGCTTGCGGCGATGCCGCTGGTGTAGGCGATGGCGGCGGTCACCACGCCCAGCACGAGCAGCGGCACCCACCACTCCACCGTGCGGCCGGCGTAGGAGACCGCGTCGGTCGACGCCCGCATCGGCAGCAGCCCGACCACGCCGAGCACGGCGAGCACGGCGGCACCGAGCACCAGGCCGGCGGCCGCCAGCACCATCGGCGGCAGCCCGTACCCCTCGTCGGCGGAGATCACGAAGTACGTCGCCGCGCCCACCATCGCCGCGAGCGCCCAGAGCACCCCGGGGACGCTCAGGTCGGCTCCCGAGAGCAGGTCGAGCACCAGCACCAGGCCACCGGCGGCGAGCGCGGCGCCCACGAGCGTGACGGCGCCGGGGCGCTGCCCGTGCCGGAGCCAGAACCAGACCACGACCGCGGCCGGTGCGGTGTACTCGATCAGCAGCGCCGGCCCGACCTGCATGTGGGCCACCGCGGAGAAGTAGCAGAACTGCGCCCCGGCGACGGCGAGGGCGCCGTAGACCGCGACCACGCCGGCGTTGCGGCGCAGCAGGACCCACCGGCCGCGCAGCGCGACCAGGCCGAACGGGACCACGACGAGCGCGGCGAGGCCGACCCGCACCAGCACGATCGCGCCGGCGCTCCACCCGGTGTCGAGCAGCTCCCGGGCCAGAGCGCCGGACATCCCGAACGAGGCGGCCGAGAGCACGGCGAAGCCCAAGCCGCTCAGCAGCCGGGAGCCGCCCGCGACGGGCACCAGCCGATCGGGAGCCTCGTCATGGGCCAACGTCGCCATGACACGTGACATTAGCGGCGCGCCGTGTAACCTGTCAACGTGCCATTCACTCATGACACCGAGGTCTCCCTACAGGCCGCCGTGATCCTGGCGAACTCCGGGCTGGATCCGGACACCCTCACCCGGGTCGCGGACCTGGACGCGTTCTACGCCGAGTTCGAGTACACCGGGCGCCACGACCGCGACCGCGCGGAGCTGGACGCGGTCCGGGCGATCCGGCCGGCGCTCTACGAGCTGCTCACCGCCGACCGCGACCAGGCGGTGGGGATCGTGAACGAGATGCTCGCCGAGGCGGCCGCGGTCCCCCGGCTGGTGCGCCACGACGTCTGGGACTGGCACGTGCACGCGGTCGCACCCGAGAGCGACCTGCCGACCCGGATCCTGGTCGAGACCGCGATGGCGATGATCGACGTGATCCGTGCGGACGAGATGTCGCGACTGGGGGTGTGCGCCGACGAGTCCTGCGACGGCGTGGTCCTCGACCTCTCCCGGAACCGCTCGAAGCGGTTCTGCTCCACCACCTGCGGCAACCGCAACGCCGTCGCCGCCTACCGGGCCCGCCAGGCGGAGGTCACCGCTGGGCGAGGAAGCGGCGCAGCACCTCGATGAAGATCGCCGGCTGCTCGGAGTGCACCCAGTGGCCGGCGTCCTTGATCACCACCCGCCGGTTGCGGGGGAACCAGCGGTCCATGGCGGCGGCGTACTCGTCGCGGACGTAGCCGGAGCGCTGCCCGGCGAGCCAGAGCGTCGGGCGCTGGTACGGCGGCCGGTCGGCGAGCGCGTCCGCGGGCCAGCCGCCGAGCACCTCCAGGTCGCGGCCGAGGACGGCCAGGTTCGGGCGCCAGGTCCACCGCCCCGCGTGCTGGTGCAGGTTCTGCAGCAGGAAGCTGCGCACGGTGCGGCTCGGCACCGCGTCGGCCAGCGCCGCGTCCGCGTCCCGGCGGTGCTCGAGCGTGGCCAGGTCGAGCGCGAGCATCGCGTCGATGTAGCCGGCGAACTCGCCGCGCTCCTCGTAGTCGACCGGCGAGACGTCCACCACGCAGAGCCGCTCGACCAGCTCGGGATGGCGCAGCGCGAGCACCATCGCCGCCTTGCCACCCATCGAGTGACCGACCAGCGCGACCGGGTCCTCCGCGTCGAAGAGGCGGGCCACCCGGTCGGCGACGTCGACGTAGTCGAAGTGGTCGACCCACTCCGAGCGGCCGTGGTGCGGCATGTCGACGAGCAGCACGCGGTGGTCCTCCGCGACCGCCTTCGCGACCGTGGTCCAGTTCTTGCCCTGGCCGAACAGCCCGTGGCAGAAGGCGACCAGCGGGCCGCGCTCCCCCAGCGTCGTCACGTGCAGCCCCGGGTCCGGGTCGGTCTCGTTCAACACCACTCGTGCACTCCCGTCGGGGTGAGGTCGCGGTCGCGGAGCACGACCGCCAGCCGGTCGCCGACGTGGGCGCAGGTCCACCGGAAGTCGGCCCGCCGGTACTCGATCGCCAGCACCCGGTCACCGTAGTGCCGCACGTACGACGCGCACTCGCGGTAGCGGCCGCACTCCTCGGCGACGGCGAAGTCGTACCCGATGGCGGTGCCGTCGTACCCCGCGAGGTTCTTCTGCCCGACCGCCAGGCCGGCCCGGTGCCCCGCCCGCACCAGCAGCCGCGCGTAGGCCAGCGCCTGCCGGCGCGCGATCAGCCGGTGGCTGCGGGTGAACGAGTCCAGGTTGTCGTACTCGACGGCATCGAAGCCGTCGGCGGCGCAGCCACGGACCCAGCGCCCCACGATCCGGGCCAGGTCCGCCCGCTTCGCCCTCGTGCGGACGTCGAGCAGCCACTCGCCCCACGCCTCGTCCCCGACCGGCTCGCCGCCGTCCTTCAGCACCAGGCGCCAGTGCCGCTTCCAGAAGCGTCGCTGGTCGGGCTGGGTCTGGAAGCCGTTGACGTAGCAGACGCCGTACCGCCCGTCCGCGGGGTCGTCGGTCCGGTCGCGCACCACGATCCCGACGTGCTCGGGCACCTCCGCGGGGCCACCCAGCTGGTAGTCGACGTCGGTCCCGGTGGGCAGCGGCGCCACCGGCGGGTCGGCGTCGGCGGTGGCCGGGATCACGGCGACCAGCGCCCCGAGGAGCAGCGCGACGACGTAACCCGCCGTACGGCTGCGGCGTTGTCCGGGCACCTCACGAGATCGGATCATCCATGCCATCCTCGCGCACCCGGCTGCTCGCGCTCACCTGCGCCCTCGCGGCCGTCCTGTCCCTCACCGGCGTCGCGGCCGCGGCGACACCCCCGGCGACACCCCCGGCGACACCCCCGGTCCTGGCGGCCGGATCCACCCTCCAGGGGCTCGCGCCGGGCGCACACCGCGGCCTCGACCGCCTGCTCGCCGACGGCACGCCGAACCACCGGGCGATCGTCACCTTCGACGCCGTGCCGACCGACGCCCAGGTCGGCGCGCTGCGCGCGCTGGGGCTGGTCGTGCAGCCGATGTCCCACCTGCCGCTCGCCCTGGTCGAGGGCCCGGTGCCCGCGATGGTCCAGGCGGTCACCGCCGGCATCGCCCTCGACGTCTACCCCGACGAGCGGCTCCAGCTCCTCGACACCCCGTCGACGGACGCGATGTCCTCCAGCCCGGCGGCCGCGCAGAGCCTGCGCACCCGCGGCCTGACCGGCAAGGGCGTGACCGTCGGCGTCGTCGACTCCGGCTGCGACGCGACCCACTCCGATCTCGCGGACCACGTCGTGCACAACGTGAGCCTGCTCAGCCCCGAGTACGCCAACGCCGGGACCGACCCGGCCATCGTGGTCCCGGTCGACCAAGGGCCGGTGAGCAACACCGACCTCGGCAGCGGCCACGGGACGCACGTCGCCGGCATCATCGCCGCCGACTCCTCCTCGGTCGAGGACGGCAGCCGGTACGGCGTCGCCCCGGACGCCGACCTCGCCTGCTTCGCGATCGGCGCGGTGCTGTTCACGACCGCGGTCGTCACCGCGTACGACTACATGCTCGACCAGCCGGACCTGCTCGGCATCGACGTCGTCAACAACTCCTGGGGCAACAGCTACCGCCAGTTCGACCCCGCCGACCCGGTCGCCGTCGCCACCAGGGCCGTGGCCGACCGCGGCGTGACCGTGGTCTTCGCCGCCGGCAACTCCGGCAGCGGCGACGTGCCGATGAGCCTGAACCCGTTCTCCCAGTCCCCATGGGTGATCTCGGTGGCGGCCGGCACCCTGGACCGGTTCCGCGGCGACTTCTCGTCCAACGGGCTGGTGCACGACAACTCGCTGCCCACGGCGATCGGCGCCGAGGGCCACACGACCTTCGCCGGCGACCGGATCGGGCTGGTGCACCCGGACATCACCGCCCCCGGCGTCGACATCAGCTCGAGCTGCGACAGCGCCGGCACCCTGATCGGGCCGTGCGGCCCGGACGAGAACGCGTCGGCCTCGGGCACCTCGATGGCCTCGCCCCACATCGCCGGCGCGGCCGCGGTGCTGCTGCAGGCCCAGCCCCGGCTCACGCCCGCTCAGGTGCGGCTCGCCCTCCAGGCCACCGCGACACCGGTGCGGGCGACGGGCGGCACGGCCGCGCTGCCGTTCTGGGAGGTCGGGTACGGCTACGCCAACCTCGACCGCGCGGTGCGGCTGGTGCGCTCCGACGGCTGGCAGGACCGGCTGCGTGCCGCTGCCCACCGGGCGGACCGCCGGGTGCTCGCCGCGGACCGCACCACGGTGGTCCGGTCCGACTTCTTCGTCCACGAGGCGCCCCCGGCGACCGCGGGCGGCAGCGACAGCGCGTCGTACGACGTGCCGGTCCCGGCCCGCACCCGCCGGCTCGCGGTGAGCCTGGCGTTCCCCTCCGGCGGCACCGTCGGCGCGAGCCTGTTCAGCTACACCGTGCAGGTCCTGGACCCGAGCGGGAAGGTGATCGCCACGACCACCTCGGACCCGGTCGCGGGCTCGGGCACGGCGCTGGCGACGGTCCGGCTGCCCCGGGGCGCGACGGCGGGGACGTACACGTTCGAGGTCACCGGCGACTACGCGGCCTCCGACCCCGACACCGTCGACAGCGACTCGCTGCTCGGCCGGTTCGTCACCCTGCACGTGGCCCAACTGCGGAGCAGCCGACGCTAGAAGTCGAACCCGTCGAACAGGTCGCCGATGCCGTCGCCGATCGAGCCGATCCCGTCACCGATGCCCTCGCCGAGGGCGCCGATCCCCTCACCGAGCGCGTCGAAGCCGCCGAAGCCGCCGAACAGCAGCCCGGCGAACATCCAGTCCATCGGCGTGAACGCACCGAAGTAGCCCGAGGCGTAGGGCTGGTAGGCGCGGCCGCCCTGCCAGTAGGGCACCCGCTGCGCGCCGACCATCACCATCCGGGCGTCGGGGTCGGCGCCGGCGGCGACCCGCTCGGCGTCGAGGGCACAGGCGGGAACGTCGCGGGTCGCGCCACCGGGCGGGGTCCACGGCACGTCGGTCACGGACAGGCCGTGCCGCGGGTCGAAGAAGCACGGCGGGCGGCGGGTCGGCAGCGGATCGCCCGCCACCCGCGCGCGGACGCACGCGATCGCGTAGCGCCCGTCCTCGAGGATCTGCGTGACGTGCCGGACGTCGTCGGGACGCGTCATCGCGTCGCCGGCGGTCTTCGCCGACTCGTAGGCGTCGAGGGCGCGCTGGTAGTCGGCGTTCTCCCCCGCTCCGAGCGGGTGCCCCGCGAGCTCGAGGTCGAGTGCCTGCAGCTGCTCCCCCAGAGCCGTGATGTCCTCGAACGCGAGCTTCTTGACCGGCTCCAGCTCGGCGCGCCGGCGCTCGAGCTCGCGGGCCCGGCTGCTGCGCCGGGCGAGCACGACCGCCACGACGACGGCGGCCAGCAGGAGGAGGATCACCACGCCTTCCATGGACTCAGCCTACGGAGAGCGGACAACCTGCGCGTGGCCGGATCGGCCGGGTCAGCCGGGTCAGCCGGCAGCCAGCTCGCCCTCAGCGGTCCGGTAGACCAGCCCGTCCGCGACGGCGAGCGCGAGCGCACGATCGAAGCGGTCCCGCTCCCAGTACGTCGCGCCCACGATCCGCGCGAGCACGTCGGGCGGCTGGGGCCCCTCGGCCTCCAGGGCGCGCACGATCTGGCCCATCTCGTGGAAGACCTGACGATCGCGCTTGCCCTCGGTCGACGGCTTCGGCGGTGGCATCGGCATCGGGTGTCTCCTCTGCTCTCTCCGGGTCGGCCCGGCGGTGGGTCAGGCGTGCTGGGGCTGCGTGGAGCCGGTGGTGCCGGTGTCCTCGGCGGTGAGCGGCTGGGCGATGCTCTCGAGCGACCTGCCCTCCGCCTTGACGCCCAGGAAGGCCTCGACGACGCCGCCGATGATCATCAGCGCGGCGCCGACGAAGTAGCCGATCGCGATCTGGGTGATGTCCTTGTCCACCGAGGCCTGCTCGATCAGCCAGCCGAAGAACAGCGGCCCGGAGATGCCGCCGGCGGCGGTGCCGATCGCGTAGAAGAACGCGATGCACAGCGCCCGGGTCTCCATCGGGAAGACCTCGCTGGCGGTGAGGTACGCCGCGCTGGCGCCGGCGGAGGCCATGAAGAAGATGATCGCGCCCATCAGCGTGAGGGTCTTGGCGTCGAAGCTGCCCAAGTAGAAGCCGGTCACGGCGAGCAGCACCCCGGACCCGATGTACGTCGCGGTGATCATCTTGACCCGTCCGAGGGTGTCGAACAGCGGGCTCAGCAGCAGCGCCCCGGCGAAGTTGCTGGCCGCGAACACCGCGATGTAGTAACCGGTCTGCTCGACACCGAGGAACGTCGTCAGGGTGTCGCCGTACGTGAAGAAGAACGCGTTGTAGAGGAACGCCTGCCCGACGAAGAGCGAGAAGCACAGCACGGTCCGCTTGGGGTAGAGCGTGAACACCGTCCTCGCGATCAGGGCGATGCCGATCGACTTGCGCTGTCGCACCGTGATCGTGTCGCTGACCTGACGCAGCTCCCGGCCCGACTCCTGCGAGATCGTGCGCTCGATGTCGCGGACGATCTCCTCCGCCTCGTCCTCACGACCGTGGATGAACAGCCACCGCGGGCTCTCCGGGACGTTGCGCCGGACGACCAGGATCCCGACGGCGAGGATCGCGCCCAGGCCGAACGCGAGCCGCCAGCCCCAGGACTGGTCGATCATCGTCGGGTCGAGCAGCGGGATGGTCAGCAGCGCGCCACCGGCCGCGCCGACCCAGAACGAGCCGTTGATGGCGATGTCGACCCGGCCGCGGTACTTCGCCGGGATCAGCTCGTCGATGGCGGAGTTGATCGCGGCGTACTCGCCACCGATGCCGCAGCCGGTCAGGAAGCGGCACGCGAAGTACCACATCGGGTTCATCGAGAACGCCGTCAGCACCGTCGCCACGGTGTAGACGGCGAGCGTGATGAGGAAGAGCTTCTTGCGGCCGAGCCGGTCGGTCAGCTGGCCGAAGAACAGCGCGCCGATGCAGGCGCCCGCGACGTACATCGAGCCCGCGAGGCCGATGTCGAAGTTGTTCATGCCCAGGCCGGTGCCGTCCGGCTTGAGCGCGTCGGACATCGAGCCGACGATGGTGACCTCGAGCCCGTCCAGGATCCAGACGGTCCCGAGGCCGACGACGACGAGCCAGTGCCAACGGGCCCACGGGAGCCGGTCCAGGCGGGCGGGGATGTCGGTGGTGATCCGACCGGTTTCGACTGCCATGACGCACGCCGTACCCAGCCGTGGCAGCCGACACTCCCCACGACCCGCCGAGGCGTCGTCACACCAGTCACGCCGTTCGGCTGAAGCCTGCGCTTCTGGGCCGAAGTTTCGGCCGAACAGTGCTGGTTTCCCCGGGTACCCGGGGAAACCGACACCCGCTGGCCCTCAGCGGGCCGAGTAGTCCCGGAACCCGCGCTTGGTCTTGCGGCCCAGGTAGCCGGCGGTGACCAGGTGCTCGAGCAGCGGCGCGGGGGCGAACCCGGGCTCGCGGAACTCCAGGTACAGCTCGCGCTGGATCGCCAGCGAGACGTCGTTGCCGACCACGTCGAGCAGCTCGAACGGGCCCATCGGCAGCGCGCAGCCCTGCTTCATCGCGAGGTCGATGTCGTCGGCGGTGGCGTAGTGCGCCTCGAGCATCTTCACCGCGTCGTTGAGGTAGGGGAACAGCAGCGCGTTCACGATGAAGCCGGCCCGGTCGCCGCACGAGACCGCGACCTTGCCGACCCGGTCGCACAGCGCCCGCGTGGTCTCGGTGACGTCGTCGGAGGTGACGACCGTCGAGACCACCTCGACCAGTCGCATCACCGGCGCCGGGTTGAAGAAGTGCATGCCGACGACGTCCTGCGGCCGCGAGGTGGCCTGGGCGCACTCGATGACCGGGAGCGACGAGGTCGTCGTGGCCAGGATCGCGCCCGCCCCGCCGTTCCCCTGCCGGCAGATCTCGTCGAGGTTCGCGAACAGCGTGGTCTTGATCGCGAGGTCCTCGGCGATCGCCTCGACCACGATGTCGACCGGCGCGAGGTCGTCCAGCGACGTGCTGCCGGTCAGCCGGCCGAGCACCTCCGCCTTGGCGGACTCCTCGAGCTTGCCGCGCTGGATGGCCTTGTCGAGGGACTTCTCGATCGCGGCGCGGACGCCCGCGACCTTGTCGGCGGAGCGGCCGACGTAGAGGACGTCGTACCCGCTCTTGGCGAAGACCTCGACGATGCCGGTCGCCATCGTGCCGGTGCCGACCACCCCGACCAGCTTGATGTCGTGGCGGAGCTGGGGCTTCTGGTCGGCCGACGGGGTCAGCTCGTCGGCGACGACCGCCGGGCTGTCCGCGGCCTCGTAGGAGTAGAACCCGCGCCCGGTCTTGCGCCCGAGCCGGCCCGCGGTGACCATCTGCTTGAGGATCGGGCGCGGCGCGTGCAGCCGGTCGCGGCCCTGGCGGTACATGGTCTCGAGGATCTCGTACGCCGTGTCCAGGCCGATCAGGTCGAGCAGCGCGAGCGGGCCCATCGGGTAGCCGCACCCGAAGCGCATCGCGGCGTCGATGTCCTCGCGGGAGGCGTAGCGGCCCTCGTACATGGCGACCGCGTGGTTGAGGTAGCCGAAGAGCAGCGTGTTGGCGATGAAGCCCGCCTTGTCGCCGCAGACGACCGGCGCCTTCCCGAGGCTGGTGACCAGGGCCGTCGCGTCGTCGAGGACGCTCTGCTCGGTCACGACCGTCTGCACGATCTCCACCAGGGACTGGACCGGCGCCGGGTTGAAGAAGTGCACGCCGACCACGCGGCCGGGGCTGCCGTTCGCGGTCGAGATCTCGGTGACCGAGAGCGAGGACGTGTTCGTGGCCAGGATCGTCTCGGGGCGCACGATCTCGTCGAGGTCGCGGAAGATCGCCTTCTTGGTCTCGACGGACTCCACCACGGCCTCGACGACGAAGTCGGTGTCGGCGAGGTCCTTGAGCGCGGTGGTGAACGTGATCCGGTCCAGCAGCTCGGCCTGCTCGGCCTCGGTCATCTTCTCGCGCTTGACCGCGCGGGAGGTCGAGTGCTCGAGGTACTGGCGGCCCCGGGCCAGGGACTCCTCGTCCTTCTCGACGCCGACCACGGGGTGGCCGGCGCGGGCGAAGACCTCGGCGATGCCGGCACCCATGGTGCCCAGGCCGATGACGCCGATCGTGCGGAACTCGCGCCCGGCTCCGGGAGCGGCGGTCTCGGTGGAGGTGCTCGTCATGCGGGGCATCGTGTCACGAGGGGTTCGGGCCGGTCACCGTGACTTAGTTCACCCGCCGGTAACTTACCCACGCCACGAGTGCGCGCCTTCTCCTCAACTCGGCGCCCGTCCTGCCGAAGAAGGGGCCGTCGGTGCATGCCCTCCGACCTTGCCGAACGAAGGGGTCCCCCATGCAGCGCGATGCGTCGCACGCTCCTCCGGTCCGGATCCTCCTGGGCGCCGTCGTGGGACTCCAGGCGGTCGCCGCCGTGGTCGTCCGCGGCGATCGGGCGGCGTTGGTCCTGCTGCTGCTCACCACGCTCCTCACCGCCGCCGCCGCCACCGTGCTGCACCGCCGGGTGCTCGCTCCCCTGGGGCGGGCCGCGGCGTACGTCGACGCGCTCGCCGCCGGCGACCTGACCGGCAGTCCCACCGGCGGCATCGGCTCCGGGACCGGCGCACCCCTCACCGGCGCGCTGGCCGCGGTCGGCGAGCGCACCCGGACCGCGATGCGCGACGTCGCCGACTCCGTGGGCTCGCTCAACGGCACCGCCGAGTCGGTGGCCGCCACCACCGAGGCGATGGGCCAGACGTTCGCGGAGACCTCGACCCGGGCGGCCGAGGTCAGCAGTGCCGCCGGGGTCGTCTCGAGCAACGTCGCGGCGGTCTCCACCGGTGCCCGCGAGATGAGCGACTCGGTCACCGAGATCGCGCGGAACGTCACCGAGGCGGTCGCGGTCGCCCAGGAGGCCGTCTCGATGGCGGCCGAGGCGGCCGCGGTCATGGCCGAGCTCGACAGCGCGAGCGAGCGGATCGGCAACGTGGTGCGGCTGATCACCGCCATCGCCGGGCAGACGAACCTGCTCGCGCTCAACGCGACCATCGAGGCCGCCCGCGCCGGCGAGGCCGGCAAGGGCTTCGCGGTCGTCGCCGACGAGGTCAAGAGCCTGGCCCAGGAGACCGCGCACGCGACCGAGGACATCACCGAGCAGGTCGACGCCCTGCAGAGCGGCAGCCGGGCGGCCGTGAGCTCGCTCGAGCGCACCCAGGAGGTGATCGGGCGGTTCGCGGACTACCAGGCCACGATCTCGAGCGCGATCGAGGAGCAGGCCGCCACGACCGCCGAGATGAGCCGGCGCCTGCTGGAGGCGGCAGACGGGTCGCAGCAGATCGCGGAGACCGTCGGGAGCGTCGCCACGTCGACCGCTCACGCGATGGAGCAGCTCGCCCACACCCGGCGCGCGGCCGGCGAGCTCTCCAGCCTCTCCTCGGACCTCGGCGCGGTCACCGACCGGTTCCGGCTGCCCGAGCCCGAGGTGGTCGTCCACGACACCGGGACGAGAGGCGGGGTGGCCCTGGAGGTGCAGGGCGTCGTCTCGGTCACCCACGCCCCCCAGCTGCAGGCCGTGATCGTGCGCTGGCTGCGCTACCAGGACCAGGCCGTGAAGCCCGCCCTCGGCAAGCAGCTCGAGCTGATCCAGAAGCACTCGCTGCGCACCGTGATCGTCGACTCCCGCGAGGCGGTCGGTGCGTACTCGGCCGAGATGAACCACTGGATCGGCGGGGAGTTCGTGCCGCTCCTGGAGCGGACCACCATGAAGGCGTTCGTCACGGTGGTGCCCCGCAGCGCGGTCGCCGACCTGGCGAACAAGGGCTGGCAGGAGGGCCAGAGCGGGCACGGGTTCCAGATGGTGGAGGTCGCGGCCATGACCGAGGCCGAGGAGATCGCCCGCCGGGCCTGCCGCGCCTGAGCAGCCGGTCCCTTACGCTGCTCCGGTCGGAATCCGTCGTGTGCTGAGGTGTGCTCGTGAGATTGGTCGTTGCCCGCTGCCAGGTCGACTACGCCGGGCGGCTGACCGCCCACCTGCCGATGGCGACCCGGGTCCTGATGATCAAGGCGGACGGATCCGTCCTCGTGCACTCCGACGGCGGCTCCTACAAGCCGCTGAACTGGATGTCCCCGCCGTGCACGCTGCGCGAGGGCACCACCGACGAGGGCCAGGTCGAGTGGACGGTGACGTCGAAGAACGACGACACCCTGCGGATCCTCATCGAGGAGGTCCTCCACGAGTCGCTCCACGAGCTCGGCGTCGACCCGGGCCTGCAGAAGGACGGGGTGGAGAAGCACCTCCAGGAGATGCTGGCCGAGCACCCGGCGACGCTCTCCCCCGGCCTCACCCTGGTCCGGCGGGAGTACCCCACCGCGATCGGGCCGGTCGACCTGATGTGCAAGGACGCCGAGGGCCGCAACGTGGCCGTGGAGATCAAGCGCCGCGGTGAGATCGACGGCGTCGAGCAGCTCACCCGCTACCTCGAGCTGCTGAACCGGGACCCGCTGCTCGCGCCGGTGCGCGGCATCTTCGCCGCCCAGGAGATCAAGCCGCAGGCGCGGGTCCTGGCCACCGACCGCGGCATCGCCTGCGCCGTGGTCGACTACGACGCGCTGCGCGGCCTCGACGACCCGAGCCACCGCCTGTTCTGAACTGCCTTCGACTCCGGAGCTTGCTCGGGAGTCAAAGACCCAGCAGCCAGGTCGAGTAGCCCCGCGACCGACGCAGGAGGTCGCGACGGGCGTATCGAGACTGAGCTGCCTTCGACCCAGCAGCTCAGCGCGCCGGGCGCTCAGAGGTAGACGTCGACGGCGCGCCGGTCGCTCTCGAGCCGGTAGGCGTCGCGGACCGCGCAGGAGGCGCCACCCGGGCCGAGCGGCACCGGGACGTGCACCACGATCGGCTCGCGGTGTCCCTGGCGACCCGATCCACGGCGCTCGCGCGGTGAGGCACCCACGACCCGCTCGACCGCGACGCGCGGCCGCGGCGAGGGAAGGGCTGGGGTAGTGACGCGCATGCCCGGTCAACGGCCCGGGCCGCGTCAGGTCACGCACTCGTGCCCGCCCGCGCCGCACGCCGCAACTCGGTGGAAGCCCGGCGGTCACGTCCGCACGATGGCCACCATGCGCGAGAACCACTTCGACACCGAGGTCGCCGAGCGGTACGACGATCCCGAGGACCCGATGTTCTCCCCGGAGGTGCTCGGCCCGACCGTCGACCTCCTGGCCGACCTGGCCCGCGGCAGGCCGGCGCTGGAGCTCGCGGTGGGCACCGGCCGGGTCGCCATCCCGTTGGCCGGGCGGGGCGTCGAGGTGCACGGCATCGAGCTCTCCGAGGCGATGGCGGCCGTGCTGAGGTCGAAGCCGGGAGGAGCGGGCGTCAACGTCACGATCGGGGACATGACCGAGGCCCGGGTCGAGAGCCGCTTCGGCCTCGTCTACCTGGTCTACAACACGATCGGCAACGTCACGACCCAGGACGACCAGGTGCGCTGCTTCCAGACCGCGGCTGCCCACCTCGAGCCCGGAGGATGCTTCGTCGTGGAGACGGGCGTCCCGATCCTGCGGCGGCTGCCGGGCGAGGCGCGCTTCGCGGTGTTCCACCACACGGACGACCACGTCGGGATCGACGAGTACGACACCGCCACCCAGCTGATGTGGTCGCACCACTACAGCTCGACCGACTCGGCGACGTACACGCGCTCAAGCGTGCCGTTCCGCTACGCCTGGCCCGCCGAGCTCGACCTGATGGCCCGCATCGCCGGCCTGGGGCTGAGCGAGCGCTGGGCCGACTGGGACCGAAGCCCGTTCACCTCGGCGAGCACCAAGCACGTCTCGGTCTGGGTCAGGCCGGCGTGAGCTCACAGCCCAGCTCGGCCAGCCCGGCCCGTCCGACCTCGGTGAGGCGCAGCGCCCGCGAGGAGCCCGAGCGGCGCACGAACCAGCCACGCTCCAGCAGCGCGGTCTCGATCCCGGCAGCGAGCGCGCCGGCCAGGTGCGGCCGGCGCTCGGTCCAGTCCAGGCAGGGCCGGGCGAACGACCTCCGCCCTCCCCGGGCGGCCGCCACGTCGACGCCCCAGCCCGCCAGCGCCACCGCCCCCGCAGGGGTCACGTCGTACGCCTCCGAGAGCCACCGCTGCTCCAGCAGCGCGTCGTGCAGGGCCACCCCGCATCGGCCCGCGAGATGGTCGTAGCAGGTTCGGGCGAACCCGAGCGCCCGCGCGTGCCCCGACTCGCGCAGCGTCCGGACCGGGAGCGCGGGAGCGACGCGCGCCAGCGCCTCGAGAGCCGCGCCCACCGCCGGGCCCGCGATCCGGTAGTAGCGGTGCCGCCCCTGCGCCACCACCTCGACCAGGCCGCCCGAGAGCAGCCGCGCGAGGTGCTCGCTGGCGGTGGACGGTGCGACCCCGGCGACGCGGGCGAGCTCGCCGGCGGCCAGCGCCCGGCCGGACATCAGGCTGTCGAGCATCCGGGCGCGGCTCGGGTCGCCCAGGAGGGCGCCGACGGCGGCGAGGTCGGTGTCGCTCACCCGGCGAGCGTACGACGCGCACGCTTCGCCCGGCGTCGAAGCATCGGCGCCCTAGCGTGCCGCGCATGGAGAACCCCGGTGCCCACGTCGAGTCCGCCGTCGACCACTGCCTGGAGGTCGCCGCGACCTGGCTGTCGTGGGACGGCCGTCCCGCGGTGAGCGAGGACGGCGATCGCGTGTACACGCCGCACAAGGCGGTCCGGCGGATCGCCGACCACCTCGTCGACCACCTCGCCGAGGTGGAGGCGCAGCTCGCCGGCGTCCCGAGCGAGCCGGACCACTGGCACGCCAGCCTGGTGACCGTCGACGCCGACTGGGCCCGCTTCACCGAGCTCGACCTCGACGAGGCCCGGCAGCGGCTGCGCCGGCTCGGCCGCACCTTCGCGCTGCGGCTCGCCGCTGCCGGCCCGGCCGAGTGGGACGCGCCCCGCGGCGAGAGCTGGACGCTGCGCGAGATCGCCGAGCACCTCACCGGCATCCGCTGGTACGCCGACCAGGTCGGCCGGCTGCCACGATGAGCCACGATGACGAGGTGCGGATCTTCCACATCGCGACGCTGGCCGACTGGGCCGAGGCCCGGAGGGCCGGCTCCTACACGACCTCGACCCGTGGGGTGAGCCTCGAGGCGGAGGGCTTCATCCACGCCAGCCGCGCGGACCAGTGGAAGCAGGTGCGCGCCGCGTTCTACGCCGACGTCGACGAGCCGCTGGTGCTGCTCGAGATCGACACCGACCTGCTCGGCGTACCCGTCGTCGAGGAGCCGCCCACGCCGGGAGCCACGGAGCTGTTCCCCCACGTGTACGGCGCGATCCCGGCGGCGGCGGTCGTCGCCGTCACGCCCCTGCCCCCGCGCTGACCGAGGCCAGCCCGACCACCTCGTCGGCCACGCCCCAGCTCAGGGTGACCCCGGCCCCGCCGTGCCCGTAGCAGTGGATGACGTCCTCGACCCGGTCCAGCCGCACGGCCGGGCGCACCGGTCGCAGGCCGACCCGGTGCCGCAGCACCCGCGCGCCGCGCAGTCGGGGCACCAGCCTGCTGGCGCGCTCGAGGATCGCCTCGGCGGTGGCCGGCGACGGCGTCCGGCTCCACTCGCCCTCCACGTCGGTGCCGCCGACGACGACGTCGTGCTCGCGCGGGACGACGTACGTCGGCCCCGAGCGGTCCAGCCACCAGCGGTCGATGCCGGCCTGCTCGACCACGACCACCTGCCCGCGCACCGGGACCACGGTGCGGTCCGCGCCGAGCAGCCGGGCGCCCAGGCCGGCGCAGTTGACCACCAGGCCGCGACCGGTGGGCAGCGCGGCCAGGTTGAGCCGGGTGATCGTGCCGCCCAGCTGCTCCACCCGACCGGCCAGCCAGGTCAGGTACACCCCGGTGTCGACCACCGGCGTGGTGAACGTCCAGCCCTCGACCCACCCGGGCGGGACGTCCCGGGTGCGGGTCAGGCCGGGCACCGCCGTACCCCACCAGGGGTCCGGCTCGGGTGCCATGAACACCTCGGTGCCCGCCACCATCCGCACCCCGGACTCCGGGTCGGTGTCGGCGAGGGCGTCGAAGACGGCGTACGACGTCGCGGCCCAGGCCGCGACCCGGTCCCGCGGGAGCGCGCGGTAGGGATACCAGAATGCCCCGGCGACCGCCGAGGTCGTCTCCAGCGGGAGGTCGCGGGCGACCACGTCGACGCGGTGCCCGGCCTGCAGCAGGCGGACCGCGCAGGTCAGGCCGATCACGCCCGCGCCGACCACGATCACCCGGTCCGTCATGGCTGCAGTCTGGCCGAACCGGTGCGAGCCCGCGAGGAACCGCGCGGACGCCGCTCGTCGAGGGTCCCGGGCGAACAACGTCACATTTCCGCATCACCCGCTATTGACGTATGTTCAACAGCGTGAGACTGACGCTGCTCGGAGTCCTGACCGCCCTACTCGGCGCGCTGCTGGCCGCTCCCCCGGCGCCGGCCGCCACGGCCCGCGCCACCGTCGTCTCGCGCGAGGTGGTCTTCGAGCTGGAGAACACCAACGCCACGTCCGTGCTCTGCGTGCCCGACAACCAGGGCTACGAGGTCCGCGGCCGGCTGGTCGGCCCGCGCCCGGCCGTCGCCGGTCACAGCGGCCCGCTCCGCGTCAACGTGCTGGTCCACGACCTCGCCGCCGGCTCGTGGTTCTGGAGCCTCCCCGGTCACCCCGCCTACGACTACGCCCGCCAGCTCGCCCGCCAGGGCGAGACGTCGCTCGTGCTCGACCGCCTCGGCTACGGCGCCAGCCCGCTCGCGGACGGCGACGCGACCTGCCTCGGCGCCCAGGCGGACATGCTCCACCAGGTGGTCCAGCACGTGCGCTCGGGGCACTACACCTTCGCCGAGCCCCACGGAGACATCCCGCCCGCGGCCGCACACGTCGTCACCCACGGCCACGCCGTCGGCGCGGCGATCGCCCAGGTCGAGGCGGGGACCTTCGACGACGTCGACGGCCTGGTGCTGATGTCCTGGACCGACCGCGGCGCCACGTCCCTGGCGACCCGGACCGCTGCCCGGCAGAGCGCGGCCTGCCTGAGCGGGCCCGACTACGCCCCGTTGAGCCGGACCGGCGCCGGCTACCGCGCGTTGATGTTCGCCAGCGCCCCGCCGGCGGTCCAGCGCGCCGCGGCGCGCCTCCGGGTCGACGACCCGTGCGGCGACGTGCGCAGCCTGAGCCCGATGCTGGCGACCTCGAACCTGGTCGCCGGCCAGGTGGACGCCCCGGTGCTCCTGCTCTTCGGCGCCGACGACGCGCTGAACCGGGCCGCCGCGCGCGAGCAGCAGGCCGCGGCGTACCCGACGCGGGTCACCACCCGCACCTTCGCCGGCGCCGGCAGCGCACTGCCGCTGGAGCGCTCGGCCGAGAAGGTGCGGGCCACCGTGCTGCGCTGGCTGCGCTCCTGACCGGACGGCCAGCCGGCTGACCGGCTGAGCACCGGAGCGCTCGGGCGCCGGAGCGGCGCGTAACCCGGGCGCGCGCGGGGTCGTTGGGGGATCCGACGGAAAGGTCCTGCGATGACGCGCCGAGCCCCTGCCCCACTCCCGGCCCTCGTGGCCGTCCTCCTGGTCGCCGCGGCGACCGCGCTGACGATGCTCGTCGGAGCGGCGCCCGCGAGCGCCCACGAGGAGCGACCCGCGCAGTTCCCGGACGGCACCGGCCACCGGCCGGCGTTCCTCGGCTTCGACAACCCCCGCCAGCGGGTGGTCTGCCAGGCCGACAGCGCCCGGCTGGTCGCCGCCCTGCCCGACGGCGCGGTCAAGGACCGCAACGAGCGGCTGCTCGACTCCTGCCGGTACCGGTCGATCCAGGACGCGATCGACTCGGTCCGCCAGCGCCGTACCTCCGTCTATGTGCTGCCGGGGACCTACCACGAGGCCAAGTACGCGAACGCCGAGCGCAGCGACTACTGCTCGCACCTGCAGACCTCGTCGACCTCCCCGCTGCCGTTCTCGGAGTACATCGGCAGCCTCTCCTCGCCCGACCCGGGGGCCGAGCAGGCGGCCGAGGACTCGGGCGAGTCCAACCCGATCGCGCTGTCGTACGCCGACCAGCGCCGCTGCGCGCACAACCTCAACCTGATCGCGGTCCTCGGCGACCGGACCCCCGGCAACGACAGCATCCGCTGCGACAGCCGGCTCTGCGGGCTGCAGCTGGTCGGCACCGGCCGGTCGCCCGCGGACGTCGTGGTGGACAACCGGTTCGCGAAGCTCAACGCGATCCGGGCGGACCGGGCCGGCGGCTTCTACCTGAGCAACATGACCTTCCAGCAGGCCGAGTTCAACGCGATCTACGTCCTGGAGACCGACGGCTTCGTCATCGACCGGGTGGTCGCGCGCGGCAACGACGAGTACGGCATCCTCGCGTTCGCCAGCGACCACGGCCTGATCGAGGACTCCGAGGCCTACTACAACGGGGACTCGGGCATCTACCCCGGCTCCGGCTCCGACCTCAACGCCGACAACACCGACTTCGAGGCGACCCGCTACGCCATCGAGATCCGCGGCAACGACAGCCACGACAACACGCTGGGCTACTCCGGAACGGCCGGCAACTCGATCTGGGCCCACGACAACGACTTCCACGACAACGCGACCGGGATCGCGACCGACTCGCTGTTCCCCGGGCACCCCGGGCTGCCGCAGGACCACGCGCGCTGGAACCGCAACCGGATCTACTCCAACAACTCCAACTGGTACACCGAGTTCGTCGACACCGGCGTCTGCGACAAGCCGATGGAGCAGCGCGGCTACATGGACGGCACGGTCTGCCCGGTGGTGCCGACACCGGTCGGGACCGGCGTGCTGATCGCGGGCGGCAACTACGACTCGACCGACCACAACTGGATCTACGACAACTGGCGCTACGGCACCATGCAGTTCTGGGTGCCGGCGCCGCTGCGCGACGACTACGACCCGTCGCACCTCTACGACACCTCCAACCACAACCACACGTTCGAGAACCAGATGGGCATCGACCCCGCCGGGCACGAGCGGCCGAACGGGATGGACCACTGGTGGGACGACCAGGGCGTGGGCAACTGCTGGGAGGACAACCACTACGGCTCGGCCGGGAAGACCGACAACTTCACCGTGGATCCGCCCGCGTGTGCCGACGGCGGCTCGGTCTTCCTGCCGGGCGCGACGGTGAAGGACGCCGGCTTCCTCAGCTGCAGCCAGTACGACCGCAGCGACCCGACCTGGAAGCACCCGCCGGCGTGCGAGTGGTTCGACAGCCCGACCGAGCCAGGATCCGCGGCGGCCGCGGGCGCCGTGTCCGCCCCGGGCGAGCCGGCCTCCGGCACGGTGCTGGTGGCCCCGATCGCGATGACGGCCGGCGCCCTGGCGCTGTTGCTGGGCCTGCGGCGCCGGTGGTCGCGTGACACGTAGGTCCGGGCGGCGGATCGGCCTGGTCCTCGCCGTACTCCTCGGCCTGCTGGCGGCGGGCGGGATCGCCCTGGCCCGCTCCGGCCCGTCGCTGACCGCGGGTGGCCCGACCTCGGTCACCGGCACCGAGGCCACCGGCGTGTTCGCGATCGCCGGTCGCACCGTGCGGCGGGTCCGGTACGACGACGGCGGCACGCTGCGCTACACCTTCGAGCTGACCAACGACGACCGGATCCCGGTCACGGTCCACGGCCTGGCCGACGAGCAGCCGCCGAGCCGGCTGTTCACCTACTCCGGGCTGACCGACGACGCCGGCCGCTCCACGCTGCGCCTGTCCCCCGGCGAGTCCGTCGCCGTGACGCTGTCGCTGCTGATGGGCGGCTGCGAGACCCTCTCGGCGCGGGCCGGGGCCTTCGTCACCGAGGTGGTGCTTCGGGTCGAGCGCGCCGGCATGCTCACCGGCCTGCCCACTGACAACGTCAGCATCACACTGCCCGAGGAGCTGCACACCGGCTCGCCGCGCGAGGCGTTCTGCCCGAACTCCACCGCCACCTCCCGCCCGCCCGGCTGACGGGGCGGCACCCAGGGCTACGGGCAGGAGGTGCCACGAGGCAGCTTGTACGGCGCGGAGATCCGATAGGTGCCGGCCCGCGGCGCGTGCAGCACCAGCCAGTTGGGCCGGTGCGGGTGCGCATCGGCCGCGGGGTCGACGGAGTCCAGGCCGGACAGGCATGCGTCGGCCGCGAACCACTGGGCGACCGAGGACCCGGCGGCGGGTGGCGTCGGGTCGACGTCGACCAGGCTCAACCACGGCGAGTCGGCGATCCGGACCACGACGTCGCCCGCGTGCGGGGTGTACAGCGTCAGGTGCGCCGCGTCGAAGGAGAGGATCCTCGCCGGCGGGTCGACCAGCGGCGTGGCCCGGCGGACGGCGTAGAGCGTCCATTGCTCGTCCGACCACACCGGTTCGAGGTAGGACAGCCCACCCGTGATCAGCTCGGTCTCGGCGACGGCTGCGTCGTCGGGCTCCGCGGCGGAGAGCACGACGTACTGCACCGCCCACCGGTGCAGCCAACGCCGGTACGCGTCCGCGGTCAGCGGCCGGTCGCGGTAGAAGATCGGGTTGCGCTCCGCGTCGGCCTGGCGGTTCCATCCGCGGGCCAGGGGGACGTGCGGCGCGAACACCGCGGCCTCGCGGTGGCTGCGGGTCGGGACGACCTCGACCCGGCCCCGGTCGGCGTGGCGCTGCTGGAGCTCGGTCAGGATCGGGGCCACCTCCGGGCCCCAGGATGTCTGCCCACTGGCGCTGACCACGTCGCGGGCCGCGGTCGCGACCTGCCACACCGAGGACGTCAGGACGGCCAGGATGAGGAACCCCCGGGCCACCCGCAGGCCGTGGCGCCGAGCGATCGTCGAGCTCCGCCACCCACCGCCGGCCGCGGCGCTGACCAGCACCACGCCACCGAACAGCAGCCCGAGCCGGGAGATGTTCGTGCCGATCGGCGACGGGACGAGCCACACGAGCAGGACAGCCGGGGCGTAGATCGCGGCGGCCAGGCGCACGGTCGGCCACCGCTCGGGCACCGTGAGCGCCACCGCGCCGCCGATCAGCACGGGCAGGATCGTGGAGTACCACGGCATCGGCTGGGTCCCGGAGAACGGGAACAGGAGCGCCGACAGCAGCACGACGACGACCGGCGTCACCCCGAGGGCGTACGCCGCGGGGCGGTGCCGGCGGAGCCAGAGGGTCGCCGCGACGAGGCCGAGGAACAGCCCGGCGACCGGGCTCGCAGCGGTCGCCAGCCCGGCCGCGAGGGCGACCGCGGCGCCTCGTGCCGGTCCGAGGGCCAGCTCCTCCGCGGCCGCCTGGGACCTCCGGCTGGGCCAGCCGAGCAACAGGGAGATCGCCGCCAGCGCGAAGAGGGTGCCGAGCGCGAAGGTCACCCGGCCGGAGATGGCGTTCCCGACGAGCGCCAGCGCGGCGTACCCGGCCACGAGCATCGCTCGGGCGTCGGTGCGACCGTGGCGGCCGACGAGTATCCACGCCAGCAGCCCGGCCGACAGCGTCCCGGCCACCACGAGCGTGGGCCGGACGCCGACCGCGGCCATCAGGTACGGCGAGATGACGCTGTAGGACACCGGGTGCATGCCGCCGTACCACGACAGGTTGTAGGCGCTGCCGGGGTACAGCCGCGCGAACTCCGCCCAGGCGTCCTGGGCGGCGAGGTCACCGCCGCCGGTCGCGACGATCCGCCACCAGAGGACCTGCAGCGTCGCGGACAGGAGCATCGCCACCGTCACGGGCGAGCGCAGGGAGCACCGCACCTGCGGCGGCATCGACGGGCGCCAGCCGCTGGCGACCTCGCCGATGGCTGCGGCCTCGACCGTGACGGAGCGGGTGACCGTGCTCATGTCGACGCCACGGCGTCCTGGCCAGCATCGGAGCTGTCCGCGATGTCCGCGGCCGAGCGCTCTCCACGCCCGACCGGGTCGACCATCAGCCGGCCGAGCGTGAACGCGGTGAGGGCGAGCAGCACACCGGCGATGTCATCGACGACGAAGTGCCAGCCGAAGTACACCGTGGCGACCATCGTCGCTGCGAGGTAGACGGTCAGTGCGTGCGCGATGCGCCGCCACCCGTAGTAGCGGGTGACGAGCAGCACCGTGCAGGTGAACGCGACGTGGAGGCTCGCGAACGCCGAGATGCTCACGAACGCGTCGCCCGCGTGCGGATCGGCGAGGAAGTGGGCGCGTTCAGCGAGGTACTTGACCTGGGTCGCCGTGATCGCGGTCGCCCGCAGGCCGGCGAACTCCTCGGGCGCCGACGCGAACGGGCCGAGGGACGGGACGAGGTAGTAGGACGCGACACCGAGGATCCACACCCACAGGGCGGAGCACAGCATCACGTAGGCCTCGCGGACCCGGGGCAGCACCGCGAGGGTGCCGACGACCGACAGGGGCACCAGGTAGGTGAACGACCGGTAGACGACCGCGAGGATCACGGCGGCCTGGCCCTCTCCGAGCAGGCCGTGGAGGAGCACCGCGGGACTGTGGCCGAGAAGGAACCAGCGCTCCACCGCGAGGAGGTCCGAGTCGAGGGGGGTGTTGAGCGCGTCCCAACTCTTCAGGTTGCGGTAGGAGATGTAGACGACGTGGTAGGCCAGCAGTCCCGACAACGCCAGCAGCAGCCGCTGCGGCGTCCAACGGCGGCGCAGGTGACGACCGGCGGCCCGCCACGACCACCGCACCGGACCCGTTCGCAGGCCCCTCAGCAGCGCGTCGGCGAGGGCGAACACGGCCAGCAGCATGAGCGCCGTGCCGAGCCGGCCGCGGAACATCGCACCGCCGGGGTCCCGGAACGGAATCCCGAGGTGCTCGGACCGGAGGACGGCCACGGACGCGAACATGATCGTGAGCGCCCACATCCACGCCGTCAATCGCAGCGCGTCGCGTCCGGAGACCTCTGCGGCGGCCACCGCACCCACCTGCCTTCACGACTCGCTCGAACGCGGACCGACGATCCGCCTGCACTGACTCGGGGACCGCGAGCACCACGCAGCGTACCGAAGGCCGGTCGTGACCGCGTCCCCACCGGCCACCACCGGCCCGAGTGGTGGCCGGTGCTCCTCTGCTCCGGCCCGGCCCGGCGGGGCGTGGTCGAGCCGACCTCGGCCCCGCGCTGCTCGCGGGCGACGTACTCCTCGATGTCCTCGATGTCGTCACGGTTGCGGGTGGTGACCGCGAGCAAGTCGCTCGACCTGCTCCTCGATGAACGACTGCAGGAACTGCTCGGAGGCGAAGGCGTTGACCGGCGCGTCGACGGCCCGGGCGTGGAAGAACGCCGCCACCGCGGCATCGTCAGCGCGTCCTCGTGGACCGCGCAGGCGAGGTCCCGGTGGTGCGCGGGCCGGCTCGGTGCCGATCGGAACGTCGAGCTGAGGGTAGCTAGCCTTCATCCAGGTCGTTCGCGGCGCGGATCACGTCGACGATCCCGCCCATGATCCCGGTCAGGCCGAAGTCCTTGGGCGTGAAGACCGCGGCGACGCCGAGCTCGCGCAGGCGACGGCCGTCCGACTCGGGGATGATGCCACCGACGACGACCGGCACGTCGCCCATCCCGGCCTCGCGCAGCCCGTCGAGCACGGTCGGGACCAGCTCCATGTGCGATCCGGAGAGGATCGACAGGCCGACGCAGTGGACGTCCTCGGCCACGGCCGCCGCGACGATCTGCTCGGGGGTCAGCCGGATGCCCTGGTAGACGACCTCGAAGCCCGCATCGCGAGCGCGCACGGCGATCTGCTCGGCCCCGTTGGAGTGGCCGTCGAGGCCGGGCTTGCCGACCAGCAGCCGCAGTCGTCCGCCCAGCTCCTCGCCGGTCGCGCGCACCCGGTCCCGCACGGCGGCGAGCTCCGCGCCCGCCGAGCCCACATCGGACACGATGCCGACCGCGCCGCTGACGCCCGTCGGCCCGCGGTACTCGCCGAAGACCTCCCGCAGCGTGGCGGACCACTCCCCCGTGGTCGCGCCCGCCCGGGCGGCCACCAGGGTTGGACCCATCAGGTTGGTGCCGGTCTTGGCCGCCTCCGCCAGCCGGGCGAGCGCCGCGGCGACCTCGTCCTCGTCGCGCTGCGCCTTCCAGTCGTCGACGCTGGCGATCGCGGCCCTCTCGGCGTCGGGGTCCGCCGTCATGATGGCGGTGTCGAGGTCGGCGGTCAGCGGCGAGGGCTCGGTCGTCTCGAACTTGTTGACGCCGACGATGACCTCCTCGCCGGACTCGATCCGCGCGCGGCGCGCGGCGTGCGAGGAGACCAGCTCCTGCTTCATGTACTCGACCGCGGCGATCGCGCCGCCCATCGCCTGGACCTTGTCGATCTCGGCGCGGGCACCCTCGACCAGCTCGGCGACCTTGGCCTCGATGACGTGCGAGCCGTCGAAGATGTCGTCGTACTCGAGCAGGTCGGACTCGAACGCGAGCACCTGCTGGAGCCTGAGCGACCACTGCTGGTCCCAGGGACGCGGGAGGCCGAGCGCCTCGTTCCATGCCGGCAGCTGGACCGCGCGGGCGCGGGCGTCCTTGGACAGCGTCACGCCGAGCATCTCGAGCACGATCCGCTGGACGTTGTTCTCGGGTTGGGCCTCGGTGAGGCCGAGCGAGTTGACCTGCACGCCGTACCGGAACCGCCGCATCTTCGGGTCCTCGACGCCGTACCGCTCCCGGGTGATCTCGTCCCAGAGCCGGCCGAAGGCCCGCATCTTGCAGGTCTCCTCGACGAACCGGACCCCGGCGTTGACGAAGAACGAGATCCGGCCGACCACCCGGCCGAAGTCCGCCTCGTCGACCTGGCCGGCGTTCTTGACCGCGTCCAGGACGGCGATCGCGGTGCACAGCGCGTAGGCCAGCTCCTGCGTGGGGGTCGCGCCGGCCTCCTGCAGGTGGTAGCTGCAGATGTTGATCGGGTTCCACTTCGGGATCTGGTGGACCGTGTAGGAGATGACGTCGGCGATCAGGCGCATGGAGTGCTCGGGCGGGAACGCGTAGGTCCCGCGCGAGAGGTACTCCTTGATGATGTCGTTCTGGGTGGTGCCGGCGAGCTCGGCGGCGACCTCCTCCGGCGCGAGGTCGGGGTTCTGCTCCTCCGCGACCACCTGATACATCGCGAGCAGCCACATCGCGGTGGCGTTGATCGTCATCGAGGTGTTCATCCGGGTGAGCGGGATGTCCTCGAACAGCCGGCGCATCTCGCCGAGGTGCGGCACCGGGACGCCGACCTTCCCGACCTCGCCGCGCGCGAGCGGCGAGTCCGGGTCGTAGCCGGTCTGCGTCGGCAGGTCGAAGGCGACCGAGAGCCCGGTCTGGCCCTTCGCGAGGTTGGTGCGGTAGAGCGCGTTGGAGGCGGCTGCGGTGGAGTGCCCGGCGTAGGTCCGCATCACCCAGGGCCGGTCCTTCGCAGGCCGGTCCGTCGGGGCAGCGTCCTGCGGAGCCCGATCCGTCGCGGTGCCGTCCGTCTCAGTCATGGGTCCGAGGGTAGGACGCGGTCTACCGCTTGGTAACCGCCCGCGCGTGTGGGTTATCCGACACGCTCAGGCCGAGACCGCGACCCGCTCGACCTCCAGCACGCGGATCAGGCGGGACAGGTGGAGCATCCGGCGTACGGCGGGGCCGCACCCGCGCAGGGTGAGGTGGTGGCCCTCGCGGCCGGCCTGGCGGGTCGCGACGGCGAGCACCTTCAGGGCGGTCATGTCGATGGTGGTCACGTCGGTGAGGTCGACGACGATGTCCTCGTCGCGGCCCTCGATGAGCTCGTAGAGCGCGTTGCGGGCCTCCCACGTGCTGCGCACGTCGAAGTCACCGCTGAGCAGAAGTATCGGACCGTCGGTGGTGATGTCCATGCCGTGTGCCCCGTCCTCCGGGATCCAGAGAAACCCCGGGTCGCTCCATCAGTCCTGGCCTCGATGGTGTGCTTGTCACTCACTATGACGCCCGTGACGGCGTCGAGGTTGCGTCCGCGGCCCGGATAGTTTCCGCCGTGTCGCGTCCGCTCCCTCGACGGAGGTGTACCCCGGTGTGATCGGGGTCATGCACCCGCACCCCCCGGGCGCCGCCCTAGGATCGGAGGATGGTCAACCTCACCCGGATCTACACCCGCACCGGCGACGGCGGGCGCACCCGACTCGGCGACATGAGCAGCACGACGAAGACCGACCTGCGGCTGGCGGCGTACGCCGACGTCGACGAGGCGAACGCCCAGATCGGCCTCGCGCTGGCGCAGGGCGCGCTGGACGACGACGTCGCGGCGGTGCTGACCCGGGTGCAGAACGACCTGTTCGACGTGGGCGCCGACTTCTGCACCCCGGTCGTCGAGGATCCCGAGTTCCCGCCGCTGCGCATCGAGCAGGCGTACGTCGACCGGCTCGAGGCGTGGTGCGACCACTACAACGAGTACCTCTCCAAACTGCGGTCCTTCATCCTCAACGGGGGCACCTCCGGTGCCGCGCTGCTGCATGTGGCCCGCACCGTCGTGCGGCGTGCGGAGCGCTCGGCCTGGGCGGCGTACGAGGTGCACGGCGAGACGATGAACGTGCTGGCGATCACCTACCTGAACCGGCTCTCGGACCTGCTGTTCATCCTCGCCCGGCACGCCAACCGGGCGAACGGCGACGTGCTCTGGGTGCCGGGCGGCGAGCGCGACTGAGCGCGGCCGCCCCGCGCCCTGCTCGAGGGGTCAGGCCGGCTGCTCGCGGCGGGCCGGCTGCCGGGTGGCGAGCACGGCGACCGCCGCCGGGCCCATCAGCACCGCGATCGTGAGCAGCGAGTGCAGGGTGCCGACGTGGTCGCCGAGCCAGCCCAGGAACGGTGGACCGGTGAGGAACGCGGCGTAGCCGATCGTCGAGACCACACTGACCCGGGCAGCGGCACGCACCGGGTCGTCGGCGGCCACGCTCATGCCGACCGGGAAGCCCAGCGAGGCGCCCAGGCCCCACAGCAGGATCCCGACGACGACCAGCGGGGCCCAGTGGCCGTAGACCACGAGCAGCACGCCGGTCAGCGCGGTCGCAGAGCTCGCCCAGAGCACCGGGGCGCGGCCGAACCGGTCCAGCGCGGTCGAGCCGACCAGCCGCCCGGCGGTCATCGCGGTGACGAACAGCGAGAAGCCGGCGACGCCGACCCAGTGCTCGGTGTCGTACCCGTCGACCAGCGCGAGCGCGAGCCAGTCGTTCGCGCTGCCCTCGGTCAGCGCGAACGCGAGCACCATCACGCCGATCGCGAGCGTGCGCGGCTCCAGCCAGGCCGAGCGCGCCGGCGCCGCGACCACCTCCTCGGGCGGGGGTGGCAGGAAGTACCGGGCGGCGACCAGCACGGCGCCGAAGGAGAGCAGCACGACGGCGGTGACGTGAACCTCCAGCGGCACGTGCCCGGCGGCCATCGGCACGCCCAGGGCGGAGCCGGCGATGGTGCCGAAGCTGAACCCGGCGTGGAAGCGGGGCATCACGGTGCGTCCGAGGTGCCGCTCGACGGCCGCGCCGTCGACGTTCATCGCGACGTCCCAGACGCCGGTGCCGACGCCGTAGAGGAAGAGGCCGACCGCGGCGGCCGGCATCGTCTCCCAGACACCGATGGCGACCGTGGCCAGCGTGAGCCCGACCGCGCACGACGCGGCGCCCAGCCGGACGGCGCCGGCCGGGCCGACCCGCTGGATGAGGCGCCCGGCGGAGGGCAACGCCAGGACCGAGCCGGCCGAGATCGCCAGGAGCAGCAGCCCGAGCCGGCCGTTGCTGAGGTCCAGGGTGCTGCGGATGTCGGGGACCCTCGAGACGAAGGAGGCGAAGCAGAACCCGTTGAGGATGAAGACGACCGCGACGGCGTTGCGGGCGGGGAGGACGGCGGGCACGGGACCAGCCAACCGGATCGGGCGGCGGCGCTCCAAACCGGGGACTTGACCGGTCCAGGGAGCACGGCCGGCGGGCGCGGTCGGTAGTCGTACGCCGCTCGCTGCTCGCGGATCCAGGCCGCGACCAGCGGTACCTGCCACGCCGAGTCGGCGCATCTTGCCCGCCCCAGCCCGCCGAGTCGGCGCATCTTGCCCGCCCCAGCCCGCCGAGTCGGCGCATCTTGCCCGCTCCCGGGGGACAACCCGGGCAAGACGCGCCGACTCGGCCCGTTCTCGCGGGCATGTTGCGCCGACTCGGCGGGTCAGTTGCGGCCGCGGGTCCAGTCGGTGCCGGGCGGGCCGGCCTCCAGCCAGGACTGGAAGCCCATCAGCGAGGCGGGCGACATCGCGAGCTCGACCAGCCCGTCGGGGGTGGTGCAGGAGATCACCACGTGGTCGGGGTAGAGCGACATCTGCTCGGCGCCCTCGGGGGCGCGCCGGCCGGTGAACGCCAGCCGGGAGCGCAGCAACACCCGCTTGGGACGCGGCCACAGCGAGAAGTAGCGGAACCACTCCAGCGACTCACCGGAGTAGCGGCCCAGCCCGAGAAGCCAACCGCGCCCGGCCCTCGTGGACCGGACGCGGTAGCTGAGCTCGAACGTACCGCCGTGCCGAGACAGCAGGCGGCGGCGGAGGACCAGGCCGAGGCCGTAGAGCAGGACGAAGCCGAGCAGCACACCGGCTGCGTCCAGCAGCCACTGCCATACCGGCATCCATCCCCCTTCATCAGACCACGTGCACCCCAGGGGTGCTCACCCTAGCGGGAGGTGCGACGCGACCGACCCGGGGTCGCTCACGACGCGCGTTCGACCGCCCGGATCCGTGCCTCGGCGCGGCGCAGCCGGCGCTCCGCCTCGTCGTTGGCGCCGATCAGGCCCCGTGCCTCCTCCAGCTCGACCCGGGCCTCGTCGACGTCGATCTCCTCGGGCAGCAGGGCCCGCTGGGAGAGCACCGACACCCGGTCGTTCGCCACGGAGAGGAAGCCGCCGTCGACCGCCGCGACCACGACGCCGCCTTCGGCCGACGAGATCTCGACGACCGCGTCGGTCAGCACCGACAGCAGCGGCGCGTGACCGCGCAGCACACCGACGTCACCCTCGGTCGTCCGCGCGATCACCATCTCCGCCTCGCCGGACCACACGGTCCGGTCGGCGGCGACGAGCTCGACGTGGAGGTGCTCCCCGGATTCGGCCATGTCAGAGGCTCTTCTGGATCGCGGCCCACTTCTGCTCGACGTCGTCCAGACCGCCGCACATGAAGAAGGCCTGCTCGGCCACGTGGTCGTACTCGCCGTCGGCGATCTTGTTGAACCCCTCGATCGTCTCCGACACCGAGACCGTCGAGCCCTCGATGCCGGTGAACTGCTTGGCGACGTAGGTGTTCTGGGACAGGAAGCGCTGGATCCGGCGGGCCCGGGACACGATGATCTTGTCCTCTTCGGAGAGCTCGTCGACACCGAGGATCGCGATGATGTCCTGGAGCTCCTTGTTGCGCTGCAGGATCTGCTTGATCCGGATCGCGCAGTCGTAGTGCGCCTGGCCGATGTATTGCGGGTCGAGGATCCGCGACGTCGAGGTCAGCGGGTCCACGGCCGGGTAGATGCCGAGCGAGGCGATCTCACGCGAGAGCTCGGTGGTCGCGTCCAGGTGGGCGAACGTCGTGGCCGGCGCCGGGTCGGTGTAGTCGTCGGCCGGCACGTAGATCGCCTGCATCGAGGTGATCGAGTGACCACGGGTCGAGGTGATCCGCTCCTGGAGCGTGCCCATCTCGTCGGCGAGGTTCGGCTGGTAGCCCACCGCGGAGGGCATCCGGCCGAGCAGTGTCGACACCTCCGAGCCCGCCTGGGTGAACCGGAAGATGTTGTCGATGAACAGGAGCACGTCCTGGCCCTGCACGTCGCGGAAGTACTCCGCCATCGTCAGCGCGGAGAGCGCGACCCGGAGGCGGGTGCCCGGCGGCTCGTCCATCTGACCGAACACGAGGGCGGTCTGGCCGATGACCCCGGCCTCCTCCATCTCGACGATCAAGTCGTTGCCCTCACGGGTGCGCTCGCCGACGCCGGCGAACACCGACACTCCGCCGTGGTCCTTGGCGACCCGGGCGATCATCTCCTGGATCAGCACGGTCTTGCCGACCCCGGCGCCGCCGAACAGGCCGATCTTGCCGCCCTGCACGTACGGCGTGAGCAGGTCGATGACCTTGATGCCGGTCTCGAACATCTGGGTCTTGGACTCCAGCTGGTCGAACGCGGGCGCCTTGCGGTGGATGCCCCACCGCTCGGTGGGCTCGAAGGTCTCACCCTCCTTGAGGTTGAGCACCTCGCCGAGGGTGTTGAACACCTTGCCGAGGGTCGCGTCGCCGACCGGCACCGTGATCGGACCACCGGTGTCGGTGACCTGGGCGCCGCGGACCAGGCCGTCGGTCGGCTGCAGCGAGATCGCGCGGACCATGCCGTCGCCGATGTGCTGGGCGACCTCGAGCGAGAGCGTCTTCGTCTCGCCGCTCAGCGTGAGCTCGCACTCGAGCTTGTTGTAGATCTCCGGCATCGAGTCCACCGGGAACTCGACGTCGACGACCGGGCCGATGACCCGGGCGATGCGACCGACGCCAGCGGAGCCGGTCTCCTGGGTCTCTTCGATCGTTGCAGTCATGTCTTCACTCACTCCCGGCTTGTGCGTCGGCGAGCGCGTTGACGCCACCGACGATCTCGCTGATTTCCTGGGTAATACCGGCCTGTCGGGCCTGGTTGGCGATCCGTGTGTACTTCTTGATCAGCTCGTCCGCGTTGTCGGTCGCCGACTTCATGGCCTTCTGGCGGGCGGCGAGCTCGGAGGCCGCTGCCTGCAGGAAGGCGAAGAAGATGCGGCTCTGGACGTACTGCGGCAGCAGGCTGTCCAGCACCGCCTCGGGGGACGGCTCGAACTCGTAGAGCGGCAGCACGTCGTCGCTCGACGGCCGCTCCTCTCCCTCGACGACCTCCAGGGGCAGCAGCCGCACGGCCGTGGGCTCCTGCAGCAGCATCGAGCGGAACCGGGTGTACACGACGTGGACCTCGTCCACGGCGTGCTCCCCCTCCTCGTCGAGGAACGCGTCGATCAGGGTGGTGCCGACCTCGAGTGCGGCGTCGTAGGACGGCTGGTCCGAGAACCCGGTCCACGAGCGGACGACCGGCCGGTTGCGGAACCGGTGGTACGCCTCGCCCTTGCGGCCGCACAGGTAGACGTCGATGGTCTTGCCCTCGCCGCGCAGCTTCTCGGCGAGCCGCTCGGCCTCCTTGAGCACGCTCGAGGAGTACGCACCGGCCAGACCCCGGTCACTGGTCACGATGAGCATCGCGACCCGCTGGGAGTTCTCCGGCTCACGGGTGAGCGGGTGGTCGACGTTGGAGTACGTCGCCACCGCCGACACGGCTCGGGTCAGCTCGCGAGCGTAGGGCGCGGCCGACTGGGCCCGCTGCTGCGCCTTGATGATGCGAGACGCGGCGATGAGCTCCATGGCACGCGTGATCTTCTTCATCGACTCCGTCGACTTGATCCGCGCGCGGTACTCGCGCAGCGATACGGCCATCAGTCGTCACCCACGCTTCTGCCGGACGATCTGCTCCTGCTCGACGTCCTCGTCCGCCAGCGCCTCGGCCTCGGGCTCGTGACCCACCTTGATCGAGCCACCCTCGGAGGTCTCGAACTGGTCGAGGAAGGAGTCGTAGGCGTCCGCGAGCGACGACGCGGTGTCGTCCTCGAACTTCAGCGTCTCCCGGATCGTCGAGAGGATCCCGTCGTGCGAGCGGCGCAGGAAGTCGAGGAACTCGCGCTCGAACCGCAGCACGTCCTCGGTCGGGACCTTGTCGAGCCGGCCGCTGGTGCCCAGCCACAGCGAGACCGTCATCTCCTCGACCGGGTACGGCGAGTACGCGGGCTGCTTGAGCAGCGCCATCAGGCGCTGACCGCGGTCCAGCTGCTGGCGGGAGGCCGCGTCGAGATCGGAGGCGAACATCGCGAACGCCTCCATCGCGCGGAACTGCGCCAGGTCGACCTTGAGCGAGCCGGTGACCGCCTTCATCGCCTTCGTCATCGCCGAGCCGCCCACGCGGGAGACCGACACGCCGACGTCGATCGCCGGGCGCTGGTTGGCCGCGAACAGGTCGGACTGCAGGAAGATCTGGCCGTCGGTGATCGAGATGACGTTGGTCGGGATGTAGGCCGACACGTCGTTGGCCTTGGTCTCGATGATCGGCAGGCCGGTCATCGAACCCGCGCCCAGGTCGTCGGAGAGCTTCGCGCACCGCTCCAGCAGCCGGCTGTGCAGGTAGAAGACGTCACCCGGGTAGGCCTCACGGCCCGGCGGGCGGCGCAGCAGCAGCGACACGGCGCGGTAGGCCTCGGCCTGCTTGGTCAGGTCGTCGAAGATGATCAGCACGTGCTTGCCGTCGTACATCCAGTGCTGGCCGATGGCCGAGCCGGTGTACGGCGCGAGGTACTTGAAGCCCGCGCTGTCCGAGGCCGGCGAGGCCACGATCGTGGTGTACTCCAGCGCGCCGGCCTCCTCGAGGGCGCCACGCACCGAGGCGATCGTCGAGCCCTTCTGGCCGATCGCGACGTAGATGCAGCGCACCTGCTTCGCCGGGTCGCCCGACTCCCAGTTCTGCTTCTGGTTGATGATCGTGTCGATCGCGATCGTGGTCTTGCCGGTCGCGCGGTCGCCGATGATCAGCTGGCGCTGGCCGCGGCCGATCGGGGTCAACGCGTCGATGGCCTTGATCCCGGTCGCCATCGGCTCGTGCACCGACTTGCGGTGCATCACGGACGGCGCCTGGAGCTCGAGCGCGCGCCGGGCCTCCGCCTCGATCTCGCCGAGGCCGTCGATCGGCTTGCCCAGCGGGTCGACCACGCGGCCGAGGAATTTGTCGCCGACGGGGACCGAGAGGATCTCGCCGGTACGCCGGACGGTCTGGCCCTCCTCGATGCCCGCGAAGTCACCGAGGATGACGACACCGATCTCGCGGGTGTCGAGGTTGAGCGCGAGGCCCATGGTGCCGTCCTCGAACTCCAGCAGCTCGTTGGCCATGGCCGACGGGAGACCGGCCACCCGCGCGATGCCGTCACCGGCCTGGGCGACGGTGCCGACCTCCTCCTTGCTGGCGGCGTCGGGCTGGTACTCCGAGACGAACCGCTGCAGCGCGTCGCGGATCTCGTCGGGCCGGATCGAAAGCTCCGTCATTTGTCTGTCCCTACTCTCCTGGGCTCTCGTGATGTGGTCTGGGTGCTGACCGGCTCAGCCGGCCAGTCTCCGTCGTGCGTCGTCCAGGCGGGACACGACGGTGCCGTCGATGACGTCGTCGCCGACCTCGACCCGCATGCCGCCCAGCAGGCTCGGGTCCACCTCGATGTTGAGGTGCACCGGGCGGCCGTACTGAGTGCTCAGTGCCTGCGCCAGGCGGGTCCGCTCCGCCTCGGTGAGCTCACGGGCGACGCGCACGAGCGCGACCCCCTCGCCCTGGGTCGCCGCGGCGACCTTCTGGTACTCGGTGATCGCCGCGTGGAACGAGCGGAACGACCCGGCGAGGGCCTGCTCGACGAGCGCGACGGTGGCGGGCAGCGCCCGCTGGGCCAGCAGCCCGCGCAGCAGCTCGCGCTTGTCGTCGGTCGAGCGCACCGGGTCCGAGAGCGCGATGCGCAGGTCGGCGTTCTCCTCGACGACCTGCGCGACGACGAACAGCTCGTCGGAGAGCCGCACGGACTCCCGACGTCCCGCCGAGCGCACCGCCGCGACCACACCGAGGTGCTCGACCGCGTCGGCGAGGTCCCGGGCAGCGACCCAGCGCAGGCCGGCGGCCTGGGCGAGCAGGTCCACGGCGGGCGCGCCGAGCTTGTCGTCGAGCAGCCCGTGGACGAGCGAGGCCTTCGCCTGGGCGGGCGTCGACGCATCGGTCACCGCCCGTCGCAGGGCGGCCTCGGAGCGCAGCAGCGCGGCCGCCCGGAAGAGGTCGTCGGCGAGCGCCGCGAACTCCTCGAGGGTGTACCGGTCGCCGTCGACCTGCTCACCGAGCGCCTGGAGCGCCTCGGCGGAGGAGCCGCGCAGCGAGCTGAGCTGCTGGACCATCAGTTCTCCCCGCCACCCGCGGCCTGAGAGGCCTCGATGGTCTCGAGGTCGGCGAGGAACCGCTCGACGACCCGGGCGGAGCGGTCGTCGTCCTCGAGGCTCTCACCGACGATCCGACCGGCGAGGCTGGTCGCCAGCGTGCCGACCTCGGCCCGCAGCGACGTGACCGCCTGCTGGCGCTCAGCCTCGATCTGCGTCTTGCCGTGCTCGAGGATCCGGGCGGCGTCGGCCTGGGCCTGCTCCCGCATCTCGGCGATGATCTGCGCGCCCTGCTCGCGAGCCTCCTCGCGGATCCGAGCCGCCTCGTGCCGCGCCTCGGACAGCTGCTGCTCGAGGTCGGCCAGCTTGGCGTCAGCCTCGGCCTGCTTGGTCTCGGCCGCGGCCAGGCCGCCCTCGATCGCCTGGGTGCGCTCGGTGTAGATCTGCTCGAACCTCGGCGTCACGAACTTCCAGACGGCGAGGAGGAGCAGGCCGAACACCACGAGCGAGAGGACGATCTCGATCGCGTGCGGGAGGAGCGGGTTGAGCTCCTCCGCCTTCGCCAACGGTGCGGCGAGCAGTGCTTGCATGGCAGGTCCTTCCGGGTCCTACGTCGGTCGTCGGACCGGTCAGAGAACGAACGCGAGCGCGATACCGATGATGGCGAGCGCCTCGGCGAGCGCGAAGCCCAGGATGGCGATCGCCTGCAGGCGGCTCTGGGCCTCCGGCTGGCGCGCGACGCCGCTGATGTAGGCGGCGAAGATCAGACCGATGCCGACACCGGGGCCGATGGCGGCCAGGCCGTAGCCGATCATGTTGGCGGAGCCTTCGATAGCCATAGGGATCACGGCTAGTTTCCTTTCGGGTTACTTGCTACTTCGAGGTGAGGTGGAGATCTGGGGCGGGACTCTGGGGCGGGACTCTGGGGATGGAGCTCAGTGCTCGTCCGCGACCGCGCCGGAGATGTACATGGCGTTGAGGAGGACGAAGACGTAGGCCTGCAGGAACTGGATCAGCATCTCCAGGAAGGCGACCGCGATGAACATCAGCCAGGCGAGGATGCCGACCGGCGCGTACTGGATCGACATCTCGGTGAGGATGTACTCGCCGCCGAGGGCGAACAGGATCAGCAGCAGGTGACCGGCGAACATGTTGGCGAACAGACGCAGGGCCAGCGTGACCGGGCGGACCAGGATGTTCGACATGAACTCCAGCGGGATCAGCAGTGCCAGGATCGGGCCCTTGATGCCGCCGGGCACCGTCTGGAGCTTGATGTACCCGACGAAGCCGTGCTTGCTGATGCCGGCGGCGTTGTAGATCACCCAGCTGAGGAGCGCGAGGCCGTAGACCATGCCCGAGCGCGAGAACGTCGGGAACTCGACGAACGGGAGGCTCCCGAAGAAGTTGTTGAGCAGGATGAAGAAGAACAGCGTGAACAGGTAGGGCACGAACTTCGCGAAGTCGTGGCCGATGATGTCGCGGCCCAGCGAGTTGCGCACGAAGCCGTAGAACCCCTCGCCGACGAACTGCAGCCGGCTCGGCACCATCGCGCGCTTGCGGGCCGCGGCGTAGAAGAAGGCGAAGAGCAGGATCGCCGCGAGGACGAGCTGGAGCATCGGCTTCGTCACGCCCAGCACGAACGACTGGCCGAACATCTCGAAGGTGTCGTGGCCACCGCCGATCGCCGGGAGGTCGAAGTCGTGGGGGCCGGGAGGCGTGAAGCCGTCTCCTTCTGCGGTGCGCACCACGGAGGCTGCGAAGGTCACCGGTTCTCCTCTACGTGTCGTGCTCGTGTGGCTGCGCGCGGTTGAACCGGGCGAAGGTCAGGTAGATGCCGAGTCCCGCGCCGAGCAGGATTCCCACTGCGACCAGGAACTGCGTGCCGAGCCATCGGTCGGCCAGCCAGCCCAGGAGGCCGTACAGCGCGACCCCAGACACGATGTACCCGAAGGCGTGCCAGGGATCCCCGGACGGTCCCTGAGTCACAGGCGGCGGATCCTGTCGACTCATTGCGACCCGGACGATAGCAGCCGCCGGCGGTCATCGCTCACCCGCCCGTGCCGTGGTGCGACCGGCACCCGCCGGACGCAGGTCGTACGCCGGGATCCGCTGCCGGGTGGCCAGCGTGACCTGGAGCACCAGCCAGCCCGCCGTACCGGCGATGACGGCACCCGCGAGCCAGCCCCGGGCCAGGGTCTCGTCGAGCAGACCGGAGCCCGAGAGGGCCACGAACACCAGGGCCATGGCGACCACCTGGAGGGTGTAGGTCAGCAGCGCGACCAGCAGCGCGGCGGCGGGCATCAGCCGGGCCACCTCGCTGACCGCGAAGGACCCGCCCGCGAAGACGAGGACCACCAGGGCGGTCCCGACGAGGGCCCCGAGTGCGGCGGGAGAACCGGCCACGAGCGCGCCGAGGACCGTCAGCACCAGGCCGGCGAGCAGCGAGCCGCCCGTGGCTCCCAGGAGCACACGGGTCCCGCTGCTGCGGGTGACCTGGTTCGTCTCGGTCGTCATGCTGGCGGCCGTCCTGGGAGGCGAATTTCGGGGCCGTCGCGACCGGGGTCGGCGACGCTTGTGAAAGTTAACACAAGGTCCCGGTTAGTCGAAAACGGAACGATCCAAAGTGTCCTCCTCGCGGGCGGGCGCGGGTCAGCCGACGCCGTCGGTGGGCTCCGCGTCGGCGAGCGGGCGGGACCGGCGCACCTTGGGCAGCACGAAGGTCACCCCCAGGGTGAGGGCCGCCATCGCCGAGACCGACGACCACATCCACGCGTCGGCGCTGTAGAGGCTGATCAGCACGGTGCCGAAGGCGACCAGCGCGGCCCACATCCACATGATCAGCACGGCGCGGCGGTGGGAGTGGCCGATCTCGAGGAGGCGGTGGTGGAGGTGCTGCTTGTCCGGCGCGAACGGCGAGCGCCCCGCGCGGGTGCGGCGTACGACGGCGAGCACCAGGTCGAGCATCGGCACGACCAGGATCGAGATCGGAAGGGCGAGCGGGAGCAGCGTGGGCACGAAGCTCGCCCGCGACCCGGCCGCGCCGGCGCTGATCTGCTCGGGGTCGAACTGCCCGGTGAGGGTGACCGCGCTCGCCGAGAGCACCAGGCCGAGCAGCATCGAGCCGCTGTCGCCCATGAACAGCCGGGCCGGGTGGAAGTTGTGCGGCAGGAACCCGGCGCAGACGCCGGCGAGGGCGGCGCTGAGCAGGGCGCCCGTCGTCGCCAGCGTCACGTTGTTGATGTTGGCGAGCTGGTAGCAGTAGACGAAGAACGCGAGCGCGCCCATGCCGACGACGCCGGTCGCCAGGCCGTCGAGGCCGTCGACGAAGTTCACGGCGTTGACGGTCGCGACGACGATGAAGCCGGTCAGCAGGGCGCCCTGGGCGGGATCGATGGTGACCTGCACCCCGTCACCGCCCGGGAAGAAGATGTACTGGATCCCGAACGCGATGAGGAAGCCGGCAGCGAGCACCTGCCCGCCGAGCTTGGTGAGCGCGTCGAGCTCGAAGAGGTCGTCGAGCACCCCGACGGCGCAGATGAGCGCGCCCGCGATGAGCACGATCCCGGCGTCGCGGAACACGAACGGCCCGCTCTGCGAGAGGAACGGCAGCTGCCGGGCGACGAGGTACGCCGCGACCAGGCCGCCCAGCATGGCGAGACCGCCGAGGTACGGGATCGGGACCGCGTGCACGTCCCGGTCCCGGACCCTCGCCACCGCGCCCGTGCGGAGCGCGATCTCGCGGGCGATGACCGCGAGGAGGTACGTCGTCACCGCGGCGACGAGGAAGACGAGGAGGTACTCCCGCACCGGCGCCCTCAGCCCTCGTCGGTGAGCGTGGCGCCGAGGGGCTCGAGCACCTCGTTGAGGCGCTCCAGCGACAGCGCTCCGCGGCGCAGCACCCGGCCCTGGGCGCCGGTCACGTCGACGATCGTGGACGCCTCGCCGCCCGGCGCCGGCCCGCCGTCCACGACCACGGCGACGTCGTCCCCGAGCATGTCCTCGGCCTGGTCGGCGTCGGTGGCGGCCGGCATCCCGGTCCGGTTGGCGGAGCTGACGGCCAGCGGGCCGGTGCGCTCGAGGATCTCGCGGGCCACGTCGTGGTCCGGCATCCGGACCGCGACCGTGCCGCGGGTGTCGCCGAGGTCCCACTGCAGCGAGGACTGCTGGTGGCAGACCAGCGTGAGCGGGCCGGGCCAGAACGCCTCGACCAGGGCGCGGGCGTAGCCGGGCACCCGCACGGCGAGCGCGTCGAGCGTCGTCGCGGCGCTGACCAGCACCGGCGGCGGCATCTCCCGGCCGCGCCCCTTCGCCGCGAGCAGGCCGCGGACCGCGGCCGGGTCGAAGGCGTCCGCGCCGACGCCGTACACGGTGTCGGTCGGCAGCACGATCAGCTCACCGCGCTGAACGGCCAGGCTGGCGGCCTCGACCGCGGCCTCGCGCTCCTCGTCGGTGCCGGTCGCGTAGCGCTGGCTCACTGCTCGGACCTCACAGCCTCATCGTGCCAGCCGCGCGGTCGTGAAGCGCGCGCGCCCCGCCAGGTCGGCGTGGTCGCGCACGTCGACCCACCGGCCGGTCGCGGTGAACACCGCGGGGGCGGACTCGCCCTGGACGTCCGCGTGCTCGAAGCCGACCACGCCCCCGGTCCGCAGCAGCTCGGCGGCTCGGCGTTCGAGCACCCGGATCGCGGCGAGGCCGTCGGCCCCGGAGAACAGCGCCAGGTGCGGGTCGTGGTCCCGAGCCTCGGGTGCGACCGACTCCCACGCGTCGAGGGGGATGTAGGGCGGGTTGCAGGTCACGACGTCGACCCGGCCCAGCAGGTCGTCGAACGCGGTCGCCATGTCGCCGTGCCTCAGGTCGACCGAGGTGTCGAGGAGGTTGCGCCCGGCCCAGCGGTGCGCGCCCTCGTCGAGCTCGACGGCGTGGACCTCGGCCGCGGGCACCTCGGTGGCGATCGCCTTGGCGATCGCGCCGGAGCCCGTGCACAGGTCCACCACCACCGGGGTCCGGGTCGACGCCGCGATCACCGCCGCCTGCTCGACGGCCCAGCCGGCGAGCAGCTCGGTCTCGGGACGGGGGACGAACACGCCGGGGCCCACCGACAGCTCGACGTGGCGGAAGCCGACCGTGCCGGTGAGGTGCTGGAGAGGCTCGCGGGCCGCGCGCCTGGCCACCAGGCCGTCGTACTCCTCCAGCGCCGAGGGGGCGATGTCCTCGACCACCACCAGGTCGGCCCGCGTGGTGCCGAGGACGTGCGCGAGCAGCGCCTCGGCGTCGTGCTGGGGACTCGGGACGCCGGCCTGACGGAGCCGCTCGGCGGCGGCGGCGAGGACGGCCCGGCGCTGGCTCATTGCTCCAGCGCCTCGAGGCGCGCGGCGAGATCGGTCTCGACACAGGAGTCGAGGACCGGCTGGAGATCGCCGTCGAGCACCTGGTCGAGGTTGTAGGACTTGTAGCCGGTGCGGTGGTCGGAGATCCGGTTCTCCGGGAAGTTGTAGGTGCGGATCCGCTCGGAGCGGTCGACGGTGCGGACCTGGCTGCGGCGGGCCTCCCCCGCCTCGGCGTCGGCCTTCTCCTGGGCGGCGGCCAGCAGCCGGGAGCGCAGGATGCGCATCGCCTGCTCGCGGTTCTGCAGCTGGCTCTTCTCGTTCTGGCAGCTCACCACGATGCCGGTCGGCAGGTGGGTGATCCGGACCGCGGAGTCGGTCGTGTTCACGCTCTGGCCGCCGGGCCCGCTGCTGCGGAAGACGTCGATGCGCAGGTCGTTGTCGTCGATCTGCACGTCGACCTGCTCGGCCTCCGGCAGCACGAGGACGCCGGCGGCGCTGGTGTGCACCCGGCCCTGCGACTCGGTGACGGGCACCCGCTGCACCCGGTGCACGCCGCCCTCGAACTTCAGCAGCGCGTACGGCGCCTCCCCCGGCTCGGGCGTCCCCTTGGCCTTGACCGCCACGGTCACCGACTTGTAGCCACCGAGGTCGGACTCGGCGGCGTCGAGGACCTCGACCTTCCACCCCCGGGCCTCGGCGTAGCGGGTGTACATCCGGAGCAGGTCGCCCGCGAACAGCGCCGACTCCTCGCCCCCCTCCCCCGACTTCACCTCGAGGATCGCGTCCTTGTCGTCGGTCGGGTCGCGCGGGACCAGGAGCCGGCGCAGCCGCTCCTCGGCCGCGTGCCGGCGGCCGGTGAGGGCCGCTGCCTCGTCGGCGAACGCCGGGTCCTCCTGGGCGAGCTCGCGAGCCGCCTCGACGTCGTCCTCGAGCTGCCGTAGGTCTCGGTAGGCGCCGATGATGGAGGACAGGGCGGCGTAGCGCTGGTTGAGCCGCTTGGCGAGCCGGGCGTCGGCGTGCGTCTCGGGCGCACCGAGCCGCTGCTCGAGCTCGGCGTGCTCGGCGAGCATGCCCTCGACGGCCTCGAACATCGGCAACCTCTCGGTGATGGAGCCGCGCCGGCTCCGGGGCAGGACACGGGACAAGACACAGGCGCCGGCCCTCCGCACGTCTGCGGAGCGACCGGCGCCTGGGAGCAGCTACTTCTTGGCGTCAGCAGCCTTCTTGGCGTAGCGGGCCTCGAAGCGGGCGACGCGACCGCCGGTGTCGAGGATCTTCTGCTTGCCGGTGTAGAACGGGTGGCACTGCGAGCAGACGTCGGCGTGGATGCTGCCGGAGGTCGCGGTGCTGCGGGTGGTGAACGTCGCGCCACAGGTGCACGTCACCTGCGTCTCGACGTACGCGGGGTGGATGTCCTTCTTCATGGTGTCCTCTCATCGGCCGCCGGGTCGCCGCTCCCTGCGAGCAGGCGTGAACCGGAGCCAGCACACGATTGTGTCACGGGTCAGAACGCCGCGGTAATCGCCGTTGTTCCCGGCGCGAGATTCTCCGCCCGGGCGGTGAAGCTCGCTCCCGAGACCCGAAGGATCACGACCGGAAGCGAGTTCCCTGCCGCTCAGCTCCTGCGGGGGAACGCCGGCACGATCCGGGGCGGCGCGGGATCCGTCCGGCCCTCGTCGTCGAGCGGGTCGGCGGCGCCGACCACGTCCACGCCCGCACCTCCGGCACCGGCGCCGCGCCGGGCGGCCGCCCGCGCCTCCTCCTCGGCCACGATCTCGTGCGGCAGCAGCGGAGGAAGGCCGTCGCCGTGCAGCCGGAGCCGGACGACGACGCTGGTGCCCCCGCCCTCCTCGGACTCGATGACCACCTCGCCGGAGTGCCGGTCGATGATGGTCTGGGTGATCCGCAGGCCGAGTCCGGTGCCGGCGATCTCGTTCGTCACCGCGTTCGAGGCGCGGAAGAACCGGGTGCCGAGCCGGTCGATCTCCGCCGCCGGGATGCCGATGCCGTGGTCGGTGACCCACACCTCGACCTGGCCGCCCGCGACGCGGAGCACCACGTCGATCGTGCCGTCGTCGTGGCTGAACTTCACGGCGTTGCTGAGCACGTTGAGCAGCGCGCGGTGCAGCATGGCGCGGTCGGCGAGCACCGGCACGACGTCGTCGGTGGTGACGACGTCGAGGCGGATCCGGCGACGGGCCGCGGTGATGCGTACGTCGGTGACCGCCTCGCGGACCAACAGCGCGAGGTCGACCGGCTCCAGGTCGCTGCGCCGACCCTCGGCGCGCGAGAGCGCGAGCAGGTCGTCGATCAGCGCCTTGAGCCGGGCCACGTTGCGCCGGGTCGCCTCCAGCATCCGCTCGTGCGGCGGATCCATCCGGCCCTCGAACTCCTCGGCGACCAGCTCGAGGTAGCCGCTGATCGTGGTCAGCGGCGTGCGGAGCTCGTGGGAGACGTTCGAGACGAAGTCGTCGCGCGCGGTGTCGAGGCTGCGCAGCTCGCTCTGGATCCGGCCCTCGACGGCTCGCGCGCGGCCCTGGGCGTCGGCGAAGGTGTTCAGCGCCGACGCGACCGCGCGCACCTCCTTGGGTCCTCGCTCCTGGGCTCGTACGTCGTGGTCCTGCCTGGCCATCCGCTGCACGACCTGCTCGAGGGCGAGCAGCGGCTCGGACAGCTCGGTCATCAGCCGGCGCCGGGACCGGGAGATGACGTACCACGCCGCGCCGGCGAGGAGCAGCACCGCGAGCACCGTCCCCTTGAGCAGGAACGACGCATCGGTGCGGGCCTGCCGCACCCGGCTGTCGAACGCCTGCGTGGTCTCCTGGTGGGCGCTGCGGACCGCCTCGAACGCGGCGGCGCCGGACCGCACCTGCGCAGCCGCAGGACGGGTCCCGCCGTCGGCGTCCATCCGGGGCCGGGCGAACCGCTCGATCCAAGCCTGCGCGACGCGCTCCTGGCGGGTGACCAGCATCTCCAGCTCGTCGTCGCCGGCCGCGAACCGACGTACCTTCTGCTCGTCGGCGGGGAAGCGCACCAGCGCCTGGGCGAACCGGTCCGACGCGGTCTGCTGGCCGGAGGCCGACCACGACTCCACGGCCGCCGACATGTCGGTGAGGTCCTGGAAGACGTCCTGGTTGGCGGCTGCGGCCGGCTGGAGGTCATCGGTGAGGTGGTTGACCGCCGCCGTCGACAGCACGACGCCGAGTACCGCGATCACGGCCATCAGCGCGGCCATCGCGGTGACGCGCACGATGACCGGCTGGACCAGTCGCGCGACCGGACGTCCTGAGCTCATGGCTCGACCACACCCCTCGCACGTCCCCCACGGACGCGCCGACTCCCACAGTGCCCCCGCACCCCTTCCGAGGAGCGTAACGCCGCAGGGTGCCCCTGCGGCGCGATTCGCTCAGACCGAGCGGGTGAGCAGCGCCTGCACCCGCGAGGCGAGCTCACGGGGGCTGAACGGCTTGGTGATGTAGTCGTCGGCACCCGAGTCGAAGCCGGTCTCGACGTCGGACTCCTGGGCCCGAGCGGTCAGCAGGATCACCGGCAGGTCCGCGAGCGCCGGATCGGCGCGGATCGCCCGGATCGCGTCGAGTCCGGAGACACCGGGCATCATCACGTCGAGGACGGCCAGATCGGGGCGCTGCGCCTGACAGGCGTCGATCGCGGCGGCGCCGTCCGAGACTGCGACCACGTCGTGGCCGAGGGTCGACAGCTTGAACTCCACGAGCTCACGGATGTCGACGTCGTCGTCCGCGACCAGGATCCGAGCCACTCAGGTTCCCCTTCCCTTCGGGCATGTGCGTGGGCAGCCTATCCGCCATCGCCCCTGTTGAGAGGGTAAGTCGGCGTTCGGAGGCGGGTACGGCGTTCGTCAGTCCTCGCGGCCGCCGTTCGCGGTCGGCGTCGTCTTCTGGACCTGCAGCAGGAACTCGATGTTGGTCTGGGACTTCTTCAGGCGCTCCAGCAGCAGCTCGAGCGCCTGCTGGCCGTCGAGGCCGGAGAGCACCCGGCGCAGCTTCCAGACGATCGCCAGCTCCTCCTTGCTCATCAGGAGCTCCTCACGACGGGTGCCGGACTGCACCGCGTCGATCGCCGGGAACAGCCGCTTGTCGGCGAAGTCCCGGCGCAGCCGGATCTCCATGTTCCCCGTGCCCTTGAACTCCTCGAAGATCACCTCGTCCATCTTCGAGCCGCTCTCGATGAGCGCGGTCGCCAGGATCGTCAGCGAGCCGCCGTTCTCGATGTTGCGGGCCGCACCGAAGAACCTCTTCGGCGGGTACAGCGCGGCCGAGTCGACACCACCGGACAGGATCCGGCCGCTCGCGGGCGTCGCGAGGTTGTAGGCACGTCCGAGCCGGGTGATGCCGTCGAGCAGCACGACCACGTCGTGGCCGAGCTCGACCAGTCGCTTGGCCCGCTCGATCGCGAGCTCGGCGACCATCGTGTGGTCGCCGGCGGGGCGGTCGAAGGTCGAGGAGATGACCTCGCCCTTGACCGAGCGCTCGAAGTCGGTGACCTCCTCGGGGCGCTCGTCCACCAGCACCACCATCAGGTGGCACTCGGGGTTGTTCGTGGTGATCGAGTTCGCGATCGACTGCATGATCATCGTCTTGCCGGCCTTCGCCGGGGACACGATCAGGCCGCGCTGGCCCTTGCCGATCGGGGCCGCGATGTCGATGACCCGGCCGATCAGGTTGGTGGGCTCGGTCTCCATGCGCAGCCGCTCGGACGGGTAGAGCGGGGTCAGCTTGGCGAAGTCGACCCGGCCCTTCGCGATCTCCGGATCCGCGCCGTTGACGCTGTCGATCCGGACCATCGGGTTGAACTTCTCCTTGCGCTCGCCCTCGCGGGGCTGGCGCACCTGCCCGACGAGTGCGTCGCCGCGGCGCAGGCCGAACTTTCGCACCATGGAGAGCGACACGTAGACGTCGTCGGGACCGGGGAGGTACCCGCTGGTCCGCACGAACGCGTAGTTGTCGAGCACGTCGAGGATGCCCGCCGCCGGGACCAGGACGTCGTCCTCGAGGATCGTGGTGTCCGGCTCGTTGCGCTGGCCGCCCCCGCCCCCACCCACGACCCCGCGAACCGTGCGGTCCCGGTCGCGACCCCGGCGTCGCCGGTTGCGCCGGCTGCCCTCCTGGTCGCCCTCCGCAGCCCGGCCCTGGTCCTGGTGGCCCTGGTCCTGGTGGCTGCCCTGGTCCGGCTTGCCGTGGTCGTGCTTGCCCTGGTCCTGGTGGCTGCCCTGGTCCGGCTTGCCGTGGTCGTGCTTGCCCTGGTCCTGCTTCTGGTCCTGCTTCTGGTCCTGCTTGTTCTGGTCCTGCCGCTTCGGCTGGTCCTGCTTGTTCTGGTCCTGCCGCTTGGCCTGGTCCTGCTTGTTCTGGTCCTGCTTGGCCTGGTCCTGCCTGGCCTGGTCCTGGTTGCCGCGGCCCTGACCCCGACTGCGCTCGCGCTGCTGGTCGCGCTGCTGGTCCGGCTGGTCCTGGTCGTGCTCCGGGCGGCGGTCCGCCTCCCGCCCGGCCTCGCGCTGCGCGTCGTCGGACCGCCGGTCCCGACGCGGCCGCTCCTCGGAGCGCTCCTGCCGGGGCCGCTCCTGCTGGGGCTGCTCCCGCTGGGGCTGCTCCTGCTGGGGCCGCTCCTGCTGGGCGGGCCGCTCCTGGGCGGACCGGGCGCCGCCGCCCTGGTGAGCCTTGATGGCGTCGACGAGCTGGGCCTTCTTCATCGAGCCGGCGCCCGAGATGCCCATGCCGCCGGCCATCGCCTTGAGGTCGGCCAACAGCATCGAGCTGAGCCCGCCACCGCGCTTCTTCGCCGGGGTGCCCCCGGTCGCTTCGGTGCCGGGGTCGATGGTCTCCGTCACGTGAGGTCCTTCCCACGTATCAGTGCCGAGCCGGCACGCGGGCCGGTGGCGTCTGGTCATTGCTTCCTCGTCCGCCGACACCCACGCAGGGGCGTCCGAGCAGGCGTGTGCGACCGCAGTCGGCACGAGGTTCGAGGAAGGGGGTGCACGATGCCGATGCCCTGAGAGGTCAGCGGCGGATGCTGCGCCGGAGAGCTCCGGAGCGGGGCCAACATACCACCGGTCCGGGACGGTGTGACATCGGGCACCCCGAGCGAAACCGGGCCGGGCTCAGGCGGGACGGGCGCCCTCGCGATCCACGGTGAGGTGATGGGCCACCCAGCCGGCCGGGCAGCGGGCGGCCAGCGCTCCGGCCCCGGAGGCGTCGGTGAAGGCGAGCACCGTCGGGCCGGCGCCGGACACGGTCGCGGCCACGCCGTCCGCGCGCAGGGCGTCGACCAGGGCCAGCGACTCGGGCATCGCGGGGCGGCGGTAGTCCTGGTGGAGGTAGTCGCGCGTGGCCAGCCACAGGTGCTCGGGCTGGCCGGCCAGCGCCGCGACCAGCAGCGCCGCGCACCCGGCGTCGGCAGCCGCGTCCGCGTGCGGCACCTCGGGGGGAAGCAGGCCGCGGGCGACCTCGGTGGCCACCGAGGTCGGCGGCACGAAGACGACGGTCTCGATCCGCGGGTCGACCGGGGACGAGACCGCGTAGAAGTCCCCCGTGCCGGCCTCGGCGACACCCCCGTCCCGCCCGGAGATCACGAAGCCGCCGTGGAAGGCGGGCGCGACGTTGTCGGGGTGGCCCTCGATCCGCGCGGCCATCCGGAACAGGGCTGCGTCGTCGACCAGCAGCGCTCCTCCGGCGACCAGGGCCCGGGCCAGCACCACGCCGCCCACGATCGCCGCCGAGGACGACCCGAGCCCACGCGCGTGCGGGATCACGTTGCGGCAGGCCAGCCGCAGGCCCGGCGGACGCAGCCCGAGCAGGTCGAAGGCCGCGTGCATGGACCGCACGACCAGGTGCGTCTCGTCGCGAGGGACCACCCCGGCGCCGGAGCCCGTCACCTCGACCTCGAGGCCCGCGCCGATGACCTCGGCCTCGAGCTCGTCGCGCATCGACAGGGCCAGGCCGAGCGAGTCGAAGCCCGGTCCGAGGTTCGCGGAGGTGGCCGGCACCGACACCCGGACCGGTCCGTCGACGAAGGTGACCACCCGCGGCCCGCTAGACGAGACCGGCGGCCTGCGCCGCAGCGGTCACCTCGGCGTCGATCACGGTGTCGACGATGCTGTGCCCGCTCTCGGTGAAGCCCTCGAGCGCGGTCGCGGTGTCCTTGAGGCCGTGCCCGGTCACCGTGACGACGACCGTGCTGCCGCGGTAGTCCTCCCCGCCCGCGAGCTCTTGGAGCAACCCGGCGATCCCGGCGGCCGAGGCCGGCTCGACGAAGACCCCGTCCCGGCTGGCCAGCTCGCGCTGGGCGGCCAGGATCTGAGCGTCGCTCACCGCGGCGAACCGACCGCCGGACTCGTCGCGAGCAGCCGCGGCGAGCTTCCACGATGCCGGGTTGCCGATCCGGATGGCAGTGGCGCGGGTCTCGGGGTCGGGGAACGGCTCGCCGGTGACCAGCGGCGACGCGCCCTCGGCCTGGAAGCCGCGCATCACGGGCCTGCGGGTCGCCAGGCCCCAGTCGGCGTACTGGGTGTAGCCGAGCCAGTACGCCGAGATGTTGCCGGCATTGCCGACTGGCAGCAGGTGGAAGTCGGGGGCGTCGCCGAGGAAGTCGACGATCTCGAACGCCGCGGTCTTCTGGCCCTCGAGCCGCACCGGGTTGACCGAGTTGACCAGGGCGACCGGGTAGTCCCAGGCCAGACCCTTGGCCAGGCCGAGGCAGTCGTCGAAGTTGCCGCGCACCATGATCACCTGGGCGCCGTGCAGGATCGCCTGGGCCATCTTCCCGGCCGCGATCTTGCCCTCGGGCACCAGCACGAGCGGCTTCAGCCCGGCCTTCGCGGCGTACGCCGCCATCGACGCGGAGGTGTTGCCGGTCGAGGCGCACACGACGGCCTCGGCACCCTCGTGCTTGGCGACCGAGATGGCCGCGGTCATCCCGCGGTCCTTGAAGGACCCGGTCGGATTGCCGCCCTCGACCTTGAGCCAGACCTCCGCGCCGGTCAGGCCGGAGAGCCACCCCGAGAGGACCAGCGGCGTGCCGCCCTCGCGCAGCGTCACCGCCACCGTGTCCTCGGGGATCTGCAGCAGCTGTCGGTACTCCTCGATCACGCCCCGCCACTGGTGGGTCGGCGCGAAGCCGGTCGGATTCACTCGGACGCTCCCTCGACACGCATCACGGACGTCACCTCGCGCACGATGTCCATCCCGCGCAGGTGCTCGACGGTGGCGCTCAGCGCCGCGTCGGTCGACTCGTGGGACACGACGACCAGCTGCGCGTCGGCCCCACGACCCTCCTGCCGGACGGTCTGGATCGACACGCCGTTCTCGGCGAACGCGGTCGCGACCGAGGCGAGCACGCCCGCGCGGTCGTCGACGTCGATCGCCACGTGGTAGCGGGTCAGCGTCTCGCCCATCGGCAGCACGGCACGGTCGGCGTACGCCGACTCCCCGGCGCCGCGCGTTCCCGCGAGCCGGTTGCGGGCCACGGTGACCAGGTCCCCGAGCACCGCGGACGCGGTCGGCGCGCCGCCCGCGCCGGGGCCGTAGAACATCAGCTGGCCGGCGGCCTCGGACTCGACGAACACCGCGTTGAACGCCTCGCGCACCGAGGCCAGCGGGTGGTCCCGGGGGATCATCGCCGGGTGCACGCGGACCGCGACCGCGCTCTGCCCCTCCTCGGTCCCGCGGAGCTCGCAGATCGCGAGCAGCTTCACGACGCAGCCCATCTCGCGCGCCGACTGCACGTCGGCGGCCGTGACCTCGGAGATGCCCTCGCGGTGCACGTCCGAGGCGGTGACCCGCGAGTGGAAGGCGAGGGAGGCCAGGATCGCGGCCTTGGCCGCGGCGTCGAAGCCCTCGACGTCGGCGGTCGGGTCGGCCTCGGCGTACCCGAGCTCCTGCGCCTCCTCGAGCGCCTCGGCGAACCCGGCCCCCGAGCTGTCCATCCGGTCGAGGATGAAGTTCGTGGTGCCGTTGACGATGCCCAGCACCCGGGTGACCCGGTCCCCCGCCAGCGACTCGCGCAACGGACGCAGGATCGGGATGGCCCCGGCGACCGCGGCCTCGTAGTAGAGGTCGCGTCCGGCCTTCTCGGCCGCCTCGAAGAGCGTCGGTCCGTCCTCGGCCAGCAGTGCCTTGTTCGCGGTCACCACGGACTTGCCGCTCTCGAGCGCCGCGAGGATCAGCGAGCGGGCCGGCTCGATGCCGCCGATCACCTCGACCACGAGGTCGACGTCGTCGCGGGTGACCAGCGCGGTCGCGTCGGTCGTGATCAGCTCGGCGGGGACGTCGACCTCGCGAGGCGCCTCCGGACGGCGTACGGCGACGCCGGCCAGCTGGACCGGCGCACCGACCCGGGCCGCGAGGTCGTGCGCCTGCTCCTCGAGGAGCCGGACCACCTGCGAGCCCACCGAGCCGCAGCCGAGCACGGCCACCTTCAGCACGTCGCCTCGGGCGAGCTTGTCGCTCTCCATTACTGATCACCCATGTCCGTTGCCAACAGGTCGTCCTCAGTCTCCCGGCGAACCACGACGCGCGCGACCCCGTCCCGCACCGCGACCACCGGCGGCCGCAGCGCGTGGTTGTAGTTGGAGGCCATCGAGCGACAGTAGGCGCCGGTGCCGGGGACGGCCACCAGGTCGCCGGGCCGCAGGTCGGCGGGGAGGAACTCGTCCTTCACGACGATGTCGCCGGCCTCGCAGTGCTTGCCGACGACCCGCGCGAGCACCGATCCGCCGGCCGACGGCCGGGAGGCGAGCGTGCAGGAGTAGTCGGCGTCGTACAGGGCGGTGCGGATGTTGTCGCTCATCCCGCCGTCGACCGAGACATAGGTGCGCACGGCACCGCCGTCGAGCTGGACCGGCTTCACGGTCCCGACCGTGTAGACGGTGCACATCGCGGGCCCGACGATCGCCCGGCCCGGCTCGATGGACAGGCGCGGCGCGGGGATGCCCAGCGCCCGGCACTCGCGCTCGACGATCTCGGTCATCTCGGTCGCGAGCCGGGCGGGGTCGGCCGGGTCGTCCTGGGTCGTGTAGGCGATGCCGAACCCGCCGCCGAGGTCCATCTCGGGCAGGGTGACCCCCAGCTCCAGGGAGATCCGCGCCTGCAGGGCCAGCACCCTGCGGGCCGCGACCTCGAACCCGGAGGAGTCGAAGATCTGGCTCCCGATGTGGGAGTGCAGGCCGAGCAGGTCGATGCCCGGCGCGGCCTCGGCACGGCGGACCGCCTCGAACGCGTCGCCGGAGGTGATCGACAGGCCGAACTTCTGGTCCTCGTGCGCGGTGGCGATGTACTCGTGGGTGTGCGCCTCGACGCCCGCCGTCACCCGGATCATCACCCGGGCGCGCATCCCGCTGTCGGCGGTGATCATCTCCAGGCGCGCGAGCTCGTCGAACGAGTCGACGATGATCCGCCCGACGCCGGCGGCGAGGGCGCGGCGCAGCTCGGTCACCGTCTTGTTGTTGCCGTGGTAGCCGATCCGGGCCGGGTCGAAGCCGGCGCGCAGTGCGACCGTGAGCTCGCCGTTCGAGCACACGTCGAGGCACAGCCCCTCCTCCTGCACCCAGCGCGCGACCGTCGTGCAGAGGAACGCCTTGCCGGCGTAGAAGACGTCGTACGCCGCGAACGCGTCGCGGAACGCCCGGGCACGCATCCGGAAGTCGGCCTCGTCGAGGACGTACGCCGGGGTGTTGACGTTGGCCACCACGTCGGGCACCGAGAGGCCGCCGACGTGCAGCACGCCGTCGACCTTGTGCGCGGTCGACGGCCACAGGTGCGGGACCAGCGCGTCCGGGTCGCCCGGTGCCTGCAGCCAGGCCGGGCCGCGGAGGGCGCCGGGCGCGTGCGCCCAGCCGGCCTCGTGGGTCGTGCTCATCGAGACACGCTCACATGCGCTCGGGCGCGGAGACCCCGAGCAGGTCGAGGCCGTTGGCCAGGACGGAGCGGGTGGCCGCGACGAGCACGAGGCGGGCCCGGTGCAGGTCCCCGGCCTCCTCGTCGCCCATCGGCAGCACCCGGCAGTTGTCGTAGAAGCGGTGGTAGATCCCGGCCATCTCCTCGAGGTAGCGCGCCACCCGGTGCGGCTCGCGTAGCTCGGCCGCGCTGGCGACCACCCGCGGGAACTCCGCCAGCGCCCGCAGCAGCTCACCCTCCTTGGGGTGCGACAGCAGTGCCGGGTCGAAGTCGCCGGTGGACCACCCGATGCCGAGCTCGTCGGCGTTGCGGAGGATCGAGGCGATCCGGGCGTGGGCGTACTGCACGTAGAAGACCGGGTTCTCGCTGGACTGCTTGGTGATCTCGGCGATGTCCAGCGTGAGCGGCGAGTCGGCCGGGTAGCGGGCGAGCGAGTAGCGCAGCGCGTCGGTGCCGATCTCGTCGACCAGCTCCTCGAGGGAGACGATCTCGCCGGCCCGCTTCGAGAGCCGCACCTCCTCGCCCTCCCGGACGATCTTGACCAGCTGGCCGATGAGCACCTCGATGTTGCGCTCGGGGTCGTCGCCGGCGCAGGCCGCCATCGCCTTGAGCCGGCCGACGTAGCCGTGGTGGTCCGCCCCGAGCAGGTAGATGCAGCGGTCGAAGCCGCGCTCGCGCTTGTTGACGTAGTAGGCGGTGTCGCTGGCGAAGTAGGTGAGCTCGCCGTTGCCGCGGATGAGCACCCGGTCACGGTCGTCGCCGAAGTCCGTGGTGCGCATCCACAGTGCACCCTCCTCCTCGAAGAGGTGGCCCTGGTCGCGCAGCTTCTCGAGGCCGGTGGTGACGTCGCCGCTGTCGTGCAGGCTGCGCTCGGAGAACCACACGTCGAAGACCGTGTTGAACCGGGCCAGCTGCTGCTGCTGGTCGGCCAGCTGCAGCGCGTAGCCCTTCTCGCGGAACGCCACGAGCCGCTCGTCGTCGGGCAGGTCGACGATGCTCGGGTCCTCGGCGACGATCTGCTTCGCGAGGTCGGCGATGTAGCCGCCGTGGTAGCCGTCCTCGGGGATGGGCCGGCCCAGCGCGGCGGCCTCGATCGAGGCGCCGAACAGGTTCATCTGGTTGCCGCGGTCGTTGATGTAGAACTCGCGGGCCACGCTCGCGCCGGCGGCGGCCAGGACCCGTGCGATCGCGTCGCCGACGACGGCCCAGCGGGTGTGGCCGAGGTGGAGCGGGCCGGTCGGGTTGGCCGAGATGAACTCGACGTTCACCCGCTCCCCCTTCAACACCTCGGTGTGTCCGTACCCCGATCCGGCGTCGACGATCTGTGCCGCGACGATGCCCTGGGCACCGGCGGACACCGTGATGTTGAGGAACCCCGGGCCGGCGATGTCGACACCCGCGATGCCCTCGGTCCGCTCCAGGCGCTGCTGGACCAGGGTCGCGAGGTCGCGCGGGTTCATCCCGGCCGACTTGCCGAGCTTGAGCGCGACGTTGGTGGCGTAGTCCCCGTGCTCCTTGGATCGCGGACGCTCCACCGTCACGTTCGCAGGGACGCCGCCGGGCAGGGTGATGGCACCCTCGTCGGACAGCGTCGTCAGGACGTCGACGATCGCGGTGGAGAGCTGCTCGGGAGTCACCGGTCCAGGGTATCGGCGCCCTGCCTCGCGCCTCGCATCGATATCGGCCGTGGACGCGGCCGATGCGATTGCGCGTCGGTCCCGGGTCGGTTGTAGGGTGACGGCGCAGCCTCGCAGCGCGGGGTGCTGCCTCCGTAGCTCAGGGGATAGAGCACTGGTTTCCGGTACCAGGTGCCGCAGGTTCGAATCCTGCCGGGGGCGCTTCATCTCTTCGCGGGTCGGATGTGTTCCGACCCCGTCCTCCGGTCGGCTCCTCGGGCACCGGCCGACGGCCGACCGAGAGTGCGGCCGAGAGTGTGCCGAGAGTGTGGTGGCTGGGATCGACCTGGTTCATCCCCAGCGCCGCACTTCCCGCGCGGCCCCCACCCGGGCTTGACGGACGGCGACGCCGGGTCGATGCTCCGTGCGTCCGCCGGTGCCGATCCGCTGACGTGGCGCGTCGATCGGCAGGCGAACTGGCGAAATTCGCCTGCGACGGGTGATGAAAACGGCCATTCCGCGCGAAGGTTACGCGCGAGTACGAATAGGGCCGGATTGGTCTTGACCGGCGGCGTCTTTATCGTTCTTGCCCTTCCCCGAATGCAGTAGTGGACCCGCACAATCGTCGCCAGAAGCCTCTCGGTGGGAGCACCGACATGGGATCAGACAAGCCGCGGCCGACGGGGAGGGACGCAGCGGCTCCGGCAACGAAAGCAGGACACGCAGTGAACATGTCCCTCAAGAGGGCGATCGCCACCCTCACGGTCTGCGCGGCCGGTCTCGCCGGTGCCCTCGTGACCACCACCCCCGCCGACGCGAGCAAGGGCTCGGACGGGGATCGTCTGGTGAGGACGAACCTCGGCTACAAGGCCGTCGTCTACGGCACCAAGGTGATCATCGACGGCGTCGAGCTCCGCAACGCCAAGGAGGCGTTCGCCCAGCAGCGCTGCACCCGCTTCGCCGGCCGTGACGTGCTCAAGAACTCCACTCTCTCGCTCCCCGACAACGAGCTGATCAAGGTGTCCGCGGCGACCAGCCACACCGAGACCTACGCCCAGGACGGCCTGAAGGGCGTCCGCGGCGTCAGCACCATCGCCGACCTCGCCCTGGGCGGCGAGTTCCAGGGCGTGCAGACCCCCACCGTCTCGCTGAAGGGCCTGACGTCCGTCGCGGACTCGTCCCGCAAGGCGGACGGCACGTTCGGCCACCAGGAGTCGTTCACGTTCGAGGGCCTGCGGATCGAGAACCTGCCCGAGCAGATCCCCCAGGAGCTCCAGGACCTGCTCGACATCCTGGGCTCGACCACCGGCGACCTGGTCGACCAGGTGCTCGACCTGCTCACCTCGGTCACCGGCAACACCATCGAGATCCCGGGCCTGGGCAGCATCGGCCTGGCGGGGGTGAAGTCCGGCCACGCCGGGCCGCACTCCGCGGCGTCGCAGACCTACGCGCTGCGGCTCCTCGTCGACGCGACCGGGCACGACACGGTCGTCACGCTCGGCCGGGCACGCACCGCGATCTCCGAACCGGTGCCGGCGGGCGTCTTCCACTCGCGGGCGATGGGCCTGGAGATGTTCGGCGGCAACGACCTGCTCCGCCTCGGCGGCCTGCAGGAGCAGTCGCTGGACTGCTCGGGTAGCAACGGCAAGGTGAGGACCCACAAGATCGCCGACGCCCGGGTGCTCGGCGGCCTGGTCAACCTGACCGGCATCGAGTACCGGCTGATGGGCGACCAGAGCCGCAACGGCTCGGCCAGCGGCTTCGTCGCCAGCAGGATCGGCTCGCTCGACATCCCCAGCATCGGCCTGGTCGTCGACGGGATCACCTCGAAGGTCACGATGCGCAAGCCGCAGGACACGACCAAGGTCGAGCGCGTCATCTCGACCGGCCTGGCCCGGATCCTGCTCAACGGCGAGGAGATCGAGCTGCCGAAGCCGGGCGAGGCGCTCGACCTCGGCGACGGCAACATCCTCGAGTACCGCGTGGTCAAGCAGAACTGGACCGGCGCCGAGGTCAAGGCCCTGCGCCTGACCCTGCCGGGCCTGATCCCGGGCGGCGCGATCCTCGAGCTCGGCTGGGCCGGCGGCCACATCATCCCGAACTGACCCGCGCCGGGTCGACGCGCTCCACCCCCGACGGTCGGGCACTGCTGGTCCTCCGGGTCAGCAGTGCCCGATCGTCGCGTCGTTGCGGGCCTCGTTGCCGAGCCGGCGCGCCAGGTCGACGTTCGGCAGCACCACGCTCGCGCCGCCGATGCTGCCGATCCCGCCCTGCACGACGCAGGTGGTGATCCGGCGCGGGTCGACGTGCGCGACCACCTGGGCCAGCCGGAACAGCTCGACCGGCGAGAGGTCGGTGTAGAGGTGCTGCATCACCGACAGCACGCCCCGCTCGATGAAGCCGGGGACGTGGGCGCGGGCCCGGACCCTCGCCTGGATCCCGCGCAGCACCCGCTGCTGGTTGGCCGACCGGTCGAAGTCGCCGCGGATCAGGTTGTGCCGGATCCGCGAGAACGCCATCGCGTCGTACCCACCGAGGTGGATCCTGCCCTTCCGGAAGCCCTGCGGCTTGAGGTAGGTGTCGTCGAAGGCCACCGGGTTCTGGACGGTGATGCCGCCGATGTCCTTGACCATCGCCTGGAAGAACTTGAACCGGCTCACGAACACGTAGTCGGGCTGGATCCCGACCAGGTTGCCGACCGTCTGCCCGAGCAGCTGCGGGCCGCCGAAGTAGAGGGCGGCGTTGATCTTCTCGTACCCGTGGCCGGGGATCGAGACCCACGAGTCGCGGGGCACGCCGATCGCCGAGGCGGCGCCGGTGCGGGTGTTCATCCCGATCAGCTGGAGGGCGTCGCCGCGCGTCCGGGTCATGTCCTCGCCGGGCCGGGCGTCGGAGCCGACCGCCAGGATCCAGACCACGTCGGGGGTCAGATCCACACCGTCGGCGCGGTTCACCTTCACCAGCGCGACCTCGGTGCTCTTCACCGCCGAGTCGGGGACGACGAACGCCGCGATCGCCAGGACCAGCCCGATCGTCCCCAGCCGCACGACCTTGTGGAAGCGGGTCCTCATCACCGGGCTCATCACCGGGCTCTTCACTGGGCTCATCACCGGGCTCCCTTCGTCATGTCGTAGCCGAAGATCCGCCAGCCGCGGTCGGTGCGGGTCAGGTACAGCCGCCCCTGCACCCGGATGTCCCGCTCGAGCCTCCCGGTGGTCCGGAAGCCGAGCAGCACCCGGGCGGTCACGCCGACCGCCCGCTTCCGGACGGCGAGGACGTCGATCCGGACCCGGCTGCGCCGGGCCTCCACCCCGTCGATGCGCTCGCCGATGTCCTCGTTGCTCATCAGCGCCCGGTCCCGGTGCGCCTCCTGCCGTGCCCCGGTGGTGAAGCCGGGCCAGGACGTGGAGAAGTCGCGCCGCGGATAGTCGCCGCCGAGGTAGGCCGCCTTCGTCCAGCCGTCCACCACGGCTCCGACCTGGTCGGCGAGCCGGTGCCGTGCGTCGCGCGGGAGCGAGCCGGTGATACGTCCGACGGTGACGACGGTCTCGACCTTCGAGACGGTGTCCGGGCCGGCCGGCTGCGACTGCGGCCGCTCGGCGGGCTCGTCGTCCCCGCCGCTGCAGGCGCCGACGACCAGCGCCAGGACGAGGGCCAGCGCGAGCGCCGCCCCGGTCGCGGCGTACGAGCGCCGCCGGTGTCTGGTCATGGCTGCGGGACTCCCTCTCTCAGGTGCTCTCCGGGGCGGCCCCCGGGGTGGTCTCCGGAGTGCTGGTGGACGGCAGTGTCCGCGATGCCGACGTGGCCCGAACCACACCACGCCGCCCGGCCACCCCGGCAGTCTGCATTTGCTGGTGCGCTGGACTAGCCTTGCCGATTGAACTACTCCCCCGCGCACGTACCGGAAGAGGCGAATCAACCCGTGCCGCAGTCCCCAGGCAGCAAGTCCGACGTCCCCGCCCAGTTCGAGGGGGCCGACTTCGGCACCAACGAGTGGCTGGTCGAGGAGATGTTCGACCAGTTCCAGCAGGATCCGGACAGCGTGGACGCCACCTGGGCCGAGTACTTCCGGGCCCAGGGCACCGGCGCGGGCACCAACGGTACGTCGCAACCCGCCGCGAGCGCCACCGCGCCGGCCCCGCCGGCCGCCGCGAAGCCCGCTCAGCAAGCCGCCGCGAAGCCCGCTCAGCAAGCCGCCGCGAAGCCCGCTCAGCAAGCCGCCGCGCAGCCCGCTCAGCAGCCCGCCGAGGAGGCTGTCGCGAAGCCGGCCCCCGCGCCGGTCGCCAAGCCGCGGCACACCGCGAAGGCAGCGGAGCCGGCGAAGGACACCACCAACCCGGTGCCCAAGGAGTCCCGCCCGGCCACGGCGGCGCCGACCGACGACCAGCCGACCTACACCGTGCTGCGCGGCGCGCCGGCCCGGACCGCGCAGAACATGGACGCCTCCCTGACCGTGCCGACGGCGACCTCGGTGCGCTCGGTCCCGGTGAAGCTGCTCTGGGACAACCGCACGGTCATCAACAACCACCTCGCCCGGGCGCGAGGCGGCAAGGTGTCCTTCACCCACCTGATCGGCTACGCGCTGATCAAGGCGGTCCGCACGATGCCGGAGATGAACGTCGGGTTCGACACGGTCGACGGCAAGCCGAACCTGATCACCCCCGCCCACATCAACCTCGGCCTCGCGATCGACGTGCAGAAGTCCGACGGCACCCGCCAGCTGCTCGTGCCGAGCATCAAGGCGGCCGAGACGATGGACTTCGCCGGCTTCTGGACCGCCTACGAGGAGATCGTGCGCAAGGCGCGCGACAACAAGCTCACGGTCGCGGACTTCCAGGGCACCACGATCAGCCTGACCAACCCCGGCGGCATCGGCACCAGCCACTCGGTCCCGAGGCTGATGAAGGGCCAGGGCGCGATCATCGGCGTCGGCGCGATGGAGTACCCGCCCGAGTGGCAGGGCGCCTCCGAGGACGCGATCGCGCGCAACGCGATCAGCAAGGTGATGACCCTGACCTCGACGTACGACCACCGGGTCATCCAGGGCGCGCAGTCCGGCGAGTTCCTCAAGCGCGTGCACCAGCTGCTGCTCGGCCAGGAAGGCTTCTACGACGAGATCTTCCGGTCCCTGCGGATCCCCTACGAGCCGATCCGCTGGGCCAGTGACATCTCGACCAACCACGACGACGAGATCAGCAAGCAGGCCCGGATCCTGGAGCTGATCCATGCCTACCGGGTGCGCGGCCACATGATGGCCGACACCGACCCGCTCGAGTACCGCCAGCGCAGCCATCCCGACCTCGAGGTGGAGTCGCACGCGCTGACCCTGTGGGACCTCGACCGCGAGTTCGCCACCGGGTCGTTCGGTGGCGAGGGCCGGCGGTTCATGAAGCTGCGCCAGATCCTCGGCATCCTGCGCGACTCCTACTGCCGCACCATCGGCATCGAGTACATGCACATCATGGATCCCGAGCAGCGCCGGTGGCTCCAGGAGCGCATCGAGGTGCCGCACACCAAGCCGCCCCGCGAGGAGCAGCTGCGGATCCTGCTCAAGCTCAACCAGGCCGAGGCGTTCGAGACGTTCCTGCAGACGAAGTTCGTCGGCCAGAAGCGCTTCTCCCTCGAGGGCGGCGAGACCACCATCCCGGTGATCGACGAGATCTGCGAGGCGGCCGCCGAGGCCGGCCTCGACGAGGTCGCGATGGGCATGGCGCACCGCGGCCGGCTCAACGTGCTCGCGAACATCGTCGGCAAGAAGTACTCCCAGATCTTCCGCGAGTTCGAGGGCAACATCGACCCGCGCACCGTCCAGGGTTCCGGCGACGTGAAGTACCACCTCGGCGCCGAGGGTGAGTTCGAGGCCGGCTCCAAGGACCGGATCAAGGTCTCGGTCGCCGCGAACCCCTCCCACCTCGAGGCGGTGGACCCGGTACTGGAGGGCATCGCACGCGCCAAGCAGGACGTGCTCAACCGTGGCGCGGCGTACCCCGTCCTCCCGCTGCTCGTGCACGGCGACGCGGCGTTCGCGGGCCAGGGCGTGGTCGCGGAGACGCTCAACCTCTCCCAGCTGCGCGGCTACCGCACCGGCGGCACCATCCACGTGGTCGTCAACAACCAGGTCGGGTTCACCACCTCGCCCGGCTCGTCGCGCTCCTCGCTCTACTGCACCGACGTGGCGCGGATGGTCCAGGCGCCGATCTTCCACGTCAACGGCGACGACCCCGAGGCGTGCATCCGCGTCGCGCGGCTGGCCTTCGAGTACCGGCAGGCGTTCAACAAGGACGTCGTCATCGACCTGGTCTGCTACCGCCGGCGCGGCCACAACGAGGGTGACGACCCGTCGTACACCCAGCCGCTGATGTACGACCTGATCGAGCAGAAGCGCTCGGTCCGCAAGCTCTACACCGAGTCCCTCATCGGTCGTGGCGACATCACGATCGAGGAGGCCGAGCAGGTGCTCCGCGACTACCAGCAGCAGCTGGAGCGGGTCTTCACCGAGGTTCGTGAGGCCAGCTCGCAGCCATCGGAGTGGACGACGGTCCCGGACTACCCCGAGAAGCCGGTCGGCGAGGCCCGGACCGCGGTCGGGGCGGACGTCCTCAAGCGGATCGCGGACGCGTACGTGACCCCGCCCGACGGCTTCACGGTGCACCCCAAGGTGATGCCGCAGCTGCAGCGTCGGGCGGCGGCCATCGCCGACGGTCCCATCGACTGGGGCACCGGAGAGGTGCTGGCGTTGGGCTCGCTGTTGATGGAGGGCCGGCCGGTGCGGCTGGCCGGTCAGGACTCGCGTCGCGGCACCTTCGTGTCGCGGTTCGGCACGATCATCGACCGGGTCAACGCCGACGAGTGGACCCCGCTCACCTCCCTGACCGAGGACCAGGCGAAGTTCTACATCTACGACTCGCTGCTCTCGGAGTACGCCGCCCTCGGCTTCGAGTACGGCTACTCCGTGGCCCGGCCCGAGGCGCTGGTGCTGTGGGAGGCGCAGTTCGGCGACTTCGTCAACGGCGCGCAGACCGTGATCGACGAGTTCATCACCTCCGGCGAGAGCAAGTGGGGCCAGCAGTCCGGTGTCGTGCTGCTGCTGCCGCACGGCTACGAGGGCCAGGGCGCCGACCACTCCTCCGCGCGGATCGAGCGGTTCTTGACGATGGCGGCCGACGAGGCGTTCGTGGTCGCCCAGCCGTCGACGCCCGCGTCGTACTTCCACCTGCTGCGCCAGCACTCGCTCGGCGAGGAGCACCGGCCGCTGATCGTCTTCACCCCGAAGTCGATGCTCAAGCGCAAGGAGGCGGCCTCGCACCCCGACGACTTCACCTCGGGCACCTTCCGGCCGATCATCACCGACGCGCAGGCGGACCCCGACCAGGTCGACACGCTGCTCGTGTGCTCGGGCCGGGTCACGTGGGACCTGATGGTCGAGCGCGGCAAGCGCGAGGACGGCGGGCGCTTCGCGATCGCCCGGATCGAGCAGCTCTACCCCCGCCCCGAGGCCGAGATCCGCGAGGAGATCGCCCGCTACCCCAAGCTCAAGGCGGTCCGCTGGGTGCAGGACGAGCCGGCGAACATGGGGGCGTGGCCGCACTACCAGCTCGCCGTGTGGCCGCACGTCGACGCCCGGGTCGAGCTCGTCTCGCGCCCCGAGTCCTCCTCCCCCGCCGTCGGCACCGTCAAGCGGCACACCGAGGAGCAGAAGGACCTGGTCGCGCGGGCGTTCGCTTGAGCGAGGAGTAGGACGTTGTACTTCACCGATCGCGGCATCGAGGAGCTCGAGAAGCGCCGGGGCGACGAGGAGGTCACCCTGGCGTGGCTCGCCGACCGGCTCCAGGAGTTCACCGACACCCACCCGGAGTTCGAGACGGCGGTGGAGCGGTTCGCCACCTGGCTGGCCCGCCTGGACGACCCGGAGGACTAGTGTCCCCGAGCAGCACCGAGCGAGGGACGAGCTCGGTGCGTGGGCTCGGGGCGGTCGAGCATGACCCGCGACCGACGAGGGAGGTCGCGACCGCCGGGTCGAGACCCAGTCAGCGTCGCGGGGCAGCCAGCGCTCGGAAGCCGCCGTCGACGTGCGTGGTGAGGTCGCCGCCGTCGCGCACCCAGGCGGTGATCGCGGAGCGGAAGACCGCCACTCCGACCGCGGCGAGCGGGTCCGCACCGGGCTCGCCCCGGTCGGCCAGTGCGGCCGCGAGGGTGCGCTCCCAGGACCCGATCGTGTCCAGGACCCGGCCGCGCAGCACCGGCGAGGACGCGGCGGCGCGCTGGCGCAGCGCGACCCGCGCCCGGTCGTCCGCGAGGCCGTCGGCCAGCGCGAGCACCGCCACGCGGACGAGCTCGAGCCCCCGTGCCTCGCTGCTGCGGACCGCGTCGCGAACCTGTGCCTGACGGGCACCGCGACCCATGTCGAGCACCTCGTCCTTGGTGGCGAAGTAGCGGAAGAAGGTGCGCGCCGACACCCCGACGTCTGCCGCGATCGACTGCACGGAGGTGGCGTCGTACCCGTCGGTCGCGAAGCGGCGCAGGGCCGCGTCCTCCAGCGCCCGGCGGGTGTCGGCCTTGTGCTGCTCCCGGCGCCCTGCGGGGACCGGGTCAGTCACCGGAGACGGCCGCCCGCAGCCGGGTCTCGTCGTCGGGAGCCGCGGTCGGGCGGCCGCTGCGGAGCTCGACGCGGTCCAGCCGGCCGGTGAACGCGAACGGCGGGCGGTAGTCGGCACTGACCGCGAGCCCGCGGTCGCGCCCGATCAGCAGGCCGGCTCCGGCGGTCGAGAGGTTCGGGAAGAACATCAGACCCGGCAACGGCTGCTCGGCGACGTCCCGCCCGTCGACGGCCAGCACGACGCGGGCCGTCCGGCCGGGCTCGTAGCGCAGCCCGACCACGTGCTCCCCGGCCGGGACCGGGTCGGCCGCGGCGACACGGACCGGCCCGGCGAGGAGGGCGAACGTCGCGGCCGGGCGGCCGTCGAGCAGGTACAGCGCCCAGCCGCCGTGGCGGTCACCGAGCGCGGCCAGCACGCCGGCCGCACCCGCGTCGGGGACCTCGACGTACGCCCTCAGGTCGAAGCCGCCCAACGCGACCGGCAGCTGGCTCTCCTGGACCGGGCCGCCGCCCGGTCGGTAGACCGCGCTCGCCGGCGGCGGGAACTCGCCGGGGTGCATGTGGGCCATCGAGTCCGGGAACTCGAACAGCGGCAGCACCTGGTTGCGGCCGGCCTCCGCCCACCACAGCTCCTCGAGCCGCCGGACGCGGTCGGGGTGGGCGTCGGCCAGGTCGTGCGCCTCCGAGAAGTCCTCCGCGAGATGGAACAGCGACCACCGGTCGGTGGCGAAGTCGAAGCTGCCGACCAGGTTCGCCCGTTCGTCGAACTGGTTCGCCACGTGGTCGGTCACGGCCTTCCACCCGTCGTGATAGATCCCGCGCGAGCCCATCATCTCGAAGTACTGCAGCGCCCGGTGCTCGGCGGCCTCCGGGTCCCCGAAGCCGGCGAGCATCGAGACACCGTCGACCGGTTGCTGGGTGACGCCGTCCACCGAGTCGGGCGGGGTGACCCCCGCTGCGTCGAGCACCGTCGCGTACAGGTCGACCACGTGGCAGAACTGGGGCCGGACGCCGCCCGGGTCGGCCAACCGGTCACCCCAGCGCACCACGAGCGGCGTGCGCACCCCGCCGAGCCAGGCGTAGCGCTTCCAGAGCCGGAACGGGGCGTTGCCGGCCCAGGCCCAGCCGAACGGATAGTGGTTGTTGGCCTCGGGGCCGCCGATGTCGTCGATGCGCTCGATCGCGGTGCCGACGTCCTCGGTGAAGCCGAGCCAGCCCGCGGCCTCGTTGAGGGTGCCGGTCGGCCCGCCCTCGGCACTCGCACCGTTGTCGGAGAGGACCATGACCAGGGTGTCGTCGGCGATGCCCAGCTCGTCGAGGCTGTCGAAGAGCCGGCCGAGGTGGTGGTCGGTGTGGGTCATGAAGCCCGCGAACACCTCCATGTAGCGCGCGAAGAGCCGCCGCTGGTCGGCCGGCAGCGAGTCCCAGGCCGGGACCCACGGCGGCCGCTCGGTGAGCTCCGTGCCGGGGGGCACGATGCCCTCGGCGAGCTGGCGCCGGAACGCGCGCTCGCGCCACGCCTCCCAGCCGTCGTCGAAGGCACCCCGGTACGGCGCCACCCACTCCTCGGCCACCTGGTGCGGCGCGTGCGCGGCCCCGGTGGCGACGTAGCAGAGGAAGGGCTTGCGGGCCTCGGCCTGCTGCTGGTCCTGGATCATCCGGATCGCCTGGTCGACCAGGTCCTCGGTGAGGTGGTAGCCCTCCTCGGGCGTGCGCGGCGGCTCGATGTGGGTGTTGTCGCGGACCAGCTCGGGCGCCCAGTGGTTGGTCTCCGCGCCGAGGAAGCCGTAGAAGCGCTCGAAGCCCAACCCCAGCGGCCACCGCTCGAACGGCCCGGCGGCGGAGTACTCCGTCTTCGGCGTCAGGTGCCACTTGCCGACGGCCATCGTGTTGTAGCCGTGGTCGCGCAGCACCCGGGGCAGCGCGGCGGCCGAGCGCGGGATCCGCCCGTGGTAGCCGGGGAAGCCGAGCGCGGCCTCCTGGGTCACGCCCATCCCGACCGCGTGGTGGTTGCGCCCGGTCAGCAGCGCGGCCCGGGTCGCGGAGCAGACCGAGGTGACGTGGAAGCGCTGGTAGCGCAGGCCGGCGGCCGCGACCCGGTCGATGTTCGGGGTCGCGAAGCCGGCGCCGAAGCAGCCGAGCTGTGCGAAGCCGACGTCGTCCACGACGACCATCAGCACGTTCGGGGCGCCCGCCGCCGCCCGGGGGTACTCGATGAACCGCGGCTCGGAGGTGGCGACGCGAGAGGTCAGGCGTTGGCTCGGCACCCGAGGGATTCTGTCACTCGACTGACACTTCTGTCAGTGTCGAGCCGTACGGCAGGATGCCGGGCATGGCCGAGCAGACGTCCGACCGGATCCCGTCCCCCACGCCGTCCTACCCGCCCGCGCCCTGGCGGATGGTCGGCCAGCTCTGGCTCTCCCTGTTCCGGGTCCGCGAGCCGATCGACGAGCTCCGGCCGGCCGGGGTCTACGGCGTGGCCTGGGTGAGCTACGAGCCCGGGAGCCCGTTGACCTACTCCGAGCTGCTGGTCGCCCGACCGATCAGCACCGACGCGCACGGGCGCCGGGTGAGCATCACAGACATCTGGGTCGACTCCCCCGCATCGGTGGCCGGCGGCCGCGAGCTCTGGGCGATCCCGAAGGGCCTGTGCGACTTCGAGCTCGAGAGCGTGCGCCGGGGTCCGCTCACGACGACCGACTGGTCGGCGGGCCTGGGCCGGCGCCCGATCGTCAGCGCGACGTTCACCGACGTGTCCAAGGCGATGGTGCGCCTGCCCTTCAAGGGCGGCACCTGGCAGCCCGGCATCGACGACACCGGCGGCGAGGAGCGGACGGCGACCCTCCAGGGCTCGTCCAAGGCGCTGCCGTGCCGCGGCCGCTGGGACTTCGCGGCCGACGGACCGCTGGGCTGGCTGCGCGGCGCCCGCCAGCTCGCCTCCTTCCGGCAGGCCGACTTCCGGATGTCCTTCGGCTGAGCCCGGTGACGCGCCGCCTGGAGCCGGCGCCGGACGTCGTACGCCGGCTCGCCGCGATCACCGGCCCACTGCCCGACTCCTACGAGGAGGACGCCTGGACCGGCGTGCGCTGGCGGGTGCGGAAGAAGACGTTCGCGCACGTCATGGTCGCCCAGGAGGGCTACGAGTCGGCGTACCGCGACATCACCGGCGACCCGGAGCCGCGCACCGTGCTGACCTTCCACGCCGCCGGCGACGAGCTGCTCGCGCTCACCCACGCCGGGCTGCCGTTCTACCGGCCGCCGTGGTCGCCCACGGTCGTCGGCCTGGTCCTCGACGAGGGCACCGACTGGGACGAGGTCGCCGAGCTGGTCACCGAGAGCTACCGGTGCTGCGCTCCGCAGCGGCTGGTGCGGCAGCTGGACGCGGCCGGCGGACCGGACTGATCCGACGGATCGCACGCGGCACGGCCCCGTGAGCGGCCGCTGCGTGAGGGTGCTGTCGGGGGCCTTGCCGCGTGCCCTCACCAGGTGCCCCACCCGGTCCGCACTCGAACTCACCCGATCGGGTGGACTTTCGCCGGTGTCTCGGCCCCGTCCGGAGCTCAGTCCTCGTCCGCCCGGTCGGGACGGACGTGCTCGGCGGCCGCCTTGCGTGCGGAGTCGCGGATCTCGAAGACCTCGGTGGCGAAGCCGCCGACGGCCGACGCCACGTCGCGGACCGCGCCGGTGATGATCGTGGCGACCTGGCCCGCGGCCGACGCGGCCGCCTCGACCGTGCCCTGGACGGCGTCCTTGCGGATCTCTGACGTGCTCAGGCGGTCGCGCATGGCACCAGTGTCACCCGCGCGGGGCCGGTCCGGAAGGGTCGGCCACTCACCCGGCAGGCGGCACCACTCGTGGTCACCACCGGAAGTTCGTCGGGCGTCCCGCACCCGGGGAACTTCCGGCGGCAACCACTAGCCTGACGGCATGCCTGAGGTGACGGTAGGAGGTGCGGCGGCGAGCGTGCCGATGTCGCGCGTGGCCCGCAAGGAGCGCACCCGCCGGGCGATCCTCGACGCTGCACTGGAGCTCGCCTCGGAGACCACGATGGCCGCCCTCTCGCTGCGTCAGGTGGCCAAGGAGGTCGGCATCGTGCCGACCGCGTTCTACCGTCACTTCGACTCCGTCGAGGCGCTCGGCGTCGCCCTCGTCGACGAGTCGTTCGCCTCGCTGCGCACGATGCTGAGGGACATCCGCCGCGGGGACCCGGCGCTGGCCGACATCGTCGACCGCTCGATCGGCATCCTGGTCGACCACGTCCACCAGCAGCGCGCACACTTCTCGTTCATCGCCCGCGAGCGGGCCGCCGGGCCGCCGGCGGTCCGGCGCGCGATCCGCGACCAGATCGCGTTGTTCGAGCACGAGCTGGCCAGCGACCTGGCGCAGCTGCCGGGCACCGACGTGTGGTCCGCGCGCGACCTGCGGATCGTCTCCGACCTGATCGTGACCGCCATGGTGGCGACCGCCGAGGCGATCCTCGCCGCCGACGACCGCGCCGCCGAGCAGGAGCTCGTCGAGCAGGCGCGCACCCAGCTCCGCATCGTGCTGGTCGGCGCCCTCAACTGGCGCTCGCGGACCTAGGACCGCCCCGAGGGCCGCTACCGGTTCGGGCGCACCGTGACGTCGGGGATCGTCGCGTCGGCCGGGAGGTCCAGCACGTGCAGGATGGCGTCGGCCACGGTGTCGGGCCGGATCCACCGGGCGGCGTCGTACGTCCTCGCCTCCTGCCGGTGCACCTTCTCCTGCATCGGGGTGGCCGTGCGTCCCGGGAAGACGGTGCTCACCCGGACGCCGTGCTGGGCCTCCTCGGCGCGCAGCGAGTCCGCGAGCGCACGCAGCCCGTGCTTGGAGGCGGCGTAGGCCGACCACGACCGGTGGGCCGTGAGGCCGGCGCTGGAGTTGACGAAGACCACGGTGCCGCGGTGGGCGCGCAGCGCCGGCAGGGCCACCCGGGTGAGCGCGGCGGGCGCGACCAGGTTGACCCACAGCTGCGAGGACCAGTCCTCGACCGACAGCTCGGCCACGGTGCCCAGCTCGACCACGCCGGCCGCGTGGACCACCGAGTCGAGGCCATCGGGCAGCGCGAGCGACTCCACCGACTCCGGCCGGGCCAGGTCCGCGACGAGCACCGTCGAGCCGTCGTACGCCGTGCGGAGCTCGACCGCGCGCTCCGGCGAGCGCGCCAGCAGCACCAGCTCGTCGCCGCGCTCGTGCAGCCGCCGGGCCACCGCCGCGCCGATGCCCGACCCGGCTCCGGTGAGCAGGTGGATCATCGGGTGAAGACGATCTTCCCGAACTGCTCGCCCTCGAGCATCGCGCTGAACCCGGCACGAGCCTCGGTCATCGGCAGTGTCCGGTCGATCAGCGGCCGGGCACCGGAGGCGTCGAGCAGGGAGACCAGCGAGGCGAGCTCGGCGCGGGTGCCCATCGTGGAGCCGACCACGCTGAGCTGCAGGAAGAAGATCCGGGTGAGCTCGGCGTCGTCGACGTCGGGGCCGGAGGTGGTGCCGGAGGTGACGATCCGACCACCCGGCCGCAGCGACCGGATGGAGTGCGACCAGGTGGCCTTGCCGACGGTCTCCATCACCGCGTCGACCTTGACCGGCAGCCGCGCCCCGGACTCGAAGACCTCGTGCGCGCCGAGCTCGAGTGCCCGGGCCCGCTTGGACTCGTCGCGGCTGGTCGCGAGCACCCGGAGGCCGGCGGCCCGCGCCAGGGTGATCACGGCCGTCGCGACGCCGCCGCCGGCGCCCTGCACGAGCACGGTCTCGCCGGCCCGCAGCTCACCGCGGGTGAACAGCATCCGGTACGCGGTGAGCCAGGCGGTCGGCAGGCACGCGGCCTCCTCGAACGAGAGCGAGGCGGGCTTGGGGACGACGTTGCGACGGGGTACGGCGACCCGCTCGGCGAACGTGCCCTGGTAGCGCTCGGACAGCAGCGACCGCTTGGGGTCGAGCGTCTCGTCACCGACCCAGGCCGGATCGCTGATCACCGCGTGGACGACGACCTCGTTGCCGTCCTCGTCGTACCCCGCGGCGTCGCAGCCGAGGATCATCGGCAGCGCCTCCGCGCGCAGCCCGACCCCCCGCAAGGAGAACAGGTCGTGGTGGTTGAGGGAGGCGGCCTTCACGGTGACCGTGGTCCACCCGTCGGGGACACCCCCGTCAGCGGGGTCCGGGCGCTCCCCCACCTGCAGCGCGGAGAGCGGGTCGTCCTTGGAGAACCGGTCGGCGTAGACGGCGAACATGGTCCGAACGTACCCGCCGTCAGCGCCGCGCGACGCCGTCGCGGCGTGCGGCGTCCGCCACTGCCGCGGCCACCGCCGGCCCGACCCGCGGGTCGAACGGCGAGGGGATGACCATGTCCTCGGCCAGCGCATCGCCGACCAGGTCGGCCAGTGCCTGGGCCGCGGCGACCTTCATGCCCTCCGTGATCGCGGTCGCGTGGACGTCGAACGCGCCCCGGAAGATGCCGGGGAAGGCGAGCACGTTGTTGATCTGGTTCGGGAAGTCCGAGCGCCCGGTGGCCACCACCCGCGCGTGCCGTCGGGCCACCTCGGGGTGCACCTCGGGGGTGGGGTTCGCGAGCCCGAAGATGATCGCGTCGGCTGCCATCGTGGCGACCCACTCCTCGGGCACGGTGCCGCCCGACACCCCGATGTAGACGTCCGCGCCGTCCAGCACGTCGGCGAGGGTGCCGGTGCGCCCGGTGCGGTCGGCGGTCAGCGCCGCCAGCGAGCGCTTGACCGGTGTGAGGTCGCCGCGCTCGGAGTTGAGGACGCCCTTGCGGTCGGTGACCGCGAGGTCCTTGATGCCGGCCTCGAGCAGGATCTTGGCGACGGCGACGCCCGCGGCGCCGGCCCCCGAGATGACCACGCGGGTCGACTCGGGGTTGCGCCCGGTCAGCTTCAGGGCGTTGGTCAGCGCGGCGAGCGTGACGACGGCGGTGCCGTGCTGGTCGTCGTGGAAGACCGGGATGTCGAGCATCTCCTTGAGCCGGTCCTCGATCTCGAAGCAGCGCGGCGCCGAGATGTCCTCGAGGTTGATCCCTCCGAAGCTCGGCGCGAGCCGGGCGACGGTCTCGATGATCTCCTCGGCGTCGGTGGTGTCCAGGCAGATCGGAACGGCGTCGACGCCGCCGAACTGCTTGAACAGGACGGCCTTGCCCTCCATGACGGGCATCGCCGCGGCGGGTCCGATGTCACCGAGGCCCAGCACCGCGGTCCCGTCGGTGACGACGGCCACCGTGTTCGGGACCCACGTGTAGAACTGGGTCAGCGACGGGTCCTCCGCGATCGCCTCGCACACCCGGGCGACGCCCGGCGTGTAGGCCATCGACAGGTCGTCGCGGCCGTCCAGCGCGACCGTGGAGCTGATCGCCATCTTGCCGCCTACGTGGAGCTCGAAGACCGGGTCGCCGGCGTACGGATGGGGGCTCGCGGACTCTGCTTCGGCCATGACCTGATTCTGACTCTCCCGTGGGGCGGCGTGTGGGGGGAGGTCCGGCTCGACGCGCAGGGGTGGTGCGCGGAACCTCGCCCTCCGGGGTTCTCCCGGGTGTCAGTCTGGCACAGGGGCTCGCAGCCGCCGTGGCCGCGGCCAGATCCGGACGACCGCGACCGCCAGCACCTCGGTGTCGGGGACCACGCCGCGGTGCCGCGAGTCGACGCCCTCGTCCGGGTTGTCGCTGAGCAGCCACCATCCCGGGGCACCGGTGCGCGTCGTACGACGTTGTGCCGCGCGCTTGACCGCGACCGTGCCGTCGGCCAGCCGGGCGACCACCACGGCACCGGGTCGGACCGGGCGTCGGTAGGAGACCAGGAGCCGGTCGCCCGGTGCCAGCAGCGGCCTCATCGACCGGCCGCTGACGACGGCGAATCCCCAGCGCGGGCCGGGTTCCACGGCGGGCGTCGCTCCTCGTCCTGCTCCTCGCACGCGGAGTAGTGTCGCAGTCGAACCCCAGACCACTGACAAGTCAACAGAAGACGAGAGGATCCGCATGTTTGCAGGAATGTTCGCTCCCACCCTCGAGGTCTCCGCCCACTGCGACCTCCCCTGCGGCGTGTACGACCCCGCCCAGGCACGCATCGAGGCGGAGTCGATCAAGGCGATCATCGCCAAGGTCGCCGACAACGACGACCCGGACTTCCGCACCCGCGCCATCATCATCAAGGAGCAGCGCTCCGAGCTGGTCAAGCACCACCTGTGGGTGCTGTGGACCGACTACTTCAAGCCCCCGCACTTCGAGAAGTACCCCCAGCTGCACACCCTCGTGAACGAGGCCACCAAGCTGGCCGGCGCGTCCGGCACCAAGGGCGAGCTCGACGCCGGCAAGGCCGACGAGCTGCTCGCGAAGATCGACGAGATCGCCGAGATCTTCTGGGAGACCAAGAAGGCCTGACGCGGCGACCGGAGGCCGCCCCGTCGGGCCTTCGACGTCGTGAGCGCGACAGAGCGGAGCGAGGTCGCGACCGTCCGCAGCGACCACGGACGACGCCGAAGCGGTGCCTTCGTTTAGTGGGGACCGGCCTCCGGGTACGACACCCGGAGGCCGGTCCCCACTAGTCTTCGAGGCGAGCCCCGGGCCCGTCCGGTCCGGGTCATCGGCCCCGCCCCGTCTCCCCATCGCGAAGGACGACCAGATGTCTTCGATCGGCGCACAGATCGGCTCCGCCCGGAGTCACGACGGTGGACGAGCCGATGTCGAGCTGCGACTGCCCGCGGACAACGCCTACGCGTCGGTGCTGCGGACCACGACCGCCGGGCTGGCCGCCCGCCTGGACTTCCCCATCGACGACATCGAGGACCTGCGGATCGCGGTCGGCGAGGCGAGCGCGATGGTGCTCCCCGAGGCCCGTCCGGACTCCGACCTCACCTGTCGGTTCTACCTGCGGCCCGGTGAGCTCACCGTGCGGATCAGCGTCGAGGTCGACCACGAGGTCACGCCTGACCAGGACAGCTTCGCCTGGCAGGTCCTCACCACCCTGGCGACCGACGCGTCCACCGACTGCGCGGCGGGTGTCTTCTCGATCTCGGTGAGCATGGACTCGGGGCTGCCGGGAGGCGGGATCTGAGATGTTCGCTGTCACGGGGGACGGCGACGCGGACCCGGACGCGCCGACCGGCGTCGAGCTCACGCGCCTGCGCAGTGCCGAGCTGTTCTCGGTGCTCCGCGACGACGAGGCGCCGGCAGCCGGCCGCGATGCGGCCCGCGAGGCCCTGGTGCACCTGCACCTCCCGCTCGTCGAGCACTGCGCACGCCGCTTCCGCAACCGCGGCGAGCCCCTGGAGGACCTCGTCCAGGTGGGCACGATCGGGCTGATCAAGTCCGTCGACCGCTTCGACTCCGACCGCGGCGTGGAGTTCTCGACCTACGCCACCCCGACGATCATCGGGGAGATCAAGCGCTACTTCCGTGACAAGGGCTGGGCGATCCGGGTGCCGCGCCGCCTGCAGGAGCTGCGCATGCAGATCACCGCGGCCTCGGCCGAGCTGACCCAGTCGCTGGGCCGCTCCCCCACGCCGCGCGAGCTCGCCGGCGCCATCGGCTGCACCGTCGAGGAGATCGTGGAGGGCATCGAGTCGAGCAACGCCTACTCCACGCTGTCCCTGGACGCCTCCGACGCCGGTGACGACAGCAGCGCGAGCATGCTCGATGCGATCGGGGTGGACGACGAGGGTCTCGAGCACGTCGAGATCCGGGAGTCGCTCAAGCCGCTGCTGGACCGGCTGGAGCCGCGGGAGAAGAAGATCCTGCTGCTGCGGTACTTCAAGAACATGACCCAGTCGCAGATCGCGGAGGAGATCGGCGTCTCGCAGATGCACGTGTCGCGGCTGCTGAACCGGACCCTCGAGCAGCTGCGGACCTCGCTCGAGGAGACGCTCTGAACAGACCGCGCCAGCGGGCCGCTCGACGGGGGTCGAGCGAGCGGCGCTCAGTCCTCGGGGTCGGCCAGGGCGTCGACGCTCGCCGGCGCGAACAGGCCCGCGAGCACGACGACGGCGACCACGGCCAGGGCGATGGCCACCGGGGTGGTGTCGCCGCCGCGGAAGCTCCACGCCACTCCGAGCTGGATCAGCTGGGCGAGCACGATCGGGCTGCGGGCCCAGGACCGGCCCCGGGCGACCTCGCGGGCGCAGAACAGCAGCAGCGCGCCGTACGCCGCGAAGAACACGCTCGTCGTCACGGCGAGGGCGACCCGGTCGGAGGAGATGCTGGACAGCTCCAGGACGGCGTAGCCGAGCAGGAACAGGGCCTCGATCGCCACCAGCGAGGCGGCGACGACCAGGGGTGCGGGTTTGGCCGGGCGGCGTAGAGTCACGCAGGGAGCCTAGAAGAGGGCCCGTGGGACCGAGGATCAGCCCGGCACGCGCGTGACTGCTGTGATGAAACCGACCGTCGACAGGGCTTGTTTAACGGTCCAAAGGTTGCCACCCTTGGTGGGCGCTCGTGAATGCGTTCACTTCGCTGTGCCCCACGACGGCACCGCAGGTCTTGTCTGCCCCTGACCTGCACGATGACTTGTAGGAAAGAGGGATCTCCCAGCCATGGATTGGCGCCACCGTTCGGCCTGCCTCGACGAGGACCCTGAGCTGTTCTTCCCGATCGGCAACACCGGTCCGGCCATCCTCCAGATCGAGGAGGCCAAGCAGGTGTGTCGTCGATGTGAGGTCCGCGAGCAGTGTCTGGCGTGGGCGCTCGAGGCGGGGCAGGACCACGGCGTCTGGGGCGGGCTCAGCGAGGACGAGCGGCGCGCCCTGAAGCGTCGCAACGCCCGGGCCCGGGTCCGCACCGCCTAGCGGAGACGCGCCAGCGGCTCCGCTGACGGTGGTCGAGCAAGGCGCGCGACCGAGCCTGCGAGGTCGCGACCGCCGTGCCGAGACTGACGGAGACGCGCCAGCGGCCGGACGCTAGTCCAGCGGGATGTCCAGGGCGGCCCGGGTGCCCCGGCCCGCGGGACCGTCGCCCAGCTGGAGCTGGCCGCCGAGCTCGGACTCCACGAGGGTCCGGACGATCGAGAGACCCAGGTTCGTCGAGGCGTCCAGGTCGAACCCTGCCGGCAGCCCGCGGCCGTCGTCGTCGATGCTCACGTGCAGGCGGCCGACCAGCCGACGCACGGTGATCCGGATCTCGCCCCTGGCGTCCGGGTCGGTGCCGTCGTACCCGTGCTCGACCGCGTTCTGCAGCACCTCGGTCACCACCATCGCCAGCGCCGTGGCCGTCTCGGAGGGCAGCACGCCGAACGAGCCGTTGCGCACCACCCGCACCCGGCTGCCGAGCGCACTGACGTCGGTCACCATCCGGCCGAGCGGGTCCAGGATGTCGTCGAAGTCGACCCGCTCCTCCACCGCCTGGCTCAGCGTCTCGTGCACGATCGCGATCGACCCGACCCGGCGCACCGCCTCCTCGAGCGCCAGCCGCGCGGACTCCGAGTCCATCCGGCGGGCCTGCAGCCGCAGCAGCGCGGCGACGGTCTGGAGGTTGTTCTTCACCCGGTGGTGGATCTCGCGGATCGTGGCGTCCTTGGTGATCAGCTCGCGATCCCGGCGCCGCAGGTCGGTGACGTCCCGGACCAGGATCAGGGCGCCGATGTGCTCGCCGTGCGGGCGCAGCGGGATCGCCCGCACGATCAGGGACACCGTGTCGGTGCCGATCTCGGTGTCGCGGTACGCCCGGCCGCCGAGGACGGCGCTGAGCGTCTCCTCGTCCGGGCGGCGACGCGGCGGCACCAGGTCCCGGGTCAGGTCGGCCAGCGAGACGCCCGCCAGGTCGCCCGAGAGCCCCAACCGACGGTAGACCGAGAGCGCGTTCGGGCTCGCGTACTCGACCATCCCTGCGGCGCTGACGCGGAGGAACCCGTCGCCCACCCGCGGCGAGTCGGCATGGTCGCTGCGCTGGCCGGTGGCGGGGAAGTAGCCGTTGGCGATCATCTGGGTCAGGTCCGCGGCCGTCTGCAGGTAGGACAGCTCCAGGCGGCTCGGCGTGCGGACGCCGAGCAGGTTCGTGTTCCGGGCCACCACGGCGATCACCCGCCCGGCTCGCCGGACCGGGATCGTCTCCACCCGCACCGGGACGTCGTCGCGCCACTCGGGGTCGCCCTCGCGCACCAGCCGGCCCTGCGCGTACGCCGCGTCGATCAGCGGCCGCCGGCCTACCGGCACGAACGTGCCGATCACGTCGTCGACGTACGCCGTGGGACCGGTCGTGGGCCGCATCTGCCCGGCCGCCCAGAACCCCTTGCCCTCCTGGTCGGGCAGCCACAGCACCAGATCGGCGAAGGACAGATCCGCGATGATCTGCCAGTCGGCCTGCAGCAGCTGGAGCCACGCGACGTCCTGGTCGTCCAGGTCGGTGTGGCTGCGGACCAGCTCGGAGAGGGTCGGCACGCTCGCAAGAGTAGGCGGGGGTGGACCGCCGGTGGACCCGGGCCCGATCTTTGGCAGGATGGCCCCCATGTCCGGGTCATACTGGCGACAGGTGCACGCAGAGGGACTCGCGGTCCCGTCCGACCGGCCGCTCGACGACCTGACCGCCGAGCTCACGCGCATGCTCGGCGATCCCGACCCGGCGCTGCGCGACGGCACCGCCTACCCGACGCTCACGACGTGGATCGACCGCGGCGTGTACGACGACCTCCTGGGCGGGCTCGGCGACGGCATGGCCGTCGGTCTCGGGGTCGGCGTCGGCGAGCAGGGCACCGACACCGTGTTCCGCCGCAGCTTCTCGGCGCTGGTCCTGGGCGAATGTGTCGCCCGCGACAACCGGCGCCCGCTGCTGCCCGGCGGGAAGATCCTCGAGTGGGGCGACCGGCTCGCCACCTGGCTGCTGCGCGAACAGGACCTGCGCGGCTACGTGCCGGGCAAGGGCTGGGCGCACGCGGTGGCGCACGGCGCCGACACGCTCGCGATCCTGGCGGGCTCGCCGCACCTGGCCACCCCCGAGCTGACCGTGCTGCTCGACGTGATCGCCGACCGGGTGCTGCTGCCGGTCGACGGGCTGTTCACCACCGGCGAGCCGGACCGGCTGGCGTTCGCGACCATGAACGTGCTGCGCCGCAACGTCGTCCCGCTGCGCGTGCTCGAGCCCTGGATCGCCCGGCTCGCCGCCGCGGCCGGCACCCGCTCGTCCTACGACGACCGCGACCCGTACCTCGTCGGCGGGAACGCCGAGGCGTTCCTTCGGGCGCTCTACCTGCAGCTCTCCCTCGGCTCGCGGCCCCCGCAGGTGCGCTCCGACCTGCTCCTCGTGGTGCTCGACGCGCTGAAGTCGACCAACGCCGCGTACCTCGCACCTACGGGTGAGTAACCTTCGCAGCATGTCCACGGAAGTGAACGGCCACGCCGGCGAGCTCGCGGTCGCGGTCGCACAGGCCCACGGGGTCGAGACGATGTTCACGCTGTCCGGAGCGCACGTCTTCCCGCTGTACGACGGCGCCGTGAAGTCGGCGACGCCGCTGCGGCTGCTCGACGTACGCCACGAGCAGACCGCCGCGTTCGCCGCCGAGGCGACCGGCAAGCTGACCCGGGTCCCGGGCCTCGCGGTGCTGACCGCCGGCCCCGGCGTCACCAACGGGCTCAGCGCGGTCGCACAGGCGCAGTTCGCCGGGTCGCCGATGGTGGTCGTCGGCGGCCGCGCGCCGCAGGGGCGCTGGGGCACCGGCGCCCTGCAGGAGCTCGACCAGCCGCCGATCCTCGCGCCGGTCTCGAAGCTGGCGCGCACCATCCCGACCGCCGGTGAGGTGCTGGACGGCATGCACCACGCGTTCGTGACCGCCGGGTCGCCGCACCGTGGCCCGGTGTTCGTCGACGTGCCCATGGACGAGCTGTTCAACAGCGCCGGCGGCGTGCTCCCCGAGGTCACCGCGGCCCGCGGCGCGGAGCCGGACCCCGCCGCGGTCACCGAGGTGGCCGAGCTCCTGGCCACGGCTGCTCGCCCGGTGCTGATCCTGGGCACCGACGTATGGGCGGACCGCGCCGAGGAGGCCGCACTGCGCTTCGTCGAGGCGGTCGGCATCCCGACGATCACCAACGGCATGGGCCGTGGCGTGGTCCCCGGCGGCCACCCGCTGCTGGTCACCAAGGCCCGCAGCCGGGCCCTCAGCGGCAGCGACCTGGTCGTGGTCGTCGGCACCCCGCTGGACTTCCGGCTCGGGTACGGCGTCTTCGGCGGCGCGGACGGCGCCACGCCGGCCCAGGTCGTGCACGTGGCGGACTCCCCCGGCCAGCTCTCCGGGCACGCCGCGCTCGCCGCGTCGGTCTCCGGCGACCTGAGCACCGTCTTCGACGGGCTGCTCGCCGGCATGGAGCAGGTCGTGCGTCGGCCGGACTGGTCCGACTGGGTCGCCGACCTGCAGGCCGCGGTCGGCGCGGCGGTGGAGCGCGACGCGGCCCTGCTGGGTGCCGAGGCCGACCCGATCCACCCGGCCCGGATCTACGGCGAGCTGGTCCCCCGGCTCGCCGAGGACGCGGTCGTGATCGGCGACGGCGGCGACTTCGTCAGCTTCGCCGGCAAGTTCGTCGAGCCGAAGCGTCCCGGGGGCTGGCTCGACCCGGGCCCCTACGGCTGCCTCGGCGCGGGCCTGGGGGCGGCCATCGCCGCCCGGCTGGCGCGGCCCTCGGCACAGGTCGTGCTGCTGCTGGGCGACGGCGCGGCGGGCTTCTCGCTGATGGACGTCGACACCCTGGTGCGCCACAACCTGCCGGTGGTCATGGTGATGGGCAACAACTCCGCGTGGGGCCTGGAGAAGGGCCCGATGCAGATGCTCTACGGGTACGACGTGATCGCGGACCTCGCGCCCCGCACGGCGTACGACCAGGTCGTCCGCGCGCTCGGTGGTGCCGGGGAGACGGTCACCGACCCGCGGCAGGTCGGTCCCGCGATCGACCGCGCGTTCGCGTCCGGGGTGCCGTACCTGGTCAACGTGATCACCGACGTGGCCGCGACGTACCCCAGGAACAGCTTCGGTGTCTGAGCCCCTCGCGCCCGGGGTGGTGGTCCGGCGCGCCCGACCCGAGGACCTCGCGGCCGCGGGCGAGGTCACCGTCGCGGCGTACGCCGAGTTCACCGAGGGCCCCGACGACCACTACGTCGCGCTGCTGCGCGACACCGCGCGGCGCGACCGGGAGGCCGAGCTGTGGGTCGCCGAGCGGGGCGGCGAGGTCCTCGGCACCGTCACGATCACACTCCCCGGCTCGCCCTGGCGCGAGATCGGCACCGACGAGGAGGGCGAGTTCCGGATGCTCGCGGTCTCCCCCACGGCCCGGCGCCGCGGCGTCGGCGAGGCGCTGACCAGGCTGGCGATGGACCGGTTCCGCGAGCTCGGCTTCCGCGGGATCGTGCTGTCCAGCCTCGCCCAGATGACCTCCGCGCACCGGGTCTACGAGCGGCACGGCTTCCGCCGCGCGCCCGAGCGGGACTGGTCGCCGGCCCCGGGCGTGGACCTGATCGCGTTCGTGGCGGAGCTGTGATGGAGGCGACGCTGCACTTCACCGTGACCGCCGACGACACCGCGGCGGCGGTCGGCTCGGGCAGCCTGCCGGTCCTCGGCACCCCGCGGCTGCTGGCCTGGTGCGAGGCCGCCACCTGCGCCGCGATCGACCCGACGCTCCCGGCCGGCTCGACGAGCGTCGGCACCCGGGTCGAGCTCGAGCACGTCGCCGCCTCCGCGGTCGGGCAGGGGGTGGAGGTCACCGCCACGGCGGCGTACGTCGACGGCCGCCTGCACCGCTTCTCGGTGCTGGCGAGGAACCTGGGCGGCAAGGTCGTCGGCACCGGCGAGATCACCCGCGTCGTCGTCGACGCGGAGCGGTTCCTGAGCCGCGTCTGACTGGTCCTCGGCCGGCGAGACCCCCAGGTGGCTCCTCCGGCCCGTGGAGCACGGCCATTTTGGGTGTCTCGACGGGAGGTGAGAGACTGTCCGACGGCCCCTGAACGGGCCAGTACCGTCCGATCAGGAGGAATCCCATGGGCAAGACCGGCCGCAAGCGCCGCGCTCGCAAGAAGAAGGCCGCGAACCACGGCAAGCGCCCCAACGCCTGAGCGCGAATGACACGAACCCCCGAGCCGCCGGCTCGGGGGTTCGCTGCGTCGTGGGGGGTTCCCGCTCAGCTCTCGCGGATCTGGACCTGCACCTCGCGGATCCGCAGCAGCACCCGCTTGCGCAGCTCGTCGGGTGCCGACTCCGCGCAGGAGCGGGCGACCACGGCCTTCACGGTGCGCTGGAGGTCGTAGCGCTCGAGGCAGGGGTTGCAGCTGTCCAGGTGCAGGCGGACCGCCGAGCAGTCGACCTCGTCGAGCTCGTTGTCCAGGAAGTACACGATCCGCTCGAGGAAGTCCGCACAGTCCTCGGAGGTGGGCTCGGGGCGGTGGTGGTGGTCGCTCATGACGCGCCGCCGTCCCGCCCGACCGTGAGCAGGTCGTTGTCGCGGACGTAGTCGGAGAGCATGTCGCGCAGCTGGCGCCGGCCCCGGTGCAACCGGGACATCACGGTGCCGATCGGGGTCTCCATGATCTCGGCGATCTCCTTGTAGGCGAAGCCCTCGACGTCGGCGAGGTAGACCGCGAGCCGGAACTCCTCGGGCAGGCGCTGCAGGGCGTCCTTGACCTGGGAGTCGGGCAGGTGCTCGAGCGCCTCCATCTCAGCCGAGCGCAGCCCCGTCGAGGAGTGGGACTCGGCGCGGTGCAGCTGCCAGTCCTCGACGTCCTCGGACATCGACTGCTGCGGCTGGCGCTGCTTCTTGCGGTAGGTGTTGATGAAGGTGTTGGTGAGGATCCGGTACAGCCAGGCCTTGAGGTTCGTGCCGGGCCGGAACTGGTGGAAGGAGGAGTACGCCTTGGCGAACGTCTCCTGCACCAGGTCCTCGGCGTCGGCCGGGTTGCGCGTCATCCGCATCGCGGCCGAGTAGAGCTGGTCGAGGAACGGCAGGGCGTCGCGCTCGAAGCGCGCGGACCGGTCCGCCTCGGTCTCGGTGTCGAGGTCCACGGCGGCAGGGTCGGGAACGCTCTCGGGGGTGGGTACGTCGGGGTCAGTCATCGCCCCCCAGAATAGCCCCGGGGCGGGTGGTTCGAGCACAGCCAGCATGCGAGGTGAACACCTCAGGCCGGTCCGCCATTCCCCCGGCCGCCGCCGGCGATCTCGCGCACGATCCACTCCAGCGCCGACTCGACGACGATCTCGAGGGCGTCGGACTGCCCGATCTCGCCCCGCGCCGGCACCTTCAGGCTGTGGTCCGCGCCGGGCACCACGCACAGGTCGACGTCGTCGGGGAACTCCTCGGGCCGGCCCATCGGGTCGCGCTCGCCCTGGATCACCAGGGTCGGTACGCCGGCGCCACGGAGCTCGTCGAGCCGCGTCTTCTCCGGGCGCCCGGGCGGGTGCAGCGGGAACGAGAGCGCCAGGCAGCCGCTGGCCGCGAGCTGCCGGGCGCAGCGGACGGCCGAGCGAGCGCCGGCGGACCGGCCACCCAGGACCAGTGGGGTGCGGGTGCGCAGCCGGTTGGCCGCCGCGACCAGGGCGGCGTCCAGCGTGGCCGGGGGGGTGGCGACCTTGCCGCCGGCGACCTTCCAGGGCTGCTCGAGGCGGACCACCGTGACCCCGTTGCGCGGCAGGTGCCGGGCCAGGGCCTCCAGATCGGCCGTGTCGATGCCGGCGCCGGCGCCGTGCGAGAGCAGGACGGTCGCCACCGGTGCGCGCGCCTGGTCGACCACCAGCCGCGCCTCGCCGTACGGCGTGTCGATGCGGCGCTCCGCGCGGGTCACGGCGCGACTCCACCGTCGGGCTCGAGCGGCAGCGGCTCGACCAGCTCCGGACCGTTGTTGCGCACGTTGCTGACGAGGGTGGCGACGGGGTAAGCCTCGAGCGTCCCCGGCGCCGCCGGCACCAGGAGCTCGAGCAGGTGGTCCTGGGGCGCGGTGGGATCCAGCCAGGCGCCCCAGCGCTCGCGCTCGACCATCAGCGGCATCCGGTCGTGGATGTGTCCGAGGGTGTCCTCCGCCTCGGTGGTGATCACGGTGCAGGTCCAGCGGAACCGGTCGGGAGCCTCGTCATCCTTCCCGGGGTCGCGCCAGATCTCGTAGAGACCCGCCATCGCCAGGACCCCGTGGTCCTTCGGGCGGATGAAGAACGGCTGCTTGCGCGGCCTGCCGGCCGAGGTGCGCTCCTGGGTCGGGTACCACTCGTAGTAGCCGTCGGCGGGCAGCAGGCAGCGCCGCTTCGCGAACGCCCGCTTGTACGCCGGCTTCTCCGCGACGGTCTCCATCCGCGCGTTGATCATCCGGTTGCCGATCGAGGGGTCCTTCGCCCAGGACGGCACCAGGCCCCAGGTCAGCACCCGCAGCTGGCGCTCCGGCGGCTCCTCGGCCGCCGTCGACTCCGCCGAGCCCTGGGGAGGCCGCTCGACGACGGCGTAGACCTCCTTGGTCGGGGCCACGTTGTAGTCGGCCTCGAGCGGCGCGGGGATCCGCACGTCGGCGATGTCGAACTCCTCGACCAGGTCCTCGGGCCGACGGCTCGAGGCGTAGCGACCGCACATGCTGCCAGGCTAGTGGTACCCGGGATCCGTCGCCCGACCACGGATGCGCGGGCCCCAGGCGGAGCACCCGCCGTCGACGCCGCCTGGGTGGAGAGGTGGTCGGGAAAGGCCGCGGGAGGTTGAGCAAGGCTGCGACCGAGCGTGCGGGGTCGCAATGCCGCGTCGAGACCCAGCCCGACAGCGGTCTCGGTCGCGGGGGGCGTACACCCTGGGGCTACACCCGGGTGAGCTCGTCGAGCAGGCGACCGGCGGCGTCGTCGGAGTCGGGCAGGCCCTCGATCCACACCCGCGCGTGCGGGACGGCGGACCCGTCGAGCATCCGGCGCAGGAGGCCGACCCGCCGCCCGATCCGCTCGTCGCGACCGGCGAGCACCACGACCCGGCCGGGGGCGACATGGCCGATGGTCTCCGACCCGGCGAACACGGCCCGGGCGGTGTCGCCGAGCTGCGCGGTCCGCATCGCGCGGGTGAGCACGTCGCTGCGGCCCGTCGCCGCGTCGGGCCACGGCGGGGCGGCCACGACGACCAGGGCGTGCGACTCCGAGACCGAGGCCCCGGTGCGACCCTCGCCGCGGTAGACGTCCGAGACGCGGCTGCGCAGATGTGCGAGGCTCGCGAGGCCCGTGAGCGGGTCGTCGCAGGAGAGCCCGTGCAGGTAGCCGAGGACCGCGTCGCTCCACGCGACCGTCAGCGCCCGGGTCTCGGCGAAGCCGGGGTCGGTGCCGTGCACCAGGCGGCTGGTCACGGCGAGGCCTTCGAGGGACTCCTCGAGGGACAGTCCGTCGGCGGCAAGCAGCGCGCCGGCGACCTCGCAGGCCGGGACCGTGCCCGACCCCGAGACAAGGGCCTCCCCGACTGCCTCGAAGCGTGGCGGCAGGGCCGCACACAGCTGCAAGGACAGCTCCACCCTCGTCTCGGGGTCGCCCGTGGTCGCACGTCGCCTGCGCGTCGTGAACCTTCCCACGGTGGCTCCCCCTCGGTTGGTCTGCGGTGATGGAACGGCCCGGGCGCAGGTCCATGACGCGGTTCTCGCGAACTTCGTCACCTTTTTTCGCCGGCCCGGCGCCGTGATCTTTTCCCGGTTCGCGCGTTGGTCCGATGTGGCCGGCCACGTCTCCACTCTCGAGGGCCCCAGCGACGGAGAGCTGATCTCCGCCGTCCGGGGCGGTGACACCGATGCCTACGGTGAGCTCTTCGCACGCCATGTCGAGGCCGCCCGGCGCCTGGCGCGGCAGCTCGTGTCCGCCGGCGAGGTCGACGACCTCGTCTCCGAGGCCTTCGCCAAGCTGCTGGTCGTGCTGCAGCGCGGGGGCGGGCCCGATCTCGCGTTCCGGGCCTACCTGCTCACGGCGGTACGCCGCCTGCAGGTCGACCGGATCCGGGCCACGGCCCGGCTGCAGACCACCGGTGACCTCACGCCGTTCGACCCCGGCGTGCCGTTCCGCGACACCGCGGTCGAGGGCTTCGAGAGCGCCACCGCCGCCCGCGCGTTCGCCTCGCTGCCCGAGCGCTGGCAGCTGGTGCTGTGGCACACCGAGGTCGAGGAGCAGAAGCCGGCGGAGGTCGCGCTGCTGCTCGGCATGACCCCCAACTCGGTCTCGGCGCTGGCCTACCGGGCCCGCGAGGGCCTGCGCCAGGCCTACCTGTCCATGCACACCCAGGACGTCGAGGACGACGCCTGCGCGCGCACCCGCGCGCAGCTCGGGGCCTATGTCCGCGGCGGGCTCTCCCGCCGCGACAGCGCCCGCGTCGAGCACCACCTCGAGGAGTGCCGGGGCTGCACCGCGATCTACCTCGAGCTCACCGAGGTCAACTCGGGCCTCGGAGCCCTGCTCGCCCCACTGCTGCTCGGCACCGCGGCGACGGCGTACGTCGGCGCCACCACCGGCGGGCTCTCCGCGGCCGCGGGCGGCGTGACCGTGCTGCTCGGCCGTGCCCGCGACGCGGTACTCACCCACGCCCCGACCGCCGCGGTCGCCGGCGCCGCCGCGTCCCTGGTCGTGGCCGGGCTGGTCGTGGCCCTGCAGCACGAGCAGGACGGGCAGCCGGCTGCCGAGGACACCCCGCTGGCGAGCCTGGCGCCGTCCCTCACCGCCGGCCCCGGCGTCCCGCTGGGCCGACGCCCTGCGGGCGACCGCGGCTCGTCGGGCGCCACGAGCCCGGCGGACGCCGCCACCGCCTCCCACCGGGCGGCGCCGACCATGGGACCGACCGCCGGACCGACCACCGGACCGACCGCCGGACCGACCGCCGGACCCACCGGCGGGCCGACCGGCGGGCCGACCGGCGGGCCGAGCGACGAGCCTTCCGCGCCGCCGTCGGCGCCGCCCTCGGCACCGCCCCAGTCGCCGCTGGTCCAGCTCGGGGTCGAGGCCTCGGCCGGACCCGACGGCGCATCCGCGCAGGTCACCGGCGGGGTGGCGGGCGTCCCGCTGCCGACGATCTCGGTCGGGGTCCCGGTCGCCCGGACCGCACCCTGAGCCGGGCGCCGGGCCGCCCCGGGTAAGAACCGCCCGGCCCGGGTAAGAAGGAGCCATGACCGTCAGCAGACTCATCGCCCGTCCCATGCTCGCGTCGATCTTCGTCGTCGGTGCGGTCAACGCCCTCAAGAGCACCGCCGGCCCGGCAGCGCGGGCCGAACCCGTCACCTCCCGCCTGGTCCCGCTCGCCAAGCGGGCCGGCATCCCGCTGCCGGAGGACCCCGAGACCCTGGTCAGGCTCAACGCCGGCGTCCAGCTCGGCGCCGGCCTGGCCCTCGCCACCGGGCGCGCGCCGCGGCTCTCCTCCGCGGTGCTGGCGGCCACCCTGGTGCCGACCACCGCCGCCGGTCACCGCTTCTGGGAGGCCCAGGACCCCGCGCAGCGGACCCAGCAGCGGCTGCACTTCTTCAAGAACGTCTCGGTGCTCGGCGGCCTGCTGATCGCGGCGGGCGACACCGACGGCAAGCCGGGCGTCGCCTGGCGGGCCCGCCACGCCGCGAAGGACGCCCGGCGCCAGGCCAAGCACCTCGCCGGCGCCGCGCGCCAGGAGGCCCGGCTCGCGAAGGCCAAGGTCGCCTGATCCCGCCCGCCGATAGGCTGCCCCGGTGACGAGGCGCCCCGATCCCTGGCCGGACCCCTGGCCCGCGCCGCGCGCGCGCCGCCCCGTCGACGCGGTGGTCACCCTGCCCGGGAGCAAGTCGCTGACCAACCGGGCGCTCGTGCTGGCCGCGATCGCCGACGGACCCTCGGTCGTCCGGCGGGCGCTGCGCTCGCGGGACACCACGCTGATGGCGGCCGCACTCACGTCCCTCGGCTCCGCCGTCGATCCCGACGGCGAGGACTGGACGGTGACCCCCGGGGCGTTCGACCGGGACGCGAGCGTGGACTGCGGGCTGGCCGGAACCGTGATGCGCTTCGTGCCTCCGGTGGCCGGGCTGTCGACGGGGGCGGTCGCCTTCGACGGCGACCCGCACATGCGGAAGCGGCCGATCGGCGAGATCCTCGGCGCGTTGCGTGCCCTCGGCGTGGCGGTCGAGGGCGACGCGCTGCCGTTCGCCGTGCGCGGGCGCGGCGGCGTCCCGGGCGGGACCGTGGTGGTCGACGCGTCGGCGTCATCGCAGTTCATCTCCGCGCTGTTGCTCGCGGGCGCGCGCTACGACCACGGCGTCGACGTACGCCACGACGGCAAGCCCGTTCCGTCACTGCCCCACATCGACATGACGGTGGCGATGCTGCGCGCGCACGGCGTCGAGGTCGACGATCCGTTGTCGGGCGGGGACGCGAACCGCTGGCGGGTCGCCCCCGGGCCGGTGCGGGCCGCCGACCACCTCATCGAGCCGGACCTCTCCAACGCCGCCCCGTTCCTGGCACTCGCGGCCGTGTCGGGCGGGACCATGGTGGTCCGCGACTGGCCGCGGGCGACCACGCAGGCCGGCGACGCGCTGCGCGACATCCTCACGGCCATGGGCTGCGAGGTGGGCTTCGTCGAGGAGGGGCTGCGGGTCACCGGCAGCGGCACGCTGCTCGGCATCGACGTCGACCTCCACGACGTCGGCGAGCTCACGCCTGCGGTCGCGGCCCTCTGCGCGTTGGCCGAGGCGCCGTCGCACCTGCGCGGAGTCGCCCACATCCGCGGCCACGAGACCGACCGGCTCGCCGCGCTCGCCACCGAGCTCTCCGCACTCGGCGCCGACGTCACCGAGCTCGAGGACGGGTTGAGCATCCGCCCCGCTCCGCTGCACGGGGGCGTGTTCCACACCTACGCCGACCACCGGATGGCGCACGCCGGGGTGATCCTCGGCGCCGCCGTGGAGGACGTGCTCGTCGAGGACGTCGCGACCACGGGCAAGACCTTCCCGGACTTCGCCGGCTTCTGGTCGGGGCTGGTCCCCGCGTGAGTCGCGGCGCGAGCACGCGATGAGCCCCAAGTCGACCGGCCGGTACTCCGAGCACGACGTCGAGCACTACGACCGCCCGCGCCGCCACACCCGCCCGCGCACCAAGGAGCGCCCGACCTACGACGACGCCGTCGACGGCGTCGTCGTGACGGTCGACCGCGGACGGTTCACGCTGCTGGTCGAGGACCGCACCGTGCTGGCGATGAAGGCCCGCCCGCTGGGCCGCAAGGGCGTCGTCGTCGGGGACCGGGTGCGGGTCGTCGGCGACACCTCGGGCGACGACGGCTCGCTCGCCCGGATCGTCGAGGTGCGCGAGCGGGCCACGACGCTGCGGCGCACCGCGGACGACGACGACCCGATCGAGCGGGTGATCGTCGCGAACGCCGACCAGCTCGTGGTCGTCATCGCGCTCGCCGACCCCGACCCGCAACCGCGGCTGATCGACCGCGCCCTGGTCGCGGCGTACGACGCCCGCATGCAGCCGCTGCTCTGCCTCACCAAGGCCGACCTGCGGGACCCGGAGACGCTGCTGCACACCTACCGGTCGCTGGGGGTCCCGTGGGTCGTGACCCAGCGGGGCGGGGACCTCGGCGAGCTCCGCGACCGGCTGCGCGGGCGGACCAGCGTGCTGCTCGGCTCGAGCGGCGTCGGCAAGTCCACGCTCGTCAACGCCCTGGTCCCGCACGCGCGGCGTGACGTCGGCGTCGTCAACGCCGTCACCGGGCGTGGCCGGCACACGTCGACGTCAGCCTTCATGCTCGCGCTGCCGGAGCGCGGCGACGGGCCGGGTGGCTGGATCATCGACACCCCCGGCATCCGCTCCTTCGGGCTGGCCCACGTCGAGCCCGAGCAGCTGATCGAGGCCTTCCCCGACCTCGACGAGATGACCGAGGACTGCCCGCGGGGCTGCACGCACGGCACCGACGAGCCCGAGTGCGGCCTGGACGAGGCGGTGGCCGACGGTACGGCCGACCCGGAGCGGGTGGCGTCGTTCCGCCGGCTGCTGGCCGCCCGGAGCGAGTCGGCGTACTGAGCGGAGACGCGTGGGCCCCGAGGGACCTTCGCAGCAACCGTGCCTCAGCAGATCAGTGGGGCATCAGCCCCAGACGGCGCGGGCGCCGGCGTCGCCGGTGCGGACCACCCAGACCAGGACCACGACCGCGGCGGCCGCGAGCAGCAGGTCCAGGACGACCCGGGTCACGCCGGTGCGGCGCGAGAGCCAGCCGGCGGCCAGCGCGACGACCCCGAACCCGAGGCTGATCCAGAACAGCTGCCGGGCCAGGTGCTGGTGGCGGAGCACCTGGGGGTTGGCCTGGATCTCGGGAGGTCGGGAGCTGAAGAAGCTGTTGCCGCTGTAGTACGCCGCGACGATCGACCCGACGCCGATCAGGGCGACGAGCAGCATCGGCCAGCGCAGGGCCCTCCGCCACCGGGGCAGCGCGACGTACGCGAGGGCCGCGACCGCGGCGAGCGCACCGAACACGACCGCGGCGTGCACGACCAGGGGGTGCAGCGGGAGCCCATTGATCTCCATGCACTTGTACACGGACCACCACGCCGGATCGTTCAGTCACTAGGGTGGCGATGTGCCGATCTCCACCGACTACACGGACGACCTGCGGCTCGCCCACGTCCTCGCCGACGACGCCGACTCCCTCACCGAGGCCCGCTACAAGGCCCTCGACCTCCACGTGATGAACAAGCCCGACCTGACGCCGGTCACCGACGCCGACCAGGCGGTCGAGGAGAGCATCCGGCGCACCCTGTCCCGGGTGCGCTCCCGCGACGCCGTCACCGGAGAGGAGCAGGGCTCCACCGGCCACAGCCAGCGGCGCTGGATCATCGACCCGATCGACGGCACCAAGAACTTCGTCCGCGGCGTCCCGGTGTGGGCCACGTTGATCTCCCTGGTGGTCGACGACCAGGTGGTGGTCGGCGTCGTGTCCGCCCCCCTGCTCCAGCGGCGCTGGTGGGCGTCGGTGGGCAACGGCGCCTGGACCGGCCGGTCGCTGCTCAAGGCGACCCGGTGCCAGGTCTCCGACGTGCGCCGCCTCGAGGACGCCTCGCTCGCCTACGCCTCGCTGCACGGCTGGGACGAGCGCGACCGCCTCGACGACTTCCTGTCCCTGATGCGCCGCTGCTGGCGCACCCGGGCGTACGGCGACTTCTGGTCCTACATGCTGCTCGCGGAGGGCGCGGTCGACATCGCGGCCGAGCCGGAGCTCGCGGTCTACGACATGGCCGCGCTGGCGGTGATCGTCAGCGAGGCGGGCGGCCGCTTCACGTCCCTGGACGGCACCGACGGTCCGTTCGGCGGCAACGCGCTCGCCTCCAACGGACATCTCCACGAGGCGGCGCTCTCCTTCCTCGGCTCGCTCCCGGACGACGAGGACGATCCCGACTCGCGGCGCACCGGCCCCGGCTCGGTCTCCGACCTGCGGCTGCACCGCCCCCGGGACTGACGCGCCGGCCGCAGGCTGGACGTGGGGTGTACGGGTGGCCGGACGACCAGTACGGTCTGCGCATAGGTCGGCCAGGACCCTACGGAGGTGCAGCGATGCGGATCGGCGACGTACTCAAGGCCAAGGCCAGTCACGAGGTCATCACCATCGGCCCGGATGCCGGGGTGCGCGAGCTGATCGCGAAGCTGGCCGAGCACAACGTGGGGGCGCTGATCGTCAGCTCCGACGGCACCAGCGTCGACGGGATCGTCAGTGAACGCGACGTGGTCCGCCACCTGCACAGCGACGGGACGGTCATCAACAACACCGTGCAGGCGATCATGACCGCCGTCGTCCAGACGTGCGACCGGGAGACCCAGGTCGACGAGCTGATGAAGACGATGACCGACCGCCGGGTGCGCCACGTCCCGGTGGTCGAGGGGGACCGGCTGGTCGGCATCATCAGCATCGGCGACGTGGTCAAGCACCGCATCGACCAGCTGGAGTTCGAGCGCGACCAGCTCGACAGCTACGTCCACCAGACCTGAGCAGCGCCGGGGATCCGCCTCGGGGAGAGTGCGGGACGCGGGTCAGCGACCCTCGCTCTCGGCGAGCACCAGCGCCAGGTCGTCGGCCATCCGCTGACCGCCCCAGGCGAGCAGCTGCGCCACCAACCGGTCCAGCGCCTCCTCGACCGTGCCCTCGCTGAGCTCGGCGGCGTGGTCGTCGAGAGGGAAGAACCGCCCCTGCCGGTCGCGGGCCTCGACCAGCCCGTCGGTGTAGAAGAGCATCCGGGCGCCGACCGGCCACGGGTGCTCGGTGAGGACCGGCACCGCTCCCAGCCCGAGCGGCAGCGTCGGCTCACCGGTGTCCGCGGTCGTCACGTCGGCGTCGACCACCAGGAGCGGTGGGTGGTGACCGCAGTTGGCCAGGGTGACCCGGTCGCCGTGGAACTCCCCCACGATGGCGGTCACGAACTCCTCCTCGCCCATCATCCGCGCCAACGTCTCGTCGATGCTGCGGGCCAGGTCGGCGACGTCGGGCGCGGTGAACGCGGCCGCCCGGAAGGCACCGAGCACCGCGGCCGCCGTCTGCACGGCCTCCAGGCCCTTGCCGCGGACGTCGCCGACGATCACGCGTACGCCGAACGGCGTCGCGGCCACCTCGTACAGGTCGCCGCCGACCAGGGCCTCGGCAGTCGCCGAGACGTAGCGCGCGGCGAGCCCGACCGAGCCGATCGCGGTCGGCATCGCCCGGAGCACGGCTCGCTGGGCGGTCTCCGCGATCACGGTCATCCGCTGCAGGCGGCCCTCCCGGTGCTCTCGCAGCGCGGCGCCCTGGACGGCGAGCAGCGAGAGCAGCAGGCAGAGCACGACCCGCACCGACCAGTCGAGGGTCCCGACGTTGTGGCCCCACTGGCCGGCCAGCAGCGCGAAGCCGACCGCGGCGACCCCCACCAGGGCGGTCCGCCGCGGCGAGGTGAGCAGGCTCGACACGATCGGGCCGGCGGCGAAGACCGCGATCAGCTGCACGTCCGTGCTCAGCGCGACGACGACCAGGACGACCAGCACCGCAGTGCCGAGGGCCAACCCCTGGTCGAGGCGCCGCCAGCGCTGCGAGATCGAGGTCACGGCCCGATCCTCTCAGGACCTAGGCTGGTCCACATGGACAAGCCCGAGATCGACTTCCCCGACTTCGAACCGCCCGCCGACCTGGTGGTCACCGAGATCACCGAGGGCGACGGCCCCGAGGCCACGGCCGGCGCGACCGTCTCCGTGCACTACGTGGGCGTCGCGCACTCGACCGGCGAGGAGTTCGACGCGTCGTACAACCGCGGCGAGCCGCTGCGCTTCCGGCTGGGCGTCGGCCAGGTCATCTCCGGCTGGGACCAGGGCGTGCAGGGCATGAAGGTCGGCGGCCGCCGTCAGCTCGTGATCCCGCCGCACCTCGGGTACGGCGACCGCGGCGCCGGCGGGGCCATCAAGCCGGGCGAGACGCTCATCTTCGTCGTGGACCTGCTGGCTGTGAGCTGAGGCTTGCGGGGTTCGGCTGTCAGCAGCCGGACCCCGCAACCGCTGAGACGCTCCCGCCGCCTCGCAGGACGTCTCACCAGGGGAGGTCGTCGCCCACGGCCTCGTCGTCCACGCGGGCGGCCGCGGGCCCCAGGGTGACCACGTCGCCCACCACGAGCTGGCGGCCGCGGCGCGTCTCGACCTCGCCGTTGACCCGGACCAGCCCGTCGGCGAGCACCGGCTTGGCCTCCGCACCGGACTCCACCAGGTTCGCCAGCTTCAGGAACTGACCGAGCCGGATCGACTCGTCACGGATCGGTACGTCGAAGGGCGTGGGCTCGGCCATGGGATCAGTGAACCAGCACGCTCGCGGCGTGGATGAGCACGCCCACCAGCCCGCCGACGATGGTGCCGTTGATCCGGATGAACTGCAGGTCGCGGCCCACGTGCAGCTCGATCCGGCGGGCGGCCTCCTTGCCGTCCCAGCGCTCGATCGTGTGCGTGATCACGGTGGTCACCTCCGCGCCGTACCGCTCGACGCCGAAGACCGCGGCGTCGGCGGCCAGCCCGTCCAACCGCTCGCGGAGCACCTCGTCGACGAGCAGCCGGTCGGCGAACCGGGACACCTCCTGGAGCAGCCGCTGGCGCACCGCGCCCTCGGGGTCGGTGAGTGAGGCCTGGAGGCTGCGCCGCAGCGCGTTCCACAGCGAGACGCTCGAGCTGATCACCTGCGGGTGGTCGAGCAGCCGCTGCTTGAGCCGCTCGGTGCGCTCCTGGGTGTCCGGGTCGTGCAGCAGGTCCTGGGCCAGCTGCTCGAGCATCGAGTCGAAGGCCTGGCGCGCGTGGTGCCGCGGGTCGTCGCGGATGTCCTCGACCCAGCGCACCAGCTCGCGGTGCACCCGCGTGGTCACCGCCTCGTTGAGCCGGGTCGGCGACCACCACGGCGCCCGCTCGCCCAGGACCTCGGCCACCGTCTCGGGATTCTCCACCAGCCAGCGGTGCATCTCGGTGAGCCCGAGGTCGACCAGACCGTGGTGGAGGTCGTCGCGGACCGTCTCCTCCAGCAGGCCACCGAGCAGCGGCGAGATCGGCTCGTCGCGGAAGCGCGGCACGAGCGCGTCGCGGATCAGCCCCTCGATGTGCTCGTCGCGCACCCGGTTCAGGACGATGACGGCCACGTCGGCGACCTCGTCGACCGCCCGCCGGGCGTGCTCGGGGCGAGAGAGCCACCGGCCGACCCGCAGCGAGATCGTCGCGGCGGCCACCCGGTCCCGGATGATCCCCTCCTGGAGGAAGTTCTCCCCCACGAACTCCTCCAGGCCGCGGCCGAGCTCGTCCTTGCGTCGCGGGATCAGGGCCGTGTGTGGGATCGGGAGCCCCAACGGGTGCTTGAACAGGGCGGTCACCGCGAACCAGTCGGCGATCGCGCCGACCATCGACGCCTCGGCACCGGCGTTGACGAACCCGAGGAACCCGTCCTGCTCGAGGGTCGCGACGTACACGACGGCGGCGAAGACCAGCAGCGAGACCGCGAGCGTGCGCATCCGGCGCAGCCCGCGTCGGCGCTGCTCGTCGGCGGCCGGGTTCGGTGTGATCATCGAGATGGTGGTCATCGCCCGACATCCTCCCCCACGGGTCCACGTGCCAGAATGCGCCGCATGCCTCGCACGGTCATCACCTTCGGCACGTTCGACGTCTTCCACGTCGGGCACCTCCGGGTGATCGAGCGCGCCGCGGCGTTGGGCGACCGCCTGGTCGTCGGCGTCTCGGCCGACGAGCTGAACCTGCGCAAGAAGGGCCGCGAGCCGGTCTTCAGCCAGGCCGAGCGGCTCGCGATCATCGCCGCCCTCAAGCCCGTCGACGAGGTGTTCGTCGAGGAGAGCCTCGAGCTCAAGCGCGAGTACATCCAGAAGTACGCCGCCGACGTGCTCGTGATGGGCGACGACTGGGCCGGGAAGTTCGACGAGTTCGAGGACATCTGCGAGGTCGTCTACCTGTCCCGCACGCCGGCGATCTCGACCACGGCGCTGATCGAGAAGATCTCCGGCGGCAGCTGACCTCCACGGCTCGAGGCCGGGCAGCGCCTAGGCTGGGGCACCGGACGGGGGCAGGTCCCGCGGCCGGGCGCAGCGCAGCGCCGTCACCTTTCGTTCTCGAGGAGGAAGATGCGTCGCTCGATCCTGGCCACGGTGGCCGCCGCCGGCCTGACCGTGGTCCTGGCCCTCGCCCTGGGCGTCTCCGTGCTCGCCACGGACCTCGTCCCGGCCCGCGCGGCGGGCCGGCCGGTAGCAGGCACGGTCGGCAGCGCCGATGGGACGACGCCGGACCACGCCGCCGGCGAGGTGCTCGACGCCGCCCGGAGCGCACTCGGCCTGGGCCCAGGTGCCGACGCCGGCCCCGGCGCCGGCCTCGCGGCCGGCGAGCTGCCGCGACCCCGTCGTACGGCCGCCCCGCGCCCCGACGCGACCCTCGCCCTGCGCGACCTCTTCCGCGCGCTGCCCGACCTGGGCGCCGACGACCGCCGCGCCGCACAGCGCCTCCTGGCCCGGCCGACCGAGGGCGCCGGCGACCCGCAGGGCGACGGCTACCTCGTCCCGGCGAAGCGGACCTGCCGCAACCACATCTGCATGCACTGGGTGACCAGCACCGCCGACGCGCCGCCGAGCCGGGCCTGGGTGGACACCAACCTGGACTTGATGAACAAGGTCTGGCGCACCGAGGTCAGGAGGCTCGGCTACCGCGCGCCCGTCAGCGACCGAGGCCGCGGCGGCAGCGACGCGCTCGACGTCTACCTCAAGGAGCTCGGGTCGCGCGGTCTCTACGGGTACTGCGTGCCCGAGGAGCGCGCGCCCGGCGAGAAGTGGCTCGCGTCGGGCTACTGCGTGCTCGACAACGACTTCGCCCAGGCCCAGTACGGTGCGCCGCCGCGACAGAGCCTGCGGGTGACCGCCGCGCACGAGTTCTTCCACGCCGTCCAGTTCGCCTACGACTACGGCGAGGACCCGTGGCTGATGGAGGCGACGGCGACCTGGATGGAGGAGCGGGTCGCGGACGACGTCAACGACAACCGGCAGTACCTGCCCTACGGCCAGCTCGGCTCGCCGGGCCGACCGCTCGATCGCTTCGACGCGCAGGGCTTCAACCAGTACGGCAACTGGGTGTTCTTCGAGTACCTCGGCCACCGCTTCGGCAACGGCGTGGTCCGCTCGATCTGGACCCGCGCCGGTGCCTACCCGGGCTCAGGGCACCAGTACTCGACGACCGCGGTCAAGGGCGTGCTGAGGAAGTACGGCGGCTTCGCGAGCGTCTACCGCTCCTTCGTGGCGGCCAACGTGTTCCCGGCCCGGACCTACGAGGAGGGCGACGCCTGGTCGGGCGCGCCGGCCACGCAGACCTGGCGGCTCTCGAAGGCCGAGCCGCGACACCGGGCCGACCTCCGGATCAACCACCTGGCCTCGCGCAACGTCGTGGTGCGCCCGGACCCCGGCCTGAAGGACGGGCGCTGGCGGCTCCGGGTCGTGATCGACGGTCCCGGCGACCGGACCGACCCGCGCGCCGCCCTGGTGATCCGGACCGAGCACGGCGTCGTGCGTCGGGCGGTCCGGCTCGACCCCGACGGCCGCGCGCGGACCGCGGTCGGCTTGGACAGCCGCAACGTCCGGTCGGTCACGGTGGCGCTGGTCAACGCCTCCACCCGGTTCTCCTGCTGGCACCGGACCACCTGGTCGTGCCAGGGGCGCGCCCGCGACGACGGGGCGAGGTTCACGGTGCGGACCGTGCTCCGCCGGAACGGCTGACCGACCCGGCCGACCGACCCGTGGGACCCGCAGCGGATCGGTCGGTACGGACCGACTCGGACCGGCGCTGCGGAAGGACGATCGGGACCCCCTAGATTGACGCCGTGACCCAGGCCCCCGGTCGGACGCAGTCCCTGACGCCCGACCCGCTGCCTGCCCACGATCCGCTGGCGGAGGGCGGCCTCGGGGTGCCGCAGGGTGCGGCACTCACCCTCGGGGCGGTCCTGGGCACCGGGGTGATCTCGCTGCCGGCCCTGGCCGCGCACGAGGCGGGTCCGGCGTCGCTGGTCGCGTGGCTGGCGCTGGTGCTGATCTCGGTCCCGCTCGCGAGCACGTTCGCCGCGCTCGGAGCGCGCTACCCGGACGGCGGCGGCGTGGCGACGTACGCCCGGCGAGCCTTCGGCGCCCGGGTCGCGACCCTGGTCGGCTGGTGCTTCTACTTCGCGATCCCGCTCGGCGTCCCCGCGGCGGCCGGCTTCGCCGGGGCGTACGTCGCGGACAGCGCGGGCGGCGGCCGGCAGACGCAGCTGGCGACCGCCGGGCTGCTGATCGGCGCGGTCGCGGTGATGAACTGGTTCGGGATCCGGGTCTCCGGCCGGGTCCAGCTCGGGATCGCGGCGACGTTGGCGGTGCTGTTGATGGTCGCGACGCTGGTCTCGCTCCCCCACGCCAGCACGGCCAACCTCACGCCGTTCGCGCCGCACGGCTGGGCGGCGGTCGGCTCCGCGGCGGCGCTGTTGATCTGGGCGTTCGCCGGCTGGGAGGTCGTCACGTCGCTCTCCTCGGACTACCGGCACCCGGCGCGCGACATCGGCCGCGCGACCACGATCGCGCTGGTGGTGATGGGCGTGCTGTACCTCGGTGTGGCCTTCGCGACCGTCGCCGTGCTCGGCGAGCACACCAGCAAGGCGCCGCTCTCGGACCTGCTGGTGCGCGGCTTCGGCGAGCCGGCCCGCGGGGTGACCAGCGTCGTGGCGGTGCTGCTCTCACTGGGCGCCATGAACGCCTACTTCGCCGGCAGCGCGCGGCTGGGCGCCGCCCTCGGGCGCGACGGGTCGCTGCCGGCGTGGTTCGCGCGCGGCTCGACGGCCGGTCAGGTGCCGCGCCGGTCGCTGGTCGTGGTCACCACCGGCGCGCTGGGCACCCTGGGCGTCATCGCGGTGACGGGCGTCCCCGTCGAGCGGACCATGCTGCTGGTCACCGGTGCCTTCAGCCTGGTCTACGTGGTCGGCACGGCCGCGGCGATCCGGCTGCTGCCGCCGCGCAGCTGGGTGCGTCGTGGGGCCGGCGTGGCGTTCGCCTCGACGCTGGTGCTGCTCGGACTCACCGGCCGCTACCTGGTGCCGCAGCTCGTGGTCGGCCTGGCCGCGGTCGCCTGGATGGCGTGGACGCGACGAGCCGGGCGCGCCGCTCCCGGCCCGGTGTGATCGTGGCGGTGGCCGCTGCGCCGTAGCCGAGCACCGGGCCGGGCGGCACCTCCGGCCCGACGGCGTACGCCGAGAGCGGCTCGACCGCGACGCCGGCCCGCGCCGCGCGCGTCCGGGCCGACCGGCAGGTCCAGGGCGACACACTGGGGCGGTGCACCCCCGGTCCCCGCGCTCCCGGAGCCTGCGCCCGCTCGCGCTCACGGCCGCGGTCGCGGCCGTGACGACCGGCCTGCTGGTCGTCGCGGTCGGGGCCGGCTGGCTGGGCCCGGACGTCGGTCGCGGCGACGACTTCTGCGAGGCGGCCCGGGACGGCTGGGTCAAGCAGCCCGCGAACACCTTCTCCAACCTGGGTTTCGTCGGCGCCGGCCTGGCGGTCGCCTGGCACGCCGGCCGGGTCCGTCTCCGCGGGCTGGCGACGCCGTACGCCTGCGTCGTGGTGACGCTCGGCCCGGCCAGCGCGGCGATGCACGCGACCCAGTCCGCGGCCGGCGGCCAGCTCGACCTGCTGAGCATGTACCTCGTCGCGTCCTTCGCCGCGGCGTACGCGCTGATGCGGCTGGTCGGCCAGGGTCCGCTCTTCCTCGCCCAGGTGTTCAGCCTGTCGGTCGCGGGCTGCGAGCTGGTCGGTCTGTGGTCGCACCGGGTGCCGGTGGTGCGGTACGCCGGCAACCTGGCCTTCGTCGCGCTCCTGCTGACCGCGATCGTCGTCGAGGTCGTGCTGTGGCGCCGCGCTCCGGCTCGCGGCCAGCCGCGCACCGACCTGCGCTGGGGCGCGGCGGCGCTGGCCGCCATCCTGGTCGCCTTCGCGATCTGGAACCTCAGCAAGGCGCTGTGGTGCGACCCGGACTCCCTGGTCCAGGGGCACGCCGGCTGGCACCTGCTCGACGCGCTGGCGGCATACCTGCTGTTCCGCCTCTGGGCCAGCGAAAGGTAAAGATTCGAGCCAGGGGTCTGGTCCAGCAGCCTAGACCGGTGGTAGACCGTGACCTGTATCACACTGTCGTGACTCGGCGCGGCGATCCGGAGGGAGAGAGTCGCAGCATGCGCTCGCATGCCGCGCTGGGGTGGCGGTCTGCTGGTGTGTGCACGCGCGTTCTCCTGTAGCGCCCTGGGAGGGGCAGACTAGGGAGTTCACAGATGTCCAAGCAGCTCATCCTCGCGCTCGGCGCGGGGGGTGCGGCCGCGGCGGCGGTGGTCGCCTCGGCGGCATCCATCGGCACGGTCGACTCGACCGATCTCGGTGCCGGCACCACGGTGGTCGCATCCTGCGACAGCAGCATCGACGTCAGCTACACGACGGCCTACAACGCCACGACGGGCGAGTACGACGTCTCGTCCGTGACGCTCGACCATGTCGCCGCTGCCTGCATCGGTCAGCGGGTCAAGATCGCTCTCAGCGACGGGACCAGCTCCTTGGCCGAGGCCGACGTCGCGGTCCCGGTCTACACGGGGCTCCTCGACGACCAGACGGCGGACTTCACCGTCAACGCTCCCGCTGCCGACGTCACCGAGGTCGCCGTCGTGATCAGCGGAACGACGACGCCGTAGCCCGCTGTCCGGCAGCCGGTGGTCGAGCTCGATACCCGACCGAGACGGCGCAGGTCCTGGCCGCGCCGCCTCTTCAGCCTGCTCCGGTGGGGGTTCCTGCTCGCCGTCCTCGCACTCAGCGTGCCGGGCCCCTTCGGCCCGGCCCGGCTGGGGGTCACGGTCGTCTCCGGACCGTCGATGCTGCCGACGTACGACCCCGGCGACCTGGTCCTGACCTGGCGCTCCGGGGCGTACCCGGTGGGGACGCCGATCGTGTACCGGATCCCCGACGGTCCAGGCGCGGGCCTGAACGTCGTCCACCGGGTCATCGAAGTGCGCCCCGACGGCACCCAGGTGACCCGGGGTGACCACAACGACCACGTCGACCCGTGGCGTCCGACGGACGCGGACGTCAAGGGTCGGGTGGTGCTGCGCGTGCCGCGCGGCGGGATCCTGCTCCGCTGGTTCGGGTCCCCACTGCTGCTCGCGATGATCTCCGGCCTGCTCGCCGGCGCCTCGGTGTTCGGGTGGGCGGGCCGGCGCGGGGGTCCCCCACCCCCGGGCGGTGGCGCCGGTCCCCCCCCCCGGCGTCACCGCCGAGCCGCGCCGCGCAGCAAGGTCGCGCTGCGGGTCACAGCCGGGGGTGCGGCGCTGGCCGCCGCGCTGACCGCGACCGGGGCCCACGCCGCCCCGATCGGGACCCTCGTGTCAGCCGACCTGTCCTCGTTCGAGGTGCCGAGTGCGTTGGCAGCCAACCCGGTCTCCTACGAACAGGTCCTGACCAGCGAGACCGCGCTGGAGTACTGCGCGACCGTGACGGTCACCAACCACTCCGACCAGGCGGTCGAGTGGGAGATCACGCTCAACATCTCCCAGCAGCCCTACAACGCCACCGCCGTGTCGTCGTCGTACAACGTGACCACGGTGTCCTTCCAGCCGAACCTGTGGCGGGTCAAGGGCGTCGAGTTCAACGCCGTGCTCGCCGCAGGTGGGTCCTACGTGTGGGGCTACTGCGGCACCCGCACGCCGCCCGACCTCGCCGAGGCGACCGCGGTCGCGACCGTCACCAGCTCGGGCGGTGGCCAGTACTGCGCGACCGTGGCCGTGACGACGCTCTCGACGGACTGGATCCGGTGGCGGGTGAGCATCGACCACGCGACCGTCGGCCTCACCGACAACAACTACTGGCTCGCCGCAGAGCCCACCAACGCCAGCAACGCCACGACGATCTCGTTCGACGGCGGCACCGGCACCTGGGTGGTGCGCGGCTCGGGCAGCAACGAGTACGTGCGGGCCACCAGCCCGGCCAGCTGGAGCTACTGCGCGCCGATGTCGGCGGCCGCCCCCCTCGTCGACGCGACGGTCAGCGCGACCGTGACCAGCTCGGGCGGCGGGCAGTACTGCGCCGACGTCACGGTCTCCACGCTGTCCCCGACGTACGTGAAGTGGCGCGCGACCGTCGACCACACGACCCCGGGACTGACCAACGGCGTGTACTGGCTCGGCGCCGAGCCGACCAACTTCTGGAACGCGACGAGCATCTCGTTCGGCTCGGGCACCTGGGTGCTCAAGGGCACGGCGAGCAACGAGCTGATCCGGCTCGGCGAGCCGGTCACCTGGGGCTACTGCGCGCCGACCAACCCCGACGCCGACCTCGTTGACGCGACGGTGTCGGCCACGATCACCAGCTCGGGTGGCGGGACCTACTGCGCGAACGTGACGGTGTCGACGAGCTCGACCGAGTTCGTGCGCTGGCGCGCGACCATCGACCACACCACCCCCGGGCTGACCGCGCCGACGTACTGGCTGGTCACCCAGCCGACGAACTTCTGGAACGCCACCAGCGTCTCCTTCACCGCGCTGACCGGGACCTGGGTGCTGCACGGGCTGAGCTGGAACGAGCTGATCAAGGCCGGCCAGCCCCAGACGTTCGGGTTCTGCACCTGATCTGCCTCAGCAGAAGTCCCCCTCGCCCGAGGCCGGGCCGTGACCACCGACAGCGCCCGACCTCGGCTCAGCGGCGCGGGCCCGCGCACAGCACGCGCAGCTGGTGTCGCAGCCTCGGGTCGACAGCAGCTGGGTGATGAAGCGGACGTGGTCGGCGACGTGCTCGCTGCGGAGCCGCCGGATCCACGGCACCTCCTCCCGCGGGCGCTTGACGGACAACCGTTGCGGGGACGGCCCCTCAGCCGCCAGAGTCATGCCTAGTTTGATCGTTTGGACCCGGCGATCGGGGCTGGACAGGTGCCCGAGAGGCAGGAGAAGCGCATGGAGCACCGGATCGGCTCGGTGCACGACGTACGCCGGGGCGGGTGCCGGATGGTCGAGGTGGTCGAGGTGGTCGGCGAGATCGTGCTGCACACGTGACGCCGCGAGCTCCGCACGCCTTCGCCGCGCAGTGGAACCACAACACGCACTACTACCCACTGCTCCGCGCAGCGATCCCCGAAACCGCGCACCGGGTGCTCGACATCGGCTGCGGCGACGGCACGTTCTGCCGCTTCCTCGGCGACACCCCTACCCGGAGCGTCGTCGGGGTCGACGTCGACCGGCGGCTGATGCGGCCGGGCGACCCGGCGCACTATGTCCTGTCCTCCGCGGAGGCGCTCGGATTCGCGGACGCGACGTTCGACGCGGTCGCGATGACGATGGTGCTGCACCACGTCGATGCCGAGACCGCCCTCGCGGAGGCGGTCCGGGTCCTGCGACGTGGCGGCATCCTGCTCGTACTGGGCATCGGCAGGTACGGCGGACCGCCCGGCCTGCCCTGGGAGCTCCGCGACGCCGTCGCGCACCGCCTGCACGCGCGCGGCAAGCAGGCGTGGGAGCCACCCACCACGAAGGTCGACCCGGTCGAGACGTGGTCCCAGGCCCTGATGACCGCGCGGCGGTGCCTCCCTGGCTGCTCGTGGACCCGTCTGCCGATGTGGCGCTACCTCATCACCTGGACCAAGCCGGACGCCCCGCCCCACTCCCGAGAGGACACCTGATGCTGAAGAACATCGATCCCCTGCTCAACGCCGACCTGTTGGGCCACCTCGCCGCGATGGGGCACGGCGACGTCCTCGCAATCGTCGACCGGAACTTCCCCGCGGCGTCGACCGCCGAGCGCCTGGTCACGCTGTCCGGCGTGGACGTGCCCGCGGCGGCACGCGCCATCCTCACCGTCTTCCCGGTGGACGCGTTCGTCGAGCCCGCCGTGCTGCGCATGGGTGCCGTCGGTGACGAGGACCGGGTGCAGCCGGTGCACGCCGACCTCCAGGCGGAGGTGGACGCGGCGGAGGGACGCGCGGTCGCCTCGGCGGCCGTCGACCGGTTCGAGTTCTACCGGCGGGCAGCCGAGGCCTACCTGGTGGTCGCGACCGCCGAGGCGCGCCCGTACGGCTGCTTCCTCCTGGCCAAGGGCGTGGTCTGAGGCTCCTGCAGGGAGGTCCCCGCGGGGTCTTGCCCTTGCCGGCAGATACGTCCCCGAGCTCGACGTGCTCGACGTGCTCGACGTGCTCGACGTGCTCGACGAGAGCCTCCGAAGGGCTTCGCCGAGCGTGACCGGTCGGTGGCAGACGTGTACCGCCGCTACCTCGACGTGACGCTCGACGTGAAGGCCGTCAAGGTCGTGGTCGCGTTCGGCCTCACCGACCACTACACCTCAAGCCGGCGTACGACGCGATCAGCCACGCCTTCCGGCACGCGCCGGAGCGCAAGCGCCTCTGGCGGCTCGAGAAGGGCCGCTGGCCTGACGTCCCGGCGGCGGCGTCCCCCATGCCGCGACCGACGGGCCCACGCGGCGTCGAGGCGCTGGTGCAGCTACCCCACCTCAGCGACGGATCCCGCGGCCGAGGACCGGTAGCCGGCCAGCGCCACCTCGAGCGCGCGCAGGCCGTCGACAGCCGTCGCGCACGGGGCCTGGATCGCACCGGCACGCACGGAGGCCAGGAACGCCTCGACCATCGCGCGGTCGGCATCCTCGGCGAACGAGGCGTCACGCAGACCGACCGGTCCGCCCTCACGCGTGCTGACCACCCGCAGCGCCTCGGCCCCGTCGCTGATCTCCAGGGCGCCCTCGGTGCCGACCAGGCGCAGGAAGAAGTCGTAGTCCCAGGGGTTGTCCGCCGGGACCGACCAGCTCGGGTCCACGCTGCCGACCGCGCCGTTGTCGAAGCGCAGCGAGAGGATCGCCACGTCCTCGACGCCGCAGTCCCACAGGAGCGACCCGCACTCGGCGGACACCTGCGCCACCTCCAGCCCGCTGACGTGCCGCATCACGTCGGTGACGTGCACCGAGTGGTCGATCAGCGCCCCTCCCCCGGCCGCGACCGGGTCGGTGATCCAGCCCGGGTACGCCGGTGGCAGCGGCGGCCGACCACGGTTGCCGCCGACCAGCCCGATCAGCTCACCGAGCCGGCCGTCGCGGACCGCGGAGCGAGCGCGGGCGACCAGCGGCAGGAACCGCGACACGAAGGCGACGTGCAGCTGGACGCCGGCAGCCTCGCACGCCGCGATCATCGCGCGCGCGTCCTCGACCGTGGTCGCGATCGGCTTCTCGCACAGGACGTGCTTGCCGTGCGCTGCCGCGAGCTCGACGTGGGCCCGGTGCTCGGCGGTGGCGCTGCACACCAGGACGGCGTCGACGTCCGGCGAGGAGAGCAGCGCCTCGGGGTCCTCGGCGAGCGGCACGCCGAGGTCCTGGTGGATCCAGCGCGTGTGCTCGGGCTCGGGATCGTGCAGCCCGACGACGACCGCGTGGGGCGACTCGGTGAGCGCCCGCGCGTAGGCCCAGGCGTGGCCCAGGTGGGCCGCGCCCAGGATCGCGACGCCGACCGGGCGCTGCGCCTCGGCGGGGATCACGAGGCCTCCCAGGAGGTCAGGTCGATCGTCCGGCCGGTACGCGCGGACTCCAGGGCCGCCAGCGCCGTCCGCAGGGACGCCAGCCCCTCCTCCGCCGGGACGGGTGGCGGACCGCCCGCCCGGACGGCGTCGAAGAACGCGCGGAGCTCCTCGGTGAACTCCCGGTCGCCCAGCACGTCCCACCACTCGACGTCGCCCTCGTGTGGGTGCAGCACCCCGCCCGTCAGGTGGTCGTAGTCCCAGGACAGCCGGCCCTGGGTGCCGACGACCTCCGCGCGCAGCTTGAAGCCACGCGAGGCCGGGTGCGCCCAGCTGCACTCGACGTGCGCGATCGCGCCGTTCTCGTAGCGCACGGTCGTGAGCGTGTACGTCGCCGGCCCCGCGCCGCTGTCGGCGGCCATGCAGTGCACCCGCACGGCAGGGCTGCCGATCACCCGACGCGCGTAGTCGAAGCTGTGCACGGCCTGGTCGAGGAGCGGCCCGCCCGACGCCACGGGGTCGGCGAGCCAGCCGGCCTCGCTCCACCCGGGCAGCGACGTCGTCGTCGAGTGGCTGAGGAGCCGCACCTCCCCGATCTCGCCCGACACCGCGAGGTCGTAGGCGAGCCGGTGGTCGGGGGCGTAGCGGGCGACCTGGCCGATCGAGAGCAGCCCCGGCGCGGTCCGCGCGGCCGCCACCACGCGGCGCGCCTCGTCGAGGGTCCGGGTGATCGGCTTCTCACACAGCACGTGGCGACCGGCCTCGAGGGCTGCGATCGTCGCGGCGGCGTGCGTGGTCGGGGGTGTGCAGACGTCCACGACGTCGACACCGAGCTCCAGCAGCTCGTCGAGGTCGGGCACGACCTTGGCGCCGTACTGGTCGGCGAGCCGCTTGGCCTTGCCTGGCACCGGGTCCGCCACCGCGAGCAGCCGGACGCCTGGCGACTCCCGGTAGGCGCAGGCGTGCACGGCGGCGATCATGCCGGCCCCCAGCAGGCCGACGGTGAGCTCGCCCCTCATCGACCGTGGCGGGGGATCGTCGGTGTCTGCGTGTGCAGGTCGGGACCGAAGAACATGAAGGCCACCAGGTCGTCGCGACCGGCGTTGACGACCTCGTGCTCGCGCGTGGCTGCGTCGTGGGTGACCACCAGCTCGTCCAGCCCCGGCGCGCCGCCGCGCACCTCGAAACCGGCGTAGCGTCCCTCACCGGACCAGACGAACACGCTGTAGACGCCCGGCTCCTGCACCTGGTGCGTCCCCCCGGCCGGCACCACGAGGCGCTTCCCGGCGTACTTGTCGGTGTTGTAGAACACCCACGTCTCGGCCCCGTCGCCGGTCGCTCCTGCGACCGGCTGCGGGCTCAGGTGCCGGTTCTCGTAGAACCACGGGTCACCGTTGGTCTCCCAGTCGACGAAGCGCAGCGGGAACCGCTCGCCCTCCGCCTCCCGGTCCTGGAGCCGCACGTCCTTGAACAACAGGTCCTTGGAGATGATCCGGCCCGCGTTGAGCGCCTGGAACATCGCGAGGACGTCGGAGTCCTCCTGCAGCTCGATCGTCAGCGCCGTGCCCGGGGCATGCAGCACGCCGGACGGCACGTGGAAGCCCTCCCCCGGCACCTGCAGCTCGGCGCGGGCGTGGCGCAGGATGAGGTCGCTGTCCCAGTCCACGAGGTACGGCAGCAGGATCTCGTGCGCACCCTGCTCGGCGATCCACGGGTGGACCCCGAAGAACGTCTCCGGGTGCGCCCCGAGCTCGACTCCCGCCGGGAAGTGGTACGACTCGTCCTTGGCGTTGCACCCTACGAGCGCGGCGTACTCCTGCGGCGGATGGATGTGGTAGGGCAGGCGGTAGCCGTAGTCGAAGATCTTCGCCAGCCGACCGAGCCCTCCCGGATGGGTCGCGGCGTACGCCGTCCCCAGGATCGCCGCGGGATCGGCGGCCACGGCGTCGCGAAGCAGAATCCGCTCGCCGTGGTCGCCGACCACGTGGCTGAGCCCTTCGTCGTCGGGCCCGACGCGGTTGTCGGCCTTGGTCGAGGAGGCCAACCACCGCTCGCAGATGAACCCACGCTCACCTACGTCGTACTCCTCCTCGCGCAGGCCGAGCCGGCGACCGGGCGGGAGGAAGTCACGGGCGACCCAGGCCGGGTCGCAGCGCAGGACGCCGTCGCCGGCGGCGAGCAGCCGGTCGAGGGTCGCGCGGGTCGACGCGGTGTCCACGCCGCCTCAGCCCTTGATGCCCGTCATGGCGATGCCCTTGATGAAGTGGCGCTGGAAGATCATGAACACCACGATCATCGGCAGCGTCGCGATGACGGATCCCGCGAACAGGAGGTTCCAGGACGTCTTGTTCTGCACCACGAAGAGCGCCAGGCCCACTGGAGCGGTGATCTTGTCCGGGCTGGACAGGATGATCAGCGGCCAGAAGAAGTCCTCCCAGGCACCCTGGAAGGTGAAGATCGCGTTCGCGGCCAGCGCCGGCGTGCACAGCGGCAGGATCACGCTCCAGAAGATCCGGAACTCGCTGGCGCCGTCGATGCGAGCGGCGTCGAGCAGCTCGTCGGGGATGCTGACCATGTACTGGCGGAGCAGGAAGATGCCGAAGGCGCTGACCACGCCCGGCATGATCAGGCCCCAGTAGGAGTCGAGCCAGCCATGACCGCCGGTCCCCATCCAGTCGTTGCCGCCGAAGAACGGGATGTGCTGGATGATGATGTAGTTCGGGATCAGCGTGACCTGGCCGGGCACCATCATCGTGCCGAGGAACAGCACGAAGATCACGTTGCGGCCCGGGAACTTGCGCTTGGCGAAGGTGTAGGCGCACAGCGCGTTGAAGAACGTCTGCAGGACGGTGATCGTCACCGAGACGAAGGCGCTGTTGACGAACCACCGCCAGTCGCCGTGCCCCTGCGCCTCCTGCGCCCCGGTCAGGTGACCGACGTCCAGGAAGCCCTTGTAGCCCGACAGTGTCGGGTCATCGGGGATCCAGGTGGGCGGGTTCTGGAAGATGGTCCCGATCGGCTGCAACGAGGCGCTGATCAGCCAGACGAACGGTGCGACGAACAAGATCGCGACTGGTGCCAGCACCAGGTAGGTCAGCAGCTTCGCGCGCAGGGTGACCCGCTCGCGCTCGGGTGGCGGCCCCTCGGGCGCGCTGCGGCGCCCGAACGGCCCGCCCGGCCCGCGCGGCCCTGGCAGCTCGGCTTCCGCGGCGAGCTTCAGGACGGTCGGCTCCTCGGTGAGGCCGGTCATCTCAGACGTCCTCGCTGCCGCGGAACAGGCGTAGCTGGAGCGCGGTGAAGACGAGCAGCATCGCGAACAGGGCGAAGGCGAGCGTGCTGGCGTAGCCCATGTCGTAGTACTTGAACGCCCAGAGGTACATGTAATAGACCATCGTGGTCGTCTTGTTGACCGGTCCTCCGCTGGTCATCACGAAGATCTGGGTGAAGACCTGGAGCGAGCTGATGATGCCGATGACCAGGAGGAAGAGCGTCGTCGGCCGCAGCAGCGGGATCGTCACGTAGCGGATCCGCCGCAGGGTGCCGGCGCCGTCGAGCGTCGCAGACTCGTAGAGCTCGGCCGGGATCGCCTGCAGGCCGGCGAGGTACACGACCATCGAGAACCCGACCCCGCTCCACACGCTCATCAGCACGACCGAGGGCATCGCAAGGTTCTTGTCCGAGAGCCAGAGCAACGGCTCGTCGATGATGTGGCCCTGGAGAAGGTAGTAGTTGAACAGGCCGTACTGGCCGTTGTAGAGCCACTTCCACAGCAGTGCGGAGACCACGAACGGCGTGACCACCGGCAGGTAGTACGCGGTGCGGAAGATCGCCCGGCCGCGGATCGGCTGGTTGAGCAGCAGCGCGAGGCCGAGCCCGATGATCATCGTGAGGGGAACCGAGGCGCCGGTGAAGTACACGGTGTTGAGCACCGACTGGACGAACCGCTCGTCGTGGAGCATGTCGTCGTAGTTCGTGAGCCCGACGTACGGCTTCTCCGGCTCGATGATGCTCCAACGGTGGAACGTCAGGTAGAACGCGAAGACCAGCGCGGCCAGGGTGAAGACCGAGAAGACGATGACACCCGGTGCGATGAAGAGGTACGCGGACCTCTCGCGCCACATGCGCCAGAAGAACCGCCTGACCCGGGTCTCGCGGATGTCCCTCCGGACCGGCGCCGACACCGTCGCCATCCCTGCTCCTCTGCTCTCGGTGCCGCGGGTCCGGCCGGGTCATGCCCCGGCCGGACCCGTGACGATCCTGCATCTATCGTCGGCTCAGCCGCGCGACAAGATGGCTTCTGCCTGCTGAGCGGCGTTGTCGAGCGCCTCCTCGGCGGTCTGGTCGCCGTACATCGCCTTCCCGAGCTCCTCGTTGAGGGCCGTCTCGATCCGCGGCATCTTCGGGTTGGCCACGGCGCTCGCGACTCCGCACTTCATGAGGTCGATGAACCCCTTGAGGATCGGCTTCTCCTGGACGATCTCGTCGCTCTCGAGCATCGAGGTCAACGGGGGCAGCAGGGTGCCCTCGGTCTTGTACGTCGCACGCGCGATGTTCTCGGGCTTCGAGAGGAACTCCATCCACAGCCACGCGGCGTCGGACGCCTTGGTCTGGCTGAGCATCACCAGCGAGTCGCCCGCGATGGTGGTCTTGCAGCCCGCGGGACCGGACGGCAGCGCCGCCGTGGCCCACTTGCCGTCGATGTCGGGGAACTCGTCGCTGAGGGTGCCGGCGAACCAGGCGCCGGCCATGTACATGCCGACCTGCCCTTCGGCGAAGGCCACCCGGCCGTCCCAGGAGTTGGAGTTGAGGTAGTCCGGCGGGGCGTACTTGGTGAGCCCGATGTAGAAGTCGGCCGCCTGCTTCGCCTCGTCGCTGGTGAACAGGATGTCACCGTCCTCGCTCAGCAGGTCACCGCCGGCCTGGTAGAGCCACGGGTAGAAGTAGTACGCGGACTCCGGGGCGAACATCTCGAAGCCGTACTGCCCCTTCGACTCGTCGGTCAGTGCCGCTGCGTCGGCCTCGAACTCGTCCCAGGTCGCCGGAGGGCTGTCGATGCCGGCCTGCTCGAAGAGGTCGGTGCGGTAGAAGAGCCCCGTGGTCTCACCGTCGATCGGGAGGCCCCACATCTTCCCGTCGTAGGTGACGAACGTCTTGAACGCGTCGGTGTAGTCGTCGGGATTCACCACCTCGCTGCGCGAGATGTAGTCGGTCAGGTCGACCACGGCGGACCGGGTCGCGTAGTCGGCGGTGTCGCTGGCGTTGATGAAGGCGACGTCAGGGGCGTTGTTGCCCGCGATCCGAGTGGTCAGCACCTGGGCGGCCTGCTCGGCCGGCACGTTCTCGAACTTGATCGTGATGTTCGGGTGCTCGGCGTGGAACTCGGCAGCCATCTTCTTCATGCCGGGCTGGTTGCCGATCCAGGAGAAGAACGTGACCGTCGTGGGCTCGGTCGGATCCTCCACCGCCCCTTGCCCCTGGCCCTGTTGCGTGTTCTCCTGCGGCCCCTCGGAGTCACCGCCACACGCGGCGAGACTCATGGATGCGATCGTGGCGAGGGCGGCCGCTGTGGCCGCCTTCCGGGACAGATTGAACCTCACCGAACCAGCTCCTTTGCTTGCTCCAGCAGCACAGTAGGAGTCCTCGACACGATCCAAGACACAATCGATGCAAATCGTTTGGCTCCTTGGCCGGAAGCATCGTGGGCGGCACGCAATTTGTCAATGGATTCGCGTGGGTACCGTCACATCGTGACCTTCCCGCGACGTGCCCGGGGCGCCCCGCGAGCCATCTCGGCGCAGCCGCGAGGGCGGCTCGCCGTACCGTCGGCGGAAGGCCCGACCGAAGTGCGACAGGCTGTTGAACCCGGCCGCGTGGCAGACCTCCGAGACCGTCAGCCCCGTGGAGGCGAGCAACGACCGGGCGAAGCGAAGTCGGCGCTCCTGCAGGTACAGCTGGAAAGAGGCGCCCGTGTAGACGCGGAACCGCTCGCTGAAGTAGTTCGGGGACAGGTGAGCACGCGCGGCGGCGTCCGCGAGCGTGAGCGGCTCGCGGAAGTGGCGGTCGACGTAGTGGACCGCCGCGCGCAGGCCCTCCTCAGCGGCCGGCTGCGGCGGCCGTTGGGGGTCGTCGAGCCCACACCTCCGCGCGAGCTCGACGACCAGGCACGCCACGATCGCGTCGGAGACCCGCGCCGACCCGAGGCGGGGCTCCTCGAGCTCCGCCTGCAGCCGCCGGAAGTCCGGCTCGGCGTCGAGGAACCCCACGGTCTGCCACGGGAACCCATCGATCACCGGCCCTCCGAGAGCCGAAAGGTGCCGCTCCATCACCGCCGGATCGATCACGGTGTTGTAGCAGCTCAGCGGCTCCCCTCCGGTGGACCGGAGCGAGTGGAAGTCGGCCGGGGAGAGCAGGAAGGCACTGCCCGGACCGATCCGACCCGTGACACCGTTCACCACGTGCTGACCCTCGCCGGCGAGCACGAGGCTCAGCTCGTAGTAGTCGTGCCAGTGCCCCCCTGGTTCGCAGCCGGGGCCGCATGACCCGGGCGCCCAGGTCCGGCAGAAGCAAGGAGTCCGTGCTGAAGCGCTCGATCGGCTCGGTCATCGCACCACCTGGATCGTCAAATCGTTTTGGCAATAGTCCGCTACAGTAAACGCCATGACGTCGCACGACCAGCTCGACGAGCAGGCCGTCCCTGCTCGCGTCACCATCGCGCACGTCGCGCGTCGCGCCGGCGTCAGCCCGACGACGGTCTCGCACGTGCTCTCGGGCAAGCGAGTGGTCGGGGCCGCGACCCGGACCACCGTGCTGGACGCCATCCGCGAACTGGGCTACCGGCCCAACCACGTGGCGCGCAACCTGCGCACCCGGCAGTCCCACATGATCGCCGTGATGGTCCCCGACATCACCAACCCGTTCTACGCCGTGCTCAGCCGAGGCCTCGCGGACGCCGTCGACGCGCTGGGCTACGGCAGTTACGTCTGCAACACCGATGGTCAGCACGACCGGGAGCGCAAGTTCTTCCACGACGTGATGGACCGCGGGGTCGACGGCATCGTGTTCGCGTCGGGTGAGACCGTCGCCGAGATCTCCTTCGGGCCGGCCGAGCTCGGCACCCCGATCGTGTGCATCGGCGACCACCTCGACCACCCGACCGGCGACACGGTGATCCCCGACGACGAGGCGGGATCGCGCGAGGCCGCGGCATTCCTGGCCGAGCGGGGCTACCAGCGGATCGCGATGATCCAGGGACCGGCGCGCTACGGCACCCCACGCACCGCCGGCTTCCGCGCCGCCATGCACGCGGCCAAGCGCAAGGTCGCCGCCCCGATGCTTGTTCGCGGTGACTGGACCCGCCGCGGCGGCTACCAGGCGATGAAGACCCTGATGGCGCTCCCCACACCGCCCGACGCCGTCTTCTGCGCCAACGACCTGATGGCGATCGGTGCCCTCGACGTCGCCAACGAGCTGGGTCTGCGGGTGCCCGACGACCTGGCGATCGTGGGCTTCGACGACGTCGACGCCGCCACGATCGTCGCGCCCAACCTGACCACGGTCCGCAACCCGGCCTACGAGGCGGGGAGCACCGCCGGGGACCTCCTGCTGAGCCGGATGTCGGGCCGGTACTCCGGCGCCGGCCGCACCGTCGTGCTCCCCTGCCCGCTCGTGGTGCGCAACAGCGCCTGACCCGCGATCCCGCACGCGCCGAGGCCTGATCCGGCGGCTCGGCGCCGAGCTCACCGCTCCAGCCGCCACAGCAGCAGCGCCTCGAGCGCAACCGACTCGCCGTCGCGTGCCCCCTCCCCGACCTGCAGCGGCGGGGGCACGGGGTCGAGCCGCACCCGACGCCAGCGCCCGAAGCGTCGGGGCGCCACGACGAGGACGTGGTAGCCGCCGTCCGTGCTCACTCCGACCGAGCGGTCCGTGCGGAGGTGCCAGCCCACGAGACCCGTGCGGTACCGGCCGCGCCCGCTCCATGGCCGGGCCGTGAGCTCCTCGGTCGGGAGGCCGGCTCGGACCGCGTCCGCCACGAAGCGGTCGACGAGGACCTGGGCCCGCTCCGACTCGCGCCGCCGCCGGAGGTCCTGTGCCGCGCCGTGCTCCCGGGCCCGCGCAGCGCGCTCCCGACGGTGCCGGTCGTGGTCACTCATGAGGGAACGTGATCACCGCCTTGGCGAAGCCCTCCGGCTTGTCCCGCAAGGTGGCGAACGCGTCGTTGATCCGCTCCAGCGGGAACCGGTGCGTGACCAGACCGTCCATCGAGAGCACTCGCGCAGTGAGCAGCCGCATGCCGATCGACATTCCCCGCAGGATCGTGGCGAGGTCGCGGAAGTGCGCGTTGACGATCGTGAAGGCCATCCAGTTCCAGTACGCCAGCGGCACCTCCCGGGCGGGACCCTGGTGGTAGCCGACGATCGCGATCTTCCCGCTCATCCGGGTCGTCTCGCCGCAGGCGACCAAGGCCCCCTGGGTGCCGGTGCACTCGAAGGTGATGTCCGCCCCGCGGCCACCGGTGAGGGCCCGGACGACGTCGGGAAGATGCTCCTGCGTCACGTCCACGACCCGGGTGGCCCCGAGGGCCGCGGCCCTCGCCAGGGCGTCCGGACGGGCGTCCGCGACGACCAGGTTCCGCACCCCGCGCAGCGCCACCAGGTTCTGCACCAGGTTGCCCATGAAGCCCGCCCCGATGACGACCACGTCGTCGCTCAACCGGACGTCGGCGGCCTCCACCGCGTTGGCAGCGCACGCGAGGGGCTCGGCCAGGGCCTCGTCGAGCGGCCCGTCGCCGGCGGGGAAGCAGTACGCCGCACGGACCGCGACGTACTCCGCGAAGCCGCGCTCGGTGACCCACACGCCCACCCGGTCACCGACCTCGAGCTCGGTGACCTCGGTGCCCAGCTCGGCGACCACCCCACTGACCTCGTGTCCGGGGTAGCGCACCTCGCCCGGCGGTGGCCCGTCCACCCAGGGCTCGAGCTCGGAGGCGCAGACCCCGGAGACGGCGACGCGCACCAGCACCTCGTCGGAACGGATCGCCGGCACGGGTGCGCTCTCGATCTCGAAGGCCTCGGGCCCGCGCAGCGCGGCGATCCTCACGACAGCTCCCCGTCATGGAACACCACGACGGAGTACACGCCGAGCCGGTCGAGACGCACCACGTGGGCGTCGCCCTCCCTGCCCAGCCCGAGCGGCGTCCGGACGCCGTCACTCGAGATCACGGTGGCGTGCTCGCGGTCCTTCGGCAGCCGGACCCGGAGCGGGACGTCGGTCAGCACCCGCACGGCATCAGCATCGCGGTCGTAGTCGTAGTTGACCAGGTGCAGGGCGACCGAGCCGTCCGGCAGCTGTTGGAGGTTCGCGGCGACCGCGGCGGTGGTGTCCACCTGGCGCCCGTGGGGCAGCAGCTCGTCGAGCACCGCACGGTGGGCCGTTCGCACGTTCTCGTGCGGGGGCAGGTTGTCGGCGACCCGATCGGTGGTCACGACCGTCCCGCCGCCCGCGAGATATCCCCGCAGCGCCTCGGCCTGCGCGTCGGTCAGCGCGAACACGTCCGGCAGGACGACCGTGGAGTAGCGAGCGAGCGCCTCGGCGCCGGCGCGGTCCGGGGCGGTGATGCCGTCGGACCAGATCACGACGTCGAAGGGTACGGCGGCGCCGGCCAGCGTCTGCGTGACGACGCGGTAGGGCACGACCACCGACTCGTCGCGCCGGTTGGTGATGTTGTCGCTCGCGTCGGCCTTCCCGATCAGCTCCCGGGTGCTCTCCACGCTGAACACGACCGCGACCTCGTTGACCGTCTGCCGGGCGATGAGCCGCTCGTGGTCGGCGAGGAAGGCCTGCACCTCGGTGGCGAGACCGTGCGGAGCGTAGAACGAGTCCTCGATCACGCTGCCCATCCACGAGCCGTACGGCACCGACATGTTGGCGCCCAGGGCCGCAGCCTCGTACAGCGAGAGCCGGAAGAGGTCATGGCCCTTGCCCTCGGCCAGGAGGCCGATCAGCTCGGGCACCACGCCGCCGTAGGGGTTCTCCACGACCACGACGTCCTTGTCGCCGGCGAAGGCAGCGACGTACCGGTACCACTCGGGCTGGCGGTACGTCGTGTTGCGCATCTCGGTGATGACGAGGTCGACGTCGTCGGCGAGCGCGAGGTACATCGGCTCGAGGTTGAAGAAGTTGCCCGACACGATGATCTCGCGGCCCAACGACCGACCGTACTCGCGGGCGTAGTCGGCGAGCTCACCGAAGTACCGCTTGATCGCGAGACACTGGAAGGCGTAGTAGTCGCCGAACAGCGGCGTCGACTCCCGGTGCTCCTTGAAGTCGTAGCCCTGCTCCAGCAGCCACTCGCCGTAGTGGAACGTGGCCAGGTCGACGCCGTCGAGGGCGATGTCCACCCGGGAGGGCTGGAGCGCCTCGAGGTACTCCCGGAACCCCTTCATGCAGTCCTTGCAGAAGCATGCGCCGTACTGGAACGCCCCCATCGGCAGCTCGGCCTCGTCGAGCTGGATGCCGTCGACACCGGCGTCGAGCTGGATCCGGATGACGGCCTTGAGGTACTCGCGCCACACGGGGTTGTTGCGGTCCATGTAGTAGCACTGGTGCTCCCGGTCGGGGCACTCCACCCAACGCGCGTGGCACGGCTGTTGGTGGATGTCCCGGACCACGCACTCCTCGATGAGGTCGGTCACCGGCTCGCCGTCGGAGTTGACCAGTCCGTCCGGGAAGTAGTGCTCGACCGGCTTCCACAGCTTGGGGTAGCGGTTCGCGGAGAACTCGCGCAGGCCCATCCAGGCACGCTTGCCGGCCCCGCGCAGCTCGTTGATCGCGAGCACCTCGTCCTCGGCCTCGCTGAGCTCGACCGGGAACTCCCAGCCCTGCGCCTCGAACACGATGCCGAGCACCTTGATGCCACGCTCGTGGCAGGCCGCGATGAACTCGCTGTCGTTGACGAAACCGTAGAAGCGCGAGCGTGCGTCGACCGGACCGAACGCCTCCTGCTCGAGGTACGGCAGCGCGAGCGAGCCACCGCCCATCGAGGCCCACACGAGCACCGTTGCCCGGAAGTCGACGAGGTCATCGACCATCCGCAGGCGACGCGGGGGCAGGCTCGGGTGGTAGCAGTGCTGGCGCGGGAACCAGGCGTCGAAGTAGACACCGCGGTGCATGGGCGGACCTTCCTGGTCGGAATCGGGAGTCAGACGTCGATGTGTGGTGAGAGCGTGCGCCGGGCGATGTCGAGGCCGCGGTAGACCCGCTCGGGGTCGCCGCTCCAGACGGGGTCCTCGTGCTCGACCGAGACGACGCCGTCGTACCCGGCCTGGAAGAGGGTGTCGACGATCCGTCGCCAGTCGACCTCCCCCAGGCCGGGGATCCGGTAGCGCCACCAGCCGCTGACCCAGGGCTCCTTGTCGAGCACCTGTCCGAAGACGCCGTAGCGGTTGCGCGCGGCGGCCTTCACCTCGACGTCCTTCGCCTGGACGTGCAGCACGCGGTCGGCGTGCGCCTCGAGCGCCGCGACCGGGTCGATCCCGAGCCACACCAGATGGGAGGGGTCGTAGTTCAGCCACAGGCCGAGCTCGGCCAGCCAACCCCACAGCTCGGGCGAGTACGCGAGGTTGGCCGGGTAGCCGTCGGGGTGCCAACCCTCCATCGGGCAGTTCTCTATCACCAGCCGCACGTCTCGGGCGGCGGCGTACTCGACGAGGGGCGGGAGCACCTTCTCGGCCAGCCGCAGGTTCTCGGCGACGCTCAGCGAGATGTCGCGGCCCACGAACGTGCCGACCAGCCCCACTCCGAGCAGCTGGGCGGCGTCGATGCATCGGCGCAGGTGGTCGTGGGTCGCCTCCCGCACGTCGGGGTCCTCGTGGAGGTTGTTCTCGTAGTAGGCGAGCGCCGAGACCTCCAGATGGTGCTCCGCGAGCAGCGCGCGCGCCCGCTCGGCGTCGGCCGGACCGAACGACTCCACGTCGAGGTGGGTCGCCTCCCAGTCACGACCCGGCCGGTCGGGCCAGCACGCGACCTCGAGCGCGGCGTAGCCGTGGGTGCCTGCCCACCCGGCGATGCGGTCGAGGGTCTCGCCGGGCAGGCAGGCGGTCAGGAGGCCGAGTCTCATGCGCTCGCCGGCACGTTGGCGTAGTCGTTGCCCGCGAGGTCCCTCCCGCGGGCCAGCCAGATCTTCCAGCCCTCGTTCTGCGGCACGTCCTGCATCTTCACCGAGGAGGGGAAGTACCGCATCGTGTAGCCCGTGCGTCGTACCGGGCTGGTGTTGGCCCGGGCACCGTGGACGATCCGACCGTCATGCATGGAGAACTCGCCGCGCTTCAGCTCGAAGTAGACGGCCTGGTCCTCGTCGACGCCGGCGAGTTCGGCGTGGAAGGTCTGCTCGGTGATGTCGGTCGGCTGGTAGTTGTCGGAGAACCCGCCGTTGAGGTGCGTGCCCGGGATCACCCGCATGCAGCCGTTCTCCCGGAAGCTGCCGTCCTCGAGCGCGAGCCAGATCGTGACGATGCTGTCGTAGCTGTCGAACCGGCCCTCCCAGAACGCGCTGTCCTCGTGCCACGGCGTCGCCCGGCCGGTGAACGGGTCCTTGGAGATGAAGTGGCTCGACCAGAGCGCGATGTCGGGCCCGACCAGGGGCTCGATCCAGTCGAGCACCTCGTCGGACAGCAGGAAGTCGAGCAGCCGCTCGTCGCGGTAGTGCGGGGTGTCGAGCTCGTCGGAGAGCTTGTCGCCCTTGTCGGCGAGGTGCTCGTTGAAGATCTGCTCGAGCCGGGAGAGCCGTTCCTCGGAGAGGAGCTGGCGGCCGGGGAGCAGGTAGCCCTTCTGGCGGAAGAACGCAACGTCGGCGTCCGTCAGGGTCTGGGTCATCGCAGTGGGCCTTTCGAGTTCTGGGCCCCGGGGAGGGGCGGCTCCGACGCTACGTCGCCGTGATCGGCGTCACGACGCCTATCCTCCGGACGGCTCGACTTATCTTCCGGAGCCGGAGCCGGAGGACGTTGCACGGGCGGGATCAGTGCTGTTCCAGCGCACGGATGATGTCGACGAAGAGCTCCATGTCCTGGACGTAGTCCTCCGGGCTCGTCTTCGGGACACCCCCGGTCGTCACGACCTCGTGGAAGTACTCGAGCTCGTGGGTGTAGGGGTCCTTGAGGTGGGGCCGGACCACGGAGCGCTCGTAGGCGTCCCCGACGGTGCGCTCGAGGTGCAGCGTGGTCGGGAAGTGCCGCACGTACGGCGTGTCGTACTGCACGCGCATCGAGCCGGAGGCGCCGAAGACCTCGATGTGGGCGTCGAAGCGGAGCTGGTCGTCCACGCCGGTCTCGTAGGTGACCACGAAGTCGCCGTAGTCGAGCAGCGCGACGACGTACCCGCCGCTGCGCCACATCCGCGCGGCCGCCACCTTCTGGGGCCGGCCGATCAGCTCGCGCATCGCGGACAGATCGTGGCTCCCGAGACCGCAGAGCAGGCCATAGGTCCACTCCAGCTCCTGCGGGACGTCGCCGAGCGCCTCCCGGACCAGCGCCGACCGGCGTGCCCACTTCGCGTCGATGGCCTCCTGGGGGATGTCGTCGGGGCGGTCGACGTACGCCGTCTGGTCGACGATCAGCCGGTTCTCGCCGATCACGTCGTGGACCCGCACGTAGCGGATCTCCCCCAGCTCGGGGAGCTTCTCCACCGCCTGCGTGAACGCCGGTGCGAACCGGCGCATGTAGGCCACCATGACGGTCTTCCCGGAGCGGTCACGGGCCGCGATGATCTCCTCCGCCTCGCGCGGGCTCAGGCACATGGGCTTCTCGACCAGCACGTGCATCCCGGCGTCGAGCGCGGCGATGGTGCACTCGGCGTGGGCCTCGTCGCTGTTGAGGACCAGCACGCAGTCGAGGTCGCCGGCGGCGATGAGCTCGGTTGCGTCGGTGTAGCGCCGCTCGACCCGATAGCGATCCGCCACCCGCTTGAGCAGGCCCGGGGAGATGTCGCAGACCGCGGCGAGCTCGTACTGGTCGGGCAGGGACTCGATGATGGGCAGGTGGATGACCTGGGCGACCTCGCCCAGGCCGATGATCCCGACGCGCAGCTTGCTCACGTGAGGGCCTCTCGTTCTTGTGAGATGGGTGGTTGGGGGTCAGATCGCGGTCCAGCCGGCACCGTCGGCCGAGGATCGCTCGACGGCGTCGAGCACGCGCTGCACCTGGAGCCCGTCGGCGAAGGACGGAGTGGGTGCGGTGCCGGAGCACACGTCGCGGACGAAGTCGGCGACCTCGTGCACGAAGGTGTGCTCGTAGCCCAGGCCGTGCCCCGGCGGCCACCAGGAGCCCGTGTAGGGGTGGTCGGGCTCGGTGACCAGGATCCGGCGGAACCCGGCGTCTCGCGCGGGCACGGTCGCGTCGTACACCTGCAGCTCGTTCATCGACTCGAAGTCGAAGGCGAGGCTGCCGGCGCAGCCGTTGACCTCGATGCGCATGGCGTTCTTGCGCCCGGTGGCGAAGCGCGTGGCCTCGTAGGTCGCCAACGCGCCGCCGTCGGTGCGGCCGAAGAAGACTGCGGCGTCGTCGACCGTGACCTCGCCGGTCCGGGACCCGCCGCTGGCACTGAGCCCGGAGGAGGACTCCGTCAGCGGGCGGCGCTCGACGAACCGGGTGAGGTGGCCGGCGACCTCGGTGAGCCGCTGCCCGGTGAGGAACTGCGAGAGGTCGACGATGTGCGCACCGATGTCACCCAGCGCCCCCGAGCCCGCCTTGTCCTTCTGCAGGCGCCACACCAGCGGGAAGTCGGGGTCGACGATCCAGTCCTGGAGGTACTGGGCTCGGATGTGCCGCACCGTGCCCACGGCACCGTCGGCCACCAGCTCCCGGGCGTAGGCGAGGGCCGGGGTGCGCCGGTAGCTGAAGCCCACCGAGGAGAGCACGCCGCGCGCCGCTGCCGCCGCGGCGGCAGCGGCCATCTGCTCGGCCTCCGCGACGGTGTTGGCCAGCGGCTTCTCGCAGAGCACGTGCTTGCCCGCCTCGAGGGCGGCCAGCGCGATCTCGGCGTGGGTGTCGCCCGGGGTGCAGATGTCGACGACCTGGACGTCGTCGCGCGCGAGGACGTCGCGCCAGTCGGTGCTCCAGCCCGCCCAGCCGAGCCGCTCCGCCGCCTCGCGGGTCGCGGACTCGGTGCGGCCGCACACGACGTTCATCGCCGGCCGGACCGGCAGGTCGAAGAACCGGTGGGCGTTGCGCCAGGCCTGCGAGTGCGCCGCCCCCATGAACGCGTAGCCGATCATGGCCACGCCCAGCGGGGGCCGAACCGCACCCGTCTCGTGCACGCTCATCCGCGCCCTTTCCTCGTCCTGCTGTCAGATTCCATGCAAATCGTTTTACTGATGATGAACGCTAGGCCCTCGCCCGGAGCCGGTCAATGCCTTCAGCCGCGTTCGTGCAGCGGGCCGAGCCCGAGTGTCGTCGCGTCGGCGAAGGAGGCCTGGGCGCCCGGCCTCCCGACGGCGTAGGTGCCGGCGCGCACGCCGATCCGGACCGCTTCGGCCAAGCCGTACCCCGCGCTCAGCACGGCGGCGAGCGCGCCGGTGAACGCGTCCCCCGCACCGGTGGTGTCCACGACCTCGACCGGGTCGGCGGACACATGCTCGACCACCGCGCCGCACCCGAGGACCGCGCCGGCTGCACCGACGGTGACGACCGCGGACCGGCACCTCGTGGCGAGCTCCAGGGCCGCCGCCCGCGCCTGGTCCACGCCTCGGACCTCACGGCCCAGGAGCCCGCTCGCCTCCGTCTCGTTCACGACCAGCGGGTCGCACAGCGCCAGCACCTCCGCGTCGACGGGGCGGTACGGCGCCAGGTTGACCACCGCGCGGCAGCCGACCTCGCCCGCCGCGCGGATGGCGGCGTCGAAGGCCGCCACCGGGATCTCCGCCTGGGTGACCAGCACGCCCGGCGGCGCGATCAGCGCCCGCACGGCGCGCCCGGTGGTCCTCGCCTCGAGCAGCTCGTTGGCGCCAGGCGCGACCACGATCGAGTTCTCGCCGGCCGCGTCGACCATCACGAAGGCCATCCCGGTCCGGGCCTGCGTCGCCACCATCTCCGTGGTGTCGATCCAGGCCTTGGCGAGGTCGGCGGCGAGGGCCCGCCCATCGTCGTCGCGCCCGACCCGCGCCACGAGGGCGGTGCGCGCCCCCAGGAGGCTGGCCGCCACGGCCTGGTTCCCGCCCTTGCCGCCCGATCCGACCGACGCCTCGCCGCCCAGCACGGTCTCGCCGGGTGCCGGCAGCACCGGGACGCGGCAGACGTAGTCGCGGTTGACCGAGCCGACGACGACCACGTCGACCCTCGTCACGACAGCGCCGCCATCCGCCGCAGGAACAGAGCGCGGAAGGCGTCCACGTCGACGTCGGTGGCGATCCGGCAGTTGGGCTCCGGCGGGTCCTCCCACATCAGCAGGTCGGCGATCGCGACGCCCCGGGTCACCCGGCCGACGGTCTCCACCTCGACGTGCGCGTCCCGCCAGGTCACGAGCTCAGGGTAGGCCACCGCTGCCACCGCCAACGGGTCGTGCAGTGCGCAGCTGCCCTGCTCGATCTCCTCGTGGGGCTTGACCCGTTCCTGGAAGTCGATCCACCCGTGGGTCGCTGCTGCGGCGATGCGCCCGAACTCGCCACCGGCGGCGAGGGCGTCGGCGTCGGTGCGGGTGAGCCGTACCTTCCGGGTGACGTCCAGACCGACCAGGCGCAGCGGAGCGCCGCTCTGGAGGACGGCCTGCGCGGCGTCCGGGTCGCACCAGAAGTTGTACTCGCCGGGCATGGCCGCGACGTTGGTCTGCTCGAGGTAGACCCCTCCCATCACCACCACCTCGTGGACATCTCTCGCCACCTCGGGGTCGAGCGCCAGGGCCCGGGCCACGTTGGTGAGGGGACCGATCGCGACGAGAGTCAGCTCCCCGGGTTCGGCCCGTACCCGGCGCACGATCTCGGCGGCAGCCTCGTCGCCGGCGGGTGCACCCTGGACGAGAGGCACGCCGGGGCACCCGAGGACCGCGAGCAGCTCGCGGGTGAGCAGGGTCGACGTGACGACGTCGCTGTTGCCGCCGACCGTCGTCACGAGATCGACCTCGAGGGCCGGGTCGGCCAGGGCGAGCGCCAGCGCGAAGCCGTCGTCGATGTCCGAGCCCGGCGCCCCCATCGCCAGGTCGGTGTCGAGGATGATGCGAGTCGGCGCGCTCAGCGGCTCGCCCACAGCAGACCCCGCTCGGTCAGCGTGCGCACGTCGGGGTGGTCGAGGTCCTCGAGCTTGTGGCCCATCGTGGAGACGAACACCTTGCCGAGGCCCCACTGGCGGGTCCAGACCGCGGGGCACGCGAACGGCTCCCGCCACGGCGTGTCGTCCCGGACGGTGAACGTCGTTGTGGCGAGAACGTCGTCGAGGGCGTCGGTGAGCACCCAGTACTGCTCGGTGTGCAGCTGCCACCGATCCAGGCCCCGGACGATCTCGTGGTCGGACCTCTCCGACACGACCTCGACCTCGTAGTCGACGAACCCGCCCGGGTGTGCCGCCCACTGGCCGCCGATCATGTGCAGGTAGTCCGGCGAGTTGCGGAAGGAGTCGCACACGCCACCGTGCCACCCGGCCATACCGGTGCCGGCGGCGACGGCGGCCGACAGGCCGAGCACCTGCTCGTCGGTCGCCGCGCCCATCGTGTAGCACTGGATGACCAGGTCGGTCGCGGCGAGCTTCTCGGCGTCGGCGTACACCTCGGGACCGTCGTGGACCTCGACCGCGAAGCCGTGCTCCTTGAGGAACGGGATGAACCGCTCCGTAGCCTCGACCGGACTGTGGCCGTCCCAACCACCCCGGACGATCAGGACCTGGCGGGTGCGGGTGGTCTCCATGACGTTCCTCTCCGTGCTCCCGACGGAGCAATCTCAGCGGCACGCTAGCCAATCGATTTGGGAATTGCTAGTGGACTGGGCCGGAATCTGCCATCGTGCTGGTCATGGAGCACGCCCCGGACGAGATCCCGAGGAGGCGCACGGCGTCCAGGCGCCCCTCGCCCTCGTCGATCAGTGCGCGCGGATGATCGCGTGGCTCGAGCGCTTCATGCCGGCGCGCCCCGCGCTGCCTAGACTGGAATCGGTGGCACCCGCGGGCGCTGCCCTTGGCTGGAGGACCTGAGATGGAGACGACTGCGACAGCACCGGGGCGGGCCTCGACCAAGGCCGTCCCACCTGCCCCGGACATGCTCGTGCCGGCGACCAGCACGCTGGACCCCTTCGCCGCCGAGCTCCGCTTCACCTCCGCCCACCGGGCCCACCGAGACGCCCACCCGGCGCTCCGCGAGGCGGCCTGCCTCGCGGTCCAGCTGCCCGAGACCCTCGCGCCGATCGAGGACGGTGACCTCGTCGCCGGCCGCCTCGCCCCCCGGTTGTGCGGCTTCACCCCTGACGAGTGGGGCGCCGACATCTCGCTCGGCTACCACGTCCTGCCGCGCCTGGTCGACGAGGCGCTCACCACCGGTGCGGTGAGCGCCGAACGCCGCGCCGAGGTCGAGGAGATGCTCGCGTACTGGCGCCGGGAGCGGACCGCCGCGCTGGTGCGAGCGGCCTACCCACCAGCTCTCGCCGAGGACCTGCCCTCTGACGCCTGGATGGGCGAACCCGGGATCGCGTTCCCGCTCTACCGGCTGTGCGGCGGCACCGTCCACAACGCCCGGCTGGTCGGACTCGGCCTGCCCGGCCTGCGCGACGAGGTCGCAGCCCGCCGCGCCCGTGGTGGGGTGGACCTCGACCTGCTGGCCGGCTTCGACCAGGCGCTCGACCTGCTCGAGGAGGCGGCGCGGCGCTACCAGGACCAGGCACTCAGGCTGGCCGCGTCCGCGGGACCTGCCCGACGTACCGAGCTCGAGGCGATGGCGGAGACCCTCGGCCTGGTGTGCGAGCGCGCGCCGGAGAGCTACCGCGAGGCGGTGCAGCTCTTCTGGCTCTACCAGCTGTGCGGGGACATCCGTAACTACGGCCGGCTCGACGTCACGCTCGGCCCCCTGCTGGCGCACGACCTCGACGCCGGCGTGCTCTCCGACGACGAGGCCCTCCGGCTCACCCAGTCGCTGTGGCGGCTGATGGCCGCACGGCTGACACGGGTGCACAACCGGGTCGTCGTGGGAGGCGTCGGGCGCCCCGACCCGGCGGCGGCGGACCGGTTCGCGCTGCTCGCGATCGAGGCGTCTCGCACGGTGCTCGAGGCCGAGCCGCAGCTCTCCCTGCGCCTCCACGCCGGTCAGGACCCGCTCCTGCTCGAGCGCGGTCTCGACGCCATCGGCGCGGGTCGCACCTTCCCGATCCTCTACAACGACGACGTCAACGTCCCGGCCGCGGCGGCGGCCATGGGGGTCGGTCTCGAGGAGGCCGAGCAGTACGTCCCCTACGGCTGCGGTGAGCTGGTCCTGGAGGGGCGGAGCTTCGCCACGCCCAGCGGCGTCATCAACCTCCTCAAGGCGCTCGAGGCGGCGCTCTTCCACGGCGAGTGCCAGCGGACCGGCCGCCGCCTCGGCCCCGACCTCGGCGGCCTGGAGACCTACCGGACCTTCGACGAGCTCTGGACGGCGTACGCCGGACAGGTCGACCACCTCGTCCGCCGGCTGGCCGAGCAGGAGCGCCTGGAGTACGACGTCTGCGCCCGGGAGTTCAGCGCGCTCTACCTCAGCCTGCTCTACGACGGCTGCCTCGAGCGGGGCAGGGCGTTCCACGACGGGGGCCTCGAGCTCCTGGCGGGGACCCTCGAGACCTACGGCAACACCAACACCGCGGACAGCCTGCTCGCGATCCGCCGCCTCGTCTTCGAACGCGCGGAGGTGCCGGCCGAGGACCTGCTCGCCGCCCTGCGCACCGACTTCGCCGGCGCCGAGCCGCTGCGCGGCCTGCTGCTGGCCCAGCCCAAGTACGGCAACGACGACGACGAGGCCGACGAGATGCTGGTGCGGGTGCACGAGCACGTGTGCGAGCAGGCCCGGGCACAGGCGGCCCGGGTCGGCCTGGCCAGCTACCTCGTCGTGGTGATCAACAACAGCGCCAACACCCTGATGGGCGCCCACACCGGCGCCTCCGCCGACGGCCGGCACGACGGGACGCCGATGGCGAACGGGAACGCCCCGACGGGCGGGGCCGACACCTGCGGGCTGACGGCGCGGATGAACTCCGTCGTCCGGCCCTCGCCCGCGATCCACGCCGGCGCGGTGCAGAACCTGTCGCTCTCGCGCGAGCTCTTCCGCGACCGCCGGGACGTGGTCGAGGCGCTCCTCTCCGTCTACTTCGCACGCGGCGGCAGCCAGCTGATGGTGACGGTCACCGGGCGCGGCGAGCTGGAGGCAGCGCTCGCCCACCCCGACGAGTACCGGCACGTGTTCGTCCGTGTCGGTGGCTTCAGCGCCCGGTTCGTCGACCTGCCCGAGGACGTGCAGCGTGAGATCGTCGAGCGCACCCTCTACTGAGGTCCCGCCGCCGGCCCTGGTGGAGGGCACCGTCTTCGACGTGCAGCGGTTCGCCGTCCACGACGGTCCGGGCATCAGGACCACGGTCTTCCTCAAGGGCTGCCCGTTGCGCTGCGGGTGGTGCCACAACGCCGAGTCCTGGCACCGCCGGCCCCAGCTCGCCGTACGCACCGGTCTCTGCCCCGGGTGCGAGGAGTGCCGGGACGCGACGCCCGGGGCGACGGCGCGGCTGCCGCACCGGTCGCGCTGCCCGGCGCTCCGCGTCATCGGCCGGGTGACGACCGCCGGAGCCGTCATCGAGGAGGTCCTGCGCGACCGCGACTACTACGCCGCCTCGGGGGGAGGGCTCACGCTCTCCGGGGGCGAGCCGCTCACCCAGCCGGCGTTCACCGAGTCGCTGCTCCGGCTCGCCGGCGAGGCCGGCGTCAACACCTGCCTGGACACCAGCGGCTTCGCCTCGGAGCAGACCGTCCTGCGCATGGTCGGGCTGGTCGACCTGTGGCTCTACGACGTGAAGGCGACCGGCGAGCAGGACCACCGGAGTCTCACCGGCGTCGGCCCCGGACGAATCCTCGCCAACCTCGAGCGGCTCCTCGTCCTCGGCGAGCGGGTGCGGCTCCGGGTGCCGCTGCTCCCGGGCGTGAACGACACCCACGAGCACCTGCAGCACGTCGCGGCGATCGCCGCCCGGCATCCGGAGCTCGACGGCGTCGACGTGTTCCCCTACCACTCGTGGGGCGTGGCCAAGGCAGCCGAGGTCGGCGCCACGCTCCCCTACGCCGACCTGCCGTCCGTGACCCCGGAGGCCGCGTCCGATCTCGTCTCGCGACTCCACCGGCTGGGGTGCACGCGCGCACAGCTGGGGTAGCCATCGCAGTGGTCGGACCCGCTGAGACCACGGAGCCCATCCCGGGCCCATCCCGGGCCCATCCCGGGCCCATCCCGGGCCCATCCCGGGCCCATCCCGGGCCCGCGGCGCAGCACCAACGGAACCGGGCCCCGACCCGATTGCCGGCCCACCGCCGGCCCAGACACCACCCGGTGCTCCATGCCCGGGAGAGCGCTCGCAGGCCCGGCGAGCAATCGCGGCGCGTCTACGCGCCCAGGTCGAGCGTGTGGTCGGCGTGCCGGGCCTTCGCCGCGAGGTAGCGGGCGTTCGCCTCGGAGCGGTGCACCGCGGTGGGGACGCGGGCGGCGACCGTGATCCCGCCGAGGGTCAGCTGCTCGGCCTTGTCCGGGTTGTTGCTGAGCAGCGCGACCCGGGAGACGCCGAGCGCGGCCAGCATCTGGGCCGCGACGGAGTAGTCCCGCTCGTCCTCGCCGTATCCGAGCGCGACGTTCGCCTCGTAGGTGTCCAGCCCGGCGTCCTGGAGCGCGTAGGCGTCCAGCTTGGGGTACAGCCCGATGCCGCGCCCCTCCTGCCGCAGGTACAGGACGTACCCGCCGACAGCGTCGACGCGCCGGAACGCCTCATGGAGCTGCGGCCCGCAGTCGCAGCGCTGGCTGCCGAAGACGTCGCCGGTGAGGCACTCGCTGTGCACGCGCACCAGCGGTACGTCGCCGGGCGAGCCGAGCCGCAGGGCGAGGTGCTCGCCGGGGTCGGTCAGGCCGTCGAACGTGTAGAGCCGCGCCAGCGTCGACCAGCCGTCCGCCAGGCGCAGCGGCACCATCAGCTCGGTGCGGACCACGGCCGTCACGACGCCCCCTCGAACCGGGAGGAGAGCGCGTAGCGCAGCAGCACGACCTCGCCGATCCGGCGGACGTCGACCAGCCGCGCCGGCCGGCCGGGCTGGAACGGGAACGGGCCGTCGTCGACGAACCTCCGGGCGCGGGAGTCGCCGACGAAGAACGGCGCCACGACCAGGTGCAGCTCGTCGGCGAGGTTCTCGGTGAGGAACTGGGTGTGGATGGTGCCGCCCCCCTCGACCATCAGCCGGCGCACCCCCCGCTCGTGCAGGTCCTCGCTCATCCGGCGCATGGTGACCCGCGGCCCGCCGTCGACCACCGTCGCGACCGCGCCGAGCCGCGACCGTGCCTCGGGCGCACCGCCACTGCTGCAGTACACGAGCTTCTCGGACTCGCCGGTGGTGAAGAACCGGCCGCGCGGGTCGAGGCGGCCCTGGCAGGTCACGGTGACCTTGAGCGGGGAGGGCTTCAACCCGCGGGACACCCGCTCGTCGCGGCGCTCCTGGTCGCGCACGAGCAGCCGCGGGTTGTCGTTGCGGACCGTCGCGGCGCCGACCATGATCGCGTCCGACTCGGCGCGGATGGCGTCCACCCGGTCGAGGTCGGCGTCGTTGGACAGGATCAGCCGCTGGTCCGAGGCGCTGTCGAGGTAGCCGTCCAGCGACATGCCACAGCTCAACAGGGTGTAGGGCCGGTCAGGCACGGGCAGGCACCCCCTGGGCGAGCTGTCGCTGTCGCTCGGTGAGCCGGCCTCTGGCGAGCACGCCCGTGGCGAGCAGCACGGCGCCGGGGAGGGTGGCGACGAGGGCGAGTACGCCGTAGACCACCGCGACCGTGGCACCCTCGGCGGCGCCGAGGCCGGCGCTCGCGAAGGCCCAGGCGGCCGCGCCCTCGCGGGGCCCCCAGCCGGCGACGTTGAGCGGGATCGCGGCCGCGAGGAGCACGACGAGCGCGAGTGGCAGCAGCTCCGCCAGCGTCGCGTCGGTGCCCGCTGCGCGGGCGGCGACCAGGAACACCACGACGTGGCCGGCCGCCGCCAGGACCGACGCGGCCACGACCTGCGGCCACCGCACCAGCGCGACCGCGAGCCCGGCGCCGACGGCCACCGCGGCCGCGGGCCAGGGTGAGACCGCCAGCAGCACCCCGCCGGTCGCGACCACCTGCACCACCTGGCCGACGACGCGCTCGAGCGCCACCGGCATCGGTCCGTGCCGCACCGCACGGTGGACGTCGCCGAGGACGCCACCCGGCAGCGTGGCGTTGAGGAACTGCGAGCGGTAGTACGCGCCGACCGCCGGCCGGAGCGGTACGTCGACCCCGAGCCGCGCCGCGACCACACGCCAGCGCCAGGCGCAGCACAGGGTCGTGAGCGCGGTGATCGCGAGCGCGGCGAGCAGGGCGGCCGGCGAGGTGGCGCGGACCGCGTCGAGGAACGGCCCGGTCCCGACCCGTTCGACGACCACGGCGAGCACCGCCGCGCCGGCCGCGACCCGCCCCCACTTCATCGCCAGGCTCATCGCCGGGCTCATCACCGGGCTCATCACCGGGCTCACCGCAGGGCCTCCAGTGCGTCGGCGACCAGGCCGGTCGTGCGGTCCCAGCCGGTCAGCGTCTCCCGCCGCCGCAGCGCGGCCGCCCTCAGGTCGGCCCGGCGCCCGGCGTGGGTGAGCCAGGTCCGCAGGGCGTCCGCGAGCGCCGCCGGGTCCTCGGGCGGCACCAGCACTCCCCCGTCGCCCAGCGTCTCCCGCACGCCGCCCACGTCGGTGGCGACCACCGGGATGCCGCGGGCCAACGCCTCGGTGACGACCATGCCGTAGGTCTCCGCGCGGGACGCGAGCACCAGCAGGTCCGCCTCGGCGTACGTCGCCTCCAGGGCCGAGCGGGTCAGCGGGCCGGTGAGCCGTACCGCGTCGCCCAGCGCGGCCGCGAAGGCCGGCTCGACGTCCAGCGACCCGACCCCGCGGCAGGTCCAGTCGAGGTCGCCGAGCCGGGCGAGCGCGGCCGCCAGCACGTCGTACCCCTTCAGCGGCGTCACGGCGCCCACGGCCAGCAGGGCCGATCCGTCCGGCGTCCCGGGTGCGACCGGGGCCGGGTCGACGCCCGGCTCGGCGACGAGCACCCGGTCCGGCGCCAGCCCGTAGCCCTCCACCAGCCAGGTCCGGGTCCAGCGGCTCGTGGCGATCACGCCGGCCGCGGCGCGCAGGACGTCGCGCTCCCACGGCGCGTCCGGCCCGAGCGGCAGGTGCACCAGGACCACCAGCCGCAGCCGGCCCGCCTCCGCCACGAGGTCCGGCGTGGTCAGCAGGCCGTCGACCAGGGCCAGCGCCCCGTCCGGGACGGTGGCCGTCGAGGTGTGCTCGACGGCGCCCAGCCCGTCGGCGACCCGACGATCGTAGACGTTCCCGCCGCTCGGCCGGGCCGGGTCGTCGACGCCTGCGGGCAGCACCAGGTGGACGGTCACACCGACCTCGCATAGCCGGCCGAGGCGATGTGCGACTCGTGCAGGGTGACCACGAGGCCCGTCACGGGCCCGAGCTCCGGCGTCCGCTCCGCGAGCCGGTCGGCGACCGTCCGCGCGAGCAGCTCGGTCGAGGTGTTGACGCCCGCGAAGTCCGCCTCGTCGTCGAGGTTGCGGTAGGTGAGCGCGCCGAGCACCTCGCGCAGCAGGTCCGCGGCGCGACCGATGTCGAGGAGGATCCCGTCCGGCCCGAGCTCGGGCCCGGAGAACGCCGCGTCGACGACGTACGTCGCACCGTGCAGGCGCTGCGCCGGTCCGAAGACCTCGCCGGTGAAGCTGTGCGCGATCATCATGTGGTCGCGGACCGTCACGGTGTACACGGCGCGTCCCCCCTCCGGGTCCGGGTAGCGGATGGTGTGGCACAGCGCCTCGAGCCGGCCGTCGGCCAGCCGCGCCATCACGTCGGGCAGGTCCGCGAAGTCCGACTCCCCGGTCAGCAGCACGTCGAAAGCCGGGTCCCGGAGCAGCTCCAGCGCGAGCGCCAGCCGGTCGCTGTGCGTCCGGGTCGCCCGGCGGGCAGCGGCCACGGCGCCGACCTGGCTGGCGCGGATGCCGAGCCGCCCGGAGTGGAACGCCCCGCCGAGCGAGAGCTGCACCGGCCGGTCGCCGTACCAGCTCAGGTCGAGCACGGTGCCCTCCGGTGCGAGCAGGTCGAGGGAGAGCTGCAGCCCCGCGGCGGCTGCGCTGCAGTGCACGACGGCGTCGCGCGCCGCCGGCGCCTCGTCGGGTACGGCGAAGCCGACGCCCAGCGCGGCCGCGACCCGGGCCCGCGCCGGGTCGACGTCGACCAGCGTGACCTCGGTGGCGGGGATCCGGGCGAGCAGCCGGGCCACGCAGCACCCGACCATCCCGCCGCCCACGACCGCGATCCGGTCCCCGACCAGCGGCGCGAGGTCCCACAGGGCGTTGAGCGCGGTCTCGACCGTGCCGGCCAGCACCGCGCGCCGGGCCGGCACCCCGTCCGGCACCGGGACGACCGCCGTGGCGGGCACGACGTACTCGGTCTGGTGGGGGTAGAGGCAGAAGACGGTCCGGCCGACGAGGTCCGAGCGCCCCGCCTCGACCCGGCCCACGCTCAGGTAGCCGTACTTCACCGGCCCGGGGAGGTCGCCCTCCTGGTGCGGCGCGCGCATGACCGCCCGCTGGTCGGCCGGGACCCGGCCGAGGAACACCAGCGCCTCGGTCCCGCGGCTCACCCCGGAGTGCAGCGTGCGCACCAGCACCTCGCCGGCGCCCGGCGGTCGCGGCTCGACCGGACGCAGCTCCCCGTGCCCGGGCCCGCCGACCCAGAAGGCACGGGCCGAGCGGGTCGGGGTGAACCCGGCCGGCGCGGCGTCCGTAGGACTGGTCACACCCACACACACGGAGGTGCCGTGCCGACGGTTCACCACCGGCTCCGACGACCAGCGGACGCCGTCACGCTGGTCCGGGCGGCGCTGGCCGTCGTGGTCGCCGTCATCGGGCCGACCGGTCCGGGCCTGGTGCTCGTGGCGATCGCGCTCTCGCTCGACTGGGTGGACGGCCAGGTGGCTCGGCGTACCGGCACCGCGTCGGCGTTCGGAGCCCGCTTCGACATGGAGACCGACGCGTTCCTGATCGCGGTGCTCAGCGTGTACGTCGCCTCCGCGCACGGCTGGTGGGTCCTGGCGATCGGCGCGGCCCGCTACCTGCTGTGGCTCGCCGAGCGGCTGTGGTCGTGGCTGCGCCGGCCGGTGCCGACGCGGCACTGGCGCAAGGTCGTGGCCGCGGTCCAGGGACTGACGCTCGCCGTGGTCGCCGCGGGCCTGGTCCCCGGCACCCTCGCCGAGGTCGCGCTGCTGGTGGCCCTCGCCCTGCTGGCGGAGTCGTTCGGCCGGGACGTGTGGTGGCTCTGGCGGACCCGGCGCCCGCCGCACGACCAGGCGGCGTACCCCCGCGGTGGCGGCCTGACCCTGACCGCCCTCGCCGTGGTGTGGGTCGCCCTGGTCCTGCCCGACGGACCGGCCGGGCTGGTGCGGGTGCCCGTCGCCGCGGCGCTGCTGATGGTGCTTGCGCTGGTGCTGGGCGCGCGGGCGCGGCTGTTCGCCGCACTGCTGGTCGGCCTGGCACTCGGCGTGCTGGTGGTGCTCGGCCTCGCGGACGCGGGGTTCCGCGCGATCCTGGACCGCCCCGTCGACCCGGTCACCGACTGGGTCTACCTGGGGCCGGGGGTCGGGGTGCTGGGCGACTCGGTGGGCCGGCCGGCGGCGGTCGCGACCGCGGTCGCCGCGGGTCTCGCGGCGGTCCTGGTCCTCGTCGCGCTGCCACTCGCCACCGTCCGGGTCAGCCGGCTGGTCGTGAGCCACCGGCTCGTCTCGGCCCGGGCTGCGGGAGCGCTTGCGCTCGCCTGGCTGCTCGGGGCGGTCATCGGGCTGCCGGTGGCCACGAGCGGCGCGGCCGGCCTGGCCTTCGACGAGGTCCAGCAGGTGCGCGCCGACCTCGCCGACCGGCGCGCCTTCGAGCAGGAGATCCAGGCCGACCGCTACGCGGACGCCCGCCCGGACAGCCTGCTGACCGACCTGCGCGGCAAGGACGTGCTGGTCGTGTTCGTGGAGTCCTACGGCCGAGTGGCCGTGCAGGGCACCTCGTTCGCGCCCGACATCGCGCCGGGCGTCGACGCGGTGCTCGACGCCGGCAGCCGGCGGCTGCGCGCAGCGGGCTGGTCGGCACGCAGCGCGTTCCTGACCTCGCCGACGTTCGGTGCCGCCAGCTGGCTGGCCCACTCCACCCTCCAGTCCGGGCTGTGGGTCGACAGCCAGCAGCGCTACGACCAGCTGGTGGGGGACGACCGGCTGACCCTGGCCTCGGCGTTCGAGGGCGCGGGCTGGCGCACGGTCTTCGACGTACCCGCGAACACCCGCGACTGGCCCGAGGGGGCGGCCTTCTACGGCTTCGACCAGCTCTACGACTCACGCAACGTCGGCTACCGCGGGCCCGAGTTCGGCTACGCGCCGATGCCGGACCAGTACACGCTGGCCACGTTCCGCCGGCTCGAGCTCGAGCAGCCGCACCGGCGGCCGGTGATGGCCGAGATCGACCTGGTCTCCAGCCACCACCCGTGGGCCCCGTCCCCGGACCTGGTCCCCTGGGACCGGGTCGGCGACGGGTCGGTGTTCGACGAGACCCCCACGCAGCCCGGCTCCTCCGACGTACGCCGGCTCTACGGCCAGTCGATCGAGTACACGATGGACACGCTGGTGTCGTTCCTCGAGACCTACCCCGACCCGGACCTGGTCCTGGTCGTGCTCGGCGACCACCAGCCGCACTCCTACGTCACCGGACCGGACCCCGGCCACGACGTACCGGTCTCGGTGATCGCCCGCGATCCGCGCGTCGTCGACCGGATCGGCGGCTGGGGCTGGCAGCCGGGCCTCCACCCCGCACCCGACGCCACCGTCTGGCGGATGGACGCCTTCCGGGACCGCTTCCTGGAGACCTTCAGCCGCTGATCCGCAGCACCGGGTGGCCGTCGGCCGCCCGGACCTGCACGGACACGATGTCCTCGCGCAGCGCGGCGGTCGCGCCGGTGATCGTCAAGGTGCGGCCCGGCAGGCCCCGCCAGCTGGCGACGGGCTCGACCCGGCCGTCGCGGGTGCGCACGACCAGCTCGTACGTCGGCGGCCCGGCGTGGTACCCCTCGCCGTACGGCGCCTGGTAGCTGCAGGTCAGCTCGAGACGGGTCCCCCACGCCACCGACGTCATCGAGAGCCACCCGGTGACGCCGTCGGCGCCCACCGGGGTCATCTCGAGCGCCGAGGCGGACGCCGTGGGCACCGCGACCGGGGCGCCGTCACCGTCGTTCATCGTGGCGACCGCGACCGACGCGGCGCCGACGACCACGACCGCCGCGGCCGCGGCCAGGCCGGCGAGCCAGCGCCGACGACGGCGACCCGTGCGCACCTCCCGCACCAGCGCCGGCAGCAGGGTGTCGGGCACCGGCTCGTCGACGGGCGCGGACTCGAGGACCTCGGCCGAGACCTGGGAGAGCAGGCCGGGCAGGCCCGCCAGCTGCTGCACCGACCGCGCGCAGTCCTTGCAGCCGCGCAGGTGCCGCTCGAACTCCAACCGCTCCTCCGGCGCCAGCGCGCCCAGCACGTAGGCACCGTCGAGGTGGGCCAGCTCGCAGCCGTCGGCCGGGTGGGGTGCGCTGCTCATGCGACCACCCCGCTCTCCTCGAGGACCAGGCGCAGCGCCCGCAGCGCGTAGTGCGTGCGCGACTTCACGGTGCCCTCCGGCACGCCGAGCCGCCGCGAGGCCTCCGCGACGGACTGGCCGCGGTAGTAGCACTCCAGCAGCACCGCCCGGTGCTCGGTCGAGAGCCTGGTGAGCGCGTCGGCGACCACCCACGAGAGCAGGAGCTGGTCCGTGCGGTCCGGCTCGCCGGCCCCGTCGGGTACGTCGGCGACGGCGATCTCGCTCTGCGACCGCTTGGTGCGCCACTCGTCGATGACGATGTTGCGGGCGACGCGGAACAGCCAGGCGCGCACCGACCCGTGCGCCTCGTCGAGGGCGGGGAAGTTCCGCCAGGCACGCAGCAGCGTCTCCTGCACCACGTCCTCGGCGCGGGCCCGGTCCTGCCCCGTCAGGCGCAGGCAGTAGCCCCAGAGCGCAGCGGCGTGCTCGTCGTGCAGCTGCTGCATCAGCGCCTCAGGGCTTCCCTGACTCTCGGCGGCCATCACACCTCCCACCCGTCACACGCAGGAACCGGCTGTCGGGTTCAGTGTGGACCAGGCGGGCTGCCGAGATGCGGGTCTCAGGAGGCGGCCGCGCGCTCCTGTGCCTCGGTCAGCGCCTGGGTGAGCAGGGCGACGAGAGCCTCGAGCTGGATGTCGACCGAGGACGAGATCTCCTCGTCGGAGCCGTCCAGGGCGACGGCGGCGAGACCGGCCTTGCTGTCGATCAGCTCGGCGACCCGGGTGTCGATGGTCTGCGAGGCGATGATCCGCCACGCGGTCACCGGCTCCTCCTGCCCGATCCGGTGGACCCGGTCGATCGCCTGGGTCTGCTCCGCGTCGGTCCAGGACAGCTCGGCCAGGACCACGTTCGAGGCGACCTGGAGGTTGACGCCCACGCCCGCCGCGGTCAGCGAGCAGACGATGACCGCGACCTCGGGGTCGTTCACGAACGCATCGATGTTGCGCTGGCGTACGGCCGTCGTCTGGTCGCCGCGGATCGAGGAGTAGCGCAGCCCGCGAGCGGCGAAGGTCTGCTCCGCTTCGTCCATCACCTCGATGTGCTTGGCGAAGAACACGACCTTGCCGACGTTGCGGGCGAGCTGGGCGGCGTAGTCGGCCGCGAGGCCGGCCTTCGCCTTGCCGATGCGCCGCATCATGCTGAAGACGTTCTCGCCGCTCGAGGTGTCCATGTCCTCGCGCTCCCAGGTCGCCACCCGTCGCACGAGCTCGTGGTCGATGCCGTCGACGACCCGGCCCTCCTTGCGGGTGGCCAGCGCCATCTCGTAGCGCTCCACGAGCCGGCGGGCGAGCTCGCGCTCGGCGGCCCGGATCGAGCGCCCGGCCTCGTCGTCGAGCTCCACCGGCAGGTCGGCGATCCGGCGGGCCGGGATGTCCGCGGCGACGTCGATCTTGCGTCGCCGGACGATGCCCATGTCGACGACCGCACGCCGGGCGTTCGGGTAGAAGGCCGGGTCGGCGGGGGTCAGGCCGGTGTCCTCGAGGGCGTCCATCAGGGCCCCGAGCGGGACCTTCTCGTCGATCCAGCCGAGGAACTCCCAGATCGCCTGGAAGTCCTCGATGTCGTTGATGAGCGGGGTTCCGGTCAGCGCCATCAGCAGCGGCCGGGCGAAGCGGCCGCGGATCCGGTCGGCGAGCTGGAGGACGTGCTGGGAGCGCTGCGAGGACTTGTTCTTGATGAAGTGCGCCTCGTCGACGACCATCCCGCGGAAGCCGTGCTGGCCCAGCCAGCCGACGTGCCGGTCGAGGACCTCGTAGTTGATCACCACGATGTCGGCGAAGCCGTCGACGTCGTTGCCGTCGCCGTGGATCACCGTGACCGTGCGGCCCGGGGTCCACAGGCCCACCTCGCGGGCCCAGTTCGTCTTCACGACGTTGGGGACCACGACCAGCAGCGGGTAGGCGTCGGCAGCCTGGGCGGCGAGCAGGGCCTGGGCGGTCTTGCCGAGACCGGGCTCGTCGGCGAGCAGGAAGGTCCGGTGGCCGCTGCCGGCGGCCGCCACCAGCTGGGCCTGGTGGTGCATGAGCTCGCGGCCGGCCGGCAGCCGGACCGCGGAGATCGGCTCGGGCAGCGCCATGCACGAGGCGGCGCCGGTCTGCCCGATCTTCGGCAGCGCGTACTCGAAGGAGCGGAAGAGCGGGCCGAGCAGCTCCCAGCCGGCGAGCCGGCGGGCCCGGCCGCTGCCCTGCTGGGCGTTGGCGAAGTCGGGCACCAGGAACGGGTTGGAGAGCTGGTGCTGGACCACCGACTGCGGCACCACGCGACGCGTCGGCGCCGTGACCACGGCCAGCGGCTCCGGCTCCGCGGGCTCCTCCTCGACCACCTCGAGACCGGCGGCCTCGATCATCCGGCGGCGCAGCTCGTGGGCGGCGTCGGAGACCACCGCCTGCTCGGCGAGGAGAGCCAGCAGCGAGGTGTCGCGGGCGGCTGTCTTCGCGAGGATCGTCGCGATCCCGTCCAGGCGCTTGAGCTGCTCGCCGCGCTGCGCCTCCGTGCTCTCGGCGTCGGCCTTGACCCGGGACCGCTCCTCGCGGACCAGCAGGGCGATCACCTGGAACCTGGTGCGGGTCGACGGGGACACCGCCCCGCGCTGGACGGCGGTCTCCACCTCACGCACCGCGCGGGCGAGCACCGGGATGATGCCTTCGTTGTCGAGCGCGCGGCCGCCACGACGCTGGTTGCGTGCGGGTGCACGGCGACCTGCCGACTGGCGCTGGCCCTGTCGAGCCAAGAACCCCTCCTCCGGAGTGTGCTCGTTCTGAGGTACGACGACCGAGGCGCCCGGGTGGTGCGCTCGGCGACGTACCGGTTCCACGGGTCCGCAGGATCGATGGCACAGACCTGCGAGACCGATGAGTGCCGGGCGAGATGGCCGGGACTCGGCGTGGGGCACACCGGTCCACGACGTGCGACCGGGTGCGAGACCATCGTACACAGCAATCGCCGCGAGGTCCGCATTCCCTGTGCTCCGGCGCACACGCGGTACCCCCACGGATCGAGTCCCGGGATCCTAGGCTCGTCTCGTGACCGCGGACGACCACGCGCCCCGGAGCCGCACGGCCCAGCGCACCTCGCTGTTCCCGCCGCAGCACGGCGCATGGGCGTTCCTGGGGCTCCCGCTCGCGCTCGGGTTCCTGGTCGGGGACCCCACCTGGGCCTGGCTGCCGCTGGCCTGGGCGTGGATCGCCGCCTACCCCGCGTCGTACTTCGTGCTCAGCTACGTGCGGGCCCGCAGGCCCGAGCGGTTCCGCCGGCCCCTGCTCGTCTGGGTCGCGCTGTTCGCCCCGGCGGGCCTCGCGGCGGTCGTGCTGCGGCCCTGGCTGCTGTGGGTCGGCGTCCTCTACCTAGCGTCGTTCGCGGTCAACCTCGCCTACGCCCGGCGCAACCGGGAGCGCGACCTCGTCAACGATGCGGTGTTCGTGGCCCAGTGCTCGGGCATCGTCGTGGTGACGGGGCTGGTCGGCGACGATCCCGACGCGGCGATGCCGGCAGCACTGCTCTCGGCCGTGCCGAGCCAGGCCTGGCTGCTCGCCGTGGCGTGCGCCCTCGTCCTGCTCGGGTCGACGCTGCACGTGAAGTCGCTGCTGCGCGAGCGCCGCGATCCGCGGTACGCCCGGGCGTCCCGCGCGTTCGCCGTGGCCTGCCTGCTGGCCAGTCCGCTGCTCGCCCTCGCCTGGCACCTGCCCGCGGGCTGGCTCTTCGTGCCCGCGTTCGCGGTCCTCGCGGGCCGCGCGCTGCGCCGCGACTGGTCCGGCATGCGGCCCGGCACCATCGGCATGGTCGAGCTCGCGGGCTTCGTGGTCCTCCTCGCGGCCGCGGCGTCGGCCGTGGCGGCCGCCTGAGCGACCGCCACGGCCGTCCCCCTCACCGGTCGCCGGAGTCAGGACGACCGGGGTCGGAGCGGTCAGGGCAGCTGGACGTGCCCGTTGCGCATCTTCCAGAGGAAGTACTTCTCGAAGCCGAGCTTCATCAGGTGCGCTTGCGGGCCCGGGATCAGCACCCCGTGCTTGCGCGGCGGCAGCATCTTGTCGGCAAGGATGATCACGCCGTTGTTGCCGGCGTCCATCACGCACACCGCCTTGATGTCGCCGAACGACTTCGTCCGGGCCGGGACCTCGCCCCGGATCTGCGCGGCGATGTTCGCGGCGGCGGTGTGCGCCATCACCTCGGTCGGGAACCCGGTCTTGGGGATCCCGACCGGCGTCGGGGTCTGCCACGGCACGTCCACGGCCGCCGCCACGCCGACGGCGTAGACGTCGTCGTACTTCTCGCTCTGGTAGGTCGGGCGCACCTGCACGTAGCCCTTCTCGTCGGCCAGGCCGTCGGACCGGGTGAGGAAGTCCTGCCCGGCGAACGGCGGCACCACCATGCCGAAGCCGAACGGCAGCCGCTCCCCGTCGGCGAGCACCAGCGAGCCCTCGTCGACGTGGTCGATGCCGACGCTGATCCGCGCCTCGATGCCCTCCTTCCTCAAGAACATCCCGAGCAGCTGCTCGCCGTGCGGCAGGCCGCCGATGCCGAAGTGGCCGAGGAACGGCTCGGCGGTCACGTAGGTGAGCCGCACCTGCTTGCGCAGGCCCGCCTTCTTCAGCTGGTAGGAGGTGTTGAAGAGGAACTCGTACGCCGCCCCGAAGCAGCCCGCCCCCTGCGTCGCGGCGATCACGACGTCGCGCGGCCCGCCGGAGCCGCGGGAGTCGTCGAGGTAGCGGCGCCAGGCGGCCCCGGCGCGCTCGGCCTCCGGCAGCGTGGTGATCGTGTTGGCGTTCTCGGTGAAGCCGGGGACCACGTCGTCCACGTTGCGGTAGCCGGTGGCGATCACCAGGTAGTCGTAGTCGAGCTCGCGGCCGTCGTCGGTCGTGACCTGCTTAGCCACCGGGTCGACCCCCGTGGCGGCGGCGTGCACGAACTCGATGCCGTGGGACTCCAGCGTCGGGGCGACCGGGAAGGTGATGTCGGACCGGTCGCGCTTGCCGAAGGGCAGCCAGATCAGGCTGGGGTTGAACAGGAAGTGGTCGCTCGCGGCGACCACGGTCACGTCCACGTCGCCGTCCAGCTCGTGCCGCACGGCGAGGGCCGCCGTCAACCCTCCGAAGTTGGCGCCGAGCACCAGGACCTTCTTGCGCATCTGTCGAGCCTCTCTGTGTATACCCGATGTGACACCAGATATACCCCCCGGGGTATAGTGCCGACGAGGGTCGAGAGACCCGACGACCGGGTCTTTGTGCCCCGCTCGTCCCGACCCCGCCTGCCCGCAGTCCCGAGCCGAAGGAACCGCCGTACCCATGAGCCTCGACCGCGCCGTGCTCACCCTCGCCGGCACCATCACCCTGATCAGCGTCCTGCTCGTCGCCCTGGTCTCGTCCTGGTGGTTGCTGCTGACCGCGTTCGTCGGCCTCAACCTGCTCCAGTCGAGCTTCACCGGCTTCTGCCCGGCGGCGATGATCCTGCGCCGGTTCGGCTTCAGCGGGAGCTGCGCCTTCCGCTGATCGCCCACCACCGCCGGATCGGGACGATCGGCGTCCCGATCAGATGGCCTCCTCCGCGCCCTCAGGCCGGTCTCGAGCCTGCCGATCTTCATCAGTGCCGGGGGGGCGCATGACTTAGGCTTGCCGTGGCGAAGGAGGCACCGGCGTGGGGGTGGGAGACGATCGCTATCAGGTCTCGTGGGACGAGCGTGCCGGCATAGCCCGGACGGACTGGCTGCCGGGCGCGCGCTGCGACCTGGCCCTGGCGCGGGCGATCGACGCCGACATCCAGGCCCTGGGCCACGGCCGGGTGCTCTCGCTGGTGGACCTGCGCGACGGCGTGCAGATCGACCGTGACGCCCGCGAGTACTTCATCGACCAGAACCCGCACTACCGCGCGGTCGCGCTGGTCGCCCGGAACGCCCCTGCCCGGATGCTCGCGAACTTCTTCCTAGGCCTCAAGCGCGGGGAGATCCCGGTCCGGATGTTCGGCTCCGAGGCCGAGGCGATCGCCTGGCTCCAGGCTCAGCCATGACCAGCGAGGAGCGGATCCAGCCGGTCATCGACCTGCTCACCCGGCTCGCGACCGGCGACCTCGACGCGCGCGGCCCCCGGATCCGCGGTGACGAGGACCTGGACGCGGTGATCTTCGGCATCAACATGCTCGCCGAGGAGCTCAGCGCCAACCGGACCGACCTGGAGAAGCGGATCGAGGCGCGCACCCACGACCTCGAGATCACGCGCCGGGAGGCGGTGCACGCCCGCAAGGAGGCGGAGGCCGCCACCGCCGCCAAGTCGGCGTTCCTGGCCACGATGAGCCACGAGATCCGGACCCCGATGAACGGCGTCATCGGCCTGACCCGGCTGCTGCTCGACACCGAGCTCGACGAGACCCAGCGGCGCTACGCCAAGGGCCTGAGCGAGGCCGGGACCACGCTGCTGACGCTGATCGACGACATCCTCGACTTCTCCAAGATCGAGGCCGGGATGCTGGACCTCGAGCGGGCACCGTTCGACCCGCGGCGGACCGTGGACACCGTCGCCGGCCTGGTCGCCGACAGCGTCTGCCGCAAGCAGGTCGAGCTCGTCGTCGAGGCCGCTCCCGACCTCCCGGCACGGCTCGTCGGCGACGAGGCCCGCCTGCGCCAGGTCCTGCTCAACCTCACCTCGAACGCCGTGAAGTTCACGGCCACCGGCGAGGTGGTCGTCCGGGCTCTGCTGGCCGGGCCCGACCGGTCGACCGCGGGCCCGGACGCGGGCGCGTCGTCGGTCCGCTTCGAGGTCGTCGACACCGGCATCGGCATCCCGCAGCACGCACAGGCGAGCCTGTTCCAGTCGTTCGCGCAGGCGGACCCCTCCACCACCCGCAGGTACGGCGGCACCGGACTCGGCCTGGCCATCTCGCAGCGCCTGGTCGAGCTGATGGGTGGGTCCATCGGCTTCGAGAGCCAGGAGGGCCAGGGCAGCACCTTCTGGTTCGTCGTGCCACTCACGGTGGCGGACACCGCGGCGGCCCCGGGCCCGGCCCCCCTCGCGGGTGCGCGGGCGCTGCTCGTCGACGACAACGCGGCGCAGCGTCGCGTACTCGGTGCCCAGCTCACCGAGGCCGGGTTCCGGGCCGATGTGACCGGGCGCCCGGAGGCGGTGCTGACGCTGATGCGGACCGCCGCGGCGGCCGCGGATCCGTACGCCGTCGTCCTGGTCGACTCCCGGCTGCCGGGCGTCGACGGCCTCGAGGTGCTGGCTGCGATCGGGGCCGACCCCGCGTTGCGGGACAGCCGCCCCGTCCTGCTGTCCGCGACGGCCGAGCTCGACCACGACGCCGTGCTCCGCGCCGGCGTGAGCACGGTCGTGACCAAGCCGGTCCGGCTGAGCGAGCTCCGCAGCCGGCTGACCGAGCTGCTGGCGCCGGGCACGCCGCCTGCTCCCGGCGCTGACGCCCCTGCCGCACCGCGCCGGCCCACGCCGCGCCGGGGGCGGGTGCTGGTCGCCGAGGACAACTCGATCAACCAGCTGGTCGCCGAGGGCCTGCTCACCAGGCTCGGGTTCGAGGTGGACCTCGCCGGCGACGGCACGGAGGCGGTCGCGGCCGTCGCGCGCCACTCCTACACCGCGGTGCTGATGGACGGCCAGATGCCGATCATGGACGGCTACCAGGCGACCGCGGAGATCCGCAGTCGTGAGGTCGGGACCCGCCTGCCGATCATCGCGATGACCGCGTCCGTCACCGAGGACGACAAGCGGCGCGCGCTCGCCGCCGGGATGGACGGGTTCGTGGCCAAGCCGGTCGACGCGGCCACCTTGGACCAGGTGCTCAGCCAGTGGGCTCCGGCCGAGCCGGTCGACCAGAGCGTACCGTCCGACGAGGAGACCGAACCGGCCGACGAGTACCCGACCGACGACCTCGGCCCGGCCCTCGACCTGGAGCGGGTCTCGTTGTTGCGCGGCCTGGGGAACCCGGGCAGCGGGGGCCTCCTGCCCGCGCTGGTCGACGCCTTCGCCGCATCAGCGCCGGCCCTCGCCCGCACGATCGCCGAGGCCGCGGACCGGAGCGACTGGCCCACGGTGCGCGCCCAGGCCCACCAGCTCGCGGGGTCCGCCGACAACATCGGCGCGCGCGCGGCCGGCAGCCTGGCCAGGGCCGTCGAGCGGCACGCGGCCGAGGGCCGGGGGGCCCCGGACCGGGTGGGCGACCGGCTCGAGGCCGAGGTCGCCCGCGCCGTCGAGATGCTGACCCGGACACTGCAGCGCGCCGGGTGACCCAGTCCTGGCGGCCGGTCAGGTCGACGGGCCGGCCTAGCGCCCCACCAGCTGCGGCAGCCGGACGGCCTCGGTGTGCTCGGCCAGCCGTGCGAACGCCTCGGCGAAGCCGTCGACCACCTGCTGGTGGTCCGGCACCAGGCCGGCGTCGGCGGCGAGGCCGACGAACACCTTGCCGTCGTAGCTGTAGATCGTCAGGCTCATCGCCTGGTCGGCCGTGAGCGGCGCCCAGCCCATCATCGCCTCGACCTTCCGACCGGCGATGTAGAGCGGGACCTGCGGACCCGGCACATTGGTGAGCACCCCGACCGCCCGGTTGGCCAGGAGGTCGATCGTGGCCCGGTAGAGGGCCGTGCTCATCCGGCCGATGGCGGCCTGGATGCCGTAGTCGACGACCGCCTCGTGTCCGTTCTTGATCCGGCTCATCCGGCGCCGTACGACGTCGAGGGCACGGACCGGGTCGGCGATGTTCGTCGGCAGCTCGAGCTGCACCAGCGCGAACCCGTTGCCGAGCTCGACGGGCAGGTCGGGGTCGAACGGCTTGAGGTTCACGGGCACGTCCCAGGTGACGCTGTGGCACACCGCGTCGTGGGCTTCGAGATAGGCCCGCAGCGACTGGGCGACGCAGCTGACCAGCACGTCGTTCGCGGTCGCGCCGTGGGCGTGGGCGACCGCCTTGACCTCAGCGAGCGACAACGGCGCGGTCCAGGCGATCGCCTTGCGGTCCCCCACCGTCCCGCTCCACGCGGTGGTGTCGTTGCGGGTCCCGAGCACCAGCTTGCGAGCGGTGTCGACGTCGCCGGGCAGCGCCGACACCACCGGCAGCGCGCCGAGCCGGCCGAGCAGGTCCTCGGAGCGGGTGAGCGCGCTGTGCGCGGCTCCCACGGGGTTGGTGATCGCGCTCCGGGCGACCTGGAGCGACGCCGCCGCGGCGGCGACCGCACGGCCGGTCAGGGAGCCGTCGACGCGGTCCGGCGCCGGCGCCCGGGTCTCGGTGGCCGTCCTCGGCGAGCTCTTCCGGCCCACCTTCCTCGCCACGCCGGGCTCGTCGCCGTCGGGGCTGCAGTCGAAGACGCGCAGCACGAGCTGGACCATCCGGATCCCGTCGGCGATCGAGTGGTGGCTGCGGAACAGCACGGCGCTGCCGCCGTGGAAGCCGTCCACGAGCAGCGCGCGCCACAGCGGCTCGCCGCGGTCGAGCGGGAGCATCCGCTGCGCGGCGATCAGGTCCTGCAGCTCCGCGTCGCCGCCGGGGGCCGGGAGCACCACCCGCTCGAAGCGGTCGTCGAGCTCGGCGCCGGGCACCTCCTCCCAGCACAGGACGCCGTCGTCGTCGCGCACGATGAGGCTGCGGACCACGTCGTACCGGTCCCAGAAGCGCTCCCTCATCACCTCGCGGAAGCGGTCCCAGTCGATCGGCTCGGCGGTCCAGAAGAGGCTGTCGACGACCATCAGGTTGCCGGGCTTGTCCATCGCCAACCAGAGCGCGTCCTGGCCGCTCAGCCGCTGTCGTCCACCCATGACCGCCTCGCCCTCGCTACCCGCTGGTAGCGCCCATCGTCACGCCGTCCGCGGCCGGCGGGCAGGGACGAACGTCACCAGTGCGCGCGCCGAGCGTCACGAGCCGCTGCGGCCCGCCCCCACGGCGGCCCGGGCGGCGAGCGCGCGCTCCCGGATGCCCGCGATGTCCTCGGCGCTGTAGACGCCGTTCACCCCCGAGATCGTCGCCAGGCGCATCCCGTGCTTGAGCCCGAGCTTGTAGATCTCCTTGACCTTGGGCCACTCGATGTTGCGCCCGACGGTGAAGGTCTCGTAGCGACCCTCGAGCGCGAGCACGACGGTCTCGGCCAGGCACGCGTAGGCCACGTTCTTGGGCAGCCCGATGCTCTTCATCCGTACGTCGCCGGGCAGCTCGATCTCACCGGACTCCACCACGAGCACGTCCGGGCGACGGGCCACGTCCGCGGCCGAGAGGTCCAGCGGGCGCGCGACGTCGGTGATCACGCATCCCGGCTTGACCGCCATGATGTCGAGCACCCGCTTGCCGGCGCCGGAGGTGGCGGTGACGATCAGGTCCATCGCCGCCAGGTGGTCGTCCGGGGTGGCCGCGACGTGGACCTTCGCCCGGGGGTTCTCCCGCTGGATCTCCTGCTTGAGGGCGAGCAGCTTCGCGGACTCCGGCGAGACCAGCCACAGCTCCGCGCTCGCGAGCGCGAGCAGGCGCGCGCACACGGAGCCGATCGCCCCGGTGGCGCCGACCACCATCGCCTTGCCCTTGAGGCGACCCTGGTCGTCGACCGGCGCCAGGCCGAGCTGGAGCAGCGCCTCGTGCGCGGCCCACAGGGCACCGGCGGCGCTGTAGCTGTTGCCGGTCGTGATCGGGAGCGGCGCCTTCTTCGCGACGGTGACCCCGGCATCGCCGACCACCTTCGTGAACGCGCCGAGACCCATGATCTGGGCGCCCAGCCGGCGCGCCGTCTCCGCCGCGGCGAGCAGTCGCCCGTAGGTGAACTCGGGGCTGTGCGCCATCAGCTCCTTGGGAGTCCCGCCGACGGAGATCAACCAGCCCTCCGCCTCCGCGCCGGTCGGGGAGACGATGCCGGTGACGTGGCTGTAGGTGAACGGCGGCGCGTAGGCGACCGCCTTCTCCACGGCATCCATGACCACGCCCGGCGCGACCTTGGAGAGGGTGCGGAGCGGCTCGACGTGGGTGAAGTACTGCTGGGACAGGGGGTGGATGACGAACGCGAACCGGCTCTTGCGCTTGAACCCGTTCGGGTGGAGCACCCGGGGCTCGAAGCCGGCGGCGACGATCATCTCCAGGAGGTCGTCGTTGGTGAGCCGGCCGGACGCGTGCACGGACGCCAGCATCAGCGCCTCGAGCACCGCCGCGCCCACGGTGACCCCGAACGGCTGCGGCGTCACGTCGACGACCAGGTCCACCCCGCGGTCGCCCAGGTCGGCGAGCCGCTCCTCCGAGATGGACCTGCTGATCAGGGTCTTGCCCGCGAGGTCCTCGAGCCCGAACCCGGCGAGCTCCTCGTACGTCGCGACCACGACGTCGCAGTCCCGGGCCGCACGCCGGGCCAGGGCGTGGCTGACCACGTGTCCGGGAGCCTGGAGCTGCGCCTGCACGACGCCCGGCAGCAGCCCCAGCGACGACCTGCCGAGGTCTGCCGCGACCGCAAGCAGCGGGTTGGCGTCGAGCCGGGCGGGCAGGTCGATGCGCAGCAGCGGGTCGGCGAACTCGAGGTTCGCCGTGTACTCGCGCAGGATCCGGGTGGTGCGCTCGTGGTTCTGGCCGCCGAGAACGACGGTGCGGGCGTTGTCGAAGTAGCCGGGCATCTCGGTCTGCACGCGCCGCACGGCCCACTCCTGGAGCACGCCGAGCAGGGCATGACCATCCGTGACCGGCACCGCGTCCGTGGCCCGGACCACCCGCTCGATCGCGGCCAGCTCGCCGTCGTACAGGCCGCTGGCCTTGGCCTCGCGCAGGCCGCTGACCGCGATCGCCGCGGCGTGTGGCGCCATCGCCCGCACGAGCTCCTCGGCGGCCGCCAGGTCGCCGTCCGTGCCGATCCGCCGGATCCGGAACCGGTGGTGCAGGAAGGTGACGGTCTCGTCGTAGTCCCGCTCGCGGCCGGCGAGGCTGACGTTCACGACGAGCGGGAGCTCGGTCCTCGGCATGGTGCTCGACCCTCAGACCATCGCCGCGGCGTCGATCTCCGGGTGCTCGACCATGTAGTCGAGGAGCCGGCCCGCGTAGGAGTCGAAGGACGGGCACCGGACCCCGGTGCCCTCGAGGTCGGAGGAGGTCTGCGCGGTGTCGTACGTTGTCGGTGAGGCGAAGTAGTCCAGCGACTCGGCGGGGATGCCGAGCAGCCGCTCGACGCCGGGCAGCGCCACCAGGGCGCGGGTCGGGCCGAGCGGCAGCGGCAGCCACACGATCCGGCGGCCCAGGTGCCGGCCGAACGTGGTCACCAGCTCGCGGACCGTCGGCGGGTGCGGGTCGGTGAGCGCGTAGGTGCAGCCCACGGAACGGTCGAGCACGGACAGCGCGTCCATCGCGTCGACGACGAAGTCCCGCGGCACCAGGCAGAACCGGACGCTGTCGGCGTCACCGACGGCGGGCACCACCGCGCCCCACCGCGGCTGCCGCCGCAGGAACGTGGCCAGGTAGTACGGACCGTCGTACTTCTGGGTCTCCCCGGTGCGCGAGTCGCCGACGACGATCCCGGGCCGGTAGACCGTCGCCGGCAGTCCCTCGGCCATCGCCCGACGGACCAGCGCCTCGGCCTCGAACTTCGTGGACTCGTAGTGGTTGCGGAACTCCTGCCCGGTGTCGAGGTCGTCCTCGGAGAAGCGGCCGGCGTGACGGCCGCTGACGTAGCAGGTGCTGACGTACTGCAGCCGGTCGAAGCGCTCGCGCGTGCGACAGAACTCGAGGACCCGCTCGGTGCCCCCGACGTTGACCCGTCGGGCCACCGCCTCCGGCACCGAGAGGTCGTAGACGGCGGCCAGGTGCCACACCTCGGTGACGTCGGCCAGGCCCGCCTGCGCGGCGGGCGCGACGCCGAGACCGGCTGCGGTGATGTCGCCCTCGACGAGCTCGACACGCCCGGCGACGTGCGGCTGGTCGGCCTCGATCCTGGCGAGCCGCGTGCGCGCCTCCGAGAGGTGCTGGGGCTGGACCACGCAGATCGCCCGGACGCCGTCGCGTCGGGAGAGCAGCCGCCCGAGCAGGGCCGATCCGAGGAATCCCGGGAACCCGGTCATCAGCAGTGCGGTCACGTACTGGACGGTAGCTTCAGCGCGCCTGGAGTGCCTGAGGCGTTGGGCCGGAGCTTCGGGACCTTTGGCCGCCCGGCCTTCTGCCGACAGGATGGCTGTCGCACGGCACGCGCTGCACCAGCCCCCTGCGCGACGGGCCCATGCCGACCGGGGATGGTGCTCGGCCTGCCGAGGCAGCTGTCGCGAGGCAGCGGGTGCGCATCCGCTCAGGCGGAGAGGTCGACCACGATCCTCCGGCCCGGGTGATCGTGCCGCCCACAGCAGCGCCTCTGCGCCTGCGCCCACGCAAGCCGCGTACGACGTCCTGGAAGACCGGACCGTAGGTCGCTCTCCCAGGCCACCCGAGTCGGTAGCCTGCGTGCTGTGACCGCCCCGGACGAGCACCTCCGCGCCGACGCGGTCCGCAACCGAGCGGCGCTGCTCGACGCGGCCGCGGACGTGCTGGCCACCACCCCGGAGGCATCCCTGGCCGAGGTGGCCAACCGGGCCGGCCTGGCCCGCGCCACGCTGTACCGGCACTTCGAGAGCCGCGACGCGCTGCTGGACGCGATCCAGGCCGAGGCGCTCGAGCGGGCCTCGGCCGCGCTGGCCGGTGCGGGCCTGCCGGACTGCGACACCCGCGAAGGCCTCCGGCGCGCCGGCGCCGCCCTGGTGCCGCTCGGCATGCGGTTCCGGATCCTGCTCACCGAGGGCTCCGACACCGACCCGGAGTTCCTCGCCGCCCGCAACCGGACGCTGGCGCCACTGCTGGCGCTGCTCGAGCGCGGCCAGGCGACCGGCGAGATCTCCCCGACGGCGAGCACGCCCTGGCTCGGCCTGGTCCTCGCGGGACTGCTGATGACCACCGTCCGAGCGGCTGCCGCGGGCCTGGTCGATCCCGGCGACGCCGGCGAGCTGGTGGCGGCGGCGTTCCTCGACGGCTTCGGCGCCTGACCCTCGCCCGGAGACGCCACGCCGAGCGCCCCCTGGCCGGGACGGCGGCCGATCTGCGGTTCATTGACGCGCGTCATGGTGGCGTCCGCGCAGGCGAAATACCGTCCCTGACATCACTCGAAACACCTGATGAAAGGGATGAGAACCATGAGCACGACAAGCGCCGTCACCCACACCGTCCTCCGCGCCGAGGGCTTCTCCTGCCCGTCCTGCGTCGCCAAGATCGAGAAGCGCGTCGGCCGGATCGACGGGGTCGAGCGGGTGAAGGTCCACTTCGCCTCGGCCCGCATCGAGGTCGACCACGACCCGTCGGTCGCCGTCGGCGACCTGGTCGCCGCGGTCGCCAAGGCCGGCTACGCCTCGGCTCCGGTGACGTTCTGATGCCGAACCGTCTGTCGACCCACCTGTCGACCCACCTGAAACACGTGTCCGGACATCTCTCGGGCCTGCGGTCGGGACGGTGGACCGTCCCGACCGTGTCCGGCGTCCTGATCGTCCTGGCACTGCTGGCGGACCAGTTGCTCCTCTCGTCGCTCCCGGGTGACGTGGCGATGGTCGCCGCCGCCGTGGTCGCCGGGACCCCGATCCTGGTCAAGGCCGTCAACGCGCTCCTGGCCAAGGTCGTCGGCATCGACCTGCTGGTCGCCGTCGCCTCCATCGGCGCGATCGCCATCGGCCAGTTCTGGGAGGCGGCAGCCGTCACCTTCCTGTTCGCGGTCGGCCACGCCCTGGAGGCCGCGACCCTGAACAAGACCCGGTCCGCGCTCGCCGCACTGGTGGCCGTCGCACCGGACGTCGCCGTGGTCCTGCGCGACGGCGTCCAGGTCGAGGTCCCGGCCGCGCAGGTCGGGACCGGCGAGACGGTGCTGGTCAAGAACGGCGCCAAGGTCCCGGTCGACGGCATCGTCACCGGCGGCACCGGCGCCCTGGACGAGGCGTCGATCACCGGGGAGTCCATCCCGGTCGAGAAGAGCGCCGGCGACCAGGTCTTCGCCGGCACGGTCTCGCGCGGCGGGTTCCTGCGGGTCCGGGCGACCGGGGTCGGCTCCGACACCACGCTGGCGCGGATCATCCACCGCGTCGAGGAGGCCCAGGACGCGAAGGCGGAGACGCAGCTGTTCATGGACCGCTTCTCGGCCTGGTACACCCCCGCGATCATGGTCCTGGCCCTGGTGGCCGGCCTGGTCACCGGGGACATCGTGCTCGGCCTGACCCTGCTGGTCATCGGCTGCCCCGGCGCCCTGGTCATCTCGATCCCGGTCTCGATCGTGGCCGGCATCGGGCGGGCCGCCAAGGACGGGATCCTGATCAAGGGCGGCGAGTACCTCGAGACCTCGGCGCGCATCAGCGCGGTCGCGGTCGACAAGACCGGCACCCTGACCCGCGGCCGACCGCAGCTCACCGACGTCATCGTGCTCGACCCCGGCCTCGACAGGGCGCAGGTGCTCACCTGGGCGGCCCGCGGCGAGGCCGGCTCCGAGCACCCGCTCGCGCGCACCATCCTCGACGCGGCCACCGCGGAGGGCCTCGGAGTGCAGGGTCTGCCCGACCACACCGAGCCCTTCCCGGGCAAGGGCATCACGGCCACCGCCGAGGGCCACCGGATCCTGATCGGCAACCTCGCCCTGCTCGAGCAGTTCGGGATCGTCGACACCGCGGCCGCCGCGCGGACCGCCCAGGAGCTCGCCCAGGCCGGGCGCACCCCGATGATCGTCGCGGTCGACGACCGAGTCGTCGGCGTCGTCGCCGTGGCCGACGAGGTACGCCGAGACGCCGCCCGGATGGTCGCCGAGCTCCACGCGGCCGGCGTCCGGAAGGTCGTCATGCTCACCGGTGACGCCCGCCTCGTGGCCGAGGCCGTCGGCGCCGCGACCGGCGTCGACGAGGTCCGGGCCGGTCTGCTGCCGGAGGACAAGCTGGAGGCCGTCCTCGAGCTGCAGCGCGAGGGACACACGGTCGCGATGGTCGGCGACGGCGTCAACGACGCCCCCGCGCTGGCGACCGCCGACATCGGGGTGGCCATGGGAGCGGCCGGCTCCGCCGTCGCCGTCGAGACCGCGGACATCGCGCTGATGGGCGACAACCTGATGCGGCTGCCCGAGGCGATCACGCTGGCCCGACGCACAGTCGCGAACATGCGGCAGAACATCACCATCGCCGTCGTCACGGTCGCGTTCCTGCTCCTGGGCGTGCTCCTCGGCGGCGTCACCATGGCGATCGGGATGCTCGTCCACGAGATCTCGGTCCTCATCGTGATCGTCAACGCGATGCGGCTGCTGCGAGCCCGCGGATACCGGACCGAGGCACCGGCTCCTCCGGCGGCGCAGGTGCCGTCGGCGGACCGCCCCGTCCCGCAGGCGGCGTGATCGTGACCGGCTGCCCGGGCCGCTCGGGCGGCTCGGGCCGCTCGGGCCGCTCGAGCGACCCGAACGGCTCAGCGTTGCACGGCCACCGTCAGCAGCACGACGGAGTCCTCGACGGCCTCCACCGAGTGCCGGGAGTCCGGGACGATGATCAGGTCGCCGGCGAGGCCGGTCCACACGGCCTCCGCGGCGGCCAGCGTCACCCGACCCTGCAGCACGTGGAGGGTCGCCTCGCCCGGGTTCTCGTGCTCCTGCAGCACCGATCCGGCACGCAGGGCCACCAGGGTCTGGCGCAGCACGTGCTCGTGGCCGCCGTACACGGTGTGCGCGCTGCGCCCGCTCGGGGCACCGAGCGCGATCTCCAGCTGGTGGCGGGCGAGCGCAAGCAAGGTGATCTTCTGCACGATGGCGCCTTTCCTCGGTCGATCCGCGGGACGATCGGGCTGCATGTCGGTGCGGGAACAGACCCTCGTCCCCAGCACGTTGTAGCTGATGCGTGGACCATAGCCCGGGAGGGAGGTGGGCGTCGTGGCCCGTGAGCGCCGCAGCACCCCGCTCGCCGGCAGCTGCGCGGCACCGCACAGCTGCCCGCGTCCGCTGCGCCTGGACGTCCTGGCCCACGCGCCGTACTTCGCCGGACTGAGCAATGACGAGATCGTCGCGATCGACGAGCGGGCCAAGGTCCGCGGCTACGCCGAGGGCGAGGCCATCTACCACGCCGGCAGCGCCGCGGAGCACCTGTTCCTGCTGGCCTCCGGCCGGGTCAAGGTGCTCCGGCCCGCCCTCGACGACTCCGACGTGCTGGTCGAGGTGATCACCCCCGGGGCGACGTTCGGCTCGGTGGCGGCGCTCGGTCACTCGACCTACCCCGACACCGCGTTCGCGTTGACCGTCAGCTGCGTGCTCCGCATCTCCGCTGCGGACCTCCGCCACGTCATGGCGCGGCACCCGGCGGTCGCCATGGCGGTCCTCGACGAGGTCTCGCACCGGCTCGAGGAGGCTCAGCAGAGCGTCCGACGGCTGTCCGGGGGCACCGTCGAGCAGCGGATCGCCGCCTCGCTCCTGGTGCTGGCCGACAAGCTCGGCGAGCCGCGCGGCGACGGCGTCCTCCTGCAGCTGCCGCTGACCCGCGAGGACCTCGCGTCGATGACCGGGACGACGACGGAGTCGGTCAGCCGCACCCTGAGCAAGTGGCGCCGGGCCGGGCTGATCGAGACCGGGCGACGATGGACCGCCCTGACCGACCGCACTGCGCTCGCGGCGCTCGCCGGAGCCGCCCACGGCCCGGGCCCCGGACCGGCTCGCGCTCGGCGCGGCTGACCGCCGTCTCGACACGCGCGGCCACCAGCACCACCGGCCTCGACACAGGTGTCGTGCGGTGTTATAAACACGAAAAGATTGTTAAAATCAAGGAGAGCCATGTTCCGCACCCCCCGCCCCGTCGTCCCGCTCGACCTGCAGCGCCAGGTCACCGATGCCCTCGCCGCGGTCGCCCGGGCCGAGACCCGGCTCGCCCGGGTGCCCCTCGGGGCGCCGCTGGTGGCACGCCGACCGGCGCACGCCGCGCTCACCCGCGCCTTCGACGCGGCCGACGCGGTGCTGCGCCAGGCGACCACGATCGCCAAGCAGCACTCCCGTCACGAGTGGGCGCTCTGGCGCCACCGGCTGAGCCGGCTGGACACCGCGCGCCAGATCCACCTCCTCGCCGAGACCGACGACCCGAGCGTGCTCCGGCTCGGCACCGTGCGCGCCATCGACACCGGCATGTCGGGCCCCGACTACGGCGACCTCCTGCACGGGGAGTCCTGCGAGCCCGGCACCCCGGCCCGGTACGGCCTGGACCTCGAGGCGGTGCTGGCGACGGACGGCGTGGCGGCCGAGCCGGCCGCGGCGCCCGCGGTTCTCCACAGGACCCTTCGCGGGGCAGTTCCTCCGGCGCCGTCGTACCCGCGCGCGCACGCCCCGGCGCGACCGGGCCAACTGCCCCGGGATCGGGCCGGGGCCTGCTAGATGACGCCGAGCGCCACCATGGCGTCGGCCACCTTGACGTAGCCGGCGAGGTTGGCGCCGACCACGTAGTTGCCCGATGCGCCGTAGTGGTCGCTCGTGGCCAGGCAGGTGTCGTGGATCTCGGTCATGATCTCCTGCAGCCGCGCCTCGGTCTCGTCGAAGTGCCAGGAGTCCCGCGAGGCGTTCTGCTGCATCTCCAGCGCACTGGTCGCGACGCCGCCGGCGTTGGACGCCTTGCCCGGGGCGAACAGCACCCCGGCCGACTGGAAGAGCTGCACGGCGGCCGGCGTGCAGGGCATGTTGGCGCCCTCGGCCACCAGCGTCACCCCGTTGGCGGTCAGCGTCTTCGCGGCCGACTCGTCGAGCTCGTTCTGGGTGGCGCACGGGAGCGCGATGTCGCAGGGGACGTCCCAGATGCAGCCGTCCGCGACGTGGCTGGCCCCGGCACGTCGCTCGGCGTACTCCGTCAGCCGTCCGCGGTGGACCTCCTTGATCTCCTTGAGGAGCTCGAGGTCGATGCCGGCCTCGTCGACGACGTACCCACCCGAGTCGGAGACCGCGACCACGAACGCGCCGAGCGCCTGGGCCTTCTCGACCGCGTAGATCGCCACGTTGCCCGCGCCGGAGACCACGACCCGCTTGCCCTCGAGGTGGTCACCGCGAGCGTGCAGCATCTGCTCGGCGAAGAAGACCGTGCCGTAGCCGGTCGCCTCGGTGCGGACCTGCGACCCGCCCCAGCTGAGGCCCTTGCCGGTGATGACGCCGGACTCGTAGCGGTTGGTGATCCGCTTGTACTGACCGAACAGGTAGCCGATCTCGCGGCCGCCGACACCGATGTCGCCCGCAGGCACGTCGGTGTACTCGCCGACGTGCCGGTAGAGCTCGGTCATGAACGACTGGCAGAACCGCATCACCTCGCCGTCCGAGCGGCCCTTCGGGTCGAAGTCCGCGCCGCCCTTGCCGCCGCCGATGGGCATGCCGGTGAGGGCGTTCTTGAAGACCTGCTCGAAGCCGAGGAACTTGATGATCGACAGGTTGACGCTCGGGTGGAAGCGCAGGCCGCCCTTGAACGGGCCGAGCGCGGAGTTGAACTCGACCCGGAAGCCGCGGTTGATCTCGACCCTGCCGTCGTCGGCGACCCACGGCACCCGGAAGATGATCTGGCGCTCCGGCTCGCAGATCCGCTGCAGGATCGACCCCTGGGCGTAGTCCGAGCGCTCCTCCGCGATCGGGCCGACGCTCTGCATCACCTCGAAGACGGCCTGGTGGAACTCGCGCTCGCCGGGGTTACGGCTCACGACCTTCTCGTACATCGGGCGCAGCTCGGGGTGCAGCGTGGAGATGTCGTGGCCATGGGTTGCAGTGGCGACCATGCGCCGAGCCTACGAGGCTCCGCCCGGGTGCTGAGACCGAGTCTCGCCCTGTGGGTCGACCCCGGGGCCCGGGTCAGCGGCGGCCGTGTGGGCGACATCACGACCCAGCACGTCGGCCAGGGCCAGCAGCGCCTCGAAGCGGTACGCCGGATCGTCGAGCCGGACCCCGAGGAGCTGCCGCACCCGTCGCATCCGGTAGCTGACCGTCTGCGGGTGGACGAAGAGCTCCTCGGCCACCGGCGCCCGGGCCCCCCAGTGCCGGAGCCACGACTCCAGGGTGACCAGAAGCGGACGACGCTGGGCCTCCGGCAGCCCGTCGAAGGCCGCCAACCGGCTGCGCACGAGCAGGGCCACGGCGCTCGGATGTCCCTGCAGGGCCAGCTCCACCAGGTGGTCGTCGACCATGACCTCGACCTCGCGACCGCCGGTCAGCCGTGCGGTCAGCTCGGTCAGGCGGACGGCCTCGGGCAGGTCGGTCCAGGGCGCGGTCGGCCCGATCACCGCCCCCCGCCCGCGCAGGCGCGGGCCGAGGAGATCCCGGTCGAAGCGGGTGCCGTGCCGGATGATCACGACGACCTCGTCGCCGCGCTCGCTGACCAGGCCCTCGGAGCCGTAGCGGAACCGGGCCTCGCGGGCTTCCACGCGTGGCAGCAGGACGGGGGTGACCCGCTCCAGCGGATCCCACCCGACCGCGGCCGCGGCCTGCTGCACCACGTGCGGGGACGCACCGCCCTCGAGGAGCAGCTCGGCCAGGCGGTGGCGGCGCCGGTCGCGCTCGCCGGCGAGCTCGCGCACCTGCTGCGCGTACCCGTCGGTGCACGCGGCGACCAGCTCGTCGACGAACGCGTTCGTCGCGTCCGCGATCCGCAGGACCTGGTCGACGCTCAGCGGACCGGCCGCGAGCACCGCGTCGCTGGCCTCGCGCAGCAGCAGCCGCGCGGCCGCCCGGAGCGCCGAGATCAGCGCCTCCGGCCCCCGGTCCTCGCGAGCCTCGGCGGCGCCCAGGGCGACGTACACCTCGCGGACCTCGGGGGTCAGCGCCGGCTCGCCGGTGCCGGCGAGCGTCACGAAGCGGCGCAGCGCCACCCGGACGGTCTCGCGGGCGTCGCGGTGGAAGCGGGGCTGGTCGATGCCCGCGAAGCCCGGCACGGACACGGTGACGCCGCGGGTCAGCTCGTCGACCATGGTCGTCAACCGGAGCTCGAGCGCAGCGGCGACGTCGGCGCCCAGGTCCTGCCAGGGCGTGGGGTGCACGGTCGGCCGCGACATGGACCGATGATGGCACCTGCTTTGTCACCGCGTGACAAGTCGCGGGCTCCGGATCGCTACCGGCGACACCTCGCCCCGCTCCCACGATCGGGCCATCCTGGCCTCAGTCACCTTTCCGACCTGGACTCTCGTCCTACCTGGAGGCCGCTGTGCTGCACGAACCCTCGAGGCGACACGTCGTCGACATGTGCCGGACCCTCCTGGAGCGCGGCTACCTCAAGGCCACCGAGGGCAACATCTCGGTGCGCGTGCCCGGCCACGACCGGTTCGCCGTGACCCCCAGCAACTACGACTACGCCCGGATGCGCCCCGAGGACATCTGCATCCTCGACTTCGGGGGGAAGGTCGTGGCGGAGGCAGCCGGGTCCGGGCTCCCCCCCACCGTCGAGTCCGGGCTGCACGCCGCGGTCTACCGCGAGCGGCCCGACGTGCACGCCGTCGTCCACACCCACCAGCCGTACGCCTCGGCCCTGGCCTTCCTGCGGCGGCCGATCCCGGCGCTGACCGACGAGCAGGTGCGCTTCCTCGGGCGCGAGGTGGCCATCATCGACTACGCCCCGGCCGGGACCTCGTTCCTGGCCAAGAACGTCGAGAAGCGGCTCGGCTCCTCGGCCAACGCGTTCATCATCGCCAACCACGGCATCCTGGCCGTCGGGACCGACCCGGACCGCGCGATCTTCAACATGGCCCTGCTGGAGAAGGTCTGCCTCGCCTACCTCCTCGCACTCACGACCGAGACCGGGAAGGTGTACACGATCCCCACCGCGATCCGCGAGATCGCGCTCACCAAGCTCAAGAGCGACCAGAGGCGGATCGCCGCGCAGGTCGAGCAGTTCGTGCCGGTCGACCGGGACCTGGTCGAGGAGCCGGCACCCAGTGCCGACGCGGTCGCCGCGCGGGTCCGGACCGCCCCGGTCGCCGTACCCCCCGACCGTGCGACCGCCGCGGCAGGAGCGGACGCGGCGAGCCTGGGCTACGCGATCAGCGACTACCCCGACGTCGACGCCGTGATGCGACGGATCAAGGCGCTGACGAGCCAGCCGGTCCGCGGCCTCAGGCACGACGCCCTGCTCGACGTGCTCGCCTGGTTCGACGCCAAGTGCGCGGCGAGCAAGGAGCTCACCGACCGGGCGAAGACCCGGATCCCGGGCGGGGTGCAGCACAACCTCGCGTTCAACTACCCCTTCCCCCTCGCCATCGACCGCGCCGAGGGCGCGCACCTCACCGACCGGGACGGCAACGTCTACGTCGACTTCCTCCAAGCCGGCGGTCCGACGATCCTGGGCAGCAACTACGGCCCGGTGAACGAGAAGGTGTCGGAGGTGATCCGCGAGTCCGGACCGGTCACGGGCCTCTTCCACGAGTACGAGCTCAAGCTCGCCGAGTCGATCAACCGGTACCTCCCCCACGTCGAGATGTACCGCTCGCTCGGGTCGGGCACCGAGGCCGTGATGGCCGCCGTACGCGCCGCGCGCGTGCGGACCGGCAAGCACATGGTGATCAAGGTCGGGGGCGCCTACCACGGCTGGTCCGACTCCATGGTCTACGGGCTGCGCGTCCCCGGGACCTTCCGGATGAACGCGAAGGGCATCCCGTTCGGAGCCACCGCGGGCACCCGGGAGAGCTTCCCGCACGACGTCGGCCAGCTGCGCCGCAAGCTGATCGAGAACCGTGCCCGAGGCGGCACGGCCGCGGTGATCGTGGAGCCGCTGGGACCCGAGTCCGGGACCCGGCCGGCACCGCGCGACTACAACGCCCGGGTCCGAGAGCTGTGCGACGAGTTCGGCGCTCTGCTGGTCTTCGACGAGGTCGTGACCGGGTTCCGGGTCGGCATGGGCGGGGCCGCCGGGTACTTCGGGGTCACCCCCGACCTGACCGTGCTCGGCAAGGCGGTGGCCGGCGGGTACCCGATGGCGGGCGGCGTCGGCGGGAGCGCGGAGGTGATGTCCGTGTTCGGCTCGGGCCTGGACGGCAAGAACGGCGCCCACGTGCTGGTCGGCGGCACCCTCTCCGCCAACCCGCTCTCCTGCGCGGCGGGGCACTTCGCGATCGAGGAGATGGCGCGCACCAACGCGCCGGTCGTGGCCGGCGCCGCCGGCGACCGGCTCGCGCACGGCCTGCAGCGGCTCATCGACCACTACGGCCTGCCCTACGTGGCCTACAACCAGGGCTCGATCGTGCACCTGCAGTGCAGCGGCGTGATGCTGCTCGACATGCGCAACCCCGTCAAGCTGCTCAAGGAGAGCAAGCCGCGCAAGCACCTGATGGAGCAGCTGGGCGCGGCGTACGCCGCCCACGGCATCATCACGCTGGCCGGATCGCGCCTGTACACCTCGATGGCCGACACCGACGAGGTCATCGACGACGCGCTCGAGCGGTTCGACCGCGTCTTCGCCCTCGTCGAGGGCGTGTGACGCCGCAGCGTCCGGCCCCGGCGCTGCCGGGGCCCGGGCCCTACCTGATCGGCGTCGACCTCGGCACCGGCGGGCCGAAGGTCGCGCTCACCACGGCCCGGGGTCAGGTCCTCGGATTCGAGGCCGAGAAGGTCGAGCTGCTGCTCACCCCCGACGGTGGGGCCGAGCAGGACCCGGACCAGTGGTGGTCGGCCATCGTGACCGCGACCCGCCGGCTGCTCGCGCGCGGACTGGCCCCCGTGGATGAGGTGGCCGCGATCTGCGTCGGCGCCCAGTGGGGCGGCCTGGTCCCCGTCGACGACACCGGTCGCCCGCTGCGCAACGCGCTGATCTGGATGGACAGCCGCGGCGCGCCGTACTCCCAGGAGGTCACCGGCGGGCTGCTCGCGATCCCCGGCGCCGGGTACGACGCCAGGCGGCTGCGGGACTGGCTGCGCAAGACGGGCGGAGCACCCAGCCGGACCGGCAAGGACCCGGTCGGGATGACGCACTGGCTGCGACACCACGAGCCCGAGGTCTACGCCGCCAGCGCCTACCTGCTCGACGTACCGGTGTTCCTGACGATGCGCCTCTCGGGCCGCGCGGTCGCCGGCACGGACACCTCGACGCTGCGCTGGTGCACGGACAACCGGGACCCCGACCGGGTGCACTGGGACGCCGCGCTCGCCGAGCGCACCGGGATCGACGTCGCGAAGCTCCCGGAGCTCGTGCCCCCGGCCAGCGTGGTCGGGCCACTGCACCCCGAGACGGCCGCCGAGCTCGGCCTGCCGGCCGCCGTCCAGGTGGTGACGGGCACCTCGGACAGCATCGCCGCCGCCATCGGCGCCGGCGCGGTCGACGACTACCGCGGGCACCTCTACATCGGCACGTCCGCGTGGCTGAGCTGCCACGTGCCCTTCAAGCGCACCGACGTCCTGCGCAGCATCGCCTCGCTGCCCGCTGCCGTGCCGGGCCGCTACTGGATCGGGACCATCCAGGACGTGGCCGGCAAGGCGATCGACTGGCTGATCGACTCGGTCGTCTACCCCGACGACGGGATGCTCGACGCGCATCCCGCGCCGGAGGACGCCGTCGAGCGACTCAACGCCCTCGCGCTCACCGCCCCACCGGGCAGCAACGGCGTCGTGTTCACCCCGTGGCTCAACGGCGAGCGGACCCCGGTCGACGATCCGTTCCTGCGCGGCGGCTGGTTCAACGTCTCGCTGACCACCACCCGGGCCGACCTCGCCCGCAGCGTGTTCGAGGGCATCGCCCTCAACGTGCGCTGGATGAAGGAGTCGGTCGAGCGGTTCCTCGGCAAGGACCTGCCGGGCGGGTTCGCTGAGCTGGCGTTCGTCGGCGGCGGGGCCCGGTCCGACCTCTGGTGCCAGACCCTCGCCGACGTGCTCGGATGCACCATCCACCAGGTCGAGGACCCCATCCTGGCCAACGCCCGCGGCGCGGCGCTCGCCGCCGCGGTCGGGCTCGGGCTGGTGTCCTGGGAGGAGATCGCAGGCCTGGTGCGGACGACCGGCACCTTCACGCCGGACCCCGCACGAGGTGCGATCTACGACCGGCAGTACCGCACCTTCACCCGGATCTACCGACGCAACCGTCGCCTGTACGCCGCCCACAACGGACCGCGGCAGCCACGTCCCAGGAGGAGCCGATGAGCCCCGACACCCACCCCCCGCCAGGACCGCATCGCGCGGCGCGTGATGCGCACCGTCGGCGCCCTTCCACCGTCGGCACAGCGCCTGCTCGCCGGGCGCCCGACCCGGATCGACGGCCAGCAGCTGCACCCGGAGGTGCAGCTCGCGCTACGCCTGCTCCGGCTCGCCGGCGGACCGACCTTCGAGACACTGCCGCTCCAGGAGGGACGGGCCCAGATCAGCAGCGAGGCCTGGATCTTCGGCGACCAGCTCCCGGTCGGGACGGTGCGCGACCTCACCCTCGACGGGCGCGACGGCCCGATCCCGGCCCGGCTCTATCGCCCCGAGGGGCTGAGCGATCCCGCCGCCCTCCTGGTCTACTTCCACGGCGGCGGTTGGGTCCTCGGCGGGCTCGACGCCTCCGACTCCGCCTGCCGGTTCCTGGCCGTGCACGCCGGGATCGCGATTCTGTCGGTCGACTACCGGCTGGCGCCCGAGCACCCGTTCCCGGCGGCCGTGAACGACGCCGTCGACGCCTTCCGCGCCGCCGTCGTCGAGGCGGAGGCCTGGGGCGTCGACCCCGTCGCGATCGGCGTCGGAGGCGAGAGCGCCGGCGGGAACCTCGCCGCCGTGGTCGCCCAGGTGACCCATGCGGCGACCGGCCCGGAGCCCGCCTTCCAGCTGTTGTTCTTCCCGGTCACCGACCTCTCCACCAAGCACCCGTCGTACACGCTGTTCGCCGAGGGCTACTTCCTCACCGAGGCGCAGATGGACTGGTACCGGGACCACTACCTGAACGATCCCGACCTGGCGCTCGACCCACGCGTGTCGCCACTCCTCGCCGGGGACCTCTCCGGGCTGTGCCCGGCGTACGTCGTCGTCGCCGGCTTCGACCCGCTGCGCGACGAGGGCGAGGCCTACGCGAGACGGCTGCGGGAGGCCGGGGTCCGCGTCTCCCTGCAGCGGCACAGCGGCCTGATCCACGGGATCGTGAACGCCACCGGCGTGGGTCGGTCGGGCCGCGAGGTCCTCCTCCAGGCCGCCGGTGCGCTGCGCGTCGAGCTCGCCGCTCGCGCCGGGGTGGGCTGAGGACGACAGACGGAAATTCGTTCAAGAAGGACCGAACAATGTCGCACATCACGCAAAACTGGTGCCGGTTCGGCTGCGGAGCATCCGAACCAGGCATAGCGTGGAGTCGACCGGGCACCCGCCCGAAGGAAGCCGTTGCACCATGTTCCGTCGGCACCACCGGCCCGAACCGGGCCCCCAGCTGACGCCGTGGGGCTTCTACGCCAGGCCACCGGCGAAGTCCCACGACCCGCTGCGCGTCGTCGCGATCGGCCTCGTCCTCTCGCTGGTCCTGCTGGTCGGCGGCTGCCTCGCGGCGGTCGGCGGTCTCGCCCAGCAGGTGGGGACCGCGTTCCAAGCAGCGCCCGCCCCGGTCGCCGACGTGGTGCGGATGGAGGTGCAGGAAGGGGAGGCGTTCGTGCTGGCGGGCTTCCGGGCGGCGGCTGGCTGGAAGGTCGCGACGGAGGCGGCCCGGGCGACCACAGTCACCGGGCCCCACGTCACGATCACCGGCCTGGAGGTCACGAACACCGGCGACAGCGCCCAGATGCTGCGCTACGCCTTCATCTTCCGCGGCCATGCGGAGTGGCTGGCGGAGATCGACTGCTTCTGCCCGGCCGTGCTGCCGGGCCAGGCGGTGGTGATGCAGTGCCGGCCGACGGTCCCGCGGATGCCGTTCTCCTACGACGCCGTCGTGGTCGCCGACGGCTTCTGAGGCCCGACGACGACCCGGTGACGCCGCACCATCCGGCTCTCGCCCGATACCCAGAGCCGCGCCTTGGACACCAGCAGCGGGAGGCCGCAGCAGATGCCGAGGGCGGCGGCAGCGAGCGCGACCACACCGAGCCCTGGAGCGCGCTCACCCAAGGGCGAGGGCCGCTTCCAACTGCTCGGTGGTGGGTGCCCCGGCAAGCCCGGCGGGTGTCTGGTAGACCCGGCAGGAGAGCCCTACCGCCGTGCCGGCGTCGGCGAATGCGTCGGCGCCGTCCACCAGGATGCTGGGCGATCCGTGGAACCGGAGCTGCTCGGCCTCGTCGACCGTCTCGACGAGGCGACGGGTCACCGTGATGTCGGGCCGTCCGGCAGCGATCGCGGCGAGTCGCTCGTCGGCGGTCTTCCAGTTCGGGCAGCCCTCGAAGTAGAGCAGGGTGACGTCCATGTCGCCGAACCTAGACCTTGATCCGCACTACAAGGTCAAGAGCTACGATCGGGACCATGCTCATCGGGCGGCTGGCCGAGACGGCGGGCGTGACCGCCCAGACCGTCAGGTTCTACGAGCGCGAGGGCTTGCTCCCGAGGTCGCCACGGGAGGCCAACGGCTACCGCGTCTACGACGACGTCGCGCTGGACCGGCTCAGGTTCATCCGGACCGCTCAGGCATCGGGCCTCACCCTGGCCGAGATCCGTGGCATCGTCGACCTGCGAGACGCCGGCACGGTGCCGTGCACCCACGTCACCACGCTGCTGTCCGCCAGACTCGACGACGTTCGTGCGCGGGTGCGCGAGCTCGAGCTGCTGACCGGCGAGCTCGAGCGTCTCATCTCCCGCAGCGACCACCTCGACCCGGCCGAGTGCGACGCGGCTGCCGTCTGCCACATCCTCGTCGAGCGCTCATGACCCCTGAGCCGTCAGTGTCGTCAGTGCCTCGGCATCGAGGATGCGCACCCTTCCATATGCCACTCCCACCAGGCCATCGTCGGCGAACCTCCGGAGGACGCGGTTGATCGAGGGTCTGCGGACCCCCAGCAGCGCCGCCACGGTCGTCTGCGTCAGATTCACCACGTCGTCGACGCGCTCCTCGAGGAGGAGCTGCGCGACCTGGACCTCGAGTGGCTGCCCGAGCAGGTTGGTCAGCCGTGAGTGGGACCGGGCGAGGCGCTGCGACACGCTGGTCAACCACCGCCGGGACAGCTGCGGGTGGGTGGCAAGAAGCTTCTCGAACGCCGCCCGGTCCAGGATCAGGCAGGTGGTGCTGGTGTTCGCTCGGGTCTCGTACGGCATCGGCTGACCCAGCAGCAGCTGGATGTCGCCGTCGATGTCGCCCGGCCGCAGGGTCTGGATGACGAGTCGGCCCGTCGCTCCGTGGACCGCCAGCTCCAGGCAGCCGTCCCGGACGATGTGCACCGCCTCAGGCTGGTCGCCGACGCGCCCCAGCGGTTCGCCGGCAGCCAGGGTGCGCACCCGGATGAAGCTCGCCAGCTCCTCGACGTCCTCCGGACGGAGCGGAGTCGTCTCCGCGCGTCCCACGCACCGCGACACCCACAGCGCCTCGCGGAAGGCGGCCGATCGTTGGTCATGCTGGCCCATCGGTCCTCCCGGGTCGATGTGCCACGTCCGGCCCGAAGAGTGTGCGCCGGATGACACTCCGGGACGCCGGCGGCGCCCCGGGCCGTTGCCCCGAAGTCAGGAAGCACGTACGCGACACCACAGGAGGATCACCATGCCCCGCATTCCCGCTCACACAGTTGCCAGCGCCCCGGAGGCGAGCCGGGACCAGCTGAAGGCACTCGAAGCGAGGTACGGCAAGGTCTTGAACATCCACGCCGAGATGGCGCACTCCCCTGTGGTGCTCCATGCCTATACCGCGCTCCAGCGGGCGATCGCGGACCACGGGTCCTTCGACGGGCGCACCCGGGAGGCGATCGCGCTGGCGGTCGCCGTCGTCGACGGCTGCTCGTACTGCCAGGCTGCCCACACCGGTGGCGGGAGGGCTGCCGGGCTGTCCGACGACGAGATGGTCGCGATCCGACGCGACGCCGTGGACTTCGACGACCGCCTCGCCGCGCTCCTGGCGGTGGCCCGCGCCTATACCCGGAACGTGGGCTCGGTCCAGGACGCGACCTGGCAGGCTGCGCTCGATGCGGGGTGGACCGACGAGGAGCTGACCGAGCTGTCGGTCCACGTGACCGCGAACCTCTTCACGAACTACTTCAACCACTTCGTGGAGACCGAGCTCGACCTGCCGGCCGCGCCGCCTCTCTGACCGGGTCCTCGCTGACGACCGGGTCACCGCAGCTGGTCGCCCAACTCGGTCAGCGACCGTGCGGCCAGGTCAGGGGCCCGGAAGTACGCGGGATAGGGGCCGCCGGACCGGTTGATCCAGGCGGTCGCGAGTCCGGCGCGCGCGGCACCGTCGATGTCCCACGGGTGGACGGCGACCAGCATCGCGTCCATGGGATCCACCTGGGTCCGCTCGAGCGCGTAGGCGTACGCGGCGGCCGCGGGCTTCCACGCGCCGACGTCCTCGACGGAAAGGAGCGCGTCGAAGTGCGCGCCGATCCCAGCGCGTTCGAACAGCGCCTCGGCGACCGACGCGGACCCGTTGCTCAGCGTCACCAGGCGGATCCCCAGGCTGCTCAGGACGCGGATCCCGTTGGGGACGTCGGGGTGTACCGGGAGACTGGAGAAGCCCTGCATGACGTGCTGGATCGCGTCGTCGATGCCGCGGTCCAACGGCTGGTCGTGCAGGGCGACTCGCAGGGTCTCGGCGGCGATCCTCGCGAAGGGCTCGCACGCATCGACGGCAGTCAGGGCGAACCCGTCTCGGAGGAGTCCGGCGAACCACGTCTTCGCCAGGTTCGCGGGCGCCCCGACGTCCTCGAATCGGCGGCCGATCGCGGACATGTCCGAGAGCGTCTCGTTGACATCGAAGACCAGCAGCACCGGTCTCCGCGCCCCGTCCGGGCTGACCGGGTGGTCGGTGCTGGGAAGCGGGTGGCCGGAGCGGCTTTCGGTCATGCGCCCCACGGTAGCCACGCGCCGTGCCGCCACGGTGAGCGTGCTCACAGTCCGTGGCCGGGCCACCGACCCGGCCGTCGCCACCGCAGCACGCCTCCAGGAACGGCTGGCCGCCCGGACGGAGGGGACCGGGCTCTCCGTGGCGACGCGGCGCTCCCGCGAGCTCACCGCAGCCGGCCGACGGCGGTCCGCACCTCCTCCAGCGCCGGGTAGTGGCCGATCCGGGTGCCGATGTGGCGCCACCGGACCGTCCCGGTCGAGTCGAGGACGACGACACCCGGGCTGCGCGCCGTATCTCGGGTGATGCGCTGGGGCCGGAACCCGTTGGTCAGGGACCGGGCGTACGCGGTCGCGCCGCGCGGGTCGAGCAGGCGCCAGCCGAGCGCGTCCGAGGCCCCCACGTGGCCACGGAACCGATGCTCGGGATCCAGCAGCAGCGGCAGCCCGACACCCTTCTCCTCGCGGAGCCACCGTGCCTGGTAGTCGGCGGACCCTCCGATCGCGATCGCGCCCACGTCCTGCCGGCCGAGCTCGTCAGCGGCCCGATCGAGGTGGACCAGCCATTCCTGGCACGGCAGGCAGCCGAAGTAGCGCACCAGCTGCACGATGGTGAGGCGGTGGCCGAGGACGCTCGCCAGCGCGACCGGTACACCCTCGGAGGTGGACAGTGGCAGGTCGAGCGGTACGACGGCGGTCGGCTCGGCGGTCACGTGGGGCTCCTTGTGGGTCGGTGTCCGGGTCCCCGGCCAGCATTCCCGGGCCAGGTGCGGTGAGGTGTAAGTCCGCACACGTTGCGTACTGCGGGTCCCCGGCCCACGACGGCGAGGCACTGTGTGAGCGCGCTCACCGACGGTCCGGTCGAGCGTCGGAACACTCGGTGGAGAACCTGGCCCACGTGGGCCGGGCGATCGACAAGGAGCGCCCACCATGACCCCCTCCACCAGCACCGCCAGCCTTCGCCGAGCCGTCGTCATCGGCGCCGTCGCCGGCGTGATCGCCTCCGTGGTGATGGCGATGTACGCGATGCTCGCCGCCTACACCAAGGACACCGGCTTCTTCACCCCGATGTACCACATCGCGTCCCTCCTCACCGACGACGCCGACATGATGAGGTCGATGATGGCCGACCAGCAGAGCGGCGACGCGTTCACGTTCCTGGCCGGACCGGCGACCCTCGGCGCCGTGATCCACATGATGACCGGCGCCGCGTACGGCGCGGTGTTCGGCGTGCTCGCCAACCGACTCCGCCTCGGCGGCGTGGTGCTCGCGGGGATCGGCGTCGTCTATGGCTTCGTCGTCTTCGCGCTGAGCGCGTACGTCGTGCTCCCGATCGCAGCCGCGATGTTCGACAGCGGCGACCCGATCGAGAACATGGCCGAGATGGCCGGCTGGGGCACCTTCATCATCGAGCACCTGATCTACGGCGCGGTCCTCGGTCTCCTCGTCACCGGCGCGGCCCGCACCAGGACCGCTGCGGCGTCCACCCCGGTCCACGCCCACTGACCGTTGAGGTCGGCACGGGTGGCGTGCTCGGCCATCCGGGCCGACCTCTCCCTCCCACCCCGAAAGCATTCGCCCCACGGCCCGACGAGGATGACACGATGGGACCCGAACCACCCCACTGCCTGACGATCACCGACCCGGAGGACCTGGCGGGCGGCGCCCGCCCCTGGTCGCCCGCCCGCAGAGAGGACGACGTGGAGATCGAGCGTGCCGCCGCCGGCCCGGACCGGCTCTGGTGCATGTCCGAGGTGGACATCTTCTGCGACCTCGACGACGGGGAGATGGACGCGATGGCGCAGGCCGCGCCGATGAGGATGTATGCCTCGGGCGCGCTCGTGTACACCCCGCACCAGCCACTGGAGACCCTCTTCATCCTCAAGAAGGGGCGGATCCGCATCTTCCGCGTGTCCCCCGACGGACGCGCACTCACCACCGCGATCATCGACCCGGGCACGATCTTCGGCGAGATGGTCATCGTCGGACAACAGATGCACGACAGCTTCGCCGAGGCACTGGACGACGTCGTCGTCTGTGTGATGACCAAGGCCGACGTGCGCCGCCTCCTCCTCGGTGACCCGAGGATCTCGGCGCGGATCTCGGAGACCTTGGGCCGTCGCATCGGCGAGCTGGAGCAGAAGTTCTCCGATGCCGTCTTCAAGTCCGTCCCCGAACGCATCGCCGGCGCCCTCGTCACCCTCGCCTCCGCCGCCTCGGGGCGACCGCTCGGCCGCGGCATCCAGGTCAGGCTCACCCACGAGCAGCTCGCCGCGCTCGCGGCGACGTCTCGAGAGACCACGACCAAGGTCCTCGGCGAGTTGGCGGACCAGGGGCTCATCACACTCGGTCGCGGCCGGATCACCGTCTTGAACCGAGAGGGCCTACAGGCGTTGAGCGGCGACTAGCCCCGGCGCTCCACGCCTCGCAGCCAGGGTGCCGGCCGGACGCCGCAGCGCCATCGCGAGTCGCTCACGGGCTCCCTTCACGTGCGCGTCCGTGGGCGCTGAGGAATCCCACGCTGGCGACGACGTAGGGGATGGCGTAGTTCGCCGCGATACGGAGCGCCGACTCCGCTGACACGGCCGCGTGGATCACGGTCCCGGTCTGGTTGACCACCGAGAGCAGCGTGCCGACCACCAGCGCGATTCGAAGGGCGGGCCGACGGGTGCGCCCGGTCACGACGATCCAGGTGGCCCCCCACCACGTGTTCCACGAGAACGGGTCGGTCTCGGCCGGATTCCAGGGAGATCGCTGCACCCGGCCGAATCTGGCCGCCGAAGCACCCCGCCGACGGTGAGCGCGCTTACAGATCACCTCCTGGCGGTTCAGCAGACTCCTGGGGTGCCTGCAGCCCGGTCCGGTCGCCGAACCCGTCCCCGAGACGGCCGAGCACGCGTGAGCAGCCGCAGCAGCCGTCCCTGGGTCACCCGCCGGATGCCGAACGTCGACGCCGGCGTCCGAAGGCTCGGTCCCCCCACAGCCCCCCGGAGCAACCCACCAAGGAGTAGCCATGAGTACCAAGATGCAGGCCGTCCTCAACGGCACCGTGATCGCGGAGAGTGACGACACCGTGGTCGTGGAGGGCAACCACTACTTCCCGGCGTCGTCACTGCGCGCCGAGTACGTCGAGGCGAGCGGCACCCACACTCGCTGCGCCTGGAAGGGCATGGCGTCCTACTACTCGGTCAACGTCGGCGACATGGCCAGCACGGACGCAGTCTGGTACTACCCGGAGCCGAGCCGGATGGCTCAGATGGTGGCGGACCGGGTCGCCTTCTGGCGCGGCGTCGAGGTACGACCCGCGCCGGACCAGCACGGCGGCCACGAGCCCGAGTCGTTCGACGCACCGGAAGGTGCCACGTGCTGACCACGTCGGCGGCTGACACCGCCGACGTGGTGGTCGTCGGGCTGGGGGTCGGCGGCGAATCGGTCGCCGGCCAGCTCGCCGACGCCGGCCTCGACGTGATCGGCATCGAGGCGGACCTGGTCGGCGGCGAGTGCCCGTACTGGGGCTGCATCCCCAGCAAGATGATGGTGCGTGCGGGCAACCTGCTCGCCGAGGCCCGGCGCCTCCCGGGCCTCGCCGGCACCGTCGAGGGCGTCGTACCCGATTGGCGGCTCGTGGCGAAGCGGATCCGCGACGAGGCGACCGACAACTGGAACGACCGGGTAGCGGTCGACCGCTTCGTCGGGAAGGGTGGCCGGTTCGTCCGCGGCAGCGCCCGCATCCTCGGTCCACGGCACGTCGACGTGCCCGGCGTCGGCGTGATCGAGGCCCGGAGCGCGCTGGTCATCGCCGCCGGCACCGGCGCCGCGGCACCTCCGATCCCCGGCCTGGCCGAGACGCCGTACTGGACGAACCGTGAGGCCGTCGCCGTCGAGGAGCTGCCCGGCCAGCTCGCGGTCATCGGAGGCGGCGCCATCGGCTGCGAGATCGGTCAGGTCTTCGCGAGGTTCGGCGTCCGGGTGACCATCGTCGAGGCCGCCGACCGGCTGCTGCCGCTCGAGGAGCCGGAGGCGGGCGACGTCGTCGCCGAGGTGTTCACCGCGGAGTCCATCGCCCTCGAGCTCGGGGCCCGGGTCACCGGCGTGGAGCACGGTGGCGGCCAGTTCCGTGTCCATCTGGAGGGCCGCGAGACGATCGTGGTCGACCAGGTCCTGGTCGCCACTGGCCGCCGCCCCCACCTGCCGGCAGAGGAGCGGGCTGCGCTCGGGCTCGGCGGGGAGCCCGGGCCACTCCCGGTCGACGACCGGATGCGGGTCACCGAGGGCGTGTGGGCGGTCGGCGACATCACCGGCAAGGGCGCCTTCACCCACGTCGCGACCTACCAGGCCGACATCGTCGTGCGGGAGATCCTCGGCAAGGCCGGGCCGGCGGCGGACTACCACGCCCTGCCCCGGGTGTCGTTCACCGATCCGGAGGTGGGCGCGGTCGGACTCACCGAGGCCCAGGCCCGGGCTCGAGGCATCACGGTCGCGACGGGTATCGCGCTGGTTCCGTCCTCGGCCCGAGGCTGGCTGCACCGGGCGGGGAACGAAGGGCTGATCAAGCTCGTCGTCGACGCCCACAGCGACCTTCTCGTGGGAGCAACGTCTACGGGACCCGCTGGCGGCGAGGTGCTCGGTGCGCTCGCCGTGGTCGTGCACGCGAAAGTGCCGGTCGCCGCTCTGGAGCAGATGATCTACGCATACCCGACCTTCCACCGCGGCATCCAGGACGCGGTGCGCGATCTCCGGGCGGCCCAGCGGTGACGGCGCCCGGCGACGTCGTCCTCTACTGGCGGCCGGGCTGCGGGTTCTGCCATACGCTGCGTCGCGAACTCGATCGGGCCGGCGTGGAGCGCACCGAGATCAACATCTGGGAGGACCGGGAGGCTGCCGCGGTCGTCCGGTCCCACGCGCGCGGCAACGAGACGGTCCCGACCGTGGTGATCGGGGGCCGGGGCCTGGTGAACCCGAGCGCGGCCGACGTGGTCGCCGCGGTCGGCGCGCCCGGCCCGCGCCGGAGCGAGACCGGGGCGGAGCCATCGGATCCAGGCGGCCCGGGCCGTACGCGGGTCCCGACCCAGATGCGGGCATCCTCCGGGGAGCGGCCTGGGGCGTCCTGGCCACAAGTGCGTGGCTCGCCCTGGCCTTGGCGAACCCGACCACCACCTACCACCTGGCACCACTGGTTGCGGCACTCGCGTGGCCAGTGGGCGTCCGCGCCGCCGGGCGGCGTACCTCCTGGTCCGTCGGGCTGCTCGCGGCCGCCGGCGGAATGGCGCTCGTCGCGCTGGCCACCGGGACGCTGGCTGCCGCCGACGCACTCGCCGGTCCGGCTCTCCTGGGGGGCACGGCGCTCACCGAGACTGTGCTCATGGCCGGCCTGGGGATCCTCGGGGGGTTGTGGCTGGGTAGGCCCGTCCATCGACCTACCGAGCCTCTGTAAGCCAGCACACGGTCCGGGCTCATGGTCGGGTGCCAGAATGTGTCCCCATGAGCGTCGACGTCTCGGACCTGTTGCGCCGCTACGACCAGGTACGCACCTACACCGAACGGCTGTCCGCGCCGCTCTCCCCTGAGGACCAGACCGTCCAGTCGATGCCGGACGTCTCGCCCACCAAGTGGCATCGCGCGCACGTGACGTGGTTCTTCGAGACCTTCGTGCTCGCCGACCACGAGCCCGGCTTCACCCCGTTCCAGGACACGTACTGGTTCCTGTTCAACAGCTACTACGAGGCGGTCGGCCCCCGCTACAGCCGACCGATGCGTGGGGTGATCAGCCGCCCGGGTGCCCACGACGTCGGCATCTACCGCTCCAACGTCGATGACCGGATCCACGAGCTCCTCGACCGACTCGACGACGGCGCCGTCGCGAAGCTGCTGCCGACCATCGAGCTCGGGTTCCACCACGAGCAGCAGCACCAGGAGCTGCTGCTGATGGACATCAAGCACGTGCTGTCGCTCAACCCGCTCCGACCCGTGTACGCGGGGCGACCCCCTGTCGTCGTGGATCCGACGCCGCTGGGTTGGCGCGAGTACGACGGCGGGCTCGTCGAGCTGGGCCACGAGGGTGGCGGCTTCTGCTTCGACAACGAGCTGCCCCGCCACCAGCAGTACCTGCCGCCCTTCCGGATGGGCGATCGGCTGGTCACCAACGGGGAGTGGTTGGACTTCATCGCCGACGGCGGCTACCGGCGCCCGGAGCTCTGGCTCTCCGACGGCTGGGCCCGCGTCACCGCCGAGGCCTGGGGTGCGCCCTTCTACTGGAGCCAGGTCGACGGCGCCTGGCTCGAGCACACGCTGCACGGCACCTTCCCCGTCGACCCGGCGCTGCCGGTGTGCCACGTCAGCCACTACGAGGCGGACGCCTTCGCGGCCTGGGCAGGCAAGCGACTCCCGACCGAGGCCGAATGGGAGCATGCCGCCACACTCGAGGATGCCGGTCCGGCGAGCCTGTCCGACACCGAGTCCTGGCACCCGCGCTCGGCCGGTCCGCCGACCGGTGGACTTCGACAGTTGTTCGGCGACTGCTGGGAATGGACATCGTCGGCGTACCTCCCCTACCCGGGATTCCATCCTGCAGCCGGCGCCATCGGCGAGTACAACGGAAAGTTCATGTCCGGCCAGATGGTCCTGCGCGGCGGTTGCGCGCTGACCCCGCCGGGACACGCACGCGCCACCTATCGGAACTTCTTCCCGCCCGGCGCCCGCTGGCCGGTGACGGGTGTCCGGCTGGCCGACGACCTGGCATGAGGTGACCTCCCCGCCAACCGCCTGCGCCGGCCGAGCGATACCGGACCGAAGGACGGCCCACGTCCACCTCCCACCGGTACCCGACCTGGAGATCGCATGACCACAGACGGCCCCCGGACCCGGCTCCCCGCCGCGGTCGACCCCACGGTCCTCCTCACCGCCGCCGACCTACGACGCAGCCTGGAGCTCGACGTGCGCGAGGGCCTGACCGCGCCACCGAGGTGGCTGCCGCCCAAGTACTTCTACGACGACCGCGGCAGCCGACTCTTCGATCGCATCACCCGGCTGCCCGAGTACTACCCCACCAGGACCGAGCACTCGATCCTGGTGGCCAGTGCTGCCGAGATCGCCCGGCTCTCCGGGGCCGAGGTGCTGCTGGAGCTGGGCTCCGGGTCGTCGGAGAAGACCAGGATCCTGCTGGACGCCTTGGCGGCGGGCTCGCTGACCGGATACGTCCCCGTCGACGTCAGCGCGGGGGCGCTCCGCGAGGCCATCGCAGGGCTGGCGCACGACTACCCGGACCTGCCCGTGTACGGCGTTGTGGCCGACTTCGATCTGCACCTGCACCGGCTTCCCGCGCCGGGCCGCAGACTCGTCGCGCTGCTCGGCGGCACGCTGGGGAACTACCCGCCTGCGCAGCGTGGGGTCTTCCTTCAGCGACTGGCCGCGTCGATGCACGTCGGCGAGACCCTGCTGCTCGGTCTGGACCTGGTGAAGGACCCGGCTCGACTGGTCGCGGCGTACGACGACGCCGATGGTGTCACCGCCGAGTTCAACCGGAACGTGCTGAGCGTGCTCAACCGCGAGCTCGGCGCCGACTTCGATCCGTTGCGCTTCGCCCACGTCGCCCTGTGGGACGTCGAGCGCGAGTGGATCGAGATGCGGTTGCGAGCCGACAGCCCGATGACGGTACGGGTACCGGCGCTCGGTCTCGACCTCAGTCTCGGGGCCGGTGAGGAGATCCGGACCGAGATCTCCGCGAAGTTCCGCCCCGAGGTCGCCGAGGGCGAGCTCGAGGACGCCGGGCTGCACCCCGAGGGATGGTGGACCGATCCGGCCGGAGACTTCGCGCTCGTGCTTGCCCGACGATGAGCGCACCCCAACCGGTCGCCGGCCGCCGTCGCCGTCCTCGCTGACGGAGCGGGAGCTGCAGTCCCGTTGCGCCTCCTCTCCGGCGCGGCCCTCGCACACCTCCATCCGCCCGGGTTGCGCGTCGAGCAAGCACCGCGAGTTGTGTGAGCCGGGACACGGTCGGTCCGGCCATCGCTACGACAGGGTGGCTGATCATGATGATGTCTCGACCGCCGGTCCCGATCGCATGGTGACCCTCCCCCGCTACCGGTACGGCGCCCGCTTCTACGACACCGTCTCAGGCGAACGTTTGCTCTACCGCCACGGACGCGCGGCCGCCATCCGGCTCCTCGCCCTCCAGCCCGGTGCTCGAGTGCTCGTGGTCGGGTGCGGCACCGGTCTCGACCTGCCGCTGCTGACCGCAGCAGTCGGTGCGCGCGGCGAGGTGGTCGGCATCGACGCCAGCGCCGCCATGCTGGCCCAGGCACGCCGGAAGGTCGTGCGGGCCGGCTGGCGGAACGTCCGGCTCGTCGACGGGGACGCCGCGACCCTCCCCGGGGTCCACGGCACCTTCGACGCCGTGCTGTTCACCTACTCGCTGTCGGTGATCCACGAGTGGCGCCGTGCGTGGCAGGCGGCGCTCGGGCGCCTCGCGCCGAGTGGCCGGGTGGCCGTCGTCGACACCGACCTACCGACCGGGCTCGCCACCCCGCTGCGCCCGCTGGCACGACTGGCGTTGTGGGCTGGCAAGGTCGACCGGAACCGCAAGGTCTGGACAACGGTTCTCGACGGCCTGACGGACACGCGGTATCACCGCCTCGCACGGGGTCACATCCACGTCGCGGTCGGCACCTCGACCGGCCCGGCGGCCCGCCAGGAGGCACGATGAGCGGGCAGCACACCGCGTGGACGTCAGACCCGGCGGCTCCTCACGATGGTGACGTCTGGGACCTCGTGGTCGTCGGCGGCGGCACCGCCGGCATCGTGGCCGCGAAGACCGCCGCGGGATTCGGCGCCAGCGTCCTGATGGTCGAGCGTGATCGGCCCGGCGGAGACTGCCTGTGGACCGGTTGCGTGCCCAGCAAGGCGCTGATCGCCTCGGCGAACGCCGCCCAGGCGGCCCGCATCTCCGATGACTTCGGGGTGACCGTCGGCGAGGTCCGGGTCGACTTCGCCGCCGTGATGGCTCGGGTACGCCGGGTCGTCGGCACCATCGAGCCGATCGACTCACCCGACACCCTGCGGGAGTCCGGCGTCCTCCTCAGCCACGCGACGGCACGGTTCCTCGGGCCCCGGTCGCTCAGTCTCTCCAGCGGGGAGGTCGTCGGCTTCCGCCATGCCATCATCGCCACCGGCTCCCGCCCGCTCATGCCCGACGTCCCCGGGCTGACGGACGTCGCAGCCATGACGAGCGACGACGTCTGGGACCTCACTGCCCTGCCAGCGAGGCTGCTGGTGCTGGGTGGCGGCAGCATCGGGTGCGAGCTCGCGCAGGCGTTCGCTCGACTCGGCTCCCAGGTGACCCTCGTCGAGGCCGCTCCCGAGCTGCTGCCCCGGGAGGACGCGGCCGCGGCCGGGCTGGTGCGCTCCGCCCTGCTCGCGGACGGGGTCGAGGTCCGACTGGCGACGAAGATAGTCGCTGCGGCGGAGGGGGTGGGGGGTATCGAGGTGACGACGGCAGCCGGGCAGATCATCTCGGCGGACCGAGCTCTGGTGGCCGTCGGCCGCCGACCCGGAACCGACGGCCTCGGCCTGGCCTCCGCGGGGGTCGCGATCAGCGGCCTGGGACACGTCCTGGTCGATGCCCGGCTGCGGACGACCAACCGGCGGATCTGGGCTGCCGGTGACGTCACCGGCCATCCGCAGTTCACCCACGTCGCCGGCGTGCACGGCAGCCTGGCCGCGTCGAACGCGGTCCTCGGGCTCCGCCGGCGGGTCGACACCACGACCATTCCCCGCGTCACCTACACCCATCCCGAGATCGCGGCGTTCGGTGTGAGCGCCGACGCCCCCGGGGCGAAGGTCGTGGACCTGCACCATGCCGACGTCGACCGGGCCGTCACCGACGGGGACACCCGCGGACTGACCCGCCTGGTCCTGGACCACCGGCGCCGGGTGATCGGTGCGACCGTGGTCAGCCCCCGAGCCGGAGAGCTCCTTGGCGAACTGGTGGTGGCGGCGCGGAGCCGGATGCGCATCGGCGAGCTCGCCGGGACGATGCACCCGTATCCCGGATTCGGGGACGCGGTGTGGAAGCCCGCGATCCAGGCGGTGCGCGAGCAGCTTCGGCAGCCGAGCACCACTTGGCTCACCGGGCGGCTGGCGGCCTGGCAGCGGATCCGCCACCGTTCTCGGAGCGGTGCACGCGGGCAACGATGACCGCCGTGAGCATCAACAGCCCCAGCGCCACCACGGCGACCCGGAACGGCCACGATCCGGGGTCCCGGCCGTAGGCGCCGAGGACGGTGTACACGGTTGCACCGGGCGCGATCCCGAGGAGTGTGCCGACGAGATAGGCCCGCCAACCCACCGATGTCAGGCCGGCGGTGTAGTTCAGGGCCGTGAACGGGATCACCGGCACCAGTCGCAGCCCGATCAGCGCGGTGACGCCGTGCCGTTCCAGCATGGAGTCCAGCCGCGCCACCCGCGGCCCATGGTGACCTCGGACGAAGTCGCGGCCGACCAGGCGACCGACCCCGAAGGCCACCGTCGCACCGAGCGTCGCCCCAGTGAGCGTCGCAGCCAGGCCCACCGCGACACCGAACATCGCACCACCGGCCAGGGAGAAGACTGCCTTGGGGACCGGCAGCAAGGTCGCGACGACGTACAGCCCCACGAACAGCACGAGACTGAGCCAGCCGCGACCGCCGACGGCCTGGGGGGACGGCACCCCCTGTGACCAGGCGAGGGCGGCCGCGATGCCCACGACAGCGAGCACGAGGAGCCGGAGCACCCTTCGCGTCACGCGGACGAGCTCGGGAAGAGCGTGCACGACTCCGCGGCCGCGCGCAGCTGGACGGACCCCTGGTCGGCGACCGTCGTGCCCGGGGGCAGATGCGCCAGGACTCGCAACCCGTCGTCCGTGCACGCCTCGAGGATCAGGTGGGTGCCGGCGAACCGCACGCCGAGCGGGTATGCCCGCACGATCAGTCCGTCGGTCTCTGACGCGCCGGACGAGATGCCGGCCGGCTCGTCACGGATGGACCCCAGCCGCATCGACTCGGGCCGGACGACCAGGACCGCCGGACCCTCGATGCCTTGCTGGTGGACGCGTAGAGGCGCGACCAGTCCGGGCGCGTGGAACATCCCCCGCTCACAGTGCCCGGCGATCTCGTTGGCGACCTCGAAGAACCGCGCGGCCTCGAGGGTCGGCGGGTCTTGGTAGAACCGCTCGGGGCTGCCCTGGCCTTCGACCCTCCCGTCGAGCATGAGCACGATCTCGTCGGCGACGTCCACGGCCTCGGCGAGGTCGTGGGTGACGAACAGGGTGGTCAGCTTGGCTTCGGCGCTCAGGGTGCGGACCAGCTGCCGCATCCGGGCCCGCAGGTCGGGGTCGAGCTGGGAGAAGGGCTCATCCAGGAGCAGCAGCCGCGGTCGCAGGACCAGGGCCCGAGCCAGGGCGACGCGTTGCTCCTGCCCGCCGGAGAGCTCGCCCACCCTTCGCGGCGCCAGATCGGCGAGGCCGACCTGTTCGAGGAGGTCCCGGGCGCGGGCCCGGGCACCGCGGCGCGGCCGGCGCTGCATACGCAGACCGAAGGCCACGTTGTCCAGCACGTTCAGGTGCGGGAAGAGCAGCGGCTTCTGGAACACCAGGCCGACCGGGCGGTCCTCTGCCGGCAGGTGCTGCACCGATCGGTCGTCGAGCCGGATGTCGCCGGCGTCCGGATGCTCGAGACCGGCCAACAGCGCCAGCAGGGTGCTCTTGCCGCATCCGGATGGTCCGAGGAGCGCGGTGAAGGACGCCGGGCTCAGCGCGAGGTCGACCCGCTCGATCGCCCGCACAGAGCCGTAGGACTTCCGGACTGCGGCCACGTCGACGCGGGTGCCGAGCCGCGGCGCTTCGGGGGCGATCACAGCGGGCCCTTTCCAAGATTGGCCTGGGAGAGCCGTGCGAGCGGGCCCGCAGCCGCCGCCATCACGAGCAGGGCGGGCGCGACCATGGTGAGGGCCACGGCGGCCGCAACGGTCGTGTCGGTGGCGGTGACGGCGGCGAACAGCTGGACCGGCAGGGTCTTCACCTGGCCAGCGCCGATCAGGAGCGCCAGCAGGAAGTCACTCCACGAGATCAGGAACGCCATGACAGCGGCTGCCACGAGCGGGCCGCGCATCAGGGGGATCGTCACGGCGAGGAGTCGTCGTGGCCCGCGGGCGCCGAGAACCCGTGCCTGCGTCTCGTAGTCGAGGTCGAGGTTGGCGAACCCGGCGGCCAGGATGCTGGTGGCGTACGGCACCGCCGGGATCAACTGGACGAGCATGACGCCGGGCGGGCTACCGGCCAGCCCAAGGCGCACGAAGAGGATCTGGAGGCCCATGGCGGCGGCCAGAGCCGGCACGATGACCGGAGTCAGGAGCAGCGCCTGGACGGCGCGGCGGCCCCGGAACTGATAGGTGCCCAGTGCACGGCCGGCCGGCCAGCCGACGAGGCAGGCCAGCGCAGACACGGCGATCCCGATCTCCAGGGAGAGGACGAGTCCCTCGAAGACGCCGCTGTCGGGCGCGGCGATGGTCCGGAAGCCTCGGAGGGTCATCCGCTCGGGCAGCACGGCGGGGAACCGCCAGCTGTCGGTGAAGGCTCGGAGCACCAGCGGCACCCAGGGTGCCCACAGCATCGCCAGCACGAGCGCGAGGGGCAGGTGTCGCACCGTCCTGCGGTCGGCTGCGGTGCTCACGCCGGCCGCCGCGCGATCCGGCCGAGCAGCCCGAGGAACGCGAGGAGTGCGGTGACCGAGAGGGCCGTGATGAGGACTGCGATGGCCATCGCCTCGGCACGGTAGGTCAGGTCGACGTCGGTGTGGTACTGGTAGGCGACGACCGGCAGGGTCGCCGGATAGGGCCGTCCGAGCAGGTAGGGCACCTCGTAGGAGCCGACCGCGAACGCGAACACCAGCACGGATCCTGCCGCCAGGGGCGGTAATACTGCTGGAATGGTGACGTGGCGCAGCCGCTGCCAGGGCCTGGCGCCGAGGACGCGAGCCGCGTCACCGAGCTGTGCCGTGCCGCGGCCGAGCGCGTTGAGCGCGAGGAGGGTGAGGAAGGGCGTCTCCTTCCACACGTACTCGGCCACGATGCCGATGCCGTACTGGTCGGAGATCAAGCCCGGGAAGTCCCGGGGCGCACCCACGAAGCCGGCCGCGTGGGCCAGTCTGGCGATCAGGCCGGTCTGGGAGAGCAGCAGACCGATGGCCAGGGCGCCGACCAGGTGCGGGACAGCGAGGTTGGCCTGGGCCATCGTGATCGCCCACCGACGCCCGCGTCCCAACCGGTGCACGAGCAGCGCGAGCGACGTGCCGAGTACTGCCGCGATGGCGGTGCCCAACAGCGCGACTCGCAGGGTGAGGATGAAGGAGGCTCGCACGGCGGGATCGCCGGCGAGGTCGCGGTAGGCCGCCAGGCCGAGCTCGTGCCGGCCGATGAACGGCTGGTAGCCGAGGCTCTGGGCGACGGCGTAGCTGATGCCGCCGAGGAAGAACACGACGACCACGGTGAGGGCGGGCGCCAGCAGCAGGGCGACGGGTACTCCGCCTCGCCGCCGGGTGAGCCGCACGGGTCGGGGTCGGACCGCTCGGAGGCCGGTCATCGCTGGAGTACTTCGCTCTTCCAGTCATGCTCGATCCGGGTGACGTACGCCCCGGCGAGCTCTGGCTGGGCGTCCGCGAGGAGCCGCTCGAGGGGGAGCACCGAAGGGCTTCGCGGCACGTCGGCGAACTCGTCGCGGGTGGCTCGGTCCGTCCTGGCCAGGTCGATGCCCGGGTAGGTGCCTTCGGCCTTGTAGAGAGCCAGCTGGGTCTGCGGGTCCTGAAGCAGGTTGGCCAGCACCATCGCGGCCTCAGGGTGCGCCGCATTCCCGGGGATGCCGACGAAGCTGTTGTTGGCGATGTTGCCGCCAGCGAGAACCGCCTCCCTGGTGGAGTCGGGGAAGACTCCCACGGCGACCTTGTCCCCCACTGCGCCGGGACCGTAGGTGAAGTACGCGTCGATCTCGCCGTCGGCGTACATCTTCTCGACCTGGTCCTGGGACTGCGGGTAGGTCTCACCGCCGCGCCACAGTGCCGGTTCGAGGTCGTTGAGCCGGTCCCACAGGGCTGGGACCGCGTCACGATAGGCCGACTCGTCGAACTCCCCGGTCAGGTCGTCCGGTCCGCCGATCGTGTCGTAGAGCAGGGTGCGCACGGCCATCGATCCGGTGAAGTCCGGGGGTGCCGGGTAGGTGAATCGGCCAGGGTGCGCCTCGGCCCAGTCGATCAAGGAGGTGACGGACGCGACGTCGCTCTCGTCGAGTGCCTCGGAGTCGTAGACCAGCGCGGAGTTGGCCTGCTGCCAGACGGCCTCGCACCCGTCGACCGGCACTCCGAAGTCCATGGCGACTGCGGGGTCGCCGAAGTCGAAGAGCGCGGCGTTGGGGAGGTGCTGGGCCCAGTCACAGGCCCACAGGTCCGCCTGTTTGCCGGTGGCGAAGTTCTCGCCGTTCACCCAGACCAGGTCGACCGAACCGTCGGTCGACCTCCCGGCCTGCCGCTCGCCGAGCATGGTGTCGATGGCCTGTGCCGTGTCACTGACCTTGACCTGGTTGATGGTGATGTCGAAGGGCTCGAGGCGGTCGGCCAGATAGCCGTTGACGAAATCGTTGAGAGTGGGGTCGCCGCCCCACATGTACCAGTTGACGGTCTGGCCCTCGGCTGCACTGACGACGGCGTCCCAGCCCTGCGCCGTCGAGATGCTGCCCACCCGGGCTCCCGTAGCCGGGTCCGCTCCGCAAGCGGTGAGCCCGAGGGCGGCAACGGCAACGAGGGCGGGGATGCAGCGACGGTGGTTCACGATGTGGGGCTCCTGACGGATCGACGATGGAACGACGGACGGACTGCGTCTGCGGTCGGGTCGGCCGCCGGCGAGGTGCGGGGACGCCGGAGGACCCCCACCGCGGTGCAGACCCGCTGACCGGCCGTGATGGCGACCGCTGCGGCGAAGGTCCAGACGAACGCAACGGCGTGAGCGGGGAGCAGGCAGATGAGGGAGTACGCAAGGACCGTCTCGGTGCCTTCGGCCAGACCGCCGACGAAGCGGAGACTCCGGCCGTCCTGAGCGACCTCGCAGTCGAGACTCTCGTGGGCCCTGCGTTCGAGGACGGAGGAGAGCCCGAGGAAGGCCGTTCCCGAGATGTAGTAGGTGCCGAGCAGGACGATGCAGGCCAAGCGCGCCCCGGGGACGGCGTACGCGAGGGCGACGACGAACCCGCCGTACACAGTGAAGTCAGCGACCAGGTCGAGGAAGCCGCCGAGCTCGGTCGCTCCGCGGCGGCGGGCGACCGGGCCGTCGAGCCCGTCGAGCAGCCGGTTCGCCAGCCACAGGGCGAGCGCGAGGCCCCAACGGCCGCCGGCCGCGGCCAGGCACGCCGCAGCTCCGAACGCGAACCCCGTCCCCGTGAGGGCCAGGGGCGGGACTCCCGCCCGTTCGAGGACGGCCGCGACCCGGTCCAAGGCGGGCGCGAGCAAGCGTCGCGCGGGGGCATCAAGCATGAGCCGAGCCTGCGACCGGCGTCGTCGCCCGCCGGAGCGCGCGAACGCGCCCGGCGATCCTGCGCATGGTGATGACGGACAAGCCGCGTCTCCTCGAGCTGTCGATTCGTCCGCAGCCGCCCGCCACGGGCGGCCGCGTGATGTGCGTGGTGCGTCGACGCCCGCTCAGGCTGCCCGCCAGAGGCCCCCTTGATCTGTAAGCAGGCACACACAGACCCCCGGTCGGTCAGCGCGAGTGGACCAACGTCACCTGCTCAGCCGGGGTCCGGCCCACGCGAGCCGGGCCAGCAGGTCGGCGGCGACCCCGAGCGCGATGGTGGCGGGGTCCTTCCCCACGAGCTCCGGCCGCCCGATGGGGCACTGGATGCGCGCGATCGCGGCGGCGTCGTGACCCTCGACCGTCAGCGCCCGTTGGAAGCGGCGCCACTTCGCCGCGGACCCGATCAGGCCGATCGAGGCGAGGTGCTCGCAGCGCAGCGCGGTGTCGCAGAGAGCGAAGTCCTCCGCATGGTCGTGCGTCATGACCAGCACGTGCGTCCCCGGAGGCACCTCGCCGAGGACGAGCTCGGGCAGGGGGGCGTGGTGCGGGTGGAGGCCGGCCGGGCCGTCGTCGAGGAACGCCAGCCGCGCCGCGTCCACTCGGTCCGCTCGGGAGTCGACGACGTGCAGCTCGAGCTCCTGGCGGGACAGGATGCGCGCGAGCTCCAGGCCGACGTGACCCGCGCCGAAGACGGCGACCGCCGGCAGCACCGGGAGATGCTCGAAGAGCAGGGTGACCTCGCCGCCGCAGCACTGCCGGCCGTGCTCGGTGCGTGCCCTCTCGGTGAGCTGCAGGGTCAGCGACTCGGGCGGTCCCGGCGGCCCGTCGAGGAGCTCGGCGGCGCGGTCCAGGGCGGTCTCCTCGAGGTTGCCGCCGCCGATCGTGCCCCAGGTCTGCACCGGGGCCGACCCCGAGGCCGCGCGGGAGGCAGGGACCGCCCGGGCGACGACCAGCTTCGCCCCCGGCTCACGCGGAGCGTGGCCGCGGGCGGCGGTCACCGTGACGAGTACGCCGGCGCGGCGCTCGCGCCGGAGCAGCTCCACCGCAGCGTGCCAGTGCATCTCAACCGACCCCCGGGGCGACGTGGGCGACCGGCTCGTCGGTGGCGCCGGCCCGCGCCCGCTCGATCGCCCAGAAGACCGCCTCCGGGGTGGCCGGTGACGGCAGCTCGACGCTGTCGCGGTCGCGGCCGAACGCGGCGACCGCCGAGCGGATCGCCTCGCGCACCGAGAGCGCCAGCATGAGCGGTGGCTCACCGACGGCCTTGGACCCGTAGACGGCGCCGTCCTCGTGCGCGCCCTGCAGCAGCGACACGTGGAAGACCTCGGGCATCTCGCTGAGGCTCGGCAGCTTGTAGGTGCTCGCGGCCTGGGTCAGCAGCCGGCCCCGGGTCGGTCCGTCCGACTCGTCCCACCGCAGGTCCTCGAGGGTCAGCCAGCCGGCTCCCTGCACGAAGCCGCCCTCGATCTGCCCGAGGTCCACCAGCGGCGACAGGCTGTCGCCGACGTCGTGGACGATGTCGACCCGCAGGATCCGGTAGGCCCCGGTGAAGCCGTCGACCTCGACCTCCGCCGCGGCCGCGCCGTACACGAAGTACTTGAACGGGTGGCCCTGCATGCGAGCGGCGTCCCACTCGACGCCATCGGTGCGGTAGAAGCCCGCCGCCCACAGCGGGACCCGGCCGAGGTATCCCTCGCGCACGAGGTCCTCCCAGGCGATCTCCCGGCCCGCGGCGAGCTCGTCGAGACGGGACCTGATCTGCAGGCAGGCGTGCTTCACCGCGGCGCCGTTCAGATCCGCGCCGGAGCTCGCGGCCGTGGCCGAGGTGTTCGGCACCTTGTCGGTCCGGGTGGGCGCGAGCCGGATCCGCTCCAGCGGGACGCCCAGGGTCGTGGCCGCGACCTGCAGCATCTTGGTGTGCAGGCCCTGCCCCATCTCGGTGCCGCCGTGGTTGATGAGCACGGAGCCGTCCTTGTAGACGTGGACCAGCGCGCCGGCCTGGTTGAACGCCTTGAAGTTGAAGGCGATGCCGAACTTCACCGGTGTGACGGCCAGGCCGCGCTTCGTGTGCTCGTGCGTGGCGTTGAAAGCGGCGATCTCCGGCCGGCGCTCCTCGACGCGGCCGCTCGCCACCACCTGGTCCCACACCAGGCGGGCTCGCTCGGGATGTCGCACCGTCTGGCCATAGGGCGTGCTCTGGCCCTCGGCGTAGAAGTTGCGACGACGCAGGTCGAGCGGGTCGACGCCGAGCGGGCGGGCGCAGCGCCCGAGGATGTCCTCGATGACCAGCATCCCCTGCGGGCCGCCGAACCCGCGGAACGCCGTCTGTGAAGTCTTGTTGGTCCGGACGATCCGGCCGTGCAGGCGCACGTGCGGGATCCAGTAGGCGTTGTCGACGTGGCACAGCGCGCGGGCGAGCACCGGCTCGGAGAGGTCCAGGCTCCAGCCGCCGTCGGCGGTGAGCGTGACGTCGAGCGCCTGCAACCGGCCGTCCGGATCGAAGCCGACCGTCCAGCCGGCGTGGAACCCGTGCCGCTTCCCGGTCATCGTGAGGTCCTGGGTGCGCGTGAGCCGGACCCGGACCGGCCGGCCGGTGAGCACGGCTCCGAGAGCCGCGACGGCGGCGTACCCGTGCGGCTGCATCTCCTTGCCGCCGAAGGCGCCACCCATCCGCAGCGACTGGACGGTGACGTGGTGCGCGTGCAGACCGAGCACGTGCGCGACGACCTCCTGGGTCTCCGAGGGGTGCTGGGTGCTGCTCTGGACGAACACCTGACCGGCCTCGTCGACGTGCGCCAGGGAGCACTGGGTCTCGAGGTAGAAGTGCTCCTGGCCCGCCATCTCGGTCACCCCCCTGAAGACGCGGGCGGACGTCGCGAGGCCGTGCTCCACGTCGCCACGCGCGACCGTGGGCCGGCCGCCCTGGAAGCTCCCGGCCGCGATCGCCTCGGTCACCAGGACCAGCGAGGTCAGCACCTCGTAGTCGACCTCGACGGCGGCGGCGCCGAGCCGGGCCGCCTCGGCCGTCTCGCCCAGCACCCAGCAGACAGCCTGCCCGACGTAGCTGACCTCGCTCGGGAACAGCGGTTCGTCGCCGCGCACGCCACTGTCGTTGACGCCGGGGACGTCCTCGGCGGTGAGGACCCGCACCACGCCCGGGACAGCGAGGGCAGGAGCGGCCCGCAGCGCAGTCACCCGGGCGTGGGCATGGGGTGCCTGCACCGGATGGGCGTGCAGGCAGTCCTTGGTGCGCACGACCAGGTCGTCGGTGTAGAGCGCGGTGCCGGTGGCGTGGAGGGCCGCGCTCTCGTGCGGCACCTCGAGGCCGACGACGGCGTCGACCGGGCGCTCGGACAGCTCGCTCATGGCGACGCCTCGCCACCCGCCCTCGACGGCCCCGAGGCCGACCACAGCTTGAGCAGCGACTGCTCGAGCATCGCGGCGCGGTAGGCGGCGCTGGCCCGGTGGTCGTCCAGCGGTGTCCCCTCGCCGCGCAGGACGGCAGCGGCCGCGCGTGCCGTCGCGGCCGACCACGGTCGGCCCTCCAGGGCGGCCTCCGTGGCCCGCGCGCGGACCGGCGTGGCGGCCACGCCGCCGAGGCCGACCTTCGCGCGGACGACGGTCCCGTCGACGACGTCGAGGGCGAAGCCGACCGCGACGCTGGAGATGTCGTCGTACCGACGCTTGGCGATCTTGTGGAACGCGGTGTGGCCGGCCAGCGGCTGCGGGATCCGCACGGAGCGGATCAGCTCGCCCGGTCGCAACTGCGAACGGCGGTAGCCGGTGAAGAGCTCGTCGATCGGCACCTCGCGGTCCCCGTCGGCGGCGACGAGGACCACCGTCGCCTCGAGGGCGAGCAGGGCGGGGGCGAGGTCGCCGATGGGCGACGCGGTCGCCAGGTTGCCGCCGATCGTGGCTGCGTTGCGGATCAGCCGGGAGGCGAACAGCGCGAGCACCTCGGCCAGCAGCGGCACGCGGCCGGCCAGGGCGAGCTCCACCTCGGAGAGGGAGAGCGCGGCACCGAGCTCGAACGTGCCGTCGGACCCGGCGGGGATCGCCACCTCCCGCAGCTGGGGGATCCGGTCCAGGGCGACGACGTACGGCGCCCGGGCGCCGCGGAGGTTCACCTCGACGCCCCAATCGGTGCAGCCGGCGACCGGCTGCGCGCCCGGGTGCTCTCCGAGCAGGGCCAGCGCCTCGCCGAGGTCCCTCGGGCGGACGAACACTCCGGTCCGGTCCTCGATCCGGGTGGCCGCGGGGGCGGGTGCGGGCCGGTGGACACGCGCAGCGAGGTGGTCGTCGGGCGACGGCGACCCGAGGGCGTACGCCGCGTCGCGGATCGGCCGGTAGCCGGTGCAGCGGCACAGGTTGCCGCTCAGTGCGGTCAGGTCGAAGCCGTTGGGCCCGCGCTCGCGCGGGCCGACCTCGGCACCCGGACCGTCCGCCGCCCGGTCGCTGCGGTAGAACTCCGCCGCCATGCTGCACACGAACCCCGGCGTGCAGTACCCGCACTGCGACCCGCCACGGACCGCCATCTCGTGCTGGACGGGGTGCAGGTCGTCGGGAGTGCCGAGGCCTTCGGCGGTGATGACCTCCTGGCCGTCGAGCGCGGCCGCGGGGACGAGGCACGCGTTGAGCGCCGTCCACCGGGTGCCGTCGCCGTCGGGACGTGCCACCAGCACCGAGCAGGCGCCGCACTCACCCTCGGCGCAGCCCTCCTTGGCTCCGGTGAGACCGGTGCCGCGCAGCCAGTCCAGCGCCGTCGTGTGCGGGGAGACCCCGGCCAGGGGCAGCGGGCGACCGTTGACGGTGACACTGGGGATGCTGGGTGCTGCCATGCCGCTCTCCTCACGCATGGAACCCGACGACACTTTACGTGGCTGACGGTCTCGGCGAGACGATTCCGGACGGCCGGTTGCCGCCGCCGGCATCAGCGGAGGATCGGCGATCTTCGGACGAACCGACCACGACCCGGCCGCGCGTCAGCCGGCTCTCCGTTGACCGCCACGACCTCGCCCCGGCTGAGCGTCACCACGGGCCAGCCGGTGACGACGCGGCCCTCGTAGGGACTGCGGTCCGAACGTGAGTGCAGGCGCGAAGCGTCGAGGGTGCGGGTGGCACCCGGGTCGAACACGACCAGGTCGGCGTCGAGCCCGGGCAGGACCGCTCCCTTGACGCCGGCCAGCCCGAACAGCCGTGCGGGCGCGCCGGACGTCGCGTTCACCCAGCGCTCGAGTGACAGCTGCCCGGAGAGCACGCCCTGGTAGACGAGGGACAGCCGGGTCTCGACACCGCTCAGCCCACCGGGGATCTGGGTGAAGTCCGTCCAGCCCGTCCCGCCGGTACCGCGCCGCCGATCGGCAGCCGTGAACGGGCAGTGGTCGGTCGCTACGACCTCGACATCGCCGGAGGCCACCGCGCCCCACAGCGCAGCGCGATCGAGGGCACCGCGCAGGGGTGGTGCACACACGAAGTCCTGCTCGCCCGCCTCGAGGTGCGACTGCTCGAGGTCGAGGTAGTGCGGGCACGTCTCCGCGTGGATGTCGGTGCCGGCGGCCCGGGCCGTGCGGACGGCCTCCAGCCCGGCCGCGCTGGAGAGGTGCACGACGTACAGGCTCGCGTCCGCGGCACCCGCGAGCCCGGCGGCCCGGCGGATGGCCTCGGCCTCCACGGCGGCCGGTCGTACCGACGGGATCGCGTCCGGCCCGGTCCGGCCCGCCGCCACCGCCTCGCCGACCAGCGTCTCGACGGTGGCACCGTCCTCCGCGTGCACGCAGACGCGCACGCCGGTACGACGCGAGGCCGCGAGGGCCCGGCCGAGGGTGTCGTCGTCGACCATCAGGCGATCGGGGTAGGCCAGGTACAGCTTCACGCTGGTCACGCCCTGCTCGGCGAATGCGGCGAACCGCCGGGCCGCGGCCTCGGGCTCCACCGGGAGCTCGGTGACGGTCAGGTGGAAGCCGTAGTCGACCACGGCCCGACCCCGCGCCCGGTCGTGCCAGGTGGCCAGGGCCTCCTCCCACGGCTCCCGACCGGCTCCGGCGAAGTCGACGACGCACGTCGTCCCACCGCACGCCGCGGCTCGCGTGCCCGACTCGAAGTCGTCGGCCGAGGTGACCGCGCCCACCGGCAGGGCGAAGTGGGTGTGGACGTCGATGCCACCCGGGATCACGTAGCCGCCACCGGCGTCCACGACGTCGGCGCCGGCGACCGCGATCCCGGACTCCACCGCCACGACCCGTCCGGCACGCACGAGCACGTCGGCCCGACGGGTGCCGGCACCGTCGACGACGGTGCCGCCCCGAACCACGAGGTCGCTCGTCATCTCCGTCGGCTAGGCGTGCAGGGCCCGCCACACCCGCTCGGGCGTGAGGGGCAGCTCGTTGACGGTGACGCCGGTCGCGTCGAGGATCGCGTTGCGTACGGCGGGCGCCACCCCGTCGATCGCGATCTCGCCGATCGACTTGGCGCCGAACGGGCCACTGGGCTCCATCGTCTGCACGAGGAAGACCTCCATCGGGGGCGTGTCGTCGGGCCGGAAGATCCAGTACGGGCCGATCCGGGCGTTCACCGCCCGGCCCTGCTCGTCGAGGACCAGGTCCTCGGTGAGCGCGTAGCCCAGCGCCTGCACCATCGCGCCCTCGACCTGGCCGCTGGCCGTGGTCGGGTTGATGACGACACCGGCGTCGACGGCCATCACCAGCTTGACCACCGTGACCTGGCCGGTGTCGACGTCCACCTCGATCTCGACCGTCTGCGCGGCGAACGGCGGCGGCGACTCGCCGGAGACGTGCGAAGCGGTCGCCATGATCTGCTCCTGGTCGGCGATGTGCAGGGCGTGGAGGGCCACGTCCTGGAGCGTCACCGACCGTCCGTCGGGCGCCCAGGCCTGCTGGTGGCGCAGCTCCACCTGGCCCGGGTCGTCGAGCCCGAGCAGCCGGGCGGCCCGCAGCACGATCCGCTCGCGCACGGCCTCGGCGGCCTTCATGACGGCCATGCCGGAGATGTACGTCGTGCTGTCGGCGTAGGCGCCGACGTCGAACGGCGTCAGGTCGGTGTCCGCGGCGTACACGATGACGTCGCCGGTCTCGACGCCGAGCACCTCGGCGGCGATCTGGGCCAGCACGGTGTCCGCCCCGGTGCCGAGGTCGGTGGCGCCGACGAGCAGGTTGAAGGACCCGTCGTCGTTCATCTTGATCGAGGCGCCACCCATGTCGAGGTTGGGGATCGCGGTGGCCTGCATGCACAGGGCGAACCCGAGGCCCCGGCGGATGTTGGGCCGGTCCGCGGGCTGCCGCCACGCGGGGTCGTTGCGCCGCTCCCAGCCGATCGCGCGCAGCGCCTGGGCGACGCACTCGTCGGTGGCGCAGCTGGTCACGCGTGGCAGCTCTCCGGCGATCTCGGCGGCGCCGCGCTCGCCGAGCGCGGGCAGGATGTCGAGGGGGTCGCCGGTGCGCACCCAGTTCCTCCGGCGCAGCTCGACCGGGTCCAGGCCGAGGCCGTGCGCGACGTCGTCCATGAGCGACTCGAGGGCGAACAGCGCCTGCGGGGCTCCGTAGCCGCGGAAGGCACCGGCCACCGGGCGGTTCGTGTAGGCGACGTCGGCGTGATAGCGCTTGGCCGGGCAGTTGTACTGCGAGAGGCCGCGCTGGCCGGACACCGACTGCACGGTGAACCCGTGCGTCGCGTAGGGCCCGGTGTTGCCGACCACGTGGTGGTCGAGCCCCAGCAGGTGGCCATCGTCGTCGACGGCGGCGCGGAACGTCACGGTCTGCGCGTGCCGGATCCGGGCGGAGACGAACTCCTCCTCGCGAGTCAGCTCGAGCCGTACCGGCCGTCGAGTGGCCAGCACGAGGTGCCCGACGACGTCCTCGAGGAGCATCTCCTGCTTGCCGCCGAACCCGCCACCGATCCTGGGCTTGACCACCCGGATCTGCTTGACCGGCAGGCCGAGCAGGGGCGCGACCATCCGCCGGGCGTGGAACGGCACCTGCGTCGAGCTGCGCAGCACCAGGCGCTCGTCCTCGTCGAGCCAGCCGATCGTGATGGCCGGCTCGATCGGGCACGTGTGCTGCTGCTGGACGTGGAAGGTCCGCTCGAAGACGTGCGGGGCCGCCTCGAACGCCGCCTCCAGCTCCTCGTCGGACACGGTCTGCCCGTCGACCTGGCGCGGGATGTTGCGCGCGGCGTCGTGGATGCCCTCGGTGTCCTCCTCGTCGTGGATGACGGGGGCACCGGGCCGGATCGCCTCGACCTCGTCGAAGACGGCCGGCAGCACGTCGTACGTCACCGCGATCCGCCGGCACGCCTCCTCGGCGATCTCGATGCTGTCGGCGGCGACCGCCGCGACCCGGTCACCGACGTGGCGGACCTTGTCGTCGAAGCTGACCTGGTCCCAGGGCCGGGGGTTGGGCCAGCTCTGGCCGCCCGAGGCGTACTTCACGCGTGGGGTGTTGAACGTGTGCAGCACCGCGTGGACACCCGGCAGCGCCCGGGCCTCCGCGTCGTCGATCGCGAGGATGCGGGCGTGCGCGTGCGGGCTGCGCAGCACCTTTGCGTAGAGCATCCCGCGCAGCTCGATGTCGTCGACGAACGCCGGGTTGCCCTTCACGAGCTTGACCGCGTCGACCTTGGCGGCGCCCTTGCCGACCACGTGGGTCACCGGCACGTCTGCCGCGGGCACCAGGCGCGGCATCGCCGCGGGGGCGTCGGGGACCGGCCCGCCGGCGCCGTCGGTGAGCCGCGCGACGACCACGGGCGCCATCGGCTCGGGCTTCTCCCCGCGCAGCAGCGCGGCCGCCCGCTGGACGGCGTCGACGACCTTCACGTAGCCGGTCTCGCGGTCGAGGACGCCGGAGAGCGCGTCGCGGATCTGCCACTCCGAGGGGTCGGGGACCCGGTCGAGGAGGGCCTTGGTGGCGAGCACCATGGCCCCGGCCGAGTAGCCCGACTGGAGCGCACCTGACTCCACGAACGCCTCCTGGATGGGGTGCAGCTCCCCGGTGGCGACGTTCAGCGACTCGACGGTCGTGACCTCGTGGCCGCCGGCCTGGGCGGCCAGCAGGACGTCGGCGGCGACCAGCCGGCCGTCCAGCAGCACCGCAGCCGCACCGGTCTCGCCGGTCTCCGAGCCGTTGCGGACACTGAAGCAGCCGAGCCGGCGCAGCACGGCCAGCAGCGAGTCGCCAGGGGCGCAGGTGACGCTCTGCGGTGCGCCGTTGAGCGTGATCCGGATGTCCATCACGAGATCGCCTCCACCACTCGGGTCGTCAGGACGTCGGCCAGGGCCCGGCGGTACTCGCCCGACCCGCGGAAGTCACCGGGCGGGTCGAGCTCGTCACCGGTCCGTACGACGACCGGCGTGCGCGCCACGCCGGTGAGCGCGACCAGGTGCCCGTCCGGCGTCGCCCGCGCGACTGCGGCCACTATCGGCTTGTCGGCGGTGGTCCGAGCGGTGCGCGCGGCGGCGGCCCTGCCGTCGGTGCGCACCGACACCGCAGTGATCACCCGGCCGCCGGCCAGCGGGAGCCCGGCGAGGAGCTCGGCCAGCGCGACCGACTCGGAGCCGGCGGGGCCCTCGACGTGCACCACGGCCTCGTGGACCAGCAGCGCCGCGAGCAGCTCGCTCTCCGCGTCGCCGGTCGCGACGCACCCTCCGAGGGTGCCCTGTGCGCGCAGCGTGCTCGGCCGCTCGCGCCGCGCTGCCTCGCGCACGACGGCGGGTAGCAGGTCACAGTCCACGAGCTGCTGCAGCGTGGTCATGGCACCGACGCGGACCAGCTGCCCGCTCTCGGCCCGGATGCCGCCGAGATGGAGCGCCTGCAGGTCCACCACCTCGACCTGCCGGGTCGTGGTATCGCTGTTCACTCGGGTGCCGCCCGCGAGGGCGACCGCGCCGGACCAGGCCAGCAGCTCCATGGCCTCGTCGATCGTCACGGGGCGCACGTAGGCGATAGCAGTCACCATGGCCTCATCCCATCGTCAGTGCCATCACGGCCTTCTGGCCGTGCAGGCGGTTCTCGGCCTGGTCGTAGACCGCACTCTGAGGGCCGTCGATCACCGCGTCGGTGACCTCCGTGCCGCGCTCCCCCGGCAGGGGGTGCATGTAGATCGCGTCGTCGCCGGCGGTGGCGAGCCGGCGCTCGTCGGCGATCCAGTCCCGGTAGCTGTCGACGTACCCCGCCTCCTCGGCCTCGTCCGAGGTGGACATCACCGCGCCCCAGCTCTTCGCGTACACGACGTCCGTGCCGCGGATGCCCTCGTCGAAGTCGTCGAGCATCTCGAAGGAGGCCCGTCCGAGACGGGCGTTCTCGCGGGCCTGCTCGACGTACTCCGGCATCAGCCCGAACTCCGGCGGGTGCACGAGCCGGACGTTCATGCCGAACCGCGGCAGCAGCATGATCAGGCTCTGCGGCACGCTGAGCGGCTTGGAGTAGGTCTTCGCGCACGCCCAGCTGATCGTCGCGGTGCGCCCGCGCGGGTCACCGAGCCGCTCGATGATCGTCATCAGGTCCGCGAGGGCCTGGTGGGGGTGGAAGTGGTCGCACTGCATGTTGAGCACCGGCACCCGGCTCGCGGCGGCGACCTCGCGGACGTAGGCGTTGCCGACGCCCCAGTCGACGTTGCGGATCGCGATGCCGTCGTTGTAGCGGCCGAGGATCTCGCCGATCTCCTTGGCGGTGTCGCCGTGGGCGATCTGCGTCGAGCGACTCTCGATGAACTGGGCGTGCCCACCGAGCTGGGCCATCCCGGCCTCGAAGGACGCCCGGGTCCGGGTGCTGGCGAAGAAGAACAGCATCGCCAGCACCTTGTCCCGCAGGTAGGGGTGCGGCTGCCCGAGCGCCCGGTCCCGCTTCAGCGCGAACGCCACGTCGAGGACGGTCTCGATCTCGTCGCGGGTCCACTCCTGGAAGTCGATGACGTCGCGGCCCCGCAGGTGCGTCTGCATCGCTGCCCTCCCCTGCTACTCGACCGCGCCGAGGACCAGCGCCAGCAGCGCCATCCGCAGCGAGACCCCGTTGGCGGCCTCGGCCCAGTACCGCGCGTGCCGGGTGGCGTCGACGTCGGTGGTCAGCTCGTCCATCCGGGGCAGCGAGTGCAGCACGATCGAGTCCTGCTTGGCCTTCTCGTGCAGCAGCCGCCGGGTGACCTGGTACGCCGCCGGCGTGGTGCCCTTCTCGGCGGTGGGGTCGACCCGCGACTGCGTGTAGTCGGCCTGCACGATCGGCTCCATGTAGATGACGTCGGCCTCGCCGATGCACTCCTGGACGGACTCGACCTCGCGGTAGTTCACGCTGCGCTCGGCGAGCTCGCCCTTGAAGTCGTCGAGCAGCGCCAGCTCTGGCGGGGAGACCACCATCGTCTCCATGTCGAACTGCGAGGAGGCCAGCAGGATCGAGTGCATGGTGCGCATCCGCATGTCACCGACGAGCACCATCTTGATGCCGTCGAGGGTGCCCTTGTCGCGCCAGATCGTGTAGAGGTCCGTGAGTACCTGGGTGGGGTGCTCGCCCCAGCCGTCGCCGCAGTTGATCACCGGCACCGACGCCCACCGGGCTGCCTCGTGCGGGGCGCCCTGGACGTGTGAGCGCATCGCGATCACGTCGCCGTAGAACTCCAGCATCTTCACGGTGTCCTTCATCGACTCCTGGTAGAAGTCGCCCGCGCGGGTCATCTTCGCGTCGGAGAATCCGAGGACGTGGCCGCCGAGGCGGTGCATGGCGGCCTCGGTCGAGAGCCGGGTGCGGGTGCTCGGCTGGTAGAACGCGGTGAGCAGCGTCTTGTGCTTGAGGAGATCTCCGTTGCGCCGGTTCTCCGCGTGAGGGCGCAGCTCCTCGGCGACCTGGAAGATCCGGAAGAAGTCGTCGCGCTCGACGTCCTTGAGGGACAGGATGTCGCGGCCCAGGAAGCTCCTCATCGTGCGTTCTCCTACTCAGACACCGAAGGTGTCGATCATCAGTCGGACGTCCTCGCCCAGCGGGTAGAGGACGGGGCAGGTCGCCCCGGCCTCGACGTACTCGGCGACCTTGGCGCGGCACTCCTCCGGGCTGCCGGAGGCCGTGATCTGCTGCACCACGTCATCGGGGACCAGCCGCATGGCCCGGCGGATCTCGTCACGCTCGGCCGGCCAGGTCAGGACCTTGCCGATCTCCTCGATCAGCGCGGGGTCGACGCCGCTCGCCTTCATGATGTGCGGCTGCTGGCCGAGGTACTGCGTGAGCAGCTCCCGGGCCCGGTCGAGGGCCACGGCGCGGTCGCGGTCGACCGAGCACACGACGAGCTGGGGACGGTCGAGGTCGTCGACCGAGCGGCCCGCCTTCGCCGCACCGGCGGCCAGCGCGGCCATCGCCTGGGCGTTGTACGCCGGCGCCACCATGTAGTTGAGCAGCACGCCGTCGGCGATCTCGCCGGCGAGCTCCATCATCTGCATGCCGGTCGCTCCGATGTAGATCGGCACCTGCTTGGGCGACCGGTCACCGTGGACGATGTCGATCTCGACGTCGTCGAGGTGCACGAACTCGCCGTCGTACGTCACCCGCTCCATCGCCAGCAGCCGGCGGGTCGCCTCCACGGTCTCGCGCATCGCGCGCAGTGGCTTGCGTCGGTCGACCCCGACCTTGGTGGCCAGCGGCTCCCACCACGCGCCGAGGCCGAGCATCACCCGGCCGGGGGCGAGGTCGTCGAGGGTCGAGAAGGTGGCCGCCAGCAGCCCGACGTTGCGGGTCCAGATCGGCACGATGCCCGAGCCCACCTTGATCCGGCTGGTGACCGCGGCGTACGCCGCCATGGGCACCGTCGCCTCGCGGACGAGGCGGCTCTCGGCCTGCCAGACCGCCTCGAAGCCGCGGTCCTCGGCGTAGCGGGCGTGCTCCATCCCCTCGCGCAGCGGGTGGAGGTCCTGGAGGTAGAGCGCCACTCTCGTTGGCGGTGTCATGGCCTGCCTCTCATGGGTTCGAAGTCGTGCGGCGCGATGGCGTCCATCCGCGCCCACAGGCGTTCGGCCTCGGTCGAGCCCTCGGCGGCCACCCGCGCCTCGTCGACGCGCGTCGACCGCCGGTCCTCGACCACGAGGTCGCCAGCGACGACGACGTCGCGCACCTGACCGGACGAGAGCCCGAAGACCCAGTGACCGACCAGGTTGTCGGCGGTCACCGGGGTGGGCGTCGGGTAGTCGAGCACGACGAGGTCGGCGGGGGCGCCGGCGCTGATCGTGCCGAGGAGCGGCTCCCCGTGGACGCGGCCGGCGAACCGGGCCCCGTCGGCGAGCCGGGCGAGCGGCCAGTCGCTCGGCGTCGCGATGTCGGCCTCGCGCGCCCGGAACCACCCGACCTGCGACTCGGCGAACAGGTCCCCGCCGATGCCGTCCGTCCCGAGGGCGACCCCGGCGCCCGCTCCGCGCCCGAGGTGGTTGAACGGCGAGTGCCCCACCGAGTTGTTCATGTTGCTGCGCGGGTTGCAGACCACGGTCGCGCCGGTGTCGGCGACCGCGTGCATCTCCGCCGGGGCGAGGTGGACGCCGTGGGCGAGCAGCGCCCGGTCGGTGAGGACCCCGGCGCGGTCGAGCCGCTCCACCGCACCGTGGCCGGACCGGGCGTGGGCGTCGGCCTGGTCGGCGGCGTCCTCCGCGACGTGGATGTGCACGCCGGCACCGCTGCTGCGCGCACCGTCCACGACCTGCTCGAGCGTCGCGTCCGAGAGCGTGAACGACGCGTGAGCGCCCATCATGCCGCGGGTGAGCCCGTCCGCCGCCGCGAGGAAGCGCAGGTTCTCCGCCACGCCGGCGGCCGCGCGCTCGGGGCCGTCCCGGTCGCTGACCTCGTAGCACAGCACGCTGCGCACCCCCAGCTCCGCCAGGGTCTCGGCGATGACGTCGAGCGAGCCGTCGATGGCGTTCGGCGAGGCGTGGTGATCCACGATCGTCGTGGTGCCGGCCCTGAGCGCGTCCAGGCCTCCGCGCAGCGCCGAGGCCCGGACGGCCTGCTCGTCGAGGGCCCGGTCGAGGCGCCACCAGACGCGCTGGAGGATCTCGGTGAACGTGACCGGCGGCGCGAGCCGGTAGGGCATCCCCCGGCTCAGCGCCGAGTAGAGGTGGTGGTGGGCGCACACGTTGCCGGGCACGATCAGCGTGCCGATGCAGTCGCGGCGCCGTACGCCGGCCGGTGCGCGACCCACCGACGCGACCCGGTCACCCGCGAGCACGACGTCGGCGACGACCACCTCGGGTGGGTCCAGCGCCACCACCACGGTGCCTCCGCACAGCGCGGACGAGGGAGCAACCTCCAGGATGTCGGCCGCCACCATGTGCGCTCCTCCGCTCCGATCCGTCTTTCAGCGTGCTCCGGCGTCCGAGGGCCCGCTAGGGTCCATGGACCCTGCCGGTGACCGCTCGACACCGGTGAACAGGACGCCGACGCGGGCGTCGGGGCCGACGCTCCCGTCGGCGACCAGGTCGAGGAGCCCGGCCAGCCCGGAGGACCCCGTGGGGTCGACGCGGTAGCCCGCCGCCCGCCCCAGATCGTGGGCCTGGGCGAGCTGCTCCTCGGTCACGACCAGTGGCCGGCCCCCGGTCGTGAGCATGCCGCCGACGACCGCGCGCCAGTCGTAGGTCTCGTCGTCGAGGATGCCGGTGGCGATGCTCCGCGGCTCGCCTTCCCACGGCCACATGAACCCCGACCGGTGGGCGGCCGCCGTATGCAGGGCGTCGTCGATCTCGGACCGGCCGGACGTGTCGCCCAGGGCGTCCCGGACCCGGTGGTAGGCCCGCTCGAGGGGGTGGCCTCCGGTCGTCTGCACGGTGTGCACCCGCGGCTGGCGGGCCAGGACGCCGAACTGGGCCGCCTCATCGAGCGCCTGGATGCAGGCGCTGGCCAGGGCTCCCCCACCGACCTGGACGACGAGGTCGTCGAGGTCGGTGCCGGCGGCGCGGAGGTCGGACGCGATCTCGTAGCCCAGGGTCTCCCCACCCTCGATGACGAGCCCGTTCTCGTTGCCCTGGCAGGTGAACGGCAGCGCGCCGGCCGCCAGCTCGGCCTGCAGCCGGAGGTACGCCGGGTCGCCGTCGGTCTGCGGTGTCCGCGCGCAGGGGACCACCTCGGCGCCCAGCTCCCGCAGCCCGGCCAGCACCACCGGGTCGGCGTCGACCGGCACGAAGACCCGGAGCCGCCGGTCGGCCGCACGGGCGACCACCGCGGCGGCGAGGGCCGCGTTGCCGCAGCTGGCGATCGCCAGGTCCGGCCGGTCAGTGGGATCGGCGAGCCCGAGCCGCTCGGCGACCTCGAGGTGCAGCAGCACGCCCATCAGGTGCCGGCCCTTGTGCGACCCCGCGACGTTGCCGGTCTCGTCCTTGACCCACACTCCCCCGGCGGCGCTGAAGCCGAGCCGCTCCGACAGTGCGACGTCGCGGCCGAACGGCGTGGCGCGGAAGCCGGCGCCGGCGACCCGGGCCACCGCGTCGTCGAGGCGGGTGACGAGCTCGGCGAGCTCGTCGTCACCGAGGCCCGCAGCCGTGGCCCGGTGGTGGCTGTGCAGGAGCCCGCGGTAGTGGACGAACGGCGAGCCCGTCCCGGCCGGGCCATCGGGGAACCGCACCCGGTCGGTGTCGAGCACCCGCACCAGCACGTGGTCGACGTCGCCGACCCCGACCTCGGGACAGCGGAACGGGTACGCCTCCTGGACGTCCGGCACGGCGCCGCACCCCCAGCAGACGAGCCGGCTGGCCGGCACCCTCACGGCGCGCTCACCCGGCCTGGGCCCCGGCGGCCACCACCCCGGTGCGCGCGTTGAAGTCGGCGATCATCTCGTCCCACGCGTCCAGCCGGTTGCGCATCCCGTCCCAGAACGCCTGCTCCCGCCGTACGACGAAGTCCTCGATCGACGTGCCGCGCTGCTCGACCCACGTGTAGTAGCCGAGGTCGAAGATCCGGTCCCGGTCGCGGGTCGTGGTCTCGAGCAGGTCGCTGGTGTCGGCGCCGAGCAGCCAGCGGCCGAAGACCCCGGCCGCCGCGGCGTCGTCGAACCCGTCGGCGAAGTCGCGGGTCCGGATCCGGCGCCGCTCGCTCTCGTACATCGGCGCACCGTCCGTGGCCACGGTGACGATCACGTCCTCCGGTCCGAGGTCGAGGTGCTTGGCCAGCTTGACCGCGGCGACCACGTTGCAGATGCTCGACAGCCCGAACGACGTCAGCGCGGCGAGGGTCGCCTCGGGGACGCCGCACCGGTCGGCGAGGTAGGCCCGGCCGGCGGGGTCGTCGAACAGCACGGACAGCTGGTCGGTCGCCCGGTCGGACACGGCCACGACGACGTCGGTGTTGTGGACGTGGTGGATCAGCGGGACGTGCTTGTCGCCGATGCCCTGGATGTTGTGCTCGCCGAACCCGTTGCGCAGCAGCGTGGGGCACTCCAGTGCCTCGACGGCGACGATGGCGGCGCCGTACTCCTCCTTGAGGTGGTCACCGGCGCCGAGCGTCCCCGCGGATCCGGACGCCGAGACGAACGCGCGCAGCCGCAGGTCGGTGCCCACCCCGGGTTCGGTCTCGCGGAGGTGCTCGAAGACCGCACCCAGGGCCCGCCCGGTGCACAGCCGGTGGACCAGGTGGTTCCCGAACTCCGCGAACTGGTTGAGGATCACGTTCCCCGGGTCGCGGGCGAGCTCGTCGCAGGCCTCGTAGATCTCCCGGACGTTGCTCTCGGTGCCGGGCGTGGTGACGATGTCCTCCGGCGAGACCACCCATTGCCGGAGCCAGTCGAACCGCTCCTCGCTCATCCCCTCGGGCAGGACCGCGACGCCGCGGCACCCGAGGATCCGCGAGATCGCCACGCCGCCGCGGCAGTAGTTGCCGGTCGACGGCCACACCGCACGCTGCGAGGTCGGGTCGAACCCACCGGTGACGATCCGCGGCACCAGGCAGGCGTACGCCGCCAGCACCTTGTGGGCGCGGATCATCGGGAACCGGTCGCCCAGGACCGCCACGATGCGGGCATCGACGCCGGTGAGCTCCTTCGGCAGCACCACGTGCTCGGGCACGGACGCGCGGGCGACGCGGGTCGCGTCGTTGAACCAGTGGATGCGGAAGAGGTTGAGTGGGTCGGCCTCGTCCGGCCCGACCCCCCTCAGCGCCTGGGTGACCGACGCGGGGATCCGGGACGGGTCAGCCAGCTCCCCGAACGTGGGCAGCACGATGCCGGCCGACCGGAAGTGCGCGACCGCGCGGTCACGGGCATCCGGGTCGACGAGGTGGCCTTCGACTCCGAGGGACGACATGGGGACTCCGTTCTGTTGTCAGGTCTGGCTCTCAGGCCAGCCGCTGCAGGCGGCCGGCCGCGGCGTGGTGGCGGCGCAGGATCTCGTCGAGGCCGGGGTGCACGAGCGCGGCGTCCTCGACGACGGGGCGACCCGCGACCACGGTGTGCCGGGCCGCGACCGGCCCGCACCGCAGCCACGCCTCGACCGGGTCGGTGAGCGCCCCGGCGAACGCGATCCCGGTCAGCGGCCAGCACACGAGGTCGCCCACGGCGCCCACGGTGAGCGTGCCGAGCTCGCCGGTCCGGCCCAGGCACGCGGCGGACCCGCGGGTGGCGATGTCGAGCACGTCGCGGGCGGTCATCCCCGTGGGGCCCTTGCGCTGGTGACCCAGGAGCAAGGCGGTCCGGGCCTCGAGCCAGAGCGAGGCGTGGTCGGTGGAGGCGGACCCGTCGCAGCCGAGACCCACCGGGGCGCCGGCGGCGCGCAGCTCCGCGACGGGGGCCATTCCGCCGCCCCCGATCAGCATGTTCGACGAGGGGCAGTGGGCGACGCCGACACCGGCGGCACCGAGCCGGCGTACCTCGTCGTCGTTGGGGTAGATGCAGTGCGCGACCCAGCTGCGGTCCGAGAGCCAGCCGACGTCCTCGAAGTGGTCGATGGTGCGGCGGCCGAAGGCCTTCGCGGCGAACCGGTCCTCGTCGGGATCCTCGGCCAGGTGGGTGTGCAGCCGCACGTCGAGCCGCTCGGCCAGCTCCGCCGTGCGCCGCATCAGGTCGGAGGAGACCGAGAACGGCGAGCAGGGCGCGAGCGCGATCCGCACCATCGCGCCCCACGACCGGTCGTGGTGGAGCGCGACGAGCCGCTCGCTGTCGGCGAGGATCTCGTCGTCGTCCTGCACCACCGAGTCCGGCGGCAGCCCGCCGTCCTTCTCCGACAGGCTCATCGAGCCGCGGGTGGGGTGGAACCGAACCCCGAGCTCCCTGGCCGCGGTGATCTCGGCGGAGATCAGGTCGCCGCCGTGGCGGGGATGGACGTAGAGGTGGTCGGTGGTGGTCGTGCAGCCGCCGAGCGCGAGCTCGGCCAGGCCGACCCACGCCGAGAGGTACGCCGCCTCCTCGTCGAGGCCGGCCCACAGCGGGTAGAGCGTCGTCAGCCACGTGAACAGCGAGGTGTTGACCGAGGGCCGGTGGGCGCGGGTGAGGTTCTGGTAGATGTGGTGGTGGGTGTTGATCAGCCCCGGGGTGACCAGGCAGGCGTCCGCGCGCAGCACCCGCGCCGCCTCCGGGCGCTCGTCACCCGGCCCTCCGACGGCCGCGACCAAGCCCTGGTCGAGGGCGATCCAGCCCCCGGCGATCTCGCGGTCTGCGGCGTCGAGTGTGACGACATGCTCGGCTCCGTCGATCAGCAGGTCGACGGTCACACTGTGACGCTAGCCATCCGGTCGTGGTCGTGTTGGCGGATTCGCGCGGCGCGGGCGTGAGACTGGTCGCACCGCCGGCCCGGGCGGGCCTGCCCGGAGGCTCAGGCGGGCGGCTCGCTCACGGCGGCCCATGGGAGGGGCGCCGACAGGATCATGCTGCTGCTCGGCCGGCCATAGGCCGCCAGGCGGTCGATGAAGGCCTCGAAGTCCGACATCGACGCCACCGCCGCCATCATGACCGAGCAGCCGTCGCCGGTGATCCGCAGCAGCTGCAGCACCTCCGGCCAGGTCGGCACCTCGGGGTCGCGCAGCAGGCAGGTCGGCCCGTAGCAGTTCATCACCACCAGCGCCTGCACCGAGCGGCCGAGCCAATCGGGGTCGACGTGCGCGTGGTAGCCGGTGATCCGCCCGCTGGTCTCGAGGCGGCGCACCCGCTCCGCCACCATCGGCGCCGACAGGTGGATCCGCCGCGAGAGCTCGTTGAACGACAGCCGCGCGTCGGCCTGCAGCTCGTGCAGGATCTGCCAGTCGACGTGGTCCATGGGCTGCTCCCGACGATCGTGAACCGGAACGGGCATCACTGAGAGTGATCGTAAAGCCGAAGGCGCCCTTCTGTGACCCATTGCCCCTTCAAGACCCGGTGCCGACCTTCCATCCTGGTGCCATGGACCAGCCCTTCCGCACCATCATCGAGCCGTTCCGGATCCACTCCGTCGAGCCGATGCGGATGACGACCGCCGAGGAGCGCCGCGCGCACCTGGCGGCGGTCGACTTCAACCTGTTCCAGCTCCGCGCCGAGCACGTGCTCATCGACCTGCTCACCGACTCCGGGACCGGCGCGATGTCGCGCGACCAGTGGGCGGCCGTGCAGCGCGGGGACGAGTCCTACGCCGGGTCGCCGTCGTACTTCGTCTTCCGCGATGCCGTACGGCGGCTCTTCGACTTCGAGCACATCATCCCCGTGCACCAGGGCCGTGCGGCCGAGCGCATCCTGTTCTCGGTGCTCGGTGGCCCCGGGAAGGTGGTGCCGAACAACACGCACTTCGACACCACGCGAGCCAACATCGAGGCCACCGGAGCCGAGGCCGTCGACCTGGTGATCGCCGAGGGCCACGACCCCCGCTCGGACCATCCGTTCAAGGGCAACATGGACCTCGCCGCCCTCGAGCGGCTGCTGGCGGCGCGCGCCGACGACGTGCCCTGCGTGATGGTGACGATCACCAACAACAGCGGCGGCGGGCAGCCGGTCTCGCTGGCCAACCTGCGCGGCGTGCGCGCGCTGTGCGACCGCTTCGACAAGCCGCTCTTCCTCGACGCCTGCCGGTTCGCCGAGAACGCCTGGTTCATCCGCGAGCGCGAGGAGGGCCAGGGCGAGCGCGACGTCGTCGACATCATCCGCGACGTGACGGGTCTCGCCGACGGGGTGACGATGAGCGCGAAGAAGGACCCGCTCGGCAACATCGGCGGCTGGCTCGCCCTCGCCGACGACCATCTGGCGGCACAGTGCCGCAACATCGTGATCCTGACCGAGGGATTCCCGACGTACGGCGGCCTGGCGGGCCGGGACCTGGAGGCGCTCGCACAGGGTCTCGCCGAGGTGGTCCAGCACGACTACCTGCGCTACCGGATCGGCTCGACGGCCTACCTCGGCCGGGCGCTGGCCGAGCGCGGGGTGCCGGTGCTGAGCCCGTTCGGCGGGCACGCGATCTACATCGACGCCCGCGCCCTGCTCCCCCACGTCGACCCGTTGGAGTACCCCGGTCAGGCCGTCGCCGTCGCGCTCTACGAGATCGGCGGTATCCGCAGCTGCGAGATCGGAACGGTGATGTTCGGTCGTCACCCCGACGGCTCGGAGCAGCCGGCTGCCATGGACCTGGTCCGCCTGGCGATCCCGCGGCGCACCTACACCCAGAGCCACATCGACTACGTCATCGAGGTCTGCGAGCGGATCCTCGACCGGGCCGGCGACCTGCCGGGCTACCGGATCATCGAGGAGCCGCCGGCGTTGCGGCACTTCACCGCGAGGTTCGCGCCACTGCGCTGACGGCCCGCGTCGCCACCCGGTCCCGACTCCGGTCGCGACCGGGTGCGTTGACGTGTCCCGCCCTGCACCGGACCGTCCGAGCACCAGCTGTCCCGGAGGTCTGCGAAGGCCCTCCCGAGAAGAAGGGGTTGGGTGTCCCGGCGACGGGGTACAGCGACACCCATCGGGGGTACGAAGCGGGTTCCTTGGGAGGGGAGAACGCGATGCGAGTACTCCGGGCACTGGGAGGTGCGCGGCTCGGGATCCTGGCCAGTGTGGTCGGGCTGGTGGCGGCGCTGCGCTGCGCGACGGTCGTCCTGCCGCCTGCTGCGACCCACCCCGTCAAGGCATCGGGCGCAACGGCGTCCGCTGGCCTGAAGACCGTGGCCGAGGGAGTCGGTGACCGGCTGGGGAAGCTGCCCCGGCCTGACCAACGGAGCACGCGCATGCACATCACGTAGGGCAAGAGGCGGCTGAAGAGCCTCACCAGCGTCTGAGGGGTCGCTGAGAAGGGTGCGGCCATCTTGGCCGTGCCTCTAGGGAGGGAGAGACACATGGATATCAAGGACAGCCTCCAACAGGCTGCTGACTCGTTCTTCGGCTTCCTGCCGAACCTGCTGGGCTGCCTCGTGCTGCTGCTGGTCGGTTGGATCATCGCCAAGGTCGTGGCGAGTCTCGTCCGCAGGGGCACCGAGGCGGCAGGGATCGACCGCCGCCTCGCCGAGACCAGCTCAGGTCGCACCGTCGAGAACATGATGCCGGGCGCCAGCGCAGCCAAGCTGATCGGTCTGGTCATCTTCTGGCTCGTGTTCGGGTTCTTCCTCGTGGCTGCCGCCGGCGCGCTCAGGGTGCCGGCCGTGACCGAGTTCATGAACCAGGTGCTGGCCTATCTGCCGAATGTCGTGGTGGCCGTGCTGATCTTCGTCATCGCCGCGCTGCTGGCGGGCGCCGTCGCGAAGGGAGCCAGCCGGGTCCTGGGCGACAACCCGATGGGACAGATCGTGGCGGCGGTGGCGCCGGCGCTGATCATGGTGCTGGCGATGTTCATGATCCTCGAGCAGCTGAACATCGCTCCGCAGATCGTGGAGATCGCCTTCGCCGCGACGATGGGCGCCCTCGCCCTCGGCCTGGCGCTCGCCTTCGGGCTCGGCGGACGGCCGGTGGCCCAGAGGCTCCTGGAGGACGCCTACGCCAAGGGCCGCTCGGATGCCACGCGCACGAGCACCGGTGCGCCGGTCGGCCGGTACGCCGAAACCGACGTTCGACCCACGCACTACAGCGACACCGGCGCGAGCACGGGGCAGCGCTACCCGTCGACGTCCGAGGACCACTGACCGTACGACGTCGGCGTCCGCGCCCGTGCTCGGTACGGGACGGACGAGCTCGAGCGCGGCCCGCGCGCTCGAGGAACGACTCGAGGGAAGCGAGGCACACCGTGAACACTGACCGCGACACCGTCATCCACGCCTACGGCATCGTCCGCGGGAACGGGACCTTCGGTCTGCCCGAGACCGGCGTCGGCGCCGCCGGGCTGGCCCTGCTGGACGCGGGGCCGGTCGCGGGCGTCTTCAGCATCCTCCCCGAGGACGCCTATGGCGAGGCCGCCTGGGAGCAACATGCCGAGGACCCGGACTGGCTCGCGCGCGTCGCCGGCGAGCACCAGCAGGTGCTGGACACGCTGGTGCAGGACACCGACGTGCTGCCCCTGCGACTGCCGGCGATGTACCGCGACGAGGTCGACCTGCACGACGCTCTGACAGCCCAAGCCTCGCTCTTCGGCGCCGTGCTCGACACGCTGCACGACCACCTCGAGTGGGCCGTGCGCCTCTACTACGCCGGCGAACCCGACCGCCCTGCCACCGAAGGCGCGCACAGTGATCACGACTACCGCCGCAGGAGGAGTCGGGCGCTCGCGGAGCGCGAGGAGGGGCGCGGAAGGCTGGAGCGACGCGTGCAGGGCGCCTATGCCGCCCTGGCCGATGCCGCACGGAGCAGCGTCGCCGACCGACCCCAGGACGGCGCCCGCACCGGGCGATCCGAGCCGACGCTGCTGAGCTCCGCCCACCTCGTCTGCCGTCGACATGAGCGCTTCTTCATCGCCGCGGTCGAGGATGTCGCGCAGCGGCTGGCGCCGGTCGGCATCACCGTCGAGGTCAGCGGGCCCTGGCCGCCGTACAACTTCGTGGACCTGGGGACCCAGAGTCTGGGAGCCCCGGCGTGACGGTGGAGCGGCTCCCGTGCGGCGAGGACTTCGCGCTGATCGACCTCGTCCTGGCGGGCTCCCGATTGCTGGCCGACGGGCGGCTGAGGGGCCCGGACCGTACCGCTTCCAGCTTCTGTGAGGCACCGCCATCGGTCTCGGGCCCTCGGGCGCCTTCCGTGAACCCGGCGCCCGACCGCGTAACCCGTCCGGTGGCTGCGGTCCACGCCTCCCCCACCGGCGTGGACCACAGCCAGGTCCGTCGGCGCGTCAGGCCCCTGCGGGGGCTCCCGGCGCCGGCACGGGCTGGATCGCCACGTCCATCCCGGGGACCAGGACCGAGGGCGGCGTCGACGACCTCTTGAACAGGCCGACGGCGCCCTGGAGACCCAGCGTCATCACGATGTTGTAGAGGAACACCACGAAGGCGACCAGCAGCAGGGCACCGCTGAGCGCGGCCAGCACCATGTAGGGCAGGAACTCGTCCTCGTAGTAGATGGTGCGCCGCAGCATCCCCTGCAGGCCGGCCATGCCCATGAACGCGCCCATCCCGATGCCGCCGATCAGATGGCACCAGAAGTGGACGTTCGCCAGCCGCTGGCTGTACAGCTCCGCACCGTTGGTGAGGATCGGCAGCAGGAAGTAGACAGCCGCGTAGAGGGTCATGGTGAGCCCGACCAGCACCGCCACGTGGACGTGCGGTCCGACGACCCACTGGGTGTTGTGCAGGATCCGGTTGAGGCCGACGTCGGCCTGCATGATGCCCGCGGGCACCGCGAGGGCGAACCCCAGCAGTCCCCCGAGCAGGAACTTCAGCGGGTTGGTCATCGTCAGCGGCCGGGCCATCCACAGCGTGGCCAGGGTGATGAAGAACGCCAGCCCCTGGGTGATCAGCTCGAACGCGGTGACGAACTCGCCCGAGCCCATCTTCAGCGCCGCCGGCTGCGACTGGTCGGAGAGCAGGTGGTGGCTCCAGACCGTCCAGGAGACGACCAGCTCCAGTCCGAGCGCGAAGCGCGCCCAGCGCGCCATGAAGACCTCACGACCGGTGATCAGCTGGGCCAGGAGGTACCAGGTGCCGGCCACGAAGATCAGCACCAGCCCGTCGGCCACCAGGTCGAGACCCCACCAGTACCAGTTCTTGTACAGCAGAGCGTCGATCTTCGTCGTCTCGAGCGAGCCCCCGAAGATCTCGGCCACCATGTAGACCAGGATCAGCACTCCGGAGAACAGGATGATCCCGGCGTTGAACAGCACGTCGACGCTGCCGCGCGCGATCGCCGCCACGGGCAGCGACACCAGGTGCTCCTGCTCGACGTCCTTGCGGAGCCGACCGGTGAAGAACTTGCCCAGGGTGGTCAGGCCCAGGGCGTCACCGAGCAGCCTCCCGGCCGGTTGCCGGGTCCAGCCTGCCGGTGTGTAGGTGATGGTCTTGAGCACGTTGAGCACGAAGAAGAGGGTGCCGACCATCACCAGGGCCACCCCGGTGATGAAGATGGCGCCGGCCACCGGCTCGAACTGGTCGAAGTCCGCCGGGAGCGGCCAGTAGAGCGTGTAGAGGGGCGCGTAGTGGGTCAGGAAGCCGTCGAACCAGAACGTGAAGACGCCGACCACGATCAGCCAGAGCGTCCAGTTGGCGAGCTTGTAGGACCACAGTGGCTTCTTCATCAAGAACGGCACCAGGAAGGTGAACGCCCCGAAGACCAGCAGGTAGCTCGATCCGAAGATGCCGACCAGCGGGTGCGCGGTCAGCATCGCGTAGTACCGGTCCGGGTAGAGCAGGTCCTGCGGGCTGACCGCGTTGATCCGCAGGAGCATGCCCTCGATCGCGGCGAAGCCGTAGTAGACCAGGCCGAACACGACGTACTTCAGGGTCAGGCCCTGCATCGGCGTCAGCGACGTCGGCTTGAAGGCGCCGCCCTTGCCGTGGACGAGGGTCTCGGTGAACGTGCTCATCGTGCGCCGCCTTCCGCCTCGGACTGGTCGCACCCGGTCACCTCGACCGCGTCCGGGACGACCATCCCGTCACCCTCCGGGCCGGAGTACTCGGTCGAGCGGATGCTGTAGACACCGTCGGACTCGAAGGTCCACAGCAGGTCGTTGTCGTGGCCCGGAACGACCTGCATCTGGGCGACCATCGAGTTGTCGTCGCGGAACAGCCCGAACCCGTACGTCAGGTCGGTGCTGGTCACCGAGAACCGCACCAGCTCGTTGCACGGCACCTGCAACGTCTTCTCCGGCAGCTGCCAGGCGTGGTCGCCCACGGTGATGTCGTAGCTCGCGGCGTAGTCGTCGCTGCCGTTCAGGTCGTCCTTGACCCAGGGGATGGTGTTGTACGTGACCAGGTGCAGGCTCACCCCGAGCACGGCCAGGAAGCCGACCCAGGTGTAGAAGACCTTCGGGGTGATCCGAGACTCCCCCGCTGGCCTGGTGATGCGAGTGGCGAACCACCAGACCAGGCTGATGATCACCAGGCAGTACGCCGAGTACATGAGGGTCTGGCCCCAGAGGACCGTGCCGGAGTCGATGACAAGGAGCCTCATCAGATCTGCCTCCGCGGGGCCCTCGGATGGGGCACGCCGCAGGGCCAACGTAGGAGCCCGGCCAGAGGCGCCAGAAGGGCATTTGTGCCCGGGGCGCATGTCTCGTGGATCACGTGCGCGCTCGTACACTCGCGTGGTGAGGACCCCGGTCTCCTTTGCGACCTCCGCGGACGGCACCCGGATCGCGTGGTCGCGGCATGGGAGTGGTCCGCCGCTGGTGCGTGCGGGGACGTGGCTCACCCACCTCGACTTCGACTGGTCGAGTCCTGTGTGGAGGCACTGGCTGGAGGACCTCGGCCAGCGATTCACCGTCGTCCGGTACGACGACCGCGGCAGCGGCCTGTCCGATCGTGCTCCGAGCGAGTACTCGCTCGACGCCTGGTCCGCAGACCTCGACGCCGTGGTCGATGCTGCGCGGCTGAGCAGCTTCACCCTGCTGGGCATGTCCCAGGGTGGGGCGGTCGCCGTGGAGTACGCACATGCGCACCCGGAGCGGGTCACCAGCCTGGTGCTCTGGGGAGCGTACGGGCAGGGAGCCTTGGCCAGGGGCGCCACAGCGGAGGAGGTCGAGGAGGCGGATCTCCGTTCGCGGATGATCAAGGTCGGCTGGGGGCGTGCGGACGCCGTCTTCCGTCGGGTGTTCACGTCCTCCTTCATCCCGGGCGCCTCGGAGGCCCAGATGCGTTGGTTCGACGAGCTCCAGCGCCGGTCGATGTCGGCCGAGTCGGCGCTCGCCAGCAGCCGCGCGCGTGCCGTGCTCGATGTGACCTCCGCGGCCAGGGCAGTCTCGGCACGCACCCTGGTCCTGCACGCGGACGGCGACCGTGCCGTCCCCTTCGAGCAGGGTCGCCGACTGGCGGGACTCATTCCCCACGCGCAGTTCGTCCCGTTGCACAGCCAGAACCACATCCTGCTGGCCGACGAGCCGGCATGGCCCGGATTCCTGGCCGAGGTGGATGCCTTCGTCGGTGGTGCGCGGCCGAGCCGTGCCGACGCGGCGTTGACGAGCAGGGAGGTGGAGGTGCTGCGGCTCGTCGCCGGCGGCTGCAGCAACGAGGAGATCGCCTCGCGCCTGTCGTTGAGCACGCGCACCGTCGAGCGCCACCTCTCGAACGTCTACTCGAGGCTCGGACTCACCGGCAAGTCGGCCCGGGCGGCCGCAGCCGCCAGGTTGTCCGAGCTGGACCGGGATCGCCCAGGATCGTGAAGGTCGCTCCGCTCTCGCCGGGTACTACGTAGCACCCGACACCGACGCGGGTGCCGGCGGCCATTTCCTGTCGGGTAGCACGGATGCGGGTCCTCGGCCGGCGTCCCTAGCGTGGAGACGCTTCCACTCGGAGCGAGTCCACACACAAGGGAGAGCGACATGCCGTTCATCAACGTCAAGGTCATCGAAGGCGTGTTCACGCCGGAACAGAAGCAGGACATCGTGCGGAAGCTGACCGACACGATGGTCGGCATCGAGGGCGAGAACATGCGCTCCGTCACGTGGTGCGTCGTCGAGGAGGTCGACAGCGGCGACTGGGCCATCGGTGGTCAGCCCCTGACGACCGAGGACGTGCTCACGCTGGCACGCGGTGTGTCCGTCGGTTGACATCGGTGCCGGGCGCACTCCCGGCGCACCCGCTTGAGGCCGGCCGAGGAGGCGGTGTCCCGCAGCGCAGCGATGCCCTGTGGGCCGCCGACCGTCGTGCGGCGCCGGAGCCGGAGCCGGAGACGAGGAGGTCTGGGATCCGATTGCCGGTTCGTGCATCTGCCATGCCTCAAGACCACCAGGGAAGGCCTGCTGTCCACATCGCCGAGACGACCGATCGGGGAATCCGACCTTTGATGGATACCTACCGGTGGCCGCCGGCAGCAGTCGCATCCCTTCGCTCAATGAATGGCGTCGGGGCGCCAGCGGGCCGGATGTGTCCCACGCCGCCCTCGCGCTCGCGCTCGCCGACTCTCGCGGACATCAGCTCAAGAACGGTTCGCGCCAGACACCAGGTCAGGGCGGCATCGAGCGCCGCGCACCTGTGGGTCACCACCTCCGCGGGACTCACTGCCACCACCGACGACGGCACCACGATCAAACCGCCGTGGGCCCAGTGACCACGACCCCTCCACCAGGGTGCTGGCCGCCCGCGATGTTGCTTCCACTGGTTGAATCCGGTCAGTACACCTCGATCCGATTCACCGAGCACCTCGAGATCGAGGGCATAGCGCCCTCGATCGGGTCGGTCGGGGACGCCTACGACAACGCGCTGATGGAGACCATCAACGGGCTCTACAAGACCGAGTGCATCCGCACCACGGTCTTCCACGCCGGGCGATACAGGACCCTCGCCGACGTCGAGTACGCGACAGCGGGCTGGGTCGACTGGTACAACAACCGCAGGCTCCACGGCACGCTCGGGATGATCACCCCGGTCGAGCACGAGTCCGCCTACTACGACGCTCTCAACCGAGAGCCGCAACCCGTATAGCGGCGGCAGGAAACCTGGGGCGCTTCACTACCGCCCCGAAGATCCTCGCGGCGATATCCGGGTCTGGATCTGCCACACCACCGTCGTCGTGTCCTGCTCTCACTCAAACAGTGGCGACCTGGAGCGCTGTGACGACGCCGGCGAGGGCAAGCAGCAGGAACGCGCCGATGGAGTTCTTGGCGGAGTCGTGCACCTTGGCGTGGAAGATGAGCGCGCCGATCATCATGAGAACCAGCCCGACGGCGGCGGCGATTCCGAGCGGCTGCACCAGCAGGCCAAGCGCAACACCGAAGCCGCCTAGCACCTCGAGCACCCCGACGGTGCGCTGCAGCGACGGGCCGACCCCAAGACCTTCAAGAGTTCCGGTGAGCGGCTCCTGCCGGCGCACTTTGGCCATGCCGGCCAACAGGAAGGCGAGGCCGAGAAGGATCGAGATGACGATGGTGACGATGTACATGGGGCGAGGGCTCCTATCGAGGAGGTTGAATGACGACACTGTGGGTGGCCGACAGTGGTCTCAGGACCTGGAGCGGTGTCCTGCAGCAACTGGCCAGGGACTTAGAGGACTGGATATGCGAGACATCGTCCGCCTGAGGCTGCAACGCCGGACGACCGCGCCCTTCTGAGTTGCTGCGGTCCACGCCCGGGTGCCGATGAGCGCGTGATCATCCGCGTTCCGGGTGAAGTAGTGCGGCGTGTCGATCGGCGAGCGCTGCGCCTGCCTGAGCCGCAGCCTCCTCGGCATTCTTGCGCATCAGTGCAGCCGTCTCGGTGAACTCGTCGAGCGCGGGGTTGACCCCGACGAGGGTGAACTCGCGCTCCACGACGGTGAGGTCGGCGCCCCAGATGTCGACGAGGATCCGGCGCAGGTAGTCGGTGCTATGGTCCCACCCTTCGCGGGGGGTGCCCGGACCGTAGGCACCGCCTCGGGTGGTAACGAGGACGACGGGCTTGCCCTCCAGCAGCCGGGTACCCGGTGCCGCACCGGCGAGGCTGAGGTCGATCCATGTCTTCACGTGCTGAGACACGCCGAAGTTGTACAGCGGCAACGCGAACAGGGCGCTCTTCGCGGACCGCAGCTCGTCGGCCAGGCGTCCCGCGAGCTCGAGCGCCTCGTGCTGCGTCTCGGTCCGGTCGCTTTCTGGGATGAACCCGCCCGTGACCGCCGCCTGCCACGCGTGCGCGGGCAGCGGGTCCTGCCCGAGGTGGCGTCGTACCACGGGGACCTCGGGACGGGCTGCGACGAAGTCGTCGAGGACGAGGTCGGCCAGCGCGCTGCTGGCGGAGCGGTCGCCTTGGATCGAGGCGTCGACGCGGAGCAAGGTCATGGAGTTCTCCTCGGACAGAACCGGAGCTTGAACGTTCAAGTCGGATGATAGTGGCTCGGAACTTGAATGTTCAAGTCGCTAGTACCATCGATCCCGTGGGCGCCGACACACCCGGGATGGCCGCGGAGACCGCGGAGGCCGAACAGGACGTCCCCTGGCTCTCGGCCGAGCAGCTCCGCGAGTGGCAATCGCTGATGGCGCTCCTGATGACGCTGCCAGCGGCGATGGACGGGCAACTCAGGCGTGACGCGGGCGTCAACCTGTTCGAGTACCACGTGCTGGCCGCACTCTCCGAGGCACCTGACCGCACGCTCGTTCTCAGCGACCTGGCAGTCGTTGCCCGGGGATCGTTGTCGCGGCTCTCCCACGCGATCACCCGCCTGGAGCGCGCCGGGTGGGTAGTCCGACGTACAGACACCGACCGCGGCGGCCGTCGTACCGAGGCGCGCCTGACCGACGCTGGGCGGGCGAAACTCGAGGAGATCGCCCCCGGCCACGTATGGCAGGCCCGCCACCTCGTCATCGACGTGCTCACTCCCGAGCAACTCACGGGCCTCGGGGATGCCGCCCGCGCCATCACCGCAGCGACTCTCGCCGAGGCGCCGGCCTCTTGCGACGAGCCCAGCTGACCCGGAACACCTCTCATCCGCCGCCGCCGGGACATGGCGCGAGTCGGTTCTCTTGTCAACGATCAAGATCGTCTGCACACCGCGCGTCCTGGACCTGAGGGCTGCTCTGCACCACGGAAGGGCGTCGGAGAGTGGCTGTTGGCTGGGTCATCCTCGCGGGCCACCAGCGGCCGATTCTCCCATTGCCGTGAACAACACTCGACGTAGCAATCCACCCGGTTCCGGTTCTCATCCTGCTCGGGAACGCACCCGCCGCGGCGGTGCCCACCCAACGAACCGTCCGGGACGCCCGCGAAGACGCCGTCCGATACTGCACCACCCCCTCAGGCACGGGATGCGACGACACCAGGTGGCCGACCTGGGACCTGCGCCGCGTCCACTACGCCTCGACCACCGCGGGGGCCCGGATCACCTGGACGGTGCACGGCGTCGAACCCGGGGCAGGCACCGACTCGTGGGTCGAGACCCATGGCCCCAGCATCTTCTGGTCAGGAGCCCTGCGCGCCATCGTCGAAGTCAGCCGCGCGACACCGGACAGCCCCGCGTCTACTGGGAGACCGACGGCTCGGTGCCCGACACCTCAGACGCCGTCAACTTCAAGGCCGAGAAGAACGCCGCCCAAGATCGCGTCTGGGTGGTCATCCCCTGGGACCGCCTGACCTGCCCCGGGACGCTCCGAATCCGCGCCGTGGTGACCCTGAGGAACTACTCCCTGTACCGCCGGATCGTCGACGACAAGATGCTGCGCCCGATCGCAGCGAGCGGATGCCGATAGCCCCCCTCCCCCTGCACCACCAACCGTGTTCCCCCACTTGGACGCACTCGGTGCTCGGAAGCCGAAGGCTTGGGGACTTCTCGGCGAACGAGTCCCGCCACTCAGCGTGATCACCGGCGCGACGGGTCTCCCGAGCTGCCCGGAGCAGCATGAACTGCGGAATTGAGCGCGACTCCAATACCTACTGCTGTGGCGTCGTCTCGATCGCTCGTCACCGAATCGTGCAAGCGGACCCTTCGACCTCTGGGTCAGTGGCCAAGAGGTCGTCCGGTTTGCCCTTCCGCAGACTTCCGCAACCCTTCGCCGCTCTTCGCATTGGAGCCTGCTCCGCGCGTGTCTGAAGGCGATGTCAGCAGACGTGGTGCTGACAGGGAACGCAAGAGCCGGGCCCGTAGTTACCCACGAACCCGGCTTTGACCTGCGGTTTCACTTTGTAGCGGGGGCAGGATTTGAACCTGCGACCTCTGGGTTATGAGTCACGCTGCGACGCTGATCTGTTCGTCGACGTGAGCGTGGTGGTGCGGTAAACTCGCAGGTCAGACGCCGTTTTTGGCTCCATTGACGTCCAGCATTGTCCAGGATCGTTGATGCACGTGCTGCGTACAACTGGCGTACGGGCAGGTTTCCAGGTTCGTTTCGGGGAGGTTCCACATGGCATGGGTCATGACACGGCACGGGAAGCGCGGCACCCGGTACACCGGTGCCTACCGCGACCCCGACGGGCGCACCCGCTCGGCCGGCTCGTTCAGCACCCGGCGCGAGGCCCAACGTGCCGCGCAGCGCGAGGAGCAGAAGGTCTTGGCCGGCGCCTGGCACGACGGCACACTCGGCGAGATCACCTTCCGCGCCTATGTCGAGACCGAGTGGCTGCCCAACAAGCAGATCGAGGCCTCCACCCGCGCCGGATACATGAATTACCTCAACAAGCACTTCTACCCCTTCTTCGGTGCCCGTCAGATGAACCGGATCTCCCCCTCCCTGGTCCAGGACTGGGCCACCCAGGCTCACAAGGACGGGCTCTCCCCTCGATCGGTCCACAAGTACCACGTGCTCCTGTCCTCGATCTTCGTCCGCGCTGTGAAGGACCGGGTGCTGGTCTACAACCCGTGCGACCACACCGAGCTTCCCAAGGTCATCGCTCGCAAGGCCCGCACCCTCACCCCTAACGAATACGAGCGACTCCTCGCGGCCATGCCCGCGCAGTATCAGTTGATGGTCGAGACCCTGATCGAGACCGGGCTGCGCTGGGGCGAGCTCATCGCACTCAAGCCCCGACACATCGACTTCCTCCGCCGATCGATCACCATCGAGGAGACGATCGTGGAGGTCTCCAAGGCCCACTCCCCCACCGGCGAGCGCTATGTCGCCAAGCCCTACCCGAAGGACAACGAGTCCCGCACCGTCGGTATCCGCCAGGCCTGGCTCGACGCCGTCGCCGAACACATCGCGACCAACGTCATCGGCCACGACGACCTTCTGTTCGCCACCAAGGTCGGTACCCCGATCTCCCGCAACACCTTCCGCACCCGCATCTGGCTCCCCGCAGTGAAAGCCTCCGGCATCGACTTCGGAGTCCGCGTCCATGACCTGCGGCACGCACACGCCTCCTGGCTGCTCGCCGGCGGCGCCGACCTCAAGTCCGTGATGGACCGCATGGGACATTCCCAGATCCAGACCACCCAGAAGTACCTCCACGCCCTCCCCGACACCGACCAACGCAACCTCGACGCTCTCAGCAGAATTCAGAATAGGACGTAGGGGCGCTTTCAGTCTGGGAGGTCGGCCCTGGCGCTGGCGCCACCCCGCTCGAAGTGGAGCAGTCGCGTGGTGCGCTGCGCCGTGACCTGGCCAAATGCCTACGCACCGGGCGCGGGCTGCGCCAACCCAACCGCCAGGGCACCCAGCGCAAGAGCCGTGTCCTGCCGGACATGATCAACATCGCCGAGCGCCCTGCCGAGGCCGATGACCGCGCCGTTCCGGGGCACTGGGAGGGGGATCTGATCATCGGCAAGGCCAACGCCAGCGCGATCGGCACCCTGGTCGAACGCACCACGGGTTACACGATGTTGGTGCACCTGCCCGAGGGCTACAAACCCGCGCAGGTCGCGCCCGCCCTGGCCGCGAAGATCCAGACATTGCCTGCACAGCTGCGCGGATCGCTGACCTGGGACCAGGGCGTCGAGATGCGCGACTGGAAGCAGGTCCGGATGGCCACCGACATGGCGATCTTCTTCTGCGACCCGCACGCCCCATGGCAGCGCGGCACCAACGAAAACACCAATGGGCTGCTGCGGCAGTACTTCCCCAAGGGCACCGACCTGTCGGTGCACAGTGAAGCCGACCTGGACTGGGTCGCCGCCGAACTCAACGACCGGCCCCGAAAACGACTAGCGTTCAAGAAGCCGATCGAACAGATCGGACCACTCCTGTTGCGTTGACCGCTTGGATCCGCCGATCCCCATACGGTGTCGGCCGTGCTTTCGATATCGCCTCCAGCGACTGAGCTGGCCGTCGATGATCGATGTCGCCGCGTCGCGGGTTCAGCCGTCAAATCAGAACTGCCGTCAATCCTCTCGGACGCTGGTGGTCCACCGGCGCCTATCAGTCACTTCTGCGCGAAGACTCTTTGTCGTCATGTGAGCCCGCCCCCGGTACAAGGCACAGATGCGGGACATCGAGACCCTCCTTCCTCGGGCGCAGCGGGCACCAGCGACGTCGTTCCGATTCTCAGTTCACCGGTGCTCGGTCGTGGCTATGGCGTCGTCCCGCGTGCCTTCATCGACCGCACCGAGCTCTTCGGACTCGTCTGACTCGGGCGCGCCGAACAGCTGGCCCTCGGCCAGCGACTCGGCCGGGATGTCACGCTCGATGGTGGTAGCCAGCGGCACCACGCGCAGGAAGCACAGCAGGATCGCCGCGGCGATGGCCAGCGGGGCGATGTAGAGGAAGATCGGCGCCAGCGCATCATTGTAGGATTCGATGATCGGCAGTCGCAACGCATCCGGCAACTGCTTGACCGATTCCGGCGTCAGTGAGTTGGCGCCGCCGGCGTGCCGCCTTGGGGCAGTCGCTCGCTCAACAGCGTGGTCAGTCGGGCGGCGAAGACGCTGCCGACGACAGCGGACCCCAGCGAGCCGCCGACCTGGCGGAAGTAGTTGTTCGACGCCGTGGCGGTGCCGACCTCGCGGACGTGGAATGTGTTCTGCACGATCAGCACGAGGATCGACAGCATCCTCGTCGACCGCGAGGTCGCCGCCGTCATCGAGGAACAACAGCAG
>NZ_JASEEQ010000003.1 GCF_030019515.1 Nocardioides sp. | reverse complement strand
CTCTTCAGATCTCCCGCCCGGGCGGCCGCGGTCCGGGCGGGGGCGATCGCCGAGGAGAAGGCCGCGCTCGTCGAGCGGCTCGCCGAGCTCCAGAACGTCAGCGTCCGGATCGCGCAGCGCCGCCAGTCCGAGCTCGAGGCGCGGGCGGCCGCGGTCGCGGCCGCGGCGGCCGCCGCGGAGCAGGACCAGGCCGAGCCGGACCAGGCCGCGGCGGACCCGCAGCCCGAGCCCGACCCGCAGCCCTCGACGCCCAGCGTGCCGCAGTCCAGCGCACCCGAGCCCAGCGTGCCGCAGCCCGCCGCACCCCAGCCCAGCACGACCCAGCCCAGCACGCCCGCGCCGCCGGCGCCCGCCTCGGGCGCCCAGGCTGCGATCGCATTCGCCCGCGCCCAGGTCGGTGAGCCCTACCGCTGGGGCGCGGCCGGCCCGGGTGCCTGGGACTGCTCCGGGCTGACCATGGCCGCCTGGGGCGCCGGCGATCGGTCGCTGCCGCACTACTCGGTCGCCCAGTACGAGCAGTCGACGCCGATCTCCGCCGGCCAGCTGCGACCCGGCGACCTGGTGTTCTGGGGCTCGTCGAGCGATCCCGGCTCGATCTACCACGTCGCCCTCTACGTCGGCGACGGCCGGATCGTGCACGCGCCGCGCACCGGCCGGCCGGTCACCGAGGAGTCCATGTACTACTGGATCCCGCCGACCTTCTACGCCCGGCCCTGAGTGCTCGGACCCGCCGCAGAGGTCCAGATCACCGCTTGAGTCCGGTGCGTGCTGGGTAGCGTCGAGGCATGGCCACCGATACCGCAGCGCCCACGCCGACTGGTTACGTGCAGCCCGAGATCGACGTACCGGCCCTCACCGCGCTGCTCGACGGTCGGTACGCGCAGGTCCGCGACCTGGTCCGCGCCAACCTCACCGAGTACGCCTCGATCCTGGTCGACGCCGAGGAGCTGTCCATGTCGGACTTCCGGGAGCGGGTCAAGGAGGTCGTGGTCGAGATGGCCGCGACCGGCCAGACCGGGATGGGCTTCCCGGAGGAGTACGGCGGCGGCGGGGACATCGGCGCCTCGGTCGCGGCGTTCGAGACCCTCGCGTACGGCGACCTGTCGGTCCTGGTCAAGGTCGGCGTGCAGTTCGGGCTGTTCGGCGGCGCGATCCTCCAGCTCGGCACCAAGCACCACCACGACGCCTACCTCGCCGACCTGATCACCGGGAAGCTGATGGGTTGCTTCGCGATGACCGAGACCGGCCACGGCTCCAACGTCCAGGCGCTCGGCACGGTCGCGACCTACGACGCCGAGGCCCAGGAGTTCGTGATCACCACGACCACCGAGGAGGCCCGGAAGGACTACATCGGCAACGCCGCCGAGCACGCGGAGCTCGCGGTCGTGTTCGCCCAGCTCGAGGTGGGCCCGGAGTCCGGTCGAGCGTCGCAGGGCGTGCACGCGTTCGTCGTACCGATCCGGGTCGACGGCGAGCCGGCGCCGGGGGTCCGGATCGAGGACGACGGACTCAAGATGGGCCTCAACGGCGTCGACAACGGGCGGATCTGGTTCGACCAGGTGCGCGTCCCGCGCACCGCCCTGCTCAACCGGTTCGCGGACGTGACGGCCGAGGGGACCTACGAGAGCCCGATCGAGAACCCGAACCGGCGCTTCTTCACGATGCTCGGCACCCTCGTCCAGGGCCGCGTCTGCGTCGGCGGCGGCGGGATCAACGCGGCCAAGGTGGCGTTGGCGATCGCGACCAGGTACGCCGTACGCCGGCGCCAGTTCGAGGCGACCTCCGACGAGCACGAGGAGCTGCTCCTGGACTACGGGATGCACCAGCGCCGGCTGCTGCCGCTCATCGCCCGGACCTACGCGCTGCACTTCGCGCAGGAGGTCGTGGCCGGCCAGCTGCACGACGTCTTCTCCGGCACCCACGCACCCGGGGCCGAGGACGACCAGGCCCGGCGCGAGCTGGAGTCGCGGGCCGCCGGCACCAAGGCGCTCGGGACCTGGCACGCGACCCGCACCATCCAGGAGTGCCGGGAGGCCTGCGGTGGCGCGGGCTACCTCTCGGTGAACCGGTTCGCGGCGCTCAAGGCCGACAGTGACATCTTCACGACCTTCGAGGGCGACAATCACGTGCTGCTCCAGCTGGTCGCCAAGGGCCTGCTGACCGACTACGCCAGCGAGTTCGAGGACCTCGACCAGCTCGGCATGGTCCGGTTCGTCACGGGCCTGGCCGTCGAGACCGTGATCGAGAGGACCTCGGTCCACAAGCTGCTCGAGCGGGTCCGCGACCTGCTGCCCAGCGGCGACGAGTGGGACCAGGAGGCCGGCCTGCTCGACCCCGACTACCAGCTCGCGATGCTGCGCTTCCGCGAGGAGCACATGCTGGCCGGTGTCGCCCGCCGGCTCAAGCGCGGCATCGACCAGGACCTGAATCCCGGCGAGGTCTTCTCCCTGGTGCAGGACCACGTGATCGCGGCCGCCCACGCCCACGTGGAGCGGCTGGTGCTCGAGGCGTTCGTCGACAAGACCCGCAGCCTGCCCGACGGCGACCTCAAGGTCGCGCTGAACCTGCTGTGCGACCTGTTCGCGCTCTCGACGATCGAGGCCGACCGGGCGTGGTTCATGGAGCACGGCCGGCTCACCGTCCCCCGGTCCAAGGCGATCAGCCGTGAGGTCAGCAGCCTGTGCCGCAAGATCCGCCCGCTCGCCGTACCCCTCGTCGACGCCTGGGCGATCCCGCCGGAGATGCTCCGGTCGCCGGACCTGGTCGGGTGACGGTTTCCCCGGCCAGCCGGGGAAGTTGCCACTTGTTGGCCAGAACTTCCCCCGACAAGTGCCGGTTTCCCCGGTCAGCCGGGGAAACCGACCCGGCGGTCGGCTCGCGTGGCACCGACTTCAGTGCCCGCCGGACTCCTTGAGCCGGGCGAACGAGGCGTGCACCTCGGCCTCGGCCTCGGTGCGGCCCACCCACTCGGCGCCCTCGACGGACTTGCCGGGCTCGAGGTCCTTGTAGACCTCGAAGAAGTGCTGGATCTCGAGCCGGTCGAACTTCGAGACGTGGCTGATGTCGCGCAGGTGCTCCAGGCGGGGGTCGGTGGCGGGGACGCAGAGGACCTTGTCGTCGCCGCCGGCCTCGTCGGTCATCCGGAACATGCCGATGGCGCGGCACCGGATCAGGCAGCCCGGGAAGGTCGGCTCCTGGAGAATCACCATCGCGTCGAGCGGGTCGCCGTCCAGGCCGAGGGTGTTCTCGATGTAGCCGTAGTCGGCCGGGTACTGGGTGGAGGTGAACAGGGTCCGGTCCAGGCGGATCCGGCCGGACTCGTGGTCGACCTCGTACTTGTTCCGCTGCCCCTTCGGGATCTCCACCAGCACGTCGAACTCGAGCACGTCATCCTCCGCCATCGTCAAGGGGCCATCGTCAAAGTCTGTGGGCCCGCGCGGCGGACCGGGCCCAGTGTCGCGCACAATGGCTGCAATTGCGCACCCGGGAAGGGGTCGTTCGTGGGCGGACGTGACAGAGGCCACCCCTCCCGGGGGGCCCGACTCGCGATCTGGCTGCCGGTCGTCCTGGTGCTCGCCGTCCTCGCCGCGGCCGGCCTCGTGCTCTGGCTCGACCCGCCGTCGCCGGCCCCCGAGGAGGACCCGGCCGCGGTCCCGCCGCCCCCGGGACTCACCGTCCCGGCGCTGGCCGCGCCCGCTCCGGTCGCCGAGCCGGCGACCGGCGTGCCGGACCCCGCGAAGGTGCGCCGAGTCCTGGCGCCGCTGCTCCGCGACGCCGACCTGGGCCCGCACGTGCTGGCCACCGTGGCCGGCCTGGACGGCACGCTGCTCTACTCCAGCGGCACCGGCGCGGCCACGCCCGCCTCGACCCTGAAGCTGCTGACCGCCGCCGCGGCCCTGGAGACCCTCGGCCCCGACCACAGGTTCGCCACGACGGTCGTCGATGCCGGGCCGCGGCGGGTGGTGCTGGTCGGCGGCGGCGATCCGCTGCTCGACCGGACCGACCTCGACAGACTGGCCCGCGCCACAGCCACCGCCCTGACCGACGCGGGGCGCACCCGGGCACGGGTCGACTACGACACCAGCCTGTTCCGCGGGCCCGAGGTCAGCCCGCACTGGCCGGCCGGCTACCTCCCCGACGGCGTGGTCGCGCCGATCACCCCGCTGTGGGTCGACGAGGGCCGCCCCGAGCAGGGCCTCGGCCGCGTCGCGGACCCCGCGGCGGCCGCGGCCGCCGCGTACGCCAAGGCGCTGACCCGCGCGGGCGTCACGGTGACCGGACCCCAGCGGGAGACGACCGCGCCCGACGGTGCCGCCGAGCTCGCCCGGACCGAGAGCCCGCCGCTCGACCGGATCGTCGAGCACACCCTGGAGACCAGCGACAACGAGGCCGCCGAGGTCCTCGCCCGCCACGTCGGCCTCGCGTCCTCCGGCGACGGGTCGTTCGCGGGCGGCGCCCGCGCGGTGCTGCAGGTGCTCGACGGGCTCGGGGTCCCCACGCAGGGCGCCACGACGTACGACGGCAGCGGGCTGTCCCGGGAGGACCGCCTCGACCCCGACACGCTCACCGCGGTCCTCGGGCTGGCCGCCTCGCCGGAGCAGCCCGACCTCCGGACGGTGCTCACCGGGCTGCCCGTGGCCGGCTTCACCGGCTCCCTGGCCGAGCGGTTCGCCGACCTCGACGACGTGGGCCGCGGGCTGGTCCGCGCCAAGACCGGGACGCTGTCCGGGGTGAGCGGCCTGGCCGGCATCGTGACCGACCGCGAGGGCCGGCCCATGGTCTTCGCGCTGCTGGCCGACCGGATCGACCTGGTCGACACCCTGGACGCCCGCGCCGCCCTCGACGGCGCGACGGGCGCGCTGGCCGGCTGCCGCTGCGGCTGAGCTGTGCGGCCGCCCGGCGTGGGTCGGCGGGGGTCGGCGTGGGTCGGGGTGGTCGGGCACCGGTGGACGGGGCCCGCGGTGTGGGTGACGCGGGTACCGTCACCGCATGAGCAAGCACTCCGGCCCCGAGATGGTCGACTGGGACCTCGCGGTCGCCCTCGGCTCGCGGATCGCGGGTGACGGACCGGTCGTCGACCGCCCCACGGCGGACGCCGTGGTGGCCGAGCTGCGAGCGGACGCCGACCGGTCGACCGGGCTGGTGCGCGAGCACACCGGACTGGTCGCGGCCGAGCGCTCCGCGCCGGTCCTGGTCGTCGACCGGGCGGGCTGGGTGGCCGCGAACGCCGACGGCTTCGCGACCGTCCTCGCCCCCGTCGTCGACAAGCTCTCCTCGCGCAAGGGCGAGCCGACCGGGCTGACGAGGGCGATCGGGTCCCGCGTCACCGGCGCCGAGGTCGGCGCACTGCTGGGCTTCCTGGCCGGCAAGGTGCTCGGCCAGTTCGACCCGTTCCACGCCCCGGCCGGGCGGCTGCTGCTCGTCGCCCCGAACATCGTCCACGTCGAGCGCGAGCTCGGCGTCGTCCCCCGGGACTTCCGGCTCTGGGTCTGCCTGCACGAGGAGACCCACCGGGTGCAGTTCACCGCCACCCCGTGGCTGGCCGACCACCTGCTGGGCGAGATGCACGCGCTCGCCGAGAGCCTCGAGCCCAGCGGCCTGCTCGACGACGGGCTGGCGCGGGTCACCGGCGCGATCAGGGGCGTCCGCGAGGGTGGCGGGAGCCTCCTGGACCTGATCGGCACCCCGGAGCAGAAGGAGATCGTCGACCGGGTCACCGGCGTCATGTCGCTGCTCGAGGGCCACGCCGACGTCGTCATGGACGACGTCGGCCCCGGCGTCATCCCGACCGTCGCCGACATCCGCAAGCGGTTCAACCGGCGCCGCCAGGGCGTCGGCGTGCTCGACCGGCTGCTGCGCCGGGTGCTCGGCCTGGACGCCAAGATGGCGCAGTACCGCGACGGCGCGAAGTTCGTCCGCGCCGTCGTCGACAAGGCCGGCATGGCCGAGTTCAACGCGGTCTGGGAACGGCCGGAGAATCTGCCGTCGAAGGCCGAGATCGCGGACCCGCGGTCCTGGATCACCCGGGTGCTGTGAGCACGTCGCGGGCCTCCGCATGAGCCTGCACCCCGCGGTCGCCGCGGTGCGCCTCGCCGTACGCCGGGCCCTCGGCCACGTCGACCCGGGCCGGACCGTGGTCGTCGCCTGCTCCGGGGGCGCCGACTCGCTCGCCCTGCTCGCGGCCACCGTGTTCGAGGGCCGGCACGCCGGCTGGCGGGTCGTGGGCGCGACCGTCGACCACGGGCTGCAACCCGGCTCGGCCGACCACGCCGCCCGCGTCGTGCGGCAGATGGCCGCGCTCGGCGCGGACGAGACCGTCGGCGCGACCGTCCACGTCGAGGCCGACGGCCTCGGGCCGGAGGCGGCCGCGCGCCGGGCCCGGTACGCCGTGCTCGACGAGATCGGCGAGCGGTTCTCGGCCGAGGTGGTGCTGCTCGGCCACACCCGCGACGACCAGGCCGAGACCGTGCTGCTCGGGCTGGCCCGCGGCTCCGGCGGCCGGTCGTTGGCCGGGATGCGCCGCTCCTTCGACCGGTTCGCGCGCCCGCTCCTCGACCTCTCCCGCGCCGACACGGTGACGGCCTGCCAGGTCGAGGGCATCGAGTTCTGGAGCGACCCCCACAACGAGGACCCCGCGTTCACCCGGGTGCGGGTGCGCCGCAGCGTGCTGCCCGTCCTCGAGGACCAGCTCGGTCCGGGGGTCGCCGAGGCGCTGGCCCGCACCGCCGACCAGCTGCGCGAGGACATGGACCTGCTCGACGACGCCGCGGAGGCGGCGTACGAGCGCCTGCCCGACCTCCCCGTCGACGGCCTGCTCGCCGAGCCCGGCCCGATCCGGCGGCGGGTGCTGCGGCTGGCCGCGCTGGCGGCCGGCGCCCCCGCCTCGGAGCTCTTCCACGAGCACGTGCTCGCGATGGACGCGCTGCTCACCCACTGGCACGGGCAGAAGTGGGTGGACCTCCCGGGAAAGGTGCGCTGCCGGCGCGGGGACGGCCGGCTGCACCTCGACCGCGCTGGATGAGAAATCTCAGGTTCCGCCCGCGCGGACCGATGTTCGGCGTCACACTCACGGTGATCCACCGTCTGGTCAGCGTGCCGCCTGAGAAGAGGAACCCCATGTCCCACCGCCGTACCCTTGCGGCCGCTGCTGCGCTCCTCGCTGCCGCCCTGATCGCGCCCCAGGCGCTGCCCGCCTCCGCCTCGTCCACTGGCCGGGCCGTGACCCTCGAGCGCGCCGGCCGGGCCCTCATCCAGGGCGTCGTCACCGACCAGTCCGGCCGCTTCGTCGACGACGTCACCGTCCAGGCGACCAAGGACGACGGGACCCCGGCCGCCTCGGCGATCACCTACGCCAGCGACCGGGAGGACGGGCCGCAGCACGGCTACTTCTTCCTCGAGGTCACCCGCGGCTCCTACACGCTCACGCTCTCACGCGAGGGCTACAAGACCGCCACGTACGGACCGGTCCAGGTCACCAAGCGCGGGCAGCACGTCAGCCTGGGTGAGATCGAGATCCAGAAGAAGCTGACCGAGAGCAGGACCGAGGCCGACCTCGCGCGGCGCTCGGTGACGACCAAGCAGAACGGCCAGGTCGTGGTGACCGTGTCCGCGAAGGGCATGAAGCCCACCGGCGACGTCGAGGTCCGGGAGGGCCGCAAGGTGGTCGGCGAGGCCGGCCTCAAGGCCAAGGACAAGGGCCAGATCACGATCGTGCTCGACCGGCTGCCCCGGGGTGCCCACGAGCTGAAGGCCTACTACCTCGGCTCCGCGGACCTGAAGGAGTCGACGTCGAAGTCGTTCACGCTGACGGTCACCAGGTCGCGCCACTGAGCCCCGGGGGCAACCACTAGAGTCTCCGCCATGGACGCGTCCGACGTGGAGAACGACCTGGTCAACGTCCTCTTCACGGAGGAGCAGATCCAGCGCCGACTGACCGAGCTGGCGCGAGACATCGAGGCCGACTACGAGGACAAGGACCTCCTCATCGTCGGGATCCTGCGGGGTGCGGTGATGGTGATGGCCGACCTTGCGCGCAGCTTCAGCCGGCACCTGGAGATGGACTGGATGGCCGTGACGTCGTACGGCTCGGGCACCAAGTCCAGCGGTGTGGTCCGGATCCTCAAGGACCTCGACACCGACATCTCCGGGCGGCACGTGGTCGTCGTCGACGAGATCATCGACACCGGCCTGACCCTGTCCTGGCTGACCTCGAACCTGTCCTCCCGCAGCCCCGCGAGCGTCGAGATCTGCACCCTGCTCCGCAAGCCCGAGGCGCTCACCATGCCGGTCGAGGTGAAGTACGTCGGGTGGGACATCCCCAACGAGTTCGTCGTCGGCTACGGCCTGGACTACCGCGAGCGGTACCGCAACCTGCGCGACATCGGCACCCTCGCCCCGCACGTCTACTCCTGACCGCGCGCCCGGGTCGTGTGCCCGAGCACGCGCCATGGCGCGTCCGGAGGCACCCGACCCCGATCTCCGTCCGGACACCGTCGTGGACGCCGACTGCGCCGCGAGCAGGTTTTCCTGAGACAATGCCGATTGCCGACGGTGTGTACCGTCGGCACTTCAGATGAGCGTCCGCCCGGCGACCTCCGCGGGGGACGGCAACGCCGTGTCGAGAGAAGCCTGTGAAGCGCATATTCAAGGGTCCCTGGCTGTGGATCGTCCTCGCCGTGGTGGGCGTCCTGCTCGCCCTGCAGTACCTCGCGCCCAACCGCGGGGGCGACGAGGTGGACGCCTCGAAGATGCAGGAGTACATCAGCTCCGGTGAGGTCAAGGACCTGACCTTCGTCGACGGCGGCGAGCAGCAGATCAAAGCCACCCTCGACAACGGCGACAAGGTGACCGCGTTCTGGCTCGACGGCACCCAGGCCGAGCTGGACACCCAGGTCCAGGAGCAGGTCGACGCCGGCGAGATCGACTCCTACACGGTCGAGGTCCCCAAGCCGAGCCTGCTCGGCTCGATCCTGGCGACGCTGCTGCCGTTCGCGCTGATCATCCTCCTGTTCCTGTTCCTGATGAACCAGGTCCAGGGCGGCGGCGGCCGGGGCGTGATGCAGTTCGCCAAGTCCCGGGCGAAGCTGATCACCAAGGACATGCCGAAGACCACGTTCAGCGACGTCGCCGGCTGCGAGGAGGCGATCGAGGAGCTCGGCGAGATCAAGGAGTTCCTCCAGGAGCCCGCCAAGTTCCAGGCCGTCGGCGCGAAGATCCCCAAGGGCGTGCTGCTGTACGGACCGCCCGGCACCGGCAAGACGCTGCTGGCCCGCGCGGTCGCCGGCGAGGCCGGCGTCCCGTTCTACTCGATCTCCGGGTCCGACTTCGTCGAGATGTTCGTCGGCGTCGGCGCCTCCCGCGTGCGCGACCTGTTCGAGCAGGCCAAGGAGAACGCGCCCGCGATCGTGTTCATCGACGAGATCGACGCCGTCGGCCGCCACCGCGGCGCCGGCATGGGCGGCGGCCACGACGAGCGCGAGCAGACCCTCAACCAGCTGCTGGTCGAGATGGACGGCTTCGACGTCCGTGGTGGCGTGATCCTGATCGCCGCCACCAACCGGCCCGACGTGCTCGACCCGGCCCTGCTGCGTCCCGGCCGCTTCGACCGGCAGATCCAGGTGGACGCCCCCGACCTCAACGGCCGGCACATGATCCTCAAGGTCCACTCGCGCGGTAAGCCGATGTCCCAGGACATCGACCTGCGCTCCGTGGCCCGCCGGACGCCCGGCTTCACCGGCGCCGACCTGGCGAACGTCCTCAACGAGGCGGCGCTGCTCACCGCGCGCGGCAACGAGAAGCTGATCACCAACGTCAACCTCGACGAGGCCATCGACCGGGTGATCGCCGGCCCGCAGCGGCGCACCCGCCTGATGAGCGAGAAGGAGAAGCTGATCACGGCCTACCACGAGGGCGGCCACGCCCTGGTGGCCGCGGCGCTGCCCGGTACCGACCCGGTGCACAAGATCACGATCCTGCCGCGCGGCCGGGCACTGGGCTACACGATGGTGCTGCCCGACGAGGACAAGTACTCCCAGACCCGCTCGCAGATGCTCGACTCGCTGGCGTACATGCTGGGCGGTCGTGCGGCCGAGGAGATGGTGTTCCACGACCCGACCACCGGTGCTGGCAACGACATCGAGAAGGCGACCAACCTGGCCCGCGCGATGGTCACCCAGTACGGCATGACCGAGCGGCTCGGCGCGATCAAGCTCGGGGAGTCCAACTCCGAGCCCTTCCTGGGCCGTGACTTCGGCCACGCGCGCAACTACTCCGAGGACGTCGCCGCGATCGTCGACGAGGAGACCAAGAAGCTGCTCGCGAACGCCCACCAGGAGGCCTTCGAGATCCTCGAGGAGAACCGGGACGTCCTCGACGCGCTGGTCCTCGAGCTGGTCGAGAAGGAGACGCTGGACAAGCAGCAGGTCGCCACGGTCTTCGAGCCGCTGCGCCGCCGCGGCGAGCGGCCGGCATGGACCGGGTCGTCCGAGCGCAACCCCTCCGAGATCCCACCCGTCGAGATCCCGCAGTGGATCCGCGACCGCACTGCAGCCAACGGGCACGCCAAGGACGACGCCAAGGACGACGGCGAGGCCGGGCCGGTGCTCACCCCGCCGGGCTCCGGCGGCGACGTGCACGGCGACCCGGGCGTCGGCGGGCCCGCCGGGACGCCGCCGGGGCTGCCGCCGCGCTGACGCCGGTCTCGACCGGTCCGGTGTTGGGTCTCGACCCGGCGGCCGCGGCGATTCGACCGGTCGGGTGCTGGGTCTCGACCCGGCGGTCGCGACCTCGTGCCTCGGTCGCGCGCCTTGCTCGACCTCCCCGAGCCCACGACGCGAGCTCGCCCCTCGCTCGCCCCTGCTCGGTGACCGCTAAGGTCGTCGCCATGAGCGACTCGGCCCGGCCGGACGGGCGTCCCGTCCCCGCCTTCGACCTCGCGCGCGCCGAGGCCGCGGTGCGGGAGCTGCTCATCGCGATCGGTGAGGACCCCGAGCGGGAGGGGCTGGAGGACACGCCGGCCCGGGTGGCGCGGGCCTACGCCGAGCTGACGGCCGGGCTGCGGATGGAGCCCGAGGACGTGCTCACCACCACCTTCGACATCGGTCACGACGAGATGGTGCTGGTGCGCGACATCGAGCTGTGGTCCATGTGCGAGCACCACCTGGTGCCGTTCACCGGTGTCGCGCACGTCGGCTACATCCCCGGCACGAGCGGGAAGATCACCGGGCTGTCCAAGCTCGCCCGCCTCGTCGACGTCTACGCGAAGCGCCCCCAGGTGCAGGAGCGGCTCACCACCCAGGTCGCCGACGCCCTGACCCGGCTGCTCGACGCGCGCGGCGTGATCGTGGTGATCGAGGCCGAGCACCTGTGCATGACCATGCGCGGAGTCAAGAAGGCCGGCGCCCGCACCATCACCTCCGCCGTCCGCGGCTCGATGCGGACCAACCCGACGACCCGGGCCGAGGCGATGGCCCTGATCCACCGTCGGTGAGCCGCTGATGGCCGCCCTCGCCGACCTGCTCGCCCCCCGCGCGCGGCCGCGGCTGATGGGTGTCGTGAACGTGACCCCCGACTCCTTCTCCGACGGCGGTCGCTGGCTCGAGCCGCGCGACGCCATCGCGCACGGCCGCGACCTGCTCGCCGACGGCGCCGACATCCTCGACATCGGCGGGGAGTCGACCCGTCCCGGGGCGACCCGCCCGCTCGTGGAGGAGGAGCTGGGGCGGGTCGTCCCGGTGATCACGGCGCTGGCCGCCGAGGGCGCCGTGGTCTCGGTCGACACGATGCGCGCCGAGGTCGCCGAGGCCGCGCTCGCCGCCGGCGCCACGGTCGTCAACGACGTGTCGGGCGGCCTCGCCGACCCCCGCATCCTCGAGGTCGTCGCGGCGAGCGGAGCGGCGTACGTCGCCATGCACTGGCGTGCCCACGCCGACCACATGCGGGACTTCGCGGTGTACGACGGCCCCGGTGGCGTGGTCGCGGCCGTCTGCGACGAGCTCACCGCGCGGGTGCGGGCGATGAGCGCGGCCGGGATCGCCCCGGAGCAGGTCATCCTCGATCCCGGGCTCGGCTTCGCCAAGCGCGCCGAGCACAACTGGGAGCTGCTGCACCACATCGACGAGCTCTCCTCGCTCGGCCACCCGCTCCTCGTGGGGGCCAGCCGCAAGTCGTTCCTCGGCCGGCTGCTGGGCGACCGGGGCGGCACCCAGCGACCCGTCGACCAGCGGGAGTACGCCAACACCGCGATCACGCTGCACCTGGCCCGACACGGGGTGTGGGGTGTGCGCGTCCACGACGTCCGTGCCTCCCGGGACGCGCTGCGCGTCGTCGAGCGGCTGAGCGAGGAGGGTCCGACATGACCGGTGGGTCGATCGACGAGCTGAGCGTCACCGGCATCGAGTGCTACGGGCACCACGGTGTGTTCGAGTTCGAACGGCGCGAGGGCCAGACGTTCGTCATCGATCTCGTTCTCGGGGTCGACACCGCCCCCGCCGCGGCCTCCGACGACTTGCAAGACACCGTCGACTACGGGAGTCTCGTGGCCTCGGTGCAAGCCGCCGTGGAGAAGGATCCGGTCGACCTGATCGAGACCCTGGCTCAGCGGATCGCGGACGTCTGCCTCTTGGACGGCCGTGTTGACTGGGCGAGGGTGTCGGTCCACAAGCCGGACGCACCCATCGCAGCGACGTTCGCGGACGTGACGCTGACGATCACCCGGAGACGTGAGGGCACCCGTGACTGAGACCCCCAACCCGAACATCATCGACGCCGACACGCTGACCGGCGAGATGCGCCCGATCCGCCGTGCGGTGCTGGCGCTGGGGTCCAACCTGGGGGAGCGGATGGCGAGCCTCCAGGGTGCGCTGAACGCGCTGGCCGACACTCCGGACGTGTGGATCACGGCCGTGTCCCCGGTCTACGAGACCGACCCCGTGGACAGCCCGCCGGAGGCGAAGACGTTCCTCAACGCCGTCGTGCTCATCGACACCACGCTGGCGGCGAGCCGGTTGATGGACCGGGCGCTCGCGATCGAGGACGCCTTCGCGCGGGAGCGCGGCGAGCAGCGGAACGCGCCGCGGACCCTCGACGTCGACCTGATCGTGGTCGGTGACCGGCGCAGCAACGAGGAGTTCCTGCGGCTGCCGCACCCGCGCGCCGCCGAGCGCGCGTTCGTGCTGCGCCCGTGGCTCGACGTCGACCCCGCGGCCGAGGTGCCCGACCGGGGTCCGGTCGCGGGCCTGCTCGAGCGAACCGACCAGAGCGGCCTGAAGCTGCGCGACGACCTGGTCCTCGAGATCCAGTGACCGGTCGGTGAGCGCCGGGCCCTCCGGCGACGAGCCGGAGCCGACCGGACGCCTCCGGCCGACGTCGGGCGGTGCGCTCACCGCCTGGGCCGTCGTCGGCCTCGTCGGCGGGTGGGTGCTGCACCCGGCCGCCGAGCGGATGCGCGACACCGCGCCGATCGTCACCTGGGCCCAGCCGCTCGCGCTGGTGCTGGTCGCGGCGATCCTGGGCGCCACGGCGTACCTCACCTGGCGCACCGTGCACGTCCAGCAGCTGCGGCTCGAGCCGCACCGTGCCGTCAACCGCCTGGTGCTCGCGCGGTCCTGCGCGCTCGTGGGCGCCCTGGTGGCCGGCGGCTACCTGGGGTACGCCGTGAGCTGGATCGGGGTGGACACCGAGCTGGCCACCCAGCGGGCCTGGCGCTCGGCCGTCGCGGCCGCCGCGGGCGTCGGGATCGTGGTCACCTCGGTGCTCCTCGAGCGCGCGTGTCGCGTCCGGACCGAGGACGATGACGCCTAACCTGCTGGTATGGCCTCTTCCCCCGCTCCGGCCTCCCGTCGCCGCCAGCGCAGCACCCGCCTGACCGTCGCCGTCGTCCTCCTCGTCCTGGCCGCCCTGGCCGTCGCCGCCGCCGTGGCGACCGGGTCGCTCCTCCTCGTCACGCTCGCCGCCGTCCTCGCCGTGGCGCTCGGCGCCGCCGCCACCCGGATCACGCACTCCGAGCTGGCGCTGACGCGTCGTGAGGCGGCCCGTGACCGGGCCGAGCAGGCGCGGGCCTACCGCGCCCTCACCGAGAGGCGCACGGCGGAGAACGCCGCGTTCGCCGAGAGCATGCGCGCCCGGATGGCCCGCCAGCAGCACGCGATGCGCGAGCTCGAGGAGGCCCTGGCGGGCGCCCAGCGGCGGGCCGCCGAGGCGACCCGCAAGCTGAACGCCGAGGCCAGGCGCGCCGACGCCGCGGAGCAGGACGGCCGCCGACTCGAGGAGGGCCTCGCCGGGGCGGAGCAGCGCGCCGCCGAGGCGATCGTCCGGGTCGCCGAGCTCGAGCAGGAGCTCGACGTGGTCCGCGCCGAGCTCGACGTCGTCACCCAGGCCTGGCACGCCGCCGAGGCCGGCCAGCGCAAGCACGCCTAGCGGTAGTCCGGGCGAAGCGCTGGACCACCGCTGATGGTGGTCGAGCAACGGCACGACCGAGCCGGTGAGGTCGCGACCCGCGTGCCGAGACCGAGTCGGTTCGCGGACGTTCCAGCCCGAGGATGCACGAGGACTCCAGCCGGGGTGAGTCGTTGCCCACGTTTCCGCGTGGCCCGGCTGCGGCAGACTCACTGTTCGTGATCCCGCACGAGAACCGGTTCGAGAGCGACCCCGACGCGGTGCTGGGCGACCTGCCCGGCCTGCCCAGCGGCTGGACGATCAGCACGCCCGATCCCTCCGACCGCTTCGACGTGGCGCGGCTCACCCACCTGCTGCGTGCCCACGAGCGGCACGCCCGCGGCTGGGCCGGCTCCGGCGTGGACGACGTGCTGGTCGAGGTCTCCGAGCACGGGCTGCGGATGCGGGAGAACGTCGTGGTCCGCGACGAGGACGGCGACATCCACGCCTGGGGCAGCGTCCACGACCGGTCGGTCGGCCGGATGCTGTTCGTCCACATCGTGCAGCGTGACCTGTCCGACGACGTCGCCGACAGCTGCTCGGACCTGTTGGTGGAGTGGGCCGAGGCCCAGGCCCGCGCGGTCGGCAGGGCCCGCGGGCTGGCGGTCCAGCAGATCGACACCGGCGCCTTCGAGGGCGATCAGCGTCAGGCGCGCTGGCTGGCCGGGAGCGGGTTCGAGAAGGTCCGCACCTGGTGGCAGATGAGTCGTCCGGTCACGCCGGACGAGGAGGGGCTGGTCGCGACCCCGGACCGCTGGACCGACCGGGGCGTCGTGTTCCGGCTGGTCCGGCGTACCGGCGCCGGGCTGCCCGACGAGGACGACCTCCATGACGTCCACCAGGTCCTCGAAGGCGCCTTCGTCGACCACTTCAACTCCAGCGAGGAGACCTTCGAGGAGTTCGTCCACCGGCTGCGCGAGGACCCGGGCCACCGGTGGGACCACTGGTGGCTCGCCGAGCTCGCCGACGGTGTCGAGGGTGGTGGCCGGCAGCCGGTGGGTGCGCTGATCGGCACCGTCTCGGAGGACTCGACCGGCCCGGACGGCTCCTACGTGTCCTACCTCGGCGTGCTGGAGGCGGCCCGGGGCCGCGGTGTGGCGAAGGGCCTGCTGCGCACGATCATCGCCGACGCCGCCAGCCGCGGCCGCAACCGGGTCGGACTCGAGGTGGATGCCGACTCGTCCACCGGCGCCACCGGCCTCTACACCTCGATGGGCTGGGTCACCAAGTACGTCACCGAGTCCTGGCACCGCGACGTGCCGGTGGCGTAGGAGCCGCGCGGAGGCCGTCCGGGTCAGCCGGCGGCCGAGGTGGCCTCGGTCATCTCGGCGAGGGCGGCGCGCAGCGCGCGGTGGATGCCATTGGGAGTGAGGACGCCCACGAACCGGGCGCCGTCGCGGACCCCGACCAGGCCCGCGTCGTCCCGCAGCAGCACGGCCAACGCGTGCCCGAGCGTGCTGTCGACGTCGATCGCCGCCCCGAGGTCGCCGGCCGTCACGCCGTCGAGCGGCTCGAGATGTGCCGGGTCGAGCGGGGTCACGTCCAGCCGTCGCAGTCCCGAGGTCGACCCGACGAACTCCGCGACGAAGTCGTCGGCGGGACGCCCGAGCAGCCGGGCCGGGGTGTCGTACTGCGCGATCCGGCCGCCCGCGGCGAAGACCGCGACCCGGTCACCGAGCCGCACCGCCTCGTCGATGTCGTGTGTCACGAACACCACGGTGACCCCGAGCTCGCGGTGCAGCCGGAGGAACTCGTCCTGCAGGCGCAGCCGCACCAACGGGTCGACGGCCCCGAACGGCTCGTCCATCAGCAGCACCGGCGGCTTGGCCGCCAGCGCCCGCGCGACCCCCACCCGCTGCTGCTGGCCGCCGGAGAGCTGGCTGGGATAGCGATCGGCGTACGTCGCCGGGTCCAGCCCCACCAGCTCGAGCAGCTCGCGGGCCCGTTCCCGGGCGGTCGCGCGGGACTCGCCGTACAGCAGCGGGACCGTCATCACGTTGGCGATGATCTTCTGGTGGGGGAACAGGCCCACTTCCTGGATCACGTAGCCGATCCCGCGGCGCAGCCGCACCGGGTCCTGATCGGTGACGTCCCGGCCGTCGATCTCGATGGTGCCGATCGTCGGCTCGATCAGCCGGTTGATCATCTTCAGCGTGGTCGACTTGCCGCACCCGGACGGGCCGACCAGGCAGACCAGCTCGCCGCGCTCGACCTCGAGGTCCAGAGCGTGCACGGCGACGGTGCCGTCGTCGTAGGTCTTGCCGACTCCCGAGAGCCGGATCATGGCGTCGGAGCTCATCGCGCCCCTCAGAGCAGACCCTTGTCCTCGAGGAACTGCTGAGCGACGTCGGCCGGCTTCTTGCGCTCGAGGTCGACCTGGACGTTCATCGCGGCGAGGTCCTCGGTGGTGAGCGCATCGGACAGCTGGTTGAAGGTGTCCTCCAGGTCGGGGTTCTCGGCGAGGAAGTCGGAGTTGACCGCAGGCGTGAGGTTCTGCGCCGGTTGGATGCCCTTGTCGTCCTCGAGCAGCACGAGCCCGAGATCCTGGAGGGTGCCGTCGGTCGTGCCCGTCTCGCCGAGCTGGACCTCGCCGTTCTTGACGGCGTCCTTCACCTGAGCGCTGGCGAAGTCGAGGGGCACGATCTCGGTGATGTCGAGGCCGTAGACCTTGGTCAGACCGCCCTCGCAGTCGGCGCGGCCCTGGCAGTCCGGCGGGGCGCCCAGCTTGATCGGCTGCCCGAGCGCGGCCAGGTCGGACAGCGTGGTCAGGTCGTTCTGGTCAGCGAACTCCTGGGTGACGAAGAAGGCGTTCTGGTCGGTGGCGTCCGAGGGCGGCAGGATCGAGATGCCCTGGTCCTCGGCCAGCGGCTCGAGCGCCGCGAGCGTCTTCTCCGGGTCGTTGCTGGAGACCAGGTCGGCGTCCGGGCCGTTCGCCTGGGTGTTGAGGAAGTCCGTGATGCCGGCGAGGTAGTCAGGGACGATGTCGACATTGCCCTTGCTGAGCTCCGGCAGGTAGACGTCGCGGGTGGTGACCAGCTTGGTCTGGACCTGGTAGCCCGCGTCCTCCAGGAGGGCCTGGTAGATGGCCGCCATGATCTGGCTCTCGGTGAAGTTCTGTCCGCCGACGACGACGGTGCCCTGGCCGCCGTCCGCGCTCGGGGAGGAGCCGGCGTCCTCGAGGTCGTCGCCGCCGCCGCAGGCGGCGGTCGTCAGCAGGACGGCGCCGGCCGTGGCGAGTCCGAGTGCACGGAGGATCTGCATGGGTTCGACCACCTTCTGTGTCCCGCGGGCGTCGCCCGCGCGTGTCCGATGGGTACCCCGCGGCACCCGGCGTCGCCACATTAGCCCCGGCTACCGACGTCGGTCACCGGCGCCGACGTCACGAACCGGTGACGCCGGCGGGCCCGTGGTCAGGGCGCGGATCGGGCGATCTCCCGGGACGCCCGGCGCATCGGGTCGGCGTAGCGCTGGACCAGCACGGCGACGAGCTCGAGCACCAGTGCGCCGACCGCGACGAGCACTGCGCCCGCCACGACCTCGTAGGTGCGGTGGTTGGCGAAGCCCCGGGTGATCACCCGACCCAGCCCAGGACCGGCCACGAGGGCCGCGATCGTCGCGGTCGCCCAGACCTGCACCAGGGCGAGCCGGACGCCGGTGAGCACCACCGGCATCGCCAGCGGCAGCTCGACCGAGCCGAACACCCTCGTGCCGCTCATTCCCATCCCGCGCGCTGCCTCCACGACGCCCGGGTCCACCTCGGCCACCGCGACGTAGGCGTTCGTGATGATGGGCGGGAGAGCGAACAGCACCAGTGCGACGAGCGTGGCGAGCCCGGCACGCCCGAACGGGCCGAACTCCTCGGAGCCGATCGGGCCGAGCGCGAGGACGAGCAGCACGGCGAACACCGGCACCGCCCGCCCCACGTTCGAGATGTTGATGGCGAGGAAGCCACCCCGCCCGCGGTGCCCGAGGTAGAGCGCGGGTGGCAGACCCACGACGACCGCGATCACGAGCGAGGTCACGGTCAGCAGGAGCTGCTGGGCCCCGAAGGCGGCGATGCCGGTCGAGCCGGACCAGTTCGACCCGTCCGTCAGGTACGAGAAGACGTCACCGAGCATGGCGGGTCCAGGGGGTGAGCAGTTGCTGAAGGACGACCAGGGCGAGGTCGAGGACGCCGGCGAGGGCCACGCACAGCACGCTGGCAGCGAAGATCTGCGCCTTGAACTGGTTGCCGACGGCCAGCAGCAGGAGGTTGCCGAGCCCTCCGTAGGACACGATCGACCCGATCGTCGCCAGCGCGACGGTCGACACCGTCGCGATGCGGAGCCCGGCGACGATCACGGGCAGCGCGAGTGGGAGCTCGACGCGCAGGAGCAGCTGCGTGGGGGAGTATCCGATGCCGCGGGCGGCCTCCCGGATCTCGTCGGGCACCCCCTGCAGGCCGGCGAGCACGTTGCGCACCAGGATCGTCAGCGAGTAGAGGCCGAGCCCGATGATGACCGTGGTGGGGGAGAGCCCCGTCAACGGCAGCAGCAACGAGAACAGCGCGAGGGACGGGATCGTGTAGATGATCGTCGTGGCTCCGACAACGGCCGACTCGACCGTCGCGTTGCGGCGAGCGAGCAGCGCGAGCGGCACGGCGACGACCAGGCCTGCGACCACGGAGACGACGGTGATCCAGAGGTGCTCGACGGTCGCGTCGGTCAGCTCGGGGCGGTAGTCGGTCCAGTAGCGTCCGCAGATCCAGTCGTTGTCGACGTAGCACTGAGCCACGCCGTCGACGAGCGCCATCACGCGCGTGACGCTACCCCGGTCAGTGACGTCTCGCTGGTCAGCAGCCGCCCGCGAGGGCGATCTGCCACTTGGGAGAGCCCTTGCGGTATCGCGTGTGCGGGCAGAGAACGTTGCCGCTCTCGTAGGTCTTCTCCCAGCTCCTCAGCCCGCGCCTGGGCAAACCTCAGGCCCGGACCTCGAAGTCCCGCAGCGCGAGGGCCGCGGGGTCGACGGTGGCCGGGTCGATGCCCGGTACGTCGATCCGCGGCCCGCGCGGCGAGTCCACCTGCGGCACCGGCGCCCCGAGGGCTGCGACGTACCGCATCACGAGCTCGGCCTCCTCGCGCCGGTCCTGCTCCACCAGCCAGCCGGTCAGCCGGTGCACCGGGGGCAGCCCGGAGTGGACCAGCGAGCGGTCCCCCCAGAACTCGCGCACGCCCGCCACGAGCAGGTCCCACCACTCGTCGGGGCAGTCCGGGATCTCGGCGAAGTAGCGGTGCAGGTCACCGGCGAGCACCCGGTCGTGGAAGACCGCGCCGACCTGCTCCGACCCGAGTGCGGCGACGCTCGCGAGTGCCATCCGCTTGGTCTCCCACCGGTCCCGCAGGTCGGCGAGCGACGCGCGCTGCTGGGTGATCGAGCTGCCGTCGTGGCGGATCCGCCAGTGGTAGACGACCTCGGGCACCACCCCGAACCGGTCCGCCGCCACGAACGCCCGGGTGGTCGTGGGCTGGTCCTCGTAGCGGATGCCCTCGGGCCAGGCCAGTCCGACCCGGTCCCAGAAGGATCGGCGGAACACCTTGTTCCAGGCGAAGACGTCGCCGAGCAGCTCGGGGTGCTCCTCGAGGCCGAACGCGCCGCGGTCCCGGTGCAGCCGGCGCATCCACGCGAGCTCGGTGAGGACGCCGGCCTCCCAGCGGGCGACCGAGCCGGTCACGAAGTCGGAGCCGGTGCGCTCCAGGTGCTGCACCAGGACCGCGTAGGCGTCGCGAGGCACGACGTCGTCGGAGTCGGCGAACGCGAGCAGGTCGCCGGTCGCGTGCCGGATCCCCTCGTTGCGGGCCGCCCCCAGGCCGTGGTTCCCGGTGTGCACCACGCGGACCCGGGGGTCGCGGGCGGCGTACCCGTCGGCGATCGCGCCGGAGGCGTCCGGTGAGCCGTCGTCGACGACCACGACCTCGAGGTTCCGGTGGGTCTGCGCGAGGACGCTGTCGAGGGCCTCGGGCAGGTACGCCGCGACGTCGTACACCGGCACGACCACGCTGACCAGCGGTCGCCGGCGCCCGAACTTCATGGCCTCACCGTACTGAGCGTTAGGCTCCCGTTCCGTGAGCGACCAGCCCGTGCCCGCCGACCCCAGCGACGTCGACCCCGCCGACTACGCGCGCAAGGTGCTGTTCGTGGCGGGCGCGGGCCGCAGCGGCACCAGCACCATGGCCGGGCTGATGCAGATCATGGGCCTGCACGTCCCGCAGCCCGAGGTGGTCGCCGACGAGACGAACCCGAAGGGCTTCGGCGAGCCGGCCTGGGTGGTCGAGCACCACGACCGCCTGCTCAAGGAGGCCGGGGTCCAGGTCAGCGACGCGCGCCCCGACGCGTGGTTCGAGACCGGGCGGGTCTCCACGCGCGAGCCGGAGCGGATCCGGACGGCCGAGTGGCTCGCTGGGCACTTCGCCGTCAACCCCGAGCTGGTCGTCAAGGACCCGCGGCTGAGCTGGTTCCTGTCGCTGTGGCGGGTGGCGGCCGTCCGCACCGGCGCGACGCCGGTCTTCGCGACGATGCTGCGGCCGCCCGCCGAGGTGGTCGGCAGCAAGCAGACCTACTACAAGAACCGGCTCGGCTCGGCCCACCTCGCCGCCTCCTGGCTGAACATGCTGCTGCACACCGAGCGCGCGACCCGCGAGTCGGTCGCCGACGGCGGCCGCGTCTTCGTGCGGTACGCCGACCTCCTCGACGACTGGACCCGGGTGGTCATGCAGGCCGGCGAGCGGCTCGGCCTCGAGCACGTGATGCACGCCAAGAGCGAGGCGATCCGCAACGGGCACCGGTTCGTCGACCCCAGCCTGCGGCGGATGACCCAGACGCTGGAGGACCTGGCGCTCCCGCCGCGACTGCACGAGCTCACGGCGCAGACGTGGGAGGAGCTGAACAAGCTCGCCGAGCCCGACGGGGACACCCCGGCGGTGCACGACGCGCTCGACCAGCTGCGCGAGAGCTACGTCGAGCTCTACGAGGAGGCCGAGGCCGTCTCGCGGTCCTCGGTCGTCGCGGCCGAGCAGCGGCTCCGCAAGCAGCTCAAGGGTGGCGGGGGCGGGGCGAAGCCCGCGGCGGCCGCGCCGGCGGACCCGGCCGACCGGATCCCGCACGGCGTGCGCGCCGCGATCCCGGCGCCGGTGCGACGCGGCCTGCGCAAGGCAATGGGCCGGAGCCGGTGACCGCTCACCTCGGTGCCACCGGGCTCGCCAACCTGGAGGGCCACACCGACTTCGACATCACCTGGCCGTGGCTGCGGCCCGGCGGGCTCCGACCCGGCTCGACCGCCGTGCTCCGGGTGAAGAACGAGGCGCCGTCGCTGCCGTTCGTGCTGCCGCCGCTGCTGCGGGCCTGTGACTTCGTGCTGCTCGTCGACAACGGCTCGGACGACGGCACCCCGGACGTCGCCCGCGAGACCGCCGAGCGCGCCGGCCGGGCGGACCGGCTGACGGTGACGTCGTACCCCTTCTCGGTCGCGCGCGCCGGCGCCGAGCACCTGGCTCAGCACGAGCTGTCGGTGCACTCGCTGGCGTACTTCTACAACTGGTGCTTCGCGCAGGTCACCACCCGCTACTCCTGGAAGTGGGACGGCGACATGGTGCTCACCACCGAGGGCGAGGTGTCGATCGCCGACCTCGGCTGGCAGGTCGGCGACGTGCAGTCGATCATCCGGGTGCCCCGGCACGGGCTCTACCTGGAGAGCGACGCCAAGGGCTACCTCGACCTCGGCTGGCGCAACGCCGAGGAGTGGGGGTTCCCGATCGGGCCCGACTTCGTCTACACGAAGGCGTTCGAGTGGGAGATCCGCACCACCCCCGTCGGCGTCCGCTCGATCGGCCTACCGCACGGCCTGTGCGTCGAGCTGAAGTACCTCGACGGCGAGGAGTTCGCGCACTGGACCGACCCGGAGTCGTTCGCGACCAGCTGGCGCAACCGCCGCAAGCGCCGCGAGTGGGAGGTCTTCCACGCCCTCAAGGAGGGCCGGGTGCCGCCCGGCGTGCACGAGATCACCGCGCCCGCGGGCATCCACATCGTCGACCACGTCACCCGCGACTGGCTCCCGCACGCCCCGCGCCCGCTCCAGGTCGGTTGACGCCGACTCGGCGCAAACTGCCCGCCTTGTCCACAGCACTCGAGCACGACGTGGGCAAGACGCGCCGACTCGACGTCCCCGAGCGGGCAAGATGCGCCGACTCGACGTCCCCGAGCGGGCAAGATGCGCCGACTCGGCGGCTGCCCGTGTCGGGTAGGTCACGTCCCGCGCCGGTTTCACGCGTCTGGCCCAGCGCGTAGATTCGTCGTATCGGGGAACACCCTTCCCTGACAGGCTTCATCCACAGACGAGCACACCGTCCGGTACCCACACCGGCCCGCCACGCCGCCGATCGCGGCAGACGGGTGGTCGGAGGGACTGGAACGAAAGGTTCGACTCATGACCCACCCCTCCCGGGACCCGCGCCTGCGCGTGGGAGTGATCGGCGCCGGCCGGGTCGGCGCCGTCGTGGCCGCCGCTCTCCAGGCCGCCGGCCACGACGTGGTCGCCGCCGCCGGCGAGTCCGACGCCTCCCGCTCCCGGATCGCCGACCTGCTGCCGGACGCCCGCACCGCGAAGCCCACCGACGTGGCGCGCTCCTGCGACCTGCTGCTGCTGACGGTCCCCGACGACATGCTCCCCAACGTCGTCACCGTGCTGAGCGACAGCGGCGCCATCCGGCCCGGGCAGTACGTCGTGCACACCTCGGGCCGCCACGGCCTCGGCGTGCTCGAGCCGGCAGCCCGCCTCGGCGCCCGCACGGTCGCGATGCACCCCGCGATGACCTTCACCGGCACCGCGCTGGACCTCGACCGGCTGCCCGGCTGCGTCTACGGGCTGACCGCCGAGCCGTCCGAGCGGGCGTTCACCGAGGGCCTGGTCGCCGACCTCCGGGGCCGGCCGACCTGGGTGCCCGAGGAGATGCGCACCCTCTACCACGGCGGTCTCGCCCACGGTGCCAACCACCTGGTCACGCTGGTGAGCCAGGCGATGGAGCTGCTCGCCGCCGCCGGCTGCGACCACCCGGCCGCGACGCTCCGCCCGCTGCTGACCGCGGCGCTCGACAACGCGCTCGAGCAGGGTGACAGCGCCCTGACCGGGCCGATCGTGCGCGGCGACGTCAACACCGTCCGCGTCCACCTCGCCGACATCGCGGCCAACGCGCCGCACACGCTGCCGTCGTACGTCGCCCTCGCGCGCGACACCCTCGACCGCGTGGTGACCGACGGCCGGGTGCTGCCGATCCGCGCGGCTGCGATCCAGCGGGCGCTGGAGCAGGCCGAGCAGTCCGCGCCCAGGACGGCCACGCCCCGTCGATGAGCGCCGCGCCCGTCCTCGCGCACACCCGCGAGGAGCTCGTCACGCTGCTCACCGCCGCCCGCGCCGGCGGTGAGCAGGTGGGCCTCGTGCCCACGATGGGTGCCCTCCACGAGGGTCACGCCAGCCTGCTCCGCGCCGCGCGGGAGCGGGTCGGCCGGGCCGGGCACAGTGGTCCGGTCGTCGCCTCGGTCTTCGTCAACCCGCTGCAGTTCGGCGCGAACGAGGACCTCGACCGCTACCCGCGCACGCTCGAGGCGGACCTCGAGCTCTGCGCGCGCGAGGGCGTCGACGTCGTCTTCGCGCCCAGCGTCGACGAGGTCTATCCCGGGGGGCCCCCGCAGGTGACCGTGCACCCGGGCCCGCTCGGCGAGGTCCTCGAGGGCAAGGTCCGGCCCGGCCACTTCGGTGGGGTGCTCACCGTCGTGGCCAAGCTCCTCGGCCTGGTGCGGCCCGACGTCGCGGTCTTCGGCCAGAAGGACTACCAGCAGCTGACGCTGATCCGGCGGATGGTGCTCGACCTCAACCTCGGCGTCGGGATCGTCGGCGCGGAGACGGTCCGCGAGGACGACGGCCTCGCGCTCTCCAGCCGCAACCGCTACCTCGACCCCGAGCAGCGGCAGCAGGCCGTCGCGCTGAGCAGGGCGCTGTTCGCGGCGCAGCAGGGTGCGGAGTACGGCGCCGAGGTCGCGCTCGACGAGGCGCGCGCCGAGCTGCGGGCGGCGCCGGGAGTCGACCTGGACTACCTGGTGATCACCGACCCCGACCTGGCCGAGCTGCCCGCCGTCGTACCGCCCGGGGCGCCGGCGCGGATCCTCGTCGCCGCCCGCGTCGGCGACACCCGCCTGATCGACAACCTCCCGCTCGTGCTCGAGCCACGGAAGGACAGCTGATGCTGCGCACCATGATGAAGAGCAAGATCCACCGGGCGACGGTGACCCAGGCCGACCTGCACTACGTCGGCTCCGTGACCGTCGACGAGGACCTCCTCGACGCCGCCGACCTGCTGCCCGGTGAGCTGGTGCACATCGTCGACATCAGCAACGGCGCGCGCCTGGAGACCTACACGATCGCCGGCGAGCGCGGGTCGGGGGTGATCGGCATCAACGGCGCCGCCGCCCGGCTGGTGCACCCAGGCGACCTGGTGATCCTGATCGCCTACGGGCAGATGGAGGACGTCGAGGCCAAGGGGTTCGAGCCGCACGTGGTCTTCGTCGACGCGGCCAACAAGGTCGTGAGCACCGGGAGCGACCCCGCGGACGCACCGGCCGGATCCGGACTGCTGCGCGGCGACCGTCCGGCCGAGCGCTAGCCTGCCTCTGTGCCCGATGAGCCCGATGAGGGAGTGCCCGACGAGGCAGCGGCGGATCAGGAAGCGCCCGACGAGGGCGTCCCGGGCCAGCCCGCGGACATCGACGCGCCCGTACGCCGGGTCCCCGGCCGGCTGGTCGCACCCGAGCCCGGGTGGACGACCACGGCCGACGTCGTCGTCGTCGGCTCGGGCATCGCGGGGCTGACCGCCGCGCTGCGGCTGCGCGAGGAGGTCGGCACCGTCCTGGTCGTCACCAAGGACGTGCTGGCCGCCGGCTCGACGCAGTGGGCGCAGGGCGGCATCGCCGCCGCCCTCGGCCCGGGTGACACGCCGGCGGAGCACGAGCTCGACACCCTCGTCGCGGGCGCCGGCGCCTGCGACCGCGACGCCGTGCACGCCCTGGTCACCGAGGGCCCGGACGCGGTGCGCGAGCTGATCGCGCTCGGCACGAACTTCGACCACGACCCGAACGGCGAGCTGTCCCTGACCCGCGAGGGGGGCCACCACCGCGACCGGATCGCGCACGCGGGCGGCGACGCCACGGGGGCCGAGATCCAGCGCGCCCTGATCGCCGCGATCGAGCAGGCCCCGGAGATCGAGGTCATCCAGCACGCGCTGGCGGTCGACCTGCTCCTCGCCGACGACGGCGGGGTCGCCGGGCTCACCCTGCACGTGATGGGCGAGGGTCAGCGCGACGGCGTGGGCGCCGTGCACTGCCGGGCCGTGGTGCTGGCCAGCGGCGGGCTCGGCCAGGTGTTCTCCCAGACCACCAACCCGGCGGTGTCGACCGGCGACGGCATGGCCGTCGCGCTGCGCGCCGGTGCGGTGCTCCGCGACCTGGAGTTCGTGCAGTTCCACCCCACGGTCATGTACCTCGGCCCGGACTCGATCGGCCAGCAGCCGCTGATCTCGGAGGCCGTGCGCGGCGAGGGCGCGTTCCTCGTCGACGCGCTGCCCGAGGAGGGCGGCAACCGCTTCATGCTGGGCGTCCACGAGCTCGCCGACCTCGCCCCGCGGGACGTGGTGGCCAAGGCGATCACCCGGCGGATGAACGAGACCGGCCGACCGCACATGTGGCTCGACGCGCGCCACCTGGGCGCCGACCTGTGGGAGCGCCGCTTCCCGACCATCCTGGCCACGACGCGCAGCCACGGGGTCGACCCGGTCACCGAGCTGATCCCGGTCGCGCCGGCCTGCCACTACGCGTCGGGCGGCGTGCGCACCGACCTGTGGGGGCGCTCCTCGGTGCCCGGCCTCTACGCCACCGGGGAGGTCGCGTGCTCCGGCGTGCACGGCGCCAACCGGCTCGCCTCCAACTCGCTGCTGGAGGGCCTGGTCTTCTCCCGCCGGATCGCCCAGGTCCTGCCGGGCGAGCTGCGCCCGCTCACCCCGCCGGCCGACGACGCCCGGACCCCGGGGCTGGTGCCGGGTGGCGCCCGTCGCGAGCTCCAGGACGTGATGACCAGCCGGGTCGGGGTGCTGCGCAGCGCCGCCGGACTGGCCGACGCCGCCGGGATGCTCGACAAGCTCGCCGGGCAGAGCGCCGAGGTGATCGACCAGGACTCGTGGGAGACCACGAACCTGGTCACGATCGCCGTGGCCCTCGCCGACGCCGCCGCACTCCGCGAGGAGACCCGTGGCTCGCACTGGCGCGAGGACTTCCCCGACCGCGACGACGCCGGGTTCGCCGGGCACTTCGACGTCGTGATGGCGGACGGCGCCAGCACGCTGCAGCTCGTCCCCGCGCCGCCGACCGACCGGGACGAGCCGTGACACCGTACGACGAGGAGCTCCGCGCCGCCGGCCTCGACCCGGAGGCGATCCGGGCCCAGGTCGAGCAGGCGCTGGCCGAGGACCTGCCCGGCGGGCTCGCGGAGGGCGACGTCACCTCGGTCGCGACGATCGCCGCGGACGCCCGCGGCAGCGGGGTGCTGGCCGCCCGCGAGGCGGGCGTGGTCGCGGGGCTCGGGATCGCGGCACTGGTCTTCCACGAGGTCATGGGCGACACCGTGGAGGTCACCGACCGCCTGCCCGACGGCACCCGGGTCGCGCCCGGTGACGTCGTGATGCGGGTCGCCGGCCCGACCCGCGGGCTGCTCACCGCCGAGCGCACCGCGCTCAACTACGCCAGCCACCTCTCGGGCGTCGCGACCGCGACCGCGCACTGGGTGGACGCGCTCGCCGGAACCCGCGCCCGGGTGCTCGACACCCGCAAGACGCTGCCCACCTTCCGGGCACTGCAGAAGTACGCCGTGCGCTGCGGCGGCGGGGTCAACCACCGGTTCAGCCTCGGCGACCGCGCGATGGTCAAGGACAACCACGTGGTCGCCGCCGGTGGCGTGGTGCCGGCGTACGACGCGGTCCGCAGGGCCTACCCCGGCCTGCGCGTGGAGGTGGAGGTCACCGGCCTCGACGAGCTGCGCCAGCTGCTCGACGCCGGCTGCACCGAGATCCTGCTCGACAACATGGACACGGACACGATGGCCGAGGCGGTGCGCCTGACCGCCGGCCGGGCGACGCTCGAGGCGTCGGGCGGACTCACCCTCGAGCGGGCCCGCGAGGTGGCCGAGACCGGCGTCGACTTCATCTCGGTGGGCGCGCTCACCCACTCGGTCAAGGTCTTCGACCTCGGTCTGGACCTCTCGTCCGGCAGCGGGAGCTGAACCGTGCCGCTGCTCTGCGCCGACATCGGCAACAGCCACACGATCCTCGGCCTGGTCTCCGGGGGCAGCGTGCTCGCCGACTGGCGGGTGGCCACCGACGAGCGCAACACCGCCGACGAGTGGTCGGTGCTGCTGCGCGGGCTGCTCGGGGCGGCCCTCGACGAGATCGACGGCATCGCGGTCTGTGCGACGGTGCCGGCCGTGCTGCACGAGTGGCGCGAGATGCTCACCCGGCACTTCCCGCAGGTGCCGCACGTCGTCGTCGAGCCCGGGGTGCGCACCGGCGTCCCGGTGCTGATGGACAACCCGCGCGAGGTCGGCACCGACCGGATCATCAACGCGCTGGCCGCCGTCCAGGAGTACGGCGGCCCGGCGATCGTGGTCGACTTCGGCGGCACCGCGACGACATTCGACGTCGTCAGCGCGCAGGGCCAGTACGTCGGCGGCGCGATCTCGCCCGGAATCGAGCTCTCGCTGGAGGCGCTCGGCCACCGGGGCGCGCAGCTGCGGAAGGTCGAATTGCTGCGGCCACGCTCGGTGATCGCGAAGAACACCGTCGAGGCGCTGCAGTCCGGAATGGTCTTCGGGGTCGCCGCACAGGTCGAGGGAATTGTCGACCGGATGATCGGCGAGCTCGGCGTCGACGCCGCAACCGTCCGGGTCATCGCGACCGGCTACCTGGCGCCGGTCGTGCTCGACGAATGCCGCTGCTTCACCCACCACGCGCCCTGGTTGACGCTGCGCGGCCTCGAATTGGTCTTCGAGCGCAACGCCTGATATCGGCCGCAGGCGATCTCGGCATCGTCGCCGCAAAGAATTCCGAGGCGATGTCATTTCCGCCACGTGACGGATATCCCATCGGAAATCCCCGATGTTTGCCTTGTCTCGGTTGTGGCACAATGATTTCCCACGGGGGAATCTGATTTAGACCGGTTTATCGAGAGGGCAGCAGATGGCGCAGAAGGTCAACATCGTTCTCGTGGACGATCTCGACGGCAGCGAGGCGACCGAGACGGTGACGTTCGGCTTGGACGGCACCACCTACGAGATCGACCTCAACGACAAGAACGCCGCGGCGCTGCGCGACGTGCTCTCGGGCTACATCGGCCACGGCCGCAAGGTCGGTGCCGCCCCGCGTCGGGGCCGCCGCGCCGCAGCCGCGAGCAACGGCCCCAGCGCCAGGGAGATCCGCGACTGGGCCCGCTCGAACGGGCACGACGTACCCGACCGGGGCCGGGTCTCCGCCGAGGTGCGCGAGGCCTACGACCGCGCTCACTAGACCGTACGACCCGCTGGCCCGCCCGGATTCCGGGCGGGCCAGCGGCGATTTTGCCGTGGTGTTCGCTCTCAGCGGACTGTCTGGGCCTCGTCGTGGGAACGCGTAGGCTGTCAGCGGGGTTAGTTGTCTCGTACCTCCCCTCCACCACGACGGGGAGGAGGGCCCCACAAGCTTGTAGGAGAGATGCGCATGTTCGAGCGGTTCACTGACCGAGCCCGCCGGGTGGTCGTGCTGGCCCAGGAAGAGGCCCGCATGCTCTCCCACAACTACATCGGCACCGAGCACATCCTGCTCGGCCTCATCCACGAGGGCGAGGGCGTGGCCGCGAAGGCCCTCGAGAGCCTGGACATCTCCCTCGAGGCGGTCCGCGCCCAGGTCGAGGAGATCATCGGCCAGGGCCAGCAGGCGCCGAGCGGGCACATCCCGTTCACGCCGCGCGCCAAGAAGGTGCTCGAGCTGTCGCTGCGCGAGGCGCTCCAGCTCGGCCACTCCTACATCGGCACCGAGCACATCCTGCTCGGCCTGATCCGCGAGGGCGAGGGTGTCGCGGCCCAGGTGCTGCAGAAGCTCGGCGCGGACCTCAACCGGGTGCGCCAGCAGGTCATCCAGCTGCTCTCGGGCTTCCAGGGCAAGGAGTCCGCGGGATCGGCAGCGGCCACCGGCGCCTCGGGCGGCGACGCGCCGTCCTCCTCGCTGGTGCTCGACCAGTTCGGTCGCAACCTCACCCAGGACGCCCGCGAGGGCAAGCTGGACCCGGTCATCGGCCGGGAGCAGGAGATCGAGCGGGTCATGCAGATCCTGTCCCGACGTACCAAGAACAACCCGGTCCTCATCGGCGAGCCCGGCGTCGGCAAGACCACCATCGTCGAGGGCCTGGCCCAGGACATCGTCAAGGGCAACGTGCCCGAGACGCTCAAGGACAAGCAGATCTACACCCTCGACCTGGGCGCCCTGGTCGCCGGGTCGCGCTACCGCGGTGACTTCGAGGAGCGCCTGAAGAAGGTGCTCAAGGAGATCCGCACCCGCGGCGACATCGTGCTGTTCATCGACGAGATCCACACCCTCGTCGGCGCCGGCGCGGCCGAGGGCGCGATCGACGCGGCCAGCATCCTCAAGCCGATGCTGGCCCGCGGCGAGCTGCAGACCATCGGCGCGACCACCCTCGACGAGTACCGCAAGTACCTCGAGAAGGACGCCGCGCTGGAGCGCCGCTTCCAGCCGATCCAGGTGGCCGAGCCGTCGATCGCGCACACGATCGAGATGCTCAAGGGGCTGCGCGACCGCTACGAGGCCCACCACCGCGTCACGATCACCGACGAGGCGCTGGTCTCGGCGGCGACCCTCGCCGACCGCTACATCTCCGACCGGTTCCTGCCCGACAAGGCGATCGACCTGATCGACGAGGCCGGCTCGCGGCTGCGGATCCGCCGGATGACGGCGCCCGCCGACCTGCGCGAGTACGACGACAAGATCGGCGAGGTGCGCCAGCGCAAGGAGGCCGCGATCGACGGCCAGGACTTCGAGGCCGCCGCGCGGCTGCGCGACGAGGAGAAGCAGCTGATCCTCAAGAAGTCCGAGCGCGAGAAGCAGTGGCGTGCCGGCGACATGGACGAGGTCGCCGAGGTCGATGAGGAGCTGATCGCCGAGGTGCTCGCCGTGGCGACCGGCATCCCGATCGTGAAGCTCTCCGAGGAGGAGTCGACCCGGCTGCTCAAGATGGAGGACGAGCTGCACAAGCGCGTCATCGGCCAGGAGGAGGCCGTCAAGGCGCTCAGCCGCGCCATCCGGCGTACCCGCGCCGGCCTGAAGGACCCGAAGCGTCCCGGCGGGTCGTTCATCTTCGCGGGCCCGTCCGGGGTCGGCAAGACCTGGCTGTCCAAGACGCTCGCGGAGTTCCTCTTCGGCGACGAGGACGCGCTGATCCAGCTCGACATGTCGGAGTTCGGCGAGAAGCACACCGTCTCGCGGCTGTTCGGATCGCCTCCGGGCTACGTCGGCTACGAGGAGGGCGGCCAGCTCACCGAGAAGGTGCGCCGCAAGCCGTTCTCGGTGGTGCTCTTCGACGAGGTCGAGAAGGCGCACCCGGACATCTTCAACAGCCTGCTGCAGATCCTCGAGGAGGGTCGCCTGACCGACTCGCAGGGCCGGGTGGTCGACTTCAAGAACACCGTGATCATCATGACGACCAACCTCGGCACCCGCGACATCGCCAAGGGCATCAACCTCGGCTTCCAGCAGAGCGGCGACGCCGGTTCCTACGACCGGATGAAGGCGAAGGTCTCCGACGAGCTCAAGCAGCACTTCCGCCCCGAGTTCCTCAACCGGGTCGACGAGATCATCGTGTTCCCGCCGCTCTCGCAGGACCAGATCGTCCACATGGTCGACAACATGATCGCGTCGGTCGAGCTGCGGATGAAGGACCGCGACATGCGGATCGAGCTGACCCAGAACGCGAAGAACCTGCTCGCCGAGCGGGGCTTCGACCCGGTCCTGGGCGCCCGCCCGCTGCGCCGCACGATCCAGCGCGAGATCGAGGACGTGCTCGCCGAGAAGATGCTGTACGGCGAGGTCGGCCCCGGACAGATCGTGCTCGTCGACGTGGAGGGCGATGGCCCGTCCGCGACGTTCACGTTCTCCGGTCAGAAGATCGGCGACCTGCCCGACCTGCCGCCGTTCGAGACCGCGGAGGTGACCTCGGGCGAGGCGACCGCCTCCGAGGGCCCGGACGACTCCGACAGCGGCAGCGACGTGCCGAAGTCCACCGACTGAGCGCCTGACCCACCGACCCGCCCGGAGCCTCCGGGCGGGTCGGTGGCGTCTCGGGACGGCTCAGGGCAGCGCGTAGGTGTGCGGTCCGCCGTGGACGACCAGTCCGTCCGCCACCAGCGAGGCGAGGCAGCGGACCCGCTGGGCCTCCTCCGACCAGGCGGCGTCCAGCCGGCTGCGGTGCACGGGGCCGTCGTCCTCGCGGAGCACGGCGAGGAGCCGGCCGCGGCACTGGCGGTCGGTGCCGGCCCAGGCCTGCACCTTGCGTGGCGGCCCGTCGTACGCCGGGTAGCCCGCCGACCGCCAGGTGCACAGCGCCGCGATGGGGCACCCGTCGCAGCGCGGGTTCGCCGCGGTGCACACCAGCGCCCCCAGCTCCATCACCGCGACCGACCACGTCGCCGCGGTCGCCTCGTCCTCGGGCAGCACCTCGAGCGCCACCTCCCGCTCGGCGCGGGTCACCGACGCAGCGGGGAACTCGACGCCCTGCAGGGTCCGGGCCAGGACCCTGCGCACGTTGGTGTCGAGCACCACGTGCCGCCGCCCGTACGCGAAGACCGCGACGGCCGCGGCCGTGTAGTCGCCGACGCCCGGTAGCGCGATCAGGTCGTCGTACGCCGCCGGCACCGTGCCGCCGTGCCGCTCGACGATCGCGGTGGCCGCCGCGTGCAGGCGCAGCGCCCGGCGCGGGTACCCCAGCCGACCCCAGGCACGCACCGCCTCGCCGGCCGGCTCGGCCGCCAGGTCGGCCGGGCCGGGCCACCGGGCCAGCCACTGCTCGTGGACCGGCAGCACCCGGGCGACCGGCGTCTGCTGCAGCATGAACTCCGAGACCAGCACCGACCACGGGCTCGCCTCCGGGCGGCGCCACGGGAGGTCGCGGGCGTGCTCGTCGTACCAGCGCAGGAGGGATTCACGGAGACTGGTCATGTCCCGACCATTCTCGCCGGTGTGGCACCACCACCGGGGCCGCCCCCGTGACTAGCGTTGCGCCATGCCCGCCCTCACCCGTGGCCCGCTCCCCGCGCGCGTCTACTGGGTGCGTCGGCTGCTGGTGCTCGGCACCGCCACCCTGCTCGTGGTCGCGATCGCCCGCCTGCTCGGCGGGGGCAGCGACGCCGCCTCCGACCCCGGCGCCCAACTGGTCGCGGACGGTTCCCCGACGGCGACGCTCACCGAGCAGCCGACGACCACGGAGTCGGCGCGCAAGCCCGGCAAGCGCGCCTCGAGGAGTCAGGAGCCCGTGCTCGCCCAGCCCGACGGACCCTGCGCGAACGAGGACGTGGCGATCACCCCGAAGGTCGAGAACGCCGTCGCCGGCCGGGACGTCCGGGTCGTGCTGCAGCTGCGCACGCTGACCTCGGACGCGTGCACGTGGCGGGTCTCGCGCGACTCGGTCACGGTGAACATCACCTCCGGCAAGGACCGGATCTGGACCAGTCGGGACTGCCCGGCCGCGATCGCCCCCCGGGACGTGATCGTCCGCAAGGCGGTGACCACCAACGTCGCGATGGTCTGGCCGCAGGCGAAGCGCTCCGCCGATGGGTGCACCCGGTTCACCGGCTGGGCGATGCCGGGGTGGTACCACGTCACCGCGGCACCGCTGGGTGGCGAGCCCTCGGACCTCCAGTTCGAGCTGACCACCCCCGTGGCCGGCACCATCACCAAGACCGTGACGCCCAGCCAGAGGCCGAGCCAGCAGCCCAGCCAGAGCCCGAGCGGCCGGCCGATGACGCCTGGCCAGGGGCAGAGCGCGTCACCGTCCGGAGCGGTCGAGCCGAACGGCTGAGTGCGAGCCCGATGCTGGTTCTCGGCTCGCCCGGTCTCGACACCCCGGTCGCGACCTCGCGAGCTCGGTCGCGCGGCTCGCTCGACCACCATCAGAGACACGCGTAGCAGTCGTCCAGCGCTCCGCTCGGACGACAGCTACACGTATCTCTCGAGGATCGTGGACTCGGCGAGGCGGGAGAGGCCCTCGCGCACGCTGCGGGCCCGCAGCTCGCCGACCCCCTCGACGGCCTGGAGGTCGTCGACGCCGGCGGAGAGCAGCTTCTGGAGGGTGCCGAAGTGGTCGACCAGGCGGTCGACCACCGCGGGGGGCAGCCGAGGCACCTTGGCGAGCAGCCGGAAGCCCCGCGGGGCGACGGCTCCGTCGAGGTGCTCGCCGGTGCCGAGACCGAGGGCGCGCGCGGCGGCCGCCGGGTCGACCAGCTCGGTGGAGGAGAGCGACTCGAGACGGTTCAGCAGGGCCTCGGGGGTCTTGGAGCGCCGGCCCGCGGGCAGGTAGTCGCGGATCACCAGCTCCCGCTCGGTGTCGACACCGGTCACGAGCTCCTCGAGCTGGAGCGACAGCAGGCGGCCGTCGGTGCCGAGCTCGAGGACGTAGTCCTCGATCTCGCTCGCGATCCGGGTCACCATCTCCAGCCGCTGGGCGACCACGGCGACGTCGCGGACCGTGACGAGGTCCTCGATCTCGAGGGCGGAGAGCGTGCTCGACACCTCGTCGAGACGCAGCTTGTACCGCTCCAGGGTGGCGAGCGCCTGGTTGGCGCGGGACAGGATCTGGCCGGAGTCCTCGAGCACGTGGCGGGTCTCCCCGACGTACGCCGCGATGATCTGCATCGACTGCGACACCGAGATGACCGGGAACCCGGTCTGGCGCGCGACCCGGTCCGCGGTGCGGTGCCGGGTGCCGGTCTCCTCGGACGGGATCGTGTGATCGGGCATCAGGTGCACCGCGGAGCGCAGGATCCGTGTGACGTCGCGGTCGACGATGATGGCGCCGTCCATCTTCGCCAGCTCCCGCAGGCCGGTGGCGGTGAACGGCACGTCGAGGGTGAAGCCCCCCGTCGAGATCGAGTCGACGACCTTGTCGTGGCCCAGCACGATCAGCGCGCCGGTCCGGCCGCGCAGGATCCGCTCCAGGCCGTCGCGCAGGGGCGTGCCCGGCGCGATGGTCGCGAGGGTCGCGCGCAGGCGCAGGGTCTCGTCCGAGCGGTCGGTGGCCACCTGCCGGTTCCTCCTGTGCGTGCGGCACGGTCGGCCGCTGCGCCGAGTCTAGGGGAGGCTCTCAGGGCGTGGCCTCGATTCCACGGCCTGTCCGTGGTCGGTTCACAGCCGGTCCATGGCCTGCGGCCAGCCGCCCGAAGCGCTGGACCCCTGCTACCAGCCTTCGACCGGGCGCGGCTTCTCGTGCTCGGCGTCCAGCAGCTGGAGCAGCCGCAGCGCGGAGGCGACGTCGGCCACGTCGAGCACCCGCATGTCGTCGATGGTCCACGACTCCGGGGAGCGGACCGGCGGTCGCCCCGGCTCGGTCGGCACCACCGCCAGCTGGAACCCCAGCCGGGCGGCCTCGGCCAGCCGCAGCGGCAGGTCGCGGACCCGGCGCAGCTCGCCGGAGAGCCCGATCTCGCCGATCGCGACGACCCCGCGCGGGGCCGCCAGTCCGCGACTGGCGGAGGTGAGGGCGACCGCGACCGCGAGGTCGCTCGCGGGGTCGGCGATCCGGGCGCCGCCGACGGTGGAGGCGAACACGTCGCGGGTGTGGAGGTGCACCCCGCAGTGCTGCTGGAGCACCGCCGTCACCATGGCGACCCGGCTGGAGTCCAGGCCCGAGGTGGTGCGGCGTGGCCGCTCCGCCGAGGTGTGCGTGACCAGTGCCTGTACCTCCGCGAGCAGGGGGCGCCGGCCCTCCATGGTCACCGCCACGCAGGTCCCGGGCACCCGCGAGTGGTGGCTCTCGACGAACACACCGGTCGGGTCGGTGACGGCGGTGATGCCCTCCGGGCCCAGGTCGAAGCAGCCCACCTCGTCGACCGGGCCGAAGCGGTTCTTCATCGCCCGCACCATCCGGAACCGCGACTCGCGATCGCCCTCGAAGTGCAGCACGACGTCGACGACGTGCTCGAGCACCCGCGGGCCGGCGATCGAGCCGTCCTTGGTCACGTGCCCCACGATCACCGTGGTGATGTTGCGGGTCTTGGCGACCCGGATCAGGGCGGCGGCGACCTCCTTGACCTGGGTGACGCCGCCCGGGACGCCGTCGACCCCGGCGGCCCCGATGGTCTGGATCGAGTCGACGACCAGCAGTGTCGGCCGGACCTGCTCGATGTGGGTCAGCACCGCGCCCAGGTCGGTCTCGGCGGCGAGGTACAGCTCGTCGTGGACGCCGCCGGTGCGGTCGGCGCGCAGCCGGACCTGGGAGGCCGACTCCTCGCCGGTCACGTAGAGCGTGCGCCGCTGGTAGCGCGCGGTCTGGGCGGCGACCTCGAGCAGCAGCGTGCTCTTGCCGACGCCGGGCTCGCCCGCCAGCAGGATCGCGGCGCCGGGCACCAGGCCACCGCCGAGGACCCGGTCGAGCTCGGGCACGCCGCTGGTGCGGAAGCGGGAGTCCTCGACCGAGACCTGCGCGATCGGGACGGCCGGGCGGGTCACCGGCGTCGCCGGCGTCCGGCCGGCCGGGACGGACGCCGTCTCGGCGACCGAGCCCCACGCCTGGCACTCGCCGCACCGGCCCACCCACTTCGCGGTCTCCCATCCGCACTCGGAGCAGCGGAACGCGGGGTGGGGAGACTTCGCCATGGGACGAACCTAGGTGGCGGCGCCGACATCGGTGGCGGCCGACGCGCGGCGACCGCGACGCGACCGGCTGCGGACGGATCCCGGCGGGAGCCGCGGCCGGACGCCGGACGAAGTTATGCTGACCTTGGAACGATCAAGGCGATCCCCGTCAGTCGAGGGAGGTGGGGTTGTCCAGGACGTCGGCCGGGACGAGCGGACGGGTGGCGCGGGTCCCGACGACCCCACCCACCCTGGCCGACGTCGCCGAGCGCGCCGGCGTCTCGCGGCAGACGGTCTCGAACGCCGTCAACAACCCCGACCTGCTGCGCGCCGACACACTGGCCCGGGTGCTCCACGCGATCGACGAGCTCGGCTACTCGCCCAACCGCGCGGCCCGCAACCTGCGCACCCGCGCCAGCCACCTGATCGGGATGCGCATCGGGCCGGTCTACGAGGGCACCGCGAACGCCACCATGGACCGCTTCGTGCACTCCCTCGTGGAGGCCTCCCGTGAGGCCGGCTACCACGTGCTGCTGTTCGCGGGCGACCCCGAGGACCCGCTGGCCGGGTACGACGACCTGCTCCGCTCGACCACGGTGGATGCGTTCGTCGTCACCGACACCTACCTCGGCAACCCGCAGGCGACCTGGCTGGAGGAGCGACGAGCGCCGTTCGTCGCGTTCGGCCGGCCGTGGGACCACCCGGGCGCCGAGCACCCCTGGGTCGACGTCGACGGCGCGGCCGGCACCGACCTGGCGACGTCCTACCTCCTCGACCGCGGCCACCAGCGGATCGCCTGGATCGGCTGGCGCAAGGACTCCCGGATCGGGGAGGACCGCCGCTCGGGGTGGAGCCGCGCCCTGCACGCGCGTGGCCTGCCGACCACCGGCCTGGCCTCGCGGGTCGAGGACACGGTCTCGAGCGGCCGCGAGGCCAGCGCGGTCCTGCTCGACGAGGCCCGGCCCACGGCCTTCGTGTGCGCGTCCGACACCCTCGCCATGGGCGTGCTCGGCACCCTCGCCGACCGGGGCCTGACAGCCGGGCGGGACGTCTCCGTGATCGGCTTCGACGACTCGCAGGTGGCCCAGGTCGTCTCGCCCGGCCTCACCTCGGTGCGCCAGCCGCTCGAGGACGTCGCGGTCGAGATCGTCAAGGCGCTGGAGGGCCTGCTCGCCCACCCGCCCGCCATCGGCCCGGGCGTGATGCTGGTGCCGAGCCTCGCCCTGCGCGGCACCAGCTGACCGGCTGCGCCGGTGGTGATGGTTTCCCCGGGTACCCGGGGAAACCATCGCTTCTAGGCCGAAGTTTCGGCCCAACAGTGACAACTTCCCCGGGTACCCGGGGAAACCGACGGCCGGCCGCCGAGCCTCAGAACCGCCGCCACCACAGGTTGACGGCGTAGTCGACCTCGGTCCCGTCGTGCCCGGCGAGCACCAGGTCGGCGACCTCGGGGGTGAACTCGATCCGCACCACCGCCTCGAGGTCGGCCCGGGAGGAGAAGGACCAGCGCAGGTCGACCGGCACCCGGGTCCAGCCGCGGGTCGACCAGAACCGCTCCACCGCGACCGGGTCGACCTCGGGGTAGCCGCGCCGGAACCACGCGCCGAACGTGGAGCGGGTCGCGTCGTTGTCGATGACGTACGCCGTGCCGCCGCGGCGCACCACCCGGTCGAGCTCGGCCAGGCCGGGCTCGCAGCCGGGCCCGAGGAAGTAGGCCCAACGGGCGTGGACGATGTCGACCGAGGCGTCCGGCAGGGGCAGGGCCTGGGCGACGCCCTGGTGGACGGCCACGTTCGGCAGTCGCCGGGTCCGACGGCGGGCCAGGCCGACCAGGTCGGTGTGCGGCTCGACCCCGACGACGGACGCCGCGGTCTCGGCGAACCAGGGCAGGTGGAAGCCGGTCCCGCAGCCGACGTCGAGCACGGTGCGACCGGTCCAGTGGTCGACGGCCAGCATGGCGGCCGCTAGGACGCCGTCGGGGTCGACCGCCCGGTTCTCGATCTCGTAGGTCGCCGGGTGCTGCCAGATGTTCGGGCTCGGCCGGGCCCCTTCGGTCGCCCGCACGCGACGGCTACGACGCTGCTCGGCGGGACGCGCGAACGCCACCGGTCGTCGGGTAGCCGCGCGGCTCGTCCATCAGCGTCCTAGAGGCGGATCAGGCCGCTCGGGGTCTGGAACTGGGCGGCGACGATGCCGGGGGTGCCGTTGGGTGCGGCCCACTCCACCTTCACGTCCTCCAGCGGCGCCTCGACCGTCTCGCCGAGCCACTCGCTGACCCGGTGCGGGTCGCCCGCGATCTCCAGGCACGCGAGCGAGAACGCGTCGTCCGCGCCGGCGCTGGGGTGCAGCTCGGCCGGGACCTCCCACTCGATGAAGAACGGGAGCTGGGGGTCGGCGATCAGGCCGTTGACGCCGATCTGCTTCCACCGCAGCTCGGTGGCGTCGGGCCGGTGCCGGCTGCCGACCACCGCCGCGCGGCCGAGGCGCCGCTCGACCACGGTGATGTCGTCCACCGCGACGACCCAGCCGAGCCAGCCGCCGCCGAGGGCCGAGCGGGCACGCACGGCCTGGCCGAACGGGGCCTTGTCGGAGGCCGGGTGGTCGAGCACCTCGACCACCTCGAGGTAGGTGGTGCCGGCGAGCGGCAGGATCATGTTGCGGGTTCCGAACCGGGGGTGGACGCCGCCGTCGACGAAGTCCCGGCCGAGCAGACCGCCGATGCGCTGAGCGGTGCTGGCGAGGCCGTCCGGTCCGGCTGCGAAAGAGAGATGGTCCAGGCGCATACAGAGATTCTGGGTGTTCTCTCAGGTTGCCCGGACGGCGGGGTCGGAGTCTCTTGATGTCGAGATGTCTAGAGCAGCCGCCCCGGCACCGGCCTCAGCGCGGGTCGGCCGGGTGCAGCGCGAGTGCGGAGCGCGACCGCACGTGGGCCTCGCAGTGGCGCACCAGCTCGGCGTATGCGGGCTCGCCCATCAGCGCGGTCAGCTCGGCCGCATTGGCGACGTAGACCGGCTCCACGCCGACGTGCGCCTCGGTGTTGCCCGAGCAGTACCAGTCGAGGTCGTGGCCGCCCGGACCCCAGCCGCGCCGGTCGTACTCGCCGATCGAGACCTCGGTGTAGGTCGTGCCGTCCTGGCGGGTGACCTCGCGGAAGGTGCGTCGGATCGGCAGCTGCCAGCACACGTCGGGCTTGGTCTCCAGCGGGTTCTTGCCGAGCACGTAGGCCAGCGCGTGCAGGGCGCAGCCGGCGCCGCCCCCGCCCTTGGACGGAGCGAAGTCCGGACGGTTCTGGAAGATGCACGCCCGCTGGCCGTCGACCTCGATCGTGCGGGTCTTGCGCTCGCCCTCGTCGTCGAGCTCGATCCAGTCCTGCTTGCGGACCTTGCCGCCGGGCCGCCGCGGCTTGTGCTGCCACAGGTCCTCGTCGAGCATCTCGACGTACGCCGCGACCCGCTTCTCGTCGTCCTTGTCGGCGAAGTGCGCGCCGAGCGTGCAGCAGCCGACGTCCGGGGCGTCGGCGTAGATGCCGGGACAGCCGCGACCGAAGATGCAGGTGTAGCTCGAGGTCAGCCAGGTGAGGTCGCAGCGCATCACCTCGGTCTCGTCGGCGGGGTTGACGAACTCCACGTAGGCGCGGGGGAAGACCAGATCGACTTCGGGCACCCGCCAACCCTACGTGCCGTCCCGAGTCACCACCGGCGCCGTTGGGTACGTTGGACCTATGCGGCTGGGCGTCCTCGACATCGGGTCCAACACCGGGCACCTGCTCGTCGTGGACGCGCACGGTGGGGCCGCGCCGCTCCCGGCCTTCTCCTACAAGGAGCCGCTGCGCCTCGCCGAGCACCTCGACGACGAGGGCGCGGTCACGCAGCCCGGCGTCGACGCCCTGACGGCGTTCACCGCCCAGGCGCTGGTGGTCGCGGAGGACAAGGGCTGCCAGGACATGCTCGCGTTCGCGACCTCCGCGGTGCGCGACGCCGTCAACACCGACGCGGTGCTCGACCACGTGCACGCGGTGACCGGGATGCGGATCGCGGTGCTCGCCGGCGAGGACGAGGCCCGGCTCACCTTCCTCGCCGTACGGCGGTGGTTCGGCTGGTCCGCGGGCCGACTCGCCGTCTTCGACATCGGGGGCGGGTCCCTGGAGATCGCCGGCGGCGCCGACGAGTCGCCCGATGTCGCGTGGTCGCTGCCGATCGGGGCCGGCCGGCTGGCCCGGCAGTTCTTCGGTGGCGGTCCGCCCGACGACGACGCGATCCGCGGGCTGCGCAAGCAGATCCGGGCCGAGATCGCCCGCGACGCCGGGCACCTGCTGCGCGCGGGGACGCCGGACCACGCCGCGGCCACGTCCAAGACGTTCCGCTCGCTGGCCCGGATCTGCGGGGCCGCGCCGTCGGCCGACGGGCCGCTGGTCCCGCGGGTCCTGGAGCGCGAGGCGCTGCGCGAGTGGATCCCGAAGCTGTGCGCCATGACCCCGGACGCGCTGGCGCACCTGCCGGGCGTCTCCCCGAGCCGGACCCACCAGATCGTGCCCGGCGCGCTGGTGGCCGAGGCGGCGATGGACATCTTCGGGCTCGCGGCCCTGGAGATCTGCCCGTGGGCCCTGCGGGAGGGCGTGATCCTCGAACGACTCGACCAGATCAGCGTGCTCGGCTAGCCATGGCTCCTCGTGTCGGACTGTCCACGGTCTCGGTCTATCCCGAGTCCTCCGCCCATGCCTTCGCCTACGCGAGCGCGCTCGGCTACGACGCCGTCGAGGTGATGGTCGGCATCGACGCGCTGAGCCAGCAGACCTCGGCGATCCAGCAGCTGTCCGCCCACCACGGCGTCCCCGTGTCGGCGGTGCACGCCCCCTGCCTGCTGTTCACCCAGCGGGTGTGGGGCACCGAGCCGTGGGGCAAGCTCGAGCGCTCGGCCGAGATGGCGGCGGCGCTCGGGGCCGAGGTCGTCGTGGTCCATCCGCCGTTCCGTTGGCAGAAGACCTACGCCCGTGACTTCGTCGACGGGATCGCTGCCCTCGAGGAGTCCACCGGCCTCGCGTTCGCGGTCGAGAACATGTACCCCTGGCGCGCCTCGGGCCGAGGCATGGAGATGTACCTGCCCGGCTGGGATCCCTCGAGCGAGCCCTACGCCAACACCACCATCGACCTGTCCCACGCCGCGATCGCGCGGTCCGACCCGATCCGGATGGCCGAGCGCCTCGGGGACCGGCTCCGGCACATCCACCTCACCGACGGCACCGGCTCCGCCAAGGACGAGCACCTCGTCCCGGGCCGCGGCTCCATCGGTGCCGGCGCGTTCCTGGGCCACCTGGCGAAGGCCGGCTTCGCCGGCGAGATCGTGGTCGAGATCAACACCCGCAAGTGCCGGGACACGACGGCCCGCGAGGCCGACCTGCGCGAGTCGCTGGAGTTCGCGCGCGAGCACTCGGTCGTGGGAACGCCGTGACCGACCCCGCGACCCGGGCGGCGCCGCGCCGGGGTCGGCGACCGGGCGCTCCCGACACCCGGGCCGCGATCCTCGCCGCGGCCCGCGAGCTCTTCGCCGGGCAGGGGTACGCCGGCACCTCGGTGCGCGCGATCGGCGCGGCGGCCGGGGTGGACGCCTCTCTCGTACACCACTACTTCGGCACCAAGGACGACCTGTTCGTGGCGGCGCTCGAGCTGCCCCTGGATCCGCGGGTCGCGCTCGCCCCGGCGGTCGCGGCGGGGCCGGACGGCGCCGGCGAGCGGGTGCTGAGGGTGTTCCTCTCGGTCTGGGACGACCCGGATCTCCAGGTGCGGCTGCTGGGGCTGGCCCGCAGCATGCTCGACCCCGCGGGCCAACGGCTGCTGAGCGAGGGCTTCCTCACGGCGGTGCTCCGACCGGTCGGCATCGCGCTGGGCATCGAGCGCCCCGACGTCCGGATGCCGCTCGTCGCGAGCCAGGTGATGGGGCTGATCCTGGTGCGCTACCTGCTCAGGGTCGAGCCGATCGCCTCGATGCCTGCGGAGGACGTGGTCACGATCTACGCCCCCACCGTCCAGCGCTACCTCACCGGCCCGCTCCCGGGCTGAGCCACACCTAGAGCCCAAGGCCCCTTGCCGGACGGCGTCGCCCTGCGCATAATTCAACGCATGATGAAAAACGCGGTGGAGGTCCGCGACCTCCACGTCGTCCGCGGCCCGCACACCGTCCTCGAGCACCTCGACGTGACCATCGGCGGTGGGGTCACCGGACTGCTGGGTCCGTCCGGGTGCGGCAAGTCGACGCTGATGCGGTGCCTGGTCGGGGTGCAGCGCATCCAGGGCGGCACCGTCGAGGTCTTCGGTCTGCCGGCAGGCAGCCGCCCGCTGCGCGACCGGGTCGGCTACGTGACCCAGGCGGTCAGCGTCTACAAGGACCTGACCGTGGCCGAGAACCTGCACTTCTTCGCGCGGGTGCTGGGCGCGGGCCACGACGAGGTCGACCGCGTGGTCGCGGCCGTGGACCTGGGGGACCACCGCGACGACGTCGTCGGCCGGCTCAGTGGTGGGCAGCAGTCGCGCGCGAGCCTGGCCGTCGCGCTGCTCGACCAGCCGGACCTCCTGGTCCTCGACGAGCCGACCGTGGGCCTCGACCCGGTGCTCCGTGAGGACCTGTGGAGCCTCTTCCACCGACTGGCCGACGCGGGCGTCGCGGTCTTCGTCTCCAGCCACGTCATGGACGAGGCCGAGCGCTGCGACCGGCTGCTGCTGATGCGCGAGGGCCGCATCCTCGCCGACGGCAGCCCCGAGCAGATCAAGTCCGCGGCCGGCGTCGACGACGTCGAGGCGGCCTTCCTCGCCCTGGTCAGGAGGGCTGCCGCATGAGCTCACCCCACGAGGTCGCGTCCTGCCCCGCTGCGCTCCTCCCGTCACGACTCGGCGGGGGCCCCGAGTGAACGCCCGGATCACCCTCGCGGTCGCCGGCCGGGTCCTGGTCCAGCTGCGCCGTGACCACCGCACCCTGGCGATGCTGCTGGTGCTGCCCTGCGTGCTCATCTCCTTGATGTGGTGGATGTACGACGACGCGAACCCGCTGCTCTTCGACCGCATCGGGCCGGCTCTGCTCGCGATGTTCCCCGTGATCGTGATGTTCCTGGTCACCAGCGTCACCACGCTGCGGGAGCGGTCGAGCGGCACCCTCGAGCGGCTCCTCGCGATGCCGATGGGCAAGCTCGACTTCCTGGTCGGCTACGCGATCGCCTTCGGTCTGGTCGCCGCCGTGCAGTCGGTCCTGGCGGTGGCGGTGAGCATCGGGCTGCTCGACCTCGAGCTGGCCGGCCCGGTGTGGCTGCTGACGGTCGTCGCCGTCGTGGACGCGATCCTCGGCAGCGCGCTCGGCCTGTTCGTCTCCGCGTTCGCCCAGACGGAGTTCCAAGCCGTCCAGTTCATGCCCGCCATCGTGATCCCGCAGCTGCTGCTGTGCGGGCTCCTGGTGCCGCGCGACCGGCTGCCGGACGCCTTGAACGGGCTCAGCGACGTGCTGCCGCTGTCGTACGCCGTCGACGCGATGCAGCACCTGACCACGAGCACCTCCACGGGCCAGGTCTGGCGCGACATCGCCGTGGTCGGTGCCTTCGCGGTCGCCGGGCTCGCGTTCGGTGCGGCCACGCTCCGGCGCCGTACTCCCTGAGGGCGGGCCCTGGGACGGCCCCGGGCGGCCGCGTCGTAGCCTTGAGGCCATGTCGCTCCTCCGCCAGCCGCTCCTTCTCCTCGCCCGCAGCTCGCTGGTGAAGCGGGTCGTCAGCGGCATGCCGGTCTCGGCCGGCATCGTCCGCAGCTACGTCCCCGGCGAGACGACCGAGTCCGCGGTCGGCGCCACGGCCGAGCTGGCCGACGGCGGCCTGCGGATCACGCTCGACTACCTGGGCGAGGACACCACCGACGCGGAGCAGGCCGACGCGACGGTCGCGGCGTACCTCGACGTCCTCCAGGAGCTCGCCGCCCGCGGCCTGACCCGCAACGCCGAGGTCTCGGTGAAGCTGAGCGCCGTGGGCCAGTTCCTCCCCGACGCCGTGGGGTTCGGGGGCGGGCAGAAGATCGCCCTCGAGAACGCCCGCACGATCTGCCGGGCCGCCCGCAACGCCGGCACCGCGGTCACCCTCGACATGGAGGACCACACCACCACGGACTCGACGCTGTCGATCCTGCGCGAGCTGCGCAAGGACTTCCCCGAGACCGGCGCCGTGCTCCAGGCCGCGCTGCACCGCACCGAGTCCGACTGCCGAGCGCTCGCCTACGAGGGCTCCCGGGTCCGGCTGTGCAAGGGCGCCTACCTCGAGCCCGAGTCCGTCGCGTTCCAGGACCGCCTGGAGATCTCGAAGTCGTACGTGCGCTGCCTCAAGGTGCTGCTCGCCGGCGAGGGCTATCCGATGATCGCCACCCACGACCCGCAGATGATCGAGATCGCCTCGTCACTGGCCAGCCGCTACGGCCGCGCGGCCGGCACCTACGAGTACCAGATGCTCTACGGCATCCGCCCCGAGGAGCAGCGCCGCCTGGTCGCCAGCGGCGAGACCGTGCGCGTCTACGTGCCCTACGGGACCGAGTGGTACGGCTACCTGATGAGAAGGCTCGCGGAGCGTCCGCAGAACCTGTCATTCTTCGTGAAGTCCCTGGTCTCGAAGAAGTAGGGAGCGTCATGTCCCAGACCGCCATCCTCGGCGCCGGCGTGATGGGCGAGACGCTGCTCTCCGGCCTGGTGCGCGCCGGCCGCCGCGTCGACCACCTGCTGGTCGGCGAGAAGCGCCCCGAGCGGGCCCAGGAGCTCGAGGAGCGGTACGGCGTCGCCGTGGTCGGCAACGCCGAGGCGGCCCGCAAGGCCGACACGCTCGCCCTGGTCGTCAAGCCCCAGGACATGGCCGACCTGCTCGACGAGATCGCCGGCGAGCTGCGTCCCGGCCAGCTCGTCGTCTCCCTCGCCGCCGGCATCACCACCGCGTTCATCGAGGCCCGCGTCCCCGAGGGCGTCGCCGTGGTCCGGGTGATGCCGAACACGCCCGCGCTGGTCGACGAGGGGATGGCCGCGGTCTCGCCCGGCTCGCACTGCAGCGAGGAGCACCTCGCGGAGGCCGAGTCGCTGATGGCCTCGGTCGGCCGGGTGCTCCGGATCCCCGAGCGCCAGCAGGATGCGGTCACCGCGATCTCCGGCTCCGGGCCCGCTTACATCTTCTTCGTGGTCGAGTCGATGATCGAGGCCGGCGTCCACCTCGGCCTGCCGCGCGCGACCGCCACCGACCTGGTCGTACAGACCGTCGTGGGCTCGGCGAAGATGCTGCGCGAGACGGGCACCCATCCGGCGGTGCTGCGCGAGCAGGTCACCTCCCCGGCCGGCACCACCGCGGCGGCGCTGCGGGAGCTGGAGATCCACAAGGTGCGAGCGGCGTTCCTGGCCGCCATGGAGGCCGCCCGCAACCGGTCGCGGGCCCTCGCCGAGGGCAGCTGACCCGCCGCCCGCACCTGCTTGTCCACCGGAACCCGCCTCACAGCCCCATCGCCGCCTGCGCGGCCGCGAGCACGGGCGCGGTCACCTTCCGGCAGCGGGCGGCCCCCGCGTCGTAGACGCCGGTGACGTGGGCGGGGTCGGCGGCGAGGTCGGCGTACCGCCTCTGGAGCGGCTCGAGCTCGGCCACGACCGCGTCGGTCACCGCCTTCTTGAGCGCGCCGTACGTCGTGACGCCATCCGGGGAGCCGCCGCACGCGGTGAGGATGTCCAGCAGGTTGGTCACCCCGGGCTTGGCGGGATCGGCGCGCACCGCGTCCGGGCCGGTGTCGGAGTCGGTGACGGCGCGGGCCACCTTGCGGCGGACGACGTCCGGCGGGTCGAGCAGCCGGACCACGCCCGGCACGTCGCCCGCGGACTTGCCCATCTTCACGCTCGGCTCGTCGAGACGCATCACCCGGGCGCCCGCCGTGGGCACGGTGATCTCCGGGATCGTGAACACCGGACCGTAGGTGCTGTTGAACCGGGCCGCCAGGTCGCGGGTCAGCTCGACGTGCTGGCGCTGGTCGGCGCCGACCGGCACCTGGCTCGGGCGGTAGAGCAGGATGTCGGCGGCCATCAGCGCCGGGTAGGTGAACAACGAGACCCGGGTCGACGACCGCCCCTTCTCCTTGAACTGGATCATCCGGCTCAGCTCGCCGGTGGACGCCGTGCACTCGAGCAGATAGGCGAGCTGGGCGTGGGCCGGCACCCGGCTCTGCACGAACAGCGTCGCCCCCTCCAGACCTGCCGCGAGCAGCAGGGTGGCCGTCTCGCGGGTCAGCGCCCGCAGCCGGGCGGGGTCGTGCGGGGTGGTCATCGCGTGCAGGTCGGCGATGCCGTAGAAGCAGTCTGCCGATCCTGGGGCGTCGCACTGTGCGGCGGCCATCGGGCGCAGTGCGCCGAGCAGGTTGCCGAGCGTCAGGTGGCCGCTGGGGGTGAGCAGGGAGAGGTGGCGGTGCATGGGTCCTCCTGGGGAGTCCGGGCCCCGGGCGGATCGACCTGCGCGATCGAGGTGCTCGACCGACGAGAAACGGCCGCCCGTGGGCGGCCGAGGGGTGAAGTGGGTGTGCTTCGTGCGCGGTCCGCCGTCAGGCGGGCCACCACTGCATGGGACAGAACGTGGAACACGAGGTCAGCACGCGGCCAGACTACCGGTAGCGTCCGTCGCATGCCCGCCTGCCAGGGACCGGCGACCGTCGTGTTCGACCCCAGCCTGACCGCGTACGACTTCGGCCCGACCCACCCGATGTCGCCGCTGCGGGTCGACCTGACCATCCGCCTGGCCGAGGAGCTCGGCGTCCTGGACTCGCTGCGACGGGTCGACGCCCCGATGGCCGACGACGACCTGATCGCGACCGTGCACCGCCGTTCGCTCATCGAGGCCGTACGCCGTGCGGGCGCCACGCCCGGCATCCTCGACGAGGCGCACGGGCTGGGCACCGACGACAACCCGACCTTCCCCGACATGCACCACGCGGCCGCGCACATCGTCGGCGCGACCGTGGAGGCCTGCCGCCAGGTGTGGTCGGGGGAGTCCCTGCATGCGGTGAACATCAGCGGCGGCCTCCACCACGCGATGCCCGACCGGGCCAGCGGCTTCTGCATCTACAACGACGTCGCGGTCGGCATCCAGCACCTCCTGGACAGCGGCGCGCGGCGGGTCGCCTACGTCGACGTCGACGTCCACCACGGCGACGGCGTGGAGAAGGTCTTCTGGAACGACCCGCGGGTGCTGAGCATCTCGCTGCACGAGACGGGCCAGATGCTGTTCCCGGGCACCGGCTTCCCCACCGACACCGGCGGACCCGACGCGCGGGGCACGGCGGTCAACGTGGCCCTGCCCCCCGGCACCGGGGACGGCGGCTGGCTGCGCGCCTTCCACGCGGTCGTCCCCCCGCTGGTGCGCGAGTTCGCGCCCGACGTGCTGGTCACCCAGCACGGCTGCGACTCCCACATCGAGGATCCGTTGGCCCACCTGATGCTCTCCGTGGACGGCCAGCGGGCCGCGTACCTGGCCCTCCACGACCTGGCCCACGAGGTCAGCGGCGGCCGCTGGGTCGCCACCGGCGGTGGCGGGTACGCCATCGTCGAGGTCGTCCCCCGCGCCTGGACCCACCTGCTCGCGATCGTGGGCGGCCGGCCGCTCGACCCGGCGACCGAGACCCCCGAGGGCTGGCGGAGCTACGTGCAGGCCACGCTCGACCGCGGCGCGCCGTACCGGATGACCGACGGGCGGACCCCGGCGTACCGCGACTGGGGCGACGGCTACGACCCCGAGACCTGGCTGGACCGGGCGATCCACAGCACCCGGATGGAGATCTTCCCGCTGCACGGCCTCGACCCGTTCCCGTGACCCGGCGGGGTCGGACCGCTGCTGGCGGCGCAAGTCGACACGCCGATACCACTCGTGCGACTTTGATGAACCCCTTCCCCACGAGTCACATCAGGCTCTATTCTCACCCTGCGCGACGCGTGCACTCACCGGCGGGGAAGTCGGTGGCGCGTCAGACAGAAAGTATCGGTGCACGATGGCTACCAACCCCGGGGACAGTTCCTCCTCGAAGTTCCTGACCGTCGCCGAGGTCGCGGCGATGATGCGCGTGTCCAAGATGACCGTCTACCGCCTCGTCCACAACGGCGAGCTGCCTGCCGTCCGGGTCGGCCGATCTTTCCGCGTCCAGGAGAAGGACGTCGACGAGTACCTCCGCAAGAGCTTCTACACCGCAGGCTGAGCCCGCCGGCTGAAACCGAACTCACACGGAGAGGTCTCGCCGCCGGATTCTGCCGGGAGAGGTGCGGCGGCTAGGCTGGGCCGGTCCTCCGGGCAGATCCCGGGGGACGATTCGGCTGTTGAAAGGTATCCCGTGGGTTCTGTCATCAAGAAGCGGCGCAAGCGCATGGCCAAGAAGAAGCACCGCAAGCTGCTGAAGAAGACGCGCGTCCAGCGTCGCAAGCTCGGCAAGTAGCGCCGGAGCCGATCGCAGCACGCCGCATGGGCAGCGCCGGCAGGGTCGTCCTGGTCACCGGGGTCTCACGCGACCTCGGCCGCCGGTTCGCGCGCGCCGTCGCGGCCGACCCGTCGGTGGACCGCGTCGTCGGCGTGGACGCCGTCCCGCCGCGCGGTGACATCGGCGAGGTCTCCTTCGTCCGCGCCGACATCCGCAACCCGGTCATCGCGAAGGTCATCGTCAAGGAGGACGTCGACACCGTCGTCCACATGAGCGTCATCTCCACCCCCGGCAGCACCGGCGGGCGGAACACGATGAAGGAGCTCAACGTCATCGGGACGATGCAGCTGCTCGCCGCCTGCCAGAAGGCCCCGGGCCTGCGGGCGCTCGTGGTGAAGTCGTCGACCACGGTCTACGGCGCGAGCAACCGCGACCCGGCGATGTTCACCGAGGACATGGAGCCGCGGCGGGTCCCGCGCTCCGGCTACGCCAAGGACGTCGCCGAGGTCGAGGGCTACGTGCGCGGCTTCGCCCGCCGCCGCCCCGACGTCTCGGTGACCATCCTCCGAGCGGCCAACGTGATCGGGCCGCTGGTCACCAGCCCGCTCACCTCCTACTTCCGCCTACCGGTGGTCCCCACCGTGCTCGGCTACGACCCGCGGCTGCAGTTCCTCCACGAGCAGGACCTCCTCGACGTGCTGCGGCACGCCATCGGCGCCGAGGTCGCCGGGACCTTCAACGTCGCCGGCGACGGGATCTTGATGCTCTCCCAGGCGGTACGCCGACTCCAGCGGCCCAGCGTCCCGCTGCCGCCCTTCGCGGTCGGGCGGGTCGGGTCCACGCTGCGCTCCGCGCGGGTCGCGGACTTCTCGCCCGAGCAGCTCGGCCTGCTCACCTACGGCCGGGGCGTCGACACGACCCGGATGCGCACCGAGCTCGGCTTCGAGCCGGCGCGCACCACGGCCGCCGCGTTCGCGGACTTCGCCGCGCCCCTGCCGCCCACCGGCGGCTACGCCGACCGGCTCCTCGCCCGGGTGGCGCAGGGCCTGCCCGAGCCCGCGCCCACCCCCGGACCGCTCACCGGCCCGGTGCCGGCGTACACCCGCGGAGCCGACCGTGGGTGACGCGGAGATCATCCCGATCGGCACCCGGGGTCGGCCCGGGCGCGGCACCGGCAAGCACCCGTCCTCGGCCGCCCGCGGCCTCGCCGCCGGCGGCCGGCCCCCCGCGGCCAAGGCGGCCCCCCGGCGGACCGGTCCCGCGTCGGGCGGCGCGGCCGGCACGACCCCGCCGGCCGCGGCCGGCGCGGAGCGTCCCGCGACCACGACCCGGGACCGGAGCCCGATGGCGGGCATCCCGGCGAGCGACTGGCTCGCGGCCGTCCAGCACGGCGCTCGCGAGGTCTTCGGCGAGCAGTGGGAGCCCCAGCTGGCCCGGTTCCTCGCGTTCCTGCGCCGCCGGGTCACCGGTGACTACGTGGTCGACGAGTACGGCTTCGACCAGGAGATCACCGAGCGCTTCTTGATGGCGACGCTGCGCCCGATCGCGCAGAAGTGGTTCCGCATCGAGGTCCGTGGGGTCGAGAACATCCCGGCCGAGGGCGGCGCCCTCGTGGTGTCCAACCACTCCGGCACCATCCCGGTCGACGGCCTGATGACGCTGGTGTCCATCTACGACCACACCGGGCGGTTCCTGCGCCCGCTCGGCGCCGACCTGGTCTTCCGGCTGCCGTTCGTCAGCTCGCTGGCGCGCAAGAGCGGCGCCACCCTGGCCTGCAGCGAGGACGCCGAGCGGATGCTCAACAGCGGCGAGCTGGTCGGGGTCTGGCCTGAGGGCTTCAAGGGGATCGGCAAGGCCTACAGCGACCGCTACAAGCTGCAGCGCTTCGGGCGCGGCGGCTTCGTCTCGGCGGCGCTGCGCACCGGTGTGCCGATCATCCCGCTGTCGGTCGTCGGAGCCGAGGAGATCTACCCGCTGGTCGGCAACCTGCCCTCCCTCGCCCGCGTGCTGGGGCTGCCGTACCTCCCGGTCACGCCGTTCTTCCCCGCCCTCGGGCCGCTCGGCCTGGTGCCGCTGCCCTCGAAGTGGCTGCTGGAGTTCGGTGAGCCGATCCGCACCGACGAGCTCGACGGGGGCGCTGCCGACGACCCGATGCTGGTCTTCAACGTCACCGACCAGGTCCGCGAGACCATCCAGCAGACGCTGTACTCCCTGCTGATGCAGCGCGAGTCGGTCTTCAAGTAGCGGGGCCGCGCCAGCGGACCCGCTGATGGTGGTCGAGCGAGCGGCGCGACTGAGCTTGCGAAGTCGTGACCCGCGTGTCGAGACCAGGGGCCGCGCCGGCGGGCCCGCTGATGGTGGTCGAGCGAGGCGCAGGCCTGAGGACCGAAGGCGTGACGGTCGTGTCGAGACCGCGTGGGTCGCGGGTGTCCGGCCCGCTTCTCGAGTCCCGGTGAGCGCCGTGCCGAGGGTGAGCCGGACGGCTACGGAGTCTCCGGCAGGCCCTGGGTGACGCCGTCGATGGCACCCTCGAGGATGCCGGTGACGCCGTCGACGACGTCGGTGACCACGGGGATCGACGGAGCGTCGCTGGGGGTGTCCCCGCCCGTGAGACCGCTGGTCAGGTCGCCGATCGGGTCGGAGTCGCCGCTGGTGTTGGTGCCCGGCTGGAGCGTGCTGCCATCGGGGTCCAGGACGCTGCCGGGGCCGACCTCGTCGGGGTCGACGTCGGGGAGGTCCGAGCCGGTCGCGCCGGTGCCGTGGTGCTTGCCGCCGCGTCCGGCGCGGTCGCCCTTGACGACCGGGTCGGCGGGCCGCGGCAGGTTGATGACCTCGCCGGCCGCGAGTACCGGCGGGATCGAGGTGATGCCTGTGCCGCCGCAGTCGCCGCAGCGCAGGGCGGCCTCCGAGTCGATCGTCGTCAGCACGCCGGCCGCTCGGATCAGCTCGTCGCGGGCCTCGGCCGGCACCAGCGGCTCGAGGGCGGCCAGGCGGGTGAGGCTCGAGGAGGCGAAGTCGCGCAGGCGGGCGATCGAGGACGCCTCGCCGGTGTGGGCGTAGTCGGCCAACAGCAGGTCGCTGGCCTGGGTCGCCTGGTCGGTGAAGGTGTTGAGCGTGTCGGCGATCCGGATCTCGTCGCCGAAGTGGTCCTGGCGGGTGAGCGCGTCGACCTCGTCGAGCCGGTCGGAGGCGTTCCCGAGGATCGTGACGCCCTTGCTGCTCTCGCCGACGCTCAGGCCGGTGTGGGCCTGCTCGATCGCGCGCTTGACGGGGTAGAGCGAGTCGCCGGGCAGGGCCGACTGGGAGGCGACCGCGAGCGACGTGGTCGCACCGACGATCGCGAGGCCGCCGACCACCGCGGCCAGCCGGCGCTCGCGGGCGGGGCGGCGTGCCGGCAGCGTCAGCCGGGAGACGTCATCGGGGACGAGCGCGGTCGCGGCCTCGGCCAGCAACCGCTCCCGCAGGGTGGCGACGAACTCGGGTCGGGCCTGGGCCTCGGGGACCGCGCGCAGCGCGCCGACGAGCGCGAGCAGCTCGGCGTCGCGCGGATCGGAGGCGTCGTACGCCGACGCGTCCGCGAGCCGCGCGTCGAACTCCTCGGCGCGCCGCTGCGCCGTGAAACCCCAGGTCATCTCGTCCGCCCCATCCAGCCGTTCGCCCGGTCCCCGGTCGGGGACGCTGACACCGACCTCAACGAGGCGTGGGCGGGCGGGGTTACGCGCGCGGAGCGCGCGTCGCAAAGGATTTCGGAGAGGGCGCTCATCAGTCCCGGATCCCCTCTGGCATCAGCTTCGCGAGGTTGCGCACCCCGCGCAGCTGGAGCTGCTTGACGGCCCCGTCGCTGCGGCCCAGGACGGCCGCGGTCTCGGCGATGCTCATCCCCTGGAGGAACCGCATCACCAGGCAGTCGCGCTGCTCGGGCGGAAGCTCGGTGAGGGCGCGCAGCAGGAGCTCGTTGGTGAGGCCGGCGAGCACCGTCGACTCCGGGCCCTCGGTCGCATCGTCGTGCAGGCCCATGTCCTCGGTGGTGAGCTCGAGGCGGGTCCGGCCGGCCTTGAAGTGGTCGGTGGCCAGGTTGCGGGCGATGGTCATCAGCCAGGCACCGAAGTCCTTGCCCTGCCAGCGGAAGTTGTTCATGCTGCGCAGCGCCCGGAAGAAGGTCTCCGAGGTGAGGTCCTCGGCGAGCGTGCCCGACCGGGTCCGGTAGAAGAGGAAGCGGTAGACCGAGGGCTGGTAGTGGTCGTAGAGCAGGCCGAAGGCGTCGACGTCGCCCTTGCGGGCCAGCTCGACCAGCGCGATCAGCCGGGTGCGCTCGGCCTGGTCCTCCTCCGAGGAGGTGGCCAGCGCGGCGTCGCCGTACCCGTCGGGGCCGCCGCTGCCGGCCTCGGTGCGCCCGCTGGTGGCCGCCTCGGTCGACAGCAGCTCGGGGAGCCCGGCGAGGCGGGGCTGCTCCGCGAGCAGCACGTGGGTGACCATGCGTCGGAGCGCGTCGAGACCGCGCGCGACGTCGGTGTCCTCCCACGACATTGAGATCGATCCTCCCGGAAGCTTCCCCCGAAGCCTGCCCCATCGTAAACGCGAGTTACCCCGCTGTGAACCGTTGTCCGGGTAAAGGACGTCCGCGACCGGACATCGTGCGCCTGCTCCCGCTGCTCGATCGCAGGTTTCCCCGGGTACCCGGGGAAGTTGTCGCTTATCGGCTGAAACTTCGGCCGAACAGTGCAGGTTTCCCCGGGTACCCGGGGAAACCGACACCCGGCCCGCCCGGGGTCAGCGGCGCCGGCCGCGGAGGGCGAGGCCGGCGGCGACCGTGCCGCTGGCGGCGCCGGCGATGCCGCCGGCGACCAGGCCGGCGCGCAGCGCCTTGCGCCCGGTGCGGTAGTCGTGGATCCGCCAGCCCTGCTCCCGGGCGTGGGCCCGCAGCCGGGTGTCCGGGTTGATCGCGCACGGGTCGCCGACCATGGCCAGCATCGGCAGGTCGTTGAAGGAGTCGGAGTACGCCGAGCACCGGTGCAGGTCGAGGCCCTCGCGCGCAGCCAGGGCCCGGACGGCCTCGCCCTTCGCGGGGCCGTGCAGCAGGTCGCCCACCAGCTGGCCGGTGTAGACGCCGTCGACGTGCTCGGCGACGGTGCCGAGCGCCCCGGTGAGGCCGAGCCGGCGCGCGATGATCTGCGCGATCTCGATCGGCGCCGCGGTGACCAGCCAGACCCGCTGGCCCTCGTCGAGGTGCATCTGGGCCAGGGCCCGGGTGCCGGGCCAGATCCGGTCCGCCATCGCCTCCTCGAAGATCTCCTCGCCGAGGTCCTGGAGCTCCGTCACGGTGTGCCCGGCGATGAACGCGAGCGCGGAGGCCCGGGCGTCGGCGACGTGCTCGGGGTCCTCGACGCCCACGACCCGGAAGTAGGCCTGCTTCCAGGCGGCCCCGAGGATCTCGCGGGTCGTGAAGAACTTGCGGCGGTGCAGGCCGCGGGCGAGGTGGAAGATGCTCGCCCCCTGCATGACGGTGTTGTCGACGTCGAAGAAGGCGGCGGCCGCGGCGTCCAGGGGCGGGGTGAGGGCCGACTCCACCTCGGCGGCCGCGGCGGCGGCCTCGCCGGCGAGCACGGACCGCAGCTGGAGGTTCCGCGGGCGGGCTCTCTTGTCGTGCGCCGGGGTCACAGGGGCAGGGTAGACCGCCTGCCGGGCCGGACGCGGTGTGGAAGTATCCCCCCATGTCTGGGATGCGCGACATCGCCGAGCTCGTGAGTGCCGCAGCCGCGGAGCACCCCGACCGGCTGGCGGTCGTCGAGGCCGGCGGACGCAGCCTCACCTGGGCCGGCCTCGAGGACGAGGTCGGCCGGATCGCGACCGGCCTGGGGGCTGCGGGCATCCTCGGCGGGACCCGGGTGCTGCTGGCGGTCGGCAACCGGATCGAGTTCGTCACCACCTACCTCGGCGTGCTGCGCGCCCAGGCCGTCGCCGTACCCGTCAACCCCCGCTCCACGGTGAGCGAGCTGAGCCGCATGGTGGCCGACTCCGGCGCCCGGATGGTGATCGCCGACCCCGACACCGTGGCGGCGCTGCGGGAGGCCGTCGCCGGGCTCGACCCGGCCCCGCTGATCGTGGTGATCGAGGCTGCGCCGCTGCCCGGCGAGAACGCCCTCGACGAGCTCCGGGCGCTCCCGGCCCGGCCGGTCCCGCCGCTGCAGGACCCCGAGAAGCTCGCGGTGCTGCTCTACACCAGCGGTACCTCCGGCCTGCCCCGCGCCGCGATGCTCACGCACCGGGCATTGCTGGCCAACCTGGACCAGGTCGCCCAGGTCGACCCGCCGATGATCCACGGTGACGACGTCGTGCTGGGCGTGCTGCCGCTGTTCCACGTCTACGGCCTCAACGCGGTGCTCGGCGGCATCCTGCGCCACCGCGCCAAGCTGGTGCTCGTCGAGCGGTTCGACCCCCACGAGACGCTCACCCTCATCGACGACGAGGCCTGCAGCGTCGTCCCGGTCGCCCCGCCGGTCTTCGCCCACTGGCTGGGGGAGGAGCACCTCGCCGAGCACCTCGGGCCGGTGCGGCTGGTCCTCTCCGGCTCCGCCCCGCTGGCGCCCGAGCTGATCGAGAGGTTCACCGCCCGGGCCGGGGTCCCGGTGCACCAGGGCTACGGGCTCACCGAGGCGGCCCCCGTGGTGACCAGCACGCTGTGCAGCGCCACGCCCCAGGTCGGGTCCGTGGGCGCCGCGCTTCCGGGCGTCGAGGTCCGCCTGGTCGACGAGTCCGGCCGCCCACCTGAGGGCGACGACCCCGGGGAGATCCAGATCCGGGGAGCGAACCTGTTCAGCGGCTACTGGCCCGACGGCGAGGACGGGCCCGACGACGAGGGCTGGTGGCCCACCGGCGACGTCGGGTTCCTGGACCCGACCGGCGACCTGTTCCTGGTCGACCGCATCAAGGACCTCGTGATCGTCTCCGGCTTCAACGTGTACCCGGTCGAGGTGGAGGAGGTCCTGACCGAGGTCGACGGGGTCGTCGAGGCCGCCGTGATCGGGGTCGAGGACCCGGTGACCGGTGAGGCCGTCGTCGCGTATGTGCGCGCGCCCGGCGCGGACCCGGCGGCGATCGAGGAGGCGGTCCGCGCCCACTGCGAGCAGCGGCTGGCCCGGTTCAAGCGCCCCTCCCGCGTCGAGGTGGTCGACGCCCTGCCCAAGACCGGCACCGGCAAGGTGCAGAAGGGCCGGCTGCGCGGCATCGAGCGGCGCCGCACGCTGGGGCTCCTCGAGTGAGCGCGCCCCGGGTCACGCTCTACACCCGGCCGGGCTGCCACCTGTGCGACGTCGCCCGCGAGGTCGTCGAGCGGGTGTGCGCGGAGCTCGGCGAGGAGTACGCCGAGGTCCTCGTCGACGAGGACCCCGAGCTGCGCGAGCGCTTCACCGACGAGGTCCCGGTGACGTTCGTCGACGGCCGCCAGCACGACTTCTGGCGGGTGGACGAGGTCCGGCTCCGGGCCGCACTCAGCTCCTAGCGGAGCGAGGAGCCGACCGGCGACCCGGTCGTCGAACGCCGGGTGGGGCACCTCACAAGCGGGCCACGCGGTCCTGAGACGACTCCCGGTCCGGTTTGTTCTCCTGTTCACAAACTTCTACAGTGAAGGAGCGGCCGGGTGCGAGGACAGGGTCGTCTCACCGCGCCCGACGACGGTCTTGCCCCATCGTGGCCCCAACGTGGCCCCAGCGTGTTGGAGACGAGAGCAGTGAGCGCACGGACCTCCCCCGAGAACGCCCGGGACATTCCCGAGGCGACCGTCGCGCGACTCCCCGTGTACCTCCGGGCCCTGGTCACCCTGTCCGAGCAGGGCACCGCGACCTGCTCGAGCGAGGAGCTCGCGGTGGCCGCGGGCGTCAACAGCGCCAAGCTTCGCAAGGATCTCTCCTACCTCGGCAGCTACGGCACCCGGGGGGTCGGCTACGACGTCGACTACCTGCGCTACCAGATCGCCCGGGAGATCGGCGTCACCCAGGACTGGCCGGTCGTCATCGTCGGGATCGGCAACCTCGGTCAGGCGCTCGCCAACTACTCCGGCTTCCGCAGCCGCGGGTTCCGCGTGGTCGCCCTGCTGGACGCCGACCCGGCGCGGCACGACCAGGTGGTGGCCGGCATCGAGGTGCGCCCCTTCGACCACCTCGAGCGGATCGTCCACGACCATGCGGTGGCGATCGGTGTGATCGCGACCCCGGCCGTGGCCGCCCAGGACGTCGCCGACCGGATGGTCGCGTGCGGCATCACCAGCATCCTGAACTTCGCCCCGACCGTGCTCACCGTCCCGGCGGAGGTCGACGTCCGCAAGGTGGATCTGTCGATCGAGCTGCAGATCCTCGCCTACCACGAGCAGCGCAAGGGGGCGGTGACAGCGTGAGCGTCCTGGTGGTGGGCATCTCCCACAAGTCCGCGCCGGTCGCCCTGCTCGAGCAGCTGGCCCTCGACGGCCCCGGCCTGCACAAGCTGATCGACGACGTCGCCGCGAGCGAGCACGTCACCGAGGCCACCGTGATCGCGACCTGCAACCGGCTGGAGATCTACGCGGAGGTGGACCGCTTCCACGGCAGCGTCGAGGAGGTGTCGCGCCTGGTCGTCGAGCGTGCCGGCGAGCGCACCGAGGCGATGATCCCGCACCTGTACGTCCACTACGACGACGGCGCCGTGTCCCACCTGTTCCAGGTGGTCGCGGGGCTCGACTCGATGGCGGTCGGCGAGGGGCAGATCCTGGGCCAGACCCGCGCGGCACTCAACGCCGGGCAGGAGATCGGTACCGTCGGGCCGGCGCTCAACCTGCTGTTCCAGCAGGCGCTCCGGGTCGGCAAGCGGGCTCGTGCCGAGACGGACATCGACCGGGCCGCGCCGTCGCTGGTCACCGCCGCGCTGGACCGCAGCCGTGCCGCCGTCGGTGACCTCGCCGGCAAGCGGGTCCTGGTCGTCGGCGCCGGGTCGATGGCCGGCCTGGCCACCTCCACGGTCGCCGCCCGCGGCGCGGCCAGCGTGACCGTCGTCAACCGCACCTCCGACAACGCCGACCGTCTCGCCCAGGAGTACGGCGCGCGCTCGGCCACGCTCGCCGAGCTGGCGGCCGAGCTCGCCGTCGCCGACGTGGTCGTCTCCTGCACCGGCGCGATCGGGATCCTGATCACCCGCGACCTGGTCGCCGCGGCGACCGTCGACGGACGCGACCTGTCGATCCTCGACCTGGCGCTCCCCCACGACGTCGACCCCGGGGTCGCCGACCTGCCCGGTGTCAGCCTGGTCAGCCTCGCCGACCTCGCCGACGAGCTGCGCGACTCCGACGCCGGCCACGAGGTCGAGGCCGTGCGCCGGATCGTGACCCAGGAGGTCGCGGCCTTCCTCTCGGCCCGTCGCCAGGCCGGCGTCACCCCGACGGTGGTCGCCCTGCGGTCGATGGCGACCTCCGTGGTGGACGCGGAGATGGAGCGCCTGACCGGCCGGCTCCCCGACCTCGACGACAGCACCCGCGCCGAGGTGCTCCACACCGTGCGCCGGGTCGCGGACAAGCTGCTGCACCAGCCGACGGTGCGGGTCCGCGAGCTGGCGAACGAGGCCGGGGCGGTGTCGTACGCCACCGCGCTCGCCGAGCTGTTCGCGCTCGATCCCGAGTCCGTCGACGCCGTCACCCGACCGGAGGGCCTGGCATGAGCGCGCCGCTGAAGGTCGGCACCCGTGCCTCGGTGCTCGCGACCACCCAGTCCGGCCTGGTCGCCGACCGGCTCCGCGAGGCGCTGGGCCGCGAGGTGGAGCTCGTCATGGTCTCGACCGAGGGCGACCGCACCCAGGCCGCCGGCACCCCGCTGCAGGGCGCCAGCGCCACCGGTGTCTTCGTGGCGGCGCTCCGCGACGCGCTGCTGCGCGGCGAGGTCGACGTGGCCGTCCACTCCCTCAAGGACCTGCCCACCTACCCCACCGAGGGCATCACGTTGGCCGCCGTACCGGTCCGCGAGGACCCGCGCGACGCGGTCGTCGCCCGCGACGGGCTGACCCTCGGCGAGCTCCCGGCCGGCAGCCGGGTCGGCACCGGGTCGCCGCGCCGGGTGGCCCAGCTGCACGCCCTCGGCCTGGGTCTCGAGGTCGTCGGCATCCGGGGGAACGTCGACACCCGGATCGGCAAGGTCCGCTCCGGGGAGTGCGACGCGGTGATCCTCGCCCGGGCCGGCCTGGCCCGGATCGGGCGCCTCGGCGACGTGACCGAGGTGCTCGACCCGCTCCAGATGCTCCCCGCCCCCGGCCAGGGCGCACTCGCGGTCGAGTGCCGCACCGACGATCCGCTGGCCGCCGAGGTCGCGGCCGCCCTCGACGACCCGCGGGTCCGGGCCGCGGTCACGGCCGAACGGGCCGTGCTCGCGACCCTCGAGGGCGGGTGCTCGGCGCCGATCGGGGCGCTCGCCGAGATCGTGGAGGGCGAGGACGGCGACGAGCTCTGGGTGAGGTCGGTAGCGCTCTCGCTCGACGGGGCGCTCTCGGTGCGCAGGTCCGCATCGGGCGACCCCTCCGACGCCGCCGGCGTCGGGGCCCGGCTCGGCGAGGAGATGCTCGCCGACGGGGCCGACCGGCTGGGGGATCCCACGGAGGTCCGACGATGAGCCTCCCGACGCGCCCCACGCCCCCCTCCACGGCCCTCTCGATGGCCCTCTTGATGAACCGCTCGATGAACACAGCAGACAAGGTGCAGAACGCATGACGCGAGGCAAGACCACCACCGGCTCGGGATCCGCTCGAGGCTGGGTGTCGTTCGTCGGCAGCGGCCCGGGCGACCCGGGCCTGCTGACCGTGCGCGCCGTCGACCTGCTCCGGCAGGCGGACGTCGTGGTGACCGAGGTGCCCGACCACGCGGCGCTGGTGCGCAGCGTGCTCGGCCTGCCCCCCGACGCCGAGGGCGGTGACCCGGCCGGCCCGGAGATCGTCGACGGCGGGTTCGGGGAGGACGGCCAGCCGCTGACCCACGCAGCGCGCGCGAAGGTCGTGGTGCGCCACGCCAAGCGCGGCCTGCGGGTGGTCCGGCTGATGGCCGGCGACCCGTTCCTCTACGCCTCCGGGCCGGAGGAGGCGCAGGCCTGCGTCAAGGCCGGCCTGGGCTTCGAGATCGTCCCCGGGGTGTCCTCGGTCAGCGCGGTCCCGGCGTACGCCGGCATCCCGCTCACCACCAAGGACTGCCGCGAGGTCGCGGTCGTCACCTGCGGTGAGCGGGTCGACTGGAGCCAGTACGCCGACGCCCGCACCCTCGTGCTGCTCTCGGCCGTCGGCCAGATCGCCGACATCAGCAAGGCGCTGGTCGCCGCGGGCCGCTCGCCGCAGACGCCGGTCGCGATGACCCGGGTCGGCACCACCACCGACCAGGCGACCGTCACCTCCACGCTGGAGCGGATCGGCGCCGACGCGCGCGCCGCCCGGATGACCCCGCCGGCGATCACCGTCGTGGGTGACGTGGTGGACCTGCGCGAGACGCTGTCGTGGTTCGAGACCAAGCCGCTGTTCGGCTGGCGGGTCCTGGTGCCGCGCACCAAGGAGCAGGCCGGCTCGCTGTCGGCGCGGCTGCGCGGCTACGGCGCTGTGCCCGACGAGGTCCCGACCATCTCCGTCGAGCCGCCGCGCAACCCGCTGCAGATGGACAAGGCGATCCGCGGTCTGGTCGAGGGCCGGTACGAGTGGATCGCGTTCACCTCGGTCAACGCGGTCCGCGCCGTGCGCGAGAAGTTCGAGGAGTACGGCCTGGACGCGCGGGCCTTCTCCGGGCTGAAGATCGCCGCGGTCGGCGACAAGACCGCCCAGGCGATCGCCGGCTGGGGCCTGCGTGCCGACCTGGTGCCCTCCGGCGAGCAGTCCGCGGCCGGGCTGCTGGCCGACTGGCCGGAGTACGACGAGCTCCTCGACCCGATCAACCGGGTCTTCCTGCCGCGCGCCGACATCGCCACCGAGAACCTCGTGGCCGGTCTCGTGGACCTCGGCTGGGAGTGCGACGACGTGACGGCGTACCGCACCGTCCGCGCGGCTCCGCCGCCGGCGCCGACCCGCGACGCGATCAAGACCGGCAGGTTCGACGCGGTGGTCTTCACCTCCTCGTCCACCGTGCGCAACCTGGTCGGCATCGCCGGCAAGCCGCACCCGTCGACGATCATCGCGGTGATCGGGCCGGCGACCGCGAAGACGGCCGAGGAGCACGGCCTGCGGGTCGACGTGCTGGCGTCCAAGCCGGACGTCGACACGCTGGTCGACGCGCTCGCCGACTTCGGTGCGTCGCGGCGGATCGCGATGGTCGAGGCGGGACAGCCGGTGACCAAGCCGTCGGACCGCAAGCCGTCCGGCCGGCGGAAGACGACCTCGGCACGATGAGCCTGCGGGCGGGGAGCCCCCTTCAGATGAGCGAGGCGCGATGAGCGAGCTGCCGGTCCCGCCGGTCCCGCCGGTCCTCGGGCCGACCTTGCGGCCCCGGCGACTGCGCACCACCGCGGCGCTGCGGCGGATGGTCTCGGAGACCTCGCTCGAGGCCCGTCAGCTGGTGCTGCCGGTGTTCGTGCGCGAGGGCCTCGACGAGCCGCGCCCGATCTCCTCGATGCCGGGCGTGGTCCAGCACACCCGGTCCTCGCTGCTCGCCGCCGTCTCCGAGGCCGCCGAGCTGGGGCTCGGCGGGGTGATGCTCTTCGGCATCCCCGAGACGAAGGACGCGCTCGGCTCCGGGGCGATCGACCCGGCCGGGATCCTCAACCTCGCGATCACCGACGTGGTCGCCGAGGTCGGCGACGCGCTCACCGTGATGAGCGACCTGTGCCTCGACGAGTTCACCGACCACGGGCACTGCGGCGTGCTCACCCCGGACGGCAAGGTCGACAACGACCGCACGCTGCAGCTGTACGCCGAGATGGCGCTCGCCCAGGCCCACGCCGGCGTCGACATGGTCGGGCCCAGCGGGATGATGGACGGCCAGGTCGCGGTGGTCCGGCGGGCGCTGGACGCGGCCGAGCACACCGACGTGTCGATCCTCGCCTACTCCGCGAAGTACGCCTCCGCGTTCTTCGGCCCGTTCCGGGAGGCCGTGGACTCCGCGCTCGAGGGCGACCGGCGCACCTACCAGCAGGACCCCGCCAACGGCCGCGAGGGCGTCCGCGAGGCGCTGCTCGACGTAGCGGAGGGCGCCGACCTGGTGATGGTCAAGCCCGCGCTCGCCTATCTCGACGTGCTGCGCCGGGTCCGCGACGCGGTCGACGTCCCGGTCGCGGCGTACAACATCTCCGGCGAGTACGCCATGCTCGAGGCGGCCGCCGCGAACGGCTGGATCGACCGCGAGCCCGCGATCCTCGAGACGCTCACCTCGATCCGCCGGGCCGGCGCCGACGTGGTGCTGACCTACTGGGCCGCCGAGGTCGCGCGGCTGCTCGCGCGGTAGCCGCGTCCGGCGTGTCGGCTCCGCCGGCGGCGCGACCCGGGTGCCGGCGAGGTGCTCGAGGTCGGCTCTCGGCTCACCGGTGTCTCGACACGCGCGTCACGGCTTCGCAGGCTCAGCCGTGGCGCTCGCTCGACACCTGTCCTGACGCCCGCTCCGCGGTCGTCACCGGTGCGTGTAGTCGTAGACGCACTGGTCGAACGGGTCGTCGTCCTTGAGGACGTTGTCGACGTACCCGTCGAGCGTGCACTGGACGATGGCCTGGGCCACCGTGAGCAGCTCGTCGACCGGGGTGACCGACGTCGAGGGCAGCGGGGGCACGCTCGGGGCGGGCAGGTCGATGCCGCCACCGCCGGCGGGCGGGCTCGGCGCGGGCGGCGTCGGCTCCTCCTCCGGGGGCGCCGGGGACGGCTCGGTGCTGCCGCCCGGTCCCTGGGTCTGCGTCGCGTGCGGCTGGCCGTGGTGCTTCTTCGGGCCCTGCTTGTCGGGCTTGGCCGGTGCGGGCACGAGGTAGCCGGCCGAGGTGGTGCCGTTGGGCACCGAGGTGAACTCGCCGTCGAGGTAGGCGGCGGCGATCGAGAGCACCAGGTCGACGTAGGAGGAGCTGTGGTTGTAGCGGTAGACCGCGGCGCGCTGGCCGGCCGGGGTGGACAGGTCGTCCGAGCCCGAGCACAGGTAGACCGCGGTCGCGAGCGCCGCGTCGTCGATGTCCTGCGGGTTGCGCTCGCCGTCGCCGTCGGCGTCCACGCCGACGACCGACCAGGTCGAGGGGATGAACTGCATCGGCCCGATGGCCCGGTCGAACCGGGCGTCGGCGTCGTACTGTCCGGCGTCGGTGTCGGTGATCCGGCTGGTGCCGTGGGTGCCGTCCAGCGCGAGCCCGTAGATGCCCGGCCGGGCGACGCCCTGGGCGTCGAGGGTGTTGCCGTTGGTGCGGCCGTGGTCGGACTCGACCCGGCCGATCGCCGCGATCAGCTGCCAGGAGAGCTGGCAGCTCTTGTCGGCGGCGTTGATGACGGTCTCGGCGCGCTGGTAGGCGGCGAGTGCCGCGGAGGGGATGCCGGAGGTGGCGGCCGTGGAGACGATCCGGGCGCCGTCGCCCTGGACACCGGGGGCCACGCCGCCGGCGGTGGAGACGCTCGCGGGCGCCTGGATGGCCTCGGTGGGGACCGTGGAGCCGTCCGGCAGGGTGGTCGGCTGGGACTCCGCGCTCGCGGTGGCGGTGCTCGCGCCCACGCCGGCGATGCTGGCCGTCCAGGCGGCAGACAGCAGCGCCAGGGGCACCAGGGCCATGATCTTCTGGCCGCGCCCGAATCGCGCCGTGGTCCGTGCAGTCGGCATCGTCGTTCTCCTGCTCCCTCGTCCGGGGACTCCCTCAAGCCCGGGTGGAATCACCAACGAGTGGCGTCACACACAGTTACGGTACGTCGCGCGGCCACTCCCGTGCTCCCCCTCGGAGACGGTCCTTCCCCCGGGTCATGATGCTGAAACACGTTCTCGTGGGCCCGGAGCGCCTGAGACGTGACCCTGGGCGCCGCCGGTTGGCGCACTCGGGGACAATGAGGCGGTGACCGTCGGAACGACCCTGCCCACCGCCGCCTCTGCCGCCCTCTTCGACCGGGCCCGGGCGGTGACGCCCGGCGGCGTGAACTCCCCGGTGCGGGCGTTCAACGCGGTCGGCGGCACGCCCCGGTTCATCCGCTCGGCCCGCGGCGCGTGGCTCACCGACGCCGACGGCAACGAGTACGTCGACCTGATCTGCTCGTGGGGCCCGATGCTGCTCGGCCACGCCCACCCCGAGGTGCAGGCCGCGGTCTCGGCCGCGGTCGCGCGCGGCACGTCGTACGGCGCGCCCACCGAGCCGGAGGTCGAGCTGGCCGAGGAGATCGTGGCCCGGGCCCCGGTCGAGCGGGTCCGGTTCGTGTCCTCGGGCACCGAGGCGACGATGTCGGCGATCCGGCTGGCCCGCGGGTTCACCGGCCGCGACGTCGTGGTCAAGTTCGCCGGCTGCTACCACGGGCACGTCGACTCGCTGCTCGCCTCGGCCGGCTCCGGCCTGGCGACGTTCGCGGTGCCGGGCACCCCCGGCGTCCCGGCGTCGTCGACCGCGCTGACCCTGGTGCTGCCCTACAACGACCGGGCGGCGGTCGAGAAGGCGTTCGCCGAGCACGGCGACCGGATCGCCTGCGTGATCACCGAGGCCGCCCCCGGCAACATGGGCGTCGTCCCCCCTGAGGTGGGGTTCAACAAGTTCCTCCTCGAGACCTGCGCCCGGCACGGCGCGCTGTTCGTCAGCGACGAGGTGATGACCGGGTTCCGGGCCTCCCGCCAGGGCCAGTGGGGCCTCGACGGCGCGGTCGAGGGCTGGCGCCCCGACCTGATGACGTTCGGCAAGGTGATGGGCGGCGGGTTCCCGGCCGCGGCGTTCGGCGGCCGTGCCGACGTGATGACCCGCCTCGCCCCCGAGGGCCCCGTCTACCAGGCCGGCACCCTGTCGGGGAACCCGATCGCCACCACTGCCGGGCTGGCGACGCTGCGGCTGGCGACCGACGAGGTCTACACCCACATCGGGGCCGCCGCCGACACGATCAAGACCGCGACCTCCGACGCGCTGAGCCGGGCCGGCGTGCCGCACGTCGTCCAGGGCGCCGGCACGATGTTCTCGGTCTTCTTCGCCGCCGGACCCGTGCGCGACTTCGCGGACGCCTCGCGCACCGACGGTGCGGCGTACGCCGCCTTCTTCCACGCGATGCTCGACCAGGGGGTCTACCTCCCGCCGTCGGCGTACGAGGCGTGGTTCCTGTCCTCCGCCCACGACGACCGCGCCGTGCAGACCGTGCTCGACGCCCTGCCCGCCGCCGCGCGTGCCGCGGCTGCCGCCGCCCAGACGTAGGAGTCCCCTCTCGATGAGCCAGACCCCGATGAGCCAGACCCCCGACACGGTCGTGCACCTGTTGCGCCACGGCGAGGTGCACAACCCCGAGGGCGTCCTCTACGGACGCCGCGACGGCTTCCACCTCTCCGAGCTCGGCGTGCAGATGGCCGAGAAGGTCGCCGAGGCCGTCAAGGACCGCGACATCGTGCACCTGCGGTCCTCTCCGCTGGAGCGGGCCCAGGAGACGGGTGCCCCGCTGGCCCGGGCGCGGGGCCTGGAGATCGTGACGGACGAGCGGGTCATCGAGTCGACCAACAAGTTCGAGGGCAGGCGCTTCGCCGGCGGTGACAACGCGCTGCGCGACCCCCGCACCTGGGCGCTGCTGTGGAACCCGTTCCGGCCGTCGTGGGGCGAGCCCTACAAGCACGTGGTCGCGCGGATGATGGCGGCGGTGCACGACGCGCGCGAGGCCGCCCGCGGCCACGAGGCGGTGGTGGTCTCCCACCAGCTGCCGATCTGGATCACCCGGCTCGCCGCCGAGAAGCGCTCGTTCCTCCACGACCCGCGCCGGCGGCAGTGCACGCTCTGCTCGCTGACCTCCTTCCACTTCGTGGGCGACCGGTTGGCGCAGGTGAGCTACTCCGAGCCCGCGGGCGACCTGATCCCCGTGCAGGACAAGAAGGCGCCGTTCTCGGCCGGTGGAGCGCCCGAGCAGCGCAGGCCTTGATGCGCGTCGTACGGCGCGGCCCGGACCCGCTGATCGGCAGGGCGCTCGGCAGGGCGCTCGGCGTGGTCCTCGCGGTGGTGCTGCTCGCGACCGGGTGCTCCTCGCTCGAGGGCACCGGCGACAAGGGCTACATCAGCGGCGACCGCCGGGTGCGCGTGATCGACCCCGCCGACCGCGGCGACCCGGTCGAGCTGACCGGCACCTCGCTGACCGGCGACCCGGTCGACGCCGCCGACTCGCGCGGCCGGGTCCTGGTCGTCAACACCTGGTGGTCGGGGTGCGCGCCGTGCCGCAGCGAGATGCCGATGCTGACCGACGCCGCGAAGGAGCTCGGCTCGGTCGCGGACTTCCTCGGGATCAACATCCGCGACGCCAGCGCCAGCCAGGGCCAGGCGTTCATGCGCAGCGTGGGTGCGGAGTACCCGTCGATCTACGACCCGGCCGGCAAGGCGGTGCTGGCGTTCGCCGGGAAGACCACCCTGTCGGCGATCCCGACCACGATCGTGCTCGACGCCGAGGGCCGGGTGGCCGCTGTGATCACCGGGGAGATCCCGTCCGAGCAGACGCTGGTCGACGTCGTCCACGACGTCGCGGGGGAGACCCCGGATGGGTGACTGGTTCCAGGAGACCGCGTTCTCCGGGTCGCTCGTGCTCGCCGTGCCGGTGGCCCTGGTCGCCGGCCTGGTCTCGTTCTTCTCCCCGTGCGTGATCCCGCTGCTGCCGGGCTACCTCTCGTACGCGACCGGGCTCTCCGGCGCCGACCTCGCGAGCGGCCAGGCGGGCACCCGCCGCGGCCGGATGCTGCTCGGCTCGGTCCTGTTCGTCCTGGGCTTCTCGGTCGTCTTCGTCATCCTCGGCACCCTGTCCGGCGCGCTCGGGTCCTGGCTGGTCACCTGGCGCGACCAGATGACGTTCGTGCTGGGGCTGCTGACGATCGTGCTCGGCCTCGCGTTCGCCGGCTGGCTGCCGTTCCTCCAGCGCGACTGGCGGGTCCACTCGGTGCCCGCCGTCGGGCTGGTTGCCGCGCCGCTGCTCGGCTTCCTGTTCGGGCTCGGCTGGACGCCGTGCATCGGCCCCACCCTCAGCGCGATCACCACGCTGTCCTTCAGCGAGTCGACCGCCGGCCGCGGCGCGCTGCTCTCAGCCGTCTACGCGCTCGGTCTCGGCCTGCCGTTCATCCTCGCCGGCCTCGCCTACGAGAAGGCGCTCACGGCCTTCGGGTGGGTACGCCGGCACCAGGCCTGGGTGATGCGCGCCGGCGGGCTGATGCTGGTCGCCGTCGGCCTGATGCTGGTCACCGGCTGGTGGGACCAGGCGGTCACCTGGCTGCAGCTGCACCTGGTCAGCTCCTCGGAGACCGCCCTGTGACGACTCCGACCCGCACCTCGCTGAGCACCCGGCCGCCCGAGGACGACCGGCGCCCCGGCGAGCTGACGCTCCGCGAGCTGCTGCGCTGGACCTGGCGCCAGCTCACCTCGATGCGCACCGCGCTGATCCTGCTGCTGCTCCTGGCGCTGGCCGCCGTGCCGGGCTCGATCATCCCGCAGGAGGGCGTCGACTCCCTCAAGACCTCGAACTGGCGGTCCGACCACCCCGACCTGTCGCCCGTCTACGACCGGCTCGGGCTGTTCTCGGTCTACGACTCGCCGTGGTTCTCGGCGATCTACCTGCTGCTGATGGTCTCGCTGGTCGGCTGCATCATCCCGCGCGCGATCCACTACTGGCGCGGGATGTGGGTGGCGCCGCCGGCGGCCCCCCGCAACCTGACCCGGCTGCCGGACCACGCGACGTACCACACCGCGGTCGCGCCGGACGCCGTCCTGGAGCGGGCCCATGCGACGCTGCGCCGGCGCCGCTACCGCCTGTCGATCGACGCGGGCGCCGACGCCGTGGCCGCCGAGCGCGGCTACCTGCGGGAGGTCGGCAACCTGGTCTTCCACCTCGCGGTCCTGGTGGTGCTGGTCGGCTTCGGCCTCGGCGGGCTCTTCGGCTACAAGGGCGGCGTGATCCTGCTGGTCGGCGACGACTACGGGTTCTCCAACAACCTGACGCAGTACGACGACTTCGACCCCGGCAGCCTGTTCCGCGACAGCGACATGGAGCCGTTCTCCTTCTCGATCGACGACTTCAGCGTCGAGTGGCTGACCTCCGGCCCGCGCGCGGGGATGGCGCGGGGGTTCGAGTCGCACCTGACCTACCGGGAGTCGCCCGGCGGGCCCGAGCGGACCTACGACCTGAAGGTCAACCACCCGCTGAGCATCGGGAACACCGAGGTCTTCCTGATCGGCCACGGCTACGCGCCGGTGATCACGATCCGCGACGGCAACGGCGACGAGGTCTACAGCGGGCCGACGATCTTCCTGCCGACCGACCAGACCTTCCAGTCCATCGGCGTGGTCAAGGCGCCGGACGCCGAGCCGACTCAGATCGGGCTCGAGGGCGAGTTCTACCCGACGGTCGCGTTCTCGAAGCAGACCGGCAGCTACTTCTCGCTGTTCGGCCGGCCGGTGGACCCGATGGTCTCGATGCTCGTCTACACCGGCGACCTGGGCATGGACGACGGGCAGCCGCAGTCGGTCTACTCCCTGGACAAGACCGGGACCACGATGCTGAAGAAGGCGAACGGTGCGCCGTACCGCATCGACCTGCGCCCGGGCGAGCAGGTGACGCTCCCCGACGGGCTCGGCTCCGTCAGCTTCGACGGCCTCGAGCGCTGGAACAAGATCCAGGTCAGCCAGACCCCGGGCAAGTGGATCGCGCTGGTCGGGGTCGTGCTGGCCCTGCTCGGCCTGCTCGGCTCGCTGTTCATCCGTCCACGACGCGTCTGGGTTCGTGCCCGTCGCGACGGGGACGGCACACTGGTCGAGGTGGCCGCGCTCGACCGGTCCGGAGGCGGCGACGTCGCCGCCGTCGTCGCCCAGCTCGTGACCGACCTGCAAGAACCCGACCGGGAGGACAACTCGTGACCGACGTGCAGTGGGAGAGCCTGAGCAACTGGGCCGTGGCGGCCAGCGGGATCGTCTACTTCCTCGCGCTGCTGGTCCACCTCGCCGAGTGGGCGTCGCTGCGCAAGGTCCCGGTCGCCGCCGGCGCGGCGGCCACGGCGTCGGTCGACATCCCCGGCGGGATCGCCGTCGCCACCGGCCCCGGGGGCGAGGCCGCCCGCCAGGACGAGGGGAGCGCGCGCCGTACCGAGTTCCTCGGTCGCCTGGGCTACCTGCTCACCGTCCTCGCCGTGGCCGTCCAGCTCGTGGCGCTGGTGGGGCGCGGCATGGCCGCGGACCCCGACCGGGTGCCGTGGGGCAACATGTACGAGTTCACGCTCACCGGCACGTTCGTGGTCGCGGCGCTGTACGTCGCGCTGTACCACAGGTTCCGGCTGGCCTGGATGGCCCCGATCGTGGTCGCGTTCGTGCTCAGCGTGCTGATGGTCGCGGTGATCTGGCTCTACGCCCCGGTGGCCCCGCTGACCGAGGCGCTCTCGTCGTACTGGCTGGTGATCCACGTGGTCGCCGCCGTCATCGCCACCGGCGCGTTCACCCTGGGCGGGATCACCTCTGCGCTGTACCTCGTCAAGGAGCGCGCCTCCGAGCGCGAGTCCGGCTACATCGCGCGCCTGCCGAAGCCCGAGGTGCTCGACCGGGTGTCCTACCGGCTGCACGCGTTCGGGTTCCCGGTGTGGACCTTCGCGGTGCTGATCACCGGCCCGATCTGGGCGCACCAGGCCTGGTCGTCGTACTGGAACTGGGACCCCAAGGAGGTGTGGGCGTTCATCACCTGGGTCGTCTACGCCGCGTACCTCCACGCGCGCACCACTGCCGGCTGGAAGGGCCGCAACGCCGCGATCCTGGCGCTCGTCGGCGTCGCCACGCTGTGGTTCAACTTCATCGGGATCAACTACTTCTCGACCACCAGCCAGCACTCCTACGCCAGTGGCGCACCCGCGCTGGTCGAGCCGGCCGCTCCCCAACCCGACGCACTCGGGTAGCCGCGGAGTCGGTCCCGGCCGGCCTTCGGGCAGACCGTGGCCGGCCCTTCGAGAAGACCCGCTCGGGTCGCCGTCGCCGGTCGGCTTGCGGGCCCTGGGCGATCGCCGAGTCGGCGCAAGCCGTCCTCCCCCGCTTCGCTCCTCCGGTCCGTTTGCGCCGACTCGGCTCGGACCCGGACGAGCCGGAGTAAGCCCCAGCGGGGCTTACTCCGGCTCCTCCGGGTGCTTGCGGCGCCGGTCGAGGTCGCGCAGGAAGTCGGGGTCGTCGTCGGGGCCCTTCACCCGCGGGGGCGCCTGGGGGCGCCGCGGAGGCGGAGCGATGCCGCGCCGCTGGATCACCCGGACGGTGAGGTAGACGGCGACCGCGATCAGGATCACCACCAGCAGGAACTTCAGCACCCCTCCAGGGTAGGCGGTCCCTGGTCACGCCTACCCTGAACCCGTGAAGGAGTTCTGGATCTACACGGCGCTGCGGTTCCTGCTCCTCGTGGGCTCGCTCGGGATCGTCGTGGGGCTGTGGTTCGCCCTCGCCGGCTCGGTGCCGATCCTCTGGGCGGTGGTGATCGCCTTCGTGCTCAGCGGTGCCGGCTCCTACTTCCTGCTCAACCGCCCCCGCGAGGCGCTGGCCCGGCGGGTGCAGACCCGCGCGGAGCGGATGACCGCGAAGATCGAGGAGATGCGCGCCAAGGAGGACGCCGACGACGGGGCCTGACCCCCGTGGGCGGTCCGGTCAGTCCTTGCGACGGTTGAGCCGCCGCTCGACGCGGCTCTCCGGCTGGCCGAGGATCTTGGCCAGCAGCGGCACCCGGAAGCGGTAGGCGACGACGGCCACCACGACGAGCAGCACGATGATCCACAGCATGCTGCCAGCGTACGTCGGGCCCGGGCGACAGCCCGGTCAGCCGCCCGCCGCCAGCGCGGCTGCGACCAGCGCCGCCCAGAGCAGCTCGGCCAGGCCGGTCTGCTGCAGCACGGGGATCAGCCCGGGTCCGGTGGCGCCGCCGCGGACCGTGCGTGCGGCGGGCCCGGCGAGCACCAGGAAGCCGAGGCCGGCCAGGACCCACCACGTGGTGACGGCCGCGACCGCGAGCACCGCCGCCGCGGCGAGGACGACGAGCCCGACGTAGAGGCCGCGGGTGCGCCGGTCGCCGAGGACCACGGCGAGGGTCCGCTTGCCCGAGACCGTGTCGGTCGGGATGTCGCGCAGGTTGTTGGCCACCAGGATCGCGCAGGCCAGCGCGCCCACGCCGACGGCTGCCCCCAGTGACGGAGCCAGCGCCGCCCACTCCCAGGACTCCGTCTGGACGTAGGTCGTCCCCACGACCGCGACCAGCCCGAAGAAGACGAACACCATCACCTCGCCGAGCCCGAGGTAGCCGTAGGGCTTCGAGCCGCCGGTGTAGAACCAGGCGGCGAGCACCGACACCAGCCCGACCGCGACCAGCCACCATGCGGTGGCGGCCGCCAGTACCAGTCCGGCGGCCGCGGCGACGCCGAAGGCCAGGAACGCCGCGCGCTTCACCGCGGCGGGCGTGGCGGCGCCGGACCCGACCAGGCGCATCGGCCCGACCCGGCCCGCGTCGGTGCCGCGGATGCCGTCGGAGTAGTCGTTGGCGTAGTTGACCGCGACCTGCAGCGCGAGCGCCACGACCAGGGCCAGCAGCGCCTTCCACCACACGAGGCCGTCGGCGTACGCCGCGACGCCGGTGCCGGCCAGCACCGGGGAGACGGCCGCGGGCAGGGTGCGGGGTCGCGCGCCGGCGAGCCACTGATCGGGAGTTGCCACGACCGGAGATTCAAGCATCAACCGCAACCACTAGCCTCGGCCAGGTGGACCCAGTGGACCGACAGGCGGGCACGGTGGTCGATGCGGTCGCCGGGTGGCTGGCGGCCGACGCCCCGGAGCCGTGGGTGGTGGAGACCTCCGGCTCGACCGGCGCCCCGAAGCGGGTGGTCCTCTCGCGCGACGCCGTGCTCGCCTCGGTGCGCGCCTCCGCCCGCCGCGTGGGCGGCACCGGCCCGTGGCTCCTCGCCCTGCCGGCGGCGTACGTCGCGGGCCTCCAGGTGGTGTGCCGGTCGCTGGTCGCCGGCCACCGGCCGGTGCCCCTCGATGCCCACGGGTCCTTCGCCGAGGCCACGGCCGCGATGGGGCCCGGCGACCGGTTCGTCTCGCTGGTCCCGACCCAGCTGTACCGACTGCTCGAGACCGACGCCGCGAGCCTCGCCACGTTCCACACGGTGCTGCTCGGCGGCGGCCCGATCGACCCGGCGCTGCGCCGCCGCGCCGCCGACGCCGGCGTGCACGTGGTCGCGACGTACGGCTCGGCGGAGACCGCCGGCGGCTGCGTCTACGACGGCGTGGCCCTCGACGGGGTCGCCGTCGCGATCGACGCCGACGGCCGGGTCCGGATCGCGGGTCCCACCCTGTTCGAGGGGTACGACGGCGAGCCGGAGCTGACCGCCCGGGTCCTGGTCGACGGGTGGTTCCGCACCGCGGACGCCGGCCGGCTCGACGACGACGGACGGCTCCAGGTGCTCGGCCGGATCGACGACATGGTGGTCAGCGGTGGCGTGAACGTGCCCGCCCCCGCCGTCGCCGCCCGGCTGCGCGAGCACCCCGACGTCGGCGCGGCCGAGGTGCTCGGCGTGCCCGACGAGGAGTGGGGCAACCGGGTGGTCGCGTTCGTGGTCGGCCCGGTCTCGCTCGACGCGGCACGCGACTGGGTCGCCGATGCCCACCCGCGGTCCTGGGCGCCGCGCCAGCTCGTCAGCCTCGACGCGATCCCGCTGCTCGGCAACGGCAAGCCGGACCGGCTCGCGCTGCGGCACTCTGCCGTCGAGGAGTGGGCATGATCGTGTGGTCGCTGCCGATGCGCACCCGGTTCCGTGGCATCACCGTGCGCGAGGGCGTGCTGATCCGCGGCTCTGCCGACTCCCGGGGGGACGAGTCCGGGGGGTACGGCTGGGGGGAGTGGAGCCCGTTCCTCGAGTACGACGCGGCCGTCGCCGAGCCGTGGCTGCGCTGCGCGGAGGAGGCCGCGGCCGGCGACTGGCCGGCGCCGGTCCGCACCCGGGTGCCCGTGAACGTCACCGTGCCCGCCGTCGGGCCCGAGCAGGCGCACGCGATCGTGCGTGCCGGCGGCTGCCGCACCGCCAAGGTCAAGGTCGCCGAGCCCGGGCAGACCACGGCCGACGACCAGGCCCGGCTCGAGGCGGTGCGCGACGCGCTCGGCCCGGGCGGCCGGGTGCGCATCGACGTCAACGGCCTCTGGGACCTCGACACCGCGGTCGCCTCGATCCCGGTGCTCGACCGTGCGGCCGGCGGCCTCGAGTACGTCGAGCAGCCCTGCGCGAGCGTCGAGGACCTGGCCGCCGTACGCCGACGCGTGGACGTGCCGATCGCCGCCGACGAGTCGATCCGTCGCGCCGCCGACCCCTACCGGGTGCGCGACCTGGAGGCCGCCGACGTCGCGGTGCTCAAGGTGCAGCCGCTGGGCGGGGTGCGCGCGTGCCTGCGGATCGCCGAGGACATCGGGCTGCCGGTCGTGGTGTCCTCGGCGCTGGAGACCAGCGTCGGGATCGCCGCCGGGGTCGCGCTCGCGGCGGCGCTGCCGGAGCTGCCGTACGCCTGCGGGCTCGCGACCGTGCAGCTGCTCGCCGCCGACGTCGTGACCGAGTCGCTGCTGCCGGTCGACGGCGAGCTGCCGGTACGCACGCCGCAGGTCGACGAGTCCCTCGGGCACGCCGACCCGGACCGGGTCGCGCACTGGGAGGCGCGGCTGGCCGAGGTGCGCGCGCTGCGACAGGATCGTCCCTCGTGACCGCCCCCCAGCCCGGCACCGAGCCAGCCACCACCACCGCCCGCCGGGTCCTCACCGCACTCGTCGAGGCCGGGGTCACCGAGGTCGTGGTCGCGCCGGGGTCGCGCAACGCGCCCCTCTCGTTCGCGGCGTACGACGCCGCCGCCGCGGGACTGGTCCGCCTCCACACCCGCATCGACGAGCGGACCGCCGGCTTCCTCGCGCTCGGTCTCACCAGGAGCGGGCGGCGCGCGGCGGTGGTCTGCACGTCCGGCACCGCGGTCGCGAACCTGCACCCGGCGGTCCTCGAGGCGGCCCACTCCGGCGTCGACCTGGTGATCGTGTCCGCCGACCGGCCGGCCCGGCTGCGCGGGACCGGTGCCAACCAGACCACCGACCAGGTCGGGATCTTCGGGCCCCTGGTCGAGACCCAGGACGCCAGCGGCCCGGTCGAGCTGCTGACCACGGGTCCCGTGCACCTCAACGTCCCGCTCGAGGAGCCGCTCGTCCCCGAGGACCGCTGGGTCCCGGACGTCGTCCCGGGCGAGCCCGTGCACCGGGCGGTCCCGGCGTCCCTCACCGTGCTGCCGAGCGGCCCCCGCACGGTCGTCGTGGCCGGTGACGACGCCGGGCCGCGGGTGCGGGTCCTGGCCGAGCGGGCCGGCTGGCCGCTGCTCGCGGAGCCGTCCAGCGGCTCGCGCACCGGCGACAACGCGATCCGCACCTACCGGCTGCTGCTCGACGGCGACCTCGGCGCCCGGGTCGAGCGGGTCGTGGTGGGCGGGCACCCCACGCTCTCCCGGCCGGTCAGCCGGCTGCTGGCGCGCGCCGACGTGGAGGTCGTGGACCTCGGCGCCTGGGGGGTCTGGAGCGAGCGCCCCTTCGCCGTGCACTCGCGCATCCTCGGCGGCGTCGGGGTCGACGCGGCCGACGGGACCGGATGGCTGGAGGAGTGGCGCGCCGCGGACCGGTCGCTCTCCGCGCAGCTGGACGCGCTGCTCGCCGCCGAGCCGGAGCTCACGCCGCACGAGGTCGCCGGGGCGGTCGCCCGGGCGCTGCCGGCGGGCGGGCTGTTCGTCGTCGGGGCGTCCAGCCCGATCCGCGACCTGGACCTGATGGTGCCCCGCTACGAGGTCGGCGCACGGCGCAAGGTCGTCGCCAACCGCGGCCTCTCCGGCATCGACGGCACCATCTCGACCGCGGTCGGCGCCGCGCTCGGTCGGCCGCGCAGCACCCGAGCCCTGGCCCTGATGGGGGACGTCACGTTCCTCCACGACGCCGGCGGGCTGGTGGTCGGTCCCGGTGAGGCGGTCCCCGACCTCACGATCGTGGTGGTCAACGACGACGGCGGCTCGATCTTCGCGATGCTCGAGCAGGGCGCCGCGGAGTACGCCGACCAGTACGACCGGCTCTTCGGCACCCCGCACCGCGTCGACCTCGCCAGCCTCTGCGCGGCGACCCGCACGCCGCACTGGCGGGTCGACTCGCTGGCCGAGCTCGAGCACGCCCTCTCCTCGCCCGCGGGAGGGATCGAGGTCGTGGAGGCCGTCGTACGCCGTGACAACCGGCGCGACCTCGACGCCCGGATCCGCGCGCTGCTGCCCTAGGTGCTCTGACCGGGGACGCGGCTCCGGTCGCGCCGCCCGTGGTCGGGTCGACGACCCGTCGCCCGGATCCGCGACACTGGGGCGGTGGACATCGCCCTGTTCCTCGTCGCGCTGGCCGTCGGCGTCCTCGCCGGCGTGGTGGTCGCCGGCCGGATCGGGGTGCCGGCGCCGCTCCTGCTCGTGGTCGTGGGCGTCGCCGTCTCGTTCCTGCCGTTCGTGCCGCAGGTGCACCTCGAGCCGGACGTGGTGCTGCTCGGGCTGCTGCCGCCGCTGCTGTACTCGGCGGCGATCAGGTCCTCGCTCGTGGACTTCAACGCCAACCGCCGCGCGATCCTGCTGCTGTCGGTCGGGCTGGTGGTCTTCACCGCGCTCGGCGTCGGCGTGCTCGCCCACGAGCTGGTGCCCGGCCTGTCCTGGCCGATCGCATTCGCGCTCGGCGCGGTCGTCGCGCCGCCGGACGCCGTCGCGGCGACCTCCATGGGCCGGCACCTCGGGCTGCCTCGCAGGGTGGTGACGATCCTGGAGGGCGAGTCGCTGTTCAACGACGCGACCGCGCTCGTCTCGCTGCAGACCGCGCTGGGCGCCGCCCTGGTCGGCGTCGAGCTGTGGCGCGTCGGCCTGGACTTCGTGGTCGCCGCCGGCGGCGGCGTGCTCCTGGGGCTGATCGCCTTCCTCCTGGTGGGAGTGCTGCGCAGGCACCTGCGCGACCCGGTGCTCGACGTCGGCATGTCGTTCGTCATTCCGTTCGCGGCGTTCCTGGCCGCGGAGGAGGTCCACGCCTCCGGTGTCGTGGCCGTCGTGACCGCCGGGCTGCTGCTGGGCCACCAGGCACCCGTGCTGCAGACCGCACAGTCGCGGATCGCCGAGCGGATCAACTGGCGCACGATCGCGTTCCTGCTCGAGAACACCGTCTTCGCGCTGATCGGCCTCCAGGCCCAATGGCTGTTCGAGGACCTCGGCGAGAGCACCCTGTCGCCCGCCCGGATCGCCGGCGTGTCGGTCGCGACGCTGGTCGCGGTCATCGTGCTGCGGCTCGTGTGGGTCCTCCTCGCGCGCTCGCTGCTGGTCCGCCCGCGCCTGGACGCGACCACCGGAGCGGCGCCGCCGTGGTCGTTCACGTTCCTGCTCGGCTGGGCCGGCATGCGCGGCGTGGTCACCCTGGCCGCGGCGTTCCTGATCCCGCCCGACACCCGGCACCGGGAGGTGCTGCTGGTCGTCGCGTTCACCGTCGTGGCCGGCACCCTGCTCGTCCAGGGGCTCAGCCTGCCGTGGCTCACCCGCCGTCTGCACGTCCCCGCCCCCGACCCGCTCGACGACGCGCTCGCCCGCGCCACCCTGCTCCAGCAGGCGTCGAAGGCGGCGGTCGAGGAGCTCGAGCGGCAGGAGCACGACGACCGGAGCGGCGTGTGCGACCTGATCCGGCAACGGCTCGACCAGCGGAACTTCGCCGCGTGGGAGCGCCTCGGGACGACCGCCGACCAGGAGTCACCGGCCGCCCTGTACTACCGCATCCGGATGGCGATGATCTCGGCCGAGCGCCGGCGGATCCTGGAGATCCGCCGCTCCGGCACCGTCGCCTCCGAGGTGATCGCCGAGGTGCTCTCGATGCTCGACGTCGAGGAGTCGATGCTCGACAACGCCGCGCAGGAGCGCAAGGAGGCCCAGGACTACGCCCGGCGGCGGTGGACGATCGGGGAGACCTGCGACGACCTGGGCCGCTACCCGGCCGTCGTCGCCGAGCCCGCGTCGTACTGCCAGGCGTGCCTGGACGAGGGCACCCGCTGGGTCGCGCTTCGGCGCTGCCTGGAGTGCGGCAACGTCGCCTGCTGCGACTCCTCACCGCGCCAGCACGCCACCGCACACTTCCGGGAGGCCGGGCACGCCGTCATGCAGTCCGCCGAGCCCGGCGAGGACTGGCGCTGGTGCTACGTCCATCACCTCACGGCGTAGTGGGCCGACGGGCGGGTCGGGTGCCTGAGAGCGCTCCATGGCGCGTCCTCAGTCACCCGACCCGGCGGAGTTCGCCGCGGGCTGGTCTCGAGACGCGCCGTCACGGCTTCGCAGGCTCAGCCGTGGACGCTCCTCGAGCTTCGCGCCTGATCGGCGCCCGAGCGAGCTCGGGCCCCGGGCGCTCGAACCGGATCGGGAAGCGCAGCGCCCCGGTGTTGCCGGAGATCGGCAGCCACTCGCCCGGCCCCTCGGGCTCGGCGTCGGGCATCCGGCGGGCCAGCAGCGGCAGGGCGACCGCCATGTCGGTGCGCGCGACGAAATGCCCGAGGCAGTGGTGCACCCCCGCCCCGAAGCCGTGGTGCGGCGGCCGCTGCTGGGTGATGTCGAAGGAGGGGTCCGGCATCGCCGCCGGGTCGGTGCCGGCGCTGTGCGACAGCGTCTGCACGATGCCGCCCCGGGGGATGCGCAGTCCCTGGAACTCGACGTCCTCCAGGGCCTCGCGGGTCACCCAGGTCACGGTCGGGTTGACCCGCATCACCTCCTCGACGGCGTTCTCGCCCAGCTCCGGGTGCTGACCGAGCAGCCGCCACTGGTCGGGGTGCTTGAGCAGCGTCTGCACGGCGAGCCCGAGCTGGTTGCGGGTCGTCTCCATGCCGGCGAAGGCGAGGAAGACCAGCGCCACCCCCAGCTCGTGACGCGACAGCCGGTCGCCGTCCGCCGTGGCCTGCACCAGCGTGGTCACCAGGTCGTCGCGCGGGTGCGCGGTGCGGTCGGCGACGACCTCGTCGACGTAGCCGTAGAGGCCGTCCAGCGCCGCCTCGATCCGCGGCACCTGGTTGCCGACGTCGATGGAGAAGGACGCGCCCAGGTCGTCGGCCCAGTGCGCGACCTGCTGCCAGTGCTCCTCGGGCAGGCCGAGGAGCGCGCAGATGATCCGGGCGGCGTACGGCTCGGCGAACTCGCTCACGAACTCCACCGACCCGCGCGGGGCGAAGCCGTCGATCAGCTCGTTGGCGAGCGCCTGGAACCGGGGCCGCATGGCCGCGATGGTCTTGTTGCGGAACGCCGGCATCAGCAGCCGCCGGATCCGGGCGTGGTCGTCGCCCTCCAGGCTCAGCAGCGTCTCCTGCCACCAGTCGGAGAAGAGCCCCGAGTGGATGCCGTTCTGCGCCGGCCAGCGGGCGTTGCCCTGCCGGAACCGCCGGTCGCGCAGCAGCGCGCTGACCTCGGCGTAGCGCAGCACGGCCCAGCCCCAGTTGGTCTCGACGTACCAGTCCTGGTCGCGTGCGGTGTGCACCTGGGCCGAGGTCACGTCGAAGCTCGGGTCGGAGAGGTCGAAGTAGGTCACGGGCGCACCATACGGATCTCCCAGGCGTCGAGTCCCGCATAGTGCTCGCGCGCGCCGTCCGGGGCGAACCCGTTGCGTCGGTAGAACCCCTGGGCCCGGGCGTTGTCCTCCAGCACCCACAGCGAGCAGGGGCCGTCCGGACGGACCGCGTCCCAGAGTGCCTGGCCGAGCCCGGTGCCCCACCAGGCGGCGCGCGTGTAGATCGCGTACAGCTCGTGGGCGATGCGGGCGTCGTCGTCACGGCTGGGCCCGACGACGGCGAACCCGACCGGCTCGCCGCTCGCCTCGGCCAGGACCCGGGGCGGGCCGTCGACGAGGTGCTTGGTCCACGCCGCGACCCAGCGGCCGCTGTCCGCGAGCCGCTCCTCGAGCAGCTCGGCGTCGACGTACGGCCCGTAGGCCTCGCGCCAGCAGGCGGCGTGCATCGCGGCGCACGCGGCGGCGTCGGCCGGTACGGCGGTGCGGAGCGTGACGTCGGAGGCGGGCGCGGTCACGCGAGCATCGTATGGAGGGCCAGCCCGGCGACGACCACGGCGGAGGCGAGACCGCTGATGACCTGGGCCCGGTGACCGGTCGCGACCCGGCCGAGGGCGGCGCCGCCCCCGGCGAGCAGCAGCTGCCAGGACGCGCTGGCGAGGAACGCCGCGAGCACGAACACGGCACCCTCGACCGGTCCGGCGACCAGGTCCTGGTTGCCGAGCACGACGGCCGCGAAGTACACGACGGTCGTCGGGTTCACGGCCGTGATGCCGAGGAACAGCGCGTACGCCGTCCGCGGGGGCATCGGCCTGGCGTCGCGCACCCGGCCGGCTGACCCGACTGCGTGGGCCGCGGTCAGGCCGGCGACGGCCAGCAGCACCAGGCCGCTCGCCAGGGTCAACGCGCGGCTGACCGGCTCCAGCGCGGCCGCGATAGCGGATCCCGCGACGACCGCCAGCGCGGCGTAACCGCCGTCGACGCTGGCCACGCCGAGGGCTCCCGCGGCGCCGACGCGGAACGACGTGCGCGCCGAGAGCGTGACGAGGAACGCCCCGACGGCGCCGATCGGGATGGCGATGGCCCAGCCGGTGACGAGACCGGAGAGGACCACCTCGAGCACCCGGGGATCATCTCGGGACCCGGGCGGCGACGGCCACCGGATTACCGTGGCGGTCATGAGGATCACGAAGTTCGGCCACGCCTGCGTCCGCGTCGAGCACGACGGGACGACGGTCGTCGTGGACCCCGGCGTGTTCACCGACCGCGCGGCGCTCGACGGCGTCGACGCGGTGCTGATCACCCACGAGCACGCCGACCACTACCTGCCCGACCACCTGCTCGCCACCGACGCCCCGGTGTTCACGATCGACGCCGTGGCGGCCCACATCCGCGACGACGCACCGGCGGTCGCCGAGAGGCTGACCGTGGTCGCGCCCGGCGCCACCTTCGACGTCGGGTTCCCGGTGCGCGCCGTCGGCGAGCTGCACGCAGTGATCCACCCGGAGCTCCCGCGGTTCTTCAACAGCGGCTACGTGCTCACGGTCGGGGACCGCAAGGTCTACCACCCCGGCGACGCCCTGACCGGGCCCGGCGAGGACGTCGATGTGCTGCTGGTGCCGGTGTCTGCACCGTGGCTGAAGGTCTCCGAGGCGATCGACTTCGCCCGCGCCGTGAAGGCGCCGCGCAACCTGGCCATCCACGACCGGGTCTACAGCGAGGCGGGCCTCGGCATCATCGACGGGCACATGGACAGGTTCCTCCCGAAGGAGGGTCTGGAGTACGTCCGCCGCCCCGACGGCCAGGACCTGTAGCCGCGTCTGGCGTGGCGGCTCCGCCGCCACGCCGGCCGCGGATCGCTCTTGGGCTGGCCGTCCGACGTCGTGGTTGCGGTGGGCGCTTGGGGATCAGCGAGCGCGAGACGCGCCGCTAGCCGGCAGTGAGCGCGTCGCGGACCGGGACGAACTTGGCCTGCGCCTCGGCGAGCTCCGCGGCGGGGTCGGAGTCGGCGACGATGCCGCAGCCGGCGAACAGCCGGACCGTGCGGCCCTCGACCCGCGCGGAGCGCAGCGCGATGCCCCACTCGCCGTCGCCCGACGCGTCCATCCAACCGACCGGACCGGCGTACCGGTCGCGGTCCATGCCCTCGATGTCGGCGATCAGTGCGGTCGCGACCGGGGTCGGCGTGCCGCCGACGGCGGCCGAGGGGTGCAGCGCCTCGGCGAGCTGGAGCGAGGAGACCGTGGCCGCATCGTGGACCACGCCGGCCACGTCGCTGGCCAGGTGCATCACGTTCGGCAGGTGCAGCACGAACGGCGCCTCCGGCACGTTCATCGACGAGCAGTGCGGCTCGAGGGCGTCGGCCACCGAGCGGACGGCGTACTCGTGCTCCTCGAGGTCCTTGGAGGAGTGCGCCAGGGTCCCGGCCAGGGCCAGGTCGCGCTCGTCGTCGCCGGTGCGCCGGATCGTGCCGGCCAGCACCCGGGAGGTGACGAGCCCCCGCTCGCGACGCACCAGCATCTCCGGGGTGGCCCCGAACATGCTGTCGACGTGGAACGTCCAGCACATCGGGTAGGTCTCGGCGAGCCGGCCCAGCGGCCAACGGACGTCGACCGGGTCGCTGGCGGTGGCGACCAGGTCGCGCGCGAGCACGACCTTCTCCAGGTCGCCGGCGCCGATCCGGGCCACGGCGTCGGCGACGACCGACATCCACTGCTCGCCGTTCAGCGCGCCGTCGGCGAAGCTCACGGCGTCGGGGGCCACCGGGCGCTCCACCGGTCCAAGGGGGTTGGCGACCTCGCCGACGGTGGTCAGCCACGCGACGTCGCCGCGGCGGCCCACCACGACGCGGGGCACCACCAGGATCGAGTCCCCGGGGTCGTCGGCGAACGCGAACGAGCCGAAGGACACCAGGCCGGTGCCCGGCTCGGTGACGTCGTCGTGCACGTCGGCTCGGGCGACCGTCTCGCTCCACCACTTCACGGCGTCCGCGAAGCGGGTGGCGCCACGGGTGCGGACCTCGGCCGCGACACCCCAGCCGACCAGGCCGTCGCCGCGACGCAGCCAGGTGACCGGGCGATCGGCCGGGACCAGGTCCAGCAGGCTCGTGGCGTGGTCGAGGTCGAGGCGGACCGTGCGGACGACGAGCGCGTCCGCCGGGGCCGGCGGCGCCTGGTCGGGCGCGGGGCCGGGCGTGGGGCTGCTCGTCACCCTGCCGAGGGTACTCACGGACCCCGTCATCTCCCGCACCCACGGGCCCGGTAGCGTCGCCGGACGTGACCAGCCGCACCTCCGCCCCCGCCTCCGGCCGCGCCGCCACCTGGATCGGGATCGCCATCGGCGTGATCACGCTCGGCCTGCTCGCCCTGTTCGCGATCGCGCTCCCGAAGGCGGTCGGCGACGAGCACCAGGCCGTCCGGCTCGTGCTCCCCGACACCCTGCCCGGCGGGTACGCCGCCGCCGACGACCCCGCCGCCTTCGAGGGTGGCGACTATGCCGACCAGGCCGATTCGATCGCCGAGCAGGAGAGGTCCAACAGCGACTACGGCAACCGGATCCTGCCGGAGGTGCTCGGCCACGCGGCCGTCACGCGCACCTACGTCCTCGACGGCAGCAAGGCCGTGTTCGTGCAGGTCTTCGACGCCGAGGGCGGCGCCTTCGCGCCGAACAGCATCCCCGACCCGGAGGCGTCCGGCGGCGCGCCTGCGAACGAGGTCACCAACGTCGGCGACGGCGTGTGCATCCTCAGCTACGGGCAGGGGTCGACCGATGCCGGCCCGCCCGACCCGGTGTTCAGCCAGTGCCAGGTCAGCCGGGACGGCCGTACCGTCCAGATCGGCGCGTCCGACGTCGACGCCGACCACCTCGTCGCCACCGCGGACGACCTGCTCGACGGGCTCCGGGACTCCTGAGAGCGACCAGCGCAGCTCAGCCTCGGTGGATCGAGGCTCAGGACCAGTACACGACGACCGTGTCTCCGACGCGCACCTGCGCGTAGAGCTGACCGAGCCCGTCGTAGTCGCGGACGTTGACGCATCCGTGCGAGGCGCCGGCGTACCCGACGGCGGCGAAGTCCGAGGAGTAGTGCACGGCCTGGCCGCCGGAGAAGAACATCGAGTACGGCATCGCCGAGCCATAGAGCCGGGAGACGTGATCGGCGTCCTTGACGTACACGTGGAAGACGCCCTCGCGCGTCGGCGTGCTCGACGCCCCGAACCGCACGTCCAGGGTCTGGCGCACCGCGCCGTCGACCACCCAGCGCAGCGTCGAGCTGGTCTTGTCGATGCACAGCACCCGGCCGGTGCGGCACCGCGGGTCGAGGGCGCCGGGAGTGTTCCCGCGGTTGTGCAGCTCGGCGTCGGTCGGCGTGCTCGTCATCGCGTAGAGGCGGTCGAGGGTGCGCTGGTCGACCTCGCCGGTCACCGGGATCTCCCGCTTGGCCTGGAAGCCGCGTACGGCGGTCGCGGTGACGTCCCCGTACACGCCGGTGACGTCGGCGTTGAACCAGTAGATCTGCTTGAGGCGGGCCTGCAGGTCGCGGACCTCGTCGCCCTGGTCCCCGGGACCGACCAGGCGCGGCCCTGGCTCGAGGGTGGGCTCCCTGGTCGGCTCCCTGGTGGGCTCCCCGGTGGGGGCGCCGGTAGGGGTGCTGGTGGCGGTCCTGGTGGGCGCGGACGATGTCGGCGCGGTCGTCGGGGTGCCGCTCGGCGTCGCGGCCGGGCTCGTCGGCTGGGCGGTCGGGGCGGCGCCGGGGCCCGCGGCGGCCGGCCGAGTCGCGGGAGCGCCGTCCAGCGCGTCTCCGGCCACGAAGGCCGCGCCGCACAGCAGCGCCGCGACCGCGACGAGGAGGAGCAGGCGACGCGTGAGCAGCATGGAGCTCTCCTGGGGAAGTAGACGAGTCCGACACGAGGGTGACGCTCGGCGCGGACGCGCGGTTGCAGCCGCGCGGCGAGTTTCCGCGGTCGTGACCAACCTGTGACCCTGGCCGCGACCCTGGCCGTGGTCCTGGCCGTGGTCCTGGCGGTGACCCGCCGGTGATCGTGGACGCGGCGGGTCGCGCGTCGCACGCGGGTCGTAGTCTCTGCCCGTGGTCCGTGCCGAGCTCGACAAGCAGCCCTCCGACGTCCGTCGCATGTTCGATGCCGTCGCCCGGCGCTACGACGTCACCAACGACGTCTTGTCCATGGGCCAGGACCGGCGCTGGCGCCGGGCCGTCATCGCAGCCGTCGACCCGCGACCCGGCGAGCGGGTCCTCGACCTCGCGGCGGGCACCGGTACGTCCAGCCAGCCGTTCGCCGACCGGGGTGCGAGCGTGGTGCCCTGCGACTTCTCCCTCGGCATGCTGCGGGTCGGCAAGCAGGCGCTGCCGCACCTGCCCTTCACCGCCGGCGACGGCACCCGGCTGCCCTTCGCCGACGCGACCTTCGACGCGGTCACCATCTCGTTCGGGCTGCGCAACATCGTCGATCCGCTCGCGGGGCTGCGAGAGCTGCTCCGGGTGACCCGGCCCGGTGGCCGCCTGGTCGTGTGTGAGTTCAGCCATCCGACGTTCGCGCCGTTCCGCACCGTCTACCTCGAGTACCTGATGCGGGCGCTGCCCTCGATCGCCCGGGCCGTCTCCTCGGCGCCGGACGCCTACGTCTACCTGGCCGAGTCGATCCGCGCCTGGCCCGACCAGGCCGGGCTGGCGACGCTGGTCGCCGAGGCCGGCTGGCAGGCCCCGGCCTGGCGCAACCTCTCCGGCGGCATCGTCGCCCTGCACCGCGCCACCCGGTAGCGCCAGCCGGGCAGCGCCACCGGTCGTGCGGACGGGCTCCGGGGACCGCGTCGGGCGCCCGTCAAGGGGCCGCACGGACGCCCCGCGGGAGCATCATTTAGCGCACGTCATTGTTCTCTAAATCCGCAGGTCAGCGTCGGTTTCCGAGGGCTCCGACTCGATACCTGCCCCGCACGTGCGGACGGCGAAGTGGAATGATTAACTGTCTCCCGCGCCACCCTCGTGATTGCGTTCACAAAGTCACAAACGGGTCGAGCCGGACCAGGGCCCGACCGGGCGCAGCGGCACAGATCTAGAAAGGCGCGGCATGGAGCTCTACACGCCCGTGGTCGTCCTCGTGGTCCTCGCGACCCTCTTCGCCCTGGGCGGCGCGGTGATGGCCTTCGCTGTCGGTCCGAGCCGGTACAACCGGGTCAAGCTGGACTCCTACGAGTGCGGCATCGAGCCGACGCCGCAGCCGGTCGGCGGCGGGCGGTTCCCGGTGAAGTACTACATCACCGCGATGCTCTTCATCGTCTTCGACATCGAGATCGTCTTCCTCTATCCGTGGGCCGTGCAGTTCGACGAGCTGAAGTTCTTCGGGCTGGTCGAGATGGTCTTGTTCATCGCCACCGTCTTCGTCGCCTACGCGTACGTCTGGCGCCGCGGCGGCCTCGACTGGGACTGAGAGGAACGAACTGATGGGAATTGAGGAGAAGCTCCCGAGCGGGTTGCTGCTCTCGACCGTCGAGGGCCTTGCGGGCTACATGCGGAAGGCGTCGTTCTGGCCCGCGTCCTTCGGTCTTGCCTGCTGCGCGATCGAGATGATGACCAGCGGCGGTCCCAAGCACGACCTTGGCCGCTTCGGCATGGAGGTCTTCCGGGCCAGCCCGCGCCAGGCGGACGTGATGATCGTCGCCGGCCGGGTGAGCCAGAAGATGGCCCCGGTGGTCCGTCAGATCTACGACCAGATGCCCGAGCCCAAGTGGGTCCTGGCCATGGGCGTGTGCGCCAGCAGCGGCGGCATGTTCAACAACTACGCGATCGTGCAGGGCGTCGACCACATCGTCCCGGTCGACATGTACCTCCCCGGCTGCCCGCCCCGGCCGCAGATGCTCATCGACGCGATCCTCAAGCTGCACGACAAGGTCCAGCACACCAAGATGGGCGCCCACCGGGCAGCCGAGATCGAGGAGCTCGAGACGGCGGCGCTGCGCGCCCTCCCCACCTCCGAGTTGAAGGGCCAGCTGCGGTGAGCGACGACTCCAGCGACGTGAAGCCGGGACCCAAGGGCCCCGAGCAGCCGGCGGTCGAGCAGTCCCCCGAGAACGTCCCGGCACCCACCGGTGAGGTGCACCAGGTCGGCGCGCGGCACGGCATGTTCGGCGTGCGCGGCAGCGGCGACACCAGCGGGTACGGCGGCCTCGACCAGGCGATCGTGCTCCCCGGCGACGCCCAGCGGCCCTACGGCGGCTGGTTCGACGAGGTCGCGGACGGCCTGGCGGCGGCGACCCGCGACGCCGGCCTCGAGATCGCGGCTCCGCGGGTGGTCATCCACCGCGGTGAGATCACCTTCCACCTGCGCCGCGAGGACCTGGTCCCGGTGGCGCAGATCCTGCGGGACGACGATCGGCTGCGCTTCGAGTTCTGCTCCGGCGTCAGCGGCGTGCACTACCCGGACGAGACCGGGCGCGAGCTGCACGCGGTCTACCACCTGCTCTCGATGACCCACAACCGCCGGATCCGGCTCGAGGTCGCGGTTCCCGACGCCGACCCGCACATCCCGTCGATCGTGTCGGTCTACCCGACCAGCGACTGGCACGAGCGCGAGACCTACGACATGTTCGGCATCGTCTTCGACGGCCATCCCGCGCTCACGCGCATCCTGATGCCCGACGACTGGCCGGGCCACCCGCAGCGCAAGGACTACCCGCTCGGGGGCATTCCCGTGGAGTACAAGGGCGGCACCGTTCCCCCGCCCGACCAGCGGAGGAGCTACAACTAATGGCCGATCAGGATCTCTACTCCGGCTCCAGCGACACCTCCGAGGGCCGGGTCTTCACGGTCACCGGGCAGGACTGGGACTCGATCTCCGAGGGGCTGGCCGAGGACGAGGCGCAGGAGCGCATCGTCGTCAACATGGGGCCCCAGCACCCGTCGACGCACGGCGTGCTCCGGCTGATCCTCGAGCTCGAGGGCGAGACGGTGACCGAGGCGCGGGCCGGCATCGGCTACCTGCACACCGGCATCGAGAAGAACATGGAGTACCGCACCTGGACGCAGGGCGTCACGTTCTGCACCCGGATGGACTACCTCAGCCCGTTCTTCAACGAGATGACCTACGTGCTCGGGATCGAGCGGCTGCTCGACATCGAGGACCGCGTGCCGGAGAAGGCCCAGGTCATGCGGGTGCTGCTCATGGAGCTCAACCGGATCTCCTCCCACCTGGTCGCGATCGCGACCGGTGGCATGGAGCTCGGCGCGCTCACCGTGATGACGATCGGCTTCCGTGAGCGCGAGCTGGTGCTCGACCTGTTCGAGCTGATCACGGGCCTGCGCATGAACCACGCGTTCATCCGCCCGGGCGGCGTCGCCCAGGACATGCCCCCGGGCGCCCTGGACGAGATCCGCGGCTTCGTGGCGCTGATGAAGAAGCGGCTCCCGGAGTACGCCGACCTCTGCAACGCCAACCCGATCTTCCGGGGGCGTCTCGAGGGCATCGGCCACCTCGACCTCGCCGGCTGCCTCGCGCTCGGCCTCAGCGGCCCGGTGCTGCGCAGCACCGGCTACCCGTGGGACCTGCGCAAGACCGAGCCCTACTGCGGCTACGAGACCTACGACTTCGACGTCCAGACCTGGGACTCCTCCGACTCCTACGGTCGGTTCCGCGTGCGCCTGAACGAGATGTGGGAGTCGCTGCGGATCATCGAGCAGGCCGCGGACCGGCTCGCCGGCCTCGACGGCGCCCCGGTGATGATCGACGACAAGAAGATCGGCTGGCCCAGCCAGCTCGCGATCGGCAGCGACGGCATGGGCAACAGCCTCGACCACATCCGCCACATCATGGGCGAGTCGATGGAGGCGCTGATCCACCACTTCAAGCTGGTGACCGAGGGCTTCCGGGTGCCGCCCGGCCAGGCCTACGTCCCGGTGGAGTCCCCGCGTGGCGAGCTCGGCGCCCACGTCGTGTCCGACGGCGGCACCCGCCCGTTCCGCGCGCACTTCCGCGACCCGTCGTTCACCAACCTGCAGGCGACCAGCGTGATGGCCGAGGGCGGCATGGTCGCCGACGTCATCGTCGCGATCGCGTCCATCGACCCCGTGATGGGAGGCGTCGACAGATGACGCTCAGCCAGCAGACGTACGGCGAGCTCGAGGAGATCGCCGCTCGCTATCCGGAGCCGCGCTCCGGCCTGCTGCCGATGCTCCACCTCGTGCAGTCCGCGGAGGGACGGATCACCCCGGAGGGCATCGAGGCCTGTGCCGGCCTGCTCGGGGTCACCGCGGCCGAGGTCAGCGGGGTCGCGACGTTCTACACCATGTACAAGCGCCGCCCGGTCGGCGACTACCACGTCGGCGTGTGCACCAACACGCTGTGCGCGGTGATGGGCGGCGACGCGATCTTCGACCGGCTCAAGAGCGACCTGGGCGTCGGCAACGACGAGACGACCGAGGACGGCAAGATCACGCTCGAGCACATAGAGTGCAACGCCGCCTGCGACTACGCCCCGGTGATGATGGTCAACTGGGAGTTCATGGACAACATGACCCCGGACGCCGCCGCCCGGATCATCGACGACCTGCGCGCCGGCAACGAGGTCCACTCCACCCGCGGACCGCGGATCGTCACCTGGCGCGAGGCCGAGCGGGTGCTCGCCGGCTTCCCCGACGACCTCGCCGACGAGGGGCCCGCGGCCGGGCCCGCCTCGCTGGTCGGGCTCGGCCTGGCCCGCGAGCGCGGCTGGACGGCGCCCTCCTCCGAGCAGGGCTCCGCCGTCCACGACGACGTTCCCGAGGAGCCGGAGCAGGTCGAGCAGGCCGCGGCCGACGCGAGCCCGCCGTCCTCCGAGGGAGCCACCGTGGAGAAGGAGAGCGGCACGTCCGAGACGGCCGCCGAGAAGGGAGACGCCCAGTGAGTGGTGCAGCGACCGACGTGCTGACGCCCGTCCTCACCGACAACTGGGACCAGGAGCGCTCCTGGACCCTGGCCGCCTACGAGTCGCGCGGCGGCTACCGCGCCGTCGACACGGCGTTCGCGATGGCGCCCGACGCGGTCATCGACGCGGTCAAGGAGTCCGGGCTCCGCGGGCGCGGCGGCGCCGGCTTCCCGACCGGCATGAAGTGGGGCTTCATCCCGCAGGACAACCCCCGGCCGAAGTACCTCGTGGTCAACGCCGACGAGTCCGAGCCGGGCACCTGCAAGGACATCCCGCTGATGATGGCCAGCCCGCACACCCTCCTCGAGGGCGTGATCATCAGCTCGTACGCGATCCGGGCGAACAAGGCGTTCATCTACATCCGCGGTGAGGTGCTGCACGTCATCCGCCGCGTGCAGCGCGCGGTCCAGGAGGCGTACGCCGCCGGCCACCTCGGCTCGAACATCCACGGCTCGGGCTACGACCTCGACGTCGTGGTGCACGCCGGAGCCGGCGCCTACATCTGCGGCGAGGAGACCGCGCTGCTCGAGGGGCTCGAGGGCCGTCGCGGCCAGCCCCGGCTGCGCCCGCCGTTCCCCGCGGTCGCCGGCCTCTACGCGAGCCCGACCGTCATCAACAACGTGGAGTCGATCGCCTCGGTGCCGAGCATCATCGGCCGGGGGCACGCCTGGTTCGCCTCGATGGGGACCGAGAAGTCCAAGGGCGTCGGCATCTTCTCCCTCTCCGGGCACGTCCAGCGTCCCGGCCAGTACGAAGCCCCGCTGGGCATCACGCTGCGCACCCTCATCGACCTGGCCGGCGGCGTCCGCGAGGGCCACGAGCTCAAGTTCTGGACCCCCGGCGGCTCGAGCACGCCGCTCCTGACGGGCGAGCACCTCGACGTACCCCTCGACTTCGAGGGCGTCGGCTCGGCCGGCTCGATGCTCGGCACCCGCGCGCTGCAGATCTTCGACGACTCGGTCTGCGTGGTCCGGGCGGTGCTGCGCTGGTCGGAGTTCTACAAGCACGAGTCCTGCGGCAAGTGCACCCCGTGCCGCGAGGGCACCTGGTGGCTGGTCCAGGTGCTCACCGCGCTCGAGAAGGGCGACGGGACCGAGGCGGACCTCGACCTGCTGCTGGACCAGTGCGACAACATCCTGGGCCGGTCCTTCTGCGCCCTCGCCGACGGCGCCACCAGCCCGATCGTCAGCTCGATCCAGTTCTTCCGCGACGAGTACGTCGCACACCTCACCCACGGCGGCTGCCCGTTCGACCCGGCGGCGGCCACCCTCTTCGCACCTGCCGGAGCCACAGCATGAGCACCACACCCGAGAAGGCCGGGGTCGACACCGTCTCCGTCACCATCGACGGGATCCAGGTCGACGTCCCCAAGGGCACCCTGGTGATCCGGGCCGCCGAGCAGATCGGCGTCCAGATCCCGCGGTTCTGCGACCACCCGCTGCTCGCACCGGTCGGCGCCTGCCGCCAGTGCCTGGTCGACATCCCCGACGCCGGCAACGGCCGCGGCTTCCCGAAGCCACAGGCCTCCTGCACGATCCCCGTCGCCGAGGGCATGGTCGTCAACACCCAGGCCACGAGCCCGGTCGCGGACAAGGCACAGCAGGGGATCATGGAGTTCCTGCTGGTCAACCACCCGCTCGACTGCCCGGTCTGCGACAAGGGCGGCGAGTGCCCGCTGCAGAACCAGGCGATGTCCAACGGCCGCGGCGAGACCCGGTTCACCGGCGTGAAGCGGACCTACCCCAAGCCGATCAACATCTCGGCGCAGGTGCTCCTCGACCGTGAGCGCTGCATCCTCTGCGCGCGATGCACCCGGTTCTCCCAGGAGATCGCCGGCGACCCGTTCATCGAGCTGATCGAGCGCGGGGCACTGCAACAGGTCGGCATCTACGAGCGCGAGCCGTTCGAGTCCTACTTCTCGGGCAACACCATCCAGATCTGCCCGGTCGGCGCCCTCACCAGCGCCGACTACCGCTTCCGCTCGCGGCCCTTCGACCTGGTCTCCACGCCCAGCGTCGCCGAGCACGACGCCTGCGGCTCGGCGATCCGGGTCGACCACCGGCGCGGTCGCGTGATGCGCCGGCTCGCCGGCAACGACCCCGAGGTCAACGAGGAGTGGATCACCGACAAGGACCGGTTCGGGTTCCACTACGCCACCGAGCCGGACCGGCTGACCTACCCGCAGGTCCGCGACCGCGTCGAGGACGGCGGGGACGGCAGCCTGCGGCCCGCCTCCTGGACCGAGGCGTTCGCCGTCGCCGCCCGCGGCCTGCGGGCCGCGGGCTCCGCAGCCGTGCTCACCGGCGGCCGCGTGACGGCCGAGGACGCCTACGCCTACAGCAAGTTCGCGCGCGTCTCCCTCGGCACCAACGACATCGACTTCCGGGCCCGGCCGCTCTCCGCCGAGGAGGCGTCGTTCCTCGCCGCCGAGGTCGTGCTGCGCGGCCCCGGGAACGGTGGCGTCACCTACGGCGACCTGGAGGCCGCCAAGACCGTGGTCCTCGCCGGGCTCGAGCCCGAGGACGAGGCCGGCATGATCTTCCTGCGCCTGCGCAAGGCGTCCAAGCCGGGCCGTCCGGGCGGCGGCACCCGCGTCGTCGCGATCGCTCCGTACGCCACGCGCAGCCTGACCAAGATGCGCGGTCAGCTGCTGCGCACCGCGCCCGGGGGAGAGGCCGCCGCGCTCGAGTCGCTGTCCTCGCACGCCGAGTTCGGCATCGACTCGACCACCGTGATCCTCGTCGGCGAGCGACTGGCGACCGTGCCCGGCGCGCTGAGCGCCGCTGCCGGCCTGGCGGCCCGCACCGGTGCCCGGCTGGCGTGGGTGCCGCGCCGGGCCGGTGACCGTGGCGCCGTCGAGTCGGGCTGCCTGCCCGGCCTGCTGCCCGGCGGCCGCCCGGTCGCCGACCCCGCGGCCCGGGTCGACGCCGCCACCACGTGGGGCGTGGACTCACTGCCCGAGACGCCCGGCCGCGACGCCGACGCGATCGTCGCCGCGCTGCGCGCCGGCGAGATCGGCGGCCTCGTCATCGGCGGCGTCGACCCCGACGACACCTCCGACCCGGCCGCCACCCGCGCGGCCGTCGAGGCCGCGTCGTTCGTGGTGGCGCTCGAGGTGCGCGAGACCGAGGTCACCCGCGCCGCGGACGTGGTCTTCCCGGCCGCCCCGGTCGCCGACCGGGCCGGCACGTTCGTCACCTGGGAGGGCCGGCCGCGCCCGTTCCCCGCGGTGTTCAGCCGGCCGACGTCGCTGCCCGACCTGCGGATCCTGGCCGGCATCGCCGAGGAGCTCGGGGCGATGGGAGCCGGCCACGAGCTCGGCTTCCGGACCGTCGAGGAGGCGCGGGCCCAGATGGAGGAGATGGGTCCCTGGGACGGCCAGCGCGCCACCCTGGACGCGGTCCCCGCGTCGGACCCGACCGCCGGTGCGGGCGCGGGCCTCGCGCTCGCGACCTGGAAGCTGCTGATCGACAACGGCGTCATGCAGGACGGTGACAAGGCCTACCGCGCCACCGGCCGCAAGCCCGTCGCCAGGCTCGGCCGCGCGACGTACGACGCGGTCGGGCCGACCGTCACCCTCACCGGCGACCGCGGCTCGGTGACGGTGCCGGCCGAGCCGGCCGACCTCGACGACGGGGTCGTGTGGGTGCCCGCGAACTCCTTCGGCAACGGGGTGCTGGCCGACCTGGCCTCGCCCGGCAGTCGCGTGACCGTCGCGAAGGGAACCGACGCATGAACGCCCTGACCGCCCTGCTCCCGATGGAGACCGACGCCCTCTCCCAGTTCGGGCACGACGCCTGGTGGGTGGTCGGGCTCAAGGCCGTGCTGATCCTGGTCGTGCTCCTGCTGCTGACGCTGTTCAACATCTGGTTCGAGCGGCGCGTCGTCGGCCGGATGCAGCACCGACCGGGCCCCAACGTCAACGGCCCCTTCGGGCTCCTGCAGTCGCTGGCCGACGCCCTCAAGCTGATCTTCAAGGAGGGCATCATCCCCAAGGCGGCCGACAAGACCGTCTACCTCGTCGCTCCGGTGCTCGCGGTGATCCCGTCGTTCATCACGTTCTCGGTGATCCCGTTCGGGCCCGAGGTGACGATCCCCTTCACCGACACCCGCACCCCGCTCCAGCTCACCGACATGCCGGTCGCCGTGCTGTTCGTGATGGCGATCGCGTCGGTCGGCATCTACGGCATCGTCCTCGGCGGCTGGTCCAGCGGCTCGACGTACTCCCTGCTCGGCGGCCTGCGCTCCAGCGCCCAGATGATCTCCTACGAGGTCGCGATGGGCCTCGCGTTCGTCGCGGTGTTCCTGTACGCCGGCTCGATGTCGACCTCGGAGATCGTGGCCGCCCAGGACAACCTGTGGTTCGGGCTGATCCTGGTGCCGTCGTTCGTGATCTACCTGATCTCCATGGTCGGCGAGACCAACCGCGCGCCGTTCGACCTCCCCGAGGCCGAGGGCGAGCTGGTCGGCGGGTTCCACACCGAGTACTCCTCGATGACCTTCGCGCTGTTCTTCCTCGCCGAGTACATCAACATGGCGACGGTCTCCGCGGTCGCGACGACCCTGTTCCTCGGCGGCTGGCACGCGCCGTTCTGGCTCGACCACGCCTGGGCCGGCGCCAACGAGGGCTACTGGCCGCTGCTGTGGTTCTTCGGCAAGGTGCTGTTCTTCATCTTCATCTTCATCTGGCTGCGCGGCACCCTGCCCCGGATGCGCTACGACCAGTTCATGGCGTTCGGCTGGAAGCGGCTGATCCCCATCGCGCTGGTGTGGATCGTCGCGGTCGCGACGATCCGGTCGATCTCGCTGAACGGCGGCATCGACCGCAACTACCTCCTGCTCGGGATCGGCGCGCTGGCCGTGGTCTTCCTGGTCCTGTTCTTCCTCGGCGGGGTCGCCGAGGAGGAGACGACCACGGTGCCGGCGGCAGCGCCGGCGGGCGGGTTCCCCGTGCCGCCGATGCCGTCCGGCGGTCCGGTCCGCGGCGCCGCGGTCCCGCTCACGTTCGATAGAAGCTCACCCATCGCGTCGTCGATGCCACAGCCCAGCGCTGCCACCCGCAGCGCGGGGGAGGAGGTCTGATGGCTGACAGCCCCGAGTCCAAGAGCATGCGCGAGCAGTTCTGGGACCCCATCGCCGGGTTCGGCGTGACCTTCCGGACCATGTTCAAGAAGGTCGTCACCGAGCAGTACCCGTTCGAGAAGTTCCCGACCGCCCCGCGCTTCCACGGTCGCCACCAGCTCAACCGCTGGCCCGACGGCCTCGAGAAGTGCGTGGGCTGCGAGCTGTGCGCGTGGGCCTGCCCGGCCGACGCCATCTACGTCGAGGGCGCGTCCAACGACGACGACCCCGACGGCAGCGGACGCTTCAGCCCCGGCGAGCGCTACGGCCGCGTCTACCAGATCAACTACCTGCGCTGCATCCTCTGCGGCCTGTGCATCGAGGCCTGCCCGACGCGGGCGCTGACGATGACCAACGAGTACGAGCTGGCCGACGACAACCGGGCCGACCTCATCTACGAGAAGTCGGACCTGCTCGCGCCGCTGCTGCCCGGCATGGAGCAGCCGCCGCACCCGATGCGTCTCGCCGACGACGAGGAGGCCTACTACCGCGGTGAGTTCGCCGCGCCGGCACCGACCGCTCCCGCAACGAGCACGGAGGCGGGCGCATGATCGCGTTCTGGATCCTCGCCCCCGTCATGGTGATCGCGGCGCTCGGTCTCCTCTTCGTGCGCAAGGCGGTGCATGCGGCCCTGCTGCTCGCGGTCGTGATGATGTCGCTCGCGGTGCTCTACGCCGCGCTCGAGGCGCCGTTCCTCTTCGCGGTGCAGATCATCGTCTACACCGGCGCGATCCTGATGCTGTTCCTGTTCGTGCTGATGCTCGTCGGCGTCGACGCGTCCGACTCGATCGTCGAGACGATCCGCGGTCAGCGGGTGCTCGCGGCGGTCTTCGGCCTCGGCCTCGGCCTGGTGATGGTGCTCGGCCTCAGCCAGATCTCGCTCGGCACCGCCGTCGGCCTCGAGGACGCGAACGCCGCGGGCAACATCCAGGCGCTGGCGAACATCCTGTTCTCCCGCTACGTCTTCGCCTTCGAGGTCACCAGCGCACTGCTGATCACCGCGGCCGTCGGCGCGATGGTGCTCGCCCACCGCGAGCGGCTCACGCCGAAGCCGACGCAGCGGTCGCTCGCCGCCCAGCGGATGAAGGACTACGCCGAGCTGGGCACCCACCCCGGTCCGCTGCCGCCCCCCGGCGTCTACGCCCGGCACAACGCCGTGGACACCCCGGCGCTGCTGCCGGACGGGACCGCGGCCGAGTCGTCGGTCTCCCGGGTGCTCGCGGCCCGCGGCACGGTCCGCTCGGCGCCGGCCAGGGCCGAGGACATCCACGAGATCGAGGGCACGCTGAGCGGGGCCACCCACGCGGGACGTGACGCCGTCGCGCCCGCGACCACGACCGAGGTCACCCCCGCCACCGGAGAGGACTCCGAATGAACCACACCCCATCGAACCGTTCGCTCCGGTCGCTGCGCTCCCTGCGCTCACCCTTCGTCGGGGACCCCGAATGGATGTGACGGCCTACGTGGTCCTCTCGGGGATCCTGTTCACGATCGGCTGCGTCGGCGTGCTGATCCGGCGCAACGCGATCGTCGTCTTCATGTGCGTCGAGCTGATGCTCAACGCCTCGAACCTCGCGCTGGTCGCCTTCGCCCGCCAGCACGGCAACCTCGACGGGCAGATCGCCGCGTTCTTCGTGATGGTCGTCGCCGCCGCCGAGGTGGTCGTCGGGCTCGCGATCATCATGACCATCTTCCGGACCCGTCGCTCGGCCTCGGTCGACGACGCCAGCCTGCTGAAGTACTAGGAGCCACGCTCACATGTACGCATTGAACGAGGGCGCCATCCCGGTGGTGAACGCCGCGAGCGCCGACGGCGTGTACTCCCTGCTGTGGCTGGTCGTCGCGCTGCCGCTCGCCGGGGCCACGATCCTGCTGGTCGGCGGCAGGTACACCGACAAGTGGGGGCACCTGCTCGGGACGCTGCTGCCGATCGGGTCCTTCCTCGTGTCGCTGGTCCTGTTCTTCGACCTGCTCGGTCGTGACGAGGGCGACCGGCAGGTCAGCCAGCACGTGTTCACCTGGTTCCAGACCGGCCACCTCGACGTGGGGATGGATCTGCTCTACGACCCGCTGTCGGCCCTGTTCCTGCTGCTGATCACCGGCGTCGGCTCGCTGATCCACGTCTACTCGATCGGCTATATGGCCCACGACCTGCGCCGCCGCCGGTTCTTCGGCTACCTCAACCTGTTCGTGGCCGCGATGCTGATGCTGGTGCTCTCGGAGAACTACCTCGGGCTGTTCCTCGGCTGGGAGGGCGTCGGCCTCGCGTCGTACCTCCTGATCGGCTTCTGGCAGCACAAGCCGTCGGCCGCGGCGGCCGGCAAGAAGGCCTTCGTCATCAACCGGGTCGGCGACATGGGCATCTCGACCTCGATCATGATGTTCTTCGCGCTCTTCGGGTCCACGAGCTTCACGGTGATCAGCGAGAAGGCCGCGAACGCCTCGGAGACCCAGCTCACGATCCTCGGGCTCCTGCTCCTGCTCGGCGCCTGCGCGAAGTCCGCCCAGTTCCCGCTGCAGGCCTGGCTGCTCGACGCGATGGAGGGTCCGACACCGGTGTCGGCGCTGATCCACGCTGCGACGATGGTGACCGCGGGGGTGTACCTCATCGTCCGGTCGAACTTCATCTTCGAGGCCGCGCCGCACGCACAGACCGCCGTCGTGGTGGTCGCGCTGATCTCGATCCTCTGGGGTGCGGCGATCGGATGCGCCAAGGACGACATCAAGAAGGGCCTGGCCGGGTCGACCATGAGCCAGATCGGCTACATGATGCTGGGCGCCGGCCTGGGCGCCGCGGGCTACGCGTTCGCGATCTTCCACCTGCTGACGCACGGCTTCTTCAAGGCGAACATGTTCCTCGGTGCCGGCTCGGTGATGCACGGCATGAACGACGACGTCGACATGCGCCACTACGGCGCGCTGCGCAAGATGATGCCGGTGACCTTCCTGACCTTCGCGATGGGCTACCTCGCGATCATCGGGTTCCCGGGCTTCTCGGGCTTCTGGTCGAAGGACAAGATCATCGAGACGGCACTGGCCGACAACTGGCTGGTCGGCATCTGCGCGATCATCGGCGCCGGCATCACCGGCTTCTACATGACCCGGATGATGCTGATGACGTTCTTCGGCGACGACCGGCGCTGGGAGAAGGACGTGCACCCGCACGAGTCGCCCTCGGTGATGACGGTCCCGCTGGTCGTCCTCGCGGCACTCTCCGTCCTCGGTGGCGTGATGCTCGCGGGCGACTGGATCCAGGACTTCCTGGCGCCGGTCGTCGGGACCGGTGCCCACGAGGACCCGCCGCTGCCCGCGCTCGCGGTCACCGTGATCGTCGTCCTCGTCGTCGCCAGCGGCGTCGCGGTCGCCTGGCTGCTCTTCGGCAGGCGCGAGGTGCCGCGCACCGCTCCGCAGGACGTGTCGTTCGTGACCCGGGCGGCCCGTGAGGAGCTCTACGGCAACCAGATCAACGACGGCCTGGTGGTGAATCCCGGCCGGCACCTGGTGGGCGGCCTGCTGACGATCGACAAGCACGTCGTCGACGGAACCTTCACCGGCGGCCCGGTCTCGCTCGGGACCCTCGCCGGGTTCGCCCGACGTGCCCAGAACGGCTTCGTCCGCACCTACGCCCTGTCCCTCCTCGGCGGCGTCCTCATCGTCGTCCTCGCTCTCCTGGCGGTGAATCTCGCATGAACGACCTTCCCTGGCTCACCGTCCTCTGGGCGCTGCCGCTGGTCGGCGCCCTGGTGACGGCGTTCGTGCCGAGGGCGCCCGGTTCGGCGCTGCCCAAGCAGGTCGGGCTGCTGTTCTCGCTGCTGACGCTCGCCGTCGGCATCGCCATCGCCGTCCAGTACGACACCGGCGACGGTATGCAGCTGACCGAGACGCACTCCTGGATCGAGGCGTTCGGCGTCAACTACGCCCTGGGCGTCGACGGCCTCGGGCTGCTGCTCATCCTGATGACGGTGGCCCTGGTGCCACTGGTGCTCGTCGCGTCCTGGAACGAGGCCGACGGCCGCTCGCCGGCCGCGTTCGTGGCCTGGGCGCTGGCCCTGGAGTCGTTCTCGATCGCGGTGTTCTCGGCGACCGACGTCTTCCTCTTCTACGTGATGTTCGAGGCGACGCTGATCCCGGCGTACTTCCTCATCGGCCGCTTCGGCCTGGCCGGTCGCGGCCGCGCCGCCCTGAAGTTCCTGATGTACCAGCTCGGCGGCGGCCTCGTGCTGCTCGCGTCGGTGGTCGGCCTCTACGTCGTCTCCGCCGACGCCGGCAGCCCCTCCTACCTGCTCTCCGACCTGCAGCAGCTCGACCTCGGCACCAACACCGAGCGTTGGCTGTTCGTCGGGTTCATGCTGGCGTTCGCGGTGAAGGCCCCGCTGTTCCCGCTGCACACCTGGCTCGCCGACACGACCGAGAAGGCGACGCCGGGCACCAGCGTGCTGCTGGTCTGCATCCTCGACAAGATCGGCACCTTCGGGATGCTGCGCTTCTGCCTGGGCCTGTTCCCCGAGGCCTCGCAGTGGGCGACGCCGGTCGTGGTCGCGCTCGCGCTGGTCTCGATCGTGTACGGCGCGCTGGTGGCCATCGGTCAGGACGACATCCTGCGCCTGATCGGCCTGACCTCGCTGAGCCACTTCGGCTTCATCACGCTGGGCATCTTCGCGTTCAGCAGCCAGGGCGGGTCGGGCGCGATCCTCTACATGGTCAACCACGGCGTGGGCACCGCGGCGCTCTTCCTGATCGCCGGATACCTGATCCGGCGCAAGGGCACGTCGCTGATCAGCGAGATCGCCGGCGTGGAGTCCAAGGCGCCGGTGCTGGCCGGGCTGTTCCTGGTCGCGGGCCTGTCCACGCTCGGCCTGCCCGGCCTGAGCCAGTTCGTCTCCGAGATCCTCGTCCTGATCTCGGCCTTCGACTACCACTGGTGGGTCGGCGCGATCGCCGTCACGGGCATCGTGCTCGCCGCGATCTACGTGCTCTGGCTCTACCAGCGGACGATGACCGGGCCGCCGCTGCCCGGCGACGAGCGTCACGAGGTGATGACCGACCTGAACCGGCGTGAGCTGGTCGCGGTCGTGCCGCTGATGGTCGCGTTGGTGTTCTTCGGCTTCTACCCGATGCCGCTGCTCGACGTCAGCAATCCGACGGTCGACTCCCTGCTGCAGCACGTCGGCGTGTCCGACGAGGCCCCGACGGTCGCTGACCACGCCGAGGAAGGTGCTCACTGATGGACTTCATCAAGCCCACGATCGAGTACGGCGACCTCTGGCCGCTCCTCGTGGTCTTCGGCGTCGCCGCGGCCGGCGTGCTCGTGGAGGGGTTCGTGCCGCGTGCCCACCGCTACGTCGTGCAGACCTGCCTGGCGGTCGCCGGCGTGGTCGTCGCCCTGGTCGGCACCATCCTCGTGGCCCGCGACCTGGACGTGCTCGGTGACGGCGCCGCCCGCGGCGCCATCGACGTCGAGGGCACCATCGCGGTCGACGGCCCGGCACTGTTCATCTGGGGGATGCTGCTGGTCTTCGGGCTCGGCGGCGCGCTGCTGTTCGCCGAGCGCCGGCTCGAGGGCGGCGTGTCCGCGTTCGCCGGCCAGGCCGCCGCGCTGCCCGGCACCGAGGCCGAGCGACAGGCGTCGACCCGGGGCCTGGAGCAGACCGAGGTCTACCCGCTGATGATGTTCGCGCTCGGCGGCATGATGCTGTTCGCGGCCGCGAACGACCTGCTCACGCTGTTCGTCGCCCTCGAGGTCCTCTCGCTGCCCCTGTACCTGCTCAGCGGGCTGGCCCGGCGCCGCCGGCTGCTCAGCCAGGAGGCCGCGCTCAAGTACTTCATGCTCGGCGCGTTCTCCTCCGGCTTCTTCCTGTACGGCGCCGCGCTGGTCTACGGCTTCTCCGGCTCGATGGGCTTCTCGGAGATCAACGAGGCCGTGCGCGACGACGTCGGCAACCAGACCATGCTGCTGATCGGCATGGGCATGCTCGCCGTCGGCCTGCTGTTCAAGGTCGGCGCGGTGCCCTTCCACGCGTGGACGCCCGATGTCTACCAGGGCGCGCCCACCGCGGTGACCGCCTTCATGGCCGCCGGCACGAAGATCGCCGCGTTCGGCGCGATGCTCCGCCTGTTCTACGTCGCGTTCGGCTCCGACCGGTGGAGCTGGCAGCCGATGCTGTGGATCATCGCGATCCTCACGATGTTCGTGGGCGCGCTGGTCGCCATCGTCCAGACGGACATGAAGCGGATGCTCGCCTACTCCTCGGTGGCCCACACCGGCTTCCTGCTCACCGGCGTGCTCGGCGTGCAGCAGGCCTCGGAGCTGGCCGACGGCGAGGTGACCTCGCTGCAGGCGGTCCTGTTCTACCTCGTCACCTACGGCTTCGCGGTCGTGGGCGCGTTCGCGGTCGTCACCCTGGTGCGCGACGCGGGCGGCGAGGCCGGCCAGTTCGTGCGCTGGCGGGGGATCGGGCGCCGCTCGCCCCTGGTCGCCGGGGTCTTCGCGTTCTTCCTGCTCTCGATGGCCGGGATCCCGCTGACCGCCGGCTTCGTCGGCAAGTGGGCGGTCTTCACCGTCGCCCTGGCGGCGGGTGCCTGGCCGGTGGTCATCGCAGCGGTGCTGTGCAGCATCATCGCGGTGTTCTTCTACGTCCGGGTGATCCTGCTGATGTTCTTCGAGGACGACGACGTCACTGCTCCCGGCGAGGTCGCGGCCGTCACCAAGCCCTCGGTCCTGACCTCGGCGACGATCCTCGTCGGCGTGGCCGCGACCCTGGTGCTGGGTGTCGTTCCCGGACCGGTGTTGGACCTCGCCGCGAATGCAGGACAATTCGTCAGGTGACCGCAGCTTCCTCCGGACTGGCCCTCCCCGTCACCGACGACGCCCTCGCCTCCCGGTTGAGCGACCGCATGGCCGCGGTCGAGGTCGCGCTGGCCGGCCACGTCGTCAGCCGCGCCGGCTTCGTCAGCGAGACCGCCAGCCACCTGATGACGGCCGGCGGCAAGCGGTTCCGCCCGCTGCTGGTGCTGCTGGCCGCCGAGACCGGCGAGCACCCCGACGCCGACGAGGTGATCACGGCGGCCTGCGTCGTGGAGCTCACCCACCTCGCCTCGCTGTACCACGACGACGTGATGGACGAGGCAGAGCTGCGCCGCGGCGCGGTCTCGGCCAACGCCCGCTGGGACAACCACGTCGCGATCCTCACCGGCGACTTCCTGTTCTCGAAGTCCTCCGAGCTGACCGCGGAGCTCGGCACCGACGCGGTCCGCGTCCAGGCCCAGACGTTCACCCGCCTGGTCGAGGGCCAGATCCTCGAGACGGTGCAGCCCGGGCCCGGCGAGGACCCGCTGGCCCACTACCTCGACGTCGTCGCCGGCAAGACCGGCTCGCTGATCGCGACGTCCGCACGCTACGGCGCCCGGTTCGGCGGCGCGAGCCGCGAGGTGGAGGAGGCGCTGACGGCGTACGGCGAGATCGTCGGCTCGGCCTTCCAGCTCTCCGACGACATCCTCGACATCGCCTCCGACTCCGGCGAGTCCGGGAAGACGCCGGGCACCGACCTCCGCGAGGGCGTGCCCACCCTGCCGGTGCTGATGGCGCGCGCCTCCACCGACCCCGCCGACGCCCGGCTGCTCGAGCTGCTCGACGGCGACCTGGCCGACGACGACCGGCACGCCGAGGCGCTGCGCCTGCTGCGTGCCCACCCGGCCCTCGGGCAGGCGCGCGACTACGTGTCCGCCCGCGCCCAGGAGGCCAAGGCCCATCTGGCCGTCGTACCTCCCGGCCCGGTCCGCGACGCGCTGGAGGCGTTCGCCGACCTGGTGGCGGTCCGCTCCTCCTAGCCGCGTCTCACTGGGCGCGGTGGTCGAGTCGGCGCATCTTGCCCGCCAGAGAGGGCCGACTCGGCGCATCTTGCCCGGCTGAGAGGGCCGACTCGGCGCATCTTGCCCGGCTGAGAGGGCCGACTCGGCGCTCAGGCGGCCGTGGTGGCCTCGACGGTCAGCCGCAGCTGGCGGCGACGGTGGTTGACCGCCTCGACGGTGAACACGACGAGCGCGATCCAGACCAGCACGAAGCCGACCCAGCGGCCCGCCGGCATGTCCTCGTGGAACCACAGGACGCCGAGGGCGAACTGGATGATCGGCGCGAGGTACTGCAGCAGCCCCAGGCTCACCATCGACACCCGGGTGGCGGCGGCGCCGAAGCAGATCAGCGGGATGGCGGTGACGATGCCGGTCGTCGCGAACAGCAGGGCGTGCCCGGCGCCGTGGCTGGCGAAGTTCGACCCCCCGGTCCAGCCCAGCCAGGCCACGTAGCCGGCGGCGAACGGGGCGATCACGGCGGTCTCGAACGCGAGGCTCTCGGTTGCGCCGACGTTCGCGGTCTTCTTGCACAACCCATAGCTGCCGAACGAGAAGGCCAGGATCACGGCGACCCACGGCACCCGCCCGTAGTCGAGGGCCAGGACCGCCACCGCTCCGAGGGCGAGCCCGAGCGCCATCCACTGCAGGGGCCGCAGCCGCTCGTTCAGGACCACCACGCCCATCAGCACCGTCACCAGCGGGTTGATGAAGTAGCCCAGTGAGGTCTCGACGACCCGGTCGTTGTTGACGCCCCAGATGTAGGTCACCCAGTTCACGCTGATCACCGCCGCCCCGATGGTCAGCAGGAGCCGGACCCGGCGGTCGCGCAGCACGGCGCGCAGCTGCGTCATGCGCCCCAGCGCCAGCAGGAGCAGCCCCATGGTGAGGGCGGACCAGAGCACGCGGTGGGCCAGGATCTCGGCCGCCCCCGCCGGCTCGAGCAACGGCCAGTAGAGCGGGAACGTCCCCCACATGGCGTAGGCCGCGAACCCGAACGCAAGCCCACGACGCGGTTCCGGCACCCGCACAGCATAGGAGGGCGGCGTACGGACTTGCTGGCCCGGGCCCGCGGGCAGGTCCCCGGCGCGGAGGCCGGCCAGAAGCGCCCGCAACTCTCGGAGGGAGACCCCACAGATGCGTCCGACCCTGACCACGCTGACCGCCTCGATCGCGCTGGGCCTGGCCGTGGCCCGGCCCAGGCGGCTACGGCGCCGGCCGACGGCCGCGTCCGGCCGGTCGTGAGCGCGCCGCTCTAGCGCGGGACGGAGAAGCCGACCCGCGACCTGCACGACTCGATCGTGACGTCGAGGGCAGGCTCTTCTTCAAGGGCCGCGTCGACCCCGGACACGGGCCGGTCGTCATGCAGAACAAGGAGTGCTCGTCGGCCGAGTGCGCCTGGAAGGTCTTCGAGCCGGTGCCCACGCATGGGCTGAAGGAGCGGTGGCAGGTCCGCGTCCTCGCACCCGAGCGCGGGAACTGATACTGGCGGCGTTACGACCAGGCCTGCGGCGGGTACGCCAGGTCCTGGACGCGCGTCTGCAAGACCTACGCGACGCGCCGCTGAGCCTCGGGCACGCGGAAGGGTCCCGCTCTCGGGCGGGACCCTTCGTGCAGCTCATCGTGCTGCGGGTCAGACCACCGTCCAGGTGTCGCCGCCGCCGATCAGGGCGGCCAGGCGCTCGGTGCGGTCGCCGGGGTGGGCGGCGCGGGCCTCGCCGACCTGGGCGCGGGCCTGGTCGTCGTAGGTCGGCCGCTCGACCTGGCGGAAGATGCCGATCGGGGACTGGTTGAGGTAGCCGGAGTCGGTGAGTCGGGAGATCGCGAACGCCATGGTGGGGTCGGGGTTGTAGGCGTTGTGGACCAGCAGTCGGTCCTCGACCGCGTCGCCGAGGTCGGCCAGGTCGACGACCTTGACGCCGCCGGTCTCGCTGTCGCGGATCAGGCCCTTGGTGCCGAGGCCGTTGCTGTCGGGGGCGCCGAACCGGATCGGCTCGCCGTGGACCAGCGGGATGATGGCGTCGGCCTTGGTGTCGGGGTTCTTGAGGGCGTCGAAGGCGCCGTCGTTGAAGATCGGGCAGTTCTGGTAGATCTCCACGAACGAGGTGCCCCGGTGGGCGGCGGCCGCGGAGAGCACCGCGGTGAGGTGCTTGCGGTCCGAGTCGATGGTGCGGGCCACGAAGCTGCCCTCGGCGCCGAGCGCGAGGGAGACCGGGTTGAAGGGGTGGTCCAGGGAGCCCATCGGCGTGGACTTGGTGATCTTGCCGGCCTCGGAGGTGGGGGAGTACTGGCCCTTGGTGAGCCCGTAGATGCGGTTGTTGAACAGCAGGATGGTCATGTTCACGTTGCGGCGCAGCGCGTGGATCAGGTGGTTCCCGCCGATGGACAGCGCGTCGCCGTCGCCGGTGACCACCCAGACCGAGAGGTCTTCTCGCGCGGTGGCGATGCCGGTGGCGATCGACGGGGCCCGGCCGTGGATGGAGTGCATCCCGTAGGTGTCGAGGTAGTAGGGGAACCGGCTCGAGCAGCCGATGCCGGAGATGAACACGATGTTCTCCCGGCGCAGGCCCAGGTCGGGCAGGAACCCCTGGACCGCCTTGAGCACCGCGTAGTCACCGCAGCCGGGGCACCAGCGCACCTCCTGGTCGCTGGTGTACTCCTTGCCGGTCTGGGCCTGCTCGGAGTTCGGGACGAGCTCGACCCCTGAGCGCAGCCCGGGGAAGTTGAGGTCGGTGGTCATGACAGCGCCTCCTGGGTGGACACGGCGGTGCTCGCGTCGGGGCTCGCGGCGGGGGTGGCGTCGGCGCTCAGGTCGACCTGGATGCCTTCGGCCTGGGAGATCAGCTCACCGATGGCCTCGGCGACCTCGGCGGCTTTGAGCGGCAGGCCGCGGACCTGGTTGTAGCCGACGGCGTCGACGAGGTACTTGGCGCGGATCAGCATCGAGAGCTGGCCGAGGTTCATCTCGGGGACCAGCACCTTGTCGTAGCGCGCGAGGATCTCGCCGAGGTCCTTGGGGAACGGGTTGAGGTGGCGCAGGTGGACCTGCGCGACGCGGTAGCCGGCCTTGCGGACCCGGCGTACGCCGGCGCCGATCGGCCCGTAGGTCGAGCCCCAGCCCAGGGCGACGACCTTGGCGCCCTGCCCATCCTCGGCGGAGGGGTCGTCGACCTCGAGCGGCGGCAGCGACTCGGCGATCCGGTCGACCTTGGCCTGGCGGGTGCGGACCATGAGGTCGTGGTTGGCCGGGTCGTAGGAGATGTTGCCGGTGATGTCGGCCTTCTCGAGGCCGCCGATGCGGTGCTCGAGCCCGGCCACGCCCGGGGGCGCCCACGGGCGGGCCAGGGTGTGGGGGTCGCGGGCGTAGGGCTGGAACGCCGAGGTCGTGCCGTCGGGGTCTTGCGGGCCCGGTGCTGCGAAGTTGGGGTCGATGGTGGGCAGGTCGGCCAGCTCGGGGATCCGCCAGGGCTCGGAGCCGTTGGCCAGGTAGCCGTCGGAGAGCAGCATCACCGGGGTGCGGTAGGTGACCGCGATCCGGCACGCCTCCAGGGCGGCGTCGAAGCAGTCGCCCGGTGAGCGGGGCGCCACGATCGGTAGCGGCGCCTCGCCGTTGCGCCCGAACATGGCCTGGAGCAGGTCGGCCTGCTCGGTCTTGGTGGGCAGCCCGGTCGAGGGCCCGCCACGCTGGACGTCGACGACGACCAGCGGCAGCTCGGTCATCACCGCGAGCCCGATCGCCTCGGACTTCAGCGCGATGCCGGGGCCGCTGGTGGTGGTCACCGCCAGGGAGCCGGCGAACGACGCCCCGATCGCCGCGCCCACGCCCGCGATCTCGTCCTCGGCCTGGAACGTGGTCACTCCGAACGCCTTGTGCTTGGACAGCTCGTGGAGGATGTCCGAGGCCGGGGTGATCGGGTAGGAGCCCAGGAACACCGGCAGGCCGGACTGCACCCCGCCCGCGACCAGGCCGTAGGCCAGCGCCAGGTTGCCGGTGATGTTGCGGTAGGTGCCGGGCGCCATCGGTGCGGGCTTGATCTCGTACTGCACGACGAACGTCTCGGTCGTCTCGCCGAAGTTCCAGCCAGCCTTGAACGCGGCGATGTTCGCGTCGCGGATGTCGGCGACCTTCGCGAACCGCTTCTCCAAGAACGTCACCGTCGGCTCGGTGGGCCGCCCGTACATCCAGGACAGCAGCCCCAGCGCGAACATGTTCTTCGCGCGCGCCGCGTCCTTGCGCGAGAGCCCGAACTCCTTGACCGCCTCGATCGTCATCCCGGTCAGGTCCACCGCATGCACGGCGAACGCCCCGAGCGGGTCGTTCACGTCGCCCAACACGTCGAGGGGGTTGGTCGCATACCCCGCCTTGGCCAGGTTGCGGGCCGTGAAGTCGTGGGTGTCGACGATGATCGCGGCGCCCTTCGGCAGATCGCCCAGGTTGGCCTTCAACGCCGCCGGGTTCATCGCCACCAGCACGTCGGGTGCGTCGCCGGCGGTCAGGATGTCGTGGTCGGCGAAGTGCACCTGGAACGACGAGACGCCCGGCAGCGTGCCCTGGGGGGCCCGGATCTCGGCAGGGAAGTTGGGTAGCGTCACCAGGTCGTTGCCGAAGACCGCGGACTCCTGGGTGAACCGGTCACCGGTCAGCTGCATCCCGTCCCCGGAGTCACCCGCGAACCGGATGATCACCCGGTCGAGCTGCTTGACCTGCTTGCCCTGCTGAACAGACACGGCGCGCGCCTACTTCCTGGTTCTTCCCTGGTTGCCTCACGCTTGCGCGGCGGGAGAACCGGCCCACGGGCACCCCGCCGATCGTACTCGCGCCGCGACCGTAACTAGAACACGTTCCAGTTTTGGTTGAATCCGGTCGGGTTGCGCGGATTCCCACGATAGCCGTGGGCCCGGTGCCACCGAACCAGTCTCTCTCGGTGGATGAGTGAGCCATGCCACATCCGTCGACTGGTCCAGATGTCGGCGACGAGCAAACCGGCGCCCTTGGAGTGGGTGACCCCGGCCCCGGGTACCGCCGTCGTTCCCGCGGTGGTGGCGACCCGTGTGAGGCGGCAGGCGTCGGGTGTGGTCGGGCGGGCGGTGTCGGGGCAACCGAATGCCGGCGTAGGTGGGTTGCTGGCGCACCGCCGGCCCAGGCTCGGCCCGGGGCCGAGCCCCGGCCTGCTCGGGTGCGCCCGGACGGGCGGGGTCGACGCGCTCAGCGGTAGTTGGTGAACTGCACCGCGAAGTCGTAGTCCTGCTGCTTGACCAGGGCGATCACGGCCTGCAGGTCGTCGCGCTTCTTGGAGGAGACGCGCAGCTCGTCGCCCTGGATCTGCGCCTTCACGCCCTTGGGGCCCTCGTCGCGGATCAGCTTGGAGACCTTCTTGGCATCCTCCGAGGAGATGCCCTCCTTCAGTGCGATGGCGATCTTGCTCTGCTGGCCGGACGGGCGGGGCTCGGAGGCGTCGAGCACCTTGAGGCTCACGTCGCGCTTGATCAGCTTGGTCTTGAAGACGTCGAGCACCGCGTTGGCCCGGTCGTCGGCCGAGGCAGAGATCTCGATCGCGTGCTCGCCCTGCCACTCGATGGTGGCGCCGGTGCCCTTGAAGTCGAAGCGCGTCGCGATCTCGCGGGCCGTCTGCCCCAGGGCGTTGTCGACCTCCTGACGGTCGATCTTGCTCACGATGTCGAACGACGAGTCGGCCATGGTGCACTCCTGTCGTCTGCGGCGCCCAGGGAGGGCGCTGAGGTTTTCGTCTGCCATGACGGCTGCGCTATTGTTTCGCCAAGTTGCCGCTGGGCCAAACGGCCCCGGCGCAGCATCCCGGCAGGTTGCCCGAGCGGCCAATGGGAGCGGACTGTAAATCCGTCGGCTTTGCCTTCGAAGGTTCGAATCCTTCACCTGCCACTGGACGCAGCTCCAGGCGCCTGACCCCCACCGCGGTGGGGGTCTCGTGCGTTTCGGCGGCTGCCGCGCGGATCAGCGCAGCGGGTCGAACGGCCGCAGCTCCTCGGGGGCGGTGCCGGTGGTGATCTGCTCGGCGAGGAGCTTCCCGGTCACCGGCCCGAGCGCCACTCCCCACATGCCGTGCCCGCCGGCCACGAAGACCCGGGACGAGCTGGTCGAGCCGATGAGCGGGAGGCCGTCGGCGGTGCACGGGCGGGAGCCGACCCACTCGTCGTGGCGGTGGTCGAGGTCGACGCCGCCGAGCAGGGGACGGGCCGCCTCCACGATGGCGCGGATCCGGCGCCGGTCGAGCTCCTCGTCGGGCCGGCGGAACTCCATCATCCCGGCGACCCGGAGCAGCGGGACGCCCTCCTCGCCGTACGGCGGGTCTCCGATCGGGTTGACCGGCTCGTGCAGGGGGGTGCAGGCGACCCGCTGCTGTGGGAAGTACACCGGGCCGTCGGGGACCCGATCGCCGGTGACGGTGAACGAGTAGCCGCGGCCGGCCTGCACCCACCGGGTGACCCCGAACGGCCGCGCGAGCCGGCTCAGGCTCGCACCGGTGGCGAGGACCACGGCGTCGTGGCGGTGCCGGCCCCCGCTGCTGTCGACGACCCAGGCCGCGTTCCGCTCGGTGGTGACCTCCTCGACCCGCACCAACTCTCGCAGCTTGCCGCCGCGCTCGATGACGGAGCGGGCCAAGGCGCGCACGAAGTTCGGCGGGTGGATGTAGCGCTGCGCGTGGAGGAGCACGGCGGCCCCGACCTCGGCGCTCAGGCCCGGCTGCGCCTGCTGGACCTGCGGCCCGGTGAGGTAGTCGTAGTGGACCGGCTGGCCCGCCAACTCGATGCGCCGGAGCTCGTGGAGCAGCGCCGACGCCTCGCTCGTGGTGCGGTAGCCGGCCACGAACGGCTTCGCCCGGTGCGGGCGCGGCGTGGCCTCGGCGTCGGCGAGGTCCTCGAAGGCCCGGATCGCGAGCCGGTTCACCGGTGCGTACGCCGCCATGCCGCTCTGCCAGTGCCGGGTGGTGCAGTGCCGGGCGAACCCGCCGAGGAACCGCCACAGGGCCGGGTCGAGGCGCGGCGGGACGTAGACGGGCGAGGACGGCTTGAGGACCGAGGCCAGGCCGTACCTGAGGACGTCCGGCTCGGGCAGCGGTGCGGTGAGCGCCGGCGTGAGCCAGCCGGCGTTGCCCCAGGAGGCGCCGCTCGCGGCGTGGTCGGCGTCGTACACCGTGACGGTCGCGCCGCGCTCCTGGAGGAACCAGGCGACGCTGAGCCCGACGATGCCGGCACCGACGACGGCCACCTCGCGCGGCGGAGCGGTCGGACCCGGGCGCAGCGCCCGCGTCGCTCCGGCCGTCAAGCGGCCCCGGGTGCCCCTTCCGCTCATCGCCGTCACCGCCCCACGCAGCTCACGCAGGTGCCGGCCCAGGGCCGGAACTCGAGCCGGTCGGCCGGGATGTCCTGGCTGCACGCCGTGCAGGTCCCGAACGTCCCGTCCGCGAGCCGGCCGCGGGCCGCGGTGATCTCCGCCAGGGTCTGCCTCAGCGCGCTCCGCTGGACGGCGACGACGGGGTCGTCCTGCGCGTCGGGAAGGCTCTGCAGCTGCACGTCTCGGGTTGCGGCGGCCTCGATCAGCAGTGACTCGAAGTCGTAGGCGGGCTGGGCGGTCATCGGGTGTCCCCTCTCGGTTCGTCGGTGGCGCGGGCCGGTCAGATGTCGAGTGCGCAGTACACGCAGCGCGGGGCCCACGGGCGTTGGGTCAGCAGGGCGAGCGAGATCGGCGAGGAGCACTCCAGGCAGCGGCCGTAGGTGCCGGCGGCCAGCCGGGCCGAGGCTGCGGCGGCCTCGCGCAGCACCTGCTGCAGCCGCGCCCGGTAGGCGATCGTGCGCTCCCCCAGCTCGTGCGGCTCCGGCAGGGAGCGCAGCCGCAGGCCGGCCGCTGCCGCGACGGCGTCCAGCCGGCGGGGTGCGTCGATCGGGAGCGCGACGGTGTCGTCGAACCGCGATCCGGGCTTCGACGGCGGTGCGAAGAGGTCGAGCTCGAACCACTCGGGGCGCTCGCTGACCCGGCGTTCCCGCTTGCGGTCTCGGCGGTCTCGGCGTCCTCGGCGGTCGGTGGTGGTGGCGACGAGGTCGGACTTCATGACATTCCCTCCCAGGGATGGGGCCGTGCCCGAGCGGGCCCCGGGTGGTGGGCGTGGTGCGTGTGGTGGCCGGGTGAGTGGGACGGCGGGGGCCGTCAGCGAAGGGCGCAGGGGCCGCACAGGGGCGACCAGGGCCGGGACAGCGCCAGGTCGAGGTCCGCACGGCCTCCGCACCGGTGGCAGCTGCCGTACGTGCCGGCTGCCAGCTCTGCCAGCTCTGCCTGGGCGGCCCGGATGGCCGCCAGGATCCGCTGGACGCTCTCCCGGTGCGCTACGGCGACCGGGGTGGTGGCCGCAGGCAGCGCCTTCAGCTGCGCCTCGCGAGTGGTCGCGGCGACCTCGAGGTCGGCCGCGATCCGCTCGAGGGCCTGGCCCGGGTCCGCCGGGGCGGCGGCGCCGGAGCCGGACCGCCTGGGTCCTGCGTGAACGAGCCCTGGATGATCCCGCATCGGATACTCCTGTCTCCGGGGTAGGCCGAAGCGGCGGTCCGGTCGGGACGGGACCGCTGGCCTGAGGAGCTGGGTGACCTGAGTTGGTGCAGCTGCCGTCAGGCGGGCGGGGCGCGGTCGACGCTGCGACGCAGGACGTCGAGGCCGCGGATGCCGCGGGCGATCTCGCTCAGCTCGATCGCGAGGAGGGCGGCACCGGACGGCAGGTGGGACGGCTCAGCCGTCGCCTGTCGTACCTCGAAGATCGGTGCCATGGCCGGACCATAGCACCGGCCTGGGTACGCCCGGCCATCCTCGCGAGCGGCCGGTAGGCGGGTCGGATCGGCGCTCAGGTGTGCCCGGGGGCGTCGAGCTCGCCGGTGTACAGGGGAGAGTCCTTGCGGGAGACCAGGTCGCGTCGCTGCTCGCGGGTCAGCGCCTCGATCTGGGCGCCTACGTCGGCGGGGAAGCCGCTGACCTCGGGTGCCTCGTCGACCGGCACCACGGTGTGGACGATCCGGTCGTCGTAGAGGTGCACCATCGTGATGGCCTGGTGCCCGTCGACGCCGGAGACGAACCGCTCGACCGGCGCGGGATCGGAGGTGTAGCAGGTCGCGGACGCGACGGAGACCGGGATGCCGGCGAACGTGGAGTACGTCGAGTAGTGGAGGTGCCCGCCCAGGATGCAGCGCACGTCGGTGCCGGTGATCACCTCGGCGAGCCGGTGCTGGTCGAGCAGCTCGATGACCGCGGCTGCCGGCATCATCGGGATCGGGATCGGGGGGTGGTGCAGGGCGAGCAGGGTGCCGTGCGGTGCCGGGACGGCGAGCACGTCGGCCAGCCACGCGAGCTGGTCGTCGGTCAGCTCCCCGTGGTGGTAGCCGGGGACGCTCGTGTCCAGCGACACGATCCGCAGCCCCGCGACCTCGTGCACGCGGTCCTGGGCCGCGTCCTGCTCCGTGGCGTCCGAGCCGAACAGGCCGCGCGCGTACGCCGCGCGCTCGTCGTGGTTGCCCATCACCCACACGACCGCCGCGCCCAGGTCCGCGGCGGCGGGCTCGACGAGCTCGCGCAGGCGGGCGTACGCCGCGGGTTCGGCCTTGTCGGCGAGGTCGCCGGTGAACACCAGCGCCTGTGGCGGCGCGTCGAGCCGGGAGAGCCGGGTCAGCGCGAGCCGGAGACGGGCCTCGGTGTCGATGACGCCGTACTGCCGGGCGCCGCCTGCCAGGAGGTGCGGGTCGCTGACGTGGGCGACCACGTGGCCGGGTGCGGGGTACTGGCCGAGCTGCACGCCATCACGCTACCGGTGGTGGGTGTGCTGGCGGGCCGGGGTCACGCCGCGCCCGAGCCGTGCTGGCCGAGGCGGACTCGCCTACTGGCTGAGGCCTGGGCCGGCGAGCAGCGAGCCGACCGCCTCGCCCAGTGCCCCCGGGGCTGGGGCTGCCGCGACGTGCGCGTCCGGCCGGACCACCCAGGCCTCGCCCGCGGTCAGGCCCAGCTCGTCGGCCGGTCCCGTGGGCAGCGCCACGGCCGAGCAGGGGAAGGGGAGATCCGGCACCTGGACCGGGTCGCGCGAGAGCAAGAGCAGCCCGCGCCGGGCCAGCTCGCGCAGCCGGACGCCGTCGACGGCGTGGTCGGGCAGGATCGCCCCGACCGCCGGGTGCGGGTGGTCGCCGTACCGGAACGGCGCGTAGAGCCGGCCCGAGTCGATCTGCGTGCGTGCCTCGGGGTCGGTGACCGCGCGCTCGAGCACTGCGCACCGGTGTGCCCACCCGGCGTCGGACTGCGGGACGAGGAAGTCCATCGTGCGGGTGGTGACCGCCAGGTTGTCCTGTGCGGCCGCGCGGCGCTCGACGTCGTACGCCGGTGTCAGGCCGCGACCCCAGCCGTGCAGCTCGAACGCGATCCGCCAGGCGGCGTTCTCGGCGTCCGCGACGCCGGAGTTCAGGCCGCGGGCACCGAACGGCGCCACCAGGTGCGCGCAGTCGCCGGCCAGCAGCACCCGGCCCGCGCCCATCGTCGTCGCACAGCGGGAGTGGAACCGGTAGACCGTGCACCACACGACCTCGTGGTCCCGGTCGCCGACGATCCGCCTGATCCGGCGGTCGAGGTCGCCGCTCGCCCGCTCCTGCTCGAGGTCGAACTCGGGCGCCACCTGCCAGTCGATGCGGTACGTCGAGTCCGGGCACGGGTGCATCAGCACCTGGCGGCCGGGGTTCCACGCCGGGTCGAAGTAGAAGCGGCGCTCGAGCTCGCGGTCGGGGAGCTCGCAGCGGATGTCGCAGATCAGGAACCGGTCCGCGAAGCTGCGGCCCTCGAACTCCGCGCCGACCGCGCGTCGTGCCACGTCGCCGTGGGCGCCGGCGCAGGCGACGACGTACGGCGTCGCGATGCTGCCGTGCGTGGTCTCGACCCGCGCGCGGTCCCGGTCCTGGGTGATCCCGGTGACGGTGGTTCCCCATCGGGCCTCGATCAGCGGCTGCTCCGCGATCCGCTCGTCGAGCAGCTGCTCGACCCGGGCCTGCCCGATGTTCACCCAGGGCGGGAACGGGCTGCTCCCGCTGTCGGCGAACGCGAGGTGGAACAGCTCGTGCTCGCGGTAGTAGGTCCGCGCGACCCGCCAGGTCACGCCCTCGTCCGCGATCTCGCGCCCGGCGCCGACCGAGTCCCAGATGTCGAGGGTCTCGCGCTGCTGGCAGATCGATCGGGAGCCGACCGGCGTGCGCCGGTCCTGGGCGTCGAGCACGATCGTCGGGACGCCCCAGCGGGCCAGGAGCAGCGCGGTCGTCTGGCCGACCGGCCCGTTCCCGACGACGACCACCGGTGGTCCGTCGTACATGGAGGCACGCTAGCCCCGCCGGCCGGCGCCCGTCCCGGGTACGCCGCATCCTCCGATCGGGGATCGGGCTCAGGTGCGGGCGGGCTCGACGACCCCGGCGACCTCGCCGAGGGTGATCCGGCCGCCGGCCGTGCCGGGGGCGGCGTAGCGGATCACGACCTCGTCGCCGTCGTCGAGGAACGCGTCGTCGGCGCCCCAGCCGAGCTCGAGCAGCGAGCCCCGCTGGTCGGGCTCGGGGCCGCTGATGGTGCCGGACGCGTAGAGGTCACCGGTGCGCAGGCTCGCGCCGTTGACCGTGAGGTGCGCCAGCAGCTGCGCGGGCGACCAGTACATGGTGCGGTAGGGCGGCCGGCTGACCACCTCGCCGTTGACGGCCACCTCGACGTCGACGTCGAGGCCGCGGGTGGCGCCGGGGCCGAGGTAGGGCAGCGGCTCGGGGTCCTGGCCGGGCAGGTCGACCCACGCTGCGTCGAGCGCCTCGAGCGGCGTGACCCAGTGCGACACCGAGGTCGCGAACGACTTGCCGAGGAACGGACCCAGCGGCACGTACTCCCAGGCCTGGATGTCGCGCGCCGACCAGTCGTTGAGGCCGACCACGCCGAACACGTGGTCGGCGAACGCGTCGTACGGCACCGGTGTCCCGAGCTCCGACGGCGTGCCGACCACGAAGCCGAGCTCGGCCTCGATGTCGAGCCGGGTCGAGGGGCCGTACGTCGGCGCCGGGTCGCCGCGGCGCTGCCCGCACGGGCGGACGACGGGCGTGCCCGAGCCGACGACGGTGCCGGCGCGGCCGTGGTAGCCGACCGGCAGGTGCTTCCAGTTCGGCAGCAGCGGCTCCGCGTCCGGGCGGAAGATCCGGCCGACGTTGGAGGCGTGGTGCTCGCTCGCGTAGAAGTCGACGTAGTCGGCGACCTCCACCGGCAGGTGCAGGGCGACCTCGGTGAGCGGCACGAGGTGCGGCTCGACCAGGTCGCGCTCGCTCTCGTCGCTCAGCAGCCCGACGACCCAGGCGCGCACGGACTCGCGGACCCGGCGCCCCTCGGCCATCAGCGGGTTGAGCGAGCGCGCCTCGAGGACGCGGTGGACGTCGAGCATCTCGGCCGCCGCGACCGGGGCCAGGTCGAGGACCTGGTCGGCGATGCGGACGCCGACCCGGGGCTCCTCGCCGGGGCGGGAGAAGACGCCGTACGGCAGGTGGTCGACGCCGAAGCCGGAGCCGTCCGCCCCGGGCACCCAGCTGCTCACGACAGCCCCAGGAGGCCCAGGGCGGCCAGGTCCGCGAGCGGCTCGTCGATCGAGCAGGACCCGAAGGAGGTGAACCAGCGGCGGGCGCCGGCGAGGTCCAGGTCGCGGGCCGCGGCCGCCAGCGCGTCGCCGTCGCGGCGCTCGAGGACCTCGACGACCGCGTCGGGCGCGGCGCCGTCGAAGGCCAGCCGGGTCGCGACCAGCAGGTTGAGGAAGCCGTGGTGCTCGAACCCCCCTGACTCCGCCTCGCCGGTGTGCCGCACCGCGTGGTGGAGGCCGGCGGTGCACTTGAACGGCGTCTCGCGGTCGAGCGCTGCGTCGATCCAGCGGGCCAGCGCGTGGGCGTGCGGGTACGCCGCGGCGTCGAGTCCACCGGTGCGGAACTTGAGCCGGAACTCGTTCGCGGCGACCTCGTCCGCGGCGGCGAGCCAGGACCCGGTGGACGGGACGTGCGGGAGCTCGACGTACACCGGCACGTGGTCGTCGAGCTGGCCCTCGGCCCGGGCGGCGTCGACCGCGGCGGCGACCCGGCGGGCGTTGCCGGGCAGGTCGTCGACGTCGCGCAGCGCGATCTCGATGCCCTCGACCGCGATGTGCAGCCTGCGGGCCAGTGCGGTCAGCCCGGCGATGTTGCCGGCGCCTCCGGTGACGACCACCGAGAGCGCCAGCGGGGTCGCCTTCAGGTCGGGCAGGTCGATGTCGCGGACCACGAACGTGCCCACCAGGTCGGCGTACGGCTCGCTCCGTCTGGCCTGATGGTCGGCCGCGGCGCGCTCCAGCGGCGCGTCGCCGGGCGGGAAGATCGCGGCGTCGTCGACGAGGCCGCGCCACGTGTGCCCGAGAGCAGGTACCGGCGGTTGCGTTGACACGATCGCTACTCTAACCACGAGACAGATAGCGAACGAAGGTGTCCGGTTATCGGATGCCAGGCCGGGGAACGGAGGCCGCGATGGCCCACTACCGACGGATCGGCGAGGTGCCGCCGAAGCGGCACACCCAGCACCGCGACGCCGACGGCCGGCTCTACTACGAGGAGCTGATGGGCGAGGAGGGCTTCTCCTCGGACTCCTCGCTGCTCTACCACCGCGGCGTGCCGTCGGCGATCGTCGCCTCCGAGGTCTGGGCGCTGCCCGACCAGACCCGCACGCCCAACCACCCGCTCAAGCCGCGACACCTCCGGCTCCACGACCTCGAGACCGGTGGCGACGCGGTCACCGACCGCCGGTTGGTGCTCGGGAACGGCGACGTGCGCCTCTCCTACGTCGTCGCCGGCCCTGAGCCCTCCGCCTACTACCGCAACGCGATCGGCGACGAGTGCGTGTACGTCGAGTCCGGGACCGGCGTGGTCGAGACCGTGTTCGGCGTGGTCGGCTACCGAGCGGGCGACTACGTCGTGATCCCGCGGGCGACCACGCACCGGTGGGTGCCCGCCCCCGGATCCCCCGAACCGAGCCGGCTGTACGCGATCGAGGCGAACAGCCACGTCGCGCCGCCGAAGCGCTACCTGTCCCGCTACGGCCAGCTCCTGGAGCACGCGCCGTACTGCGAGCGCGACCTCTACGGGCCGACCCAGCCGGTCACGATGGACGGCGCCGACGTCGACGTCCTCGTGAAGCACCGGACCAGCGCCGGGATCGTCGGCACGCGGCTGACGTACGCGACGCACCCCTTCGACGTGGTCGGCTGGGACGGCTGCCTGTACCCGTACACGCTCAACATCGAGGACTACATGCCGATCACCGGCAAGGTGCACCAGCCGCCGCCGGTGCACCAGGTCTTCGAGGGCCGCAACTTCGTGGTCTGCAACTTCCTGCCCCGCAAGGTCGACTACCACCCGCTGGCGATCCCGGTGCCGTACTACCACTCCAACGTCGACAGCGACGAGGTGATGTTCTACGTCGGCGGCGACTACGAGGCGCGCAAGGGCTCGGGCATCGGCCTCGGGTCGATCTCGCTGCACCCCGGCGGCCAGGCCCACGGACCGCAGCCCTCGGCGATCGAGGCGTCGCTGGGCGTGGAGTACTTCGAGGAGTCGGCGGTCATGGTCGACACGTTCGCCCCGCTCGAGCTGGGGGAGGGCGGGCTCGCGGTCGAGGACGCGGCGTACGCCTGGAGCTGGAGCGGTCGTGGACCGGACGGCGGGGATCCGGGGGTGTTCTCCAACAGCTGAGCCCGTGCGGCTGCCGCAGGGTGGGCGGTGGGTGGTCCACGTTTGGGTGCTGGCCGGTGGTGGCTGGGGCACCGCTGGCCTGGGTTGGTCGCGGTTGGCGTCGGGTGGGCGGTGGGTGGTCCACGTGCGATCGCGGAGGGGTGGTGGCTGGGGCACCGCTGGCCTGGGTTGGTCGCGGTTGGCGTCGGGTGGGCGGTGGGTGGTCCACGTTTGGGTGCTGGCGGGAGGTGGATGGGGCACCGCTGGCCTGGGTTGGTCGCGGTTGCCGCCGGGTGGGCGGTGGGCGGTCCACGTGCGATCGCGGACGGGAGGTGGATGGGGCACCGCCGGCCGGTAGCCGCCGACGGCTGAGGTGCATAGTGGGCTCGTGGAGACCCGCAGGCTCGGCAGGTTGGAACATCGGAGCTCGGTCCTGATCTATGGCGCGGCCGCCCTCTCCGAGGTGACCCAGGACGTCGCTGACCGGTCGGTCCAGGAGGCGCTCGACGGCGGCATCAACCACTTCGACGTCGCCGCCGACTACGGCGACGCGGAACTGCGGCTCGGGCCGTGGCTGCCGCGCATCCGCGACCAGGTCTTCCTCGCCACCAAGACCGGCCGCCGGGACAAGGAGTCGGCCTGGCGGGAGATCAACCGTTCGCTGGAGCGGCTGCAGACCGACCACGTCGACCTGCTCCAGCTGCACGCCGTCGGTGACCTCGCCGACCTCGACCGCGCCACCGGCGCCGGCGGCGCCCTGGAGGCGGCGCTCCAGGCGCAGGAGCAGGGCCTGGTGGGGGCGGTGGGCATCACCGGTCACGGCGACCAGGCGCCCGCGACCCACCTCGAGGCGCTGCGCCGGCACCCGTTCGCGACCGTGCTGACCCCGCTCAACCCCGTGCTGTGGCGCGACGAGGCCTACCGGGTCGACTTCGAGGCCCTGGTCGCGGAGGTACGCAGCCAGGACGCCGGCCTGATGACGATCAAGACCGCCTCGCGCCGCAACTGGCCCGAGGGCAACGACCACTGCTACACGACCTGGTACGAGCCGTACAACGACCAGGCGCGGATCACCGCCGCCGTCTCGTGGGTGCTCGCGCACGAGGAGGTGACGGGACTGGCGACCGCTGGCGATGTCGGTCTGCTCGCGATGTTCCTCGATGCCGAGCGGGACCGGGTCACGCCGGCCGAGGCCGAGGGCCGGCTATCCGGCGACGTGGAGTACTCCTCCCCGTTCGTCGCCATGCCGTGGTGAGCCCGACTTCGTCAGGGCCGCCGGGCGGTGGACTCACTCAGGCCCGGCACGGTGAGCGCGAGAACGCCTCTTCGCCGCCGACCAGCTCGGATGTCCGGTGTCGGCGCGCTGGTGCACCCTGACGACATGGCCGGGTGGACGTGCGAGTTCGACGCCGAGCTCTGGGAGTGGGAGTCCTCTCCTCAGGGCACGGCCTGGGTCTTCGTCACCGTGCCGGCGGAGGAGACCGAGGAGATCCGGCTGCGCTCGGGACCGCCGCGCGGATTCGGGTCGGTGCGGGTCGAGGCGAGGCTGGGTGGCTCGACCTGGCGCACGTCGGTGTTCCCCGACAAGGAGCGCGGCTACGTGCTGCCGGTGAAGAAGGCGGTGCGCCGCGCCGAGTCCCTCGAGGTCGGAGACCCGGCGCGGCTGCGCCTGGAGCTGCTCTGAGCGGTCGGCGGCCGAGGGCGGCCTACGGTGCGACCGGCTCGTGGTTGAGCGTCTTGTAGGTGTACGCCGTGCCCAGCAGCACGACCGGCACGCTGACCAGCGCACCGACCACGCAGATGACGAACCCGACCGCGGCGACCAGGCCGCCGACGATGTACCAGACGATGGTGCTCGCGAGGTTGTCCTTCACGAACATCACGCTCGCCTTGATCGCGTCGACCGGCGCCATGTCCTTGTCGATGATGAAGAACAGCGTGTACGACGTCGCGAACCCGACCACCAGGCCGGGCAGGTAGCACAGGATCGTGCCCACGAACGTGGCGACCGCGATGATCACGCTGGCGACCACCACCGACCCGAGCTTGTCGGTCTTGATGACGTCCGCGAAGAGGAACGGCCGTCCCTCGGTGACGTTGAGCGAGGCGCGGACCAGGCCGGCGCCGATGATCCAGGCGACGACCAGCAGCACCGCCGAGAGCAGTGACTGCAGGATCAGCCGGCCGAAGAAGCCGGTGCCGCCGTCGCAGTCGACGGAGCCGTTGTTCACCGAGCACGACGCGTCCGTGGTCAGCGCGTTCATCACGAAGGTGCCGAGGACGGCCACCACGACCAGGCCGACGACGAGCACGACGGTGGACAGGATGATCTGGGCGGTGTTCGCCTGGAACTTCGCCCAGCCGTAGGACAGGGCGTTGCCGAGGCTGTAGCCGCTGCCGTCGCCACCGCCGTACGACGGGACGGGCGGAGGTGGCGGGGGCGTCTCGCCGTACCCGCCGGTCGGCGGGGGCGGCCCGCCGTAGCCACCGCCCGCCGGCGGAGGAGGAGGCGGGACCTGGCCGGGGGGCGGGGGTTCGTTGGTCGACATCCGGTGCTCCTGGATCTGTCGCAGGGCTGGCATTTCGCAACCTAGCGGTCCCGCGACCCGCAAGGACAGGCTCAACCGGGCTATTGGCCGGCGGTCTCCGACAGGCATCCGGGCCACGGGTGCGGGTACCTGCTTCCCAGGACCGGACAGCGCGGACAGGATGGGTGACATGGGCAGGAGACCACCGCAGCGAGACATCGACGAGCGCGAGCTGGACGTCGACCCGCCCAAGGCCTCGGCCGCGGGGGTGCCGGCGGTCGCCGTCGCGATGAAGCGCGCGGTCGAGCAGATGGGGGTCCGGCGTACGGCGCAGACGCTGTTGCGGCTCAACCAGGTCGACGGCTTCGACTGCCAGGGCTGTGCCTGGCCCGACCCCGACCCGAGCCACCGGGCCACGGCGGAGTTCTGCGAGAACGGCGCCAAGGCGGTGGCCGAGGAGGCGACCAGGCGGCACCTGCACCGCGACTTCTTCGCCGCCCACCCGCTCACCGAGCTGCGGGAGAGGTCCGACTACTGGCTGGGCCAGCAGGGCCGGATCACCGAGCCGATGGTGCTGCGCGAGGGCGGCAGCCACTACGAGCCGATCGGCTGGGACGAGGCGTTCGCGACCATCGCCCGGCACCTCCACGCCCTGGACTCCCCGGACCAGGCGATCTTCTACACCTCCGGCAAGACCTCCAACGAGGCCGCGTTCGCCTACCAGCTCTTCGTCCGCGCGTTCGGCACGAACAACCTGCCCGACTGCTCGAACATGTGCCACGAGTCCACGTCGGTCGCGCTCGCCGAGGTGATCGGGATCGGGAAGGCGTCGGTCACGATCCGCGACGTGCTCGAGGCCGACCTGATCGTGATCGCCGGCCAGAACCCGGGCACCAACCACCCGCGGATGCTCACCGCACTGGAGGGCGCGAAGCGCAACGGCGCCAGGATCATCGCGGTCAACCCGCTCAAGGAGACGGGACTGGTCCGGTTCAAGAACCCGCAGCGACCGCGCGGCGTCGTCGGCCACGGCACCGAGCTCGCCGACCTGCACCTGCCGCTGCGGATCAACGGCGACCTCGCGCTGTTCCAGGCGATCGGCGCCCTGCTGCTGGAGTGGGGCTGCGTCGACCACGAGTTCGTGGACCGCCACACCTGGGGGTTCGAGGCCTGGGCCGAGCACCTGCGCGCGCTGGACTGGGACGTCGTACGCCGCTCCACCGGTCTGACGCGCGAGCAGATCGAGGAGGCCGCGCGGATGTTCCGCGACTCGCGTGCCACGGTGATCTGCTGGGCGATGGGGATCACCCAGCACCGCAACGCGGTCGCGACCGTCAAGGAGTTCGCGAACGTCGCGTTCCTCCAGGGCAACATCGGCAAGCCCGGCGCCGGGCTGTTCCCGGTGCGCGGCCACTCCAACGTCCAGGGCGACCGCACCATGGGCATCTGGGAGCGCCCGCCCGGCCACTTCCTCGACAGGCTGCGCGACGAGTTCGGGTTCGAGCCGCCACGCGAGCACGGCTTCGACAGCGTCGCGGCGATCAAGGCCCTGCGCGACGGCGCCGCGAAGGTGTTCTTCGGCCTCGGCGGCAACTTCGTCTCGGCCGCGCCCGACACCGAGGTCACCGAGGAGGCGTTCCGGCGCGCGGCCCTGACCGTGCACGTGTCGACGAAGCTGAACCGGTCCCACGTCGTGCACGGCCGGGAGGCGCTGATCCTGCCCGCGCTCGGGCGCAGCGAGAAGGACCTCACCGGCGGCCGGGTGCAGCGGGTCACCGTCGAGGACAGCACCTGCGCCGTGCACGCCTCCCAGGGCCCGCTCGACCCGGCCTCGCCGTACCTGCGCTCCGAGGTCGACATCGTCTGCTCCCTGGCGCAGGCCGTGCTCGGCGACCGCTACGACCTGCCATGGCAGGAGTTCCGCTCCGACTACACCGAGATCCGGCGCCGGATCTCGCGGGTGGTGCCCGGCTGCGCGGCGTACGACGAGAAGGTGGACCGCCCGGGCGGCTTCACCCTGCCGCACCCGCCGCGGGACAGCCGGACGTTCCCGACCGAGAAGGACCGCGCGATCTTCACGGTCAGCCCCACGACGGTCCTCGAGGTCCCCGAGGGCCGGCTGCTGCTGCAGACGCTGCGCTCCCACGACCAGTTCAACACCACGATCTACGGCCTCGACGACCGCTACCGCGGCATCTCCGGCGGCCGGCGCGTGGTGTTCGTGCACCCCGACGACATCGCCGCCCTCGGGCTCGAGGCCGGCGAGCACGTCGACCTGGTCAGCGAGTGGCAGGACGGCTCGGAGCGCCGGGCGCCGTCGTTCCGGGTGGTCGCCTACGACACCCCGCGCGGCTGCGCCGCCGCGTACTACCCCGAGACGAACCCGCTGGTCCCGCTGGACTCGACGGCCGAGGGCAGCAACTGCCCGACCTCGAAGTCCGTGGTCGTGCGTCTGGACCCCCCCGGCGGCGGGCCGTCGGGGGTCTCCGTCGGCAGCGACGCCGGATCGATCACCCCGCCCGGCCGCGGCGACGAGGGGAAGCGGCACGTCGAGCCCGAGCACCTGGGCTGACCGGCGGCACAATGGGGCGATGAGCAACCTCGAGGACCGGCCCGACCAGGTCGACGGCCCGGGTGCGATCAGCCCGGGCATCGAGATCATGACGCCGCGCGACGTGCCGCTCGGCGGGCCACGGGCGATGCGGGTGCGCCGTACGCTCCCGCAGCGTCAGCGCTCGCTGATCGGCGCGTGGTGCTTCGTCGACCACTACGGGCCCGACCGGGTCGCCGACACCGGCGGGATGTCGGTCGCGCCGCACCCGCACACCGGGCTGCAGACGGTGAGCTGGCTGTTCACCGGCGAGGTCGAGCACCGAGACAGCGCCGGCAACCATGCGATGGTGCGCCCCGGTGAGGTGAACCTGATGACCGCGGGCCGCGGGATCAGCCACTCGGAGGTCTCCCCGGCGTCGACGACCACCCTGCACGGCGCCCAGCTCTGGGTGGCCCTGCCCGACTCGGACCGCTTCACCGAGCCCGGGTTCGCTCACCACGCACCGGCCCCGGTCACCGGCGACGGCTGGACGGCGCGGGTGTTCCTCGGGTCGCTGCTGGGGGACACCTCGCCGGTCCCGACGTACACGCCGCTGCTCGGCGCCGAGCTGCTGCTGGAGCCGGGGACCACGCTGGCGCTCGACGTGGACGAGACGTTCGAGCACGGCGTGCTCGCGGACACCGGCGTGCTCGCGGTGGAGGGGGTCGAGACCAAGCAGGACGCCCTCGCCTACCTCCCGCCGGGCCGCTCGACCCTGACGCTCACGGCGTACGGCGACCCGGTGCGGCTGCTGCTCCTCGGTGGGCCGCCGTTCGGCGAGCGCATCGTGATGTGGTGGAACTTCGTGGGCCGCAGCCACGACGAGATCGTCCGGTTCCGTGAGGAGTGGCAGGCCCAGGTCCTCGACCCGGCCGGAGCCGAGCGGGCCCCGGCCGAGGCCGGCGGGCTGTCCGAGGGCGGCGCGCCGTCCCGGGTGGTGCCCGACGCCCAGCTGGTGCGGGAGGGCCGGTTCGGCGTGGTGGTCGGCGACCACCTGCCACCGATCCCGGCGCCCCCGCTGCCCAACGTGCGGTTGCGTGAGCGCCGCTGACCTCGATCCGTCCGGGTCGTCAGCGGTGCAGCCGGCCCTGGATCGCCCCGGCCGGGTAGGTCGCGTTGTGGACGTTGAAGTAGTAGCGCCTGGGGTGGCGCAGGATGCGGCCGACCGTCCGCGCCGGCACACCGCTCGTGCAGCGTGCCCCGCCGGTCACCGAGCCACTCAGGTCGACGACGATGCTGCCGTCGGAGACGCGGTGGATGTGGGCGGCGTCGGGGTCGTCGATGTGCTCCCAGGTCACCGTCGCGCACACCTTCCCGCGCGCCTTGTTCAAGGTGAGGTGGGCCTCGCCCGACCCGTCCGGATCCCCGCTGGGCCGCAGCGTCGCCTCGAGCCGCTGGGCCGCCGCCCGAGAGGCCGGAGCGGCCGCCGTCGGGCTGGTCGCGAACGTCCCGACCGCCAGGAGGGCAACGGTGCCGAGCGCCGCGGCCGCCCGTCGTGTGTGGATCGACATGGTGCCTCCGTTCGTAGGTCCTGCCGGGGATACGACGGTCGGTGCCGCAGGGTTCACCTGCTGTCGGCGCGGTGCGATTGGATGATCGGCATGGGACCGGTGACCGGCGAGGACGGGGTGACCCGCTGCCCGTGGGGCGGTGCGCCCGGGGTGATGCGTGACTACCACGACACCGAGTGGGGGGAGCGGGTCCACGGGGAGGCGGCGTACCTCGAGCGGCTGACGCTCGAGGCCTTCCAGTCGGGGCTGTCCTGGTCGACGATCCTCAACAAGCGACCGGCGTTCCGCGAGGTGTTCCACGACTTCGATGCCGACGCGGTGGCGGCCTTCGACGCCGCCGACGTCGAGCGGCTGATGCAGGAGCCGCGGATCGTCCGCAACCGGCTGAAGATCGAGGCCGCTCTCACCAACGCCCGCGCGACCCTCGCCCTGCGGGAGAGCGAGGGACTGGAGGCGTTCGTCCTGTCCTTCGCCCCGGCCGACCCGCCCGCCTGGCACGACACCGCCGAGATGGCGACGACCTCCGCGGAGTCGATCGCCCTCTCCAAGGGCCTGAAGAAGCGCGGCTTCGCCTTCGTCGGCCCGACCACGATGTTCGCGCTGATGGAGGCGATCGGCGTCTTCGACCCGCACCTGGTGGGCTGTCACCGCCGGCGTACCTGACGGATCTGCTCCCGACCGGGCCTGGGAGGACCGATGCGTCAGGTGCGCGGCCGGCCGCGTCGCCGGGCGGTCGTGGTCGGGGCGAGGTTCGGGTCAGTACGAGCCCCTCTCGGTCTTTCCAGGGTCGAAGTACGGCGGTTTATGCTCAGCCCCGTGACCCAGTTGGCCGAGAACCGCGAGACCGTTGCGCCGGCCACCGCCGGCGAGCTGCTCGAGCTCGTCCGCACCGGACGTGCCAGCACCCGCTCCCAGCTGCGCGCCCTGACCGGGCTGTCGCGGACCGCGGTCACGGCCCGGGTCAGCTCGCTGACCTCGGCCGGGCTGCTGCTCCTCGGCGAGGAGCTCGCCTCGACCGGCGGCCGGCCGCCGGGCGCCCTGGTGTTCAACAACAACGCCGGCGTGGTCCTCGCGGCCGCGATCGGCCGCTCCCGCAGCCAGCTCGCCGTGGCCGACCTCGACGGCCAGGAGCTGTCCGCCGACTCGCGCGACCACGAGGTGGGCGTCGGCCCCGACGAGCTGATGGCCGACGTCGCCGACCGGTTCCGGGGCCTGCTCGCGGGCATCGAGCCGCCGGTCCTCGGCATCGGGCTCAGCCTGCCCGGCACCCTCGACCGGGCCCGGGGCGTCAGCATCGGCTCACCGGTCATGTCCGGGTGGGACGGCGTGCCGCTCGCGCCGTACTTCTCCGACCTCGCCCAGGCGCCGCTGTTCGTCGGCAACGACGCCGACGTGCTGGCCCGCTCCGAGCTCCTGGGCGGCGCGGGCGACCTGGGCGATGTGCTCGTCGTGAAGGCCTCGACCGGGCTGGGCCTCGGGATCATCGCGGGCGGCCGGGTGCTCAGCGGGCACCTCGGCGCCGCGGGCGAGATCGGGCACACCAAGGTCGACGCCGCCGGCGACCTGCCGTGCCGCTGCGGCGCGGTCGGCTGCCTGGAGACGATCGCCGGCGGCTGGTCGCTGGTGGCGAAGATGGCCGAGGCCGGGCATCCGGTCGGCCACGTGCGCGAGCTGGTGGCCCTCGCCCTCCAGGGCGACTCCGCCGCCCGCGGGCTGCTGCGCGACAGCGGCCGGGAGCTCGGCGAGGTGCTCGCCGTGGCGATCAACCTGCTCAACCCCGCCGCGGTCGTCATCGGCGGCGACATGGGGGCCGCCTTCGACTTCTACCTCGCCGGGGTCCGCGAGAGCGTCTACCGGCGTGCCGCGCCGCTGGCGACGCGGGACCTCCAGTTCCTGCCCGCCACCCACGGCGCCCGCGCCGGCGTCGTCGGCTGCGCGGCGCTGGCGCTCGACCAGGTGCTGAGCCCGGTGGCGATCGACAGCCGGCTGGCCGCTCAGGCCTGACCGAGCCACGCGCCCGCCGGGCCAACCACTACGTTCTGATCCGTGACCCGAGTACACGCCTTCGGCGGCGACGCCCTCGGCACCCTGGACGCGGTCGGTCTCGTCGAGGCCTTCCAGGAGGGCCGGGTGTCGATCCGCGAGGCGATCGACGCCGCCATCGCACGCACCGAGCGGCTCCAGCCCGAGCTGGGCGCGCTCGCCTACGTCGCCTACGACCGGGCCCGGGCCGAGGCCCGGGACCCGCGCGGCGGCTTCTTCGCCGGGGTGCCGACCTTCCTCAAGGACAACGTCGACGTCGCGCGGATGCCCACCCAGCAGGGCTGTGACGCCTACCGTGCCCGCCCGGTCCAGCACGACGGTGACTTCGCCCGGATGTTCCTCGCGACCGGGCTGGTCCCGCTCGGGAAGACCCAGCTGTCCGAGTTCGGCTTCAGCCCCTCGGCCGAGCACCCGCGCCTCGGCCCGGTCCGCTCGCCGTGGGACACCGCCCGCACCGCCGGTGCCTCCTCGGCCGGTACGGCGGCGCTGGTGGCGGGCGGCGCCGTACCGATCGCCCACGGCAACGACGGCGGCGGCTCGATCCGGATCCCGGCGGCCGTCAACGGGCTGGTCGGGCTCAAGCCGACGCGCGATCGGCTGGCCCAGGACCGGCTGACCCGGCGGATGCCGGTGCGGATCGTGGCCGACGGGGTGCTCACCCGCTCGGTGCGCGACACCGCCGCCTTCCTGCGCGAGGCCGAGCACGTCTACCGGGCCCTGTCCCTGCCCCCGATCGGGGACGTCACCCGGCCGGGCCGCGCCCGGCTGCGGATCGCCGTGCACACCGGCGGGATCGGCCGCACGGCGACCCCCGAGATCGTCGACCTCACGCTCAAGACCGCTCGGCTGTTGGAGGACCTGGGCCACGAGGTCGAGCAGGTCGAGCACCCGGCGCCGGCCACGGTGCCCGAGGACTTCCTCCTCTACTGGTCGATGCTGGCGATGACGATCGTGCGCGCCGGCCGGCGGCAGGCCGGGCCGTCGTGGGACCCCACCCGCCTCGACAACCTCACCCTCGGGCTGGACCGCCACTGCCGGCGGCGCATCCACCGGCTGCCCGGTGCGATCGCCCGGCTGCGCCGGCTGTCCCGGGTCTCCGCCGACTTCCACCGCCGCTACGACGTCGCGCTCACCCCGACGCTCGCGGCGCCGACCCCGCTGGTCGGGCACCTCGACCCGACCAACGACTTCGAGACGGTCATGGACCGGATCCTCGAATGGGTGGCGTTCACGCCGTGGCAGAACGCGACCGGCGACCCGGCGGTCTCGCTGCCGCTCGCGACCGCCTCGACCGGGATGCCGCAGGGGATGCAGCTCTCGGCCGGCGCCGGCTGGGAGGCCACGCTCCTCGAGCTCGCCTACGAGCTCGAGGAGGCGGCGCCCTGGCCGCGGATCACCGACTGACCGAGCGGGGTACGACGAGCAGCGCCTGCGCCGACCGGGCGACCAGGCCGCGCTCGTCGTACGCCGCGGACGTGGCGACCCCGACCGATCCGTCGGACAGGGTGGTCTCGGCGTCCAGGCACACCCACTCGCCCGCCGGCTCACGCAGCACGTGCACGGTCAGCTCGGTGTTCAAGAAGCCCCACTCGCGCACGTCGAGGGCCGCGCTCGCCCCCGACGCCGAGTCGACGCACGCCAGCAGCCGCTGCACCGGGCTGAGCGGCTCGCCCTCGACGAGGGCCGGTGGTCGCATCCACACCACCCCGGTGCCGGGGACCTCGAGCCCGCCGCTCACCCACCGCCACTCGATCGCGTCGAGGTAGCCGCCGTGCCAGGCCGGCGGGCGCGGGTGCTCGGCGCCGTCGGCCGGCGTGTGCGGCAGTGGGCCGGGGCCCACACCCGGCCCCGGGGTCCGCGGGAAGAGCCAGGCTGCGGCGGTGGCGGCGACCCGGTCGCGGGCGAGGTCGTGCAGCTCGGCGGCCGCCAGCTGCACCGACCGCCCGGGCCGGACCACGCGCGCGCTGACCGCGACCGGCCCGACCGGCACCGGGCCGAGCAGCTCCATCGTGAACCGGCCGATCCGGCCGTGGTCGGCCGCCGGGAGCCGCTCGACCGCCCGGGCGAGCAGGGCGGCCGGCGGACCGCCGTGCTGGGCGCCCGGTGACCAGGGCCCAGCGGTCGTCGGCAGCGACTCGAACGCCTCGAGTGCCTCGCCCGAATCGCCCGGGCGAAGGTCGCTCCGCCGGTAGAAACTGACCGGCTGAGCCGATTTTTCGATCACCCGTCCCCCTGTGTATTGTTCAGCGTCGTTGCCCCTTTAGCTCAGTCGGCAGAGCGTCTCCATGGTAAGGAGAAGGTCTACGGTTCGATTCCGTAAAGGGGCTCTGGGCAGGACGTTGGGTGGTCGGGTTACTCTGGACCGCGCAGCCGTGCCCTTGTGGCGGGGTAGCTCAGGTGGTTAGAGCACACGGCTCATAATCGTGGTGTCGCGGGTTCGAGTCCCGCCCCCGCTACTGCGACCGACCAGGACAGCGACACCAGCACCGACTTCGAAGGACAACCCGTGGCCAGCAAGAGCTCTGATGTTCGCCCCAAGATCACGCTCGCGTGCGTGGAATGCAAGGAGCGCAACTACATCACGAAGAAGAACCGTCGCAACGACCCCGACCGCATGGAGCTCGCGAAGTTCTGCCCGCGCTGCCGCAAGCACACCGCGCACCGCGAGACCCGCTGACGCGACCTTCGACCTCGACCCGCCCGAGACCCTCGGGCGGGTCGTCGTCCATTTCGGCCTCGGCTGCGTCGGCTCGGCCGGCCGGGCTCAGACGCTGCAGCCGGGGCGGCGCCACGCGGCGAAGTCGGAGAGGTCGAGGCGCACCAGTGTCGGGACGACGGGCCGCCCGCCCAGCCCCTGATAGTGCTCGGCGCCCGACTCGCTGACCACCCACAGCCCGTTCCTGCCGGCGAGGGCCATCCCCTCGGCGCCCGGCACGAACCCGCGGCGACGGGTGCCCTCCGGGCCGACCAGCACGCCGCAGCGGGTGACCGACTGCACGAACCACGCACCGGGCCGGCCCCCGCCCAGTGCTCCCCACACCGCGCCCTGGGTCCCGCGCGGCGCCGGCGTGGACCGCTGCGCCGTCGCCAGCGCGACGTCGAGGGCACCGGAGGCCACCAGGTCGTCGGTGTCGAACCAGTCGACCTGTCCGGGGCGGTGCGGGTACCACCGCCCGATGCCGAGCCGGCCACCGCCGTCGAGGAGCGCGAACGACCCGCGCAGCGGAGGCGCCAGCGCCCAGACGCGTACGACGTCCAAGGTCCCCGGCTCGAGCAGCCACAGCCGGCTCGTCTCGACCAGCCACAGCCCGTGGGAGTCCTGGACGAGACCCCCGCCGTGCCGGCAGGTCACCGGGTCCCGGTCGCCGACCCGCCCGGTGACCGGGTCGAGGCGGGCCAGGGTCCGGCCGGTGCGGAGGTCGACCTGCGCGATCGCGCAGTAGCGGTGGTGCAGCGGTGCGTCGCCGTCGAAGCCGCTGACCCAGGCCGCCCGGGCGCCGACGACCACGCCCTGCGGCACGAAGCCCCGCCCGGCCCGCACCCAGACGCCGGCGCAGACCGCGTGGTCGTTGCGGAACCGGTCGAGGGCCGGGGTGTCGAGGTACGCCGGCGGCCGGCCGCGGACCTTCTCGTAGGTGAGCGGGCCGCAGCCGGCGCGCTGGTCGTCGTGGTCCGGGGACGGGGGGCTCGACGTGGTGCATCCGGCGCTGACCGCCAGGGAGAGCACCAGCGCGAGCACGAGCAGCCACCGGCTAGGTTGACGCCATGCCTGTCGACCCGTCGCTCGTCGGCCGCGTGTTCCCACCCACGCGACCCTATGCGGTGACCGAGGAGCACGTCCGGAGCTTCGTGGCCGCCATCGGCGGCGCGTACGACGGCGGCCCGGCCCCGGCGACGTACCCGATCGTGCTCGCGTTCGAGGCGATGAACGCCTTCCTCGAGACCGAGGCGATCGAGCTGCACCGGATCGTGCACGGCGAGCAGCGGTTCAGCTACGAGCGCCCCGTCGTCCCCGGTGACGTGCTGGTCGCGACCCTCACCGTGAGCGGCCTGCGCCAGATCGCCGGCAACGACATCATCGGCACCACCAGCGAGGTCACCGACGAGACGGGTGCGCTGGTCTGCTCGACCAGCGCCACCCTCGTGCACCGGGCGGCCGACGCATGAGCCTGCCGACCCGGACGTTCACGATCACGCGCGCCGACCTGGCCGCCTACGCCGCAGCGAGCGGCGACCACAACCCCATCCACCAGGACGAGACGGTGGCCCGCAGCGTCGGGTTGCCCGGGGTGATCGCCCACGGGATGTACACGATGGCGCTCGCCGCCCGGGCGGTCTCGGAGTGGTTCCCGGGCGCCGAGGTCGTCAGTCTGGGCTGCAAGTTCACCAACCCTGTGGTGGTGCCGGCCGAGGGCGGCGTCGACATCGAGGTCGCCGGTGAGGCCGAGGCGGGCGACGGGGTGACGACGGTGCGGCTCACGGTGACCTGCGCGGGCCAGAAGGTGCTGGGCATGCCGAAGGCCGTCGTTCGTGCCTGACCTCGCCGACCACACCACGCTGCGGCTCGGTGGCCCGGCCGCCCGCTGGGTGCGCGCGACCACCGAGGACGAGCTCGTCACGGCCGTGAGCGAAGCCGACGGGGCCGGCGAGCCGGTCCTGGTCCTGGGCGGGGGGAGCAACCTGGTCGTCGCCGACGAGGGCTTCGCCGGCACCGTCGTCGAGGTCGCGACCCGCGGCGTCACCACCGACGAGGAGGCGGGCGCCTCCTGCGGGGGTGTGATGGCGACGGTCGCCGCCGGCGAGAGCTGGGACGCCCTGGTCGAGCTCGCGGTCGAGCGGGAGTGGTCCGGCATCGAGGCCCTCTCGGGCATCCCCGGCTCGGTCGGGGCGAGTCCGGTCCAGAACATCGGGGCCTACGGCCAGGAGGTGAGCCAGACCATCGCGCGGGTGCGGGTTTGGGACCGCACCCTGCGTGGCGTCCGCACCTTCGCCACCGCCGACTGTCGCTTCGGCTACCGCACCTCGCGCTTCAAGGTCGACCGGGTCGACCCCTGGGGTGGGCGGCACGTCGTGCTGTCGGTGACGTTCCAGCTGGGCCTCGGTGCGCTGGGCGGCCCGATCGCGTACGCCGAGCTGGCCCGCACCCTCGGGGTCGAGGTCGGCGGTCGGGCGTCGTCGCTCGACGTGCGCCGCGCCGTGCTCGAGCTGCGCCGCGGGAAGGGCATGGTGCTCGACGCCGCTGACCACGACACGTGGAGCGCGGGCTCGTTCTTCACCAACCCGGTCGTCCCGGCGGACGCCGTACCGGACGGCGCGCCGGCGTGGCCCCAGCCCGACGGTCAGGTGAAGACCAGCGCTGCCTGGCTGATCGAGCGGGCCGGCTTCGCCAAGGGGTACGGCGCGAGCCCGGTGACGCTGTCCGGCAAGCACACGCTGGCACTGACGAACCGCGGCGGCGCCAGGACCGCGGACCTGCTGCGGCTCGCCCGCGAGGTCCGCGACGGGGTCGAGGCGCGGTTCGGGATCCGGCTCGTCAACGAGCCGGTGCTGGTCGGCTGCGAGCTCTGACTCGCGCCCAAGCTAGGGGCTGGAGGTGGCGACGCCCACCACGAGGCTCAGGAAGGCGAGCCCGACGACGACACCCACGACCAGCAGGCCGGTGCCGACGATGCCCATCACCCGGCCGGCGGAGGCCATCTCGCGGCCGCTGTAACGGCCCGGCTCCGCGTCGATCTCCCGCAGCCGCTCGGCCGCCGATCACCCAGGCGAACGGCGAGACCACGAGCGTGAGGCCGCCGCACACGAGGATGCCGACGAGGCCGATGATCCCCAGCACCATCGCCGTCGTCGCCGACGGGTGCTCCGGGGGCTTGGGCGTCCAGCTGTACGGCGACTGCCCGGGCCCCGGCCCGTAAGGCTGCTGCTGGTAGGGCTGCTGCGAGGGCTGCTGGTACGGCTCGCCGGGCTGGTTCGGGTCGCTCATGGCCCCATCGTCGCAGGGTCCGCGGCGAGCCAGGCGTCGATGTCGGCGAGGACACGCGACCGGACGTCGTCGGGAGCGCGGGAGGCGCGCACCGACATCCGGGCCAGCTCGGCCAGCGTGGTGTCGGTGAGCTCGTGGGCCGCGCGCATCGTGGCGTACTGCCCGGCCAGCCGGGAGCCGAACAGGAGCGGGTCGTCGGCGCCCAGCGCGACGGTCGCGCCCGCCGCGAGCAGCGTGGGCAGCGGCACCGAGGTCAGGTCGGAGTACACCCCGAGCGCGACGTTGGAGACCGGGCACACCTCGAGAGCGACGCCCGCCGCGACGATGCGGTCCAGCAGCGCCGGGTCCTCCGCCGACCGGATCCCGTGGCCCAGACGCTCGGCGTGCAGGGCGTCCAGGCACAGGCGGACGTGCTCGGGACCGCGGAGCTCGCCGCCGTGCGGGACGAGCAGCAGCCCGGCCCGCTCGGCGAGCCGGAAGGCCGGAGCGAAGTCGGCGGTGCTGCCGCGACGCTCGTCGTTGGAGAGCCCGAAGCCGACCACGCCCCGGCCGGCGTACTGCGCGGCCAGGCGCGCGAGCGTCCGGGCGTCGAGGGGGTGCCGGGTGCGGTTGGCCGCGATCACCACGGCGATGCCGAGGCCGGTGGCCCGCTCGGCCTCCCGGACGGCGTCGAGGACCAGGTCGGTGAAGGCCGTGATGCCGCCGAAGCGCGCGGCGTACCCACTGGGGTCCACCTGGATCTCCAGCCACCGGCCGCCGTCGCGGACGTCGTCCTCGGCGGCCTCGAGCACCAGCCGGCGTACGTCGCCCTCCGTGCGCAGCACCGACCGGGCGACGTCGTAGAGCCGCTGGAAGCGGAACCAGCCCTTCTCGTCGGCCGCCGAGAGCTGCGGTGGCCAGTCCTCCACGAGCTGGTCGGGAAGTGCGATGCCATCGCGCCGCGCGAGCTCGAGCAGCGTCGAGTGCCGCATGGACCCGGTGAAGTGCAGGTGCAGGTGCGCCTTCGGCAGGGCGTGGAGAGCGCGCATCGCGTGGTGCGCGGCTCAGCCGAGAAGCTTCTCTGAGGCGGCGAGCAGCACGCAGACCGTGACGGCTTCCATCGCCTCCGTGATCTCCTCGAGGGTGGGGAACGACGGGGCCAGCCGGATGTTCGTGTCGGCCGGGTCGTCGCGGTACGGGTACGCCGAGCCGGCCGGCGTCAGCGCGACGCCGGTTGCCTTCGCGAGCTCGATGACCCGGGCAGCGGTGCCCGGCAGCACGTCGAGGCTCACGAAGTAGCCCCCCTGCGGGTGGGTCCACTGCGCGATCCCGAGGCCGCCGAGCCGCTCGCCGAGGATCCGGTCCACCTCCGCGAACTTCGGGGCCAGCAGAGCCCGGTGCTTGGCCATGTGGTCGCGCACCCCCTGCGCGCTGCCGAAGAACTCCAGATGTCGCAGCTGGTTGACCTTGTCCGGGCCGATCGAGCCGAGCCCGAGGTTCTCGTGGAACCAAGCGACGGTCTCCCGCGAGCCACCGACGAAGGCGACCCCAGCGCCGGCGTGGGTGATCTTCGACGTCGAGGCGAAGACGACCGGCCGGTGTGGATGCCCCGCGACGGCGGCGAGCGTGACGATGTCGGCGCTCTTGGTCTCCTCGCTCGACAGGTGGTGCAGCGCGTACGCGTTGTCCCAGAAGAGCTTGAAGTCCGGGGCGGCGGTCGGCATGGAGGCGAGGCGCTCGGCCACCTCCTGCGTCGTCACGTGTCCGGTGGGGTTGGAGTACGTCGGGACGAGCCACATGCCCTTGACCGTGGGGTCGGCGGCCACGAGGGCGGCGACGGCGTCGGCGTCGGGACCGTGCTCGGCCATCGGCACCGGGAGCATCTCGATACCGAACCACTCCAGCAGCGCGAAGTGACGGTCGTAACCCGGCACCGGGCAGACGAAGCGGACCTTCTGCTCTTGGCCCCACGGGCGTTCGGAGTCGACGCCGCCGCGCAGCCACAGGTAGGTCAGCACGTCCTTCATCAGCGTCAGGCTCGAGTTGCCCTGAGCCGACAGTTGGTCCGCCTCGAGTCCGAGCAGCTCGGCGAACATCGCGCGCAACGCGGTGACGCCGGCCAGGCCGCCGTAGTTGCGGGCGTCCACGCCGTCCGGCGTGGTCGTCCTCGTCGGGAAGGTGAGCAGCGCGTCGGCGAGGTCGAGCTGCTCGGCCGACGGCTTGCCGCGGGTCAGATCCAGGCTGAGCCCGGATGAGACGAGTGCGTCGTAGGCCCGCTGCTGTTCGGCACGGACGGCCTCGAGGTCGGCCCGGGGCAGATGGGTGAGGGGCTGCGGCGCGGTCACGCCCACATCGTAGGGTGGCCGGCCTGGGGGCTGCCGCATACCGACCCTCCGCTCCTCGACCCGGGTGTCCGTCCGCGGCGTGTCTCGGCCGCGGACCGTGCCCGGCCAGCACGGCTACGCGTTGCCGCAGGCTCGACGCGCGGCCTCCCAGAAGGCGTCGATCTGCGCGGTCCGCCCGGCCCTCCGCCGCGCCAACCACAGTCGGTACCGCAGACCTTCCTCACCCGAGGTCGGGACCACCGCCAGCCCGGCCAGCTCCGCCGGGTTGATGAAGTCCATCTCCCACGCGACGGCCGGGAAGAGACCGAGGCCGGCCCGGACCTGTTCGATGATGCCAGGGTGGGAGGTCTCTCCCAGCTCCGCGACGATCGCGCCGTGCTCCGAGAGGGCTCTCGCCATGGCCTCGAACATCCAAGTGTTGATCGAGGGGGGGTGCAGCAGCACCCGTTCGCCCGCCAGGTCGGCCAAGGTGACCTGGCGGTGGGTTGCCAGCCGGTGCTGCTCCGGGACAAGGAGCTGAGCAGGCTGGTCCTCCACCACCATGAACTCGAGTCGTTCCTCCGGAGGGGCGAGCATGGCGAACGCCAGGTCCACCTCGCCGTCGAGGAGCATGCGAAGCAGCTGCGGGCTCCAGGAGTTCGTGAACCGCACCTCCACGTCGGGGTGTCGGACGGCGAACTCCGCGACCGCCTGCTGACGTCCCCGAGATCGGATGCCGTAGGTCGCGGACCCGACCCGCAGCTCGGCCGTGACGCCCCGCGCCATGGCATCAGCCCGCGCCTGCAGGGCGGTCACCGCGGCGAGCACCTCGCGGGCCCCGGCGAGCAGCTCGGCACCGTCCGTGGTCAGCTCGGCCCCGCGGACGCCCCGGTGGAAGAGCACGACACCCCACTCCCGCTCGAGGCGAGCGATCCGCTGGCTCAGCGCCGACTGGGTGATGTGCTCCCGCGCGGCCGCCTTGACGAAGCTGCCCTCTTCGCTGAGTGCGGCGAAGTACTCAAGCTGCCGGAGGTCGACCACGGGCACATCATGACCCACGGGCCGCACGAGATCCGGAAGCGACTCAGTAGCGTTGCTAATCGATCCATGCGTTCTTGGTCCTGGTCAGGCATGGGGATCGTCTATTGACTTCTCGCCATGTCGTCACGGGTTGTTGGAGTCATTGCCGGTTCTCCCCCATGCGAGGAGCGGGTCCACGGTCGGCTGCTGTCGTTGAACGTCGGGGGGGTCGGGGCCATCGAGGACGGTGACCGGGTCATCGTGAGCGGGTTCCACAAGACTCCGGTCGAGACCCCGCTCCCACTGGGCCGGCTCGGCTTCCCGGGCGACGAGCACGTCTACGAGGGCCACGGCGGACCGGACAAGGCGGTCTGCGTCTACCCGTACGAGCACTACGCCTACTGGGAGGAGCGGCTCGGCCTGGAGCTGCCGGCTTCCGCGGCCTTCGGCGAGAACTTCACGATGAGCGGCCTGACCGAGCGCCAGGTGTGCCTGGGAGACGTCTTCTCGATCGGTGAGGCGGTCGTGCAGGTGACCCAGCCCCGGGCGCCCTGCTACAAGATCGCGGCGCGGTACGGCGTCGCCAAGATGGCCGTCTTCGTGCAGCAGGAGTCGTTCACCGGCTACCTGCTGCGGGTGCTCGAGGAGGGCGCGGTCTGCGCCGGGCAGACCATGCGGCTCCTGGAGCGGAATGCCGCGGGGATCACGGTCGCGGAGGCGAACCAGATCCTGAACGTGAACAAGAAGGATCTCGAGGGCGCCGAGCGGATCCTCGCCATGCCGGGGCTGCCTGAGGTGCTACGCGAGGACCTGGAGCGACGCGTCCGGCGATTCGGGTCGCCCGAGGACACCGAGCGGCTGTTCGGTCACATCGAATGACATCTAGGCCTCGACAGGACGTGAGCATGAAGATCAACGCCGACCTCACCAAGTGCCAGGGCTACGCCAACTGTGTGATGGCCGCCCCCGAGCACTTCGACCTCGATGACCGGTCCCTCGTCGTGGTGCTGCAGGAGCACATCGACCCCGCTGACCTCGTCAACGTCGAGGACGCGGTGCTGTCGTGTCCGGCCAAGGCGATCTGGATCACCGAGTCATGACCGGCGGACCGGCCCGAGAGGACGCGCTCGCGCTGCGTGGCATCGTGAAGTCGTACGGTTCCACCCGCGCGCTGCGCGGTGTCGACCTGACATTGCAGCCCGGAGCCATCCAGGCGCTGATCGGCCCGAACGGCTCCGGCAAGTCGACCCTGGTCAAGTGCCTGGCCGGTGACCTCCGCCCCGATCGCGGGGAGGTTCTGCTGGGTGGGGTCGGCCGGCCGGGCTTCGCGAGCCCGACCCAGGCCCGATCCGCCGGCGTCAGTGTCGTCCACCAGGACCCGGAGTGCTTCGAAGAGCTCTCCGTCGCCGACAACATCGTCATCGCCCGTCCACCGCGACGCGGTGTCGGACCCTGGTCGGTTCGCGACCGCGCCGCCACCGTGGCGGTCGCCTCGCGGGTCCTGCGACGCGTCGGTGCGGACATCGACCCTCGCGAGCGGCTGCGCAACCTCAGCCTTGCCGACCGCACCCTGGTCGCGATCTGCCGGGCGATCGTCGAGGACGTGCGGTTCCTCGTCCTCGACGAGCCGACCGCGGCGCTGGGCCGCGACGACGCCGAGCGCGTCTACCGGGTCTGTCACGCGGTGAGAGAGGCCGGGGCGGGTGTCCTGGTCGTCACGCACCGGTTGCACGAGGTCGTGACCCATGCGAGCCGGGTGACCGCGCTCCGTGACGGTGCCATCCACGCGGACCTCTCGGCCGAGTCGAGCTCGGTGGAGGAGCTGGTCGGCCTCGTCGCCGACGCGCGCTCCGGCCGCAAGGAGGTCGTCGGAGTCTCTCCCCGGGACCGTGCGGTCGTGGTCTCCACCCACGAGCTGGACGGCGACGGCTACGAGGGGCCGGTCGACGTCCAGCTGCGCGCCGGCGAGGTCACCACGGTGGCCGGTCTGCCCGGCTCGGGCGCCAACCACTTCGTCCGGCAACTGTGCGGGGTCGCCGCGCGGGCCCGGGGTGAGGTGAGGATCTCTCATCCCGACGCCCAGGGCGCGATGGGTTTCGTGGGCGAGAGTCGTCGGGACGAGGGGGTCTTCCCCGACATGTCGGTGCTCGACAACATGGTGATCGCGGCGATCGACGGCCCGTCCTGGCTCCCGATCCGGCGGCGCAGGCTCGATGCTCGGGCCCGCCAGGTGGCCGAGCAGCTCGGCATCGTCACGGCCAGCCTCGACGCCCCGATCTCGTCGCTCTCGGGAGGCAACCAGCAGAAGGCCCTGATCGGTCGCTGGGTCGTGGCCGACATCAGTGTGCTCGGCCTCGAGGAGCCGACCAACGGACTCGACGTGGGTGCTCGCGAGGACGTCTACCGAGCGGTTGGGGACCTGGTCGGCGCGAACAAGGCCGTCGTCGCCCGGTGCACCGACGAACAGGAGGCGGCGCAGCTCGGCGACGTGATCCTCGTCTTCACCGAGGGCCGGCTGGTCGCCTCGCTCCCGGGCGACGCGACTCCCGGCGCGGTCCTCGAGGTCTCGACCCCCATCGTCACGCACCGGCGTGGCATGAACGAAAGCTGAGGAACCCGGCGTCATGAGAGTCAGAGTCGAGCACGCCTTCGTCCCCGTCACGCTGCTGGTGCTCATCGTCGCGTTGAGCATCACGACCGACACCTTCTTGACCACTCGCAATATCACCAACGTCCTCACCCAGATGGCGATCCTCGGCATCGTGGCGTTCGGGGTCACGATCGTCATGGTGGGTGGTGCCTTCGACCTGTCGATCGGGTCCCAGACGGCGTTGCACGGAGTAGTGTCGGCCGTGGTCATGGTCGAGACCGGGTCGATCTGGCTCGGAGTGGGCGCCGCGCTGCTGTCCGGCCTGACCTTCGGCCTGGTCAACGGCCTGATCGTCGGCGGCCTGGCCATCAACCCGTTCATCGCGACCCTCGGCACGCTGGTGCTGGCTCGCGGCCTGGCCCTCACCGTCTCCGACGGCAAGGTGGTCTCCGGTCTGCCGGCCGGGCTCGCGGAGTTCGGGCGCGGGGACCTCTTCGGCCTGCCCTGGACGGTCGTGCTGCTGATCGGTTGCTTCCTCGTCGCGAGCTACATCCTGCACGTGACTCCGCTCGGGCTGCGCCTGTTCGCCGTCGGCGGCAGCGCGAAGGCTGCGCGGCTCGCGGGCATCAAGGTCAGCCGGGTGCAAATGGCGGCGTTCATGGTCTCCGGTCTCTTCGCCGCAGTCGCCGGCCTGGCGCTCACCGCCCGGGTCCGCTCCGGCCAGCCGCTCTCCGGTGAGCTCCTCGAGCTTTACGCGATCGCGGCCGCGGTGCTCGGCGGCACCTCGCTGTACGGCGGCCGGGGGGCCGTCTGGCGCACCGCCGTCGGCGTAGCGCTGATCACCGTCATCCAGAACGGGCTGAACCTCCTCAACGTGGCCAGCGAACTCCAGATGATCGTGATCGGCACGGTGTTCATCGTCGCGGCGCTGTCCGAGACGCTCCAGGACCGGGGCCTGCGCTTCACGCGGAGGAAGGTCGGCGTGGTCACCGGTCCCTCCGAACTGGTGCTGGCTCCCGACCGGGGCCTGCGCGACTCCGACCCCGACGACCGCCCAGGCACCGGCCCGGAGAGGGTCACACCCGCCGACGACTGTGCGCCCGGTTCAGGCGCAGCAGCCCATGAGCTCGGGCAAGAGCCCGTCCAGCCCAGAAAGTGAGATCACCATGCAACTGATCGGGAAGCCCCTGAGGCGCACCCTGCTCGCGGCCGGCGCACTCGTGGCCAGCGCCACGCTCGCCGCCTGCGGCGGATCCAACGCCAGCGGTGCCGACGGTGGCGGCGAGGACGACGGCTACGTCATCGGCGTCTCGATGGTCACCTCGACCCGAGGATTCCACTCCGAGCTCTACGACGGCATCAAGGCCGAGGCCGAGAAGCTGGGAGTCGAGGTCATCGAGACCGACGCCAACGAGGACGTGGTGCAACAGCTCGACGACGTCGACTCGCTGCTGAACCGTGACGTCGACGCCCTCTTGATCGTGCCGGTCGACGAGGTCGGGTCGGTCCCTGCCTATGAGGCCGCCGACGCGGCCGGGGTGCCGGTCGTGTCGCTCGCGCGCGATGCCGACACCGACCTCAAGGAGTCGTTCGTCGGGGCCGAGTGGGGCTCCTACGGAGCCGAGATCGCCGCATGGACGTGTGTCCACACCGGAGGCGCGGCACACGTCGCGATGATCAAGGGACCCTCGGGTGCGTCCCACGTCAACGAGATGTACGCCGGCTACACCGGGTACATCGAGTCGGACTGCCCCGGCATGGAGGTCGTCTTCGAGGCCAACGCGGAGACCGACGGAGCCGACCCGGGGCTGACTCTCGCCCAGGACGCACTGGCCGCCGAGCCGGACCTCGACGTCATCTACGTGAACGCCGACGACACGGCGATGGGGGTCCTGCAGGCGCTCGTCGAGCAGGACCGGATCGACGACGTGACGGTCACGGGCTTCAATGGTGAGCCGGACGCCTTCGACGCGATCCGGGAGGGGACGCTCGAGGCGACCTACGCCCTGCGGCCCTACCGCTGGGGCGCCCTGGCTCTGGCCAAGGTCGTCGACATGCTCGACGGCGAGGACCTGCCGGACCTGGTCCCGATCGAGACGGTGCTCGTCGACACCGACAACATCGACGACTTCGACGAGGCGGACCTCCGCTAGCCCGGGCGCCGGAGGCTCCGTCCGCAGTGGACGGCAACGGGTCCGTGGCCACATCCGGGGCCACGGACCCCGCCTCTGGCGGTGGCCTGCCGCTGCGGTGTCCACCGAGCACGTGGCGCCGTTCGCGGAGTGACGGTGGGCCAGGGGATGGGCAGGGAGCTTCGCGGCCGCTCGGGTCGCCTACGATCCGGGGCTGAAGCCATCGATCGATCCCGCGAAGTCGACCGATCCCGCGAAAGAGGTGGCTCTTGCCGAAGGCGTCGTCGCGTGTGCGCGGGCTCGACCTCGAGTCGGTACTGGCGCTGCCCTGCCTGGCCGGAGCCACGGTGGTGGCCGGGAGAGCCGGTCTCGGGCGACGGGTGACCAGGCTCAACGTGATGGAGGTGCCCGACATCGCGGCCTGGGTGAAGCCGGACGAGCTGCTGCTCACCACGGGATACGCGCTGCGTCAGGAGCTGGACACCTGGGCTCAGCTGATCGCCGATCTCGCTCACACCGGGTTGGCCGGCGTCGCGGTCAAGGTCGACCGGTACATCGACGTGCTTCCCAGCGACATGCTCGAGGAGGCGGACAGGCTCGGGCTGCCGGTGATCGAGCTACCTGCCGAGGTGGCCTTCGACGACGTCATCAGCCAGGTCCTCGAGGCGGTGCTCGAGACCGACAGGGACCTGCTGACCCGCAGCGACGAGACACTGAGGTCGCTCCTCGAATCGTGCTCGCCGGCGGTGACCTCCAGTTGCTGTGTGAGGGGCTCGCGCGCCTGCTCGGGGGAGCGGTCCTGGTGAGTGGCGTCGGCGACATCGCGGTGGAAGCGGGCGACGCCTTGCTGCTGCGGCGGCGTTCGCGGGCTGCAGTGCTTCGGGGCGGACGGGCACTTCCACGCCGGCAGGGTCCGTCAGGTTCGGAGCGACCCGGTCGACGGCCCCCGTTCCTGGCGGCAGAACGGATCGCGGCGGCCGGTGTCGGCCACGGGCACCTGGTCGTCGTGACCGAGGACTGGTCCCGAGTGCAGGAGCATCGCCACCTCCTCGAGCGTGCCGCGCCCGTCGCAGCCCTAGTCATCACCCGCGCCGAAGCGGTCGCGGCCGTGGAGTCGAAGCACCGCGCGGACTTCCTCCGTGACGTCCTGACCGGGCGTGCCGGCACCCCGCAGCGCACGCTGGCGCATGCCCACTCCCTCGGCTGGGACTTGGAGCGCCCCCCGCGTGGTGGTGGTCGCCCAGCCGGACGGCCGTGCCGAGGACGGCCTGGCCACCGCCGACCTGCGCGACCTCGATGCCCGACTGACCCGAGCCTGGACGCGAGCCGTCGAGACGATCGACCGCTCCGCCCCGGTCGCGGGATTCAGCGACGAAGCGGTTGCGCTGCTCCCCGTCCCGGCCGGGAGTGACCACCACACGGTGGCCGAGCTCGCCGGTCGCGTGGCGGACGCGGCCCGGAACGATCGCACCGCGGCCCTGTCCCGGTTGTTCTCGGTGGCGTCTCGAGAGTCGTAGAGAAGGTCGGCGATCTACCCCGCGCCTACGAACACGCGCACCGTGCCCTGGCCATCGGCCGCAAGGTCGGCGGGGACAAGACGGTGCTGGCCTTCGACGCCCTGGGCGTCTACCGCCTGCTCGCGCTGGTCGAGGATCCGGCTGAGCTCTCCTCCTTCGCCGCCGAGGCCCTGGGACCGTTGGTCACCGAGCTCTCGCCCGAGCACGACGACCTCCTGCGCACCCTCAGGGTGCTCCTGGACACCGGGATGAACGTCACCGAGAGCGCGCGCCTGCTGCACTTCCACTACAACACGCTGCGCTACCAGATCACCCGGATCGAGGCACTGATCGGTCCGTTCACCACGGACGCTCAACTGCGGCTGCGGATCCTTCTCGCCCTCCAGGTCCTGGAGATGCGGGGCGTCTGAACGCGACTGCGGCCGACTCAACCGGTCGGCAGGGAGCGCGTCACCTCGCGCGCCCGCGCCGCCAGCTCGGCGGGATCGGCGTGCACCAGGGCGTGGTCTCGCACGACGAGCTCGCCCTCGACCAGGACGTGTCGCGCCGTGGCCGGCGGGGAGAGCAACAACCCGGCCACCGGATCGGCCTCCGTGCCCACGGCGTGGAGACCTGAGATGTCGAAGACCACGAGGTCGGCACGGGCGCCGACCTCGATCCTGCCCAGGTCGGGACGGCGCAGTGCCCCGGCGCCCCCGCTGGTGGCCACGGCGAGCGCCTCCGAGGCGGTGAGCCCGTGCTCGACGCCGTGTGCCCGGGAGACGAGCAGCAACTGCCGTGCCTCGGCCAGGGCACTCCCGCCGTCGTTGGACGCCGACCCGTCGACACCGAGGGAGACGGTGACGCCCGCGTCGACGAGCTCGCGGATCCGGCTGATCCCCGAGCCCAGCCGCAGGTTCGAGGTGGGGCAGAGCGAGACCGCGGTGCCCGTGCGGGCCAGGACCTCGATGTCGTCGTCAGCGAGGTGAACGCAGTGCGCCAGCCAGGTGTCGGGACCGAGCACGCCCCACTCCGCCAGCAGCTCGACCGGGCGCAAGCCGGTGGCGCTCACGGTGGCGGCCTCCTCGTCGCCCGCCTCGGCCAGATGGGTGTGGAAGCCGAGGGCCTGATCGCGGGCGAACGCGTGCGCCTCTCGCACCAGGGCCGGGGTGACCGCCAGGGGGTGGCAAGGTGCGACGGCGATCCGGGTCCGAGAGGCCGGCCCAGGGTCGTGGTGACGCTCGGTCAGGTCGGCCAAGCGGTGGAGATAGCGGTCGGTCGGCTCGCACAACGCGGCAGGGGCCAGCCCACCGTGGGCGTCGTCGATGTCCATGCTGCCGACGGCGCTCACGAGCCGGATGCCGAGTCGGCGAGCAGCCTCGACCTGGGCGTCGAGCGGGTCGCGCACCCCAGGCCCCGGAGGCAGGTAGTGGTGGTCGACCGTCGTGGTGCACCCGGAGAGCAGCAGTTCGGCCACCGCGACGGCAGTGGCAGCTTCTTGCCAGTCGCCGTCGTGGCTCCCGAACAGTGGCCAGAGCTCGTCGAGCCAGCCGAACAGCGGTTGGTCCAGGCCCCGGACCCGGGTCAAGCACTGGAACATGTGGTGGTGGGTATTGACCAGTCCGGGTACGACGACGGCGCCGCGCGCGTCGACGACGGCGGTCTCCTCGTCGGCGACGAGTCCGGTTCCCACGGCGGTGATGACGCCCTCCGCGATCAGCACGCTGTCCGCGGCGGCGCCGGGACTGAGCACAGCCTCGGCGCCGCGGACCAGTAGTTTCATGGCGTGGTTGTTCCCGTGAGGTAGCTGGCGGCGTAGATCGCGTCAGCGCGGTCGAGTCCGCCGGGCGACTCGTGCACGCAGCGGCCGTCGCGCAGGACCAGCACCCGGTCAGCTGCTCCCGCGACCTCGTCGACGTCACAGGAGACGTAGAGGACGGCCGTCCCCGCACGCGCGGCGCCGCGGACGATCTCGATCAACGCCCGGCGGGTCGGCTCGTCGACGCCCTGGGTCGGCTCGTGGAGGATCAACACCTTCGGTCGATCCTCCAGGACCCTGGCCAGCAGGACCTTCTGCTGGTTGCCTCCGCTCAGCGAGCCGATGGGAGCGTCCGGGCCCGCGGTTCTCACCTGGAACGCCGAGGCCGTCCGACGCGCCCAGGATCGCTCCTTCGGGTTCGCGACCAGGCCGAGGACGCGGTTGTGGCGGCGCACGACGGGGGACAGGTTCTCGCGGACGGAGGCCGCGACGTACACCCCGTTGATGAGGCGGTCGGCCGGGACCACCCCGACCCCCCTGCTCCGGGTCTCGGAGTACGTGCGGCCGCGCAGGAGCACCCCGCCGAGATGGATGGTGCCGTCGTGACACCGATCCGGACGGGTGATCAGGTAGGGCAACTCCTCGAAACCGGCACCGGTGGCGCCGGTGACTCCGAGGATCTCGCCCGCGCGGATCTCCAACGACAGGTCGTGGACCTGCTCGCCCGTCACCCGGTCCAGGACCAGCAGCGGGGCCTGGTCCGTCGCCTTGGGGGGCGGCGGCGTGCGCCGCAACGCGGTCACGTCACGGCCGCTGACCATGCGGAGCAGCTGCTCCTCGTCGGTGCTGCTGACCTCGACGGTGTCGACCACGGCACCGCTGGCCAGCACGGTGGCCCGGTCGGCCGCCGAGAGGACCTCCGACATGTGGTGGGTGACCAGCAGGACCCCGCCGCCCTGAGCCGCGACCCGGCGCGCGGTGGCGAGCACCATGTCGGCGTCCGTCCCGCGCAGCCGGGCCGTTGCCTCGTCCAGGATCAGCAGGTCCAGCGGGGCCCCGGTGGCACCACGCTTGAGCGCGCGGGCGATCGCCACCACCGCCTGGTTGGCCGGCGAGAGGTCCCGGACCATCGTGCTCGGACCGAAGTGGGCGGCCAACGAGTCGAGGATCGGCAGCAAGGTCCGCCGCTCCCGGTCCCAGTCGACGAACGGACCCCGCCGGGCGACGGCGTCGCCCATGCAGCAGTTCTCGAGCACCGTGGCGTCAGCGCACAGCGCGAGGTCCTGGTGGACGACGCCGATCCGGAGGACCTCGTCGGCTCCCGAACCCACGTTGAACCCTCCCGAGTCCGGCCGGACCAGCCCGCTGATCATCTTGACCAGGGTGGACTTCCCGGACCCGTTGTGACCGAGGAGCGCGTGGACCTCCCCGCTCCGGACGTCGAAGCTGACATCGCGCACCGCCCGTGTGGACCCGAAGCTCTTGGTGAGGCCGCGGACGCTGAGGGGCGGAGCCGATCTGCTGGTGACGGGCGACTTCATGTCAGGAAAGACCCCACAACTCCTTGTAGCCGTCCTGGTAGGCCGGGCCGAAGAGCGCCTCGTCGACCGACTTCGAGGTCGAGGTGTCGACGCCCTCCAGGGCCGCCGAGTCGACGTACCGAACGGGGAGCACGGGGTCCGCGGGCGCCATCTCGAGCATGCCGCGCATGGCCTGGTCGACCGCGGCCCACGCGGCCCACGAGGAGCTCTTGGCGACGTTGGCGACGAACACGTCCCCCTGCTTGACCAGGGCCAGCGCCGCGGGGCTGCCGTCCTGGGAGGCGACCCACGCCTTGCCGGTCGCCGCCGCCTGCTGCACACCGGTGGTGGCGAAGATGCCCATGGCGTCGTAGATGGGGAGGATGAAGTTGATCTCCGGGTTGCTGCGGATCTGCGTCGCGGTCAGTCCCGGGATCTGGGTCGACCAGTCGTTGAGCGCCGTGTCGGTCGTGGAGACGACCTCACAGGCGTCGCAGTTCTCGATCGTCTCGGTGATCGACTTAACGATCGCCGGGGCCGCGGTGAGCTCGGAGGTGTTCATCACCTGCACCTTGGCCTTGCCGTCGGTGCTGGCGATGGCGGCGGCAGCGATCAGCTGGCCACCCAGTGCGGCGTCGGGCGAGACGTTGCCGAAGATGTTCGGGTCCGAGCCCTGACCCGGCACGTCCGGGACTGGCGGGCTGTTGACCACGTCGATGGTGGGGATGCCCCTGTCCTTCGCCTCCTTGATCTGGTCGGCCACCACCTGCATGACGAGGCCGTCGCTGATGATCGCGTCCGCCCGGTTGTCGATGGCCTGCTGCATGCCCTGCTGCATCAGGGTCGCCTGGCTCTTCGCGTCGAAGACCGTGACCTTGAGGCCGAGCAGCCCGGCCGCGACCTTGGCGTTGGCGACCACGTCGGCGAGGGTCGGCACCCGGAGGTCGATGGCGACGATGGCGATCGTCTTGCCCTTCAGCTGCGAGGCGTCGAAGGTCGGACCGGGGGGCGTGAACTCGGGGGCGTCCGAGTGCTGCTCGATGAGCTCGTTCATCGCGACCGCGATCTCGGACGTTGCGTCCTGCTCGGTCACGGAGGTCTTGCTCTCCGGGGCCGAGCACCCAGCAAGGGTGAGCGGGGCGGCGACGGCGATGGCTGCGAGCAGCCGCAGGGGCTTGTGGGGCATGTTCTCTTCCTTCGGTTGGCGCGGTTCCGAGACGGATGGAGGTGGGTTTGCTCAGACCCGGGCCCTGCGGGCGAAGAAGCGGCTGAGGCCGACGGCGAGGACCAGGACACCGCCGTTGAAGACGTTGATCACCCAGTTGTCCAGGCCGAGGAACTGGAAGCCGGTGGTACCGACCGCGAGCAGGTACACGGCCCACACCGACCCCCAGACGTTGAAGCGACCGGGCGTGAAGGCCGTCGCCCCGAGGAACCCTGCGGCGTAGGCCGGCAGCAGGAAGGGATCGGCGATCGACGGGCTGGCAGCGCCGGTCTGCCCCACGAACATCACGCCTGCCGCCCCGGCGAGCAGTCCGGCGGTCATCATCACCCCGACCCGCACCCGGGCGGTGCGCACCCCGGCCAGCTCGGCGGCGGCCCGGGCATTGCCGGTGAAGAACATGCGCCGCCCGATCGGCATCCGGCCGACCACGAGGTAGAGGACGAGGGCCACGACGAGCATGTAGAAGAACGCAGCCTGGACGCCAAGGAACCGGCTCTGGAAGGGGTACGTCAACGACGTCGGGAGGCCGCCGATGGTCATCGAGCCGGCGATGCCGATGGCCAGTCCCTGGACCAGGGTCCCGACCGCGAGGGTGACGATGAACGAGTTGAGACCGGCGCCCACGACCAGTGCGGCGTTGACCAGGCCGACGACGGTGGCCAGCACCAGCGCGACGAGGCACGCCAGCAGCACCGAAACGCCGTGCTGGGTGGTCAGGTAGGCGATCAGGCTCGCCGACAACCCCATCACCGCGGCGACGGAGAGGTCGAACTCCCCGATGATCAGCACCAGGGTGACGCCCATGGCGAGCAGGGCCGCGGTGGCCTGGATGCTCATGATGGTGGTGAGGTTGGCGAGGGAGAAGAAGGTCTCCGTCCGCAGGACGGAGAACACTGCGATGAGCGCGACCAGGGCCACGAGAAGGGCGTACTTCTGCAGGTGAGCAGCAGGCTCGCCGCGGCTCGAGTCGCGGCTCGGGCTGTCCGCACCCGCGGCCGCCGAGTCGACCGTGAGGTCGGTGCGGATCTTCGACGATGTGGTCACGCGCGGCTCGCCTCCGTGCTGATGAGGGCCGGCTTCCGCATGCGGGACGCCGGGGCAGCCGGCCCTGGCTCTAGGTGTGCCGGGCACAGTAGCCAGCCAGTTGAGCACTGCGGAATGATCTGGTGGAATATTCCTTTCTGAGGAAACTTGCCTCGATCAGTCGGAGCTGTAGTAGTCCAGGGCGATGGCGCTGCCGGCCGCGCGCAGATGGGTGATCAGCCCGCTGACTCGCACGTGGGGTAGGCGGACCGAGGGCGCCGCGACGGCGAGTGCGGCGATCGACTTTCCGGCGGGGTCGTTGATCGGAACGGCGACAGCGTGCACGCCGGGCTCCCGCTCGCCCATGTTCGTGGCGTAGCCGAACTCGCGGATGGTGGCGAGCTCCGCATGGAGCGTCGCGCTCCACTCGGCGTCCGGATGGCGGGGGTCCTGGCTGAGTGCCTCCTCCAGTTCCGTGGGCTTGAGAGCCGCGAGCAGGACCTTGCCTGCCGCCGACACCGATGCCGAGACGCGCTGTCCCCGGATGCTGCGGACCTGCAGGCCGTGCCGATCCTCGACCACTGCGTCGAGGCAGAGGACCTCGTGACCCACGAGGACCTGCAGGTTGACCGCCTCGTTGACCTGCTTGCACAGCCTCTCGAGGTGGATGTGAGCGACCCGCTCCAAGGAGTTCTGGTCGCTGAAGTGCCGGGCGAGCTTGAGGATGTTGGGGCCCGCCACGTAGGCCCGGGATCCGGCAGGCTGGCGGAGGAACCCCTCGTCCTTGAGGCAGGTCAGCAGCCGGTGAGCCGTCGAGCCGGCGACGTTCAGCGCCCGGGAGGCGTCCACAACCCGCAGTGACTGCTGGTGCTCGAGGAGCATGAGGAGTCGCAGCGCGTTGGCTGCGGAGCTCACGGTTGGAATACTCCGCGCGTTGCTATTCGACATAGCGGAACCATAGGCCGAAATGGTCGAGGATCATCAAGGGACGGTCCTGCTACCCGGGAGCCACGCGATGGCGAGTGCGGGAGAACGCACCCCGGGAACGACCAAGATATTTCCTCTCTCGCGAATATTCATCGAACAGTCTTCTGTTGAGGCTGGTGGATGCTTAGAGTCCGAGCCCAATCGGCCCGTCGACGTTTCGAGGAGCAGTGACGACAGTGCAGGTCCAGATCGATCGCACCGCGTGCCAGGCCTACGGCAACTGCGCGGACGAGGCGCCAGCGGTCTTCCGGCTCGACGACCTCGGGTACGTCCAGCTGGTCGGCGGCGACGAGGTACCGGCCGACCAGGAACCCGCCGCCCGCGCCGCCATCCTCAGCTGTCCCGCCCGGGCCCTGCACGCCACGGAATGATCGCCGCCGCCTTCGGCGCCCCACTTGATTCTCCCAGCAAGAGGAGCTCGTCATGACCTTGGAACAGTCGGTCAACATCCCGCGGTCCTACTACCGGGACCAGGGGGCACTGGAGCGTGAGCTCGCCACGATCTTTGGCGAGGGTTGGATCTTCATCGGGCACGAGTCCGAGATCCCGGCTGCCGGCGACTACGTCACCCGCAACATGGGCGCGAACCCGGTCATCATGTCGCGGACCGAGGACGGCGAGATCCACGTCATGCTCAACTCGTGCACCCATCGCGGCACCCAGGTGTGCAAGCTCGCCTACGGCAACACGACGGCGTTCCGTTGTGGCTACCACGGCTGGGTCTTCGGCGCGGACGGTGACCTCAAGGGCGTGCCCGGCCGCCGCTCGCTGTACGGCCCCGAGTTCGACCCGTCCCGGCTCGGGCTGCGCCAGGCCCGGGTGGCGGTCCGCTGCGGACTGGTCTTCGCGACCTGGGCGCAGGACGGCCTCAGTCTCGAGGAGAGCCTCGGCGACATGCTGTGGTACCTCCAGGGGCTCCTCGAGCTCTTCTCCGGGGGTCTCGAGGTGCACGGCGGGGCCCACACGGTCGACGTCCGCGGGAACTGGAAGATCCACGTCGAGAACTTCGCGGGTGACGGCTACCACCTCAAGACCGCACACAAGACGATGTTCGATCTCGGGGTCGTGGGGACCCAGGCCGGGACCGTGGAGGGGTTTGTCGTCAACGACCCGCACGGCCACTCCCTGCGTGCGCAGTACCTCGCCGACGAGGGGGTGCCCGCGGTCGCCCCGGGCTACGAGGACGAACTCCTCGCGACGATCGATGCCGACGAGCAGCACCGGAGGTTCCGCGAGCGGGCCACCGTGATCCACGGGATGGTGTACCCGAACCTGCTCTTCATCACGACGGCCCCGCTCTACTTCGGCACGGACGCCGACGGTGCGGTGGCGTTCACCCAGCTACGTCAGATCACGCCGCTCGACCCGCACCGGCACCGCGTGACCTACTGGACGCTCGTGCCCAAGGACGCCAGCCCCGACTGGAAGCGGAGGTCCTACCTCTACTCCACCCGCCAGCACGGCGCCGCATCCTTCTTCGAGGCCGATGACCTCGAGAACTTCCGTCGGATCGACGCCGGGCTGGGCGACTCGGTCGCCGGCGTCGCCCCGTACAACTACGAGCTCGGCCTGGACGTCGGTGAGCGCTCGACCCCGCCGTGGACCGGGCCAGGGCGCATCGTGCGTCAGGACCTCACCGAGGCCAATCAGCGCAACCTCGTCAAGCGGTACCTCGAGCAGATGGAGGCGGGTCGATGAGCGGAGTCTCCATCGAGCTGCATCGCGAGATCGAACAGTTCCTGGTCGACGAGGCCGACCTCCTCGACACCCACCGCCAGGCCGAGTGGCTGGACCTCCTCCATGACGACTTCAGCTACCGGGTGCCGGTGCCGGTGGCCCGGGAGGAGCCGACCCAGGACCACTACGACGCGGTGCTGGAGTTCGCGAACGAGTCGAAGAGCTTCCTGTCGATGCGCTTCCAGCGCGCCGACTCGGACTTCGCCTGGGCCGAGCGGCCGGCAGCGTTCGTGCGTCACTTCGTCTCCAACCTGCGCATCGACGAGCTCGACCCGGGTCGGGCCTGGCGGGTGCGGACCAACGTCATGGTGGTGCGGGCCAGGCTCCCCGAGTCACCCGTCCTGGCCTCGGCCGAGCGGGTCGACCGGATCGAGCGCCACGACGGCCGCCTGCTGCTCCGTGAGCGGGTCGTGCGCCTGGACACCGAGCGCCCAAACGACTCCCAGCTCAGCTCGATCTTCTGATGAGCACGCCAGGTGAAGCCGAGCCCGGTGCTTCGGAGAAGTGGCGGGTCCACAACGAGTTCGCATCCGTGACCTTGATGGTCGTGCCCCACGGGCGGGGTGCCCGGCTCCAGATCAGCGCCGGTCGGATCGAGACGACCGGTGTCGTCGATGCGACCGTCCTCGAGGCGCTGACGCTCCTCTCGGAGTCGGAGCTGGCCCAGGTCGTCGCCTTCGCCGCCGATCCCGGCAACGCCCTGCAGAGGGGACCGCGGACGCCCGCGAACGACGAGGCGTCGGCCACCGACAGCCCGACCGACGAGGAGTGAGCGGCGACCATGAGCACTGAGATGCCGGACCGCGTGGTGGTCGTCGGCTCGTCCGTGGGGGGTATCCGGGCTGCCCAAGGGCTCCGTGCCCAGGGACTGACCGGCCAGGTCGTCGTCGTCGGCTCCGAGAAGGCGGCCCCGTACGACAAGCCCCCACTCTCCAAGCAGCTCCTCTCGGGTGAGTGGAACCTCGAGGACATCGCGTTGGTCTCGGTCGAGGAGCTGCAGGACGCCGGCATCGAGCTGCGGCTCGGGGTAGCTGCCCGCGGCGTCGACGTCGCCAACCGCACCCTCGCGCTGGCCGACGGCACGACGCTCGCCTATGACGCGCTGGTGATCGCGACCGGCGTACGGCCACGCACCCTGTCGGCACCGAGAACCGTGCCCCTGCACACGGTGCGTGAGCTGGCCGATGTCAGCGCCCTCCGCGCAGCGCTGGACTCCGGCGGCGGGCTGGTCGTGGTCGGGGGCGGCTTCATCGGCGCCGAGATCGCGTCGACCGCTGCCGGACTGGGTGTGCCGACGTCCATCGTGGAAGCACTTCCGGCGCCGTTCTCCCGCGTACTCGGCGACGAGGTCGGAGGCATCCTGGCCCGGCTCCACGCCGAGAACGACGTCGAGGTCGTGTCGGGGACCGGCGTCGTCGCGCTCCGCCGCGGCCCGACCGGGCTCACCGAGGTCGAGCTGGGTGACGGCCGGGTCCTGTCAGCGGGCGCAGTGGCCGTGGGCATCGGCTGCGTCCCGAACACCGAGTGGCTGGCCGGATCGGGGATCCCCGTCTCCGACGGTGTCTCGACCGACGAGTTCTCGCGGGTGCTAGACGTGCCGGGCGTCTACGCCATCGGAGACGTCGCGCACTGGCACGACGTGCGCACCGGGACCTCGAGACGGGTGGAGCACTGGACGCACGCGTTCCAGCAGGCCCAGCTGGTGGCTCACAACCTCGTGCACCCTGACGATCTCCAGGCCCAGACGCGCGCACCGTACTTCTGGTCCGACCAGCACGGCGTCAAGATCCAGATGGTCGGACGTCGCGGCCCGGCCGACGCGGTGGACGTCGTCTGGCGCGACTCCCCGGGGGGACCCCGCCCAGTGGCGCTCTACTCCGACTCGGGGCGGTTCACCGGGGGAGTCACCTTCGGAGCCCCACAGGTGAGCGTGCGGCTCCGGCGCGCGTGGGAGGACGGCGTGACGCTGACCGAGGCTCGCGCCCTCGTGGTCGGCCCGTCGGAGGTCCTGCCCGCGGACGCTCGGATGGGGGCTCCCGCTCAGCCGTAGGCTCCGCGCCAGCCCAGCGCCTCCGAGATCCGCGTCCCCGTGCTCGTCAGCATCTTCAGCTGGTCGGCGTGGCCGGCGGCGTCGTCGAACACCGAGAGCGGCAGCACACTGGTGAGCGCCGCGACCACGCCGCCGTCCTTGCGCCGGATCGGCACCGACAGCGATCCGTTGTCGTCCTGGAGCTCGGCCCGCGACGCGGCGCTGCCCTGCTCGCGGACCTCGGTGAGACGCAGGCGCAGGGCCGAGGGGTCGGTGATCGTGCGCGGACTGATGGCCGGAAGCGGGCGCGACAGGTAGTCCTCGACGAAGGCCTCGGGGGCATGCGCCAGCAGCACGAGCCCGAACGAGGCGCAGTGGAGCGGCAGCCGATACTGCTCCCGGATCCGGGTGACCGCGGCTGCTTGCGGATTCTGCTCGGCGAACAGCGTGACGGCGTTGAGACCGCTGCGCTCGGTGACCTTGAGCAGGCCGGGCACGTGCGGAAGCACCTGCTCCAGATGGCCGAGACCGACGCCCAGCACCGGATGATCGCGGATGTACGAGGTGGCCATCGCCCACATCGCCGGCCCGATGGAGTACTCGCCGGTGTCGGGGTCACGCTGGAGCATGCCCTCGTCGGTCAGCACCCGTACGGCGCGATAGATCGTCGCCCAGGGCTTGTCGAGCTCGCGCGAGAGATCGGCGGGGCGCATCGGCTTGTCCGCCAGGACTCGCATGACCAGCGTGCTCCGGGACAGCGACTTCACGTGCTGGCCACGGCGGGGTGGGCTGGTCTCACTCATCGATGACGTCCTCTCCTGACCGGTTGCGGGCCGAGTATGTTCACAGTGGGGCTATCCTAGCCTCAGTGTGAACACGCAGTCGACCGGCTGAGCGTCAGACCGGCGACGGCGTCCAGAGCCCTCGGTCGGGATCGTTGAACTGCGCCGGGATCATCACCTCGGTGATGGGGTTGGCGGTGCCCCACTGGTCGGAGTTCTCCTCGTTGATCTCGAAGATTCGTGGCACCCAGGTCTCCTCGTCGGGGATCTTCTCGAGTTCGGTGGTGTACTCCATGATGTTGCCGAACGGGTCGAAGAAGTAGGAGAAGGTGTTGTCGCCCGGCCCGTGGCGCCCGGGACCCCAGACGATGTCGTGGCCGTGGCGCAGCAGCCGACCCGTTCCGCGCATGTACTCATCGATCCCCCGCATCTCGAAGGAGATGTGGTTGAGCGAGACGTGGGGGCCGCGCGCGATCGCTAGGATGTGGTGGTCGGCGCCGCTGCGCAGGAAGCACATCTGATCGGCGAGCCAGTCCGAGAGGCGCAGGCCGAGCAGCTCCTCGTAGAACGCCTTGGTCGCCACCACGTCGGTGCTGTTGAACACGACGTGACTCAGCTTCTGCGGGACCGACTCGCCGGGCTCCAGGGCCCGGGCGGGTCGCTCGTCGACGTCGCTGGAGACCTCGATCAGGCGCCCGTCCGGGTCGAAGAAGCGGAAGCCGTAGCCGCCGCCGGGTGTGTCGAGCGCGCCCGGGTGGCGGTCGAGCCGGATCCCGCGAGTGGCGAGTGCCTCGGCGAGGGTGTCGACGTCTTCCGTGGAGCGGGAGCCGAAGGAGACGACGTCGAGCCGCTTCGCTGCGTCCTTGCGGACCCGGAGAATGTAGCTCTCTGGGGACGCGGGCGAGCCGAGGAAGACGATGCCGCTGTCCTCCGCCACGGGGACCAGGCCCCACTTCGAGCGATAGAACTCCGCGGCGTCCTCGAAGTCGGGGGCAGCGATCCCGACGTGTCGCAGGTGCGTGATCGCACCGCCTGGAAGTTCCATGTCATGTCTCCTCGGTCGGCGTCGAGCACGACCCTAGGAAGCACGTGGCCGGCGATCCATCCACGGGCGCTGATGCTCGTCATCGCCACCGTCGATGCGGCCCCGGACGCTTGACAGGCTGCGCTTCCTTTGCGAGCATGATGTTCGCATTACGAGCAAGGGGCTCGCTTAGATCAGAGGAGGACGCGGTGCCCGAGGTTGCGGACCGCCACGAGTTGGCTGGCCGGGTCATGCTGCTGACGGGAGCGGCCACCGGCATCGGGGCCGCCCTGTCCGCAGGCCTGCGGGCGGTCGGGTGCCACGTCGTCGAGCTCGACCGCGTCCCGCTCGACGCGGCCGACGACGACGCGCTGGCCGGCAGTCGGCATCGAGTGGTGGGCGACGTGACCGACCCGGACGCCAACGTGGAGGCGGTCCGGCTCGCCCTCCGCGAGTTCGGCGACCTCGACGGCTTCATCGGGAACGCCGGCGTGCACGACGGCGGTGTCCGAGTCCGAGATGCCGACCCGGCGCGCCTGCGGGACCTGACCCGAACGGTCCTCGACGTCAACGTGGTCGGCTACGTTGTCGGCGCTTGCGCGGCCGCAGAGGCGGTGACGCAGGCGGGCGGCGTCATGGTCTTCACCCTCTCCGACGCTTCGTACGTCGTGTCCGGCAACGGCGCCGGCGTCGCCTACGCCGCCTCGAAGCACGCGGCCCTGGGCGTGGTGCGGTCACTCGCGGCCCAGCTGGCGCCCGCGGTTCGGGTGAACGCGGTGGCTCCGGGCGGGGTGGTGACGCCGCTGAGCCGGGTGATCAGCGACGGCGGAGCGCTGGAGCGGCAGCAGGTCTACGACAACGTCGCCGACTCCGTCTCCGGGATCCGGGCGCTGAACCCGTTGCGCACGATCCTCACGCCGGACGAGCTCGTCCCGCACTACCTCTACCTCCTGACCAGCCAGAGCACTGGCCTGACGGGGCACGTCGTACGCCCCGACGGAGGCCTCTCGATCGCCTGATCCGCGGCGGCCGGACCGATCCACCCACACCCGACCCCCGGGCGCGCTCGCGCCCCCAGACAAGGAGGCCCTCGTGGCCAGTTACGAGAACGCTGCCGAGGGTCGCGCTTGGGCGAGGCAGAACCTGCGCGGCGTGACCGGGTGCGTGATGCCCTCGTTCACGCCCGACATGTCCGGCCTCAACGAGGCGGCCATCGTCCACGACATCCACCACGAGCTCGAGCTCGGCTTCAGCGGCTTCCTCATCGTCGCCGAGTGCGGGACCACGCGGGAGGAGCTGGAGCGGTTCATCGACATCTGCGTGGCCGAGAGTGGGGACGCGACCACGGTCCTCCAGGCCGCAGAGCCCACGGTCGCAGCGAACGTGGAGCTGATCCGCCGCGCTGCCCGCGCCGGCGTCGACCTGGTGATGCCATCCTACCCGCTCGGGTTCTACCCGCAGAGCGGCGACGAGGTCGTGGCCTACACGCGGGCGCTCGCCGAGGCCAGTCACCTCGGCCTGATCGTGTTCGCGATGAACCTCTGGAACTTCGAGCGACTGCACCCCTCCGGCTTCGCGGTCGACTGGCTGCGGCGGCTGGTCGACGAGGTGCCCAATGTCGTGGCGATCAAGAACGAGGTGGCCGAACCGGGCGTGGCCGGCATCTCCGACGTCTTCCGCCGGTTCGCGGACGACGTGGTCGTCGCGGACCCGTTGGAGATGAACTCGCCGACGTGGACCACGACCTACGGCATGCCGTGGATGGGCACCTCCAACTACGAGTACTTCGGCGCCGAGGTGCCTCGGTACTTCGGCCTGCTGCAGGACCCGGAGAGGTACGACGAGGCGATGGAGATCTACTGGCGGCTTCACCCGGCCCGCCAGGCGACCGGGTCCCTGATGAAGGAGGCGAACGGCGGCACGGTGTTCGTGCACCGGATGCTGTGGAAGTACCAGGGCTGGCTGCAGGGCTTCAACGGCGGCCCGGTGCGCCCGCCGCACATGCGGCTCCTGGACCGGCAGATGCGCACCCTGCGTGCGGCGGCGATCGCCAGCGGTCTCGACATCACCGACGAGCCGGACACCGAGTTCTTCCGCGGTCGGATCCAGGCATGATCGAACACGACGCGACCCGGGTCAGGGTGGTCAGCGCCGAGGAGGTGCTGCGGCACGGCACGACGGCTCTCGCGCTGGCTTCGGCGCGGACCGCGGCCGACGTGCGGCGAGACCCCAGCTCGGCCGTCAAGCGGCTCAACCTCCCGCTGCCCGGCGGATGGATGCGGGTCCTCGCCGCGTCGCTGCCGCGACTCGGTGTCTTCGGCTACAAGGAGTTCCATTACTCGCCGGGCGGCGTGCTGCGCTACGCGATCCACCTCTTCTCCACCGAGGACGGACGACCGCTCGGCATCGTCGACGCCTCCATGATCACCACCCTGCGCACAGCCGGCAGCGCAGTGGCCGCCGCGACGGCGTACTTCGGCGACACCGAGCACCCGCTCACCGTCGGCGTCATCGGCTCCGGCGCGGAGGCACAGGCCGGGCTCCGCGCCCTGGCCGGAGCCCTGCCCGTCAAGGCGGCGCACGTCACGAGTCGGAGCGAGGCGAACCGGGCCGGGTTCGCCGAACGGATGAGCAGTGAGCTGGGCATCCCCGTCGTCCCCGTGCCCGACGCGGGCTCGGCGGCCCGCGACGCCGACGTCGTCTACGTCGGCACCGGGTCCTCCTCGGTGGTGGTCCGCCCCGACGAGCTGGCGGCCGTCCCGCTGGTGCTGTCGATCGGCTCGACGATGCCGGACCAGCGCGAGCTGCCCGGTGAGGTCCTGGCCGGCGCGGAGGTGTTGGTCATCGACACGCCCGACGTGCTGGAGGAGTCCGGTGACGCGTTGGACGCGGCCACCCGCGGCCTCGACCGGTCGCGTGTCCGGCTCCTCGGCGACTTCATCGCGGACCCCGGCCCTCGCGCCGCGGGCACGACGCTCTACAAGTCGATCGGCTCGCCGGAGCAGGACCTCGTCCTCGCGAAGGCCATCGTCGACGACCTGGAGGGACGCGACGGCCGCTTCGTCGACAGTCTCACCGACCTCAAGCGCAACCTCTAGCCACTCGTACGCACCTCGAAGGAGCAACCATGACCACCGGCCTCTGGATCGACGGCGGTTGGCGCGAGTCGCGAGGTGGTCGCGGCGAGTTCGCCGTGATCGACCCGGCGACCACCGACGTCCTCGCGAGCGTCGCCGACGGCTCGTTGGACGACATGACCGCCGCTGTCGACGCAGCGTCTCGAACTCACGAGGCCTGGGCCGAGACCCCGGCCCGGGAGCGGTCCGTCGTCCTGCGGAGGGCGTGGGAGCTGATGACGGATCGGTCCGAGGAGCTGGCGCGGTCGATCGTGCGTGAGAACGGCAAGGCGCTGCCGGACGCGCGCAGCGAGATCGCGTACGCCGCGGAGTTCTTCCGGTGGTTCTCCGAGGAGGCCGTCCGGGCCCACGGCGACATGCGTCGCTCGCCCAGTGGACAGAACTGGATCATGGTGACCGAGGAGCCGATCGGGGTGGCCCTGCTTGTCACGCCGTGGAACTACCCGGCGGCGATGGCCACGCGCAAGATCGCTCCCGCGCTGGCCGCCGGCTGCACGGCCGTGCTCAAGCCGGCCGCCGAGACTCCCCTCACCGCGCTGGCCCTGGCCGAGTTGCTGGCCGAGGCGGGGCTGCCCGAGGGCGTCCTGAACGTGGTCTGCACGACCCGTGCCGGAGAGCTGGTCGAGCATGCGCTCGCGGACCCCAGGGTGCGGGCGCTGTCCTTCACCGGGTCGACCGAGGTAGGCCGCAAGCTGCTGGCCCTGGCCTCGAGGAACGTCGTCCGGGCCTCGATGGAGCTGGGCGGCAACGCGCCGTTCGTCGTCCTGGACGACGCGGACCTGGAGGAGGCCGTCGAGGGGCTCATGGTCGCGAAGCTCCGCAACGGTGGCTCGGCGTGCACAGCGGCCAACCGGATCTACGTGGCCGACCGGGTGGCGGACGAGTTCGTGGAGCGGTTCACCGCCCGGATGGCCGCCGTGCGTCACGGCAACGGGCTGGACGAAGGGGTGGAGCTCGGGCCGCTGGTCAACGCCGACACCCAGCGCAAGGTCGGTGAGCTGGTCGACGGAGCGGTGCGCGAGGGCGCGTCCATCGCGACCGGTGGCGGCCACGACGGCCTGCCGGGCTACTCCTACCGCGCCACCGTCCTCACGGACGTCAAGCCCGACGCGGAGATCCTGAAGCACGAGATCTTCGGCCCGGTCGCGCCCATCGTGAGGTTCGGCGAGGACGCCGAGGCGGTGGCCCTCGCCAACGACAGCGAGTTCGGACTCATCTCCTATCTCTACACGCGCGACCTCGACCGGGGCCTGGCGGTCTCTCGCCGGCTCCGCTCGGGGATGGTCGGCGTCAACCGCGGCGTGGTGTCCGACCCGGCCGCGCCGTTCGGCGGGATCAAGCAGTCGGGCATCGGCCGGGAGGGTGCTGCTGAGGGTCTCCGCGAGTTCACGGAGATGAAGTACACGGCCATCCCCTACCGGTAGGTCTCCGCCCGCCGCTGTGACCGAGGCGCTGCGCCGGCGTCCGCCCGCCGGCGCAGCACCTCGGTCACAGCTGCTCGGCGGTCGTCGAGATCTCCTGGCGCAGCCACCGGTGGCCGACGTCGGAGTCTCGGCGGCTGCTCCAGAACAAGCACTCGTCGATCGTCCGCAGGGGGAGCGGTGGTTCGGCCGCCCGGATCCCCGCCCACCCGAGCTCGTCCACGAGCCTCTGGAGCGTGAGGATGATGAGCCCTGTGCCGGCCACGAAGAACGGGGCGAGGAGGGACGTCTGGGTGCTCAACTCGGCCGCGGGGTCGAGAGTGAAGCCGGCCAACTGCCGGTCGCCCAGCGCCGGCAGCTCGCGATCGCCGGTGGCTAGGCGCCGGTGCGACGCCAGCTGCTCGATGGTCAGCCGGTCGCCGATGCTGGCGTCCTCCGCGTCGACCGCGAACACGTAACGGTCCTGGAACAGCGACTGCCGGCGTAGCTCGGGCGACGGATCGAGCATCTCGCTGGGCAGGATCGCGATGTCCACGCGCCCCTGGCGGATCAGCGCCTCGTAGTCGGGCGTCACCGGCTGCACGACGAGGCGCACCTCCGGCGCCTCCACACTCAGCCTGCGCACCAGGGGGCGGATCAGAACGAGCCCCACGTAGTCGCTGGCCATCATGGTGAAGGTCCTTCGATCCGTCGTCGGATCGAAGGCGTCTACCACGTCCAGCACCGCCTGGACGGTCCGGATCGCCTCCGTGACCGGTCCGACCAGGGCCTGCCCCATAGCGGTCGGCACCATGTCGCCACCCTTGCGCACGAACAACTGGTCGCCGAACAGCTTTCGGAGTCGGCCGAGTGTGGCGCTCATCGCTGGTTGCCCGACCGACAGCCGCTCAGCCGCTCGAGTGACGCTGCGCTCGGTCAGGAGGGCATCCAGCGCGACCAGCAGGTTGAGATCGACGTTCGTGACGTTCATGCGCAGACCGGACGCACCGGACCCACAGGCGCTCCTCTCCTGGGCACGTCGCGCCCACCTGCTTAGCCTACGGGTCGTCAGGACGACCCGGGGGACGGCGACCGCCGCAGGTTAGGCGGTGCCGTGGTCGACCCCCTATGCTTGGAACACCGGTGGATCATCACGCTGCTTCGCCATGCCCTGCGCAGGGTGATGCGAAGCACGAGGATCCGCTCGGAGGGCACTAGCTCAACTGGCAGAGCATCGGTCTCCAAAACCGAAGGTTGGGGGTTCAAGTCCCTCGTGCCCTGCAAGGACGGTCGGAACAAGTCGAACGAGGAGAGGTGGAGGACGTGCCGGACAGCAAGGCAGTCCGTGGATCGCGCGGCGGGGGCACCCAACGCACCAGCATCCCCACGTTCTACCGGCAGGTGGTCGCCGAACTGCGCAAGGTCGTCTACCCGACTCAGGAGCAGCTGGTCACGTACTTCATCGTGGTGATGGTGTTCGTGGTCTTCTTCATGGCCCTGGTCTCGGTCCTCGACCTGGGCTTCGGCAAGCTCGTCTTCGCGATCTTCGCCGGCAAGTCCGACACCTGACTCCGGCCTTCGCCGGACGACCAGAGCAGCACCCGAACGTGATGGAGCAGCACGTGTCTGAGCAGGAGCACGACTCGGCGAACGCCGAGGAGACGACCCCGGAGACGACCGGCGAGGTCGACCCGACCCTCGAGGACCAGTACGGCGAGCCGAACGACGGCCCCGAGGTCGAGGACGACCCGCGGCTGGATGCCGAGGTCACCGACGAGGACTCCGACGCGGCCATGGGCCTCGACGACACCGACGACGGCGGCGCGAGCAGCCTGGAGATGTCGGCGGCCGAGGGCCAGGAGCCCGAGCCCGAGCTCGACGAGGCCGACGAGGCCAACGAGGCCGACCCCGACGACCCGCTCGAGGCGTTCCGACGCGAGCTCTGGGCCAAGCCGGGCGACTGGTTCGTCGTGCACACCTACTCCGGCATGGAGAACCGGGTGAAGTCGAACCTCGAGAACCGGATCATCTCCTTGAACATGGAGGACTACATCCACGAGATCGTGGTCCCCACCGAGGAGGTCGCCGAGATCAAGAACGGCCAGCGCAAGATGGTGCGCCGGACCGTCCTGCCGGGCTACGTCCTGGTGCGCATGGACCTCACCGACGAGTCCTGGGCCGCCGTGCGGCACACCCCGTCGGTCACCGGCTTCGTCGGGCACAGCCACCAGCCGGTGCCGCTGTCGATGTCCGAGGTCGAGAACATGCTCGCCCCGGCGGTCGTCGCCCGCGCCGAGGCCGAGGCGGTCGCCGCGGGTGCCCCGGCCTCGTCCGGTGGTGCCGCCGCGAAGAAGCCGGTCGAGGTCGCGGACTTCGACGTCTCCGACTCGGTCATGGTCGTCGACGGCCCGTTCGCGACCCTGCACGCGACGATCACCGAGATCAACGCCGAGGCGCAGCGGGTCAAGGCCCTGGTCGAGATCTTCGGCCGCGAGACCCCCGTCGAGCTCAGCTTCAGCCAGATCCAGCGCGTCTGAGATTTCGCCTCACGGCGAACCGCGCCGCACAATAGACAGGTTGCCCTCGGGCGACAGCAGGTGGCAGAGGCGTACGACGTACTCCTCGTCATGACCACGAGACAGAAAGAGAAGCTATGCCTCCGAAGAAGAAGATCGCGGCACTCGTCAAGGTGCAGCTGCAGGCCGGAGCCGCCACCCCCGCTCCGCCGGTCGGTACCGCTCTCGGTCCGCACGGCGTGAACATCATGGAGTTCTGCAAGGCGTACAACGCGCAGACCGAGTCCATGCGCGGCAACGTCATCCCGGTCGAGATCACGATCTACGAGGACCGGTCCTTCACCTTCATCACGAAGACCCCGCCGGCCGCCGAGCTGATCAAGAAGGCCGCGGGCCTGAAGAAGGGCTCCGGCGTCCCGCACAAGGAGAAGGTCGGCAAGCTGACCAAGGACCAGGTGCGCGAGATCGCCCAGACCAAGCTGCCCGACCTCAACGCGAACGACATCGAGGCGGCCATGAAGATCGTCGAGGGCACCGCCCGCTCGATGGGCGTCACCACCGACTGACGCTGGTCACCCCGCAACACATCCGTGGCAGGGCCGCGCTGGCCCGCTCACCACATCTTTCGAAGAGAGAAGAGAAAGCTCATGCAGCGCAGCAAGACCTACCGCGCAGCGGCGGAGTCGTTCGACAAGGACGAGCTCTACGCCCCGCTCGCCGCGATCAAGATCGCGAAGACCGCCAGCAAGAAGAAGTTCGACGAGACCGTCGACGTCGTGATGCGCCTCGGTGTCGACCCCCGCAAGGCCGACCAGATGGTCCGCGGCACCGTCAACCTCCCGCACGGCACCGGCAAGACCGCCCGCGTGCTCGTGTTCGCGAACGCCGACAAGGCCGAGGCCGCCCGTGAGGCCGGCGCCGACGTCGTCGGTGGCGACGAGCTGATCGACAAGGTCGCCGGCGGCTGGCTCGACTTCGACGCCGTGGTCGCGACCCCGGACATGATGGGCAAGGTCGGCCGCCTCGGCCGCGTGCTCGGCCCCCGCGGCCTGATGCCGAACCCGAAGACCGGCACCGTGACGCCGGACGTGGCCAAGGCCGTGTCCGACATCAAGGGCGGCAAGATCGAGTTCCGCGTCGACCGGCACGCGAACCTGCACTTCATCATCGGCAAGGCCTCGTTCGGCGAGGTCCAGCTCGCGGAGAACTACGCCGCGGCGCTGGAGGAGGTGCTCCGTCTGAAGCCGGCCAGCTCGAAGGGCCGCTACATCAAGAAGATCACCGTCTCCACGACGATGGGCCCCGGCATCCAGGTCGACCCGAACCGGACGCGCAACGTCGCGCTCGAGGACGAGAACGCCCAGCCCTGATCTGACCGCAGTTCTGTACGTCGACCCGCCCGGTGCTCCGGGCGGGTCGACGTCGTTGTGACGGACCGGAAGGACGCACCTGTCGGGATGCCGCCGGGGTCTGGTCGCAGGACGTCATACCGATGGTGCTACCTGTTGCTCTGTGCCACCTGTTGCTCGAGGCGTGACGTCGTGGAGTGACCCTCAGTGCCACGGTCACGATTGCTCCGATTTGGCTCCGCCACCAGAACCGCCGTACTGTTCTCCACGAAACCAAAGACCGCCGGTTGTCTCGCCACGCACGTGGTGCGACCGAAGGTTCCGCTGAGATGCGGACGGCCCGCGCAGGTGAAGAGCAGCCCCTCCTCACGGAGGATCCACGCCCTGAGCCCGCGCTCGGGGCGTTCGTCTTTCCCGGTCCCGCTCCCGGTGGTCGACCACCGGAAGGAGACCCATGGCGCGGGCAGACAAGCAGGCGGCCGTCGCGGAGATCGTTGAGTCCTTCAACGACTCCGCCGGTGCCGTGCTGACCGAGTACCGCGGTCTCACCGTGAAGCAGCTGCAGGAACTGCGGCGCTCCCTCGGTGCGAACGCCAACTACGCCGTGGTCAAGAACACGCTGGCCAAGATCGCCGCCACCGAGGCGGGCATCACGGCCTTCGACGACCTGCTGACCGGCCCGACCGCCATCGCCTTCATCAACGGCGACGTGGTCGAGGCGGCCAAGGGTCTGCGTGACTTTGCCAAGGCGAACCCGACCCTTGTCATCAAGGGCGGCGTCCTCGACGGCAAGCCTCTCGACGCGACCGAGATCGCCAAGCTGGCGGACCTCGAGTCTCGCGAGGTGCTCCTGGGCAAGCTGGCCGGCGCGATGCTCGCGTCGCTCAGCCAGGCCGTCTACCTGCTCAACGCCCCGCTCGCCCAGGCCGCCCGTCTCGCGGGCGCGCTCCAGGCGAAGGCCGAGCAGGACCCCTCGATCCTCGCAGGTGGTGCGGGCACGCCCGTCGCCGCCGAGGAGGCCCCGACCGAGCCCGCTGCCGAGGCAGCGGACGAGACCGAGGCCCCCGCTGACGAGGCGCCGGCCGCAGAGGAGGCTCCCGCCGAGGAGACCGCCGCTGAGGCCACCGCCTCCGACGAGGGCGACACCACCGAGGCCTGATCCCACCGGATCCGCTCGGTACACCACCACCTGAAACCCGGTCCGCCGCCGATGAGCGACCCGGACCACCGAATGGAAGGAAACGCCACCATGGCGAAGCTCAGCACTGACGAGCTCCTCGACGCGTTCAAGGAGATGACGCTGATCGAGCTCAGCGAGTTCGTGAAGCAGTTCGAGGAGACCTTCGGCGTCACCGCGGCCGCTCCGGTCGCCGTTGCCGCCGCGCCCGCCGCGGGCGGCGCCGCCGCCGGCGGCGAGGCCGCTGCCGAGCAGGATGAGTTCGACGTCATCCTCGAGGCGGCCGGCGACAAGAAGATCAACGTCATCAAGGAGGTCCGCGCGCTGACCTCCCTCGGCCTCAAGGAGGCCAAGGAGCTCGTGGAGGCGGCCCCGAAGCCGATCCTCGAGAAGGTCGCCAAGGACGCGGCGGAGAAGGCCAAGGAGGCCCTCGAGGGCGCCGGGGCCACCGTCACCCTCAAGTGACGTCCCGGCAGCTCGCTGCCTAGCGCACCCTCACGAGGGGCGGTCCACCCGACGGGTGGGCCGCCCCTCGTGCGTTTCGCGGTCCAGACGAGCGTCCCGTCCGAGGTGTAGATGGGGGGTCGCGGGGAAGGAGGACCGACGCGTAACCTCGCCGCTACTCCGGCGTTGTTACCGGTCAGTGGGAGCGGGGAGTGTCAGACGTGCACGGCCCGGGGGAGCTGCGCACGGTGCCGATGGAGGGACGAAGGCGGTCATGGGCGTTGAGATTCAGGTCGAGCACCTGAGCAAGTCGTTCGGCAAGCAGCTCATCTGGGGGGACGTCACGCTGACCGTCCCCGCCGGCGAGATCTGCGTGATGCTCGGCCCCTCCGGCACCGGCAAGTCGGTGTTCCTCAAGACCCTCATCGGACTGCTCAAGCCCGACCAGGGCTCGATCGTCATCGAGGGCACCGACATCGCCACCTGCTCGGAGAAGGAGCTCTACGAGATCCGCAAGCTGTTCGGCGTGCTGTTCCAGGACGGCGCCATGTTCGGCTCGATGACCCTCTACGACAACGTCGCGTTCCCGCTGCGCGAGCACACCAAGAAGTCCGAGTCCGAGATCCGCGACATCGTCATGGAGAAGATGGACCTGGTCGGACTCGTCGGCGCCGAGGACAAGCTCCCCGGTGAGATCTCCGGCGGCATGCGCAAGCGCGCCGGCTTGGCCCGGGCGCTCGTGCTCGACCCCGAGATCGTGCTGTTCGACGAGCCGGACTCCGGCCTCGACCCGGTCCGCACCTCGTTCCTCAACCAGCTGATCGTCGACCTGAACGCGCAGATCGACGCCACCTTCCTGATCGTCACCCACGACATCAACACCGCCCGGAAGGTGCCCGACAACATCGGGCTGCTCTACCACCGCCACCTGGCGATGTTCGGTCCCCGCGAGATGCTGCTGTCCTCCGAGGAGCCCGTCGTGCGCCAGTTCCTCAACGCGCAGCGGGTCGGCCCGATCGGCATGTCCGAGGAGAAGGACGCCGACGAGCTGGAGGCCGAGAAGGACCAGGAGCTCCCGCCGCTCCCGCCGATCCCGCTCCAGCTCGAGCCCTCCAACGGCATCCCCCGGCGCAGCCAGCGGCAGCCCGGCGCGTGGTGCCGGGAGCACGGTGTGACCCCGCCGCCGGGCTCCTTCGAGGAGAGCATGTCCATGGCGACGGGCGGCTGATCGGCCGATGTCATCGTTGACCGCGAGCCGGGCGCTCGCCCCCGTCGGGACCGCCGGGAAGTTCTTCGCCTTCGGCCTCGACGTGTTGCGGGCGCTGTTCAGGCGGCCGTTCCAGCTGCGGGAGTTCATCCAGCAGGCCTGGTTCATCGCCTCGGTGACGATCATCCCGACCGCGCTGGTCGCGATCCCCTTCGGCGCGGTCATCGCGCTCCAGGTCGGCGGCCTGATCAAGCAGTTCGGCGCCCAGTCGTTCACCGGCTCCGCCTCGGTGCTGGCGGTCGTCCAGCAGGCGGCGCCGATCGGTACGGCGCTCCTCATCGCCGGCGCGGGCGGGTCGGCGATCGCGGCCGACCTCGGCGCGCGCAAGATCCGCGAGGAGCTCGACGCGATGATGGTGCTGGGCATCGACCCGATCCAGCGCCTCGTGGTGCCGCGGGTCCTCGCCGCCATGCTGGTCGCCGTGTTCCTCAACGGCCTGGTCAGCGTCGTCGGCGTCGCCGGCGGCTACGTCTTCAACGTGATCCTGCAGGACGGCACCCCCGGCGCCTACCTGGCCAGCTTCACCGCCCTCTCCCAGCTGCCGGACCTGTGGCAGGGCATGGCGAAGGCCCTCGTCTTCGGCCTGATCGCGGCGATCGTCGCGTGCTACAAGGGCATGAACGCCGCCGGTGGCCCGAAGGGCGTCGGCGACGCCGTCAACGAGTCCGTCGTCGTCACCTTCATCCTCCTGTTCATCGTCAACTTCGTGATGAGTGCGATCTACATCCAACTCGTCCCGCCGAAGACCGGTTGATCTCGCCATGGCCAGCATCCGCGCGGTGTACGTCAAGCCGCTCAAGACCCTCGACAGCCTCGGCGAAGAGCTCGCGTTCTTCATCAAGGCCCTCGCGTGGACCCCGCGCGCGATCAGCCGCTACAAGAAGGAGATCCTCCGCATCCTCGCGGAGGTGACCCTCGGCAGCGGTGCCCTTGCGGTCATCGGCGGCACCGTCGGCGTCATCCTCGCGATGACGTTCTTCACCGGCGCCCAGGTCGGGCTGTCGGGCTACGCCGCCCTCGACCAGCTCGGCACCGCGGCGTTCGCCGGCTTCGTCTCGGCCTACTTCAACACCCGCGAGATCGCGCCCCTGGTCTCGGGCATCGCCCTGGCCGCCACCGTCGGGTGCGGGTTCACGGCCCAGCTCGGCGCGATGCGCATCTCGGAGGAGGTGGACGCGCTCGAGGTGATGGCGATCCCCTCGCTGCCCTTCCTCGTCACGACCCGCATCGTCGGCGGCCTGATCGCGATCATCCCGCTGTACGTCGTCGGCCTGCTCGCGTCGTACTTCGCCACCCGGCTCACCGTCACCCAGTTCTTCGGTCAGTCGTCCGGCACCTACGACCACTACTTCAACTCGTTCCTGCCACCCGGCGACGTGCTCTGGTCCTTCGGCAAGGTCCTGGTCTTCGCCGTCACGGTGATCCTGATCCACTGCTACCACGGCTACACCGCCTCCGGCGGACCGGCCGGGGTGGGCGTCGCCGTCGGTCGTGCCGTGCGCACGAGCATCGTCGCGATCAACGTGATCGACCTGTTCCTGTCGATGGCCATCTGGGGCGCGTCGACCACCGTCAGGCTGGCGGGGTGATCGCGTGCGAGTGATCACTGGGCACAGGGTGCTGGGCGTGGTGTTCCTCTGCCTGCTGCTGGCCGGGGTCTACCTGACCTACGCCGTCTTCAGCAAGAAGTTCACCGACTATGACGAGGTCACCCTGCAGACCTCGAAGATCGGCATGCAGCTGCCCGTCCGCGGCGACGTGAAGATCCGCGGCGTCATCGTCGGCGAGGTCCTCGACTTCGAGCCGACGCCGGACGGCGCCGACATCACCCTGGGCATCTACCCGAGCCAGCTCGACACGATCCCGGCGAACGTGACCGGCTCGATCGTCCCCAAGACGCTCTTCGGCGAGAAGTACGTCGCGCTGGAGGTCCCGCCCCAGCCGGCCCCCGACCACATCGAGGCGGGTGCCACGATCACCCGCACCCAGGTCTCGATCGAGGTCGAGAAGGTGCTCTCGGACCTCTACCCGCTCCTGCGCACGGTCCAGCCGGCCGACCTCAACGTCACCCTGAACGCGCTCGCGACCGCACTGGAGGGCCGCGGCGACCAGCTCGGTCAGAACCTCGAGACCGTCGACAGCTACCTCAAGCGGATCAACCCCCAGATCCCGCAGCTGATCGAGGACCTGCGGCTCACCGGAGAGGTCTCCCAGACCTACGCCGACGTGCTGCCGCAGATCGCCGACATCCTCGACGACACCGTGAAGACCACCGGCACGCTCGAGGACCGGGAGGTCAAGCTGCACGCGCTGTTCGACGACGTGGCCTCGTTCTCCGACACGGCGCGCGGGTTCCTCGACGACAACGGCGAGAACCTCATCCGGTTCAGCAAGATCGGCCAGAAGCAGCTGCGCGTCTTCGCCAAGTACGCCCCCGAGTACAACTGCCTGACCCGGGGCATCGTGAACGCCGGCAAGCTCCAGGCCGAGGCGTTCCGCGGCTTCATGTTGCACATCGTGCTGGAGACGCTGCCCAACCAGCCGCGGCCGTACAACGTCAACGACCGGCCGCACTTCGGCGAGGACCGGGGCCCGGCCTGCCTGCACCTGCCGAACCCGCCCTGGTCGCAGTCCAACCCGTCGCGGCACCAGCCCGACTTCAACGACGGCGTCGACGAGCCGACCGGGAAGGGCACCTCGCGCGTGGCCCCGAACCAGTACTTCCGCACCCGCGTCGGCACGGCAGCCGAGAGCGACTTCCTGCGCTCGCTGCTGGGCCCGGCGCTCGGCGTACCGGCCGCGGACGTCCCCGACCTCGGCCTGCTCCTCGTCGGCCCGATGGCACGCGGAGCGGAGGTGTCGCTGCGATGAAGAGACTCGACAAGCGCACCGCCGTCGACCTCACCAAGCTGCTGATCTTCATCGTGGTGACGACACTGGCCACCTCGGTGCTGGTGGCGACGATCGGCAACCTCACCTTCTCCAGCAAGCAGGACTACCGCGCCGAGTTCGTCGACGCGACCGGCGTGGTGAAGGGTGACGACATCCGCATCGCCGGGGTCAAGGTCGGGACGGTGAGCAAGGTCGAGGTCGTCGACCGCACCCGCGCGCTCGTCACCTTCGACGTCGACGACTCGGCCTCCGTCACCCAGGCGACGCACGCGGCCATCCGCTACCGCAACCTCGTCGGCCAGCGATACATCGCGCTCACCGACGAGATCGGCGACTCCGACCCGCTGCCCGCCGGCGGGACGATCCCGGTCTCGCAGACCTCGCCAGCCCTCGACCTGACCGTCCTGTTCAACGGCTTCAAGCCGCTGTTCCAAGCGCTCTCGCCGGCCGACCTCAACCAGCTCTCCTACGAGATCGTCCAGGTCTTCCAGGGCGAGGGCGGCACCCTCGAGGGGCTGCTTGCGCACACCGCGTCGGTGACCTCGACGCTGGCCAGCCGCGACCAGCTGATCGGCGACCTGATCGACAACCTCAACGAGGTGCTCGACCACATCGGAGACCGCGACGTCCAGCTGAGCCGGCTGATCACCACGTTCCGCACCTTCGTGGGCGGGCTCAAGGACGACCGCCAGGCCATCCTCGGCTCCCTCGACCAGATCTCGGCGCTCTCCGTGCAGACCGCCGGACTGGTCGACGGCATCCGTGAGCCGTTCGTCAGCGACATCCACCAGCTGCGCGAGGTCGCCCGCAACCTCGACAACGGCAAGGCCGAGCTGGACCGCGCGCTGCAGGTGCTGCCCATCAAGCTCAACAAGATCGGCCGGACGGCGACGTACGGCTCCTGGTTCAACTTCTACCTGTGCCACTTCCAGGGCCGGATCCGCCTCCCGGGCGGGCAGTCCGTGCCCGTGGACTACCCCGTGGGTGGCACCAAGGTCGCCGACAGGTGTGATCTCGGATGAGCACTCCCTTCCGCGAACGCAACCCCGTGGTCGTCGGGGCGGTGAGCCTCGTCGTCCTCGCGCTGCTGATGCTGGCCGCGTTTCGGGCCCAGGACCTCCCGCTGATCGGCGGCGGCGACACCTACTACGCCGCGTTCTCCGAGGCCGGCGGCCTCGAGCCGAACGACGAGGTCCGGATCGCCGGTGTCCGGGTCGGCAAGGTGGAGAGCGTCGAGCTCGAGGGCGACCACGTGCGGGTCACCTTCCGGGTCGACACCGCCTCGGAGTTCGGCGACGACAGCCACGCCGCGATCAAGGTCAAGACGCTGCTCGGCGCGATGTACCTCGCGCTGGAGCCCGCCGGCTCGGGCCAGCTCGACGAGGGCGCCGAGATCCCGGTCGAGCGGACCAGCTCGCCGTACGACGTCGTCGACGCGTTCTCGGGGCTCGCGGAGACCTCGGAGAAGATCGACACCGACCGACTCGCGAAGTCGCTGACCACGCTGGCCGACCTCAGCCGCAACACCCCCGACGAGTTCCGCCAGGCCCTCGACGGCGTGTCCCGGCTCTCCTCGAACATCGCGGCCCGCGACGAGCAGATCAACAGCCTGCTCACCAACCTCAAACGCGTCACCGGCGTCCTCAACGAGCGTGACGACGACATCATCGGCCTGATGAAGGACTCCGACGTCCTGTTCCGGGCGCTGGTCGCGCGACGCGACGCGGTGCACAACCTGCTGGTCTCCACCACCCGGCTGTCGAAGGAGCTGACCGCGCTGATCGAGCAGAGCCGCGCCGACCTCAAGCCGGCGCTGACCCACCTCGACAACGTCTTGGCGGTGCTCAACAAGAACGAGGACAACCTCGACAACAGCCTGCGCCTGATGGAGCCGTTCTACCGGGTCTTCGCCAGCACCCTCGGCGGCGGACCCTGGTTCGACACCTACATCCAGAACATGCCGCCGGCGCCGCAGGCGGGTGGCTGACATGGCGAGCATCCTGAAGCGCGCCCTCGTCCCGGCGGTCCTGGTGATCCTCCTGGTGGCCGCCGCGCTCACCATGTTCCGCGGCGAGGACGGCAAGACCCTGACGGCGCACTTCCCGCGCGCCATCTCGATCTACGAGGGCAGCGACGTGCGCGTCCTCGGCGTCCCGGTCGGCAAGGTCGACACGGTCACCCCGTCCGGTACCGACGTCGTCGTCACCATGACGTACGACGCGGACCTCAAGCTGCCGGCCGACGCGAAGGCCGTGATCATCGCGCCGTCGATCGTGGGGGACCGGTTCGTGCAGCTGACCCCGGTCTACACCGGCGGCGCCGAGCTCGCCGACGGCGCGACGCTGGAGGAGGACCGCACCGCGGTCCCGCTCGAGCTGGACCAGATCTACAGCAGCCTCGACGACCTGACCGTGGCGCTCGGCCCGACCGGGGCCAACCGCAACGGTGCGTTCTCCGACCTCCTCGAGACCACCGCCGAGAACTTCGGCGGCCAGGGTGCGAAGTTCCACCAGACGATCAAGGACTTCGGCAAGCTCAGCCAGACGCTCGACGACAACAAGGACGAGCTGTTCGGCTCGGCCCAGGAACTCGAGGGCTTCATCGGCACCCTCGCGCGCAACGACAAGACCGTGCGGAGGTTCAACCAGTCGCTCTCCGAGGTGTCCACGATGCTCTCCGGCGAGCGGCAGGAGCTGTCTGCGTCGCTGACCCACCTCGCCACCGCGCTGGGTCAGGTGTCGGACTTCGTGAAGGAGAACCGCGAGGTGCTCGGACGCAACATCTCTGGGCTCAACCGGGTCTCGAAGGTGCTGGTCAAGCGCCGCTCGGAGCTCGACCACATCCTCGACTCGGCACCGCTGGCCCTGAACAACCTCGCGCTCACCTACAACCCCCAGGCGGGCACCCTCGACACGAACGCCAACATGGGCGAGGTCATCAACCAGGTCGAGACCGACCCCTCGACGTTCCTGTGCGGCTTCCTGAGCCAGGCCGACACGTCCGGCGCGCTGTGCGACCTCGTGCAGCAGGCGCTGCCGCGGCCCGGCACCGGCGCCCCAGGTGCCCCGAGGTCGTCGGTCGACCTGTTCGACCCGACCCTGGCCGGCCTCGTGGGGGTGGACCGATGAGGAGGCAGAGGATGCTGCGCGCCGTCGTCGCCACCGCGGCCGGGGCGGTACTCCTGACCGGGTGCCAGTTCGACGTCTACGGACTGCCGCTGCCGGGCGGGACCGACGTCGGAGACAACCCGATCACGGTGACCGCCGACTTCCGCGACGTACTCGACCTGGTCCCGAAGTCCACGGTCAAGGTCGACGACGTGAGTGTGGGCGAGGTGACCGACGTCGACCTCGTCGAGGGTCACGCCCAGGTGACGATGAAGCTCCGCAACAACGTCGACCTGCCTGACAACGCGGTCGCCGAGATCCGCCAGACCAGCCTGCTCGGCGAGAAGTTCGTCTCGCTCAGCCCGCCGACCGACGCCGCGGCCACCGGGGAGCTCGGCGACGGCGACACCATCGGCCTGGAGGACACCGGTCGCAACCCGGAGGTCGAGGAGGTCCTCGGTGCGCTCAGCCTGGTCCTCAACGGCGGCGGCGTCGCGCAGCTGAAGACCATTGCCGCCGAGCTCAACAAGGCGCTCGGCGGACGCGAGGACGCCGCCCGGTCGGTCCTGACCCAGATCAGCGACTTCATGGGCCAGCTCGACGAGAACAAGCAGGACATCGTCAACGCCATCGACTCGCTGAACAACCTGGCCGTCTCGGCCCGCAACCAGCAGGGCTCGATCGACGCCGCGCTCGACGAGCTGCCGAGTGCGCTGACCTCCCTGGACCAGCAGCGTGGCGACCTGGTCAAGATGCTGGGCGCGCTGAACCGGCTCGGTGGGGTGGGGGTCCGCGTCATCAACGCCTCGAAGGACGCCACGATCGAGTCGCTGCGCCAGCTCAACCCGGTGCTCACCGAGCTCGCGAACTCGGGCGACGCGTTCGTGAAGTCGTTCAACGTCTTCTTGACCTACCCGTTCGTTGACGACGTCGTCGGCCGCGACCCGCAGGTCGCCCGCAACCTGCACATGGGCGACTACACCAACCTGTCGGTCGAGCTCGACATCGACCTCTCCGGTGGGGCCAGCGGCACCGCCCTGCCGACCGTCCTGCCCAGCGACCTCGACCCGACCGTCGTCCTCGACCGTGTCACCCGGTGCATCCAGAGCGGGGATATCAACAGCCGGCCGTGCCAGAAGCTGCTGAGCAGCGTCAAGGGCCTGGCCAAGCTGCGCGACGCGTGCCTGAAGAAGAAGAACGAGAAGACCGTCGTCTGCCGGATCGTCAACCAGATCCCGGGGCTCCCGGACTCCGGGCTCCCGACCGCGCTGCCGAGCCTCCCCGACCTGACCGGGATCCTCGGCCTGGGCCGGGCCGGGGTCGGGCCGACCGCGTCGGCGCACGGCCCGACCCTCGGACAGCTCAGCCGGCTCTTCGACCCGGCACTGGTCCACCTCCTCGTCCCGGGGATGGTGACCCGATGATCACTCGCCGCACTCGCCTGCAGCTGCTCGTGTTCGTCGCGATCACGCTGCTCGGTGTCAGCTTCGTCGGGGCCCGCTACGCCCGGCTCGACCGGATCTTCTTCGACGACCACTACACGGTCGTCGCGCACTTCCAGGACTCCGGCGGCATCTTCGCCGGCGGTGAGGTGTCCTACCGGGGCGTCCAGATCGGCCGGGTCGGCAAGCTCGAGCTGACCGACGCCGGCGTCGACGTCTACCTCGACATCGACAACGGCTGGGACGAGATCCCAGCGGACTCGCTGGCCGTCGTCGGCAACCGGTCGGCTGTCGGCGAGCAGTACGTCGAGCTCCAGCCGCAGGAGGACACCGGGCCCTACCTCGGCGACGACTCCCAGATCGCGCTGGCCGACACCCGGACCCCGATCGCGACCCAGAAGCTGCTGTCCGACATCTCCAACACCGTGGAGTCGGTGGACAAGCAGGCGCTGGCCACCACCGTGCACGAGCTGGGCCAGGCGTTCGCCGGCACGGGGACGGACCTCCAGCGGATCATCGACACCGGGAACGCCTTCATCAACGAGGCGAACGACAACTTCGACGTGACGACGGCGCTGATCCGCGACAGCAACACCGTGCTCACCAGCCAACTCGACAAGGCGAGCGCGCTGCGCACCTTCGCCCGGGAGCTGAGCCTGTTCAGCGGCTCGCTCGCCGGCTCCGACCAGGCCCTGCGCACGGTCATCGACGACGGCTCGGCTGCCGCGACCCAGCTGCGGACCTTCCTCGAGGACAACGAGGTGGACCTGGGGGAGCTGTTCAACAACCTGGTCACCACCGGCGACGTCATCGTCAAGCACCTGCCCGGCATCGAGCAGATCCTGGTGCTCTACCCCTACGTCGTGGAGGGCGGCTTCACGGTCGTGTCGAAGTCCCCGGACACCGGCCTGTACGACGCCCACTTCGGCATGATCATCACCGACAACCCGGTGTGCCACCACGGCTACGAGGGCACCGACACCCGGCCGCCGCAGGACGGCAGCAACCGGCCGATGAACACCAAGGCGGGCTGTCGGGAGCCGGCGGCGATGAGCAACCCGCGCGGCCCGCAGAACCTCCCGCGGGCGGGCGCGGCCTACCGCGCGCCGGTCGCGTCGTACGACCCCGACACCGGCAAGGTGCACTGGGGCGCGAAGATCGACCCCGTGCTGGCTCCGACCGGTACGTTGGCCCCCCAAGCCTTCGGAGAGGAGTCGTGGAAGTGGCTGTTCCTCCAGCCCCTGGTGCCGTGACCACCAGGACTGATGAGACGAGCGTCACCACTGACTCACAGCCGCATCATGGTGCGTTGCGGTTGATCCTGCTGTTCACACTTCTGGTCCTTATGGTGGCGTCCTTGGCGCTACTCGTCTATGGATCTGTGACACGGCCCGTAGAGGCGGTGGGGATCTCTGCCGAGGATGACACTCAGGCTGACCGTGACGCTGTGATGGCCCAGACTCGGCAGTTCGTGCTCCGGCTCAACACCTACGGACCCGACCAGCTCGACGACCAGGGCCATCTCGGCGCCTACCGGGACCAGGTGCTCGAGGTGATCACGCCGAAGTTCGCCACCGACTTCGAGAAGTCGGGTCTCCCGATCGCCGAGCAGACTGTCGCCCAGGCGGGCTACGGACGCTCCGCCAATGTCTTCGGCGTGGGAGTCGAGTCGATGGACGCGGACTCGGCGACCGCGATTTTGGCCGCCGGCCTCACCGGCTCCTACCCGGACCCCAAGAACCCGGACGATGAGACGAAGCGGGTCGACGCCGACCAGGACGTGCTGCGCTGGGAGGTCGACCTGGTGCGCTCCGACGGCGAGTGGCTCATCGACGACTACGCGCCAGTGACCGGGGAGGGCGCCGAATGACGACCCCGACGAGCACCCCGTCCCCGAGCTGGTACGACCTGCTGGGCGTCAACTCCGACGCGCCGGCCGAGGAGATCCGCGCGGCGTGGCGAGCCCAGATCGCAGAGCTCGAGCCCACCGACCGCCGCTTTGCGGTGCTCAACCAGGCAGCCGAGGTACTCCTGGATCCGGCCCGGCGGGCTGCTTATGACCACGAGATCGGGGAGTCGGCGCCGCCGGCCAGCCTGCCACCCATGGTCGCGCACGAGCTCATCGGAGACGACCAGGCGCCTGCCGATGACGAGTCAGGTTTTGCGCACTTTGGCGAGCGTGCTGCCGGACACGTGATCGATCAGATGATCACGGCACCCGGGACTCTGCTGTTCGCCGCCGGACTCGTCGCTCTTTTCTTCGATCCGCAAGTCGGCGCTCTACTCTTCGCGCTGGGCCTGGTCTTCGCCGTGGTGCTGCCCGTGTACAACCGGGTATTCCGACAGGGTGCCACGGGACAGACCTGGGGGAAGTCGGTCACCGGCATCCGGCTGGTGTCCGAGCAGTCAGGTTTGCCCATCGGTGCGACGGCTGCCTTCGTCCGGGAGATCCTGCATGTCGTTGATGCCGTCACCCTCTGCATCGGTTACCTCCGCCCGCTGTGGGACGAGAAGCGGCAGACATTCGCCGACAAGTACGCGCATACGATCGTGGTCAAGGCCACGGTCCCGAAGGGCGCTACCCGCCAGCCGTTCGTTCCAGGCGCCCTGCTTGTTGGCCTCGCGGCGCTGACTGCCGCAGTCGCGGCGCCGGCACTCTGGCTGACGTTCGAGGTCTCGACGCCTCAGGAAGTCGAGAGCGACGCCCGGGCCGCTCAGGCGGCCGCCGAGCGGGCGGTGGTGCCGATCCTGTCCTACGACGCCACGCACCTCGACGAGTCGAAGGCGGCGGCCCAGCAGTACCTCACGGGCAGTCTGCGCAAGGACTACGACAACATCTTCGCCGGGCTGATCGAGCAGAACGCGCCGGCGACCAGGACCGTGGTGCAGGCGAGCCTGGTGCGCTCGAGCATCGTGCGCGCCGACGGGGCCCACGCGCAGATCTTCCTCCTGGTCAACCAGACCCGGACCAACAAGAAGTACACCGAGCCCCAGGTCTACAAGAACTGGGTCACGCTGACGATGGACAAGGTCGACGGCCAGTGGCTGGTCGCCGACCTGGCGACCTGACCCGGCAGCCGGCGCCGAGAGCGGGAGATCGGGCGGCGGACCCGCCGCCTGCCTGCTTGACCTGGGCGGCTCGGGCGTTCATGATCGACGGCAGCGATTGCCCGCGGCATTGTGGCGCGCCCGTAAGTGCGGTATCGTGGATTCTTGCGTCTGCCCTCAAATGCTCGTCAGCCTGCCCGGTGGCTGACTCTGTGGTGGGCCTGAACGCAGATCGAAGAGCGAATCGTCGAAGGACACCTCTTGGCCGCGCGCACCACCCCCGGTAACTCCCGCCGCATCTCTTTCGCAAAGATCACCGAACCCCTCGAAGTCCCCCAGCTCCTCTCTCTGCAGACCGACAGCTTCGACTGGCTGGTCGGCAACGACAAGTGGAACGCCGCCGTCGAGCGCCGGCGTTCCGAGGGTGAGGACGTCTCCAGCAAGTCCGGTCTCCAGGAGATCTTCGAGGAGATCTCCCCGATCGAGGACTTCTCCGAGACGATGTCGCTGTCGTTCGAGAGCCCGGTCTTCTACGACCCCAAGTACACCGTCGACGAGTGCAAGGAGAAGGACTTCACCTTCTCCGCGCCGCTCTACGTCTCTGCGGAGTTCACGAACAACGACACCGGTGAGATCAAGGGCCAGACGGTCTTCATGGGCGACTTCCCCCTGATGACCGACAAGGGCACCTTCATCATCAACGGCACCGAGCGGGTCGTCGTCTCGCAGCTCGTCCGCTCGCCGGGCGTCTACTTCGAGCGCACCGCCGACAAGACGTCCGACAAGGACATCTATACCGCCAAGCTGATCCCCTCGCGGGGCGCCTGGCTCGAGTTCGAGATCGACAAGCGCGACATGGTCGGCGTCCGCCTCGACCGCAAGCGCAAGCAGAACGTCACCGTGCTGCTCAAGGCCCTCGGCTGGACCAACGAGCAGATCCGTGAGGAGTTCGGCGAGTACGAGTCGATGATGCTGACCCTGGAGAAGGACCACACCGAGGGCCAGGACGACGCGCTGCTCGACATCTACCGCAAGCTGCGCCCGGGGGAGCCCCCGACGCGTGAGGCCGCGCAGACGCTGCTGAACAACTACTACTTCAACCCCAAGCGCTACGACCTCGCCAAGGTCGGCCGCTACAAGATCAACAAGAAGCTCGGCCTGGTCGAGGCGTTCGACCAGCAGACGCTGACGATCGACGACGTGGTCGCCGCGATCAAGTACATCGTCGCGCTGCACGACGGGCGCGAGCAGATCGAGTCGCCCCAGGGCGCGCTCGACATCTCGGCCGACGACATCGACCACTTCGGCAACCGCCGGATGCGCACGGTCGGCGAGCTGATCCAGAACCAGCTCCGGACCGGTCTGGCTCGCATGGAGCGCGTGGTCCGCGAGCGGATGACGACCCAGGACGTCGAGGCCATCACGCCGCAGTCCCTGATCAACATCCGTCCGGTGGTGGCGGCGCTGAAGGAGTTCTTCGGCACCTCCCAGCTCTCGCAGTTCATGGACCAGACCAACCCGATCGCGGGCCTGACGCACAAGCGCCGGCTCTCGGCGCTGGGCCCCGGTGGTCTGTCCCGCGACCGCGCCGGCATGGAGGTCCGTGACGTCCACCCGTCGCACTACGGCCGGATGTGCCCGATCGAGACGCCGGAAGGCCCGAACATCGGCCTGATCGGATCGCTCGCCTCCTACGGCCGGATCAACCCGTTCGGCTTCGTGGAGACGCCCTACCGGAAGGTCACGAAGGGCAAGGTCACCGACCAGATCGACTACCTCACCGCCGACGACGAGGACCGCTACGTCATCGCGCAGGCGAACGCCGCCCTCGACGACAAGGGCCGCTTCGTCGAGGAGCGCGTGCTGGTCCGCCAGCGCGACGGCGAGGTCTCCGAGGTGCTGGCCGACGAGGTCGACTACATGGACGTCTCGCCGCGCCAGATGGTGTCGGTCGCGACCGCCCTGATCCCGTTCCTCGAGCACGACGACGCCAACCGCGCGCTCATGGGCGCCAACATGCAGCGCCAGGCCGTGCCGCTCATCAAGAGCGACTCGCCGCTGGTCGGCACCGGCATGGAGTACCGCGCCGCGGTCGACGCCGGCGACGTGGTCGTGGCGACGGCGGCGGGTGTCGTCAAGGAGGTGTCCGCGGAGGTCATCGAGACGATGAACGACGACGGCACCTACTCGACCTACCGGCTTGCGAAGTTCAAGCGCTCCAACCAGGGCACCTGCATCAACCAGCGTCCGCTGGTCAGCGAGGGTGACCGGCTCGAGGTCGGCACGCCGATCGCCGACGGTCCGTGCACCGACGAGGCCGAGATGGCACTCGGCACCAACCTCCTCGTGGCGTTCATGCCGTGGCAGGGCCACAACTACGAGGACGCCATCATCCTGAGCCAGCGCCTGGTCCAGGAGGACATGCTCACCTCGATCCACATCGAGGAGCACGAGGTCGACGCCCGGGACACCAAGCTCGGCCCCGAGGAGATCACCCGGGACATCCCGAACGTCTCCGAGGAGATGCTCGCCGACCTCGACGAGCGCGGCATCATCCGGATCGGCGCGGAGGTCACGACCGGTGACGTCCTCGTCGGGAAGGTGACCCCCAAGGGCGAGACCGAGCTGACCCCCGAGGAGCGCCTGCTGCGCGCGATCTTCGGTGAGAAGGCGCGCGAGGTGCGCGACACCTCGATGAAGGTCCCGCACGGCGAGTCCGGCACCGTCATCGGCGTCCGCGTCTTCGACCGCGAGGACGGCGACGAGCTGCCGCCGGGCGTCAACCAGCTGGTCCGCGTCTACGTCGCCCAGAAGCGCAAGATCTCCGTGGGCGACAAGCTCGCCGGACGTCACGGCAACAAGGGCGTCATCGCGAAGATCCTGCCGATCGAGGACATGCCGTTCATGGAGGACGGCACCCCGGTCGACGTCGTGCTCAACCCGCTGGGTGTGCCGCGACGGATGAACATCGGGCAGATCCTCGAGCTGCACCTGGGCTGGCTGGCCAAGCAGGGCTGGGACCTCAACCTGCACGAGGACAAGAAGGACACCGACTGGAAGCAGCGGCTGATCAAGATCCACGCCGACAAGGCGGAGCCGGGCACCAAGGTGGCGACCCCGGTCTTCGACGGTGCCCGCGAGGACGAGATCACCGGACTGCTCGGCTCGACGATCCCCAACCGCGACGGCGTGCGGATGATCGACAACACCGGCAAGGCGAGCCTGTTCGACGGCCGCTCCGGCGAGCCGTTCCCGGAGCCGGTCGCGGTCGGCTACATGTACATCCTCAAGCTGCACCACCTCGTGGACGACAAGATCCACGCGCGCAGCACCGGCCCCTACTCGATGATCACGCAGCAGCCGCTGGGCGGTAAGGCCCAGTTCGGTGGCCAGCGGTTCGGCGAGATGGAGGTCTGGGCGATGGAGGCGTACGGCGCCGCCTACGCCCTCCAGGAGCTGCTCACGATCAAGTCGGACGACGTGCCCGGTCGCGTCAAGGTCTACGAGGCCATCGTGAAGGGCGAGAACATCCCGGACTCCGGCATCCCGGAGTCGTTCAAGGTGCTCGTCAAGGAGATGCAGTCGCTCTGCCTCAACGTGGAGGTGCTGTCCCAGGACGGCACGGCCATCGAGATGCGCGACGCGGAGGAGGACGTCTTCCGCGCCGCCGAGGAGCTCGGCATCGACCTGTCCCGTCGCGAGCCCAGCTCGGTCGAAGAGGTGTGAGCCGCGGGGCCGGCCACGGCCGGCCCCGCCTCCGCCCCCGCTACTTCACTTTTCTTAGAACTACCGAAGGGTTGCAGCCATCGTGCTCGACGTGAACTTCTTCGACCAGCTTCAGATCGGCCTGGCCACCGCGGACGACATCCGCACCTGGAGCCACGGCGAGGTCAAGAAGCCGGAGACCATCAACTACCGCACGCTCAAGCCCGAGCGTGACGGCCTCTTCTGCGAGAAGATCTTCGGTCCCACCCGGGACTGGGAGTGCTACTGCGGCAAGTACAAGCGAGTCCGGTTCAAGGGCATCATCTGCGAGCGCTGCGGCGTCGAGGTGACCCGGTCCAAGGTGCGTCGCGAGCGCATGGGCCACATCGAGCTGGCCGCGCCGGTCACCCACATCTGGTACTTCAAGGGTGTCCCGAGCCGTCTGGGCTACCTGCTCGACCTGGCCCCGAAGGACCTCGAGAAGGTCATCTACTTCGCGGCCTACATGATCACCGCCGTCGACGAGGACGCGCGGCACCGTGACCTGTCCTCCCTGGAGGGCAAGGTCGGCCTCGAGCGCGAGCGCCTCGAGAAGCGCCGCGACCAGTCCCTCGACGACCGCGCGAAGAAGCTGGAGGAGGACCTGGCCGCCCTCGAGGCCGAGGGTGCCAAGGCCGACCAGCGGCGCAAGGTCAAGGACGGCGCCGAGCGCGAGATGAAGCAGTTGCGCGACCGCGCCCAGCGGGAGATCGACCGCCTCGACGAGGTGTGGAACACCTTCAAGTCGCTCAAGGTCCAGGACCTCATGGGCGACGAGATGCTCTACCGCGAGATGAAGAACTGGTTCGGCAAGTACTTCGAGGGCCACATGGGCGCCACGGCGATCCAGAAGCGCCTGGAGAGCTTCGACATCGAGGCCGAGGTGGAGTCGCTGCGCGACACGATCGCCAACGGCAAGGGCCAGCGCAAGGTCCGCGCCCTCAAGCGGCTCAAGGTCGTCGACGCCTTCCGCAAGACCGGCAACAAGCCGCAGGGCATGGTGCTCGACGCCGTGCCGGTCATCCCGCCGGACCTGCGACCGATGGTGCAGCTCGACGGTGGCCGCTTCGCGACCTCCGACCTCAACGACCTGTACCGCCGCGTCATCAACCGCAACAACCGCCTCAAGCGGCTGCTCGACCTCGGCGCCCCCGAGATCATCGTCAACAACGAGAAGCGGATGCTCCAGGAGGCCGTCGACTCGCTGTTCGACAACGGCCGTCGTGGTCGCCCCGTCACGGGACCGGGCAACCGTCCGCTGAAGTCGCTGTCCGACATGCTCAAGGGCAAGCAGGGCCGGTTCCGCCAGAACCTGCTCGGCAAGCGCGTCGACTACTCGGGCCGCTCGGTGATCGTGTCGGGTCCGCAGCTGAAGCTGCACCAGTGCGGTCTGCCCAAGCAGATGGCGCTCGAGCTGTTCAAGCCGTTCGTGATGAAGCGCCTGGTCGACCTCTCGCACGCTCAGAACATCAAGTCCGCGAAGCGGATGGTCGAGCGCGCTCGCCCGGTCGTGTGGGACGTCCTCGAGGAGGTCATCACCGAGCACCCGGTGCTGCTCAACCGGGCACCCACCCTGCACCGCCTCGGCATCCAGGCCTTCGAGCCGCAGCTGATCGAGGGCAAGGCCATCCAGATCCACCCGCTGGTCTGCTCGGCGTTCAACGCGGACTTCGACGGCGACCAGATGGCGGTGCACCTGCCGCTGTCCGCCGAGGCCCAGGCCGAGGCCCGGATCCTGATGCTGTCGACGAACAACATCCTCAAGCCGTCGGACGGTCGCCCCGTGACCATGCCGACCCAGGACATGATCATCGGCCTGTTCTTCCTCACCACCGACCGCGACGGGCAGCCGGGCGAGGGCCGGGCGTTCGCGTCGCCGGCCGAGGCGATCATGGCGTTCGACCGACGCGAGATCTCGTTGCAGAGCAAGGTCACGATCCGGTTCACCGACGTCGTCCCGCCGCTCGAGCTCGGCGCCGACTGGGAGCAGGGTCAGGCCATCGCGCTGGAGACCACGCTCGGCCGGGCGCTGTTCAACGAGACCCTGCCCGCCGACTACCCGTACGTGAACTACGAGGTCGGCAAGAAGGCGCTCGGCGCGATCGTCAACGACCTTGCGGAGCGCTACACCAAGGTCGAGGTCGCTGCGTCGCTGGACGCGCTGAAGGACACGGGCTTCCACTGGGCGACCCGCTCTGGCGTCACCGTCTCGATCGACGACGTGACGACCCCGGGCAACAAGGCCGACATCCTGTCGGGCTACGAGACCCAGGCGGCCAAGGTCCAGAAGCAGTTTGAGCGCGGTCTGGTCACCGACGAGGAGCGCCGCCAGGAGCTCATCGAGATCTGGACGCAGGCCTCCAACGAGGTCGGCAAGGCGATGGAGGCGAACTTCGACCGCGCCAACCCGATCTACATGATGGTCGACTCGGGTGCCTCCGGGAACATGAACCAGATCCGGCAGGTCGCCGCGATGCGTGGCCTCGTGGCGAACCCGAAGGGCGAGATCATCCCGCGGCCGATCAAGTCGAACTTCCGCGAGGGCCTGACGGTCCTGGAGTACTTCATCGCGACCCACGGCGCCCGCAAGGGTCTGGCCGACACCGCGCTGCGGACGGCCGACTCGGGCTACCTGACGCGTCGTCTGGTGGACGTCTCGCAGGACGTGATCATCCGCGAGGACGACTGCGGCACCGAGCGCGGTCTGCCCAAGCGGATCGGCGAGCGTCGTGAGGACGGGACCGTGGTGAAGGCGGAGAACGCCGAGACCGCGGCGTACGCCCGCACCGCCGCCGTCGACGTGGCCCACCCGGAGACCGGCGAGCTGCTCGTCCGGGCCGGTGAGGACCTCGGCGACGTGAAGATCGGTGAGCTGATCGCGGCAGGGGTCGAGGAGGTCAAGGTGCGCTCCGTGCTGACCTGTGACGCCAAGACCGGCACCTGCGCGAAGTGCTACGGCCGGTCGCTGGCGACCGGCAAGCTCGTCGACATCGGCGAGGCCGTCGGCATCATCGCGGCCCAGTCGATCGGTGAGCCCGGCACGCAGCTGACCATGCGTACCTTCCACACCGGTGGTGTGGCCTCGGCTGACGACATCACCCAGGGTCTGCCCCGTGTGGTCGAGCTCTTCGAGGCCCGGTCGCCGAAGGGTCGTTCGCCGATCTCCGAGGCCGCCGGCCGGGTGACGATCGAGGAGAGCGACAAGGCCCGCAAGGTCCTGATCACTCCCGACGACGGCTCCGAGGTCCAGGAGTACCCCGTCTCGAAGCGGTCCCGCCTGCTGGTGGCCGACGGCGACCACATCGAGGTCGGCCAGATGCTCACCGTCGGTACGCCCGACCCGCAGGACGTGCTGCGGATCCTGGGTGTGCGCCGGGCGCAGGAGCACCTGGTGGACGAGGTCCAGGCCGTGTACCGCTCGCAGGGTGTGTCGATCCACGACAAGCACATCGAGATCATCGTGCGGCAGATGCTGCGCCGGATCACGGTGATCGAGTCGGGCGACACCAACCTGCTCCCGTCCGACCTGGTCGACCGCGGGCGGTTCGAGGAGGAGAACCGGCGGGTCGTCTCCGAGGGCGGCAAGCCGGCCTCGGGTCGTCCGGTCCTGATGGGCATCACCAAGGCCTCGCTGGCGACCGAGTCGTGGCTCTCGGCGGCCTCCTTCCAGGAGACCACCCGGGTGCTCACCGACGCGGCGATCCACGGCCGCAGCGACTCGCTGCGCGGCCTGAAGGAGAACGTGATCATCGGCAAGCTGATCCCGGCGGGCACCGGCCTCGAGCGGTACCGCAACATCCGGGTGGAGCCCACCGAGGAGGCCCGCGCCGCGGCGTACTCCGTCACCGGCTACGACTCCTACGACTACGAGTTCGGCAACGGGACCGGCCAGGCCGTCGCCCTGGACGACTTCGACTTCGGGTCGTACCAGAACTAGGCGCGCAAGCGCGCAGTCCTGGTCGCGCAGGAGCCAGATCGAGTAGCAGAACGCCCCGCCACGCTCGCGTGGCGGGGCGTTCGCGCGTATCGAGATCCGATGGGCCGCTGGGAGAGTCGTCGCCGCCGCCGCCGACCCGCCCGCGTCGTCGCTCCTTGCCCACCTTCTCCACAGTGGGCCGGGCAAGATGCGCCGACTCGACGTCCTGAGGCGGGCAAGATGCGCCGACTCGACGTGCTGAGGCGGGCAAGATGCGCCGACTCGACCCCATTTCAGTCGGCGAGGCGGCCGGCCGCCCGAGCCCGGGGTCCGCAGCACAACTTCTGGCGGTGCGGGCGCGTCCCAGTTCCGAGACGGACCGGGACAGGAGATCACCATGAGGATCATCAGGATGCTGGGTGCCGCGGGGCTGGTCGTGGCGGGACTGGTCGTGCCGTCCGGCGCGGGCCAGGCGACCACGGTGCCGCCGTGCACCAACGCCGAGCTGCGCGCGTCGTACCACCGCACCGATGCGGGGATGAGCCACCGGTACGGCCGGATCGTGCTGAAGAACGTCTCCGACCACGCCTGCCGGACCGGCGGGTACGGCGGGCTGTCGTACGTCGGCGGCGGTGACGGCACCCAGATCGGGGCGCCGGCGGACCGGGTGCCGGGCCGGGTCCGCACGATCGTCGTGCGACCGGGCCAGCGGGTCGTCAGTGCGGTCTCGGAGACGGTCGCGAGCGTGTACCCGCGGCGGGAGTGCCGCCCTGCGCACGTCGACGGCTTCCGGGTGTACCTCCCGAATGAGACCCGCTCGCAGTACGTCGAGCACCCGACGACCGGTTGCCGCAACACCCGGGTGCACCTGCTCTCGCACAAGGCCTACCGGCGCCCCTGAGCACGGGCCGGCCGCCGCTTGGGAGGATCGGGTCCCGGCCTGAGACAATCGAGCGGTGACCATCCCGACCTCCACCGACGTCCTCGTCGTGGGCGCCGGCCCCACGGGGTCGGCGGCGGCGACCTGGGCGGCGCGCGCCGGGATGGACGTCGTCCTCGCCGACGCCGCGGTGTTCCCCCGCGACAAGACCTGCGGCGACGGGCTCACCCCGCGCGCGATCGGCGAGCTCCAGCGGCTCGGCCTCGAGGACTGGCTGCGGGCCCACACGGTCAACCAGGGTCTGCGCGCGCACGGCTTCGGCCAGACGCTGTACCTGCCCTGGCCGGGAGGGTCGCTGCCCGACTGGGGCTCGGCCGTCGCCCGCACCGAGCTCGACGACCACCTGCGGACCACCGCGATCAAGGCGGGCGCCGTCGCGGTCGACGGCCTCCGCGCGGTCGACGTGCGGATGTCGGCGGGACGTGTGGTCGGCGTCGTCTTCGAGCAGGGTGGCCGGTCGGGTGCGGACCGCGTCGAGATCGCCTGCCGGCGGCTGGTGGTCGCCGACGGCGTCCGCTCCCCGCTCGGCAAGGTCCTCGGCCGCGAGTGGCACCGGGAGACGGTGTACGGCGTCGCCGGGCGCTCGTACGTCGCCTCGGAGATGTCCGACGACCCGTGGATCAGCTCCCACCTCGAGCTGCGTGGGCAGGACGGCAAGGTCCTGTCGGGCTACGGCTGGATCTTCCCGCTCGGCACCGGCGAGGTGAACCTGGGCGTCGGCACGCTCGCCACCGCCAAGCGGCCGGCGGACGTGGCGATCAAGCCGCTGATGGCGCACTACGCCGAGGAGCGGCGTACGGACTTCAAGCTGTCGGGCGAGCTGCGGATGCCGACCTCGGCGCTGCTGCCGATGGGCGGGGCGGTCTCCCACGTCGCCGGCCCCAACTGGGCGCTCACCGGCGACGCCGCCGCCTGCGTGAACCCGCTCAACGGCGAGGGCATCGACTACGGCCTCGAGACCGGGCGGCTGATCGCCGAGCTCCTCGCCGAGCGGCCGGCCGACGCGCCGGGGCTGGACGTCGTGTGGCCGGCGCTGCTGCGCGAGCACTACGGCGAGTCGTTCTCGATCGCCCGCCGGCTCGCCGGCCTGGTCACCATCCCGCGGCTGCTGCCGGCCCTCGGTCCGGCCGGGATGCGCTCGGACTGGCTGATGACGCTGGCGCTGCGGTGGATGGGCAACCTCGTGACCGACGAGGACCGCGACCGGGCCGCGCGGGTGTGGCGCTGGGCCGGACGCCGCTCGATCGCGCTGGACCACCGGCCGCCGTTCGGCTGAGGGGCGCTGATGGTCGGGCTTCCCAAGCGGCAGCGGGTGGCGGCGTACGCCGTGATCATCCGCGAGGGCCGGATCCTGCTCAGCCGGCTGTCCCCGACCATCACCTCCGAGGAGCTGTGGACCCTTCCCGGCGGCGGCCTCGACCACGGCGAGGACCCGCGGGACGCGGTGATCCGCGAGATCTACGAGGAGACCGGTCTGCACGCCGTCGTCGGGCAGACCGCGCGCGTGTACTCCGCCCACCTGCCCGGCGTCTGGCGTGATGGCCGCCGCGTCGACGCCCACGCGCTGCGGATCGTCTACGACGGCTGGGTGCCGATCGACGCGCCCGAGCCCCGGGTCGTCGAGGTGGACGGGTCGACCGTGGAGGCCGCCTGGAAGCCGGTCGAGGACGTGCTCGACGAGACCGTCCCGGTGGCCCCGATGGTGCTCGAGGCGGTGGCCGACCACCGGCCGTTCCGGCACCAGCGGCTCGGCGCCTATGCGCTGATCCGGCGTGCCGACGCCGTGCTGCTGGTCCGGATCTCCGCGCTGGGGTTCCACACCGGCTCGTGGACGCTGCCGGGTGGCGGCGTCGACCACGGGGAGGCACCGCGGACCGCCGTCGTCCGTGAGGTGCGCGAGGAGGCCGGCGTGGAGTGCCAGGTCGGTGAGCTGGTCGCCGTCCACGACGACCACTTCAGCGGTACGGCGCCGTCGGGCCGCTACGAGGACTTCCACTCGGTGGCGCTGGTCTTCGCGGCCGACGTGGAGGCCGGGGCCGAGCCGCGCCTGGCGGAGCAGGGTGGCACCTCCGCGGACGTCGCCTGGGTGCCCCTCGCCGAGATCGAGTCGGGGGAGCGGCCGGTGCTCGAGCTGGTCCGCGAGGCGCTCAGGGCAGCGGAGTAGCCGCGACCTCGCACAGGTTGAGGTAGGGCCGGGTCGTGTTGTTGGTGACCAGGTAGGACGAGAGCACCCACGTCCTCTTCACCCCACCCACGGACCACCAGATGCGCATCATCCCGTTGCGTGGCAGGTCGACCGGGCCGAGCAGGCCGGTCTCGGGGTCGTAGCCGAGGTCGCTGTAGTGCGTGACGTGGTCGGGGTCGGCGACCCGTCCCTCGCCCTGGACGTACTCGTAGTCCATGAACGAGTCCGGGTCGTCCGGGCGCAGGGCCACCGTCTGCTCACCGGTGCGGCCGGTCTCGCAGCGCAGCTCGGCCTCGCCGAACCCGGGGATGGTGGCGGTCGTCGTCTGCTGGGTCGCCGCCTCCTCGTCGCCGTGCCAGCTCAGCCCTACCTGCTGGTCGGTGTCGGTGCGCAGCGCCAGCGTCATCTTGCAGTACTGGCTGCCCGGGTAGGCGAACCGCTCCCAGTACCACGTGAGCTTGAACGACGTCGCCGGGAGCGCCAGCGGACCGCCGCCCGGCTGGTCGCGGCCGGGGCGCTGGCTGATCACGCCGTACGCCGAGCCCTTCGCGTAGTCCTCGATCGGGGTCCTCTGGTTCAGGCCCTCGTGCGCCTGCGGCCCGGTGCCGCCCTTCCCGTCGTCGGCGGCCGTGGCGTACCTGTAGACCCGGACGTTCTTGACCGCCACCCGGTCGGTGCCGTCCTTGGACTCGAGCTTCGCCATCCAGAGCTGGGTCTCGGCGGTGCGGTCGTTGGCCCGGATCCGCAGCATGGTGTCGTTGGGGCGGCAGATCAGCTCGACCTGGCCGATCCCCGGCACGTCGGCGACCTTCTGGTACTTCGGCCGCCTCTGGAACCCCTGCCACTTGACCACGATCCGCTTGGACTGCTGGACCTGGCGCTGCCCGGCCTTGGCCGCGGTCACCGAGGCGGACCCCGCGTACGTCGGCGCCACGGCGAGGGCCGGCAGCGCGAGGAGCAGTGGCACCACGAGTGCCACGAGTCGGGTGGCCCGGGTGGTCATCGTGCAGGCTTCTCGCTCTGTACCGGCTGGCTGGGTGTGCTGGCGTTGTCGTCGGGCACGTAGAGCTGCGGTGCCTGGTCGCCGGTCAGCCAGGACTGCTGGAGCCGGACGGTCTCGTCGGGCAGCGCGACCAGTCGGGCGGTCTCGGCCCCGGCCTGGGCGTGTGCGACGTAGTGGCCGAGGAAGTCTCGGACCTCGGCGCGCGCCAGCGACCGGGTGGTGGTCGTGATCAGCAGCTGCCGGGCCAGCGGGTACTCACCGCTGGTGATCGTGCGCTGGCTCGGGAAGATGCAGTTGCGCTGGCCGTCGGGCAGGGTGATCTCGAAGGGCCGCAGCTGGTCCTCGAAGAGCTCGTAGTAGCTGAACCGGAAGTAGGCCACGTGTCCGCGGTAGGCCTCGTAGAGGCGACGGGCGCCGTCTGTGTTGCGGTACAGCTCGTTGACCTGGCCGTAGCGCGTCCGGGCCGCGTCCAGCCGCACCCGGGCGGCGGTCCGGCGCGCGAACGCCTTGTCCACGCGCCGCTGGTCCCGGGCCTTGTCCGCCGGGGGCCGGCCGTCGCGGATGCCCTTGGCGCGCTCGGCGAGGGCGGCCGTGAGCTCCTCGCGGGCGGCGAGCATCTCGCTGCGTGCGTCCTGGAGGGCCTGGTTGGCCTGGGCGCGCCTGCGGCTGACGTCATCGAAGCGGGCCGCCCGCAGCTCGAGGTACCGCTTGCCGACCACGAACTTGCGGGCCGCCTCGTCGTTCGCGGCCAGGAAGTAGTCCGAGCGCAGGTCGACCTGGGAGGGCTCGGGGGCGCCGAGCACGTAGCGGCCGAAGAAGCCGAAGCCGTTGTTGTCGGGGCTGGGCCCGCCCACCTTGAGCGGCACGTCGTCGAAGCCCAGCGGCTCCTGGCTCCAGTTCGTGAGGGGGGACCCGGCCCGGTAGATGTCGCGGACCTGGTCGACGGTGAGGCAGTCCGCCCCGACGTCGGTCTCGGACTTGATCGCGATCACGATCGCCTCCGCGGCGACCTGGAACTGCACGACGTCGAGGCCGACGGACTGGCAGGCCTCCCACTCGGCGCGGCTGATGGGACGTGCTGAGTCGACGAGGTCGATCTGCCCGGCGCAGAGCTCCTGGAAGGCCTGGTCCTCGCCGTTGTCGGCGACGTTGACCTGGGCCGCGTCCGGCGTCGCCTCGTAGCTCCTGACCTCGGTCGGGGTCAGTGACCCCCCGGTCGAGCCGTCGATGCCGACCACCCCGGACGGGCGGGTCGGCAGCGCGGCGTACGCCTTGTCGATGTCCTTCTGGCGCAGCTGGTTCTCGCGGAACTCGTTGGCCTGGTCCTGGCTGACCGACTCGGTGGCCTGTTGCGAGGGGTCCGAGCAGGCGCTGAGCAGGCCCAGCGAGACCGCGGCCACGGCCAGGGAGCCGAACACCTTCGATCGGGTCGGAGTCACTGGACCGCACCCCCCTCGGTCGGCGAGCTGGACGGGGAGGCATTCGGGCTCTCGCTCGGCTCGACGACCGTCTCGTCCTCCTCCGGCGGGTAGTGGTAGGGGTGGCCGAGCGGCAGCACCTCGAAGTCGTCGAGGGTCAGGCCCTGGAGCTCGTTGCCGCGGATCAGGCCGTTCGTCACGTCCCGCTGGGCGTACAGCGTGGGCACCGCGGCCCGGTCGACGACGATCGCGCCGTAGGTGCGCAGGCAGGCGACGATCGCGTCCGCCAGCCGCTGCTGCTGCTTGGTCAGCTTGATGATCTTGCCGGTGCGCGGGTCGCGGGGCGGGGGCAGCACGACGTCGCGCCGGAGCCGGATCCGCGCCCCCTCGGGGAGCGAGCGGGTGCGGCCGTTGCCGTCGGTCGAGGACGCCGGCTGGACGAAGATGCCGGTGGCCGGCCCGGGCACGCTGATAGCGAGTGCGTGCTGGATCTCGCCGGACTCCAGCTCGCCGGGCCGGATCAGGCCGGCGAACAGCGGGAGGCCGGAGCCGCGGGCACCCTCGGTCCAGGGCTCGCTGTAGCCGGGGCCGTTCAGGTCCCACTTGCGCATGTAGTTGTAGGAGATCGTGTCGTCGGCCTCGCGGCGCGCGCGCCACAGGTCGTAGGCGACCGAGGCGGTGGTGTCGAACACGGTGTACCAGCCGTCGTAGCGGGGATCCGGGTCGACGTCGTCGGGGATGTTCAGCACGGTCGTGTCGGCGCCGTCGCCGCACACGAGCTGGCGGCACACCAGCGACGTCGGGCGACCGCCCGCGACCACGGGCACCGTCCAGCGCACCGTGTTGATGTAGAGGCCGTCCTCGACGAAGTTCCGGGAGATGAACGACGTGCCACCGGGGCGCTCGATCACGCCGACGCGCTCGTGCGCGAACTGGATCATCTGGTTGGATCGCGGGTCGACGCGCGAGGTGTCGATCCGGCGGTTCCACGGCGAGCCGTCGTTGAAGAACCGGCGCTCCGGCACGACCACCCCCCCGGTCTGCGTCGGGTCGACGGTGACGACGACCTCGCCGGACCGGTCGTTCCCCGAGTCGCTGCCGGCGCAGCCGGCGAGCAGCACCGAGCCCACCGCGGCGAGGGCGGCCAGGCGGTGGGTACGGCGGATGCGGGGTGCGCTCATGTCAGGACCCGGTCTCTCTGGTCCGCGACCGGTTGAGCGTGGCCTCGGCGGTGTCGGCCACCCGGGAGATCGCGTCGCTGAGGACGGCCAGCCGGTGGCCCACGTCGCCCGGGTCGTCGACGTCGTCGAGGTCGCCGGAGCGCATCCGGGCCGCGGTGACGATCGCGTGTGCCTCGCGGCGCGACTGGAGCCGGATCAGCTCCGCGTCCAGCTCGGCCTGCGCCGTGACCAGCTCGTAGCGACGCGTCGCCTCGAGCTCGGTCGCCTCCAGGTGGCGCAGCAGGGCCTCCTCGGCCGTCCGGATCCGGCTGATCACGCCCTGGGCGATCTCCTCGACGGCGCGGGCGACGTCGACCGACCCGACCGGGTCGGGCGCCGGCTCTCGGTGGGGCTGTTCCTGAGGCTCGAGCAGCGGCTCGGGCCGGGCCGTCGGCTCCTCGACCGCGACCAGCGACTGCTTCGGTGCCGGGGACTTCTTGGCCTTCGGCTCGCGCGGACGCTCCGCCGGTGCCGGCTCGGGGGCCTGGTCCTCGGGGGCCTGCTCGTCATCGGCAGGCCCGGCTGCGGCGGCGCGATCGGCAGTCGGCTCCGCCTCGGGCTCCGCGTCGGGAGTGGTCTCGGCCGCGGGCGCGTCGGCCGGCTCCGGCTGGGCGACGGGCTCGACCTCGGCGGGGTCCGCCTCGGCGGCCGGCCCCGCGTCGCGCGGCTCGGGCTCGGTGATCGGCGCGGGCACGGGCTCGGGGACCCGCCGCAGCGGCGGCTTGGCGTCCGGTTGGCGTCCGCCGCGCGCCGCCCGTCGCGCCGGCGGCTCCGGGGCGAGCGCGGCGGTGAAGTCGACCTGGCCGATCCGGGACGGGTCGGTCAGCGCCGAGAGCACGTCGTCGACCGACGGCGGGGGCGCGATGCGGGGCTTCTCGTCGGCCATCACGATGCCCCCAGCTGTCCGGTCGTCACCCCGCCGGGCTCGAAGCCGGCGGGCACGCTGGCGAGCACGTAGCGCGGGGTGCGGTAGACGACCTGGAGCTGCGCGTCCGAGCCGGCCGCGGCGTCCGGGTAGAGCTTGGTGAGCAGGTCGCCGTTGTCGCTGGCGGACATCAACAGATAGTCGATGTCGTACTTCCCCGGGTCGCGCGCCGCGACCTTCCACGGCCCGTCGCTGTGGTCGATGCGGTCGAAGAAGTACTCCGGGTGACCGGTCAGCATCATCACGGCGTAGGTCTGGGCGTTGTCGGTCAGGATCGAGTTGTCCCGCGACACGTTGTTGGCGATGTACTTGGCCATCGCCTGCTCGGAGACGATGCCGACCTTCTCGCGGTTGAGGGTCTGCGCTCCCTCCTGGGACTCGCCGGTGGTGATCGCGGCGGCGAACGGGGCCTCGAGGTTCTGGTACCGGTAGGTCTTCATCGCCTGCAGGGTCCAGGGGATGCTGATCACCAGCGCGACGACCACGAGCGCGGCGACGAGGGTGCTGCCCTCCTCGGCCGACCTGGCCAGCCAGATCGCGCCGATCACGCTGATCAGCAGGATCGGCAGCGAGTTGCGCATCAGCATCGGCGAGTCGGTCAGCCGCAGCACCACGGCCGCGGAGGGGAGCAGGATCGAGGCGCCGAGCATCATCCCGAGCCACAGCGCGAACGGGTTGCCGCGGGCGAACCCGGCGAAGATCAGCGCCGGCAGCACGATGATCGCGATCGGGGCGCCGTACAGCACCAGCTCACCGGTGGCCCGCAGCAGCTCCACGGCCGAGAAGGTCTCCAGGCCGCCGGAGGCGGCCGCGTCGCTCGACCGGGTGATCCAGGCGAACGGGTTGAGCAGCAGGATCAGGTTGAAGACCGTCCACAGCGCGATCACGTAGACCGTCGGCGAGGCGAAGCCGACCACCGTGCCCTCGACCTCGGTGCCGTCCGCGCCGAGCCGGGCGAGGATGGCGCCGATCATGACGGCGCTCAGCAGGAAGAACACGAGGCTGGTGTAGCCGGCCAGGGCGGCGATCGAGAACGCGATCCCGGCGAGCATCACGAACCGGACGTCCGCGGTGATGTACCACGCGAAGAGGGCGCCCAGGGCGGCGACGACGAGCGCCATCCACACGAAGTGCCGGGTGCCGGTGGTCGCGTAGAGCAGCACCATCGGGTTGGCGCCCAGCGCCAGCAGGACCGCGTACCGCAGCGGCCCGGCGACGAGCGCACGCCGCATCATGGTGTTGAGCGCGACCATCGTGAAGGCCGCGAACACGGCGGAGGCCAGCGGCACGACCGCCAGGGAGGTGACCAGGCCCCGGAAGATCGCCAGCGGCGCGATCAGGAGCGTCGCGAGCGGCGGGTAGTCGAAGCCGATCGCCGACAGCTTGGCCGGGTCGTTGTGCCACACCATGAGTGCGCGGTTGAGCCGGTCGAGGGTCTCGAAGCCGACGACGTGCATGTCGACGACGACCCAGTAGCCGAACCAGGTGTACGCGGCGGTGAAGAACGCGAAGACGAGAGCGCTCTCCCACCACCGGCGCGAGACGTCGTTGGGCCGGCGGCCGACCGACTGGACGATCCCGCTGAGGCGGTCCTTGGTGTGGACGACGTTGACGGTGCTCATGCGATCAGCCGTGGCCCTCGTCCAGGCCGTGCTCGGTCTTCTCCCAGTAGAACGGGTTCGTGAACAGCTGGATGAAGCCCTTCCAGGCGGCCCAGCTCATCAGGCCCCAGTAGAGCGGCGAGAGGAGCGCGGTGCGGGTCAGCCCGAACTCCCCGCGGTGCAGGCTGCCGGCGACGTTGAGGTAGACGAACACGAAGTTGCCGACGAAGAGCAGCGCACTGGCGGCGTAGAAGATGATGCCCGGGAAGAGCTGCTCGATGAAGCCGGCCTGGGTGAAGACGTACAGCGTCGTCAGCGCCCAGAAGATCGGGTTGAGGAGCAGCACGAAGGCGCTCCCCATCGTCAGGTTGAAGCTCAGGAACCCCTTGAGCCCGGTCTGGGACAGCAACGAGAAGGGGTTGCGCATGTGGACCAGCCAGGTCTGGATGTAGCCCTTGTTCCAGCGGCTGCGCTGGCGGATCCAGTTCGGGACCTGGGAGTTGGCCTCCTCCAGGGTGGTCGAGTCGATCATCGCCGTGCGGTAGCCCTCGCGGTGCAGCCGGATGCCGAGGTCGGCGTCCTCCGTCACGTTGAAGGGGTCCCAGGCGCCGAGCTCGCGCAGCTTGGCGGTCAGGAAGTGGTTCGACGTGCCGCCCAGCGGGATCGGCGACTCGGCCGCGCCCATGGCCGGCAGCACCAGCTCGAAGTGCATCGAGTACTCGTTGGCGAACCAGGCCGTGAGCATGTTCTGGTCCTGGTTGAAGTGGTTGAGCTTCGCCTGGACGCACACGACGTTGTTGGGCACCCGGGTGAACGCGATGACCGCCTTCTTCAGCTGGTCGGGGTCCGGCCGGTCCTCGGCGTCGAAGATCACGCAGAAGTCGCCGGTCGCCAGCTGGAGGCCGTAGTTGCACGCCTTGGGCTTGGTCTTCGGCTGGCTGTCGGGGACCACCACGAGGTGGAAGTGCGGCGGGAGCTGCAGGTCCCGGATCCGCTGGACCGTCTCCTCGTCGTCCTCCTCGCACAGCAGCTTCACGTCGAGTCGGGTGCGGGGATAGTCGAGCGCGTTGATGTCGCGGACCAGGCGAGGGACGATGGCCGCCTCCCGGTAGAGCGGGACCAGGATCGTGTACATCGGCAGGTGCCGCTCGTCGATCGCCGCGATCTCCTCGTCGGTGACGTCGGTCTCCAGGTGGGTGCCGAGCGCCCGCATCGTCAGGCGGAACTTGTAGAACGACACCACCAGGTAGAGCAGGCTGCATGCCGCCACCACGCCGATCGCGGTCTGCAACGGCCAGATGACCGCGCCCATCACGATCACGATCGCGGTGGTCACCAGGGCGGCCTTCTGCCCGCCCGAGATCACGATGTGGGCCGACTCCTCCGGCCGGGTCTCCAGCAGCAGCCGGGTGGAGACCTCGGCGTAGTGCCGGGCGTGGATCCGCTGGATCAGCTGGTCGAGCTCGATGCGATTGGCCAGCAGCTGGCGGAACGGCGAGCCGAGCGCCTCCTCGACCTCGGCCGCCTGCTCGGCGCCGAGCGGGCGTGCCACGGCCAGCAGGACCAGGTCGTCGGTCGCCGCGACCGGCACGGCCTGGAACGAGTGGGCGAGCCGCTCCGGCAGACGTCGGGCGACCTCGAAGTCGGGGGTGAACCCGGCCAGGCCGACCCGCTGCATCTGGTACATCTCCGACAGCGCGGCCACGAGGACGTCCTCGGTGATCGCCTCGTGGGACACCAGGATGTCGCCGAGCGGGTCGCCGGTGCGGGAGTACTCCAGCATCGCGCGTTGGAGCTGGTCGTCGGTGATCAGCCCGCTGCGGGTGAGCATCTGGGCCATCTGCATCCGCGCCCGGCGGGCGTCCGGGGTCTCGACCTCGGTCTCCTGCGGCGGGTAGACCGCGTCGATCGCGGCCACGATCTCGTTGACGGTGTGGCGCACCAGCTGCACCGGGCGGTCGATCCGCTCGGCGACGACCTGGGTCGTGATCGCGTCGTCGGCGTCGGCGGCGGCGACGAGCACGGTGCCGTTCACCGACGCGTAGGGCATCACCCGGAAGGTGCGGCAGATGCCCTCCGGGACGAGGTGGCGAAGGTCCTGGTCGACGCCGTCGGTGAGCCGGGGACTCCGGCGGGTCTCGGCTCCGGTCTGGATGGTCGTCACGGGGAGGTCCCCGCCCCGAATCCGAAGGCAGCCGGGGCCGGGCGGGCGCCCGAGGCGGGCTGGGCCGGGCTGCTCGGCGGGCTGGCCGGCCCGGCCGATGCCCGGTTCGCTCGCGGCCGCAGCACGGCGTACGCGAGGTAGGCGAGGCCCAGGGCCACGAGCGGCGCGATGAGGAAGGCGAGGAACACGACGATCAGGATGACCAGGGTCAGCAGGAGGTCCACGACGGCGGCGCCGACCGACTTGGTTGCCGGACGCGACGGGCTCGCCTGCACCGACATGACGCTTCCCCCCTGCTCAGGTACCACACACTCGGTCCCGAGTCCCGCCTAGGCGACTCATGGTGGCACGCCCCCTCGCGCACCGTTCACCGATTGGTGGACTCCTCGAATCACCACGGTAGTGCGCGATCACCCCGTTCAGGACCGGTCTGGTCCACCGTTGACGGTCTGTTGACCGATCGTTGACCGGGTGTGGACCGCCTGTTGCCTTCGGGGCGGGCTCACGCGCCGGGCTGGTGCCCGGTCAGCCACGCGCGCGCCAGGCGGCCGTACGACGTCGGCCGGCCACGCTCGTCGGTCACCAGCGCCATCGGGTCGCCGGGATGGTCCGCCCAGACCCAGAACAGCACGCCGAGGCCGTGCTCGTCGGCCCAGTCGAGGTAGCGCCCGACGTAGCCCTTCTCGGGGTGCCGGGCGCCGAGCTCGGAGGTCAGCACCGGCACGGTGTCGGCGATCGGGGCGATCACGTCGTCCCAGCAGTCCCGGTCACCGCAGGCCTTGAAGTCGTAGGAGTGGAACGCGGCCACCAGCTGGTCGTCGTCCGGCGCGAACTCCAGCCAGTGGCTGATGTCGTTGGCGTAGTCGAGGCCGCCGAGCAGGATCGGCTGCTCGGCGCCCGCGTCCCGGATCGCGCTGACCATCGCGGCCATACCCTGCGCGGGGTAGGTGACCTGGCCGAGGGTGGCGGTCTGGTCGTCCTCGACCGGTGCCGGGCAGCCGCCGTCGCGCCAGCACCGCCAGGTCAGCCCGAAGAGCAGCTCCGCTCCGCTGGAGCTGTAGCGCGAGTACGGCTCGTTGAACGCGTCGAACATCACCGACGGGTTGCCGGCGTACTCGGTGGCGACCGAGGTCCAGAACGCGATCGACTCGGAGTCCGGCATCGCCAGGTTGCCGAACTCCGGCTGCCCGATCCGCTTGCGGCTGTGCAGGTCGAGGATCACCACAACCCCGGCCCGGTTCAGGGCGGTCACGAACCCGTGCACGTCGCTGCGGTAGCCGGCGACGGTGCGCTCCTCGTACTGGTCGCTGACCGGCGCGCCCCGAGTGCCCAGCCAGCAGTCCTGGTTGAGGGGGAGCCGGACCGTGTTCGCGCCCCAGGCGGCGATCGTCCTCGCCTCCGTGGGTGCCGGCTCGCGGGCGACCAGGTTGTCGAGTGCCGACATGCCCCAGCCCTGGGCGCAGGCGTACTCGAAGCTGCTCCAGTTCACGCCGCGCGGCACGAAGTCGCGGCCGCTGCGGGCGTCGACGATCCGGTTGCCCTCGACCACGGGATGGGCGGCCCCGGTGTTCGCGGGGACGCCGACCGCCACCGGGGTGCGCAGCTGGAGGTAGAGGCCGGCACCGGCGAGAAGCGCCACGACGACCGCGAGCACGATCCAGCGTGCCTGGTGCCGCGCGTGCAGCAGCATGGAAGCCCCCCTCGCCACGGGGTCATCGTACGGTCCGCACGGGCCGTTATGTTGGCCGAATGAGCGAGACCGTGTTCACCTACGCCGCACCCGCGCTCAAGTTCGGGACGGGCGCCTCCGCCGAGGTCGGGCACGATCTCGCGTCGTACGGTGCCCGCCGCGTGCTGCTGGTCACCGACCCGGGCGTCGCGGGCACCGGGCACCCCGAGCGGATCGCCGCGCAGGTCACGGCGCGCGGCATCGAGGTGACGACGTACGACCGGGTCCACGTGGAGCCGACCGACGAGTCCTTGGCCGAGGCGATCGCGTTCGCCCGCGACGCGGGACCGTTCGACGCGATCCTCGCCGTCGGGGGTGGGTCGTCGATCGATACCGCGAAGGCGGTCAACCTGCTCACCACCAACCCCGGCGAGCTGATGGACTACGTCAACGCCCCGGTCGGCCGGGCGCAGGCACCGCAGCACCCGCTGCTCCCGCTGGTGGCGATCCCCACCACGACCGGCACCGGCGCGGAGAGCACGACGATCTGCGTGCTCGACGTGCTGGCGCTGAAGGTCAAGACCGGCATCAGCCATCCCCGGCTCAGACCCACCCTCGCGATCGTCGACCCGCTGCTGACGCTCACCCAGCCCGCGACCGTGACCGCGGCCGCCGGTCTCGACATCGTGTGCCACGCGCTCGAGAGCTACACCGCCCGCTGGTACGCCGAGTTCGACGCCAAGCAGCCCGAGCAGCGGGTCCCCTACTGCGGGGCGAACCCGATCTCCGACCTGTGGTCGGAGAAGGCGCTGGCCCTGCTGTCCGGCTCGTTCCGGGCCGCGGTGCGCGACGGGTCCGACCGGGCGGCCCGGGAGCAGATGGCGATGGCGGCGACGTTCGCCGGCCTGGGCTTCGGCAACGCCGGCGTGCACATCCCGCACGCCAACGCCTACCCGATCGCCGGACGGGTCCGCGGCTTCCGGCCCGACGGGTACCCCGACGAGCCGATCGTGCCCCACGGCATGGCGGTCTCGTTGACGGCGCCCGCGGCGTTCCGGTTCACCTTCGACGCCGCCCCCGAACGCCACGTCCGCGCCGCGCGGCTGCTGGACCCGGACGTCGAGCCCGGTCCCGACGCCCTGCCGTCGGCGCTCCGCAGCCTGATGCACGACGTCGGGATCCCCAACGGCCTCGCGGCCGTGGGGTACGCCGACGCCGACGTCGACGACCTGGTCGCCGGGGCGCTCCAGCAGCAGCGGCTGCTCGCGACGGCGCCGAAGCGTCCCACGGACGAGGACCTGGCGTCGCTGTTCCGCGCGTCGATGGAACACTGGTGACGTGTCGCAGTCGTCCGCGGAGCTTGCGCTGTCGGACCTGGTCGGCGAACTGCGCCGACGGGGTGTCTCGGACGTCGACGACTCCACGCTGACCCGGGCCCTGTACTCCTCGGACGCATCGCTCTACCGCGTCGTCCCGCAGGTCGTCGTCCGCCCGAGGCACCGCGACGAGCTGGTCGCGATCCTCGACACCGCGCACGAGACCGGTGCGCCCGTGACGATGCGCGGTGCCGGCACGTCGATCGCCGGCAACGCGGTCGGCACCGGGATCGTCGTCGACACGCTGCGACACCTCAACCGGGTCCTCTCGGTCGACCCGGAGGCGCGCACCGCCGTCGTCCAGCCCGGGGTCGTGCACGCCGACCTGCAGCGCGCCGTCGCGCCGTACGCCCTGCGGTTCGGGCCGGACCCGTCGACGCACACCCGGTGCACCATCGGCGGGATGATCGGCAACAACGCGTGCGGGTCGCGGGCCCTGGGCTACGGCCGGACCGTGGACAACGTGGTCGCGATGGACGTCGCGCACGCGCCCGGCGCGGCCGACGTCGAGGCGCGGCTGGCGGCGCTCGTCGATCAGCACCTGGGCCACGTGCGCACCTCCTTCGGCCGGTTCTCGCGCCAGGTCAGCGGCTACTCGCTGGAGCACCTGCTGCCGGAGAACGGCCGCAGCCTGGACCGGTTCCTGGTCGGCTCGGAGGGCACCCTGGCGGTCGTCCAGGAGGCGACCGTCCGGCTGGTCGAGGACGAGAGCGTCCGCCTGCTGGTGCTGCTCGGCTACCCCTCGATGGTCGAGGCGGCCGACGCCGTCCCGGCGCTGCTCGGCGCCGCGGACGGCCGGATGATCGCCTGCGAGGGGCTGGACGCTCGGATCGTCGACCTCGTGCGCGCCCGCGGCAACGCCGTCCCCGAGCTGCCGCCCGGCGCCGGCTGGCTGTTCGTCGAGGTGGCCGGCGCGGACGCCGGGTCGCTGGCGGCCCGGGTGGTCGCCGGGTCCGGCGCGCTCGGGCACCGGATCGTCCGGGACGCCGCCGAGTCGGCGGCCCTGTGGCGGATCCGCGAGGACGGCGCCGGCCTGGCCGCCCGCAGCCTGTCCCGCCCGGCGTACTCCGGGTGGGAGGACGCGGCCGTGCCTCCGGAGCGGCTCGGCGCGTGGCTGCGCGACTTCGACGAGCTGCTGCGCGAGCACGATCTCGACGGCGTGCCGTACGGGCACTTCGGCGACGGGTGCGTGCACGTGCGGATCGACTTCCCGTTCCAGGTGGACGGGGCCGACGGGGCCCGCCGGCGGTTCCGCGACTTCCTCACCGCGTGCGCGCTCCGGCTGCGCGAGCACGGCGGCTCGCTCTCCGGCGAGCACGGCGACGGGCGGGCCCGCTCGGAGCTGCTGCCGCTGATGTACGACGCGGAGTCGCTGCGCCTGTTCGCGGCTGTGAAGGAGATCTTCGACCCGGCCAACCTGCTCAACCCCGGCAACATCGTCGACCCCGCGCCGCTGGACGCCGACCTGCGGCCGGCCCGGCCACGGCCGGCGATCTCGCTGGCGGCCGAGGTGCACCGCTGCACCGGCGTCGGCAAGTGCGTCTCGCCGCGGACCGCCGGCGTGATGTGCCCGTCCTACCTCGCGACCCGCGAGGAGAAGGACTCGACCCGCGGCCGGTCGCGGGTGCTCCAGGAGGCGCTCGACGGCGAGCTCGTGCACGGGCTCGCCGACCCGGCCGTGCACGAGGCCCTGGACCTCTGCCTGGCCTGCAAGGGCTGCAAGTCGGACTGCCCGACCGGCGTGGACATGGCGAGCTACAAGGCCGAGGCGCTCTACGCGACGTACGACGGTCCCGGCGCCACGAAGCGCCGGCCGCGCAGCCACTACCTGCTCGGCCGGCTCCCGCAGTGGGCCCGACTCGCCGCGCCGATGGCGCCGGCCGCGAACCGGATGCTGCGGCTCGGCGCGATCGCCCGGCTGGCGAAGGCGACCGCGGGCATCGACCAGCGGCGCTCGATCCCGGCGTTCGCGCCGCGCACCCTGCGGCGCACGATCGGCCGGCAGCGCCCGGAGGGGCCCGGGGTGCCGGACGTGTGGATCTGGGCCGACTCGTTCACCGACCACTTCTTCCCGGAGAACGCGCTGGCCGCGATCCGGTTCCTGGAGTCGGCCGGCGTGACGGCACGGGTGATCCGCGACGACGCCTGCTGCGGCCTGACCTGGGTGACCACCGGCCAGCTCGACCAGGCGCGCTCGATCATGGATCGGACGGTCCGGACGCTCTCGCCGTACGTCGCGTCCGGGGTGCCGGTCGTCGGCCTCGAGCCGTCCTGCCTGGCGACCCTGCGCAGCGACCTGCCCGAGCTCACCGGCGCGCACCTCGACGTCCTGACGTTCGCGGAGCTGCTGGAGCGGCTCGACGTGCCGCTGCCCTCGCTCGCCGGCGTCGAGGTGGTCGCCCAGCCGCACTGCCACCACGCCTCGGTGCTCGGGTGGGCGGCCGACCGGCGGCTGCTCGAGAAGGCCGGTGCCACCGTCACCCAGGTCGCCGGATGCTGCGGCCTGGCCGGCAACTTCGGGATGGAGAAGGGCCACTACGAGGTCTCGGTCGCGGTCGCCGAGACCCACCTGCTGCCCGCCGTCCGCTCGCACCCGGACGCCGTCGTCCTCGCCGACGGGATGTCCTGCCGGGTCCAGCTCGACGACCTGGTGAACGTCCCCACGATGCACCTCGCCGAGCTGCTCGCTTCTAGGGTGGAGGAGTGAACCCCCGGCACCGTCGTCTCGTCATCCCGATCGCGCTGGCGGCGCTGCTCATCATCGTCGTGATCGCGGCCGTGCTCTGATGGGCGAGCCGCTGCTGCGTGCGCTGAACCGGATGCGCGACCACCTGCTCGACCCGGACGCGCTCGTCAAGGCGGTCGCGTCCGGCCGGCAGAAGGGCAGCCGGCCCACGTGGCGCCGTGCCGAGCTGCGCTACGTCGACCTCAAGGCCGGCCGGCACCTGCAGGTCACGACGTACGACGAGACCCAGGCGCACACCGCGAACCACGCGCTCGCCCCCTCCGACGGGCAGAGCGCCGCGCGAGACGCCGTCGACACCCTGCTCGACGAGCCGTTCGCCAACTGGCACGTCGACACCACCACGCAGACCCACCAGCTGCGCGTCACCAAGAAGCTCGAGGCGGTCGTGCACACCACCGACCGGGCCGAGCCGGTCGAGGTGGAGCGTGGTCACGACCGCGACAAGTCCCGGCTGCTGCCCGAGGACGACCCGGTGTTCGTGGCGCTGGGCATCTCCGACGAGTCCGGCCGGCTCAAGCCCAGCCGGCAGGCGAAGTACCGCCAGGTCGAGGAGTTCCTCCGGCTCCTGGACTCCTCCGTCACCGACGCCCTGGACAAGGGCCACCTGCGCCGCCCGACGGTGGAGGAGCCGCTGCGGATCGCCGACCTCGGCTGCGGCAACGCCTACCTGACGTTCGCGGCCGAGCGGTTCCTCTCCGGCGTGCGCGGGCTCCCCGTGCGGCTGACCGGCGTCGACGTCAAGGAGCAGTCCCGCGAGCACAACGCCACGATCGCCGAGCGGCTCGGGGTCGGTGCTCGCCAGGGCGTGAGCTTCGTCGTCGGCACCATCGGCGCGGTCGAGCTCGACCCCGCGCCCGAGGTGGTGCTGGCGCTGCACGCCTGTGACACCGCCACCGACGAGGCGCTCGCCCAGGCCGTCTCGTGGGGGGCTCAGCTGGTGCTCGCCGCGCCGTGCTGCCATCACGACATCGCCGCCCAGCTGCGCCGGTCGCCGACGCCGTCGCCGTACGCGATGATCACCCGCCACGGGATCCTCCGCGAGCGGCTGGCCGACACCCTCACCGACGCGCTGCGCGCCTCGCTGATGCGCCAGCAGGGCTACCGCGTCGACGTCGTGCAGTTCGTGGAGAGCCAGCACACGCCGCGCAACACCATGCTGCGCGCGGTCCGCGCCGGAGCGCCGGTCAAGGGCGGCTCGGTGCGCAAGGAGTACGACGACCTCGTCGACACCTGGGGGATCAGCCCCGCCCTGGCCCGGCTGCTCGACGCGCACTGATGCTCGACCGGGTCCTCGGTCTCGCCTCGGCCGCGTCGTTCCTGGTCGGGTCGCTGGCCGGGCCCGCCGAGCCGCACGCCCGCGTCGACCTGACCTTCGCCGACCCGGCCATCGTCGAGTCCAGCGGGCTCGTGGTCGGCGACGGACTGTTCGTCATCGTCAACGACTCCGGCGACCGCGGCCGGGTGTTCGTCGTCGACCGGTCCGGGGAGACCGTCGGGACCACCTCCTGGGCGGCCGAGCCGGAGGACGTCGAGGCGCTCGCCCCGGCCGGGCCCGGCTCGGTCTGGGTCGGCGACATCGGCGACAACGGGGCGTCCCGGGACTCGATCGAGGTGCTCCGCGTGCCGTACGGACGTGGCGACCGGACGGTCGAGCCGCCGACGTACACGCTGGTCTACCCCGACGGTGCGCATGACGCCGAGACCCTGCTCGCCCAGCCGCGCACCGGGCAGCTCTTCGTGGTGACCAAGAACCTCTTCGGCGGCACCCTGTACGCCGCGCCGCGCCGGCTGTCCACCGACCGGCCCAACCGGCTGCGAGCCGTCGCGGACTCGCTCGCGTTCGTCACCGACGGGGCGTTCCTGCCCGACGGCCGGCACTACCTGCTGCGCGACTACGGTGCGGCCGCCGTCTACACCTTCCCCGGCCACGACCGGGTCGCGTCGTGGCGGCTGCCCTCGCAGCAGCAGGGGGAGGGGATCGCGGTGGCTCCCGACGGGTCGGTGCACATCAGCACCGAGGGCCAGTTCAGCGACGTGCTGCGCCTCGACCTGCCGGCCGAGGTCGAGCGGGTGCTGCAGCCGCCACCCGAGCCGCCGGCGACGCCGGCCGCCTCGCCGCCCGTGGCCGGTCCGGGTCCGGGAGCCGATGCCGGCGGCGACGATCCGTGGTGGCCCTGGCTGCTGGGTGGCGCGGCCGCGGCCGGGTTTGTCGCCCTGATCGCCCGGCTACTGACGCGCCATGGTGCGGCTGCGTAGGACGTCGCCCGACCAGCCCGGCTGGACCCGGCGCCGAGCGGGGAAGGGGTTCGTCTACCTCGACGGGCAGGGCGCCCGCCTGCCCGAGGAGGACGCCCAGCGGGTGCGCGACCTCGTCATCCCCCCGGCGTGGACCGACGTGTGGGTCACGCCGTACGACAACGGGCACCTGCAGGCGGTCGGCACCGACGACGCCGGGCGGCGCCAGTACCTCTACCACCCCGACTGGCGGGTCCGGCGGGACGCCGAGAAGTTCGACCGGATGCTCGAGTTCGGCAAGGCGCTGACCAAGGCCCGTGAGCTGGTCGTGCGCGACCTGGGCCTCGAGGGGATGCCCCTGGAGCGGGCCTGCGCCGCCGCGGTCCGGCTGCTCGACCTGGGCTACTTCCGGATCGGCAACGACGTGTACGCCGACGCCCACGGGTCGTTCGGCCTCACCACGCTCGAGCGCCGGCACGTGCGCCGCCACCAGGACCGGCTGGTGTTCACGTTCGTCGGCAAGTCCGGCGTCGAGCACCGGATCGAGATCGACGACGCGGTCGTCATCGAGGCGATCGACGTCATGCGTCGCCGACGCGGCGAGGACCTGCGGCTGCTGGCATACAAGAACGGGCGGGGCTGGCGCTCGGTGCTGCCCGAGCTCGTCAACGACTACGTGCGCGACTCCACCGGACTCGAGGCCACGGCGAAGGACTTCCGCACCTGGCACGCCACGGTGCTGGCCGCGGCGGCGCTCGCCGAGACGCCGGAGCCGGGACGATCCGCCGCCTCGCGCAAGCGCGCGGTCTCAGGCGCGATGAAGGAGGTGGCCTCGTTCCTCGGCAACACCCCGACGCTGGCGCGCTCGTCGTATGTCGATCCCCGCGTCGTCGACGCCTACGAGGAGGGCCGCACGATCGAGCGCGCCACCGGACGCTCCTACGACAGCCCCGACGAGCGGCAGGCGGCGCTGGAACGTGCGACGCTGAGGCTGCTCAAGGAGGCCTGATGGAGATCACCGTCGCGCACGGCGACATCACCCGGCAGCAGGTCGACGCGGTCGTCAACGCCGCGAGCTCGCGGATGCGCGGCGGTGGCGGGGTGGACGGCGCGATCCACCGGGCAGGCGGGCCCGCGGTGCTCGAGGACTGCGTACGCCGGTTCCCGGACGGGCTGCCGACGGGCGAGGCCGGCTGGACCACCGCCGGGCGGCTACCGGCGCGGTGGGTGATCCACGTGGTCGGGCCGAACCACGCCGCCGGGCAGCGGGACCGCTCGCTGCTGCTGTCCTGCTACACCCGCGCGCTGGCGGTCGCCGACGAGCTGGGCGCGGCCACCCTCGCCTTCCCGCTGGTCTCCGCCGGCATCTACGGCTGGCCCAAGGACGACGCGGTGGCGGCCGCCCTGGAGGCGCTCTCCTCCGCCGACACCGCCGTCACCGAGGCGCGGATCGTGGCGTTCGACGAGGCGACGTACGACCTGGTCCGCGCGGCCCTCCCGCCCCGTTGAGTCGGGACCTCCGGCGGTCGGGCATCCGGACGCGAGCGACGCCGGTCCCGACCCGGGTCAGAGCTGGTCGACCACCCAGTCGATGGAGCGGGTGAGGGCCTCGACGTCGGCGGGGTCGACGGCGGGGTACATCGCGATCCGCAGCTGGTTGCGGCCGAGCTTGCGGTACGGCTCGGTGTCGACGACCCCGTTGGCGCGCAGCACCGCCGCGACCCGGGCGGCGTCGATGCCGTCCTCGAAGTCGATGGTGCCGATCACCAGCGAGCGGTGGTCGGGGTCGGTGACGTAGGGGAAGGCGTACGACGACTTCTCCGCCCAGGTGTAGAGCGCGTCGGAGGACTCCGTCGTCCGCGCGACCATGCCGTCGAGCCCACCGGAGGCGTTCATCCAGTCGAGCTGCTCGGCCATGAGGAACAGGGTCGCGACGGCCGGGGTGTTGTAGGTCTGGTTCTTCGCGGAGTTGTCGATCGCGGTCGGCAGGTCGAAGAACGCGGGGATGTGCCGGCCCGAGGCCGCCACTGCGGCGGCCCGCTCGAGCGCGGCGGGGGAGAACAGCGCGATCCAGAGGCCGCCGTCGGAGGCGAAGCACTTCTGAGGTGCGAAGTAGTAGACGTCCACCTCGCGCAGGTCGACCGGCAGCCCGCCGGCGCCCGAGGTCGCGTCGACGAGCACCAGCGAGGTGTCCGAGGAGGTGCCGGCGGGGCGTACGACGGGCGCCATCACCGCGGTCGAGGTCTCGTTGTGCGCCCAGGCGTAGACGTCGACGCCGTCCTCGGCGACGGGGTCGGGACGCGAGCCCGGCTCGGACGCGATCACCGACGGGTCCGCGAGCCACGGCGCGAGCGTGGCGGCCTTGGCGAACTTCGAGGAGAACTCGCCGAACGCCAGGTGCTGGCTCCTCTCCTGGATCAGGCCGTAGGTCGCGATGTCCCAGAACGCCGTCGCGCCACCGTTGCCGAGCACCACCTGGTACCCCTCGGGGAGCGAGAACAGGTCGGCCAGCCCGCTGCGGACCCGGCCGACCAGGTCGCGTACCGGCGCCTGGCGGTGCGACGTACCCATCAGGGCCGAGCCCGTGGCCGCGAGCGCGTCGAGGTGGGAGGTCTGGATCTTCGACGGGCCGGCTCCGAACCGGCCGTCGGCGGGGAGGAGGTCGTGGGGGATCTGCAGGGCGTCGGTCATGGACAACCTTCCATCGGGGCGAGGTGGCGCTGGCTGACGACGCTGTCGGCGCTCCTATTGTGGCATCCGCATGATCCACGCCACGTGGGGGAGACAGATGATGAGCAGCGGGCAGCCGATCCCGCCGGTTCCGCGCTCGGCCGACCTGGAGATCCGCCGCGTCGGCTACGGCCACCCCGACGCGCTGCGCCTGATCGCCGCGGTGCAGGCCGAGTACGTCGTCCGCTACGGCGGACCGGACGAGACGCCGCTGGACCCCCTCATGTTCGAGCCGCCCACCGGCAGCTTCTACGTCGGCTACCTCGACGCGGTCGCGGTCGCGACCGGCGCCTGGCGACGCTCCGGGGTCGAGGCGCTCGGCAGCACCGCTACGGTCGAGGTCAAGCGGATGTACGTCGCCCCCACGGCGCGCGGTCGCGGTCTCGGCCGGCTGATGCTCGCCCGGCTCGAGGAGAGCGCGGCCGGCCTGGGCGCCGAGGTGGTGGTGCTCGAGACCGGGCTGCGCCAGCCCGAGGCGATCGCCCTCTACGAGTCGGCGGGCTACGTGTCGGTGCCGGCGTTCGGCTACTACAAGGACGCCCCGCTGTCGCGCTGCTACGGCCGGCGGCTGCCGACGACCGGGTAGGACCGCGGGTCCTCCCGAAAGCCCACGCGGCGACTGGTCTAGACCTACGCTTGTCGATCGTGCGTCCCGGAATCTCGCTGCTCCTCGCCCCGTGCCTGGCCCTGGTCCTCGGCCTCGCCGGCGCCGCCCCGGCCGCCGCCGAGATCGAGGGCTACGCGTCGTACGACGCGTCCTCGACCTGCCACCCGAAGCCGCGGGCCGGCACGGAGTACCTCGGCCGCTGGGTCGCGCGGCACTACGGCGGCGGCTACGTCGGCTTCGGTCGGGCCTGCTCGAAGAAGGACGGGCCGACCTCGGAGCACCAGACCGGTCGCGCCTTCGACTGGAGCCTGGACGCGTCGAGCAAGCGGGACCGGCGCACCGCCCAGGGGTTCATGCGGCGCGTCTTCGCCGCGGACGGTCGGGGGAACGAGGACGCGCTGGCCCGCCGGATGGGGATCATGTACCTGATCTGGGACGACCAGATGTACCCGGCGTGGACCGGGTTCCGCCCCGAGCCCTATCTGTCGTCGAGCTGCAAGTCCCGCAGGAAGTGCTCGCGGACGCTGCGCCACCGCGACCACGTGCACGTCTCGCTCAGCCGCCGGGGCGCCCGGGGCGTCACGAGCTGGTACGACGCGCGGCTCTAGCGGTCCGCCGGCCGGACCCTCGCCTCAGCGCGCCCACTCGGGCCGCCAGCCCGCCACCTCCGACGCGGGCCGGGTCGATGGTCCCGTGTAGACCGCGGAGGGACGGATCAGCCGACCGGTGCGCTTCTGCTCGAGGATGTGCGCCGACCAGCCGCCGGTGCGGGCGCAGGTGAACATCGAGGTGAACATGTTCGCGGGCACCTCGGCGAAGTCGAGCACGATCGCGGCCCAGAACTCGACGTTGGTCTCCAGGACCCGGTCCGGCCGACGCTCGCGCAGCTCCGCCAGCGCCGCTCGCTCGAGCTCCTCGGCGACCTCGTAGCGCGGGGCGCCCAGCTCCTTCGCCGTACGCCGCAGCACCCGGGCCCGGGGGTCCTCCGCGCGGTAGACGCGGTGCCCGAAGCCCATCAGCCGCTCACCGTCGTCGAGCAGCTGCTTGATGTAGGACCGCGCGTCGCCGTCACGCCGCTCCACCTCCTCGATCATGCCGAGCACGCGCGACGGCGCGCCGCCGTGCAGCGGACCGCTCATCGCGCCGATCGCGCCCGAGAAGGCCGCGGCGACATCCGCGCCGGTGGAGGTGATCACGCGCGCGGTGAACGTGGAGGCGTTCATGCCGTGCTCGGCCGCCGAGGACCAGTAGGCGTCGATCGCGTGAGCGTGCTTGGGGTCCGCCTCGCCCTTCCAGCGGATCAGGAACTTCTCGGCCAGGGTGGCGCCGTTGTCGACCTCGGCCTGCGGCACCACGGGCTGGTGCAGGCCGCGGGCCGACTGCGCGGCGTACGACAGCACCATCACCGCGACCCGCGAGAGGTCCGCGCGGGCCTGCTCGTCGCTGATGTCGTAGGTGGCGCGGAAGCCGAACGCCGGGGCCAGCATCGCGATCGCGGCCTGCACGTCCACGCGGACGTCGCCGGTGTGGACCGCGATGCTGTAGGCCTCCGCCGGTGGCAGGCCGGGGTCGTAGCCGCCGTCGATGAGCAGCCCCCAGACCTTCTCGAAGGGGACCCTGCCGACGAGCTCCTCGATGTCGACGCCGCGGTAGCGCAGCGCCGAGCCCTCCTTGTCCGGCTCCGCGATCTCGGTCTCGAAGGCGACCACGCCCTCCAGCCCGTGCTGCACCTCGGTCATGTGACTCCTTCGCTGGACTCCGCGAGCAACGCCCCACGCATTGGGCGCCGGGCCTAGGGTCGAGGGCATGGGACACCTCGATCTCGCTGCTCTTCGTGAGGAGTATGCCCGGGCGGGTCTCGACGAGGCCGATCTCGCCCCCGATCCGATCGCCATGTTCGACCGTTGGATGGGGGAGGCGCACGACGCGATCCACCACGACGCGAACGCGATGGTGCTGAGCACCGTCGGGCCCGACCTGGCTCCGTCCGCGCGACTGGTGCTCCTGAAGGGCGTGGACGAGAACGGATTCGTCTTCTTCACCAACACCGCCTCTCTCAAGGGCCACGAGCTCGCCGCGAACCCGCGCTGCTCGCTGCTCTTCCCGTGGCATCCCCTCGAGCGCCAGGTGCGCGTCGACGGCGTCGCCGCTCCGCTTCCGCGCGCCGACGTCGAGGCGTACTTCGCCTCCCGGCCGCGCACCTCGCAGCTCGGTGCCTGGGCCTCGCGCCAGTCGGAGGTCGTGTCGGGTCGCGCGGAGCTCGAGGCGGCCTGCGCCGCCGCGGAGGCCCGCTACCCCGGCCAGGTCCCGACCCCGGAGGAGTGGGGCGGGTACGTCGTCCGCCACGAGCGGGTGGAGTTCTGGCAGGGCCGGACCGGTCGGCTGCACGATCGGCTGCGCTACCGCCGTACCCCCGACGGCTGGGTCACCGAGCGCCTCTCCCCATGACCGGTAGTCCCTGACGGCGGTGGGGCGGACCCGGCGGCCGGACCCGCGATCCTCGGGATGCCGAAAAGCGGTTGTGAGTGAGTGCTCACTCACTTATCCTCGGTCGTCGTGGAGACGAAGAGGGAGCGCGCGCGGCCGCTGTCGCCGGAGGAGCGGCGGGAGGCGATCGTCGCGGCCACCCGGCCACTGCTCTACGAGCACGGGCGGGAGACCACGACCCGGCTGATCGCGGAGGCCGCCGGCATCGCCGAGGGCACCATCTTCCGGGCGTTCGCGTCCAAGGACGAGCTCTTCGACGCCGTGCTCGAGGCGGAGTTCGACCCGACGTCCTTCCTCCAGGACGCCGGGCGGATCGACCCGGCTCTCGACCTGCGCGAGCGGCTGGTCGCGTACACCACCCTGCTCCAGCGCCGCTTCGTCCGGATCTTCGCGCTGATGGCCGCGATGGGGATGCGCAAGCCGCCGGACAGCCTCGGCGGTCCCGAGCTGCGCCGGCGGATCGCCACCGAGGGCCTGGCGCGACTCCTGGAGCCCGACGCGGACCGGTTCACCCTGCCGGTCGACCGGGTCGTCCACCTGGTCCGGCTGCTCACCTTCTCCGGCAGCCATCCCCACATCTCCGACCAGCGTCCGCTCTCCCCCGAGGAGATCGTCGACGTGGTCCTCCACGGCGTGCTGATAGACGAGGACTCCCGATGATGCTCCGACTGCTGCGCGAGCGGCTCGCGCCGTACCGCTCCTGGCTCGCCATGGTCGTGGTGCTCCAGTTCGTCGGGGTGGTGGCGATGCTCTACCTGCCCAGCCTGAACGCCGACATCATCGACGAGGGCGTGGCGAAGGGCGACACGGGCTACATCGTCCGGGTCGGGGCGATCATGCTCGCGTTCTCGCTGGTGCAGATCGTCTGCTCGGTCACCGCCGTGTGGTTCGGCGCGCGTACGGCGATGGGCTTCGGCCGCGACGTCCGGGCCGCGCTGTTCCAGCGGGTCGGGACCTTCTCCACGCGGGAGGTCCAGCACTTCGGAGCGCCGTCCCTGATCACGCGCGGCACCAACGACGTCCAGCAGGTGCAGATGCTGGTGCTGATGGCCTGCACGATCGCCGTCGCCTCGCCGATCATGATGGTCGGCGGTGTGATCATGGCACTGCGGGAGGACCTCGGCCTGGGCTGGATCCTGGCGGTCGTCGTGCCGGCGCTCTTCTTGAGCGTCGGGTTCGTCGTGAGCCGGATGGTGCCGAGCTTCCGGGCGATGCAGGCCCGCATCGACGAGGTCAACCGGGTGCTGCGCGAGCAGATCACCGGCATCCGGGTGGTTCGGGCGTTCGTCCGCGAGCCGCACGAGGCGGCGCGGTTCGGCACCGCGAACGACGAGCTCACGGACGTGGCGATCCGGGCCGGCCGCTGGCTGGCGACGATGTTCCCGCTGGTGATGCTGGTGGTGAACGCCTCCAGTGTCGGTGTGATCTGGTTCGGCGGTCACCGAGTCGACAACGGGCAGATGGAGGTCGGCGCGCTGACCGCCTTCCTGACCTACCTCATGCAGATCCTGATGTCGGTGATGATGGCGACGTTCATGCTGATGATGATCCCGCGGGCCTCGGTCTGCGCCGACCGGATCGTCGAGGTCCTGGACACGCGCACCTCCGTGCCGGTGCCGGACGACCCGGTCGTCCCGGACCCCGCGCGACGCGGCCACCTCGATCTCGACACCGTGACGTTCGCCTACCCCGGAGCCGAGTCGCCGGTACTCGAGGACGTGTCGTTCTCGGCCCGGCCGGGACAGACCGTCGCGCTCATCGGGTCGACCGGGGCCGGCAAGTCGACCCTGGTCAACCTGGTGCCGCGGCTGTTCGACGTCACCGCGGGCGAGGTGCGCGTCGGCGGCACCGACGTACGCCGTCTGGACCCCGAGGCGCTGTGGGCCGGGATCGGGCTGGTGCCCCAGCGGGCCTACCTCTTCTCCGGCACGATCCGCAGCAACCTGCTGCACGGCAAGCCGGACGCGACCGAGGACGAGATGTGGCGGGCGCTCGGGGTCGCCCAGGGCCGGGACTTCGTCGAGACGCTGCCCGAGAGGCTCGACGCGCAGGTCGCACAGGGCGGGACGAACTTCTCCGGCGGCCAACGGCAGCGGTTGGCGATCGCCCGGGCCCTGATCCGGCGGCCCGCGATCTACCTGTTCGACGACGCGTTCTCGGCGCTGGACCTGGCGACCGACGCCCGGCTACGCGCCGCGCTCGAGCCCGTCACGACCGACGCGACGGTGCTGATCGTGGCCCAGCGGGTCTCCACGATCATGGACGCCGACCTCATCCTCGTGCTCGAGGAGGGCCGGATCGTCGGCCGCGGCACGCACCACGAGCTGCTCGCCGACAACGAGACCTACCGGGAGATCGTCACCTCCCAGCTGGCGGCGGAGGAGGTGGCATGACCGACGACCCGACCCCGAGCAGCCCGGGCGGCCCGGGCGGCCCGGGCGGCCCGGGCGGCAGCGGCCCGGGCGGCAAGGGCAAGGGGTTCCAGGCGACCGAGCGGATCCAGGCGCCCCAGGGCGGACCCGGGCGCGGCCCGATGGGCGGCGGGATGGTCGGCCAGAAGGCGATGACGTTCGGGCCGTCGGCGCGGCGCCTGATCGGACGGATGCGGCCGGATCGTGGCCAGGCCGCCGTGGTGGTGCTGCTCGGCGTGGCCAGCGTGGCGCTGATGTCGAGCGGGCCGCGGATCCTCGGCCACGCCACCGACCTCGTCTTCGACGGGTTCATCGGCCGTCAGTTCCCCGCCGGCGCCCCGGACTCCGCCCTGCCCGACGCCGTGCAGGGCCGTGACGTCGTCCCCGGCGAGGGCATCGACTTCACCGCCGTCGGCCACGTGCTGCTGCTGGTGCTCGCGATCTACGCCGGCGCCTCGCTGCTCGGCTGGCTGCAGGGCTACGTCTTGAACACCGTGGTGCAGAACACCGTGCGCCGGATGCGCCAGGACGTCGAGGACAAGATCAACCGGTTGCCGCTGGGCTACTTCGACCGCTCGCCTCGCGGCGAGCTCCTGAGCCGGGTCACCAACGACATCGACAACGTCAGCCAGACCCTGCAGCAGACGATGAGCCAGCTGCTCACCTCGCTGATGACGGTCGTGGCCGTGCTCGGCATGATGTTCTGGATCTCGCCGCTGCTCGCGCTGGTCGCCTTGGCGTCCGTGCCGCTGTCGCTGGTCGTGACGGCGCAGATCATGAAGCGTTCGCAGGGACAGTTCGTGGCCCAGTGGCGGCGTACCGGCGCGCTCAACGCGCAGATCGAGGAGGCCTTCTCCGGCCACGCGCTGGTCAAGGTGTTCGGTCGGCGTGCCGAGATCGAGCAGACCTTCGCGGAGGAGAACGAGGAGCTCTACCGGGTCAGCTTCGGCGCGCAGTTCGTCAGCGGCCTGATCATGCCCTCGATGATGTTCATCGGGAACCTCAACTACGTCGCGATCGCCGTGATCGGCGGGGTGCGGGTCGCCAACGGCTCGTTGTCCCTGGGCGACGTGCAGGCGTTCATCCAGTACACCCGGCAGTTCACCCAGCCGCTCACGACCGTGGCGTCGATGGCCAACCTGCTCCAGTCCGGCGTCGCGTCGGCGGAGCGCGTCTTCGAGCTGCTCGACGCCGACGAGGAGCCGGTCGACCCCGCGGCGCTCCGCACCCCGGCCGTCCGCCGGGGCGAGGTCGCCTTCGAGCACGTGTCGTTCCGGTACGACGAGGACCGGCCGCTGATCGCCGACCTGTCGCTGGTCGCGCGTCCGGGCCAGACGGTCGCGATCGTCGGCCCGACCGGCGCGGGCAAGACGACCCTGGTGAACCTCGTGATGCGGTTCTACGACGTGGACGCGGGGCGGATCACCCTGGACGGCGTCGACATCGCGGGGATGCCCCGCTCGGTGCTGCGCGGGCAGATCGGCATGGTGCTCCAGGACACCTGGCTGTTCGAGGGCACGATCCGCGACAACATCGCCTACGGACGTCCCGACGCGACCGACGCGCAGGTGCTCGAGGCCGCGCGCGCGACGTTCGTCGACCGCTTCGTGCATGCGCTGCCCGACGGCTACGACACGGTCATCGACGAGGAGGGGTCGAACCTCTCCGCCGGCGAGCGCCAGCTCGTCACGATCGCCCGGGCCTTCCTCACCGATCCCGCCCTGCTGATCCTCGACGAGGCGACCTCGTCGGTGGACACCCGCACCGAGCTGCTGCTCCAGCACGCGATGGCGGCGCTGCGCACCGACCGCACGTCGTTCGTCATCGCCCACCGGCTCAGCACCATCCGCGACGCGGACCTGATCCTGGTGATGGAGGACGGGGCGATCGTCGAGCAGGGCACCCACGACGAGCTGCTCGCCGCCGAGGGCGCCTACGCCCGGCTCTACAACGCCCAGTTCCAGGCCGCCGAGGTCGGCTGACCCGGATCCGCGCCCGCCGGCCGGCGGTGGGCTCCGGGTCGGCGGTGGTCGGGCAACCGTTCTGGGGTGTGGGTCGGTTGCTGGTGCACCGCCGGCCGAGGCCGCCCGCCCAGGGCCGCCCGCCCAGGGCCGACGGTCAGGGCCGACGGTCAGGGCCGGCGGCCACGCGTCCCGTCGCCGGCCGGTTAATGCCTTGAACGCCCCGGGCGTGCGACCTACGGTGAGCGCACACGGGAAAGGAGGTGGTCCGAGGAATGAGTTCTTCTAGGACGCGTGAGGTGGCTGCCCGCTAGCAGCCCACCAGCAACACCCGGGGTGGAAGTGCCCCGGGACGGCTGCTGGCGAATCCCAAGCAGTCACCCGACCCGCAGGCGATCCGGTCATCACGTCCACCGGAGCGGTCTCCTCGGAGACCAGCGCCTGCGGGTCGCTGCCTGTCCGGACCCGCACGTGCGCGCCCGGGGGGGGCGGCGAGGGCCCTCGGTCAGGCGGGGCTCTCGGCCGCGGCGTCGGCGGCCGCCGGAGCGCCGTCCATCGTGACCGGTGCGATCGCCGCCTCGGCGGCCTGCTGCTGGGCGCGGTTCGACGCGACCGCCTGCTGGGAGAGCGAGGCCACCATCGAGCAGACCGCCCAGACGCCGACGGCGCAGAGCATCAGCCGGACCAGCGCCGTGTCGACCGAGAGCGTCCCGGCCACCCGCGCGGCGTAGATCGCCGGCGACCCGACGAGCAGGGTGCCGGTCACCACCGGCCAGGAGATCGGGCTCATGCGCCCACCGCCAGCGGCACGTCGACGCCGACGGTGCCCTCGGAGCGGATCTGCTCGGCGCCGAGCAGCTCTTGGTAGGAGAGGACGGCGAGCCGCGGGACGATCGGGTGCACCAGCCGGTGCACCGCCGCCCGGAGCTGGGGCGCGCACACGAGCACGGGCCGCAGGTTGCGGTTCTCGACCGCGGTGACCAGCTGCGCGAGGTTCGTGAGCAGGGCCTGGCTGGACTCGGGGTCCAGCGCGATCGCGTAGCCGAACTCCGAGGGCCGCAGCGACTCGAGGACGCGCTGCTCGAGCTGCGGCTCGAACGTGATCACGTGCAGGGCCTTGTCGACGACGTACGGCGCCGCGATCGCCGGGCCGAGCGCCCGTCGCGCGGCCTCGACGAGCGGGTCGAGGTCCTTGGTGCGGGTCGCCTGCAGGGACAGCGCCTCGTAGATGCGCACCAGGTCCCGGATCGAGACGCCCTCCTCGAGGAGCTGTTGGAGCACGCGCTGGATCTCGCCGAGGCTGAGGACGGTGGGGGTGAGCTCCTCGACCACGACCGGGTGCGAGCGCTTCACCACGTCGGTCAGCATCCGGACGTCCTCCCGGCCGAGCAGCTGCGCGGCGTTCTGGGTGACGACCTCGGCGAGGTGGGTGGTGATGACCGACGCCCGGTCGACGACGGTCGCGCCCGAGAGCTCCGCCTGGCTGCGCATCGACGCGGGGATCCACCGGGCCTCGAGCCCGAAGACCGGCTCCTTCGTCGCCTCGCCCGGGAGCGAGCCGAGGAAGTCGCCGATGGCCAGCACCGTGCCCGGGGGCGCCTCGCCGCGGGCGACCTCGATGCCGAAGAGCATGATCGCGTAGGTCCGCGACGGCAGCTGGGGGTTGTCGCGGGTGCGGACCGGAGGCGCCACGATGCCGAGGTCGGTCGCGATCTTGCGGCGCAGCGACTTGACCCGCTCGAGCAGGTCGCCGCCGCTGGAGGGGTCCACCAGGTCGATCAGGTCGGCGGACAGCTCCAGACCGAGCGGGTCGACCTGGATCTCGGCGGCGAGCAGCTCCGGGGTGTCCACGGCCGCGATCGCGCCGGCCGCCGTCTCCGGCTCCGGGTCGTCGACGACCTCCTTGATCCGGGAGGACGCGACCAGCATCAGCCCGCCGGCCAGCATGAACGGGATCTTCGGCAACCCGGGGATCAGGCACAGCGTCAGGGCCGCGAAGCCCGCGATCCGGAGGGGGGTCCGGTTCGCGGTGACCTGGCGCATGATGTCGGTGCCCATGTCGTTCTCGCCGGTGGCCCGGGTGACGATCAGACCGGTCGCGACCGAGAGCAGCAGGGCGGGGATCTGGGAGACGAGCCCGTCGCCGACGGACAACAGGCTGTACGTCGTGACCGCCTCGCCGAACGGCATGCCGAGCTGGCCGACGCCGACCGCGAAGCCACCGATCAGGTTGACCAGCGTGATGATGATCGCGGCGATCGCGTCGCCCTTCACGAACTTCGACGCACCGTCCATCGCGCCGTAGAAGTCGGCCTCGGCGTGCACCTCCGCCCGCCGCCGGCGGGCCTCGTCCTCGTCGATGAGGCCCGAGTTCAGGTCCGCGTCGATGGCCATCTGCTTGCCGGGCATCGCGTCCAGGGTGAACCGGGCCCCGACCTCGGCGACGCGTCCGGCACCGTTGGTGATGACGACGAACTGGATGACCAGCAGGATCGAGAACACGATCAGGCCGACGATGAGCGAGCCGCCGACCACGAAGTGGCCGAACGTGTCGATCACCTTGCCGGCGAAGCCGTCGAGTAGCACCAGGCGCGTGGCGCTCACGTTCAGCGCGAGCCGGAACAGCGTCATGACCAGGATCACCGCGGGGAACGCGGCGAAGTCGAGCGGTCGGCGGACGAACATCGCCGTCATCAGCACCAGCAGCGCGACCGTGATGTTGAACGCGATCAGCAGATCGAGGAGCATCGCGGGCAGGGGCACCACGAGCATCACGACGATCATCACGATGCCGATCGGCACCGCCAGCTGGCTCAGCCGCTTCAGTGGCACGAGCTCCTCCAGGCGAGACGGGTTGATGAGGCGGGCGCCGTCCTTGGCACCGCTGTCCGACTCCGTCCTGGCGTCGGGTGAACTATCGGCCGGCAGGCGCCGAGCCTGAGGGGTTCCGGCGACGCCGACCGGCGGCGAGCACCTCGGGGAGCTCGTCGACGCTACGCGGGGTGCGGTGCTCGCCGCCGTACTGGCCACGCGCGCGGCGGCTGAGGACGAAGGCGAGGACCTGCGCGACCGCCGCGAACAGCTCGGTGGGGATCTCCTGCCCGACGGTGGTGGACGTGTAGAGCGCTCGGGCGAGCGGTACGTCGCGGACCAGGGGGATCCGCGCCTCCGTAGCCTTCTCGCGGATGGCGGCCGCGATCACCCCCGCGCCGCGGGCCACGACCCGCGGAGCCCCGCGCTCGGGCTCGTAGCGGAGGGCGACCGCGACATGGGTGGGGTTGACCAGGACGACGTCGGCGGTCGGCACGTCGGCCATCATCCGGTTGCGCGAGGCCGCGAGCTGGCGGGAGCGGATCGCGCCCTTCAGCAGCGGGTCGCCCTCGGACTGCTTGTGCTCCTGTTTCACCTCGTCCTTGGACATCCGGGTCTTCTTGCCCATCATCTTCCGCTGGACCAGGTAGTCGGCGCCGCCGAGCAGCACGCCGGCGACCGCGACGTTGCGGAGCATCGAGACCGCGTGCGACCCGATCTCGTCGAGGACCACCGACACCGGCAGCAACCCGCCGATCAGCGGCAGCATCGACTTCACCGCGCTCCACACCAGCACCGCCACGACGGCGCTGCGCAGCACCATCTTCGCGCCCTCCCAGAGCGCGCGCGGTCCGAAGATCCGCTTGAAGCCGGGCAGCGGGTTGAGCTTGGAGAGCTTCGGCTTGACCGACTTGGTCGCGAGGAAGAAGCCACCCTGGCTGAGCGCGCCGGCGACCCCGACCACGGCGATGCCGGCGCCCAGGGCGACCAGGACGAGGAGCACGTGCCAGAGGGCCTGGCCGAGGAGGTGTACGGCGATGTCCGCGTCGGCATCGGACGCCGAGGAGAACGCGGTCGTGGTCAGCTCCCGGAGCCGGTCGACCTCGTGGCCGAACAGGCGGGGGAGGAACATCGCGATCAGCAGCAGCGCGGACCACGCCCCGATCTCGGCGGACCGCGGGACCTGGCCCTCCTTGCGGTTCTCCTTGCGGCGCTTGGTTGTCGGCTTCTCGGACTTCTCGCCGGTCATCGGCCGGTCACCCCGCTCCCGCGAGCGTGGACATCGCCTGGGTGGTCAGGTCGACGAGCCGGTCCACGGCCTGCGGGAGCACCGGGAACGAGAGCCCCACCAGCAGCAGGGTCATGCCGACCTTGACCGGGAACATCACGTTGAAGGCGTTGAGCTGCGGCGCGACCTTCGTCAGCAGCGCCAGCCCGAGGTCGGACAGGAACAGCACCGCGATCATCGGCAGCGCGATCTGGACGGCGGTCGTGAAGAACATCCCGAAGGCGGTCAGCAGCACGTCGGGCGCCGTCTGCCACTCCGGGGAGGTGCCGAGCGGGAGGAAGTGGAAGGTGCGCAGCAGCCCGCCGATCACCAGCAGGTGACCGCCGCTGGCGAACAGCAGCACCGTGGCCAGCATCTGGTGGAACTTGCCGAAGACCGTGTTGGCGTTCATCGAGAGCGGGTCGAAGCCCGAGGCGAGCGAGAAGCCGCCGAAGACGTCGATCAGGCTGCCGGCCGCGGCGATCGCCCCGAACAGGAGCTGGGTGACGAAGCCCATCGCGAGCCCGATGAGCACCTGGGTGCCCACGTTGAGGAGCAGGCCCACCGTCGAGAGCGGGATCGACCCGCCGTCGGGGACCGCGGCGAAGGCGAGGCCGAGGCCGAGCACGACCTTCGCCATCATCGGCACGGCCCGTCCGGAGAACGGCGGGACCACGGCGAGCCAGGACACGATGCGGACCGAGGCGAGCAGGTAAGCCACGAGCGGCTCGCCCGCCACGGTCAGGGTCATGGATCGGCTCAGCCGAGGAGAGCGGGGATCCCCGCGAAGAGGTCGTTGGTGAAGGAGACGAGCGTGTGCATCATCCAGTTGCCGCAGAGCAGCAGCGCGATCCCGACGCCGATCAGCTTCGGCACGAACGCGAGCGTGGCCTCCTGGATCTGGGTCAGCGACTGGAACAGCGAGATCGCGAAGCCGATGACCAGCGAGGTGACCAGGATCGGGGCGGAGAGCTTGAGCGCGACCACCAGGGTGCGCAACGCGATCTCGATGATGGCGGTGTCGGACATGGCGTGCTCCTAGCCGGCGTAGCTCGCGACGAGCGACTTGATGACCAGGGCCCAGCCGTCGACCAGCACGAACAGCAGCAACTTGAACGGCAGCGACACCATCACCGGCGGCATCATCATCATGCCGAGGGCCATCAACGCGCCGCTGACCACGAGGTCGATGACGAGGAACGGGATGAAGATGATGAACCCGATGATGAAGGCCTGCTTGAGCTCGGTCAGCACGAACGCCGGGATCAGGGTCGCGGTCGACACGTCGGCCCGGTCCTCGGGCAGGTCGCGGTCGGCGACGTTGGTGAGCAGCATCAGCTCATCGTCGTCGGTGTTGTCGAGCATGAAGTCGCGCAGTGGCTCGATGCCGTCCTGGATCGCGACCGACGTCGTCTTGTCCCCGTTGAGGTAGGGCTGGAGCCCGACCTCGTTGATGTCGGACAGCACCGGACCCATCACGAACAGGCTGAGGAACAGGGCCAGGCCCGCCAGCACCTGGTTCGGCGGCGTCTGCTGGAGCCCGAGTGCGTTCCGGGTCAGGCCGAGCACCACGAAGATCTTCGTGAACGCCGTGCAGCTGAGCAGGATCGCCGGCAGCAGTGAGATGAGCGTGAGGCCGATCAGCACCGTCACGGACGTGCTCGGGCTGTCGGTGAGGCCGCCGAGGTCGACGGTCACGCCGTTGCCACCGCGCGGTCCGTCGGGGCCGTTCGGCCCGTTGGGAGCGGCGTACGCCGCGCCGGGTGCGGCGGCCAGGGCTGCCAAGGTGGCGCCCAGCGTGAGGACGACGAGCAGGAGAGCGCGCCGCAGTCGGGCGGTCACGAGCTCCGCCGGGTCGCGGCGGCCAGGGCCTGGCGCCAGGTGGCGGCGCTGAGGACCGACCCCGCCAGTGCACCGGCTGCCGCGGCCGGATCGGACGCGACCGGGCGCTCGGCGGGACCCTCCGCCAGGGAGAGCACCTCGGCGTCGGTGGTGGCGAGGTCGTCGGGGTCGAGCTCGGTGAGCACGCGGACCTGGTGCTCGGTGGCGCCCAGGACGAGCAGCCGACTGCCCACGGCGACCACGGAGACCGTCGAGCCGCGGGACAGGTGGTGGCGGTGCAGGACCCGCACCATGGGGTCGCGGCCGCCGCGGAAGCGCCGCCCGCCGAACCGGGCGAGCAGCAGGAGCAGCCCGATGACGAGGGACAGCGAGACCAGCAGGCGGACGGTGAGCTCGAGCACGTCAGCCCGCCGTGGTGTCGGTGACGATCTCGGTGATCCGCAGCCCGAAGTCCTCGTCGATCACGACGACCTCGCCGCGGGCGATCAGCCGGCCGTTGACCAGCAGGTCCGCGGGGCTGCCGGCGGCCCGGTCGAGCTCGAGGACGGCCCCGGGAGCCAGGTCGAGCAGCTCGCGCACCGTCATCCGGGCCCGGCCGATCTCGACGGTGACCTCCATGTCGACGCCGTGCAGCATCTCGATGCCGCGCCGGACGCCGACCGTGCTGGCCGACCCCGAAGCCGGCGCCGGGGTGAGGGACGGGGTCTCGAGGGCGTCGACGTCGGGGACGAGCAGCGCCTCGGGCAGCAGGAGCGCGGCGACCGCCGCGGCGCCGTCGAGCGGGACGATGACGAACGGCTGGCCGAGGTCGGCAGAGACGGTGACGGCCTCCACCTGGCGGGCGGCCCCGGCCCGGGCGCCGAGCGCCTGGGCGGCCGCGTCCAGCGCGGGCTGCAGCGCCGCGGCGAGGTCGAGCCCGCCGATCGGGCTGGCGGCGAGGGCGGATACGAGGTCCGCTCCGACCAGGACGGCGACCGGTGCGGAGGCGCGACCGTCGAGCTCTGCGACGACCGCGCCCGCGAACGTCGCGCCGTCGCCGGGCTCGCCCGCGCGCGGGGTGCCGGCGGTGAGCGGCTCGGCCGCCGGCAGCACGGTGATGGCTGCCGCGGCGGCCCGGGTGGCCAGCTCGAGGTCGACGGTGGTCTGCACGGTGGTCATGCGTTCTCCTTCGGGGTGCCCACGATCAGGGCGGCGAGCCGGAACCCGCTGGTCCCGGGCGTGGCGTGCGCGAAACAGGTGCCGTCGACGACGACCTCGAGCGGGGCCGCGGCGGGATGGCGCAGGCGGAGGGCATCGCCGGGACGCAGCGTCGCGAGCTGGGCGGGGTTGATGCTCGTCGGTCGCAGGCTCACCGCGACCTCGACGGGCACCCGCTGGAACTGGTCGGCGAGCTCGGCGGCGGCCTGGGCGCGCTGGGCGCGCTCCCGCTCGGATACGGCCACGGGCGCCGCGGCACGGAGCAGGTGGGGGAGCAGGCCGGAGAACGGCATGCACATGGTCATCCGGAACGTGCGGTCGTTTATCCGCAGCTCCAGGCTCGCGGCCACCATCACGTCGGAGGCGCCGGCGACCTGGACGAACTGGGGGCTGTACTCGACACCCCGGACGACCGGCTCGAATGCGACGATCGAGGCCATCGAGTAGCGCAGCTCGCCGAGGAGCCGCTGGATCATGCCGCTCGCGACGCTGGCCTCGATCTCGGTCAGCGGCCGCTCCGGCTGCTCGAGGCGGCCCGGGCCGCCGAGCATGTGGTCGACGCAGGTCATCACCGCGACCAGGGGGATCTCGAAGACCCCCCGGTCGAAGAGTGGCTCCGCGGAGAACGACGTCAGGTAGGTCGAGGCGTCCAGGGAGTCGACGTACTCGGCATACGTGCGCTGCTCGATCGAGGACAGGCTGACCCCGCACACGGTCCGCAGCGACGAGGTGAACACGGTGGTCGCCTGCCGGCAGAAGTCGTCGAAGGCCAGCTGGAGCATCCGCGAATGCTCGCGGGAGAGCTGGATCGGCCTCCGGAAGTCGTACGGCTGCGGGGTCGCGGACGCGCGCCGGGTCCGCCGATCCGCTGCGGGCGCGGTGCCGGGGTCCGTGACGGAAGCGTCGGAGGAGGCCACGATGACTTCCATCGGCCCGTCCGGCGCGTTCCTGAGAGAAGTCGGCTCGGGAAGTCCCGGCGTCGATCTCCCACCTGGTTGTGGGTCAGCTCACGGAGTCGGGAGCGACCTGGTCGTGGGGGGCACTGGCTGCCCCGATCATCGGGTCATTGCGTGACGAACTCCGTGAAGTAGACACCCATGACCTCGTCCTCGTAGGCCTTCTCCAGCGTTGCCTCCAACTCGTCCTTCAGCTCGCGGCGGTCCTTGGTGTTCGCGACCTCGTCGATGGTCCGGCCGCTGAAGAGCTCGATGGTGGCGTCCAGCGCCTTGCTCCCGTCGACCTCCTCCGGTGCGCCCTCCACGAGCTGGAGGGCGATCCCGATCTTCAGGTAGTGGCCGGAGGCCAGGTTGATCTGCGTGGACTCCAGCGGCAGGATCGCGCCGGGCTTCGGTCCCTCCTCCGCGGAGCCGCTCGGCTTCAGCACGAACCAGTACGCCGCGGTCGCGATCACGAGCAGCGCGACCCCGATCAGGAGGAGCTTCTTCTTCTTGCCTCCCTTCGCCTTCTTCCCGCCTGCCTCGGCGGTCTCGTCGTTCGTCTTGTCCTTGGTTCGCTTGATGGCGGTCACACTCATCCCTCTGCCCCCTGTCCGCCCGGTCGGGCGTCCATCACGTCATCGATCAGCTGGGTGGCCTCGAAGCTGGTCTGCGGGAGGACGACGATGTCGACCCGCTTGTTGATCTCCTGCGATCCCGGCGTGTCCGGGTCGATCAGCGGCCGTTCGTGGCCGAAGGCCGAGAGCGACAGCCGCTTCTTCGGTACCCCGCCGAGCTCGTTGAACCGGCGCAGCACGGTCACCGCGCGGGCCGCGGAGAGGTCCCAGTCGGTGGCGAAGAACCGTGGCTTCACCGGCTCCTGGTTGGTGTGGCCGTCGATCCGCAGCGCGTTCGGCACGTCTCGGAGCACGGCGGAGAGGGTGTCGACGACCCGCTCGCCGCGGCCGCTCAGCTGGGCGATGTTCGGCTCGAACACGACGTGCCGGGACACCAGGCTGACCACGAGACCACGGTCGTCGATGGACGCCTGCACGTCCTTGGCGAGACCGGCGGCGCGCAGCGCCCTCATCAGCCTGTCGCGGACGGCCTCGAGCCGCTCGGCCTCGGCCGCGGCCTCTGCGTACTGGGCCTGGAGGCGCCGTCGCTCCTCGGCGGTGACCGCGGCCTGCACGAGCTGCTGCTGGTCGGCGGGCATCGCCTGGAATGCCTGGCTGCTGAGGTAGTCCGGACCCTTCTCGGCGAGGTTGTCCTGGAGCACGGACGTGCTGCCGGTCATGATCGAGCTCTCCGCGCCGAAGCCTTCGGCCAGGCCGGACTTGAGGGCGTTGTACTTCGCCTCGTCGACCTGGCTCATCGCGAACATCACGATGAACAGGACCATCAGCAGCGTGAGCATGTCGGCGTAGGTCACGAGCCACCGCTCGTGGTTGTCGTGCTCCTCTGGCTCCGGTGGCTTCTTGCGGCGTCGAGGTGGGGCGGCCATCAGGCGGCCTCCTCCTCACGTTGGCCGACCGGGAGCAGCGAGCGCAGCCGCTGGGCGACGATGCGCGGGTTCGAGCCGGCCTGGACCGCGGCGACCCCTTCGATGACCAGCTCCATCTGCGCGGCCTCGAGCTCGCCGAGACGGATCAGCCGGGCGCCGATGGGCAGGAAGATGACGTTGGCCGACATCACGCCCCAAAGGGTCGCCACGAACGCGCCGGCGATCAGGTGGCCGAGCTTCTCGGGCTCGGCGAGCTGCTCGAGCACGTGGACCAGGCCCATCACCGTGCCGACGATGCCGATCGTCGGGGCGTAGCCGCCGGCGGAGTTCCAGAACCGCGCCGCCTGCTTGGTCTCGGCCTTCTTCGCCTGGACCTCGGCCTCCAGGATGTCGCGGAGCTCCTCGGGGTCCGTGCCGTCGATCGCCATCGTCAGCGCCCTGGCGAGGAACTCGTCGTCGAGCTCGGCGACCGCGTCCTCGAGAGCGAGGAGGCCCTCGCGACGGGCCTTGTCGGCGCAGGCGACGAGCTGGGGTACCAGCTGGGCGCTGTTGGGCGCGCTGCCCGTGAAGGCGCGGACCAGGCCGCGCATGGCGAGCTTCGCGTCGGCCATGGTGCCGCCGGCCAGCGAGATCAGGAGGGTCACACCGAACACCAGCAGCATCGGTGGGAGCAGCATGAGGGCCATCGGGTTGCCGCCCTCGAGCATGTTCACCACGACGACGATGATGAACGCGACGAGGACCCCGATCAGGGTTGCCGGGTCCATCAGCCGTCAGCTCGGTCGATCCGGCTCAGCTGCGCCGCCGGGTGCTCGGTGACCGTGCCCAGCTTCGCGCGCTCCTGGGGCCACGGCTCGACGTCGATGAACGAGCTCAGCGCGAGGACCTCGCCGCGGTAGTACCTGACCGCCGCGACCACTTCGTCGAGGGTGTCGGTGACGACGTACTTCTTGCCGTCGACCAGGGTGACGACGGTGTCCGGCGTGGAGTCGACGCGCTCGATCAGGTCGGAATTGAGCGCGAACACCGTTCCCGAGAGTCGCCTGAGTGTGATCATGTGCACCGTCCTTGGGCCGTTCCGAGCAGCCGTCCGTGGCGCTCGCACTGTTTTCATCGGCGCTGGGCGCCCGGACCTGAGCGGTCCGGGCGTCCAGCCGACGGCTACCGCTTGATGTTGACGAGGTCCTCGAGGACCTGGTCGGAGGTGGTGATCACCCGTGAGCTCGCCTGGAAGCCGCGCTGGGCGAGGATCAGGTTGGTGAACTCGGCGGCCAGGTCGACGTTCGACATCTCGACCGAGCCGGGGCTGAGCACGCCGCGGCTGCCCTCTCCGGCCACGCCGAGCTCGGCCCCACCGGAGTTGGCGGTGGTGGTGAAGCTGGTCTCCCCGGCCCGGGCCAGGCCCATCGGGTTGTTGAAGTTGGCGAGCGCGACCTGGGCGACGACCTGCTTCGTGCCGTCCTCGAAGGTCGCGGTGAGCTTGCCGTCCCGGCCGATCTCGTAGGACGACAGCTCGAACGTCGCCGCGGTGACCGGCGGCGTCGCGGTGGGATCGGCGGCCCGGTCGTAGCTCTCGGGCAGCTCGATGTCGGCCAGCGCTCCGGTGTGCAGTCCGGTGACCGGGTCCCAGGCGGTGTATCCCTGGACCCGGCCGCCCCCGGGGGAGACCAGGGTGCCGCTGTTGTCCCAGCTGAAAGCACCGGCCCGGGTGTAGGTGGTCTCGTTGCCGCGCATGACCACGAACATGCCGTCGCCGTTGATCATCAGGTCGGTGGGCCGGCCGGTGGTCTGGTTCGCACCCTGGTTGAGGTTCGTGTTGGTGGCTGCCACCTGCACGCCGAGCCCGACCTGGATCGGGTTCGTGCCGCCCAGGCCGCCCCCGGCCGCTGACCCGGCCGTCAGCATCTGGGACAGCGTGTCCTGGAAGACCGTCGAGCTGGACTTGAAGCCGATCGTGTTGGCGTTGGCGATGTTGTTGCCGGTGACGTCGAGCATGGTCTGGTTGACGCGCAGGCCGCTGATGCCGGCGAAGAGGGAGCGAAGCATGGGTGTCTCCTGGTGGGTGGGAGGGGCGGGTGGTCAGGCGTTGGTGGAGGAGGCGGGATCCTCGGTCGAGGTGGCCGGGTCGCCGGTCGGGGCCGTGGCGTTGACCGCCTGGACCTGGCCGAGGGTGACGTCCTGGCCGTCGACGACGAGCGTCGGCCCGTTGGCGTCATAGGTCACCGAGCCGACGAGGCCGGACACCGAGGCGCCGTCCTCGCCGAGGTAGGTGACGTACCGGCCGACGAGCCCGCTGGCGCCGAACGAGATCTGGGCGGCGAGCAGCGCGGCGGTCTGGTCGGCCACGTCCTGCATCTTCTCCAGGGCCGTGAACTGCGCGTTCTGGGCGAGGAACTCGCCGGAGTCGGCGGGGTTCATCGGGTCCTGGTAGCGCAGCTGGGCGACCATCAGGTTCAGGAACATCTCCTTGTCGTCGCTCGAGCCGGTGGCGGCTGTCGACTGGTACATCCCGGTGGGGGTGACGGCCTCGGTTGCCGAAACGGACACGGGTTCCTCCTCACATCGTCACGTCGAGACCCGTGCGGGCCCCCGTGACCGTCGCAGGTCGTCGCGACGAGACCGTCGCGTCGGGGATGCCGTCCGTGGCGTTGCTGCTTCCAGGCATGGTGCTCCGGCCGTGGTCCGCGGCGGTTTCACCGCCGTTGCGGCTGGTGCCGCTCCAGGCGCCGCCGGAGAGGTCGCTGGACCACTGCGTCCCGGCCCCCTGCTGGGCGCCGGCCTGGCCCGAGGTGCCGGCCGATGGCGCTGACGGTGCCGACGACGCCACCGGGAGTCCGGATCCGTCGCGCACGACGATCCGGGCGTCGCTGCGTCCGACCGCGTCGAGCAGCCGTTGCAGCTCGGGAGTGCCCTCGGCCAGCGCTCGGCGGGCCTCGGCGCCCGCGCTGAGACTGACCTCGAGGCCGCCCTGCCGCTGCGTGAGTACGACGCGCACCTCGCCGAGCGACTCGGGGTTCAGGCGGATCGTGACCCGCTGCGGGCCGTCGCTGCTCGTGGTCAGCCGGACGACCTCGGGGAAGACCTGGTGAGCCACCGGGCCGGTCGCCGCGATGGCGGGTGCCGCGACCGGTGCGGCCGGGGCGACGGCGCCGACCGGGACGGCCGGGACGACCGGGCTGGAGGTCGAGGCGGGCGAGGCGGTGGCGTTCGTGGCCGCGGCGGGCTCGCCTGTGCCGCGGTCCGGTCGGGGGCCGGTCGCGGTGGTGCTCGCGATCGAGGCGCCGGCGTCCGGAGTCGCCTGCTGGGGGCTGGTGGTGAGCCGGGCCGGCAGGGGGTGCGCGCCGGCTGTGGCAGCCGGGGCGGCGGAGCGGAGTGCGGACGCGCCGCCCGCTGCCACGCCCGCCACGGCGTCGGAGGCCTCGCCGGCCGGCGCGGTCGATGACCCGGTCGCCGTGTCGACGGGGGTGGTGACGGGGGTGGTGACGGGGGTGGTGACGGGAGCGGTGACGGGAGCTGGAGCGGTGACGACGGCGGTGGTGACGACGGGGGTGGTGACGACGGGGGTGGTGACGACGGGGACGGCTGCGACCAGGCCGGTGACCAGCGCCGGGACCACGCCGGTGACCAGCGCCGGGTCGAGCGGGCCGGGGAGCTCGGCGTCGGGGTCGGAGGCGCCCGGGTCGTCCGCGCCGGGGCCGGTGGGGGTGCCGTCGGCGGCGCCCGGGGCGACCGCTCCGGGTGGCTGCGGAACGGGGCCGGCGTCCAGGAGGGCCTGGACCAGCGCGAGGAAGGCGTCCCCGCCCGTGCCGCCATCGGAAGCAGCGCCGGCAGCGCCGGCGGTGCCGGACGCGTTCGGGTCGGCGACGGCGACGGGTGCGGGGCCGATCGGGGTGGTGGTCATGCGGCGGCTCCCAGAGTCGACATCACGGAACGGACGTAGTTCTTGGTCTCGGGGTAGGGCGGGATCCCGCCGTACCGCAGGACGGCGCCCGGCCCGGCGTTGTAGGCGGCGAGCGCCAGCGGCGTGCTCCCGAACCGGTCGAGCAGGCTGCTGAGCAGCCGGGCGGCGCCGTCGACGGCCTGGGTCGGGTCGTAGGGGTTCTCCACGCCGAGCCCGGCGGCCGTGCCGGGCATCAGCTGCATCAGTCCCTGCGCGCCGGCCGGGCTGGTGGCGCGCGGGTTGTAGCCGGACTCCTGGCGGGCGACCGCGGAGAGCAGCGCGGGGCTGACGCCGTACCGCTCGGCGGCCGACTCGAACAGGGACGCGTACGGCGTTCCCGGGGCCAGACGGGCGGCGCTCCCGGCCGCCACCGGACCCGGGACGACGCCCCCGGCCGGGGTGACCGGTGCGCTCGTGGCTGCGTCCGGCACGACCCGCCGGATCGCGCTCGGCGTCTCGTAGACGGGGCCGATCCGCACGTCCAGCCCGGGACGTGGTGCCTCGATCATCTGGTTGTCGCCGATGTAGATGCCGACGTGGTGGACCGGTGACCCGAAGGCGAGGATGTCGCCGGGCTGCGCGTTGGCGAGGCCGCCGCTCACCGGCCGGCCCGCCTCGGCCTGCTGATAGGAGACGCGGGGGAGCTCGTAGCCGAGGTCCTGGTAGGCGCGCTGCACCAGGCCGGAGCAGTCCAGGCCCTTGGCCGGGTCGGTGCCACCCCACACGTACGGCACGCCGAGGTACTTCCTCGCCGCGGCGACCACGGCGTCGCCGGCGCCCGCCGAGCCGGTCGTGCCGAGGGCACCGGCCGTGCTGGTCGGCGTGACCGCCTGACGCAACGAGGTCGCGAACGCGGCCGACGTGGCAGTGCTGGTGGTCGGCGGTGCCAGCAGGGCCAGCTGGGACTGGATCTGGCTGATCCGGGAGGTGACGTCGGCGATGCTCATGAGGCGTCCGAGCTCGGGGTGTCGGCCATCTGGGCCCGACGCCAGAGGTCCTCGCCGATGGCGTCCAGCTCGCGGTTCTCCCGACGCCTGCGCTCCTCGCGCACGGCGGCGGCGCGCCGGGCGACGAGGGACTCCACGGCGGCGAGCCGGCTGCGGTCCTCGACCCACCGGCTCCGGGCGGCGAGCGCGAGCCGGTGCGCCGAAGCGTGGGCGGTGCGCGCCTCCGAGAGCGCCGTGACGAGGGCCTCGAGCCGGTGTTGGCGCGCGCGGAACGCGCTCAGGTCGCTGACCTCCACCTCGGGCGTCGAGGAGACCTGCTCCTCGAGCGCCCGCACCTGCGCGGCTGCCGCGTTCTCCTCGATCAGGGCGGTCGCGAGCCCGAGCCTGCTGTCGCGCTCGCGCAGGCTGCGGAGCCGGACCAGGCCACGCAGGCTCGTCTCGGCGCGTCGGGTCACGGGGTCACCAGCTCGTGCAGCGCGGACCAGGTGTCCGCGGTCGGTGTCGCGTCGGACATGTCCTGACGCAGGAAGTCGTTGATCCTCGGCATCAGCGCCAGGGCGTCGTCGGCGTCGGCATCGGTGCCGGCGACGTACGCCCCGATCTCGACCAGCTCGCGCACCGAGCGGTACGCCGCGAGCAGCCGGCGCAGCCGGGTGGTGTCCGCGCGGCCTGCGGGGTCGATGATCGCGGAGGCGACCCGGGAGATCGACTCGAGCACGTCGATGCTGGGGAAGTGACCCGAGGTCGCCAGGTCCCGCGAGAGCACCACGTGGCCGTCGAGGATCGACCGTGCCGAGTCGCCGATCGGGTCCTGCAGGTCGTCGCCCTCCACCAGCACCGTGTAGAGGCCGGTGATGCTGCCCTCGGGCGAGGTGCCGGCCCGCTCGAGGAGCCGGGGCAGGAGCGCGAACACGCTCGGTGGGTAGCCGCGGGTCGCGGGGGGCTCGCCGGCCGAGAGGCCGATCTCCCGCTGGGCGAGCGCGACCCGGGTGAGGCTGTCCATCATCAGGACGACGTGCCGCCCCGAGTCCCGGAACCACTCGGCGATCCGGGTGGCGACGAACGCGGCGCGCAGCCGGACCACGGGCGGCTCGTCGGAGGTGGCGACCACGACGATGGACCGGCGCAGGCCCTCGGGGCCGAGGTCGTTCTCGAGGAACTCCCGGACCTCGCGGCCACGCTCGCCGATCAGGGCGATGACCGAGATCTCGGCGTCGGTGCCGCGAGCGATCATCGACAGCAGGCTCGACTTGCCGACGCCCGACCCGGCCATGATGCCGAGGCGCTGGCCACGACCGCAGGCAATGAGCGCGTCCATGGCGCGCACGCCGAGGCCGAGCTGCTGGTCGATCCGGGGACGGCTGAGCGCCGCCGGCGGCAGGTTGTCCACCACCGCGGTCGGGAGGTCGTCGAGTGCGGGTCCGGTGTCGATCGGTCGGCCGAGGCCGTCGAGCACGCGCCCGCGGAGCGCCTCGCCGACCGGGATGCGCAGGCCTTCCCCGTGGTTGACGACGTGGTCACCGACGCGCAGCCCGGTCGTGGCGCCCAGCGGCAGGCAGGTCAGCTGTCCGTCGCCGCTCGCGACGACCTCGACCGGCACCGGGCCCGCCAGGCCGCGGACCTCGAGCAGGTCGCCGAGCGCGGCGGTCACGCCGGACACGGTCACCCGCAGGCCGAGCAGACCGACCACACGCCCGAGCGCGAGCGGCCGGACGGCGAGCCGGGCCCGGCATCCGTGATCGGCGGTGAGGATGCCCGTGGGGTGACTCATCGCAGCACCTCGCGCAGCCGCTCGAGGGCCGAGGTGACGCACAGGTCCACGGCAGCCCGGTCGGTCTCGACCACGGCGTCGCCGGGTCCGAGGTCGGGGTCGACGACCAGGCGCACCCCGTGCTCCACGAGGAGCCCGGCGGAGCTGGAGGAGGCGGTCGTCGCGTGCACCCGGACCGTCACGCCGGTGTCGTCCGGCAGCGCGGCCAGCACGCGAGCGATGACCGAGGCTCCGGGGTCGGTGGCGACCGAGAGCTCGTGGGCGACCAGCTCCTCGGTCAGCTCGAACGCGAGCTGGGTCGCCTGGCCGGCGATCCGGGCGGTCGTCTCCTGGGCGGCCGTCCGCAGCGCGGCGGCAGCATCTGCGAGCGCCGCGACGGCTGCCCGGTGCTCGCGCTCGCGCCGGTCCTCCTCGTCGCGGCGGCGCTGCGCCGCCTCCGCCTCGGCCTCGGACGCGCGGACCAGCGCCTCCTGCCGGCCCTCGGCCCAGCCCACGGCGTAGCCCTGCGAGCTGGCGGCGACGTGGGTGCGCTCGGCCAGGCCGCCGAGGGCCGCCTCGGTCACCGCGTCGCCGAGCACCGCGGAGTCGCCGAGGCGGGTCCACACGCCGGTGCGCAGGTCCGGCCGCGGCGCGGCGCGGTACTGGACGGGCATCTCGTCAGGAGACGAACTCATCGTCGCTCCCGCCGCGGTTGATGATGATCTGGCCCTGTTCCTCGAGCTGGCGGATCCGCCGGATGATCGCCTGCTGGGCCTCCTCGACCTGGGCGAGGCGCACCGCGCCGAGCAGGTCGACCTCCTCGAGCAGGGTCTCGGCGGCGCGGCTGGACAGGTTCGAGGTGATCTTGGCGCGCACGGCGTCGCTGACGCCCTTGAGGGCGAGGGCGAGCTCGGCCTGGTCGACCTGGCGGACGACGAGCTGGACCGAGCGGTCGTCGAGCTTGACGATGTCCTCGAACATGAACATCCGGCTGCGGACCTCGTCGGCCAGGTCGGCGTCGAGCGCCTCGAGGCCCTCGACGATCTGCCGCTCGGTGACCCGGTCGGATCGGTTGATGATGCTCACGAGCGGGTCGACGCCACCGACCCGCGACATCTCCGCGGGCTGTAGCACCGAGGACAGCTTGCGTTCGAGGGTGGTCTCGACGGCATGGATGATCTCGGGCGAGGTCCGGTCCATGACCGCGATCCGGTGCGCGACCTCGGCCTGGAGGTTCGACGGCAGCCCGGAGAGCACGAGCGAGGCCTTCTCGGCGGTCATGTGGGCGAGCACCAGCGCGATGATCTGCGGGTGCTCGTCGGCGATGAACGTGCGCAGCTGCGAGGGGTCGGCGCGGTGCACGAACTGGAAGGGCATCTGGACGGCCGCGGCCTGCAGTCGCTCGATGATCTCGCCCGCGCGCTCGGCGCCGAGGGACTGCTCGAGCATCGTGCGGGCGAACGCCAGGCCGCCGCGCGCGATGTTGGCGCGGGCGCCGGCCATCGTGCGGAACTCGGTGAGGGCGGCCTTGCTCTCGGCCGGGTCGACGTACTCCAGGCGCGCGATCTCGGCCGAGATCGCCTCCACCTCGGCGTCGGTGAGATGGCTGAGCACCGAGGCAGCGTGGTCCTTCCCGAGCTGGATCAGGACCAGGGCGGCCTTGCGTACGCCGATGGCCGTCAGGTTCATCGTGTTCATCGCCATCAGGGACGGTCCACCAGCCAGCCGCGGAGCAGCGCGGCCACATCCTCCGGCTGGCCGTCGGCCAGGTCGGCGAGCTCGCGGCGCATCTCGTCACCGGCCCGGTCGCGGCTCTCGAGAGCCTCCAGAGCGGGGGCGTCCTGGATCGCGATCGCCGCCGCCTGGCGCTCGGCCGCGTCGTTGCGCAGCTGCTCCACGAGGTACGTCGTGGTCTTCTCGCGACGCTTCGACCTCTTGCGCGAGCGAAGCCACGCGATGAGGAGGACCGCGAGGATGGCGACGGCGATGCCGGCGTTGCGGGCCAGGTCCCACATCCGCTGGGTCTTGGCGGCCTCGGCCGCGGCGGCGAGCTCGTCGGCGGCCGCCTTGTCCGCGGTCCGGTCGAACGGCATCGTCGTCACCTGCACGGTGTCGCCGCGGGCGGGGTCGATGCCGACGGTCGCCGCGATCAGGTCCTGCACGTCGGTCGGGTTGACGGTCTGGGCGGCGGTGGTGTCGAGTACCACGCCGACGTGGAGCGAGTTGACGCTGCCGGGCGCGGTCTCGCGGTGCTCGATGACCTTCTCGACCGCGTTGTCCGAGGTCGTCGACTCCTTGACGTAGGACGACTTGCCGCCCGCACCGGTCGCGCCGAAGCTGTCCATCTGCCCGTCGGGGCCGACCACGCCGCTGCTGCTCGACCCGCCGGCCGGGCCGTCGTACTTCTCGGTGCTCGTGCTCGACGACAGCGGCGGGACGTTCTTGTTCTTGCCGTAGGTCGTCGACTCCGAGACCGACTTGTCGAAGTCGAGGTCGGCGGTCACCTGGACCGTCGAGTTGCCCGGGCCGAGCACCCGGTCGAGCATGCTCTGGATCCGCTGGCTCGTCTGCTGCTGGAAGCCCGCGACCTGCTGGTCGCGGGTGCTGGCACCCAGGGCGCCGGCGTCGCTGGAGGAGAGCACCTTCCCGGAGGAGTCCGCGACCGTCACGTTGCCGGGGTCGAGGCCGTCGATGCTCGAGGCGACCAGGTGCACGATCGCCTGGACCTGCTCGGCGTCGAACGTCGTTCCGGCAGCGGTGTCGATGAGCACCGAAGCGGTCGGCGGGTCCTGCTGGTCGCTGAAGACCTTGGCCGGCGGCAGCGCCAGGTGCACGACGGCGGTCGTGACGCCGTCGACCGCCTCGATCGTCGAGGCGAGCTCGCCCTCCATCGCCCGCTTGAAGTCGGTCTGCTCCTGGAACTCCGAGGTCGAGATGTCCTGGTTGTCCAGCAGCGAGTAGCCCTGGCCGCTGCTCTGCTCGGGGAGCCCCTGGCCGCTCAGCGAGATCCGCGTCGCGTACACCGAGTCGCGCGGCACCATGACCGTGGAGCCGCCGTTGGCCAGCTCGTACGGCGTGCCCTGCGCGTTGAGCTCGTCGACGATCGCGGACGCGTCCGACGCGGCCAGGTTGCTGTAGAGCGGCGCGTAGTCCGGGGTGGAGACCCACCGGAAGACGAGGAACGCGGCGAGCAGGATGGCCGCCGTACCGATCACCGACACGACCTGCTGGCCCAGGGTGAACGAGGTGAACGTGGCCCGCAGGTTGGTGAGGCTGCGGTTCAGCTGCTGCTTCATCAGTGGGTCATCCGATCGGCATCCGCATGATCTCGTTGAACGCCTCGAGCGCGCGGTTGCGCACGGCGACGGTCAGCTGGGTGGTGACCGACGCCTCGGTCGCGGCGATCGTGTAGTCGTGGATGTCGCTCAGGTCGCCGGTGGCGGCCTGGACGGCGAGCCGGTCCGACTTGTCCTGGACGGCTTCGAGACGGTCCAACCCGTCGATGACCATGTCGCCGAACGCCGCGCCGGCCTGCGAGCTGCCGCGGACGGAGTCCGCCGGGTTGAGCTGCGGCGCGGCGTACGGCGTGAAGCCGATGGCCTCGATGCCGTTGATGCTCATCAGGAGCGCCCGATCTGGAGCGCGGCGGTGTAGGTCTCCTGCGCCTGCTTGGTGACCTGCACCGAGGCCTGGAAGCCGCGCTGGGCCATCACCAGCTGGGTCATCTGGGCCGACATGTCCATGTCGGGGGCCCGGACGTAGCCGTCGGCGTCGGCCATCGGGTTGCCGGGGTCTGAGACCAGGCGGCCCTGCGGGTCGCCCTGGACGAGGCCGGCGACCTCGACGCCGCCGCCCACGGCGGAGCGCACGACCAGCATCTGCGCCTGGAAGGCGTTCTGGCTGGTCGGCGTGACGGTGTTGACGTTCGCGATGTTCGAGGCGAGGACGTCGAGCCAGGTCTGGTGCACCCCCATCGACGAGCCGGCGATGGCCAGCGTGTCGAACGCGCCCATCAGGCGACGCCCGCAGCCGTCTTGATCAGGGTGAACCGGTCGGTGGTCGCCCGCGTGAGGATCTGGTACTGGAACTGGGACTGGACCGCGGCCAGGGTCTCCTTGCGCAGGTCCACGTTGTTGCCGTTGGCGCCGACCGGCGTGTCGGTGGCCAGCAGCTCGCCGGGCGCCGCCGCGGAGGGGTCGCCCGCGGCGATGGCCTCGCGGAGGCTGGTCTCGAAGTCGACGCTGCTCGCCCGGTAACCCGGCGTGTCCACGTTCGCGATGTTGTCGGCGGTGACCCGCTGACGCAGGGCGACCCCGTCGAGCGCCGCGTTGAGCACGCTGCCAACAGGGTCAGAGATCGCGAACGGCATGCCTGCCTCCGAAGAGAGGTGGTCGTTGCCGTTCCTTCGGCGGGGGCGAGCGGTCCTTGCTCGACTGGACCTTCGGCCCGTCGCCGCCGGACTTGAGGGAAACCGACGAGCGAGTCCGAAATCGGTGACGCAGGTCGCCGCGGCGGTCTAGTCACCCGGGTCGGACCGGGAGGTCGACGCCGGTCAGGCGTCGACGTCGAGGTACACCGGGTACGCGTGACCGCGGCCGGTGGCGCGGTCCACGCGGTCCGCGAACCGGTGCTGGCGACCGATCGCACCGACCGCCTGCGTGAGCTGCGCCTCGACCCGGGCCTGCCGGACCCGGAGCGCCCTGGCACGCTCGACCAGGTCGGCCGGGATGGGCCCGGAGAGCGTCGGCTCGTCCCACGGCTCGTGGCCGAGCCGGTCCGTCCTGGACGGGTCGGCCAGCATCCGCTCCGCGAGCAGCACGTCGAGCTCGAGACGGTCCAGCGCCGTCTCCCAGTGCAGGTGCTCGCCCGAGTCGCCGCCGCGGCCGACGGATCGCTCCGTGAAGACGTCGGTGCTCATCGGGGTGTCACGCGGACTTCGCGACGAGGCTGAGGGCGGCGTCTCGCCACGTGTCGCGCAGCGTCGAGACGATGTCGAGGCAGAAGTCGGTGACCCGGAGGTTCTTGCCGATGTTGGCCTTGACGAGCTCGCTGTGCAGGTAGTCGTAGAGCGCGGCCAGGCTGCTGGCACCGTCCCAGGCGTCCACGTCGAGGCTCGCGTTCAGCTCGAGCACGATCTCCTGCGCGTGCAGCAGCGGCTCGTGGGCCTTGCTCGGCTCACCGTTGCGCAAGGCCTCGGACGCGCGCTGCAGGTCGAGCGTGAGGCGCTCGTAGAGCATCACGAGCAGCTGCTGGGGCGAGGCGGTCGAGACCGTCGCCGCGAGATAGGTCTCACGGGGGCTCTGGTACGGGTTCATCGGTGTTCCTTCCCTGGTCACGATGAGTAGGTGGGCAGCGACGCGATCTGGCCGGCCAGCCAGTTTCCCTGGCTCTGCAGGTTCGACAGCGCGGTCTCGAGCGCGGTGTAGGTGCGCTGGAGCGAGGCACGGCGGATCTCGAGCCGATCGTCCCAGTCGGCGATGCTCTTCGTGAGCCGGTCGACGGTCGTGGTGTGTCCGGTGATGGCGCTGGTGATCGTTCCGGTGTAGCTGTCGGTGGCCGTCTTCGCGGCCGTCGCCACGCGGGCCGCCCAGCCGTCCGTGGCCGAGGTGGCACCGCTTGTGAACTTCGCCGCGACGCCTGCGGGATCGGCGGCGTAGGCAGTGGCGAACTTCTCGGCGTCGAAGACCAGCTTGCCGTAGCGGTCGGTCTGGATGCCGTACTGCGCGAGCGACGTGGTGCCGTCGCCGAAGACGGTGTTGAGCAGCGCGCTGCGCAGGCTGCGGGCCGTCGAGTCTCCGGCCAGCACGCCGGCGGCCGTGGTGCTCGTCTTGTTCGCGGTCTGGGTGTCGATGCTGGTGAGCAGCGCGTTCACCTGGTCGACCAGCGCCTTGACCGAGCCCTTCACGCTCGACGAGTCCTGGGCGACCGAGACCGTGGCGGTGTCGCCGTTCTTGGCCGACGCCGCGAGGGTGACGCTCACGCCTGGAACGAGGTCGGTGAAGGTGTTGGTCTTGGACGAGGCGGGGATCCCACCGATCGTCAGCTGCGCGTCCTGACCGAGGTCGGTCGTGGCGGTGCCCAGGCTGACGTTGGTCAGGTCGATCGCGGATCCGGCGCCGGTCGTGTCGGCGGTGAGCAGCAGCCGGTAGGTGTTGGTGCCGGTCCGGACGGTCGTCGCGGTGACGCCGGCCTTCGCGGCGTTGATGCCGGCGGCGAGATCGGTGAGCGTACCGGTGCCGGCGTTGATCGTGTGCGTCGTGCCGTCGGCGGCGGTGAGGACCACCGGGTCGCCGGGCACCGTCAGCACGTTGGCGTCGAGCGCGACGTCCGCGCTGTAGCTCGTCTGAGCGCTCTTCGCGAGCTGGCCGACCACGATCGTGAACGACGACGGGGACGCGCTCGAGGTCGCGGTCGCGGTGACCGTGGAGCTCGTCGACGTGGCCTTGAGGGTCTGCCAGGTCCCGGCCGTGGCCAGCTTGGCCGCGTTGCTGGCCAGCAGGGCGGTGTCGGTGTTGAGCTGCCGCAGCGCCTTGATGACGTCGTTCTCGACGCTCTGCTGGTTCTTGAGCTTGGTCTGCGGGATCGCCTCCAGCTGCATGAGCTGGTTGATGATGCTCGCGGTGTCGAGGCCGCTGGCGAGGCCGCTGATGCTGCTGGTGGCCACGGGCTCCTCCTGTTCGGTCGGCGTCGGAGCCGGCCGGCCCCGGTTTCCCCCGGGAGAGCGGGGTGGCGCTCTCCCGGGGGTCGGGTGTTGCTCCGGTGGGTCGGCCTCCGGCCGACCCACCGGTCAGATCACCGCAGGAGGGACAGCACGCCCTGCGGGGCCTGGTTCGCCTGCGCGAGCATCGCGGTGCCGGCCTGCGACAGGATCTGGCTGCGCGTGAACTGCATCATCTCGGCAGCCATGTCCGTGTCCCGGATCCGGCTCTCGGAGGCCGAGAGGTTCTCCTGGGTCACGTTCAGGTTGTTGATGGTGTGCTCGAACCGGTTCTGCATCGCACCGAGCTTCGCGCGCGCGGTGGAGACACCCTTGATCGCGTCGTCGATCGCGTCCGTCGCGGCCTTGGCGTTGGTGGCGCTGTTGAGCGACAGGGCGCCCACACCGAGGTCGGTCGCGCTGAAGCCGGCGTTGGCGCCAGGAGCGGCGTTGGTGTCCGCCACGGTCAGGCCGCCACCGACGGTGATCGCGCCGGGCAGGCCGTCCTTGGACGACACGACCAGGCCACCGTTGTCATCGACCGACGCGGTGTAGTTGGCCTTGAAGTTCGTGTCGGCGTTCAGCGCGGTGGCGATGGCGTTCGCGTCGGTCTCGGCAGCAAGAACGGCGGTGGTCGTGACGTTACCGTTGTGGGTGAACGTCGCGGCGGTGCCGTCGAGCACGGCGGAGCCGTTGTTCCAGGTGGACTTCGCGCCGCCGGTGCCGGTCGAGGTGATGTCCACCGCGATCGAGTCGGTGGCACCGGTGCCGTAGCCGACCTGGAAGTTCTTGCCGACGTAGTTGCCGTCCAGCAGCGACACGTTGTTGAACGTCGTCGAGGTGGCGATGCGGTCGAGTTCCTTGGCCAGGGCGTCGTTCTCCGACTGGATCGCGTCGCGGGAGCTGACGTCGTTGCTGTCGTTGGCGGCCTGCACCGACAGGTCGCGCATGCGCTGGAGGATCGAGTGGGTCTCGGTCAGCGCACCTTCAGCGGTCTGGACGACGCTGACGCCGTCCTGGGCGTTGCGGACGGCGACCTTGATCCCGCCGACCTGCGAGCGCAGGCCCTCGGAGATCGCGAGACCGGCAGCGTCGTCGGCCGCACGGTTGATCCGGTAGCCGCTGGACAGCTTCTCCAGCGACTTGCTCATCTGGCCCTGGGTGACCGACAGGTTGCGGTAGGAGTTGAGGGCGTCGATGTTCTGGTTGATGCGGAGACTCATGATGATTTCCTTCCTGGAATGCGAGTCGATTGGGAACCCGTCCGTGGGTTCCGTCACGACCTTCTTCGGCAGATCCAGGAACGGCCTGAGGCGGTCGGGCCAGGAATTTCGAGAATTTTCCTGACCCGACCGCCTCAGGGATGGAGGTCGCGCCGAGCGCGGTCAGGCCGAGGCGCTCACCGGCTCGCTCGCCGTGGCCGCGTCGACGGCGACCCGGCGCATGCCGGCGCTGTGCCGGGCGGCGACCGCGGCGAAGTAGGCCTCGCGGCGCTTGGTGGCGCAGCCGTCGGGCCGGCCGTGCGCGGTGAGCAGGTCGGGGTCCAGCTCGTGGTTGAGGGCGTCGCGCAGCAGGACCAGGGCCTCGGCGCGCAGCTGGGAGATCCGCGACTCACCCACGCCGAGGATCGCGGCGATCTCGGCCATCGGCCGCTCGTTGAGGAAGTACTGCTCGACGACCAGGCGCAGCCGGTCGGGCAGCTCGGCGACCGCCTCGGTGAGATACGTGAGCCGCTCGCCCAGCTCGAGGACGCGCTGAGGATCGGGTGCGTTGCCGACGAGGGTGTCGCCGATGCCCTCGTCCTCCGACGCGTGCAGGGAGAGCACCTGGGCCCGGGCGACGTCGTCGTCGTTGCCGGCGACCTCGTTGACGGTCAGACCGGCGGCGTCGGCCACCTCGGCCCGGGTCGCCGGCCGGCCGAGCACCGTTGCGAGCTGCGACCGGGTCGCGTCGAGCTCGCGGGCCCGGCGCCGCACGGATCGCGACGCCCAGTCGATACTGCGCAGCTCGTCGACGATCGCGCCACGGATCCGGGTCGCGGCGTAGCGGTTGAACGGCACCCCGCGTTCGGAGTCGAACGCCTGCGCCGCCTGGACGAGGGCGAGCAGCCCGGCGGACGTCAGGTCGTCACGGTCGACGTGCGAGGGGACCCTGGACATGGTCTCCCGGACGATGTGCCCGACCAGGGCGGTGTGCTGGAGGATCAGCGCCTCGACCTCAGGCGTGTGGGGGTGCGCGTTCACATCACGGAGTCTGCAGTCAGCCGACGGTAGTTGGCCGGTGACCAAAGTCCCGACTCCTTACCGAACCGGGCCATTCGTTGCAAGAGCGACACGCCGGAGATCGGAGCAGTGCTCGTCCGCAAAGGCCGGTGTGTGCGGCTGCGCGAAGTCCGCGGAACCCCTCAGCATGAGGTCGCCGTGTCCGATGAGAAGGGTCAGATGCAACCCCCCACCTGACAGGAGCGGCATCGTGGAGAAGCTGACGTGGGTCCTCTGGAAGGAGCGCGAGCTCCTCGAGGGTCTGCTCTTCCGGCTCGAGACGGAGGCGCTGGTGATGTCCAGCGGGCGCACCCGATGGCTACCGGCCGCGGCACGCGACGTCGAGGAGGCGGCCCGGCAGGTCCGCGAGATGGAGCTGTTGCGCGCCGTGGCCGCGGACGAGGCCGCGGCCGGCGTCGGTCTCGAGCCGAACCCGAGCCTACGGGCCCTGGTCGCCGCGGCTGACGAGCCGTGGTCCTCGATCCTGGCCGAGCACCGCGACGCGTTCTCGACGCTCAGTGACGAGATCGTCCGTGCTGCGGACGTCAACCGCAGCCTGATCTCCGCCGGCCTCCGGGCTGCGCACGAGACCCTCCTGGACCTCGACGCGGGGGCCACGACGTACACCGCCGCCGGCGCGGTCGCGGTGGGAGTCGGGGCGCCGTCGTTCGTCGACCGGAGCCTGTGACGTGGCCGGCTCGTTCGCCTCGATCAACACCGCCCTGACCGCCCTGCGCTACCAGCAGGTCGCCCTCGATGTCGCGAGCACCAACGTCGCGAACGTCGGCACCGACGGCTACGTGCGTCGCCGGGTGGTCGGCGAGACGCTCGGCGCCGCGAGCTCCCCGGCCGTCTGGTCGCGTTCGTTGGAGACCGGCAGCGGTGTGCAGGCGGCCCGGGTCGACCGGATGACCGACGCGCTCCTCGACAGTCGGGTGCGCCGCGAGCACGGTCGACAGACCTACCTCGACAGCCGGGCCGAGGCCCTGGCCCGGGTGGAGACCGGGCTCGCCGAGCCCGGCCCCTCGGGGGTCGCTGCGGCCCTGTCCGACCTGCGTGCCACCCTCAACGACCTCGGCAACGCCCCGGGCAGCGACGCCGCCCGCAGCCAGGCGCTCTCCGCCGCGGCGAGCGTCGTCGACACCGTCCGCCTCCAGGCGGCGCACCTCTCGGACGAGGCGTCCGACCAGCGCTCGCACCTGCTCGCCTCGGTGGTCGAGGCCAACTCGGTGGCGACCGAGCTGGCCGCCACGAACCGGACCATCGCCGCGGCCCTGGGCGGTGGCTCCGACACCACGACACTCATGGACGAGCGCGACGCGCTCGCGCTCCGGCTGGCCGAGCTCACCGGTGCCAGGGGCACCGTCCGCGCCGACGGGAGCATGTACGTCGAGCTGGGCGGCCAGGCCCTCGTCGACGGCAACTCGGCTGCACAGCTGGTGGTGACCGGCGGTGTCGCTGCCGATGGCTCGGCCACCGGCGGTCCCGTCACGTTCGACCTCGACCCGGACACCACCGGCGCGACGACGGCGCTGACGGGCACGCCCGGCGGCGACCTCGGCGCCACCATCAATGTGCTCGACGACGTACTGCCGTCGTACATCTCCGGACTCGCGGCCGTCGCCAAGGACCTTGCCGATCACGTGAACGCCCAGCATCAACTGGGCTACGACGCCAACGGCGTGGCCGGCGGCAAGCTCTTCGACTACGACCCGACGGACGTGCTCGGCACCTTCGGCGTCGTGATCGCGGATGCTTCGAAGCTGGCCGTCTCCGCGCTGCCCGGCGGGGTCAAGGACGGCAACAACGCCACCGCCCTGGCTGCGGCCGTCGACGTCGACGACCAGTACCAGCGCCTGGTGAACGGCTTCGGCAGCACGGTCGCATCGGCGCGGCAGATGGCCACGAACCAACAGGCGCTGACCGACCAGGTCGACTCCGCCCGCGAGCAGCTCACGGGGGTCAGCCTCGACGAGGAGACGGTGAACATGGTCTCGGCCCAGCGAGCGTACGAGGCGGCCGCCCGGGTGATGACCACCCTGGACTCCGTGCTCGACACCCTGATCAACCGGACCGGGCTGGTGCGCTGATGGGCACCGTACGGATGACCCAGGGCATGATGAGCCGGCAGGCACTCACCGGCATGCAGGCCGGGCTGAACCGGCTCGCGAACGTGCAGGAGCAGCTGACCACCGGCCGGGTGATCAACCGGCCGTCCGACGACCCGACCGGTGCGACGTCCGCCATGCGGCTCCGGTCCTCGGTCGCGGACCAGAAGCAGTACGTTCGCAACGCGGACAACGGTCTGGGGTGGCTGAACCAGATCGACTCCACGCTCGCGAGCGTGACCGACCAGGTACGGCGAGCCCACGAGGTCGCGTTGCAGGGAGCCAATACCGGTTCGTTGGGTGCGGAGGCGCGCGAGGCGCTCGCGATCGAGGTCGACCAGATCCGCTCGGGTCTCGTCTCGACATCGAACGCGACATACCTCGAGCGGCCGGTCTTCGGCGGAGTCACCGCGGGCACTGCGGCCTATGCGGAGGACCCGTTCACCGGTGCCGTCACCTACCTGCCGGGCGCCCTGACCACGGGCGAGGGCGTCGTGCGGGTGGTGGGCGCCGGCGCCAAGGTCCGGGTCGACGTCGAGGGCCCCGACGTCTTCGGCCCGGACGGCGACTCGCTCTTCGACCACCTCACCGCGCTCTCCGCCGCGTTGCGCGCGGGTGACGCCACCGCGATCACGGCGTCCGCCGGGATTCTCGACGCCGACACCAGGAAGGTCACCAACGTCCAGGCGGACATCGGTGTCCGCACCAAGCGGATCGAGCAGGCGCGCTCGGCCGCGAGCGACTCTGAGCTCCGGCTCACCTCGTCGCTCTCGGAGGTCGAGAACACCGACATCGTCAAGGCGAGCGTCGACCTGCAGCTGCAGGAGGTGGCCTATCAGGCCGCCCTCGCCGCGACCGGTCGGGTGATGCAGCCGAGCCTGCTGGACTTCCTGCGATGACCGCCGGTGCCATGATGGCCGTGATGCCTCCCGATGAGACCGACCTCCCCGTGATCGAGCTGGTGCGACCGATGCCGGGCTTCGGCGACCTCCGGCGCTTCGCGCTCGTGCGCCTCGACGAGGCCGGCGACCTGTGCCGCCTCACCTCGGTGGAGGAGCCCGACCTGAGCTTCCTGGTCGTGCCGCCGGGCCGGTTCTTCCCCGACTACGCCCCGGCAGTGGACGACGACGTGCTCGACGAGCTCGAGATCCGCTCGGCCGACGACGTGCTGCTCCTGGTCGTGCTCAACGCCGGGACCTCGCTGGCCTCGACCACCGCGAACCTCGCCGCGCCGGTGCTGGTGAACCCCGCCAAGCGGCGCGGTGGCCAGATCGTCCTGGACGACGCGGACCTGCCGCTCGCCGCGCCACTGGTCTCCTGACCCCGGGTCGGGCCCCATCGCCCGGCCGCTGCAGGTAGCGTGACCGCCATGCTGGTCTTGAGCCGTCGTGCCGGAGAGAGCGTCGTGCTCGGGGAGGACGTCGTGGTGACGATCCTCGAGGTCCGTGGCGACGTCGTCCGGGTCGGTATCGAGGCCCCCCGCTCGGTCAAGGTGCACCGCGCCGAGCTGCTCGCCCAGCTCGAGGAGACCAACCGCCAGGCCGCGTCCCCCAGCGAGGACGTGATCGCCAACCTGGCCCGCGCGCTCGACCACGGCACCGACCCCTCCTGACCGACCCGGTCGACACTCCCTGACGTTCGCAGGGTCGCGGCTCGCGATCCCAGGCCCGCGGAGGTCTCGGACTGCCGGCTGCGACGCGAAAGTTGGAAGAGTCAACTATTCGGGAATATAGTTGCCCGCGACAACCTTCTGTCTGTCGTGAATCGAGCCCCCGTGTCCCAGGCCCCACCCACCCCGTCCTCGCCCGAGCCCTCGCTGGACTCCACCGTCGGGCCGTCGGTCGAGGGATCCGGGGAGATGTCGCACCGGGAGATCCTCGAGGCCCTCAGCGGCCTGCTCCTGGCGATGTTCGTCGCGATGCTGTCGAGCACGGTCGTGACGAACGCGCTGCCGCGGATCGTCGCCGACCTGCACGGCAGTCAGACCGGCTACACCTGGGTCGTGGTCGCCACGATGCTCGCGATGACCGCGACCACCCCGATCTGGGGCAAGCTCTCGGACCTCTTCAGCAAGAAGCTGCTGGTCCAGCTCGCGCTGGTCATCTACATCGTCGGGTCCCTCATCGCCGCCTTCGCGCCGAACATGGAGGTGCTGATCGGCGCGCGTGCGGTCCAGGGACTCGGTGTCGGCGGCCTGACCGCCCTCGTCCAGGTCGTGATCGCCACGATGATCTCGCCGCGCGAGCGCGGCCGGTACTCCGGGTACCTCGGCGCGGTGTTCGCGCTCGCGACAGTGAGTGGCCCGTTGATCGGCGGCGTGATCGTGGACTCCGCCCTGGGCTGGCGGGGCTGCTTCTTCGTCGGCCTGCCGATTGCGGTGGCGGCGTTCTTCCTGCTCCAGAAGACCCTGCACCTGCCGGTGGTGAAGCGCCCCGTGCACATCGACTACCTCGGCGCGACGCTGCTGGTCGGTGGTGTCTCCACCCTGCTCGTCTGGGTCAGCCTGGCCGGCAACCAGTTCGCCTGGGCGTCCAGCACCACCGCCGTACTCGTCGGCGCCGGCGTGGCGATGCTGGTCGCCGCGGTGTACGTCGAGGCCCGGGTCGCGGTCGAGCCGGTGATCCCGCTGCGCCTGTTCCGGGACCGCACCACGACGCTGGCCACCATCGCCTCGGTGATGATCGGCGTCGCGATGTTCGGCTCCACGGTCTACCTGAGCCAGTACTTCCAGACCGCGCGCGGCATGAGCCCGACCGAGGCCGGCCTGATGTCGATCGCGATGGTCGGCGGCCTGTTCGTCTCCAGCCTCGTGAGCGGCCGGATCATCAGCGACACCGGCGTCTGGAAGCGCTGGCTGGTGGGCGGCATGCTCCTCGTCGTCGTCGGCCTGGGCCTGCTCGGCACCATCGACGAGACCACGAGCCTGGTCATGATCGGCGGGTTCATGGCCATCCTCGGCATCGGCCTCGGCGCGACCATGCAGAACCTGGTGCTCTCGGTCCAGAACAACGTCACCCTCGCGGACATGGGCGCCGCCAGCTCCGTCGTCGCGTTCTTCCGCTCGTTGGGTGGCTCGATCGGCGTCTCCGCCCTCGGTGCGCTGCTGAGCCACCAGGTCGCCGCCCAGGTGACCGAGGGCTACGTCGCCGCGCAGCGCCCGCCGACGTTCTCCGCCGACAGCCACGCGGTGCCGGACGTCGTGACCCTGCCGGGCTGGGAGCAGAGCATCTGGGAGCACGCCTTCGGCTCCTCCTTCGGGCACCTGTTCGTCGTGGCGACGCCGTTCGCGCTCGTCGCCCTGCTGTGCGTCCTGCTGATCCGCGAGGTGCCGCTGCGCACGTCCAACCTCGAGGCCGAGGCGGAGGCCTCTCCCGAGGTCGCGGCCGAGCTGCACCGTGCGATCGTGAGGAAGGTGAGGACGTGACCAGCGTGGCGAGCACGACGGCCGTGACCGGCCCCCGCATCGACCAGCTCCGTGGGCTCGAGCAGGAGGTCGGGGTGATGATCCGCCGGATCCGGCGGGTGATCAGGGAGCGGGCGCACGCCGTCCACCCCGAGCTGCCGGCGTCGTCGTACCTGATGCTGTCCTGGCTGCTCTCCCACGGCGCGCAGCGCTCGTCGGCGATGGCCGAGGCGTTCGGCATCGACAAGGGCGCGATCAGCCGGCAGCTCCAACACTTGGTCGACCTCGACCTCGTGGACCGCAGCCCCGACCCGGACGACGGCCGGGCGTCGCTGGTGTCCGCGTCGGAGACCGCCGTCGACCGGATGTCCGCGGTTGCGGACGAGCGGCGCCGCTGGCTCGACGAGCGCCTCGGCGACTGGTCCGAGGGCGAACTCACCTCGTTCGTCGACCTGCTGCGCCGCTACAACGCCGCCCTGGACTCGCACCCGGACGAGCACCCGTCCGACTGAGTGCACCGCCCGTCGGCCCGCGCCGGCACACACCGCCCGCGGAAGCGGTCAGGCGACCCGCACGACCAGCGGCCCCCGACTCAGCGCAGCCAGACTGCGGTGTCCGGCGGCAGCGCCGTGTCGACCGGCCCGCTGGCCATCAGCACCTCGCCGGCCGGCAGCGCGACGGCCTCGGTGCTGCAGTTGAGGAGCACGGTGATCGGGCCGCGCCGGAAGGACAGCACGTCGGTCCCGGCCGCGACCATCTCGACCTCCTCGCCCGCGGTCTCCGCGAACGTACGACGGGTCGCCAGCGCCGCCCGATAGAACGCGAGCGTGGACGCGGGGTCGGCGGTCTCGGACTCGACGGTGAGTTCCGACCACTCGGCCGGCTGCGGGATCCACGGCTGACCGGTCCCGGGCCCGAAGCCGAACGGCGGCTGGCTGCCGCTCCACGGCATCGGCACCCGGCAGCCGTCGCGGCCGGGGTTGCCGGTGCGGAACCACAGCGGGTCCTGACGGAACTCCGGCTCGACCTCGACCTGCTCCAGGCCGAGCTCCTCGCCCTGATAGAGGTACGCCGAGCCCGGCAGCGCCAGCATCGCGAGTGTGGCCGCCCGGGCGCGGGCCAGGCCGGTCGCGCCGCCGCCGTACCGGCTCGGGTGCCGGTCGACATCGTGGTTGGAGAGCACCCACGTGGGGGAGGCGTCGACCTGGTCGACGGCCTCGAAGGTGCCCGTGATGACCTCGGCGAACGCCTCCGCCGACCAGGGCGCCAGCAGCCAGGAGAAGTTGAAGGCCTGGCTGAACTCGTCGGGGCGGATGTAGCGCGCCATCGACTCCGGGCTCTGGGTCCAGGCCTCGGCGACCATCATCCGGTCGCCGCCGTACTTCGCGAGCACCTCGTGCCAGCGCCGGTAGACCTCGTGCACCTCGGGCTGGTCCCACATCGGCTCGTCGACCTCGGTCCGCTCGACCATGGACTCGCCGGCGGAGGCGCCGGTCGCCGACTCGATGCCCTCGGGGACGACCTGGTCGCGGAGCGTCTCCTCCTTGAACAGCCCGTGGGCGACGTCGACGCGGAACCCGTCGACGCCGCGGTCCAGCCAGAACCGCAGCACGTCGACGAACATGTCGCCGACCTCGGGGTTGCGCCAGTTCAGGTCCGGCTGGGTGGAGTCGAACAGGTGGAGGTACCACTGGCCGTCCTCGACCTGGGTCCACGCGGGCCCGCCGAAGACCGACTGCCAGTTGTTCGGCGGCCCGTCCGGGCTGTCGCGGAACAGGTAGCGGTCGCGCTCGGGGCTGCCCGGCCCGGCGGCGAGCGCCTCCTGGAACCAGACGTGCTCGCTGGAGGTGTGGTTCGGGACCAGGTCGACGATCACCCGCAGGTCCAGCTCGTGCGCCCGCTCGACCATCGCGTCGGCGTCGGCCAGGGTGCCGAACAGCGGGTCGATGTCGCGGTAGTCGGCGACGTCGTAGCCGTGGTCGTTCTGGGGGGAGACGTAGAAGGGGTTCAGCCAGATCGCGTCGACGCCGAGGTCGCGGACGTGCTCGAGGCGCGCGGTGACCCCGGGCAGGTCACCGATGCCGTCGCCGTTCGCGTCCGCGAAGCTGCGGACGTAGATCTGGTAGGTGACGGCGTGCCGCCACCACCCCGCCGGTCCGGCGCCGGTGGTTTGATCGTTCAAATCCATGCCGCCCATCCTAAGGGAGCGGTCAGAGGCTCGCGGGGTCCACGGCCACCCACAGGTGCTCGGCGCGGGCGGTCACCCGGCCGTCGGCGTCGTACAGCGTCGAGGCCGTGAACGTCTTGCGGCCCTCGACCCTGCGGGCCAGGCCGACGACCACGTGCTCCTCGCCGATCCGGGGGACCGCGTCGACCCAGGCGGTCATCCGGGCCAGCACCATCAGCCGCTCCTCGAGGTCGCCGGCCCAGCCGCCGACGCAGTCGAGCGCGGCCCACGTCACCGGCAGCGTCGCGTGCCTCTCGGCGCCGGCGCTGGTGCCCGTGCTGGTGCCGACGCTGGGGTCCGGGGTCCACGTCGCGGCGACCCGGGCGACGCCGTCCTGGTCGGCGACGCGGCCGGGGAAGATCCGCAGGCCGTCGCCCGCGGCCCGCCCGACGCCGCAGGCGAAGCAGGTCGGGAACGGGTGGAAGGTCAGCCCGGCGTACGACGCCTCCGCGGCGCGGGCCTCGGCCGGGGACACCGGCTCGGCCAGCGGCGGCGCCGGGTCGCCCGGCGACACCGGCTCGGCCCGCGCGACGACCTCCTCACCCAGCGCCGCCGCGGTGACCGCGCCGGTCGTCGCGACCGGCATCGGCGTGTCCAGCGGCGGCGGCTTGCGCAGCGAGACCGAGACGCCCGCCGCGGGGTCGATCCCGGTCAGCCCGGCCAGCGCCCCGGCGGTCCAGCCGCCGTTGCCCGAGGACGGGGGACCACAGAAGCGGCTCGGCACGAGCAGGTCGGTCATGGCCCGATCCTCTCCCACCTGTCCAGCGCCTCGCGCCGCGCGGCCGCATGGTCGACGATCGGGTCGGGATAGCCGGCCGCTCGCCGCTCCCCAGGGCTCGGGTCGTGCGGGTCGACGACCACGTCGGGGTCCGCGAGCTCCGGCACCCACCGCCGTACGTACTCGCCCTGCGGGTCGAATCGACGCCCCTGCGCGGTCGGGTTGAACACCCGGAAGTACGGCGCGGCGTCGGTGCCGCACCCCGCGGTCCACTGCCAGCCGTGCTGGTTCGACGCCAGGTCGCCGTCGACCAGCCAGTGCAGGAAGTGCCGGGCGCCGTGCCGCCACTCCAGGTGCAGGTCCTTGACCAGGAAGCTCGCGGTGATCATCCGGACCCGGTTGTGCATCCAGCCGGTCGCGAGCAGCTGGCGCATCCCGGCGTCCACCACCGGGAACCCCGTGCGGCCGCGCCGCCACGCGTCGAGCTGCGCCCCGGGCTCGTCGTACTGCATCCGGGCGAACTCCGGCCGCAGGTACTCCCGCGCGGTCTCGGGGCGGGCGTGCAGCACGTCGGCGTAGAACTCCCGCCAGGCCAGCTCCTTGCGGTACGTCGCCGCCCCGCCAGTGCGCAACCGGGCCAGGTCGGCCAGCATCGTGCGCGGGTGGATCTCGCCCCACTTCAGGTGCGCCGACATCCGCGAGGTGCCTTCCGTCGCCGGGCGGTCGCGGTCCTCGGCGTAGTCGCCGACCCGGTCCAGGAACTCCGCCCAACGCCGCCGCGCGGCGGCCTCGCCGGCCTCGGGAAGGGTCAGCCCGTCCGGCGGCGCCGGGTCGGGGATCTCGGTCGTGTCCTCCTCCAGCGCGAGCCACGCGACGTCGTCCGGCGCCTCGATCGGGCCGCGCCACCCGTGCTCGGCCCAGGCCCGTTGGAACGGGGTGAAGACCCGGTAGGGATCGCCCGAGGTGTTGGTGACCCGTCCCGGGGCCACGGCGTACGGCGAGCCCGTGCGCACCAGCGCGACCCCGTCCTCGGCGAGCGCCCGCTCGACCGCGGCGTCGCGCCGGCTCCCGTAAGGGTTGAAGTCCGCGGCCACGTGCACGCGCGTCGCACCGACCGCCCGGGTGGCGAGCGCGACCAGGCGCGCCGGGTCGCCGCGCACGACCGTCAGCCGGGTGCCGCGCTCGCGCAGCGACGCGTCGAGCGCCCGCAGGGACGCGCCGAGGTAGGCGCGCCGGCTGGCGCCGGCCGGCTCCCAGAGGGCGGGGTCGAGGACGAACAGCGGCAGCACGGGTCCGTCGGCGGCCGCCTCCACCAGCGCGGGGTTGTCGGCCAGCCGCAGGTCGCGGCGGAACCACAGGACGGCAGGCGTGGAGGGCGGCATCGGCGTCCACCCTGCCAGGGGTGGGGCGATAGGGGACAATGCAGCTGTGAGCGATCTCATCGACACCACCGAGATGTACCTCCGGACCATCTACGAGCTGGTCGAGGAGGGCATCGTCCCGCTCCGCGCCCGGATCGCCGAGCGGCTGCACCAGAGCGGCCCCACCGTCTCCCAGACGGTCGCCCGGATGGAGCGCGACGGGCTGCTGACCGTCGAGGGTGATCGGCACCTCCAGCTCACCGAGGAGGGGCTGCGGCTCGCCACCCGGGTGATGCGCAAGCACCGCCTCGCCGAACGGCTGCTCACCGACGTGATCGGGCTCGACTGGGAGCTGGTCCACGAGGAGGCCTGCCGGTGGGAGCACGTGATGTCCGAGACCGTGGAGCGCCGCCTGATCAAGCTTCTCGACCACCCCACGGAGTCGCCGTACGGAAACCCGATCCCGGGCCTGGACGAGCTCGGCGACCACCCGCCCGGCGAGGACTTCATGGAGGGCGTCGAGCCGCTCTCCCAGGCCGCCGGCCCCGCCGAGGGCCGGGTGCTGGTGCGCCGGATCTCCGAGGAGATGCAGAAGGACGAGATCTTGATGAGCGCGATGCGCCGGGCCGGGGCGCTGCCGGACAAGACCATCACGGTGATCGCCACCGAGGAGGGCATCCTGGTCGGCTCGGGCGGCGAGACGGCCGAGATCGTGCCCGAGGCCGCCGACCACATCTTCGTGCGAAAGCTGTGAGCGACCGGAATTCTTTACCTTGCGGTCCGGCCGCCGCAGCGGTTCGTGTTGACATACTTTGGACGTCCTGTTGACCGCACGTGGAGAGGCCCGGGATACCTTTCCCGCAGCGGGTCCGCCTGGACCTGCGATGTCGTCGGTCGGGGGTGGACGGCATGAGGGAAGTCCAATGGAGTTCATCGAGCTCAACAGCCCTGCCCGCGTGTCGGGCGAGCATGTGCTCGTCATCGCGCACTCTTCCACCGCCCTGACCCGTGGCCTGAACCACGGTGAGGCGGTCGTGCTGCGCACCGAGGTCGGCGAGCTGTACGCCGCCGAGGTGATCGACATCGGCTTCTGGCCCGAGGACACCGTCTACACCTTGGCGCTGGGCGCCCGTCTCCCCGAGGACCTGGCGCGCGAGCGGATCGCCGGACTCGACCCCGAGAAGCACGACCTGGCCCTCCACGAGATCGTCGACCTGCTCGGCGAGATGGCGCACCCCCAGGACCCCGACGACCGCGACTGACCGGGCGTCGGGCCACCCGACCGGCGCGGTCAGCAGCCGCGCCGCGCGGCCAGGTCCTCGAGGAACTCGCTGCAGCCGGTGTCGAGGGCATACGCCGCGTGGGCGTCGCCGCGGGTCGCGCCGCGGTTGACGATCACGACCGGGGTGCCCGCCCCGGCGGCCCGGCGTACGAAACGGAACCCCGACATCACGGTCAGGCTGGACCCCGCGACCAGCAGCGCGCCACCGGAGTCGGCGAGCGCGTCGACGGCGGCGTAGCAGCGCTCCACCCGGGACGCGGGCACGTTCTCGCCGAAGAACACGACGTCGGGCTTGAGGATCCCGCCGCAGTGCTCGCACCCGGGCACCACGAAGCCACCGGTCTCGTCGAGGTCGACGTCCCCGTCCGGTCGCACCGCTGCTGCCGCGTACCGCTCCGCGAACCCGGGGTTGAGCTCGGTGAGCCGGTCCTGGAGCGCGGCGCGCGCCGACGTGGTCCGGCAGCCGAGGCAGACGACGTCGGCGATCCGGCCGTGCAGCGCGACCAGGCGCGGGGTGCCGGCCCGCTCGTGGAGCCCGTCGACGTTCTGGGTGATCAGCAGCTCGGGCGCGATCCGGGCGAGTGCCCGGTGGCCGGCGTTCGGGTCGGCGTGACGCATCCGGCCCCACCCGAGGTGGCTGCGCGCCCAGTACCGCTGCCGGGCGGCGGGGCCGGAGACGAACTCCTGGTAGGTCATCGGGGTCCGGGCCGGCGAGCCGGGGCCGCGGTAGTCGGGGATGCCCGAGTCGGTCGACAGGCCCGCGCCGGTGAGCACGACCAGCGGCCGCGCGACGAGCAGGTCGAGGGCCGGCGCCGTGGCCGACCCTGCGAGCAGGGTCACCGGCTGGTCACCGGGCGTACCGGAGCTCGGCTCGCGCCTTGGCCTTGGCCGCCTCGACCTCGCGGTTCTTCGGTGGCGCGGTGGTCACCAGGTCGTCGAGCAGGTGCTCGGTCAGATGGGCGATCTCGCGGACCGCGCGGTCGAACGCCGCCTGGTTGGCCTGCGACGGCTTCGTGGTGCCGCTCACCTTGCGCACGTACTGCAGCGCGGCGGCGGCGACCTCGTCGCGGGTGGCCGGCGGCTCGAAGTTGTTGAGCGGACGGATGTTGCGGCACATGGCCCCGAGCGTACGTCGGCAGGCGGTTGCCGGCACTCTGCGAGCATGGGGCCCATGACACGCGAGTACGACGTCGTCCTGGTCGGCGCGACCGGCTTCACCGGCGGGCTGACCGCCGAGTACCTGCTGCGGCACGCCCCCGCCGGGCTGCGCTGGGCGCTGGCGGGCCGCAACCGGGAGAAGCTGGAGGCCGTCCGGGGCCGGCTCGCCGACCTCGACCCCGCGGCCGCCGACCTGCCGCTGCTGCACGCCGACACGACCGACCCGGGCTCGCTCGCGGACCTGGTGGCCGCCACCCGCGTGGTGATCACCACCGTCGGGCCCTACCTCGAGCACGGCGGCGCGCTCGTGGCCGCGTGCGCCGAGGCCGGCACCGACTACGTCGACCTCACCGGCGAGCCCGAGTTCGTCGACCGCACCTACCTCGAGCACCACGCGACCGCGCAGCGCACCGGCGCCCGGCTCGTGCACGCCTGCGGGTTCGACTCGGTCCCGCACGACCTCGGCGCGCTGTACACCGTCCAGCAGCTCGCCGCGACCGGCCCGGTCCGGCTGCGCGGCGTGGTCCGCTCGGGAGCCACCTTCTCGGGAGGCACCTTCCACTCGGCGCTGGGCCAGTTCTCCCGCGCCCGCAGGATGCGCGCGGCGATGCAGGAGCGGCGCCGGGCCGAGCCGCGTCCCGAGGGCCGCCGCTCGCGCGCCGTGTCCGGCAAGCCGCACCGGGACCCGCTGCTCGGCTACTGGCTGGTGCCGCTCCCCACGATCGACCCGTTCGTCGTGGCCCGTAGTGGGGCCGCCCTGGCGTCGTACGGCCCGGACTTCTCCTACTCCCACTACGCCGGCACCAAGACGCTGCGGTACGCCGCCGGCGGCGCCGCCGCCGCGGTGGCGATGTTCGGCGCGGCCCAGGTCCCGCCGCTGCGGCGCCTCCTGCTCGGCCGGATCCCGCAGGGGGAGGGCCCCGACGAGCGGCGCCGGTCGAAGTCGTGGTTCACCGTCGACTTCGTCGGCGAGGGCGACGGTCGCACCGTGCACACCCGGGTCTCCGGTGGCGACCCCGGCTACGACGAGACCGCGAAGATGCTCGCCGAGTCGGCGCTCTGCCTCGCGCTCGACGACAACCCCCCGACGGCCGGCCAGGTGACCACCGCGCAGGCGATGGGGGACAACCTGCTCAGCCGGCTCCAGGCCGCCGGGATCCGGTTCCAGACCGTGGACTAGCTCCGCCAGCCCTGACCACGACGTCGACCCGCCCGAGACCTCGGACGGGTCGACGTGCCGGGTGCCCCAGGCCAGAGTCGAACTGGCGACCTTTCGCTTAGGAGGCGGCTGCTCTATCCACTGAGCTACTGGGGCGGGACCGGATGTCGCCGGACAGTGTTTCACGAGGGCCGAGTGGGCGACCGTCCCCCGGCCCGGGCGGCCCCATTTTGGGACTGAGCACCGCTCACAGGAACACTTAAGGTTCGCGACCTACGCTCACCGAGCCCCCGACCCCATCGATCCGAGGTAGCCCATGTCCGACGCTGTGCCCGAGCGCGGCCAGCCGGACGCGGGCGCGCCCAGGCGCCGGGGCAGGGTGCGCAAGCGGCACACGATCGGGAAGGTGCTGCTCGCCACGACGCTGGTGCTGGTGATGGCGACCGGCCTGGGCACGGTCTGGCTCTACCGGCACCTCAACGGCAACCTCAACGTCCTCGACCCCACCGCCCAGCTGTCGAACCGGCCGGACAAGGTCAAGGTCGAGGGGCCCCAGGAGCCGCTCAACATCCTCGTGATGGGCAGCGACAGCCGCGACTGCGCAGGCTGCAACATCGACAACCTCACCGGTGGCGGCCAGCGCTCGGACACCACGATCCTCTTCCACCTCTCCGCGGACCGCGAGCGTGCCTACGGCATCAGCATCCCCCGCGACTCGATGGTCGACCGGCCCGACTGCAAGACCGAGGACGGCGAGACCATCCCGGGCGCCGACAACGTGATGTGGAACGAGGCCTTCGGCCTCGGCGGTCCGGCCTGCACGATCCAGCAGTTCGAGCAGCTCACCGGCGTACGTCTCGACCACTTCGTCGTCGTCGACTTCGAGGGCTTCCAGGGCATGGTCGACGCGATCGGCGGGGTGGAGGTCTGCATCCCCGAGCCGATCGTCGACCCGGCCCACGGCATCAACATCGAGGCCGGCACCCGCAAGATCAAGGGCAAGGAAGCGCTCAACTACGTCCGCGAGCGGTACGTCGTCGGCAACGGCTCGGACATCGGGCGGATGAAGCGCCAGCAGGCGTTCATCGGGTCGATGGCCCACCAGGTCGTCACCGCCGGCACGCTCGCCCGGCCCGACCATCTGGTCGGCTTCCTCAACTCGGCGACCAAGTCGCTGACCGTCGACCCCGGACTGCAGGACGTGTGGAAGCTCGCCAAGCTGGGGGTCGAGTTCAAGGGCATCGGGCTGGACAAGATCCAGTTCATCACGATCCCGAACATCCCCGACCCCGCCGACCCCAACCGGCTGGTGTGGAAGGACCCGCAGGCCGAGCAGGTCTGGCAGAAGGTCGCCCGCGACGAGCCGCTGACCAAGAAGCTCAGCGACGGCGTGATCAGCGCCGGCAACCTCCCCGGCTCGGGCTCCAGCTCCGGCTCGGGCTCCGGCACCACGAGCGAGGCGGACAAGCAGGCGCTCGAGGACGCGGGGCTGTGCACGTGACCCGGCCGCGCTCCGAGGAGTCGGACTGGGAGCGGCGCCGGCGCCGCGCGGAGGTCTTCGGCGAGGTGCTGCCCGAGACCACCAAGGACGAGCGCGACGACGCCGCCCGGGAGCGGGCGCGCGCGGACGAGTCGCCCGCGGAGCGGTGGTTGCGTGAGCAGGTGCCCCCGCACCACGGGTCCTGAGCGCGTCTCGCGCGTCGACTTCGTCGCCGCGCGGGCCGCGGGATCGTTCTTGGGTGGGTCGTCCGACGGTGTGGTTGCGGTCGGCGCGTCGGTTCCGCTGAACTAGCCGAGGTCGGACGGACCTGAGGTCGATCGTCCCTGCTGGGTGGCCAGCAGGTCGCGGATCTCCTGGAGCAGGGCCACGTCGGCAGGGGTGCCCTCGTCCTCGGCCGGGAAGTAGCGAGCCTTGGCCTTGGTGTAGGGCACCACGATCAGGAAGTAGACGACGGCCGCGATGATGAGGAACGAGATCACGGCGGTGAGCCAGGCGCCGATCGAGATGCCGTGCCAGAGGTAGTCCGAGAAGTCCGGAGTGCCGCCGACCTTGCCGATCAGGTCCATGACCAGGCCGACAGTGGCCGTGACCACCGCCGCGAAGGCGAGGGCCATGATGAAGGCGACTGCGAGCTCGACGAGGTTCCCGCGCAGGATGAAGTTCTTGAATCCGGTCATGCCCTGCACGCTAGCCGGAGAACGCGATCGTGAGGAAGGTGCGCACCGACGCTTCTGCGATCCGGGGCACCGCGGCGGGCTCCGCGCCGACGACGACGAGTCGCCCCGGGAGTGCCGTCGCGGCGGCGTCCGGACCTGCGGCGGGTACGGCGAGCACCGGGACGTCGGTCGCCACCACGCTCGCGCCGCCGCGCTGGGGGTCGGCGGCGACCAGGTCGACCCGGTCCCCGACCCGCAGCAGCTCGACCATGCCGGCATCGGGCAGGCGCACCGGGACCGCGGTCAGCCCGGGGTAGCCGTCGGTGAGTGCCGGGCCGACGACCCGGACGTCGGTCACCGGCTCGCCCGCGCGCAGGGGGGCGGCGAGCGTGCGACCGACCGCCTCGTCCGAGGTGCCGGCGGGCACCGAGCCGGGCGCGAACCCCACTGTGTGCAGGTCTCCCGGCGTCAGCACCGTGCCCGCGGGCAGGTCCCGGGCGGCGACGACGACGTCGACGCTGGCCGGCGGTGGAGCGGCCGCGGCGTGGATGCCGGTGACGACCGCCACGGCGGTCAGGGCCGCGGCCAGCGGGCGGCGCCGGGCGAGGACGGCCCGGCGTACCGAACGCAGAGGGGAGACGAGACGGTCACGGCGCATGCCGCGACGCTAGAAGATCCCGCGGAGCCGCGATCCGGCTCTCCACAGGCCCGCGGAGGATCAGTCGGCGGAGCTGCTGCTCGCGGCGACCGCGGGCTTCGACTCCGACTTCGACTCGGGCTTCGACCCGCTCTTCTTCTCGGTCTTCGTCTCGGTCTTCGTCCCGCTCGCGGAGGCGGCGGTGTCCGTGCCCGAGCTGCCCGAGCGGCTGTCGGTGCGGTAGAAGCCCGACCCCTTGAACACGACGCCCACGGCGTTGAACAGCTTGCGGAGCCGGCCCGAGCAGGAGGGGCACTCGGTGAGCGCGTCGTCGGAGAAGCTCTGGAACTGCTCGAAGGCGTGGCCGCACTCGGTGCAGGCGTACTGGTAGGTGGGCACGATTCTCCTTCGGTGTGTTTCGTCGCCGGGGCCGCGGCCGCCCTCGAGGTTGGCACTCGACCCTGACGAGTGCCAATCATACGACACGGCACAATGACCGGACCATGCCTGCGACCACGAAGGACGGCCGGCCGGACGGCGAGCGCGGGGCCTGGTGGCGCCGGTTCCGTGCGTGGCCGCGGCTCGCGCGGGTCGTGGTGTACGCCGCGGCGGCGCTCGTGCTGGTGCTGCTCGCCGGGCTGCTGATCGTGGTCCAGCTGGTGCGCGCACCGTTCCCGCAGACCACCGGCGAGGTCGATCTGCCCGGCCTCGATGGGCCGGTCGAGGTGCTCCGGGACGAGCACGGCATCCCACAGCTCTACGGCGACTCGGTCGAGGACCTGATGCGGGCGCAGGGGTACGTGCAGGCGCAGGAGCGCTTCTTCGAGATGGACGTGCGCCGGCACCTGACGGCCGGCCGGCTGGCCGAGCTGTTCGGGGCCACCGCGCTGCGGAGCGACCAGTACGCCCGCGTCCTCGGCTGGCGCCGGGTCGCGGAGCAGGAGCTGGCCCTGGTCCGACCCGAGACGCGCGCCGCGCTGGAGGCCTACGCGGACGGCGTGAACTCCTACCTCGACAGCCAGGCCCCGCGCGAGATCGCGGTCGAGTACACCGTCCTCAACGCCCACAGCCTCGACTACCGGCCCGAGGAGTGGACGCCGGTCGACTCGCTGGCCTGGCTCAAGGCGATGGCCTGGGACCTGGCCGGCAACCCGGCCGACGAGATCGACCGGTCGCTGGCGCTCGCCGGGCACACCGCCGACGAGGTCGCGGACCTCTACCCGCCCGATCCGCTCGACGACCACGCTCCGATCGTGGGCCAGGGCGCCGTGGTCGACGGGGACTTCGAGCAGGACGCCACCATGCCCGGCACCCGCAACCCCCGGCGCCCGGCGTACCTGGCAGACGCCGGCGGCCGGGCGGCGCTGACGCGGGTGCGCGAGGGTCTCGCCCGGATGCCGGCCCTCCTGGGCCGCGGGGACGCGCTGGGCAGCAACGGCTGGGTGGTCTCGGGTGAGCACACGACGACCGGCGGACCGCTGCTGGCCGACGACCCGCACCTGGGCGTGTCCGTCCCGGGGCCGTGGATGCAGCTGGGGCTGCACTGCCGCACGGTCACCGACGAGTGCCCCCTGGACGTGGCCGGGTTCACCCTCTCCGGCGTTCCCGGGGTGGTCATCGGTCACAACGCCGAGATCGCGTGGGGCCTCGCCAGCCTCGGCGCCGACGTCAGCGACCTCTACCTCGAGCGGCTCGACGGGGACCGGTGGCGCCACGACCGGCGGTGGCTGCCGTTGCGCAGCCGCACCGAGACGATCCGGGTCCGAGGCGCGGACGACGTCACGCTCACCGTCCGCTCGACCGGCCACGGCCCGCTGCTCTCCGACGTCGACGACACGCTCGCCACGGCCGGGCAGGACCCGCCCGGCGTGCGTGCCGGTGCGTACGCCGTCGCCCTGGCGTGGACCGGGCTGCACCCCACCCGGACCGCCGACGCGATCCTCGCCCTCGACGCCGCGACCGACTGGGACTCCTTCCGGGCGGCGGCCTCGTCCTTCGAGGCGCCGGCGCAGAGCCTGCTGTACGCCGACCGTGCGGGCCACATCGGCTACCAGGCGGCCGGCCGGATCCCGATCCGCCGGTCCGGCAACGACGGGATGCTCCCCAGCGCCGGCTGGAAGCCGGAGAACGACTGGACCGGCGAGCACGTGCCGTTCGACGGGCTGCCGCGGCTGCTCGACCCCGACGAGGGCTTCGTGGTCGCCGCCAACCAGGAGGTGGTCGGCGGTGACTACCCGTACCGCCTCGGCCACGACTGGGACCTCGGCTACCGCGCGCAGCGGATCCGCGATCAGCTCGAGCAGCAGGTCGACGCGGGGGAGGTGTCCGTGGCGAGCACCGCCGAGCTCCAGCTCGACGACCTGGATCCGCTCGCCCCGGCGCTCACGCCGTACCTCCTCGACGTGGCGCTGCCGCACGGCTACTACTCGGCCGGCCAGCGGCTGCTGCGGGGCTGGGACTTCCGGCAGCACGCCGATAGCGGTGCGGCGGCGTACTTCGACGCCGTGTGGCGCGAGCTGCTCGCGGACCTCTTCCACGACGACCTGCCCGAGGCGATCTGGCCCGACGGCGGGGACCGGTGGGTCGCGGTCGTCACCGACCTGCTGACGCGGCCGGACGACCCGTGGTGGGACGACAAGCGCACCGAGGGCGTCGAGGAGACCCGCGACGACATCCTGGCGCGGGCCCTGCGCGAGGCCCGCGACGAGCTCACCCGGCGGCTGGCGCTCGACCCCGGCGAGTGGGCCTGGGGCGACCTGCACCGGCTCGACCTGCGCGGCCCCGGGCCGGACCGCCCGTGGCCGCTGGCCGGGCTGGCCGACCGGGGCGGCTGGACCGTCGGCGGCGGCTCGGCGGCCGTGAACGCGAGCGCCTGGGACGCGGCTCGCGGGTACGCCGTCACCAGCGCGCCCTCGATGCGGATGGTGGTCTCCCTCGCCGACCTCGACGAGTCCCGCTGGATCGCCCTCACCGGCGTCTCCGGCCACCCCTACCACGCCCACTACACCGACCAGGCCGACCTGTGGGCCGCCGGCGAGACCCTGCCCTGGCGGTTCACCCGGGCCGCGGTCACCGACGCCGGCGGCGACCTGCTCACGCTCCGGCCGGTCGCGGGCGACTGAGCGCCCGCTGCGGGGTCGTGCTGACGAGCCCCGGTTCAGCCGACCCGGACGACTCCGGAGGGAGTCGCCGCGAACAGGACCGCGCGGTCGTGGGGCTCGACCGGCACGTCGAGGCCGACCTCGCCGTCGTAGAGCAGCACGCAGGTGAACGTGCCGACCGGCACCCGGCCGAGCGCCCGGTCGTAGCACCCGCCGCCCTGGCCGAGCCGGACGCCGGTGGGCGAGACCGCGAGCCCGGGCGCCAGGACGACGTCCGCGGTCGCGATCGCGTCGGGGCCCAACCGCGGCCCGGGAGGCTCCAGCAGCCCGCGACGCGCCGGCACCAGCCGGTCCGGGCCGTCGTACGCCGCCCAGTCCAGGTCGAGGTCGGGCAGCACCACGGGGAGGATCACCCGCTTGCCCGCGGCGCGCAGCCCGTCGAGCAGCGGGCCGGTGCCCGGCTCGCTGCCGACCGACACGTAGGCCGCGAGCGTGGCCGCCCGACGGACCTCGGGGTGCGCCAGCAGGTGCTCCGCGATCGCCCGGGCCGCGACGCCGACGTCGGCCACCGATCGGCGGTGCCGGGTGGTGAGCAGCCGGTCGCGGACCGCCGACTTGGCAGGTGATTGGGTGCCGGTCACGGGGGAAGCCTACGATCGTGATCATGGGAAGCGCTGGCTTGAACCGGGCACGCGACAAGATGGCGGCGGCCGGGGTCGACGAGGTCGCCATCGAGACGTTCGCCCACTACTTCCGCCTCCTCGAGCACGGCGAGACCGGCATGATCCCGGAGTCGTCGATCGAGCCGGTGGACATGGAGTCGCTGGCGACGGTGGCGGTCTCCGACGAGGACGCCGCGGCGGCGATCCGCACGACGGCGGTGATCAAGCTCAACGGCGGGCTCGGCACCTCGATGGGCATGGACCGTGCGAAGTCGCTGCTGTGCGTGCGCCGCGGACTGTCCTTCCTCGACATCATCGCGCGCCAGGTGCTGCACCTGCGCAAGGAGTACGCCGCGACCCTGCCGCTGATCTTCATGAACAGCTTCCGCACCTCCGCCGACACGATGGCGGCGCTGGCGCGCTACGCCGACCTCCCGGTCGACGGGCTGCCGCTGGAGTTCCTCCAGAACAAGGAGCCGAGGCTCCTGGCCAAGGACCTCTCGCCGGTGAGCTGGCCCAAGGACCCCGACCTCGAGTGGTGTCCGCCGGGCCACGGTGACGTCTACACCGCACTGCGGGGCACCGGCCTGCTCGAGCGGCTGATCGAGGCCGGCTACGAGCGCGTCTTGGTGTCCAACTCCGACAACCTCGGCGCGGTCCCGGAGGCGCGGGTGGCCGGCTGGTTCGCGACATCCGGCGCGCCGTTCGCGATCGAGGCGGTACGCCGTACCCCCTCGGACCGCAAGGGCGGTCACTTCGCCCGGCGCAAGATCGACGGCCGGATCGTGCTGCGCGAGACCGCGCAGACGCCGGATGCGGACAAGGAGGCGTTGACCGACCTCGACCGCCACAAGTTCTGCTCGACCAACAACCTGTGGTTCGACCTGGCCGCGATGAAGAACGCGCTCGACGTGCGCCAGGGCATCCTCGGGCTGCCGCTGATCCGCAACGTCAAGTCGCTCGACCCGGGGGACCCCTCGACGCCCGAGGTGATCCAGATCGAGACCGCCATGGGCGCCGCGATCGAGGTCTTCGAGGGCTCGCGGCTGATCGAGGTCGGCCGGGAGCGGTTCGTGCCCGTCAAGACCACCAACGACCTGCTGGTGCTGCGCTCCGACGTCTACGACATCGGCCAGGACTTCGTGCTCGACCAGGCCGCCTCCGAGGTGCCGTACGTCGACCTCGACGACGACTACTACAAGCTGGTCGGCGAGTTCGACAAGCGCTTCCCCGACGGCGCCCCGTCGATGAAGAAGGCGAGCTCGCTGCGGGTCGAGGGCGACTGGACGTTCGCCCACGGTGTGCAGGTCGTGGGCGACGTGAACCTGGAGGCGACCTCCGCGCAGCGCATCGACGCCGACACCCTCCTCTCCGATGGCTGAGGGCCTGATCTCGGTCGACGACCACCTCGCACGGATCCTCGCGGAGATCGAGCCGCTCCCGGACTTCCCGCAGCCGCTGATGGACGCGCTCGGCCTGGCCGTGGCCGAGGACGTGGTCGCGCCGATCGGGCTGCCGCCCTTCGAGAACTCCGCGATGGACGGGTACGCCGTACGCCACGCGGACGTCGTCACCGCCACCGAGGAGTCCCCGGTCCACCTGCCGGTGGTCGGCGAGATCGGGGCCGGCCAGGCGACGCTGCTCGCCATGTCACCCGGCACGGCGGTGAAGATCATGACCGGCGCCCCGGTGCCGGCCGGCGCCGACAGCGTGGTGCCCTACGAGTGGACCGACCGGGGCGTCGCCCAGGTCCGCATCGAGCGCGCGCCCTCGCTCGGCCAGCACGTGCGCCCCGCCGGTGAGGACGTCGCCGTCGGGGACCTCGTCGTCTCCCGGGGCACCGTGCTCGGTCCTCGCCACCTCGGCCTGCTGGCGTCCGTGGGCCGGGCCGCGGTGCGCGCCCGTCCGCGCCCCCGCGTCGTCGTGATCTCGACCGGGTCGGAGCTGCGCGAGCCGGGCGCCGAGCTGGGGCACGACTCGATCTACGACGGCAACTCCTTCCTCCTCGCGGCCGCCGCCCGGGCCGCCGGTGCGATCACCTACCGGGTCGGGATCGTCCCGGACGAGCCGCGGGAGTTCCTCGCCGCCGTGCACGACCAGCTGGTCCGCGCCGACCTGGTCATCACCAGTGGCGGGGTCTCGCAGGGCGACTACGACGTGGTCAAGGAGGCGCTCAGCCCCCTCGGCACGGTGTGGTTCGGCGGGGTTGCGATGCAGCCCGGCAAGCCGCAGGGCTTCGGGCACGTCGGCGAGGACCGGACCCCGATCTTCACGCTGCCCGGCAACCCGGTCTCGTCGTACATCTCCTTCCAGCAGTTCGTGCTGCCGGCGCTGCGCAAGCTGATGGGGCGCACGCCCTACGCCCGCCCGACGACGCCCGCACGGCTCACCCACCCGATCCGGTCCCCGCTGGGCAAGCGGCAGTTCGTGCGCGCCGAGTACGCCGTCGACCCGGCCGGCCGCAACGGCTCCTCCGTGACTCCGGTCGGCGGTCACGGTTCCCACCTGATCGGCGATCTGGCATCGTCCGACGCGCTGGTCGTCGTGCCGGAGGACGTCACCTCCGTCGCGGCCGGCGAGCAGGTCCAGGTCCTGAGGCTCGACGAGGAGTTCTAGCGATGCCCGAAACGCCCCGGCGGCTCACCCACGTCGACGAGTCCGGGGCGGCCCGGATGGTCGACGTCTCGGGCAAGGACGTCACCGCCCGCACGGCGACCGCCTCCGGTCGGGTCCTCGTCTCGGCGACGGTCGTCGGGCTGCTCCGCGGCGAGGGCGTGCCGAAGGGCGACGCGCTCGGTGTCGCCCGGGTGGCCGGCATCATGGCGGCCAAGCAGACGCCGGCCCTGGTGCCGCTGTGCCACCCGCTGGCGATCTCCGGGGTGAGCGTCGACCTCGAGGTGACCGACGACCCGGAGCCGAGCGTGGTGATCCGCGCGACGGTCCGGACGGCCGATCGCACGGGTGTGGAGATGGAGGCGCTGACCGCCGTCTCGGTCGCGGCCCTGACCGTCGTCGACATGGTCAAGGCCGTCGACAAGGCGGCGGTGATCACCGACATCCGGGTCGAGACCAAGTCCGGCGGCAGGTCGGGCGACTGGAGCCGTCCGTGAGCATGCGCGCCGAGGTCGTCGTCGCCTCCAACCGGGCTGCGGCCGGGGTCTACGAGGACACCACCGGCCCGCTGATCATCGACTTCCTGCGCGAGCTGGGCTTCACGGTCGACGCGCCCGTCGTCGTACCGGATGGCGAGCCGGTCGGCGCCGCGATCACCGCCGCCGCCGAGGGCGGTGCGCGGGTGGTGCTCACGACCGGCGGCACCGGGCTCACCCCGACCGACCGGACCCCCGAGGTGACCCGGGCGCTGCTGGACGCCGAGATCCCCGGGATCGCCGAGGCGATCCGCGCGTACGGCGTCGCCCAGGGCGTCCCGACCGCCGTGCTCTCGCGTGGGCTCGCCGGGGTGGTCGGCTCCTGCGTGGTGGTCAACCTGCCCGGCTCGCGCGGGGGAGTGAAGGACGGCCTCGCGGTGCTCCGTCCCGTATTGGTGCACGCCGCCGAGCAGGTCGTGGGGAGCGACCATTGATGGGCTGGCCGGCCCGGCTGACCTCCGGGGAGGTCACGGTCCGGCCGCTCGCCGCCCGCGACGCGCAGGCCTGGCGCGACGCCCGCCGCCGCAACGTCGCGTGGCTGCGGCCCTGGGACGCCACCGTGCCGCCCGGGGGAGACGCCCGGCCCACGACGTTCCGCTCGCTGGTGCGGCGCCTGAACCGGCAGGCCCGCGCCGGCACGACGTACCCGTTCGCGATCGAGGTCGGCGGCCGCTTCGCGGGGCAGGTGACGGTCAACAACATCGTGCGAGGGTCGGCGCAGTTCGCCTCGATCGGCTACTGGCTCGATCGTGAGTACGCCGGCCGGGGGGTGATGCCCCGCGCGGTGGCGTTGGTCATCGACCACTGCTTCGCAGCCGGCGGGCTGCACCGCGTCGAGATCGCGATCCGTCCCGAGAACTCCAACTCGCTGCGCGTGGTCGAGAAGCTCGGCCTGCGCGAGGTCGGCTACGCGCCGAGGTTCCTCCACATCGACGGCGCCTGGCGCGACCACCGGGTCTACGCGATCACCCGCGAGGAGTGCCCGGACGGGATGCTGGCCCGGCTCGAACCACACCAGTCACACGAGTGATTTTGCGACACACCTGTGGACATCCGCAGCCCGCTGCGCTACCACTCCTAACCTCTGACCTGTGGACCTGAGCGCACTGATCTTCGTCGCCCTCGCCGTGGCGTGGGCCGTCTATCTCGTCCCGAAGGCGCTCCGTCACCACGACGACGTGGCCCGCAGCCGCTCGGTGGACCGGTTCTCCCACACGATGCGGGTGCTGGCCCGCCGCGAGCCGGTGGACCGGCGCAGCGCCCGGCTCGTCACCCCCGGCCGTCCGGCCCCCCAGGTCGGCCCGTCGACCGCCGCGCCGACTACGGAGGCCCCGGCCGAGCTCACCCCCGCCCAGCTGCGGGCCCGCGGGACCGCGGCCAAGCGGGCCACGAAGCGCCGTCGCAACGTCCTGGCCCTGATCCTGCTCGCGAACCTCGCGGTGATCGGCGTCGCGGCCTTCGGCGTCGTCGGTTGGTGGTACGTCGCGATCCCCGTCGGCCTGCTGGTCGCCTGGCTGGTCACCTGCCGGATCATGGTCAAGGGCGAGCGCCGGGCGCTGACGCCGGCGGCCCGGATGCCGATCGAGCAGCCGGAGGAGACCGAGGCCGACGACGCCCCGGCGAGCCCGGTCGTCAGCGGTGACGGCGAGGGTGCGGATCCGCTCGCCGACACCTCCGCCGGGATGGCCGCCGTGGTCGACCCGGCGCTGTGGGACCCGGTGCCGGTGACGCTCCCGACGTACGTCGGCAAGCCCGCCGCCGCTCGTCGCACGGTCCGCACCATCTCCCTCGACGACAGCGGCGTGTGGACCTCGGGCCGCACCGAGGCCGACGCCCAGCTGGCCCGCGAGGCGGACGAGGCCGACCGCGCCACCCGCCGGGCCCGCAAGGACGGGGACGACCAGCGCGCCGTCGGCTCCTGACGTCGAGTCGGGACTTCCACCCGTCGAGTCGTGGGTCCTGACCGCCGAGTGGGGACTTCCGGACGGCCGGGGACGAGGTCCGTGGGTCGATTCGGTGCCCGTCAAGGGCTGGTGCTAACGTTTCCCACCGCGCCGACGTATGGCGCACTGGGGCTGTGGCGCAGTTGGTAGCGCGTCTCGTTCGCAATGAGAAGGTCAGGGGTTCGAATCCCCTCAGCTCCACCAAACGTCCAGGTCACAGGCGCGGCCCCGCGTCCCTCAGCGGGAGTTCCGGGTGATGCCGGCGTCGCATACTGGGTGGCGACCTCATCCCAGCTCTTGAGGCCGACGATGGTCACGAAGACTGCACCGGCGGCGAACATCTCCACCACCATGACTGTCAGCATCCGGCCTTTGTCTCACGCAAAGCCCCGATCAAACAGAGTCGACGGTCACCCGATGACGCCGACGCGGGTCGTTGCCGGGAGACAAGAAGAGTCGTTGGTCACATCGCCGCGTGACGTACTGCTCTGCAGCGGCCCGACATGGATACGTAGCGTCCTCGACATCCGAAGTTGGGGCGCCGCCGCGACATCGACGCCCTGGCCGGCAGCCACCATCGTCCACTGAGGGTGATCAACATTTGGCGTCCAGTCATCGCAGGCTTTCTGGTTCTGCACGGGGTTCTCCACGCGGCCATCTGGATCCCGCCGCAGCAGGGAAGCGACTTACCGAACTTTGGGACGCAGGCCTCCTGGCTCTTCGCCGAGGTGCGTCCGGTGGTCGTGACGCTGGCATTGGTCGCGGCCAGCGGCTTCGCCTTGGCAGGCGTGGCCTACCTGATGCATCTGGAGGCGTGGGCCTCCCCGGGCGCCGTCGCGGCGATTGCGTCGATGGCCTTGGTTGTTGCGACGTTCACGCCCTGGTGGAGTTTCGCCGTAGTCATCAACGCCGCGATCCTTTACGCGGCCTGGCAGTCAGCAACCGGGCAGTCTGCGGGTCGGTAGGAGCTAGCGATGACAACGGCTAAGCCAGCTGCGCCATGATCACGAAAGCTGCCGACCGGCCTCCGCGAAGACTTCGTCACCAAGCCAGCCGAGTCAGGAAGCACCGCAAGTTCAGGATCGTGCTGTACGCGGTCGCTGGCACCGTCCTCGTCGCGTCGACTGTCGTCACAGTGATGTTCCGCCACGACATGGGTGAGGCTCGCGCCCGACTCGCTGCCCAACCGACCGAGATCTTCACGTCGAGCTACGGAGACATCCAGTATCGAGTCACCGGTGACGGGCCGCCCGTACTCGTCGTACATGGCATCACAGGCGGTATAGATCAGGCGGAGGCCATCGTCACCCAGTGGCGCAACTTGCGGCCGGACTACCGCTTCATCTACGTCTCCCGCTTCGGATACCTGCAGTCGGCCATGCCGCACGACGCGACCGTGAGGATGCAGGCCGCCGCCTACCGCGAGCTCCTTGACAACTTGGGGATCGATCGCGTCTTCGTCGTCGGCAACTCCGCTGGCGGTCCATCAGCGATGTGGTTCGCAATCGACTTCCCGGAGCGAATCAACGGGCTGATCCTGATCTCATCAGCCGTCCCAGGCCCTGTGCCCGGACCCATCCCACCCCTCGTCGCCGGGCACGACTTCATCTACTGGGCCGCAGTCAAGGCAGCCCCGGAACGGCTGTTGGGGATGCTCATGCCCAAGTCAGTCATCGAGAGCATGAGTGCCGAGCAGAAGGCGTTCGCCATCGAACACGCGTTTGTGGACTCGCTGCCGATCTCAGAGCGCACCGACGGAATCCTGTTCGACAACGACGTCACCAACCCCGGCGTCAACGACGTACCCTTCGAGCGAGTCACGACGCCGACGCTGATTTTCCAGGCAGTCGACGACCCCCGCGAACACGCGGGAGGCCTAGAGCTGGCTAGGCGGATTCCCAATAGCCAGTTCATCGGCCTAACGGGCGGCCACCTCCTTACCGGGCACGCGACCCACATCCGGACGACGAACGCCGAGTTCATCGCGCGCCACATGTCGCGCTAGGCAGTGCAAGGCAACGACCGCTCTCTGCCGCTGTCCGCGCACGACCGAGTCCCGCTCTGCACTCTGCGAGGCGGGCCCGCAGTCGCTATATGGGCAAAGGTCCCACGCGCGCGGGGGTGACGCCCCGCCATCTCCGCTGCTCCTTGACTGGCACGGATGGAGGAGGCCGATGCCGTCCGGCACCCGTACGAGGCACGATGATGTGCGCAGCGTCTCCAGTAATCCGATCTGCCCCGGTCCAGCTGGCCAAGCCGGTGTCTTTGGGGAAGTGGTGCCGCACCAGGCCGTTGGTTCAATCGTTCGTTCTGCGCTGCCACGGGCTGATGCAACCGGGTGGACGGCTGCCTCAGGCCGGGACGAGCTCGAGGCCGGTGATCACCTGGTCGCAGACGGCCCGCATCCGGTCGATCGTCATGCTCCGGGAGCTGAGGAGCACCTGGAGCGCGAGCCCGTCGATCATGGGACCTTCCCTTTGACTTTCGAACCGGACAGATCAACGAGGACCATGCCTCGTGGCTGGTCCTCGATCTCGCATGACGGCGCCGTAGCCGAGGGATGTCGATGATGACGTCCAGGTTGGTGACAGACCGGCGGCGCTGGACTGCGCCGTCAGACTAGGTGCCGACCACATCACGACTCGTCGCAAAGTCGGACACCGGTCCGGCCCGCGCGCCCACGGCCTCCGCTCGATGCTGGCGGCCGCACGGCAAGCAAGCCCCGATGCGGATTCGCGCCTTCCTCTCCGCGGAGAGGTTCCAGACTGGCCCGCTCGGTCAGGCATGATCACCAGCGCGTCGCGCCCCCGTCGACCACCAGGTCGTGGCCGGTGAGGTAGGACGCGGCGTCGCTGAGCAAGAACACCGCAGGACCGGCGATCTCAACGGGGTCGGCCATGCGGCTGAGCGGGATGTCCTGCACGACGGCGGCGACGTACTCAGCCACGGCGGGGTCGGCCGCCATGGGAGTCATCGTGTAGCCGGGACTCAGGCTGTTGACCCGCAGTCCCCGACCGGCCCACTCGAGGGCGAGCGTCGTCGACAGGTGAACGACCGCGGCCTTGGAAGCGTTGTAGTGCGCCTGCTCGAGCCCGCGGTTGGCGATCCCGGCTGAGATCGACCCGATGTTGACGATGCTGCCCGCTCCGTGGACCAGCATGGCCCGGGCTTCGGCTTGGCATGCCCGGAAGACGCCGGTCAGATTGACATCGAGCAGGTGTTGCCACTGCTCATGCGGCATCTCCTCGGCCCGGCACCACGTGTTGATCCCGGCAGCATTGACCGCGTAGCGGAGCGGTCCGAGCTGCGCCTCGGTCCTCTCCACCGCAATGCTCATCGCGTCCTCGGCGGTGACGTCGCCGGTCAGGGCGAGCGCACGGCGACCCGTCGCCCTGATCGCCTCGACGACGGGCTCGAGCGACTCCGCCTGGACATCGTGGCACGCGACGTCGGCGCCGTGCTCGGCCAAGACGACCGCGATCCTGCTGCCGATGCCGCCCCCGGCGCCGGTGACGAGCGCTGTCCCGGACAGATCGAACGAAATCGCCATGCTTCCTCCGTCGTCGCACGTGAGCCAGGTTGAGTCGCGCGACGGGTGCGACCCGACGCAGCGCTGAGGGCGATACTTCGGCCCGTGCCACCTGCCCCGCAAGCGATGGGGCAACGGTGTAGCAGAACGGGACAACGGCCGGGTCGACGCTGCCCGGTCGCGGATTCCGCGTCGAGAAGCCCGGCCGGCTTGACGCGGCAGTCCAGCCGCGCCCCGGGTGGCGGGTGTATCGGTTCGCGACATTCCACCGGATCGCGGGCTGCCTAGCCTCACTCCAAGATCCGCGCACCGTGCTCGACGGTGCGCAAGCTCAGTCGGGATAGACCCGATCTGGAAGGGCGGACCAGGTGAACCCAGACGGTGCCGTGGCGCTGGTGACGGGTGGAGCGTCGGGACTGGGCCTGGCGACCGCCACCGCACTCGTCGCGCGAGGAGCTCGAGCGGTCATCGTCGATCGCCCCGCCTCGAACGGAGCGGCGGTGGCCGCGTCGACCAAGGGCCTGACATTCGCGCCGGCAGACGTGTGCGACCCCGATGGCGTGGCCGAGGCGGTCGCGACCGCGTCCGCGCTCGGCCCGCTGCGCATCGTCGTCAACTGCGCAGGGGTCGGCGACCCCGCCCGCACGGTGTCCCGGGGTAGGCCCGTCGACCTCGAGCGGTTCCGCCGGGTGATCGAGGTCAACCTGATCGGCTCCTTCAACGTGATCCGGCTGGCGGTGGCGACCATGCTGGCCGAGACGCCCGTGCTCGACGGCGAGCGAGGAGTGGTCGTCAACACGGCCTCCGTGGCTGCGTTCGACGGCCAGATCGGTCAGGCTTCCTACTCGGCGTCCAAGGGTGGGATCGCGGCGATGACCCTCCCCCTGGCACGCGAGCTGGCCGCCGACATGATCCGGGTGATGACGATCGCGCCAGGCACGTTCGACACACCGATCCTCTCCGGACTCAGCGAGGAGATCCGGGCCTCGCTGGCGGATCAGGTGCCACACCCGCACCGGATGGGGAACCCCTCCGAGTACGGCGCGCTGGTGGAGCACATCGTTGACAACGCGATGCTCAACGGTGAAGTCATCAGGCTCGACGGCGCGATCCGGATGGCCCCGCGGTGAGCCGGCGCGCAGCACTCGTGACCGGTGGGTCGAGGGGGATCGGCTTCGCCGTGGCGCAACGGCTCGCCGCCGCCGGCTACGACCTCACTCTCAGCGCCCGCGATGCCTCCGCACTCGATGCCGCGGCCGACCGGTTGCGCGCCGCCCACCCGGTCCAGGTCCTCACCTGCCCGGCCGACGCCTCGGACGAGGGGGACGTCCACCGGCTGGCCCGCGCACACGAGGGGATTCATCGCCGACTCGATGTCCTGGTGCACAACGCCGGCATGGGCGCGATCGGGGCCTTCGCCGACTATCCGGCTCGGCGCCTCGACAAGCTGTTCGCCATCAACGTGCGATCGGCATACGTGCTCACCCAGGACCTCCTGCCGCTCCTGCGCGATGCCGGGCAGGCCTCACCACGCGGCGGGCGGGTCATCGCGATCGCCTCGACGACCGGAATCGTCGGCGAACCGCTCAACTCCGCCTACGGCGCGACCAAGGCCGCACTGATCTCCTGGTGCGAGACGTTCTCCACGGAGGAGTCCGACGGTGGCGTGTCTGCCACAGCGGTATGTCCTGGCTACGTTGCCACCGACATGACCAAGGGCTTGGCCGAGACCGTGCCACCCGAGTCGATGCTCCCGGTCGACGACGTCGCCGAGGCCGTGGTCGGCCTCACCCGACTGAGCCGCCGGACGGTCGTTCCCTCGCTCGTCCTCACCCGCCCGGGCCGCCACCTCTGGCGCGCCTGACCCGAGTCCACCTTCTGTCGGCACCGCCCGGCGTCTGAACGTCAGAACCAACAAGGAGCAATCATGACCACTGCAGTCATCGTGGATGCCGTCCGCACAGCATCTGGGCGGGGCAAGCCAGGCGGAGCCCTCTCGTCGGTGCATCCCGTCGACCTGCTGCAGCAGACGCTACGGGCACTGCTGGGCCGAAACGAGGTCGACCCGGCCACGATCGACGACGTCATTGCCGGGTGTGTGTCCCAGACCGGCGAGCAGGCCCTGAACATCGCACGTACCGCCGTGCTGGCAGCCGGGCTCCCCGAGTCGGTCCCGGCGACGACCGTCGACCGACAGTGCGGATCGAGTCAGCAGGCGGCCCACTTCGCCGCCCAGGGTGTGATCGCGGGGGCCTACGACATCGTCATCGCCTGCGGTGTCGAGTCCATGAGCCGCATCCCGATGGGCGCCAGCTCGCAGGGGCAGGACCCGAACGTGGGGCCGCTGGCTGACCGGTATCCCGAGGGCCTGATCGGTCAGGGCGTCTCCGCCGAGCTCATCGCGGCGCACTGGAAGCTGTCGCGTGCGGACCTCGACGAGTACTCCGCCCGCTCCCACCGACTCGCGGCCGCGGCCGTGCAGTCGGGCCACCTGAGTGGTGAGATCGTGCCGATCACCCTCCCGGACGGAACCGTCCACCTCGAGGACGAGACCATTCGGGCCACCACGACCGCCGAAGGGCTCGCCGGCCTGCGCCCGTCGTTCGCGAGCCCGGAGTCCAGCGCACGGTTCCCGCAGATCGACTGGAGCATCACCGCCGGGAACTCCTCGCCGCTGACCGACGCGGCCTCGGCCGTCCTCATCATGAGCGAGGAGCGCGCTGCCCGGCTGGGACTGCGGCCTCGGGCGCGGTTCCACTCGTTCTCCGTCACCGGCAGCGACCCGCTCTTCATGTTGACCGGTGTCATTCCTGCGACCCAGAAGGTGCTGGCGCGCGCTGGCTTGGGCATCGACGACATCGACACCGTCGAGGTGAACGAGGCGTTCGCGCCGGTGCCGCTGTGCTGGCTGCGCGAGACCGGCGCCGACCCCGAGCGGCTGAACCCTTCCGGCGGTGCCATCGCCCTGGGGCACGCGCTCGGTGCGTCCGGTACGCGCCTCCTCACCACCATGCTCTCGAACCTCGAGGCATCCGGTGGCCGCTATGGGCTGCAGACGATGTGTGAGGGCGGCGGCATGGCGAATGCGACGATCATCGAGCGGATGTGACCGGACCGTGAGCATCTCCTTCGACTTCAGCGGTCGCACCGCACTGGTCACCGGCGGCGCGCAGGGCATCGGCCGCGCGATCGCCGCCATGTTCCACGACGCAGGTGCGCACGTGGCGGTCCTCGACCGGAGCTCCGAGGCATTGGCCGACGCCTGGCCGGCCTCCGCGCGGGTCGCAACCCACGCCATCGACGTCACGGACACCGCCGCGGTGGGTGAAGTCGTGCGGGCCGTGGAGGCGTGGACCGGCCGGATCGACATCGCTGTGAACAACGCCGGAATCACCCGAGACCGCGTTGTGTGGAAGCTCGGCGACGAGGAGTGGCAAGACGTCCTGGACGTGCATCTCGGCGGGACCTTCGCCGTGACGCGTGCCGTCGTGCCCGTGATGCGTGCGGCCGGCTACGGGCGGATCATCAACGTGACCTCGTACACCGGCCTGCACGGAACCATCGGCCAGTCGAACTACGCGGCCGCCAAGGGCGGGATCATCGCCTTCACCAAGACCGTCGCCAAGGAGACGGCGCGGTTCGGCATCACCGTGAACGCCATCTCACCCAATGCGGCGACCCCGATGGTGACCTCGCTGCCCGTCGAGCGCATCGACGAGATGACCGAGATGGTGCCGGTGGGACGGTTCGCCGAGCCGGAGGAGATGGCCACCGCCATCGGGTACCTGGCCGCGGAGCAGAGTTCCTACGTCACCGGGGTGGTCCTCCCCGTCGACGGCGGACTGGCGATGTGAGAGATCTGGGCGTGAGCGAATCGGGCCGGCCGACCGACCCCAGGGCTATGGTGGCGCGGTGACGAGCGGTTCACAGGCAGCTACGCCGGCGCAGCCGCGGCTCAGGCTCGAGGCCGACACGCGGCGCGACCAGATCCTGATCGCGGCTCAACAACTCTTCGCCGAGCGGCCTTACGAGGCGGTGTCGCTGCTCGACATCGCCGAGAAGGCCGGCACGACACGGACCAACATCTATTATCACTTCCGGACCAAGCGGGATCTCTTCCTCGAGATCGTCCGACGCTTCTCCGAGATCCCGGTGACGGCCGAGCCGGCCGCCGCCGAGCAGGGGTCGACCGAGCGCCGCGTCCGAGTCGTGCTGGGTCGCTGGCTGGACGCAGTCGAGCAGAACCGTGAGATGTTCATGACGCTGCTGAACGCCACCTCGAGCACCGACCCCCAGGTGGCGGGCGTCCTCGTCGAGAGCTTGCAGGCTTGGGAGAATCGCCTGCTCCTGGTCGTCGGCCTGGAACAGTCGAACCCGACGCACCACGCGATGGTGAAGGCGTATCAGGCCATGATTGCGGCGGCGACGCTCAGCTGGCTCGAAGATCGGGCCATGACGAAGGAACAGCTGCACAAGATGTTGAGCAACACGCTCTTGACGCTCGGCGAGCTGGCCTGAGGTCCCGACCCCACCCCGCGCTCAGAGCGCTTGCCGGATGATCCTGGCGAAGGTGGACGGCCGGTCCCCGGCGTAGCCCACGACCTCGATCACCCGTGCCGTACGACCGCCGTGGAGCGTCCGTGCGCGGAACTCCAGGTCGTGCTCACCGCTCATGGGACGGGTGAAGGCAAGCGTCATCGAGGTCGTCTGCATGGTGGTGGCAGCGTCGAGGGTCGCGTGGGCCGCGGCCGCCTCGGCGGCACAGATCGCCACACCACCGTGCAGGACCCCGAGTCCGTTCAGCCACGGGCCGGCGTCTGCGAGTCTCAGCACGACGGCGCCGTCGACGTGGTGGACCTCGGTCGCCAGGAGGTCTTCGATGGTGTCGGGGAACCGCTCCGCGGAGGAGGCCGGCAGCTCGGGGAACGAGTGCGGTGCCGGTACGTAGCGACCATGCTGCCGAGCGTGGGCAACCACGGTCCCGTCGCTGGTGGTGACCGCGCCGTGCCCGTAGCCGGCGACCTCGTTGCCCGGCCGTCCGGTGGCCAGGAGGCGCAAGGGCGCACTCGGAAGGGGGTGGAGGAAGTCGATCGAGACCTCCAGGCTCACCGACCAGAGATGGCCGGTGCTAGCCCCGATGATGGCGAATCCGAGCGCATCGTCCACGAGGACGCCGATCGATCCCGCAGCCGGAAGCCCGTCCGGCCCGAACCGAACACCGGAACCGTGCATGTGAGCCTCGACGAGTCCGCCCGCGCCGGGGACCCCCCGGTCGTCCGTGGGATCGACGAGCTCGACGACCAGGTCGCCGAAGGCGCGCTCCGGTCCGCCGCGACTGGCCCGAATGGAGGAGGCGACGGCTCGGCGTCGTTCTTCGTCGATCGTCGCTACCCCGTTCCCGAGGATGCTCATGACGCACCGCCGTGCCACACGACGGTGCTGGTCCCCGCGATGGCGCGGCGACCGCCGACGACGTCGGCCCAGACGTCGACCGTCACGAGGAAGTCGGGCCCGTCCGCCCGAACGTCGGTGACGATCCCGCCGACCTCGACGTCATCACCCGCCATGACGCTGCCGCGGAAGCTGCAATCGATCGACCGGAGGTGCGCACGTGAACCTGCCCAGGAGACGACCGCGTCCATCACGTAGGCCATGGTGGCTCCGCCCTGGTTGATCGCCCGGTCACCCATGCCGAGGCGCCGCACCTCGTCGATGTCGTAGTGGATGGGATTGGGGTCGCGCAGGAGGAGCGCCACGATGCGGATGTCCTCTTCACGAACCTGACAGATCACCCGGCTCGGGAGCGACGTCCCGACTGGCGGCGGTGGCTGTAAGCCGACGGGGCTGCTCACGTGGTGCTTCCTCTCTTGAACAGGTAGGTGCTGACGATCTCGCCGGCCCGGGCCTCGACTTCTGCGCTCGCACCCACGTCGCGACCCGAGGGCTCCTGGACACGTAGCCGGACGATGACCTCGACGCTGTCCAGCCGGGCGCCGTCCCGCGTCGTTCGTGAGCTGACCTCACCGATGTGGGCACTCGCCAGGTAGGTCACGCCCTCGCGGAGAGGCTGGTGCTGCTCGACGCGGCAGTTGCCGAAGAGCAGGACGTCGCCCTCCTCCTGGAACGCGAGTGCGCACAGCTCGTCCACGGAGATGCCCATGCACCTCAGAGACGCGATCACGAACCAGGCGGGGTGGACCCCGCCATGGGCTCCCGGCTCGGCGCGCAGGGCTTCCTCCCCGATGAACGACTCGTGCGGCTCGATGGTGATCCGGCCCCCGGGCAGCACGTGGCCCTCGAGTGTCTGGAGCTTGTCGATGGAGACGGTCATGGCGTCCTTTGCGCGGTGGGTGTCGGCCTAGAAGACGGTGTAGCCGCCGTCGACGACGACTTCGTTACCGGTGTGGAACGTCAGGGACGGGTCGGCCAAGAACGCGGCGACCGCGTGGAAGTCCTCCGGCACGCCCCAACGGCCGGCTGGCGTGCGCTGGGTCGTTGCCGCCATGAACCGCTCGTTCTCGCGGAGGTCGACGTTCATCGCGGTCGCGGTCCAACCCGGCACGAGGACGTTGACCCTGACTCGGTGGCGGGCGAGCTCGACGGCAAGTGTGCGGCCGAGCCCGATGATGCCGTTCTTGCTGGTGGTGTACGCCGCCTGGCGCGCTCCGCCGTACCGGGCGATCATCGAGGACACGACGACGATCGAGCCCCCGTCGCCCCGGTCGACGAAGTGCCGTGCCGCCTCCCGCGTGCACAGGAACGTGCCGTCGAGATTGGTCCGGAGCACGTCGTGCCACTGGTCCAGCGTCGTCTCCACGAAGGGTGTGGCGCGGGCGATGCCCGCGTTCGCGAAGATCGAGTCGACTTTGCCGTAGCGGCTGAGCGTGGCTTGCATCGCATCGCGCGTGCTGTCCTCGTCGGCGGTGTCACAGGTGAATGCCTCCGCCTCGATCCCCGCCTCACGGAGCTCGGCCACGGCCGCCTCGTTGCGGGAGGCAGTCCTGGACCACACGGCGATGCGGGCACCGCTGGCGCCCAGCCCGTGCGCCATGCCGAGTCCCAGGCCGCTGTTGCCGCCCGTGATGACGACCGTCCGTCCGGTCAGATCGGTCACAGGTCCACCTGCTTGGCCAGCTCGCGACGGTGCCACGCCGCCGAGCCCAGTGCCAAGGCGTCCACCTTGGCGCGTTTGAGGTACAGGTGAGCGGGATGCTCCCAGGTGAAGCCGATGCCCCCGTGCAGCTGTACGCACTCCTCGGCGATCTTGACCGCCACGGGGCCGCAGTAGGACTGGGCCAGGCTCGCCGCGACCGGCAGATCGTGCGCGGCAGCCGTCCCCTCCTCCGCGCCGGCACATGCGGCCGCGTAGCGCGCCACGGCGCGCGCCTGGATCAACAGGGTCCACAGGTCCGCGAGCCGATGCTTGAGCGCCTGGAACGAGCCCACCACGCGGCCGAACTGGCGTCGTTGCTGGAGGTACTGCACGGTCGACTCCAGGCTGTACTCGGCCAGGCCCAGCTGCTCCGAGGCCAACATGGCGGCCGAGACGTGGGCCGCACGCTGCACCGCCTGCTGCGCCTCCCGGCCCTCGGCCAGGACCACCGCCTCAACGGTGGCGAGCTCGACATCGGCGACTCGGCGAGTCATGTCGAGCGAGGGAAGAGGAGTGATCGTTGCATCGGTCGTGCGCACGAGGAGCAGTGCGTCAGGGTGGGGCACCAGGAGCTGCGTGGACTCGAGCGCACCGGCGACCGCGCTCACGCGGCCCGCCACCCGGGAACCGTGCAGCCCTACCTCGGCCCGCGGCTCGAACGGCGCAGCGAACGGCGTGACGACCGCGCCGATCTCATGTCCGGTCGCGAGGTCCCGAAGCAGGCCGGTGGCCCCGGCCGCCTGCGCGAGCGAGGTGGCCATGACCGCGCTGATGAAGAAGGGGATGTCGGCCACCGCCCGTCCGAGGGCCTCGACCACCACGGCAGTCTCGCGCCACGTTGCCTCCGCGCCGCCCTCGGTCTCCGCCAGCGGCAGGCCGGCAACGCCCAGGTCGTCCGTCAGCCCGGCCCACAGCGCGCGTGCGCCGTCACCGAACGGTTCAGGCGCATCGCACCTGTGCAGGACGGCGTCGATCGGTGAGCGGTCTTCCAGGAGCTTGGCAACGGCGTCGCGCAGGTCTGTGTCCACCTCGTGGGGGAGGAGTGAGGGCAGCTCGGTCACTTCGGGATGTCCTTCCACGCGATGTCCTTGTCGACCCGGGGCTCCGCAGGAAGGCCCAGCACCCGCTCGGCGATGATGTTGCGCATCACCTCGGAGGTACCACCCTCGATCGAGTTCGCGCGCGTCCGCAGGTACCAGTAGCCGGGGACGCGATCCGGCGGTGTGGTGAGGTCCGGGCGATGCTCGGTCCAGTCGTCGTACCGGAGCGCCTGAGGCCCCTGGACGTCGAGTGTGAGCGACGATGAGGCTTGCGCCAGCTGCGCGAAGGCGAGCTTGAGTCCTGAGCCCTCCGGCCCAGGCGTTCCCCGCTCCGCGGCCTGGGCGGACAGCGCACTTGCGAGCCGAAGTGCCTCGGCGTCCACCCACAGCCGGGTCACGTCGTCGAGCAGCTCGGGGCGATCCGCTCGCGCCTCTCGCCACATGGAGATCAGGTCCGCGACCGGCCCGGTCTCGCGGGATCCGACGGATCCGCCGATCGCAACCCGCTCGTTCATGAGCGTGGTCTGCGTGACGCGCCAGCCTTCGCCGACGGCGCCGAGGCGCTGTGCGTCCGGAACACGTACGTCGTCGAGGTAGACCTCGTTGAACTCCGCCTCGCCCGTCAGCTGCCGCAATGCGCGGACGTCGATCCCGGGCGACTGCATGTCCACGACGAAGTAGGTGAGGCCCTGGTGCTTGGGGACGGTGGGGTCGGTGCGCACCAGGAGCAGCGCCCAGCGGGAGGTGTGTGCCAGGGAGGTCCACACCTTCTGACCGTTGACGACCCAATCCTCCCCATCGCGACGCGCGCTCGCGCCGACTGCAGCGAGGTCCGACCCGGCGCCGGGCTCGCTGAAGAGCTGGCACCAGACCTCCTCGCCGGTCCACAGCGGGGGTAGCCACCGCTCCTGCTGCTCGCGTGTCGCCCACTGCAGCAAGGTCGGCGCTGCCATGCCGAGTCCGATGACGTTGCTCTGCGGCTTGTTGTCGGGTGCGCCCGCAGCTGCGAAGGCGGCGTCGACCGCCGGCTGGACAGAGTTGTCCAGGTCCAAGCCGCCCAGCCCGACCGGGTAGTCGACCCACGCAAGCCCGGCCTCGAACCGCGCGCGGAGGAACCGGTCGCGGTCCGTCTGTGCCGGCGGATGCGCAGCCAGGAACTCCTGAACTCGTCGGCCCAGCTCGGCCTCTGCGTCGATCATGGTCGCTGACGCTGTCACAACCGGGCGTGCCGGAGATGTCTCAGTCTGCGTCATCGAGGCAGCCGCTGGCCGGTGGCCCGGGGAGGTCGGGAGCGGGTTCAGCGCTGGCCTCGCCGCGCGCCCACCGTGCTGTTGCACGATGCGACATGTCGTGCCTGCGGGCCTGGCCTAGCGTCCCGGGCACCAGCCAAGGAAGGTCCTATGGAATCCACGTCAGAGCCCCACCTCTCGGTACGACCGATCCTTCCGGTCCACGTCGTAGGGATCGCAGCCACCGAGTTCGTCACCGAGCATGACGCGATGTTGGACGAGCTGGTCTTCGACGTCGTCTATCGCGCGCTGCGCGAGGCCGGTCTGCGCAAGCAGGACCTGGGGTTGTCGGTCTCGGCGTCGATGGATGTGCTCGACGGCCGCAGCATCTCGAGCGGTCTGACCAACGCAGCGTCGGGCGGATACCTGAGCGATGCGTTTCGGGTGGAGGGCGACGCGGGCGTGGCCATCGTCTCGGCGGCCGAGGCCATCGCCAGCGGCGACGTCGAGGTGGCGGTCGCGGTCGGTGTCCACAACCCCGAGACCACGGGGGATGCGATGCGACGCGGCCGCTTCCTTGAGCAGGTCTCCAACCTGGCCTTCGACCCACACTTCGATCGACCGGTCGGGCTCACCGCCAACACGGCGTACGGCCTCCACGCGGCCCGAGTCCTTGCTGTCTCGCGGATGAGGGCGGAGGGCTTCGCCGCCCTGGCTGCCTCTGAGATCAGTCGAAGTGCCGGGCTCGACCGGTCCGTGCGTCGACGTGGTGCCACGGCGCAGGACGTGCTGGACTCCGTGCCAGTGGCGTGGCCCCTGCACGAGCTCATGCTCCCGGCGCACTCCGCGGGTGCCGTCGCCGTGGTGCTCGCGTCGCCGGCGCGTGCCGGTCGTTGCGTGGGACGCGACGCCAAACTCACGGGCCTCGGCCACTCGACCGGTGGATACACCTGGACGGGGGAGTGGCTCGCCGACCCCGGAGCCGCTACTCGGCGCGCCACGCGCGCGGCACTCGCGACCTCCGGCGCATCAGCGCGCGATGTGGCGCTCGCCGAGGTCTCCGCCCCGACGCCGCACCTCCACCAACCCCTCGTCGATGCCCTCGGCATCGACGCGAACGTGACGGTCAATCCGAGCGGCGGTATGCGCAGCAACTTCCCGGGGCTCGCCAACGGAGGTCTGCGGCTGCTCGAGGTCGTCGAGCGGATCGGGGAGCTGCCGTCCGGCAGCATCGCGCTCAGCCACTCGCTGGACACCATCACCGGCGGGGTCGCGGAGGACGCAACGGTCATCGCTGTGGAGGCTGCCTGATGCCCTACCGTGCCGTCGTGTCCGGGGTCGGACTCACCGAAGCGACCTCACCACGCAAGCAGACACTGTCGTCGATCGAGCTGTGCCAGCTCGCGGTCCGCCGCGCCCTCGAGCACAGCGGCGACGCACCAGACCGCATCGACGCCATCGTGACCGGCAACATCGATGGTTTCGAGGGCACGGTTCTCGGCGCCAAGCACCTCACCCGGCTCCTCGGGATCGGCTCGACCGCTCCGGTCGTGGTGGTCAACACCGGCGGTACGACGGGTGGCAACCTGATGCAGGTCGCCGCCCGCATGGTCCGGTCCGGGACGCACCGGGTCGTGCTGTGCCTCGGCGGCCCCACGTTCTTCGGCGCCACCGACCTCCAGAGCGCCATCAACACGAACTCCCCGATGATCATCGAACAGCCGCTCGGCATGGGCGCCTACCACATGGGCGCCTTCGCGGCTTGCGCCTACCAGGATCGCTTCGGGCTCACCCCGGAGGACCTTGCGGCGGTGGTGGTTGCCGACCACGCGAAGGCGGCGAGGAACCCCTATGCCCATCTCCGCAACACCATCAGCGCCGACGAGGTGCTCAGCGCGCGTCCGCTCTCGGCACCACTGACCCAGGCCATGGTCTGCCCCGTATCGACCTCCGCGGTCGCGATGGTCGTCGCCGACGCGGACACGGTGCGGAGCGAGCGCGCGAGCGGCTCGGTCGGGCGCGCCACCCGGCCCGCACTGATCAAGGCCATGGGGATGTCCGCCGATCCCTACCTGGGAGGCGGCAAGGGGGACTTCGCCCGCATGGAGAACCTGGAGAACTTGGCCCGGCGCGTCTACGCACGTGCCGACATCCGCAACCCAGCCGAGGACTTCGACACGGTGGAGCTCTTCGCGCCGTACGCCCACATGCAGCCGATGCAGCTCGAAGCGCTGGGCTTCGCGTCGCCCGGCGGCGGCGTGGAGCTGATCCGCAGCGGAGCCACCGACCCCGAGGGCAGGCTTCCGGTAAACATGTCGGGAGGCCCGAAGTGCACGAATGCGGGAGTCGCCGGCGAGCTGGCCCCATATGCCTACGCTGCCCTCCAGGTGATGGGCGACGCGCCGGCCGAGATCCAGGTGGCCGGGGCCGACCGGACGCTGGCCCACGGCACGGGAGGCACGTTCTTCCAGTTCGAGAACCTCGCCGTTTTCGAGTCCCTGACAAGGAGCAACTGACATGACGTCACCGACCGCGAGCCAGGCTGGCGAAGCGATCATCCGCCGGAGTGGCAGCGATGGCGTGGCGGCCTCCCCGAGCCGGCCGGCCACGCAGGAAGTGAACTGGAACCTGCGCTACGACATCCACCTGGGTGCCACCTGGTCGCGGTTCATGGACGGGCTGCGCCAGCGAAAGCTCCTGGCCAACAGCTGTGCCAGCTGCTCGCGGGTCTTCGTGCCTCCGCAGGCGTACTGCGAATCGTGTTTCGAACCGACCGCGGAGTGGCTCGAGCTGCCCGCCGAGGGCACGCTCGAGGTCTACACGGTGGCCTGGCACGGGTTCACCGGAGGCCCGACCCCGCCGTACGCCATCGGCGGCATCCGGCTCGACGGTGCCAGCACGCTGCTCATGCACCATGTCGTCGGGGTCGACTTCGACAGCGAGTCCGACCCCAAGGACGCGCTCCCGTTCGGGACGAGGGTCCGAGCGGTCTGGGCCGAGGAGCGGGTCGGACACGTCCTGGACATCTCGCACTTCGAGCCGGCGTCGTAGTGCACCCGATCCCAGAGAGAGGCACCGGACAGTGACCACTGACAACGCATCGAGGTTCCGAACGCGCGCTCGCTACGCCGCGCACAGTGTCTGGGACCAGTTAACGTCGCCCGAGGTCACGAGTCCGTCCGACGTGCCGTGGCGGGTCGAGGCGATCACCCCCGAGTGGCTGACGGCACGCGTGTGCTCCGAGCACGAGGGAGCGCGCGTCGAGAGCATCGACGTCCGGGGCAAGGGCGACATGGGTTCGACGGTCCACCGCTGGCTCACCGTCCGCTACAACGACGCTGGGCGCAGGGCCGGACTGCCGGAGGCCATGTTCGTCAAGTCCACCCCGACCGTGCTGAGCCGGCTGGCCTCGGGTGGTCGCGTGGTGACCCAGGAGTACACGTTCTTCTCGGTCGCCAGGCCGGAACTGGACATCGAGACCCCGACCCTCCTCGTCTCTGCGATCGACAACGTCTCGGGGCGGTCGATCCAGATTTTCGACGACCTCGTGGCCACCAAGGGCGTGGAGTTCTACCATCGCGACACCGTGGTCACCAGGACCGCCGCCGAGGGGATGGTGGACACGCTGGCGGCGTACCACCGAGCCTTCTGGGACTCGCCGCGCTTCGCGGACGACCTGTCGGCCCTGCCGCGCCACGGGGGGTTCCTCGAGTTCGGCAAGCGCGTAGGCATGGTCGACTCCCACAACGAGGCGATGCACAAGGCCGCCGACGTGATCCCGCCCGGCGTCTTCGCCAAGCGCGACCGCATCTGGGCTGACGCGGAGCAGACCATGTCGTTCCACACCGACGGCCCTCGGACCCTGCTGCACGGCGACATGCACCTCGGGAACTGGTACGAGACGCGCGACCACGTCATCGGTCTGGCGGATTGGCAGAACACGTGTACAGGGAGCTGGGCGTTCGACTTCGCCTACACGGTGTCCACGACCCTCGACGTCGAGGACCGGCGCGCCTGGGAGAAGGACCTGCTGAGCCGTTACCTCGAGAACCTACGACAGGACCTGTCGGTCGACACCGCATGGGAGATGTACCGACGAGCCCTGAACGTGCCACTGCTGTTGTGGACGCCGACACTGGTGCCGTCGCCCGTCTTCCCGGACATGCAGTCGGAGGAGATGTCCATGCTGATGATCCAGCGGATCAGCACGGCGATGGACGATCTCGGAACCCTCGAGGAAGGTGGTCACGCATGAGCTCCAACGACCAGGTCGCGGGCTGGTGCAGGGTACTGCTCGAAGAAGCGCTGTATAGAGCCGCCACCCAGGCGAACGCGGCGGCCGCAGACGATCCGACGGCGACCGGCGCGTCCGGCAGCGGTCGGATCGAGGTCGCCCTCCCCATCACCGTCAGTGTGGAGGAGGACACTCTCGTCCTCGAGCTCAAGAGCGAGGCGGACGGGCCCGTCCAGCTGCGCCTGACGTGGCCCTTCCCCGAGCTGAACGGCGCGCTGGCGGCGACCGTTCCGAACCACGCACCCCGCGACTGACAGGAGGACCGAGTGGAGCACCTTCTCTCGCCCGAGCACCGCGCCTTCCGCGACGAGCTGCGGTCCTTCGTCGAACGCGAGATCCCGAAGAACGTGGCCCGCGCCGCGGAAGCCGCGGGACCGGACTACCCCCTGCACCTCTTCGACAAGCTCGCCCGGGCGGGCTACCACGCCACCGCGGTGCCCACCGAGTACGGCGGACACGGTGCGGACATGCTCACGCAGCTGATCCAAGCGCGAGAGCTCGCACGCTCGCTCGCCGGCATGGTCTGGATCTGGGGCATGACCTCCTTCGCCGGCGCGAACTCGATCGGCCTCTACGGCACCGAGGCCCAGAAGCGGGAGTTCCTGCCCCGCATCGCACGAGGCGACATGCGCGTCACCATCGGATTCACTGAGCCCGGCGGTGGTACGGACGTCCTGGGGGCGATGACCACCACCGCGCAGAAGGTGAGCGGCGGGTGGGTGGTCAACGGCGTCAAGAAGTGGTGCACCTCGGCCCACGTCTCGGACCGGATCCTCCTGCTGGCCCGGACCGACAAGGACGTGCAGCGCAAGTCGGACGGCGTCACGCTCTTCCTCCTCGACCCGAAGTCGGAAGGCGTGTCCCTCGAGGCCCTCAGCCCGCTGGGCATGCGCGGACTCGGCACCTTCCTCATGGAGCTCCGTGACGTCTTCGTTCCCGACGACATGGTCGTGGGGGAGCCCGGCCGGGCGTGGCGGATGTTGCTGCCGACGCTGACCAACGAGCGCGTGCTGGTGCTCGGCACCTGCACGGGGATCCTCGACGGAGTGCTGGAGGACGCACTCGCGTACGTGAGCACTCGCGAGGCGTTCGGGCGGCGCCTGGGGGACCTGCAGGCGGTCCAGCACCACGTGGCGAACATCGCGATCGCCCAGTACCAGACCGAGCTGATCGCCTACGAGGCAGCGCGTCGCGCCGATGCGGGTGAGGACACGTTCATGGCCGTCACCATGGGCAAGATCATTGCCTCCGAGCATGCCGCGGCGGGCGCCGACCTGGGGATCCAGGTGATGGGTGGGCAGGGCTACTCCACCGAGACCGACATGCAGCGGTACTGGCGCGATGCCCGCCTCATGCGCTTCAGCCCGGTCAACAACGAGATGGCGCGCAACCTTGTCGCAGAGCGCCTGGGTCTCGCGCGCTCCTTCTGACCCGAAGGGGACGCTTCCACCCATGACTGTCTCTTCCCTCCCGATCACTTCACTCCTGGATCACAACGCTCGGACGCGCCCGGACGCACTAGCGGTCTCGTTCCCTGGCGAGCAGCTCTCGTTCGCACAGCTCGACCTGGCGACGCGTCGCGCGGCACGAGTGCTCCGATCCATGGGCATTGCTCCCGGTGACCGCGTCGGGATCTTCTTGCCCGGTGCGAGCGCGGACTACCTGGTCCTGGCGTTGGCTGCCATTCGTCTCGGTGCGGTGGCGGCCTGCATCAACGCCCGCTTCAAGACCAGGGAGCTCGGGTTCGCCCTGCGGAACGCCGAATGCCCGGTCGTGTTCACCGTCGCCCGGTTCCGCGACCTGTTCGACACCGAGCTCTACGACGGGACAGTGATCGACGTCGCTGCGGCCCGCTCGCAGTGGGCCGGTCCCGCGGCGGTCCCTCCGCTGGACGAGAGCGTGGCAACGGATCCCGACCGGCCCGCCCGGATCATCTACACGTCGGGGACGACCTCGATGCCCAAGGCGTGTGTCCACACCGCCGCGGCCATGGCTCACCAGGGAAGTGCCGTCGCTGAGCGTCTTCATCTGGAACCCGACGACAGGTTCTGGACTCCGCTTCCGCTCTTCCACACCGGGGGCTGGACGCCGTTCCTGGCGGCGCAGGCAGCGGGCGCGAGCTTGCACCACAACGGCCACTTCGAGCCGACCACCGCCGTCCGCCAGATCATCGATGAGCGTTGCACCGTCCTCTTCCCCGGCTTCGAGACGATCTGGATGCAGGTCCTGACGCACGCCGAGTTTGCGCCCGAGCGGCTGTCATCGGCGCGGCTCGTCATCAACGTGGGCACGCCGGAGCGCCTTCGGATCATGCAGGAGCTGCTTCCCCAGGTGGCCCAGGTCTCCAACACCGGGTGCACCGAGGTAGGTGGCTTCCTCGCGCTGGGAGAAGCCGCGGACCCACCGGAGAGCAGGTTCACCACCGCCGGCCGCGTCCTCCCCGGCATGGAGGTGCGGCTCATCGACCCGCTGTCCGGGGGGCAGGTGCCGGACGGGACGCCTGGCGAGCTCCAGGTCCGCGGTCCAGGATGCCTGAGCGGCTATCACGGAGATCCGGAGTCGACGGCGGCTGCCTTTGTCGATGGGTGGTTCCGCACCGGCGACCTGGTATCGAGGTCGGACTCCGGTGAACTCCGTTACATCAGTCGGCTCAAGGACATGTTGAAGGTGGGCGGCGAGAACGTCGCGGCGGTCGAGATCGAGGACCACCTGTTGTCGCACCCGGCAGTTCGCATGGTTGCCGTCGTAGCGGCGCCCGACGACGTGTACGGCGAGGTGCCGGCTGCCTACCTCGAGCTCTGGCCCGGGGCGCGAGTCACCGAGGCCGAGATCATCGAGTTCTGTCGAGGCGCCATCGCCTCGTTCAAGGTGCCGCGACATGTCCGCTTCCTGTCCGAGTGGCCCATGTCCGGGACGAAGGTCCGCAAGGTCGAGCTCCGACGCCTCGTCGCCGACGAGCTCGGGCAGAGGAGCGTGGGGGACTCCGCTGCTCCGCAGGTGGACTCCACCCCGACCTGATCTCGGGGCGGGACGCTCGCGCGGCGTCGAGCCCGATCGCCGCTTCTCGAGCCGGTGCCGAGCAGGCTGACCCGAGGGTCGATGGGAGGAGCCCGTCCGAGGTGGTCCGCACGCGTCCGACGATGTGTAGCGGATAAGGACAACTCGCGGCCTCGTCCGCTTCTTAGGGTGACCGACATCACCGTCGCCACGGCCGCGCTGACGCGGCCCTCAGCATCACGAGAACGGACTTGGCCTGTGACAACCACGACGAGCAACCCGCCCGAAGGACCCGACCGCGTCGGCTCCGGTCAGCGGGCCTCCGAACGCTCGGCCCCGGTCGCGGGAACACGCCTCGAGGTCGTGGTGCGAGGACTCGACAAGACGTTCCCCGGCACCACTGCGCTGCGGAACGTCGACTGGGAGCTGCGGGCCGGGGAGATCCACGCGCTCTGCGGCGGCAACGGATCGGGAAAGTCGACGTTGATCAAGATCCTGAGTGGCATCTACAAGGGCTCTGCCGGCGGCACCATCCGGATCGCCGATGCCGAAGTGGCGGCCGACGAGATCAATCCGAAGTGGTCACACGAGGCCGGCGTACGCGTGGTTCATCAAGACCTCGGACTGTTTCCCGACATGACCGTGGCGGAGAACCTGTCGCTCGGCAGGGGCTTCGAGAAGTCGCGCATCAGCGGGATCTCGTGGCGCAAGGTCGAGGTGCGTGTCCGCGAGCTGCTGGAGCGGTTCGAGATCGAGGCGTCACCGGCGACCCTTCTCAGCAGCCTCTCGCCCGCCGTGCGAACCGAGGTCGCGATCGCCCGCGCCCTCCAGGACCAGGGCGACCAGCACCGGGGCACCCTCATCATCGACGAAGCCACTGCGGCACTCCCGCTGCACGAGGCGCAGGCACTGTTCGCCTCGCTGCGCAGGTTCGCCGCCCGTGGGCAGAGCGTGGTGTTCGTCAGCCACCGCCTCGACGAGGTCCTTTCCCTGTGCGACCGGGTCTCGGTCCTTCGCGACGGCGACATGCAGGGCACGTGGGACACGGCGTCCATCGACGAGGCCGCACTGATCCGGCTGGTCGTCGGCAAGGACCTCGAGCAGGTGCGTCGGGACGCGAGGCCGAGCACCCAGGGCCCATCCGCGCTGAAGGTGAGCGAGATGGACGTCGGTCCAGTGAGCGGGGTGAGTTTCGAGGTCGCCCGTGGCGAGATCCTCGGTATCGCAGGTCTCCTGGGGTCGGGCCGGTCCGAGCTGCTCCGCGGGATCTTCGGCGACCTCGAGCCGAGGCGGGGCGCCGTGGAGGTCGACGGCCAGCCGATCCGCGTGCGTCGGCCCGCCGACGCCATGTCCGCCGGTATCGCCCTGATTCCCGAGGACCGCGCCGTCGCCGCCGCCTTCGCAGATCAGTCCCTGTCGATGAACATCTCCGCTGCCGTGCTGCGTCGCTACTGGCGCCGGCTCAGGATGCGGCCCAGGTCCATGGCCCGAGACGCACGCGCGCTGGTCGGGCAGTTCGGGATCAAGGCGGCGAGGGTCGATCAGGCGATCGACACCCTCTCGGGTGGCAACCAGCAGAAGGCGATCCTGGCCCGCTGGCTCCAGCGAGATCCGCGTGTGATCCTCCTCGACGAACCGACGCAAGGTGTCGACGTCGGGGCGCGGGCCGAGATCTATCGCCTGATCGGCGAGCGCGTCGCAGCGGGTGCCGGTGCGGTGCTCGTGGCGTCCGACTTCGAGGAGCTGGCGAGCTTCGCCGATCGCGTCCTCGTTCTTCGTGACGGCTGCATCCAAGCCGAGGTGCCGTGCGCCGAGATCACGCCGCACCGCCTCAGCCAGCTCGTTTATTCCGGAGGGGAATCCCATGTCGCTGTCCACTGACCAGATCACCGAGCCCGGGGCCCAGACCCCGCTCAAGCCCATCAAGAACAGGGGCTCGCGGCCGTCGTTGACCAGCACCGCGGTCAACCAGCTCGAGCGGCTCGGCCTGCCCTTGATGCTCGTCGTGCTCGTCGCCTTCTTCACCATCGACGGGTCGACCGGAGAGCTCTTCACCTCGAGTGCCAACGTGCGTCAGCTGCTGAGCAACCAGGCCGTCACCGGCATCGTTGCGCTCGCCATGCTCGTGCCTCTGACCGCCGGCTACTTCGACCTGTCGGTCCCCGCGGTCGCCGGTCTCGCGAGCATCACGTTCGCTCAGCTGGCCGGCCCCGCGGGCTACCCGGCCTGGGTCGGGCTGCTGGCGGCCCTCGCGGTCTCGCTGCTCAGTGGCGCGATCACCGGGTGGCTCGTCGCGGGCCTTCGGCTCAACGGGTTCATCGTCACGCTGGGCCTGTACACCTTGATCCAGGGGGGACTGCAGTACTTCACCGACGGCCAGACGATCTCGTCCGGCCTGCCCGACTGGGTCGGGTCCTGGGGCTTCGAGACCTTCCTGGGGCTGCCTCGGCCGTTCTGGGTGCTTGTCGTCGCGGCGGTCGTCGTCTGGTATGTCCTCACCCACCTGCCGCGAGGGCGTGAGCTCGAGGGCATCGGCTCCAACGAGCGGGCCGCGCACCTGGTCGGGATCAATGTCCGCAAGGACGTGTGGCTCGCCTTCCTGGGTTCGGCAACGCTGGCCGGCCTGGCGGGGCTGATGATCACGATCCGCTCCGGCAGTGCCGATCCCGCGTCCGGCCCGGCCTACCTGTTTCCTGCGCTCGCGGCCGTGTTCCTGGGTGCCACGTGCATCCGTCCCGGCCGCTACAACGTATGGGGGACGATGTGCGGTGTCTACCTGCTCGCCGTTGCGGTCAACGGATTCACCTTCCTGGGCGCCGACTCGTGGGTCTCGCCGGTCTTCAACGGCGGAGCGCTCATCCTTGCCGTGCTGGTCTCGACCCTCATGGGACGTCAGCGCGAGCGGCTCTCGGGATCGGACTAGGCGCGTCGTGGCTCGGCGACGGCGATCCTGACGCACCTTGTGGGACGTCGCCCGCCGACGCTCACCGGCGGGCGCTGATCTCCAGCTCCGTCCCACCCGCTTCGTCCGAGCCGATGATCGCCAGTTCGCGACCGAGAACGAGAGGGTCGTCGGGGCCGGCCCGCCTGGCCGGACCGGAGCTGCACGGCGACCGTCTCTCCCGGCCGGCTCTCGCCCTCGCCGGTGTCGCGAACGGGGACACCTGTTCGCGTTCGAGGGTCCCTACTGTCGCCTGACCGTCCGCGACCGTATCGGGTGGCCCGGGGACGGCCGTCGGCGTGGAGCGATGCTCCGCACTTCCCAGACAGACGAGGAACAAGCATGAGCGCATCGCATGAGTTGAGGTTCGACGGGGAGACCGTGATCGTCACCGGGGCGGGACGGGGACTGGGGCGCGAGCACGCACTTGCCTTCGCGGCGCGGGGCGCGAACGTGGTCGTCAACGACCTCGGATCGAGCGACACGGGTCAGGGCGCCGATACCCACGTAGCACAGTCCGTCGTCGACGAGATCGTCACGAACGGCGGCCGCGCGGTCGCAGACGCGAACTCCGTCGCCACGAGTGCGGGTGCAGCCGGGATCGTCGAGACCGCCCTCGAGGCCTTCGGCCGGCTCGATGTCGTCATCAACAACGCCGGCTTCGCAACCTACGCAGACTTCGCGGACGTCACTGACACCCAGTGGCGAGCGATGATGGACGTCACCGTGGATGGCGCGTACCACGTCAGCAAGGCGGCGTGGCCGATCTTCGTCCAGCAGGGCCACGGGCGCTTCGTCAACACCACCTCCAACGCCGGGTTCGGTGGTGCGCCGATGCTCAGCCACTACGGCGCCGCGAAGCTGGCAGTGGCGGGATTGACCAAGAACCTGGCGCTCGAGGGCGCCGAGCACGGCATCCGGGCCAATGCGATCGCCCCGGTCGCCGTCACCCGGATGAACGCCGAGCACTTCTTCGGCAGCGCCGACCCGCGGATCGAGAACTGGAAGAACGAGATCGCGGAGGGACGACTGGCCATCGGGCCGCCCGCCCTGGTCTCGCCCGCGGTCGTGTGGTTGGCACATCGCGACACTCCTGTCACGGGCGAGATCTTCAGCACCACCTCAGGTCGTGTGGCCAAGGTGGCCTTCGTCGTCGCAGAGGGCTACTTCAACCCCGACCACACCGCTGAGGACCTACGGGACAACGCGGCAGCCATCCGGGACCTACGACGCTTCGTCGACATGAACTCATACGAAGACGAGCTCAACACGATCCCGCCACTTTTCAGCGACTACCGGTAGGCACGGTGTGTCTGCGGACCTGTAGCGGATCAGGACAACAGACGTGCCGGTAGCGCATCTACGGTGATGCCAATCACACACAAGGAGGGCAGGTATGACGAGAACGACGTCGGTCGAGATGGACCTCGCAAAGTGCCCTCTCGCCTCCTTCCGGTCCTCGAGCCGGGCTCACGCCGAGGAGGCGTCGTGACGTTCGCACCCGTCGCGCCGCGACACATCGACTCCCGGTGGTTCAGGAGCGTCCTCGGACGCTACCCCACAGGGGTCAGTGTGATCGCCGGGTCTGGGCCCGACGGGCCGACCGCGATGGTGGTCGGGTCCTTCACCTCGGTCTCCCTGGATCCGCCTCTTGTCGGTCTGTTCGTGGCCCGCAGCTCGAGCTCGTGGCCGGCCATCGAGCGATCCGGATCCTTCAGCGTGAACGTCCTCGGCTCGGACCAGGAGGACCTGTGTCGTCGGTTCGCCCAGAGGGGCGGCAACAAGTTCGAGGGCCAGCCCTACTCCCTCGCGAAGAGCGGCTCGCCGATCCTGTCAGGGGCGGTCGCCTGGATCGACTGCGCCATCGAGCGCGTCGACGAGGCTGGCGACCACCTCGCCGTCCTGGGTCGCGTGCTCGACATGGACATCGGCTCTGCCCGACGGCCGTTGATCTTCTTCGAGGGCGGCTACGGCGGTTTCGCACCGACCGCACTGACGGTGGCCGAGTCGCCGGGGATCTCGGCGAAGACGTTGCGCCGGGTCGGCCTGGTGCGGACGGAGCTGGAGGCCCTGTCGGAGCTGCTCGACTGCCGGACCATCCTGACCGCCCGCGCTGGCGCCGACGTGGTGACTGTGGCGGCCGCCGGCTCCAGCGGGGCGCCGGACGAGATGGGCACCCTGGTGGGTCAGCGCTTGCCCTTCGTGCCGCCCGTGGGGACCGTGTTCGCTGCCTGGGCTCCCGAGGACGAGGCAGCGTCCTGGCTGCGGCTCGTCGGGAGCGACGCCGCGTGGGAGCGGTGCCAGCGAGCTCTGCGGGCGGTCCGCGGGCGTGGGTACTCCCTGGGTCTCATGAGCCGTGGACAGCGCACCTTCGCCGAGACCATGGACCAGCTCGCCAAGGACCCCGAGAGCACTGATTCGGTGGCCCTGTTGGGAATCGTGCAAAACTTGGTCTTCGATCCTGAGGATCTGACCAGGGAGGCTCAGGAGGCCGTGCGCCAGATCTCGGCCCCGGTGTTCGATGCCGCGGGTGAGGTGGTGCTCGGACTCACCGCGTACTCATTCCCGCGGCCGCGGAGCGGCATCAATGCATACATCGCCAAGGTCGTCGACGCCGCTGCCGCATGTACCCGACGGCTCGGTGGAACCCCGCCTCGGCCCTCGGGCGGCGGCTGAGCCTTCACCTACCCGCCCACAGCCCGAGGCCCCACGGCCATGGACCGCACGTCGGCCGAGCCGGCTCGGTGCTGGCAGCGACCCATGCCACCACGCCCGGTCGCACAAGCTCGACCAAGCAACACCGAGAGTCCCCAAGGAGGACACATGCCCACCAACTTCCCTCGCGTCCGGTTCGGGGCCTTCTTCGGCCCGTTCCACCCACCGTCGACGAACCCGACCCTCTCGCTCACCCGGGATCTCGAGCTGATCGAGCACATGGACCGTCTCGGGTTCGCCGAGGCGTGGATGGGCGAGCACCACTCCGGTGGCATCGAGATCGTCTCGAGCCCTGAGATCTTCATGGCAGCCGCGGCGCAGCGCACACGGCGGATCGACCTCGGCCTCGGCGTGGTGTCGCTGCCCTACCACCACCCGTTCATGGTGGCTGACCGGATGGCACTCCTCTCCCACCTCGCACACGGCCGGGTCATCCTTGGAGTCGGGCCGGGCCAGCTCGCCGACGACTGCCGCATCATCGGGATCGACCCCATGGAGAACCGGCGCAAGATGGAGGAGTCCCTCGACGTGGTGAGCCGGCTTCTCGCCGGCGAGACGGTCTCCGAGAAGACCGACTGGTACACCGTCGACGGCTACCTCCACATGCTGCCGTACGGCGACGTCCGACTCGCTGTCACCGGCGCTTGGTCGCCCAACGGGCCCAACCTGGCCGGCCGTTACGGTGCGGGCCTCCTGTCCCTGGGCGCCCGGACCAAGGAAGGCATCGACCTGCTGTCGGGTCACTGGGACGTGGCGTGCGCCAGTGCTAACGAGCGTGGCAACACCATGCGACGCGAGGACTGGCGTCTCCTCCAGTTGACGCACATCGCCGAGACGGAGCAGCAGGCCATCAAGGATGTGAGCCGCAACCTGCTCCCGCTGAACAACTACATGGCCCAGATCAGCCCGGCCGCGGCGGAGTTCACGGACATCGAGACACTGGTCAAGGCCAACAACGAATCAGGCGGCGGGGTCATCGGCACGCCCGACATGCTGGTCGCGCACATCAAGCGTCTCCAGGAGGAGACGGGTGGATTCGGCGTCTACCTGATGCTGCAAGGTGACTGGGCCGACGACGAGGCCACGCGCCGCAGCTATGAGCTGATTGCCAGCGAGGTCATGCCGCACTTCGACGGCTCCATGCCGCCTCGCGCACGGGCCTTCGAGGAGACCATGACCAGCGACCTCGCCGGCGCCAAGGCCACCATCCTTGCCGTCGACGCCGCGCGCGCCAGGTTCGACGCTGGCCGCGAGGGCCAGCAGCCCTGACCGAGAGCCCGTCGAATTCCCATCAAGTCTCGGAGCCAAAGTGAGAGGTGCTGTTGTGAACATCCGCTCCACCGCCCGGCGTAGCAGAGTGATCGTCGCCGGCCTGCTAACCATGATCTTCGTGCTCACCGCCTGTGGGGGAGCCGGGACTGCTGACACCGACGACTCAGGAGGCGCCGACGCCGCCAGCTCGAACGTCCCCTCCGTCGATGAGCTGACAGCGACCGGCACGGAGTCCGACCCGCCCACCGAGGGGCCGGCTCCTGCCAAGGGCAAGTCGGTCTGGTGGGTCTCCTGCGGAATGGTCGTCCCGGACTGCTCGGTCCCGGCTGAGAGCGCGGCTGAGGCGGCCAAGTACCTCGGGATGGACTTCCGCATCGCCGATGGGCGCCTGAACGCGGAGGGAGGGAACGTCACGGCCATCAACACGGCCCTGGCCGCCTCACCAGACGCCATCATCGTCCACGGCATCGCCTGTGACACGATCAAGGCGCCGCTCCAGGACGCCAAGAAGCGCGGCATTCCGGTCATGGGTGTCGAGACCCTCGACTGCGACGTCGATGACCCCGGCAATGAGGCCAACAACCTCTTCACCGCCGACATGCAGTACGCGGACGACGCCATCACGAGCGAGGACTACTTCGCGACCTGGGGACGGCAGCTGGCGTACTACCTGATCGCCAAGACCGGCGGGGAGGCCAAGCTCCTCAACCTCGCAGGACAGTCGAACCCCAACATCTTCATCGGCACCGCGTTCCTCGAGGCGATCGACCAGGAATGCGGTGGGTGCGACATCGTGGAGAACATCGAGTACCTACAGTCCGAGCAAGTCCCCAACGGTCCCATGATCCAGCGCTTCCGGACCGCACTCGTACGTCATCCCGAAGCAACCGCGGTCAACTTCGAGTCCGGTGCCAACGCCGGGGGTCTCGGCGGAGCGCAGGAGGCGTACCAGACGAACCCGGCGCTCATCACCGTGTCCGGGACCGGCCTCGCGCCGGAGCTCGACCTCGTGCGAGACGGCAAGCTGACGGCGGTCATCGCCCACTCGTCGGAGTGGATGGGATACGCCGCCATGGACAACATCAACCGTCAGCTCCAGGGCGAGGACGCTGTGCCTCAGGGCCTCGGGTTCCGGGCGGTCGACGCGGAGCACAACCTGCCCGACGAGGGGATGACCTACCAGACGCCCATCGACTTCGTCTCGGCGTACAAGAAGCTCTGGGGCGTGAGCTGACCGGCTGAGCGCGGCGGGCAGCACGGCGCCGCGTTCGTCACGAGGAGGTCTCCGGTCCCGGGTGCTGAGTCTCAGCTCCCGGGACCGGTCCCATTTCCGCCGGCGACCTCCCATGGTCCTCGAGGTCAACACGGACGGCGCAGTGAACCTGCGAGACCTCGACGTCCACCGCACGGCACCGCGCGGCCCACTCGTTCACGGACGACGCCGGGCCCTCGGACGCTCTGAAGTGATGCTGCGCCTCGCCGGGTCCTCGGGGCCGCCCCCCGCCGACCGGGGCCCGTGGCCGTCCGTCGCGACGCACGTCAGGCGCGGGAATCGGGCAGAGGCGCGAGGAATCTCGAACCAGCCGAATTTTTACTGACAGGATGTTTGACACGCTGTCAGTAGCGACTTTATGGTGTGCCGGTGGCAACCTCCATGAACGGGCTCGAGCCGACAACCATCCCTCCTGCGCCGCCTCGTGGTGCCACGCTCCGGAGCGTGCCCGTGCGGCGCGGAGCGCGCGTCAGGGGCGCACGGGCCGACGTGGTGAAGGCCAAGCCCCGCCCTGAGGCGGTGCGCGGGGTCGACATCGTCAGCCAGGCGCTGGCCACGGCCCCGGCCCTCGATGGCGGGGGCACACTGCTGCTCCTCGACGCCGATGGCGTCGTCGTCGACACGTGGACGCTTGGCGGGGACGTGCTCGAAGACCTGCGGGCCCAAGGGGTGGCGCCGGGGCTGTGTCTCGCGGAGCACCACGCAGGTACCAGCGCCGCGGGCGCGCTCGTCACCCGGCGGCTGACGATCGTGCAGGGTCCCGATCACGATCTGGAGGCGCTGCGAGGCGTCACCACGGTCGGTGCCCCCGTGGTGGAGCCGTCGGCGAACCGGCTCTTCGGTGCACTCGTCGTTGCGACGGGCGCGGCGGCCTCGGACGCATCCGGGTCCTGGCTGGGCGAGCTGGTGAGCGGGGTGGAGCACGATCTGCTCAGACGTGCTCGGCGCTCCGAGCACGTGTTGATGGAGCGCTTCCTGCAAGAGCGAAGCGACAGCCGGCACGCCGTAGTGGCGCTGAGCGCCCAGATCATCATCACCAACGCCGCCGCGGCCCGGATGGTGGGTGTCGAGGAGCAGTCGCGACTGTGGGAACACGCGCGCCAGGTGGTGGCCGACAATCGCGGCGGACCGACCACGCTCGAGGTGGGGCAGGGGCGCTCCCTCTCCGTCGAGTGTGAGCCAGTGACCGATGGTGACGAGACGGTCGGTGTGGTCATGCGGTGGCGACGCGCCACCCACCCGGTCGCTGTCGACGTGCAGGGACCCGCGCCTCTCCTTGAAGGACTTGCCGGACGGGGTGCTCGGTGGCGAGCCATGTCGGCGCGGCTGGCCAGTGCGGGTCAGGTGCCGACCCTGCTGGTCGGAGAGCGCGGGACCGGCAAGACGGCCGTGGCGCGCAGCCTGGCCGGCGAGCTCCGGCTCATGGAGATCGACGTGGCCGACCTCGACAGTGTGGGCGAGCAGGTGTGGTGCCATCAGATCTGGACATCTGCGCGCTGGGCGGAGGTGGTCCTCGTTCGTCATCTCGAGCAGCTCACCCCGGAGACCGCCGCTCGGGTCATGACCATGCTCGGCGAGCTCTCCAGTGGAGTGCGGGTGGTGGCGACCATGCGGAGCGGTGTCGTGGCTGATGCTTCCGCCAACGCCATCCTGGACGTGTTCAGCATGGTGGTCACGGTGCCGCCGCTGCGCGAGCGGATCGAGGACATCCCGGACCTGGTGCGCGCCTTGACGGCAAAGTGCATCAGTGACGACCCATCGCTCTCGAGCACTCAGTGGATGACAGATGCGCTGCAGACGCTGACCCGGCTCGACTGGCCGGGCAACGTCTCGTCGCTCGAGTCCCTCGTGCGCCGCGTGCTCGGGCAGGTACGCACGGGCTACGTGACGGCGCGTGACCTTCCGGCGGCTGTGGCCACCAACGCCTCACGCCGCAAGCTGTCCGCGCTTGACCGCCTGGAAGCCCAGGCGATCCTCCAGGCCATCCACGATGCCAACGGCAACAAGCTGGCGGCAGCCGAGTCCCTGGGGATCGCACGCTCCACGCTCTATCGCAAGCTACGTGCCTTCGGCATCGACCTGTCCTCGTCGACGTTCTGATCCTCCACAGATGCCAGGCTGGATGGCGCAGTGTGGGCCCCCGGCAGGGCGAAGCTCTCCAGCGCAGAGCCGTTCTGGAGGCTCGCCTTCAGCGACGACCTCAGGCGTCAGCGGAAGGTAGGCGATGGTCGGCGGACTTGCTGCCCTTCATACGTTCGAGCGTCGACAGATTGTCCCATTGGTGGCAGGCACGGGGTCGGTGAAGAAGATCCAGACGTGTGCGCCGACCCCGGAGCGGGAGACCTCCGCCGCAGCCGGCGCCCCGACGGCCCGGGCGGCCTTGAGATAGGCAAGGGCGTCCAGCATGGCGGGCGGCCGGCCCGTCGAAGTCCGCCGCGAGCCAGCAGGTCTGGTCTCCAGGCAGCATCGGACAAAGGCCGATGTGGATGTCTCCGGTCAGGTGCGCGGCCACGACCTCGGGCGTGAGTGGAAGATAGCGATGGTCGGCGGACTTGCTGCCCTTGCGCCAGCCGCCCTCGACCGCCGGGATCCAGCCTGACTTTCCCGAACGGGCGTTCTCCCACCGAAGGGCGTACACGTCTGTGCGGGCGCCGCAGAGCGCGCATAGAACGGATCTCTTGCGGGTGCGACCTCGCGTCCACCGCCCCGGCGACCTGTCGAATCACGCTGCTTGCGTGCCGATAGCCGGCGCCGCCTCGGCATCGGTCAACTTCAGGCAACCGACGCAGGCGCGCGTTCTCCCGTCGCAGGCACTCGAGTTCGTCGTTGACGTCCGGCACATCTGCCACACTCTCGAATCACGCCGAGCACCATGCTGCCCGGACGTCGGGTGCCGACCGCGAACCGCAGAGAACAGCAGACCCTGCGGGGCTACCGCTGAGCACGCATGGCGCCGGAGGCGTCCCCCACAACGCGCGCTGTGCTGGCGGTCAGCAGGAAGTCAGCAGAAAGAATGTGCGAGCTTCCCCGAGCGACTCCGAGCCCATCGGGTAGCGTTGTTGTGCAGAAGTGGTTCGATCCGTGGCAGGGCTGCAGATCGAGCGGGTTTGGCAGACACGGACCGAGAACCGACGAAGGGTCGAAGCGGCTCGCCCATTCGAGAAGGTCAGGGGTTCGAATCCCCTCAGCTCCACACGAGAAGGGCCGGTCTCAGCGCATCACGCTGAGACCGGCCCTTCGAGCGTGTGGACCGCGCCGACTCGACGATCGCCGTCCACGACGGGCGGCACACCGCCCGCCCCCTGCGCGGGTGATCGCCCGTGCTCGTCAACAAGTGCGCCGACGCGCCCGTCCTGGCCGTGGTCCGGTCAGACGTCCGGCTTCAGGCCTCGGCGAGTACCGCCTCGCTGCGGTCGGCGACCGCCTGGGCCAGCTCGGCCATCTGCACCGCGACCCTGCGCTTCGGGTCGGCCTGGGAGGCGATGAACGCGCCGTCGAGACGACCGGGTCGTGGCGTTCGAGGGCACCCTCGTCGCAGCTGCCCGCATCCCGGACTCGCGGGCGCAAGTCATCAACCGCTGCGGCCACTGGGCCCAGCTCGAGCACACCGACGCGTTCAACCGCATCGTGGCTGACTTCGTCCAGCACGGCTGACGTCCCGCCGGCCAGCGGGCTGGGTCCGGAACGCTACTGGTCCTCCCCGTGCTCCACGATCTGCAGCGCACCTGACGGGCACCGCGCCACGACGGCGCGCAGCTGGTCGGCGAGGTCGGGGGTGGCGGCCTCCCTCGGGTCGATCCACGGCCGGCGACTGGTGTCGAACACCGCGGGCATGCCACGCACGCACACCGCGGAGTGGATGCACAGCTCGCGCTCGTCGGTGACGTCGACGAGCGGGCCCGTGTAGCGCTTACTGGTCATGGGTGTCCCTCCTGATGGGTGGCGCGCCGAACGACTCCCGGTGGGTGGCCGGGTGGTGGCTGAGGATCGAGACCCGGTTGAACGCGTTGATCATCGAGGCGGAGTAGACGAGCAGCGCGAGCTGGTCGTCGGTGAGGTCCTCGCGCAGCAGGTCGTAGTCGTCGTCGGACAGGTGCCCGTCGGCGACCCGGGTGACCGCCTCGGCGATGGCGAGGGCAGCCTCCTCGACCCTGGTGAACATCCCCGAGTCGCGCCAGGCGGGCAGTACGGCGATCCGCTGCGGCGACTCGCCGGCACGGAGGGCGAGGTGGGTGTGCAGGTGTAGGCAGAACGCGCAGCCGTTGATCTGCGAGCACCGCAGGTTGACCAGCTCGAGCACCGCCCGGTCGATGCCCAGGTCGGCGGCTCGGGCCCTGATCTCCGTGGACACGTTCGCCATCGCGCCGTGGATCGCGGGCAGCTGCTTGTCGGCGTAGACCCACCGTGGCCCGTCGTCCATGCCCTGACCGTACCCACCCGGGCGACGAGACGGTCCCCTAGCCGACGAAGTCGGCGGCGCTCCCGTACGTGAGCGCGGCTGCGAGGACCTCGGGTCGCGACAGGTCCCCGGCTTGCGAGAGCGGTTGAAGGATCCCGCTCCCGCTGGCGCCGTCGCGAGGATCATCAGCGCTGCTTCCGCCCGGCACCGTGGCCACGGCCGGCTACGGACCACGGCGACCTGCTCGCCGGTCGCCGCAAATGCGCCGCGCTGCTCAGCCGAGCTCGACGCTCGGGTGGTAGCGCTTGACCCGGTGCAGGGTGTTCTGGTCGGTGTGGTGCATCTCCGTGCCGGTCGCGGCGAGCCGGAGCAGCAGGTCTGAGGTGTAGCTGAAGGTGCCGTCGTCGTTGAACGTGAAGCTGCTGGTGAAGTCCCGGATCTCCGCGCGCTCCATCAGGTAGCGGTTCTGCAGGATGCCGTACGACGGGTCGCCCGGCTTGGCGTCGAAGTGCAGCACCCGGTCGCGGGGACCGGCGTCGCTGCCCGCGAGGATCGCGATGCCGCGGCCGAACACCACGTTGCGGATCACCTGCCCGTTGATCTTGTCCCACAGCAGGAACCCGACCTCGTCGTGGAACGGGTCCATCGCCTCCTCGCCGTGACGCCACGCGGTCATCGTGTAGCTCAGGCCCCAGAGCGTCTGTCGGCCGTTCTCCTGCAGCGGGATCGGCTTGAACTCGGCCTTCTCGAAGTAGGAGGTGTGGCTCGTCTCGTCGTCGTGGTTGTGGTACGACAGGTCGATCCCCAGGTCGCCCTCCCACTCACCGACCAGCGGGGTGAGCGGACCGAGCTTCTGCGGGCCCTGGGTCTGGGCGCGGGGGGCGGTGGCGGAGGCCTCGATGACGGGGGCGTTTGCCGTGGTGGTCATGGTTCTCTTCTCTTCTCGACTCGATGTGTGGCGGGTTAGGTGGTCCGGGACGGCTCGGGCTCGGACGCCCGGCAGGTCGTGCACAGGCCCCAGTAGGTGACCTCGGCCTCGTCGAGCAGGTAGCCCGCGTCGTCGCTGGCCTGGAGGCACGGCGCCGCGCCCGTCGCGCAGGCGACGTCGACGATCCGCTGGCACGCCCGACAGACGAGATGGTGGTGGTTGTCGCCGGTCGCGAGCTCGAACCGGGCCGGTGACCCCGCGGGCTGGAAGCGCCGCAGCAGGCCGGCGTCGGTGAGCGCGTGCACGACGTCGTAGACCGCTTGCGTCGACACGGACCCCAACCGGGCCCGGGCCGCAGTGGCGATCGTGTCGACGTCCGCGTGTGGGTGCGCGGACACCTCGGCGAGGACGGCGAGCCGCGGGCGGGTCACGCGCAGGCCGGCGGCCCGAAGGTCCTCCTCGACGCATGCCATGCGCTGCACCCCCTGGTCTGGAACGGATCAAGTCCATCCTGCGCCAGAGACTTGCATAACGCAAGGCTTGCATCCAGCAAGTGTGAGTGCGTCGGAGCGATCCGGTCCTCCGGCGATCGCTGGCGGGATCCGCTACAGGGGAAGCCGGTCGGTGGGCTCGCCGGGTCGGACGTCGCCCAGGAGATCGTGCAGCGTCTCCAGCGCACTCGCGCAGGCGGCGCGCTCGGCCGGGTCGAGGCGGTCGAGGACCTTGCTCAGCTCCTTGCGCCGGCGGTTCGTCACCTTCCGGACCACCCGGCGCCCGGCCTCGGTCAGCTCGAGGGTGACCACGCTGCGGTTGTCCGGGTCCGTGCCGCGCACGAGGTGCCCGGAGGCGTCGAGCCGGTCGGCCAGCCGGGTGACGGAGGAGCCCGCTACCCCCAGGGCCTGGGCGCACTGCGTCGAGGTCGAGCGACCTCGCCCGTGCAGCACGAGCAGCAGCCGGTACTGGGACAGCGACACCTCGAGTCGCTCGACGCTGCGCAGGGCGACGCCGACCAGGTCCCGGGTCGCCACCTCGAAGGCCACCAGCTCCTCGGCCGACGTCGGCGCCGGGCGGTCCGCCTGCTCCACGCCGGCGAGTATCGCACGGCCGGGGCTCCGGACCTCAGGTCAGCCGCGCGTCGGCGGCCACGGTGAGCCGTCCGTCCTCGACCTCGGCCCGCAGGTCCTGCACGGACAGCTCCGGCCGCTCGAGCAGCGGCTGCGCGGGCAGCATCGCGGCGGCGGCACCCAGCGGGCGGGCGACCACCGCGCCGTCCTCGGCGACGATCTCCAGCTGCACCGGGAAGGGGAGGGGCAGGCCGCTCTCCGACAGGTCCAGCAGGATGCTGCCGCCCTTCACGCTCACCTTCACGCCCGGGATGAGTCCCTTGAGTGCGTTGAGGTCCAGGTCACCCGAGGCCTCGAGGCTGTCGCCGTCCTTGATCAGGCGCACCTCGTCGACATCGATCGGACCGGCGCGCAGCCGGTCGATCCGCGCGTCGACCTCCTGGACGCCGTCGAGCCTCGCGATCATCTCCGGGTCCAGGTCCGCGGCGCCGTCGAGGCTCACGTCGTACATCTCCACCGCGGCCCGGTCGACCGATCCGAACAGCATCTTCACGGCCGGCGTCGCCGAGACGTCCACGTTCGATACCGCGCCGACGGTGGCGAGCCGGTCCCGGAGTCGGTCCTCGGCCACCGACGGGATGACCAGCTGGGAGGCGAGGGCCGCGACGGCCAGGGTTGCGGCCGCGGCCGCGGCGAGGCGTCGTCTCATTGGTGGCGATACTAGACATATATGTCTCAGTTAGTCCAACTCCGCGCTGGCGGACGCCGCGTCCCTGGCCCGGGTCCCGGTGGCTGCGCACTGGGTCATCGCCGCCGCGACCCCGACGTCCGGCGCTGCGCCGGTAGCATCGACTCGCCCGATCGGGAGGCCGGACGCCCGCCCGGATGTGGGTCGAGGTAGGAGCATCCAGGTGAGATCCAACGGCCCTGGCCCGTGGCCCGAAGACGGCGCTGTCAGTGCCGGAGAACGCCGGGACCCGGGCGAAGGAGGGTGGGCGGCCGGGGTGGCGAAGCCCCGGCTGTTCGCGCTCGATGTGGACGGGACGCTGCTCCGCAGCGATGGTGCGGTGGCCGACGAGACCGTCGCGGCGATCCAGCACGTCCGTTCGCGTGGTGTCCAGGTCGTCCTGGTGACGTCCAGGGGTGCGGCCGCGCTGCTGCCGGTGGCGAGCCGCCTCGGCATGGGCTCAGATGACGTCTTCATCTCGGCCCAGGGGGCGCTCACCGGCAGCTGGACGCCTACGGGTCGACTCCTGGTCGAGGATCAGCGACCCTGCCCCGTCGGCCGAGCGCACCTGATCGTGGAGGTGGCGGTCGCTGCCGGATTCAGCGTCAGCTGGTTCACCGGCGAGCACTGGTACGTGAGTCATGTGGACGCGACGATCGAGGCGGAGATCCGGGAGATCGGGGTGGTGCCTGAGGTACGGGTGCTCCTCGCGGAGCAGGTCGGTCCGGAGAAGCTGATGGTGATCAGCGAGCCCGACGAAGTCGGCCGACTCCGTGACCTCGCTGACCTCCTTCCGGCCGGCGTGACGGTCCAGGTCTCGAACCCGAACTTCCTGGAGATCACCCGTTCCGGAGTCGACAAGGCAGCTGGTCTGACGCGGTACTGTGCGCGCCGCGACATCCGACTCCGCGACGTGGTGGCCATCGGCGACGGCCCCAACGACCTCGGCATGTTCGCATGCGTGGGCACGAGCATCGCTCCGGCCAACGCGCGGCCGGAGGTCCTTCGCGCGGCGACGCTGGTCACGCGCAGCAACGATGATCACGGCGTCGCCCTGGCCCTGCGAGCGCTCGCTCCCTGATCCGCCGGATCACGGCCGGGATCGTTGACGACGCCCGGTGGAACTCCTAGCCTAATAGGAAACAAACCTGACAGTGGGGGCGGACGTGGCGGGCAGGGTGACGGGGACCCCGAGTGTCCTCCGGGCGATCAACGACAGGGCCGCTCTGGAGCTGCTGCTCGCGCGGGGGCCGCTCTCCCGATCGCAGCTCGTCGACCTGACCGGGGTCTCGAAGCCGACAGCTGCGGAGATGCTGTCCCGGCTGACCCGGGACGGCCTGGTCGTCCCGAGTGGCACCGCCAGCGGCGCTCGTGGCCCGAGCGCCCAGCTGTACGCGATCAACGTCGGCCTGGCGAACGTCGGCGGCATCAACGTGGAGGAGGACCGGGTCGCCGCAGCCGTCGCGGACCTGACCGGCCGGGTGCTTGCCGAATCCGTGGTGGAGGCCGACCTGACCCAGGGCCAGAGCCCGGTGCCGGCCGTCCGCGATGCGCTCCGCGCTGCCGTGAAGCGCGCCCGAGTACCGCTCAAGTCGCTGGCCCACGTCGCCATCGGCGTCACCGGTGCCTACGACCCCACCCGCGACCGGATCAACTACGCCGGCCACGTCCCGGGCATCCAGGAGGAGGCGGTGGTCCCCGAGCTGCGCCGCGTCCTCCGTGCACCCGTCACGATCGAGAACGATGCGAACCTCGCGGCGGTGGGCGAGCGCACCCGTGGGGCCGCACGCGACGTGGACACCTTCGCCCTGCTCTGGGTCGCCCAGGGCCTCGGCCTGGCCGTCGAGCTGGGCGGTCGTCTCTATCAGGGTGCCACCGGTGGCGCGGGCGAGATCGGCTACATCCCCGTGGGCGGCGGGGCGGTGACGTTCCAGGACTCGGTCGGGTGTGGCGCGGTGCTGCAGCTCGCCCGACGGCACGGGATCGCCGGCAGCACGGCCGAGAGCGTCGTCGCCCAGGCGGTGGCGGCCGGTGGGCCGCAGCGTGCGCTGCTCCAAGAGCTCGCCGAACGGCTCGCCACCGGCCTGGCGACCATCGTCGCCGTTCTGGACCCGCCGTTCGTGGTGCTGGCCGGCTCGACCTGTCAGGCGGGTGGTGAGCTCCTGGTGGAGCTGACGCAGCACGAGCTCCACCGGATATCGCCGTTCCGCACCCGACTGCTGGGCTCGTCGGTCCCCGGGGACCCGGTCCTCGCCGGGGCGGTGGACACCGCGGTGGCGGCCGCCCGGACCGAGGTCTTCGGCGCCCCCGCCTCGGACCCGTGGACCCCCAGTGCGCCCGCCACCAGCGCGGCCGGATGACCGCAGCGCTCCCGGTCGACCCGTCGCGTCACGTGGAGCGTCGGCTGCGACGGCAGTACCTGCACGCCTTCGTCGCGGCCGCCTGCGTGGGCCCGTTCCTGTCCTACGTCCTGACCGACGTCGGTTGGACGCCGCGCGAGATCGGGTGGGCGACCGCCCTCCTGACGGCCAGCGCCGTCGTCACGGCACCCGTGTGGGGGTGGGCGGATGACACGATGTCGGGCGGCGCGGCCCGGCTCAGCCTGTTCGTCACGGCACTCGCCGCGGGCCTGCTCACCCTCTCGCTCACGGCGGGTGGTGAGGCCACCACGCTCGCGTGCGTGGCGGTGCTGGGCAGCGCGAGCGGCTCGCTCGAAGCGCTCCTCACCTCGCACACCCTTCGCGACGCGAGGACGGCGGCGAGGTTGGGCGCGACCCGGTCGCTCGGCTCGGTCGGGTGGATCCTCGGGCTCTTCCTCGGTGGGCTGCTGCTGACGATCACCGGTCGCGCGGCGCTGGTCTTCCTGGTCGCGGGCGTGGCCGCCCTGACCGCGCCGACCCAGCGCCGACCGGTGCGCCGGCGCGAGCTCGAGGGCCGAGCACGGCCGAAGCGTGCGCTCCTGCCGGTCGGGGAGGTCCTGTACGTCCTGTCGATCACCTTCCCCTTCACGTTGTGCATCGCGACCCTGACGTTCTTCACCGCGGGTTGGGCGCGCGACGACCTGGGCGCGGGACCGCTGGCCGCTGTGGGGCCGCTCGCCTTCTCGGCGGCGCTCGAGCTCCCCGCGTTCCTCCTGATCGACCGCGTTGCTCGGCGAGTGAGCCCCGGATGGTTGTGCACGCTGGCCTTCCCGCCGCTGGGCCTGGCGGCACTGACCCTGAGTCAGCTGCCGAGCCGCGGCGTGCTGTTCGCCGTGCAGCCGCTGGTGGCGGTGAGCTTCACGCTGTGGTTCGTCGGGCAGAGCCGGCTGATGGCTGCGCGCGTGCCGGTCGACCAGCTCGCGTCGGCGCTCACGCTCCTGTCCACGCTCGGCCGGGGTATCGCCGGCCCACTGGCCGGCATCGCCGGCGGTGCGCTGGCGGCCGCGGGCGGGTACACCAGCCTCTTCCTCTCCATGGCCGCGGTCTGCGCCCTCGGCCTCCTGCGCGCCCTTCCCGTTGCACTGCGGTCCCCGGCCTCGAGGGGAGCACCGCCGGCAGCGGTGCCTCCCCGCGGGCAGCCCGGCCGGGAACGACCGCCTGACCGCCGTACGAACTGAGGGCCCGCAATCCGTTGACACCCCGTCGGGTGCGAACTAGATTCTCGCCATTCACTGGAAACCTTCCTGTCGATTAGGAAGGTCGAGGATTGGAGAACCGGGATGGCGAGTCGCACATTCCGCGCATTCGTCGCAGTGGCAGCGCTCTCCTTGGCGGCAGCGGGCTGCACTGCGGAGACGGGTAGCGAAGGCCCCGCGCCCGAGGCGAAAGGCGCTACTGCCGAGGGGAACGTCACCCTGTGGCACTTCTTCAGCGGCCGGGAGGCAGAGGCGATCCAAGCCGTCGTCGACGACTTCGAGAAGGCGAACCCGAAGATCACCGTCGACGTCCGGTCCGAGCAGGACGACGAGAAGGTCCGACAGGCGATCGCGGCGGGGAAGGGCCCCGATCTGGGGATCTCGTACTCGACCGCCATCGTCGGCAGCTTCTGCAGCACCGGCGCCTTCATCGATCTCGAACCGTGGATGGAGCGCGACGGCGTGAGCGCTGACATCTTCCCCGACCTCGTCAGCGACTACACCGAGTTCGACGGCACCCGTTGCGCGATGCCCATGCTCGCGGACGCGTACGGCCTCTACTACAACAAGAAGATGCTCGCCGACGCGGGCTTCGACGGGCCGCCGAAGACAGCCGAGGAGCTCACGGAGATGGCCAAGGCGCTCACGGTCCGCAACCCGGACGGCAGCATCAAGGTCGCGGGCTTCGTGCCGACCTTCGGCTTCTACGAGAACACCCCGGAGGTCATGGCGCCCGCGTGGGGCGCGCAGTGGCTCGACGACGACCTCGATCCACAGATCGCCGATGACCCGGCGTGGGCGGACCTGCTCGAGTGGCAGAAGGAGCTCGTCGACTGGTACGGGCTGGACAACCTCAACAAGTTCACGGCCGGGATCGGCCAGGAGTGGTCGGCGGACAACGCGTTCCAGACCGGGAAGATCGCGATGAACCTGGACGGTGAGTGGCGCAACGCCTTCATCGCTGCCGACGCTCCCGACCTCGACTACGGGACGGCACCGTTCCCGGGCCCGGAGGACCGACCGGAGCTGTACGGCGCCGGCTACGTGACCGGCACCATCGCGGGCATTCCGCGCGGCGCGGAGAACCCCGAGGCGGCCTGGGCGCTGCTGAAGTACCTCACCACCGACACCGACGCGCTCGTGAAGCTGTCGAACAGCCTCCGCAACGTGCCGACCACGGAGGAGTCGCTCGGGTCTCCCGATCTGGTGACGGACCCGAACTTCCAGACGTTCATCGACGTCTTCCAGAACGAGCACTCGGCCACCACGCCGGCGACGCGGGCCGGGGCCGAGGGCTACACCGGGACGATGGGCGACTTCACCGAGCGGTGGCAGCAGGGACAGGTCGACGACCTGGCGGCCGGCCTGCGCGAGGTCGACGACCAGATGACGACGGACCTGCAGCGGTCGGCACCCTGACCATGGCGTCTCTCGCAACCGCCAGTCGCAGGACAGTCGCGAGGGGCACCGGGATGGGGGCGGCGCCGCGGTCGAGGCTGACCTGGCGGCGCCGCCTCACCGTCCTGGCCTTCATGAGTCCGGCGATCCTCGGGTTCAGCCTGTTCTTCGCCTATCCGCTGGTCGCGACCGTGTACTTCTCGTTCCAGCGCTACGACCTGCTCTCGCCGCCGGAGTACGTCGGGTGGAGCAACTACTCGTACTTCCTGCACGACGACCCTCGCGTCTGGCAGTCGATCCGCAACACCATGTGGTTGGTCGTCGTGCTCGTCCCCGCCCGGATCCTCTTCGCCCTGGTGATCTCGCAGCTGCTGCTCACCGTCAAGCGGGGCTCCGGCATCCTCCGCGCCCTGTACTACCTGCCCGCACTCGCTCCGCCGGTGGCCGCGACCCTGATGTTCGTCTTCCTCTTCAACCCCGCCACGGGGCCGGTGAACCAGGGGTTGTCCCTCCTTGGCATCGACGGCCCGCTGTGGTTCAACGATCCGCGCTGGGCGAAGCCCGGGCTGACACTGCTGGGCCTGTGGGGAGTCGGGGAGGTCATGATCATCATCCTCGCAGCGCTCCTCAACGTCCCGAAGGAGCTGTACGAGGCCGCCAGCCTGGACGGCGCCAACGCCGTCAAGCGGTGGCGGCACGTCACTCTGCCGGCGATCTCTCCGGTCCTGATGTTCGCCGGGGTCACCGGTGTGATCGCGATGCTGCAGTACTTCACCGAAGCGGCGGTCGCCGCGCAGGCGGCGTCGGGCCAGGCCACGGTGGGTGGCGGAGTAGGCGGACTGCTCGGCTACCCCCTGGGCTCCACGCTCACCTTCCCCCAGTGGCTCTACGTCCAGGGCTTCACCAACTACTACCTGGGGTACGCCAGCGTGCTCGCGCTGGTCCTGTTCGCGGCCGCGCTCGTCTTCGTGCTCATCCTGCTCGGCCAGTTCCGCGACACGATCAAGGGCCGGTGATGGCATGACCACCTCGACGTCCCTGCTGCAGTCCGACCGCGCCGCCCGGACGGGTTCGCCTCGGCCGGACCGGGCGCTGCGACGCCGCCGCTTCCTCCTGTGGATCGCCGAGTACAGCATCGCCATCGCGTTGGCCGTCATGTTCGTGGCCCCGATCCTGGTCATGGTGCTGACCTCGTTCATGACGGGCCAGCAGGCGCTGACCTCCGACTACTGGCCGCGCTCCTGGCACCCCGAGAACTTCGTCGAGGTGTTCCAACGGGTCCCGATGCTGCGCTACATGCTGAACAGCGTGCTGTACGCCGGGCTCGCCACTGGCTTCATGCTCCTCTCGAGCATCCCGGTCGCGTACGCCCTGGCGCGGCTGCGGTGGCGTGGTCAGTCCATCGCACTCGTCCTGGTGATCATGATGATGATGCTGCCGCCCCAGGTGACGGTGGTGCCGCTCTACATCATGTGGGCCAGGTTCGACCTCACCGGCAGTCTGTGGCCGCTGATCCTCCCCAACCTGCTCGGGGACGCCTTCAGCATCTTCCTGCTGCGGCAGTTCCTCCTCACCATTCCCGAGGAGTACAGCGATGCGGCCCGGGTCGACGGCTGCAACGAGCTCCAGGTGCTGCTCCGCGTCATCCTGCCGATGGCGAAGCCCGCGGTCGCGGCCACGGCGATGTTCATGTTCTTCTACACGTGGAACGACTACTACGGGCCGTTGCTCTACGCGAGCGAGAATCCGGATGCGTGGCCCATCTCGCTCGGACTCGTGGCCTTTCGCGGTGCCCACGAGGTCAGCTGGAACCTGACCATGGCCGCCACCGTGATCGCGACAGTTCCGATCTTCGTGATCTTCGCGTTCGCCCAGAAGGCGTTCGTGGAGGGAATCAACCTGACAGGAGTCAAGGGATGAGAGTGACCGTGGTCGGCGGAGGGTCGACCTACACCCCCGAGCTGGTGGACGGGATCGGTCGCCTGCGCGACTCGCTCGCTGTCGAGGAGCTGGTCCTCGTGGACCCGGCGGCCGAGCGCCTGGAGCTGGTGGCGGGGGTGGCTCGACGGATCCTGGCCCGGCAGGGCCATCCCGCCCGCGTGGTGGCGACGAGCGACCTCGACGCCGGGGTGGCCGACGCCCAGGTCGTGCTCCTGCAGCTGCGGGTGGGCGGTCAGGCGGCGCGCATCGGCGACGAGACGTGGCCCTTGGACTGCGGCTGTCTGGGGCAGGAGACGACCGGAGCCGGCGGCCTGGCCAAGGCGATGCGGACCGTCCCGGTCATCCTGGACGTCGCCGAGAGGGTACGTCGCAGGGCTGCCCCTGGTGCGTGGATCATCGACTTCACCAATCCGGTCGGCATCGTGACCCGGGCGCTGCTGGACGACGGCCACCGGGCCGTGGGGCTGTGCAACGTGGCGATCGGTCTCCAGCGCTACTTCGCGCAGCTGCTGGAGGTAGCGCCCGACCGCGTTCAGCTGGATCACGTCGGTCTGAACCACCTGACGTGGGAGCGAGCCGTCCTGGTCGACGGTGTCGACCGGTTGCCGGAGCTGCTCGACCGTCACGGCGCGGAGATCGCAGAGCACCTCGGGCTTCCCGTCGACGTGCTGACCCGGCTCGGCTCCGTCCCCTCGTACTATCTGCGCTACTTCTACCGCCACGACCTCGTGGTCGAGGAGCAGAGGGGCGGACCCACGCGCGGGGAGCGGGTCGCCGAGGTGGAACGGGAGCTGTTGGAGATGTACGCCGACGAGGCGCTGGACGAGAAGCCGGCACTGCTGTCCGAGCGGGGCGGCGCCTTCTACTCAGAGGCGGCCATCGACCTGATGGCCTCGCTGCTCCACGACCGGGGGGACGTCCAGGCCGTCAACGTCCGCAACGGAAGCACCTTCTCGTTCCTCGCGCCGGAGGCCGTGATCGAGGTGTCCGGGCGGGTGGACGCCACGGGCGCCGCGCCGCTCGACCTGGCCCCGGTGGAGCCGTTGTACGCCGGCCTGATCGCGCACGTCTCGGCGTACGAGGAGCTCGCGTTGGAGGCCGCGATCAAGGGTGGTCGCGACCGTGTCTTCCGGGCGCTCCTGGCCCACCCGCTCGTCGGTCAGTCGGACCTCGCGGACCAGCTGACCGACCGGCTGCTCGCGGCGAATCGTCAACATCTGTCGTGGGCGCGATGACCGGGCTCGTGCTCGCGGTCGACGGCGGCAACAGCAAGACCGACGTCGTGCTGGCCGACCGTGCCGGCCGCCTCGTCGCCCACGTGCGCGGTCCCGGGTCCTCGCCCCACTCGCTCGGGATCGAGGGTTGCGCCGACCTGCTCGACGACCTGGTCGGCAAGGCGGCGGCCCAGGTGGGGTCGGTCGCCAGCCACGTCGCTGTGCACGCGGGCATCTACCTGGCCGGCGTGGACATCCCGGCCGAGACAGCACTGATCACCGAGGCCATCGAGAAGCGGCAATGGGCACGGCACCTGGTGGTGGACAACGACACGTTCGCGCTGCTCCGGGCAGGAACGGACGACCACGACGCGGTGGCGGTGGTCTGTGGCGCGGGGATCAACTGCGTGGGCGTGGCGAGCGACGGCAGGCACGCGCGGTTCCCCTCCCTGGGGCGGATCTCGGGGGACTGGGGAGGGGGAGTCCAGCTGGGCGACGAGGCGCTCTGGTGGGCGGCGCGTGCGGCGGACGGCCGTGCGCGACCGACCGCCCTGGAGGACCTGATCGTGGCCCACTTCAAGCGGTCGTCCCTCCAGGAGGTCATCGAGGACTTCCACTTCGGGCGCTTGCGGCACGCGTCCCTGGGTGAGCTGGCGCCCGCTGTGCTGCGCGCGGCGTCGCATGCCCAGGACCCGACGGCGATGGCCATCGTCAGGCGCCAGGCCGAGGAGGTCACGTCCCTCGTCGGAGCCGCGTTGAGACGGCTGGACCTGGTGGACCGGCACGCGACCATCGTGCTCGGCGGAGGAGTGCTGACCAGTGCCGATCCGTTCCTGATGGCCGAGATCTCAGCGGGCTTGCAGACCACGGCGCCGCGGGCGGAATGGCGGGTCACCGAGGTGCCGCCGGTCGTGGGAGCCGCCCTGCTCGGCCTGGACCAGGTCGGCCACGAGCCCGATGCGGAGGCGCGGTTGCGGAACTCCCTGCTCGTCGATGGCCGTCGTAAGGCGACCGGATGACGCGCCCAGGCTCGCCGCTCGCGCGGCGAGCGACCCTGCAGTGATCGAGAGGACCCCCATGACGGATCGGATCGGATCGTCGGTTCCGGAAGAAGCGGTGACCCTGCCGAGCGGCCGGGAGATGCCGCTGCTCGGCTTCGGCACTTGGCAGATCACAGGGGAGGAGGCCGTGCGCGCCACGACGGCTGCCCTGTCCGCCGGCTACAGACACCTCGACACGGCGCACGTCTATGAGAACGAGGGTGAGGTCGGTCGCGGGATCCGGGACAGCGGGGTTCGCCGTGAGGACATCTTCATCACCACCAAGATCCCACCCGGGCGCGCGGATCAGCACCGGGAGACGCTCGAGCGGAGCCTGGAGCTGCTGGGAGTCGACCACGTCGACCTGTGGCTGATCCACTGGTCGGTCGACGACGAGGTGCACGCCGATCTCTGGCGGGCACTGCAGGAGGCTCGATCGGACGGGTTGGCGGGCGACATCGGCGTCAGCAACTACTCGGTGCCGCAGCTCGACCGGTTGGCCGAGGTGACCGGCGAGATGCCGGCGGTCAACCAGATCGAGTGGAGCCCACTGCTGTTCGAGCCGGACGTTCTCGCGGCCCACCGCGAGCGCGGGGTCGTCCTGGAGGGGTACAGCGGCCTGCGGGGTGGGGTCCTGGAGCACGAGGCGGTGGTAGGGCTGGCGCGCCAGCTGGGCCGGACCCCTGCCCAGGTGGTGATCCGGTGGCACCTCCAGCATGGTGTCGTGGTGATCCCGAAGAGCCGAGAGCCGAACCGGATCCGGGCCAACGTGGAGGTGGGGTCGTTCGCGCTGGACCCGGCCGAGATGGCGGTCCTGGACGCGCTCGGGGCCCACGCCGCGCCGGAGTGATCTCCATGTGAGCCGGGCCAGGATCAGCCGCTGGTGTCCTCCACCAGCTCCTGCTTGGCGGACTGCGCGGCCAGGTGGACCGCGCCGATCAGGCTGGCGCGGTCGCCGAGGCCCGACCGGATCAGGGTGGGCGGGAACGGGATCATCGCCTCGGTCAGGCTGCCGGCGCGGGCGATCAGCTGGTCGTTGTCGCCGACGCCTCCGGTGAGGACCACGGTCTCGGGGTCGATGACGGCGCAGATCGACGCGATCACCGAGGCGATCCGCGCGCACTCCTCCTCGACCAGGGTGGCGGCCGGCCGCTCGCCGGCGGCAGCCCGCCGGAAGAGGTCCTCGACGGTGGTGGGCGGGTCGCCCCGCCATCCGGACCGCGACTGCGCGTCGTGGAGCAGGCTCAGGCCGCCGGCCTCGTCGTGGGCGCGGGCGTCCACCTTGCGGCGCGTCCCGAACGGCGGCAGGAACGCCACCTCGCCGGCCGCGCCGTGCGCACCGCGCATCACCCGGCCCTCGTGGACGATCCCGGCACCGATGCCCGCGCCGACGGCGACGACCGCGAACGTGCTCAGCTCCCGCGCGGCGCCTCGCCAGCGCTCGGCCATCGCCGCGAGGTTGACGTTGTTGTCGAGGATCACCACGGTGTCGAACGCGTCCGCGAACGGCGTGGCGAAGTCGAAGGGCTCGAACTGGTCGATGTTCGACGCGTAGCGCACGGTCCGTCCGTCGTGCTCCAGCACGCCCGGCACGGACACGCCGATCGTGCGCAGCGGTACGGCGGCCATCCTCGACGCGAGGAGCGTGGACCGCAGGAGCTCGATCGCCTGGGCGACGATGGCGGGCCCGCCCGGTCGAGCGGTCGGCTCGTGCTGCTCGCCGACCAGCTGCCCGCGCAGGTCGGCGATCGCGACCCGCAGGTTGCTGCCGCCGATGTCGACCGCCGCCAGTGCGCCGGCGCCCTCGGGGACCTCGTAGAGCGTGGCCGAGCGCCCCGGGGTCCCGCTCTGCTGGCCCACGGCCTGCACCAGCCCGCGCTGCTCGAGCTGCTGGATCGCGGCGAAGATCGTCGGCCGGGACAGGCCGCAGGAAGTGGCCAGGAACGGCCGGGTCACCGGCTCGGTCTGGTGGAGCAGCACGTCGAGGACCTGGTCGGCGCTCGACGCATGCGCTGCGGCAGTCACAAATCTCTCCCGTCGCTCTTGACGTGTTCCCGGTGCCGCTGAGAATATCCATTCAATAAGCAAGTTGCCTAACAAATGGAGATGTCATGAAGCCCACATCACCCCTCTCGGGCTCGCTCACCGGGATCACCGCCCCCCGGCCGACGCGTCGTGGCCTGCTCGTGGGCGGTGGTGCGCTCGGCCTGTCCGGCTTCCTCGTCGCCTGCGGCGTCGGCGGTGGCGGGGGTGAGAAGGGCGGTGGCGGTAGCGGCAGCGGCAGCATCCGGGCGCTGTTCATGCAGCAGGCGGGCTACTCCGAGGACAACATCAAGGAGATGACCGCGGCCTTCATGAAGGCCAACACCGGCATCAAGGTCACCGCCGACTTCGTGTCCTACGAGGCGCTGCACGACAAGACCGTCGCGGCAGCCCCTGCCGGCACGTACGACGTCGTGCTGATCGACGTGATCTGGCCGGCCGAGTTCGGCACCAAGAACATCGTCGCCGACGTCAGCGACCGCTGGCCGGAGGAGTGGAAGCAGCAGATGCTCGGGGGCGCCGTCGCGACGCCGCAGTACGACGGCAAGTTCTACGGGGTCCCGTGGATCCTGGACACCAAGTACCTCTTCTACAACACCGCCCAGCTCGAGAAGGCGAAGGTGGACGCCGCGCAGCTCGACACCTGGGACGGCGTCCTCACCGCCGCCCGCGCGCTCAAGCAGAGCGGCGTGCAGTACCCCCTGATCTGGTCCTGGCAGCAGGCCGAGGCCCTGATCTGCGACTACACCCAGCTCCTCGGTGCCTTCGGTGGGACCTTCCTCGACGACGCGGGCCAGCCCGCGTTCAACCAGGAGGGTGGCGTCGCCGCGCTGGAGTTCATGCGGCAGACCATCGTCGACGGCCTCACCAACCCCGCCTCGACGCAGTCGCTCGAGGAGGACGTGCGCCGCGTCTTCTCCTCGGGCCAGGCCAGCATCGCGCTGAACTGGACCTACATGTACGGCCTTGCGAACGACCCCAAGGAGAGCCAGATCCCCGGCGACGTCGCGGTGCTGCAGACCCCGAGCGGCCCGGTCGGCCGCCCCGGCGTGAACGGCAGCATGGCGCTCTCCCTCTCCGCGACCAGTGAGAACCAGGATGCCGGCTGGAAGTACATCGAGTACCTCACCAGCCAGCCGGTCCAGGACAAGTACGCCCTCAGCTCGCTGCCCGTGTGGTCGTCGTCGTACGACGACCCCAAGGTCGTCGACACGAACCCCGCCGTGGTACCGCAGGCCAAGAAGCAGCTCGGCGACATGATCCTGCGGCCGCAGGTCGCCAGCTACAACGCGATGTCCCAGGTGCTCCAGGCCGAGATCCAGAAGGCCCTGCTCGGCGACAAGGAGCCGCAGCAGGCGCTCGACGACGCGGCCTCCGAGGCGGCCAAGCTGCTGGAGTCCTGATCGTGACATCGACCCCGCGAGCGGGTGGGCGTCCCCGGGTCCGCGGCGGCTACCACGAGGGGCGCTTCGCGCTCCTCCTGCTGCTGCCCGCGGCCGTGGTCGTGTTCGGCGTCGTGCTGTGGCCGGTCGTGCGGACCCTGGTGGTCTCGCTCTACGACGTCGACAGCGCGATGCCGGGCGACTACCCGTTCGTCGGGATCGACAACTACGTCCAGGTCTTCCAGGACGACCGGTTCTACAGCGTCCTCGGGCACACGATGTACTTCACGCTGGTCTCGACGTTCCTCGAGCTGTCGCTCGGCATCGCGGTCGCCCTGCTGCTCAACGCGCCGCTCAGGGCGCGCTGGCTGTGGCGCAGCATCGTCGTGCTGCCCTGGGCGCTCCCGACCATCGTCAACGGCGCGCTGTGGCGCTGGATCTACAACGGCCAGTACGGCGCGCTCAACGGCCTGCTCGACACGCTCGGGATCTCACAGACGCCGACGCAGTGGCTCGGCGAGCCCTTCCTCGCGCTCAACATGGTGATCATCGCCGACGTCTGGAAGAACACCTCGATCGTCGTGTTCTTCATCCTGGCCGGCCTGCAGACGATCCCCAGCGACCTCTACGAGGCGGCCCGCGTGGACGGTGCCGGACCCTGGCGCGCGTTCTGGCGGCTCACGATCCCGATGCTGGCGCCCTCCATCGCCGTGGTGCTGATCCTGCGCACCATCGAGGCGTTCAAGGTCTTCGACATCATCTACGTGATGACCGGCGGCGGGCCCGCCAGCGGGACGCAGACGGTCGCGTTCTACACCTATCTCCAGGCCTTCTCCAACCAGCTGTTCGGGTACGGCGCCGCGCTGGCGTACCTGATCGTGCTGGCCGTCTTCGCGCTGGCCATGGCGTACCTGCGGATCCTCCGCCAGAACGAGATGGCAGGTGTCGAATGAGACCGAGTCGCGCCTACCTGGTCTGGATCCACGTGGCCGCCGTGGTCATGGCGCTGGTCGTGCTCGCGCCCTTCGCCTGGCTGGTGATCTCCAGCATCTCGCCGTCCTCGGAGCTGCTCTCGCCGCACCCGCACTGGTGGCCCGACCACCCGACGCTCGAGCGGTACCGCGCGATCTTCTCCTCCGGCGGTGGCGATGACGTGGCCGCCAACTTCCGCGCCGCGATGATCAACAGCTTCGTGGTCGCCACCGCCACCACCGTGGTCTCGCTGGTCGTCGGCGTCCTCGGGGGCTACGCGTTCGCCCGCCTGCGGTTCCGGTTCCGCCGGACCTCGCTGCTCGCGTTCCTGGCGATCTACATGCTCCCGCCGATCGCCCTGGTCATCCCGCTGTACCTGGCGCTGGCCAACCTCGGGCTGCTCGACACGAAGATCGGCCTGGTCATCACCTACGGCTCGATCGTCACCCCGTTCTGCCTGTGGACGATGAGCAACTACTTCCTGAGCCTGCCCGCCGGCCTCGAGGAGGCCGCCCGCGTCGACGGCGCCAGCCGGATGGGGGCGCTCTTCTGGGTGATCCTCCCGCTGGCGCGGCCGGGGATCCTGACCACCGGCATGTTCGGGTTCCTGCTGGCCTGGGACGAGTTCCTCTACGCCCTGATCTTCACCTCGAGCACGGACGCGAAGACCATCCCCGTCGCCATCGCCGAGTTCACCGGCAAGCACTCCTCGGACTTCGGTCTGATCGCCGCCGGAGGAGTGCTGGCCACCATCCCACCCGTCATCCTCGCGCTGGTCTTCCAGCGCTACATCGTCGGAGGCCTGACCTCCGGAGCAGTGAAAGGCTGATCACGATGCGATTCCCCGAAGGTATCGACGCGCAACCGGAGGTGCTGCGGACCAGTGCCGCTGCCGTCCGCGACGCCCTGCGACGCATCCCCCCGATCGCCGAGGGCGCCGTCGTGGCGCTGGTCGGCATCGGCGCCAGCGAGCACGTGGCCAGGAGCGCGGCGCCGGTCTGGCGCGCGTCCGGCATCCGGGCCTTCGCGCTCTCGGCCACCGAGCTGCTCGACGCCGACCGCCCGGTCGCCGACGTCGTCGTCGCGATGAGCGAGTCCGGGCGCAGCACGGAGACGGTCACCGCGCTCGAGCGCACGACAGGCCGACGCGTCGCGATCACGAACTTCCCGGACTCGCCGCTGGCCGACGTGGTGGACGAGGTCATCCCGCTCGACAGTGGGCCGGACAGCCCGGTCTACACGACGGGGTACACCGCAACGATCCAGGCGATCGGGCTGCTCGGCGAGCACTGGGCCGGAGCGCGCACGGACTGGTCCGCCCTGCCGGACCAGGCCGCGCAGGTCATCGCGTCGGCACGACCGGTCGTCGAGTCGGTCGCCGAGCGGTTCGACCGGGCCCGGCTCATCGACGTCATCGGGTCCGGTGCGTCCATCACGACCGCCGGCGAGGGCGCGCTCCTCCTGCGGGAGGCGGCTCGGGCCCTCACCGCCGCCCACGAGACCCACAACTACCTGCACGGACCGATGGAGCCGCTCGACCCGAGCGTGTGCTGCGTGGTGATCGGCGCGGGGCGCGAGGTCCGGCTCGCCCGGGAGGTGAGCGCCCTCGGCTGCGCGACCCTCCTGGTCACGACCGACGCCGACATCGATGCGGCCGAGCACCTGGTCCCGGTCCGGCTCCCGGTGCCGGGGTCGCCGCTCGCCCGCACCGTGCTGGAGATCCTGCCGCTGCAGCTGCTCGGCTGGAGCCTGGCGAGCAGGCGAGGACTGCGGGCCGACGGGTTCCGGTACGAGCAGGACGACATCAAGCTGGGTAGTCGATGACCCGATCGGTCCATGTCCTGGGCAACGTCCAGCTCGACGTGATCGCCACCCCGGTCACCCGGCTGCCGGACCCCGGGGGCGACGACGTCATCGACCACATCGCGGTCCGGCCCGCCGGAGCCGCGGGCAACGTCTCCCTCGCCCTGGCCGGCCTCGAGGTGTCCCACCGGCTCTTCGGCGCGGTCGGCGACGACCAGGCCGGACGCTGGGTCGCGGCCGAGCTGCGCCGGGCCGGCCTCGGCGACGACCTCCAGGTGGTCGCCGGCCAGGAGACCGGCATCTCGATCGCACTCGAGGCCGTGGGCCGCGAGCGGGCCTTCCTCACCGCCCACGGGGTGCTGAAGACGTACACGGAGGCCGACGTGCCCGCCGAGGCCACCGCGGCCGACCTCGTGATGCTCACCGGGTACTTCTCGCTGCCCGGGCTCCGGGGGAGCGGCGCGCTGGATCTCCTCCGGCGCACGCGCGCGCACGGCGGTCGCACGGTGTTCGACACCGGATGGGACCCCGACGACTGGCGGGGCGACGCCGACCGGGAGGTCCTCGCGATGCTGCCCTCGGTCGACATCTTCCTGCCCAACGAGCCGGAGGCCCAGGCCCTCACCGGCGAGGCCGACCCGGAGGCCGCCGCAGACTCCCTGCAGCGAGCCTGCGGCGGCTGGGTCGTCGTCAAGCTCGCCGAGCGCGGCCTGGTCGCGCGCGGGCCGGACGGCGCTCGGCTCCGGCTCGCAGCACCGCCGGTCGTGGCGAAGGACACCACGGGCGCCGGGGACAGCCTCGCCGCGGGGATGCTGGCCGAGCTGGCCGAGCACGACGACATGGCGCGGGCGCTGGCGACCGGCGTGCGCGTCGCGTCGACGGTGATCGGGCGAGACTCGCTCGCGAGATACCCCTCCCGTGCCGAGCTGCTCGGCGAGGAGCCCCTCGCACCTCTTTCTTGACTCATTCCAAAAAAGCCGCGAGACTGCGGCCATGTCGACGACCAGTGACCTCCCTGGGAGGTTCCCGGAGCTGCTGCGTGCCGCGGCGCTGCGGGTGACCCGCCCGCGGGTCGCCGTACTGGGTGCCGTGCACGCCCTGCCGCACGCCGACACCGAGTCGATCATCGTCGCGGCGCGCCAGGACCTCCCTGGCGTCTCGCACCAGGCCGTCTACGACTCGCTGCACACGCTCACCGAGGCCGGCCTGCTACGTCGCATCCAACCGGCCGGCTCCGTCGCGCGCTACGAGGCGCGGATCGGCGACAACCACCACCACGTGGTGTGCCGCTCCTGCGGGGTCCTCGCCGACGTCGACTGCGCCGTCGGCGGAGCCCCCTGCCTGACCGCTTCGGAGGACCACGGCTTCCTGATCGACGAGGCCGAGGTCGTCTACTGGGGCCTGTGCCCCGCTTGCTCGACCCCCCGTTCATGACCGCCAACGACCGCCCGGAAGGAAGACCATGACCGACAGCCAGGACAACCGCACCCCCGAGAGCAGCCCACAGGGGGTGGACCGGAAGGCCGAGGGCGGGTGCCCCGTGATCCACGACGGCGCGACCGCGCAGGGCAGCGAGAGCGAGAACCCGGCGATCGACTCGCCGACGCCCAGGACCGGCGGCCGCCCGAACTCGCTCAAGGACTGGTGGCCCAACCAGCTCGACCTCTCGGTGCTGCACGCGCACTCGACGAAGAGCAACCCGCTCGACCCGGGCTTCAGCTACGCCGAGGCGTTCGGCGAGCTCGACATCGAGGAGCTGCGTCGCGACATCGTCGAGGTGATGCACACCTCGCAGGACTGGTGGCCGGCCGACTTCGGCCACTACGGCGGCCTGTTCGTCCGGATGGCCTGGCACGCGGCCGGCACCTACCGGATCCACGACGGCCGCGGCGGCGCCGGCCAGGGCGCCCAGCGGTTCGCCCCGCTCAACAGCTGGCCGGACAACGCCAACCTGGACAAGGCCCGCCGGCTGCTCTGGCCGGTGAAGCAGAAGCACGGCCAGAAGATCTCGTGGGCCGACCTGATCGTGTTCGCCGGCAACGTCGCCCTCGAGGACATGGGGTTCACGACGTTCGGCTTCGGGTTCGGCCGCGAGGACATCTGGGAGCCCGAGGAGATCTACTGGGGTCCGGAGGACACCTGGCTCGGCGATGAGCGCTACAGCGGCGAGCGGGAGCTGTCCGACCCGCTCGGTGCGGTCCAGATGGGCCTGATCTACGTCAACCCGGAGGGCCCCAACGGCAACCCGGACCCGATCGCGTCCGCCCGCGACATCCGCGAGACGTTCGCCCGGATGGCCATGAACGACGAGGAGACCGTCGCGTTGATCGCCGGCGGCCACACCTTCGGCAAGACCCACGGTGCCGGGGACGCCGACCTGGTCGGCCCCGAGCCCGAGGCGGCGCCGCTCGAGGAGCAGGGCCTGGGCTGGCGGAGCTCGTTCGGATCCGGCAAGGCCGGGGACACCATCACCTCCGGCATCGAGGTGACCTGGACCTACCACCCGACCCGCTGGGACAACGAGTTCTTCCACATCCTGTACGCCTACGAGTGGGAGCTGATGAAGTCCGCGGCGGGCGCGAACCAGTGGCGGCCGAAGAACGGCGCGGGCGCCGACATGGTCCCCGACGCGCACGACCCCGCCAAGCGTCGTGAGCCGCGGATGCTGACCTCCGACCTCGCGCTGCGCTTCGACCCGGAGTACGGCAAGATCTCGCGCCGGTTCAAGGACCACCCCGAGGAGTTCGCGCTGGCCTTCGCCAAGGCCTGGTACAAGCTCCTGCACCGCGACCTCGGCCCGATCGCGCGCTACCTCGGCCCGCTCGTGGGCGAGACACAGATCTGGCAGGACCCGGTGCCGGCCGTCGACCACGGGCTCGTCAGCGACGCCGACGTCGCCGCGCTCAAGGCGAAGGTCCTGGACTCCGGCCTCTCAGTCGCCGAGCTCGTGTCGACCGCGTGGGCCTCAGCCGCGAGCTTCCGCTCCACCGACAAGCGCGGGGGCGCCAACGGCGCGCGGATCCGGCTCGAGCCGCAGCGCAGCTGGGCGGTCAACCAGCCCGAGCAGCTGGCCGGCGTACTCGAGCGGCTCGAGGGCATCCAGCGCGAGTTCAACGAGTCCGGCGAGGCGAAGATCTCCCTCGCCGACCTGATCGTGCTCGCCGGCTCCGCCGCGGTGGAGAAGGCCGCCAAGGACGGCGGGGTCGACGTGACCGTCCCGTTCCGCGCCGGGCGCACCGACGCCAGCCAGGAGCAGACCGACGTCGACTCGTTCGCGGTGCTCGAGCCGCGGGCCGACGGCTTCCGCAACTACCTGCGGGAGAACGAGAAGCTCCAGCCCGAGGTGCTGCTGGTCGAGCGGGCGTACCTGCTCGGCCTCACGGCCCCCGAGACGACCGTCCTCGTCGGCGGCCTGCGTGCCCTCGGCAACTTCGTCGGCGGCGTCCGGCACGGTGTGCTGACCGACCGTCCCGGCGTGCTCACCAACGACTTCTACGCCAACCTGCTGGCCCCCGGCACGCAGTGGAAGGTGTCGGAGTCCGAGCCGAACGTCTACGAGATCCGTGACCTCGCGAGTGGCGACCTGCGCTGGACCGCCACCGCGGTCGACCTGATCTTCGGTTCGAACTCCCAGCTGCGCTCGCTGGCCGAGGTCTACGCCAGCGCGGACGCCCACGAGAAGTTCGTGCGCGACTTCGTCGCAGCGTGGGTCAAGGTCATGGAGGCCGACCGCTTCGACCTGGTCTGAGCCACCCCGCAGGACCGCACCACCCAGCGCCCGTTCGGGCCGGCTCGACCGAGCCGGCCCGGACGGGCGTCCTGGTCAGGAGGCTGCGCGCATCGCCGCGGCGAGCGCCAGCACGATCAGCACGAGGTAGACGGCGTTCCAAGACATGGACGAGGCCGATCGACGGGGCCCGAGGCCGGAGGGACAGTGGCGGACAGCCGCCCCCTCACTCGCTGTCTACCGCCCAGCGTAGCCCCTGCGCGCCTGCGGTGGTCGGACCGCGCCGGTCGACGCGGGAGGTCGTGCGGACAGCGTGACCGCTCGCTTCGTCCGGCTGGCTGTGAGTGTGGTGTTGCGGCCCGGACACGCGGCCCGGACATGCCGGGAGCCCCGAGGGTTCGCCTCGGGGCTCCAGGTCTGTCGCAGTCGGCGCGACCGGGTGGGGCCCGCTCAGGGCCGACCGGACGACCGGCTCACCACTTGTGCATCGTGTCGTGGGAGATGTTGTAGTACATGCCGATGTGCGTGTAGAAGTTCATCGCGCCGAAGAGCAGGAACACCACGCCGCCGATGACCCAGGCCCAGACGGCCCAGCGCAGCAGCTGCGGGCGGTCGGTCCACAGCGCGATCGCGAAGAGCAGCGCGCCGAGGGCCACGATGCCCCAGAGCCCGCCGAGGAACAGCGCCTCGAGGATCGGCCAGTCGCCGAACCGGCCGCTGATCGGCTCCACCGCCGGAGCGGCACCGAGCTGGAAGCGGACGAACGCGATGGCCAGCACGGCCATGCCGAGGCCGAGCGCACCCACGAAGATGCCGGCCGGCTTGAGGGCCGCGAGAGCCGTGGCGTTCGCCGTACCGACCTCGCCGTCGAAGAGGGCCCGGTGCCGCCACAGGTACACCGCGGCGAGCAGGAGCAGCGCGCCGAAGCCCGCGGCCGGCTGACCGAACGCGATGTTGGCGTACTCGAACCCGCCGTCGCCGAACGGCCAGGTCAGCGTGGTGTGGAGACCGGTGACGAGAAGCAGCCCACCGGTGATGCCGAAGAATGCGGCCCAGGCCTCGCTCGCGATCCGCTTGTTGCGGACCAGGTCGGTCAGGAACGCTGCGAATCCGAGAAGCCCTGCGCCTGCGGTGATGGCGACCAGCTCGTTGTAGACGACCACTGCACTCACTCTTTCCTTGCTCCGCCGGCTCGTCGCCAGCAATTAGTTGAAGGTTGTACTAACCTCAAACGCACGGCTGTAGCGAATATTCCGGGGAGCGGCGATCGAGTACCGGCGAGCCGGCTGCGGGCCGGGCCGGCCCTAGGGCTGACGCGTCCGCCGCGCGCTGCGCTGCTCGTGTCGCGCGGCGCGCAGCCGGCGCAGGCGCCGGACCAGCCGGGGCGCGTGCACCTCGGCCGCAGGGAGGTCGATCAGGCGGTTCAGCAGCTGGTGGTAGCGGGTCGGCGTGAGCTCGAAGCGCTCACGCAGCACGGCGTCCTTCGTGCCGGCGTGGGCGACCCAGTCGCGCTCGAACTCGAGGATCTCCCGGTCGAGGTCGGTGAGCTCGGGGCTGTCGGCAGGCATGCGCAGATCGTGACATCCGGGTGCGCGGGCGCGCTGCGAGGGGGGGGTCACACGTTGCCGAGGAACCGGTCCACCTCGATGCGGACGGCCACCCGGAGGGGGTTGGGCCGGGGCGGGCGATAGCGGATCGCATAGCGCTCCATCGCGCGGCGTACCGACGCCTCGTCCTCGAGCACCTCGCCGCGTCCCTCGATCGTGGACCACCGCCGGCCGTCGACCTGGCAGACCGCCAGTGTGGGGGTGTGGCGGACGTGGTCGACCTTGCGCGACGTCCCGGACGTGATCACCCAGGCGCAGCGCCCCTCGGTGTCGACGGTCACGCCCACGGGTACGACGTGCGGCCGGCCGTCCGCGCGCAGCGTGGTCAGCGTGCCCAGGTGCCGCTCGGTCCAGAAGTCCAGCAGGCCCTGGGGGAACGCGTCCCATCCCGGTTGCCACGACGTCATTCGGCGATCCTGCCATGCTGTCGCCCCTGCGCTGGTGGCAGGATCGCACCATGACCTACACCGCCGCACCCGACCGCTACGAGACCGACGCCACCGGGATGCGGTACCGCTTCACCGGCCGCACCGGCCTGCAGCTGCCGGTGATCTCGCTGGGGCTCTGGCAGAACTTCGGCGACGACCGGTCCGAGGACAACCAGCGCGCCATCCTGCGCCGCGCCTTCGACCGCGGGGTCACCCACTTCGACCTCGCGAACAACTACGGCCCGCCCTACGGCCGGGCGGAGGAGAACTTCGGTCGCTACCTGCGCGACGACTTCGCGCCCTACCGCGACGAGCTCGTCATCTCCACCAAGGCCGGCTACGACATGTGGCCGGGACCGTACGGGCAGGGCGGCGGCTCGCGGAAGTACGTGCTCGCCTCGCTCGACCAGTCGCTGCGCCGGATGGGCCTGGACTACGTCGACATCTTCTACAGCCACCGGTTCGACCCCGACACGCCGGTCGAGGAGACGATGGCCGCGCTCGACCAGGCGGTGCGGCAGGGCAAGGCGCTGTACGCCGGCATCTCGTCGTACTCGGCCGAGAAGACCAACGAGGCGGCCACGATCGCTCGCGACCTCGGCACGCCGCTGCTGATCCACCAGCCGTCGTACTCCATGCTCAACCGCTGGATCGAGCGGGAGCTGCTCGACGAGCTCGAGCAGCAGGGCATGGGCTGCATCGTGTTCTCGCCGCTCGCCCAGGGCCTGCTGACCGACCGCTACCTCGGCGGCGTCCCGCAGGACTCGCGCGCCGCGCGGCAGAACTCCACGCTCCCCGGCGACCACCTCGATGACGCCACCCTCGGGCACGTCCGCCGGCTCAACGAGATCGCCCAGGCCCGTGGCCAGCGGCTCGCCCAGCTCGCCCTCCAGTGGGCGGTGCGCGACCCACGGGTCACCTCCGCGCTGATCGGCGCCAGCTCGGTCGAGCAGCTCGACACCAACCTCGACGCGCTGGCCTTCCCGGACCTGACGGCCGACGAGCTCGCCGCCATCGACGAGAACGCCGTCGAGGCCGGGATCAACCTGTGGGCGCGGTGGTCCGAGGACTGATCACCCGATCCCGGCTGTTCTCCCACCACTGGCAGCCGACCAGCACCAGCCCGGCGAGCAGGGCGCCGGCCAGGATGTCGATCACGTAGTGCTCGGCGTTGTAGACCAGCGCGGTCGACATCGCCAGCGGGTACAGCGCCAGCAGCCAGCGCCACCGGGTGCGCAGCCGCTGGATGCCGTAGAACGCGACCAGGAACGTGATCCCGGCGTGCAGCGAGGGCATCGCGGCCACGGGGTTGCCGACGCCCTGGAGGATCAGGTCGACCCGGCCCAGGCCGACGTCGTGCCAGCCGCGGGCGGTGATCCGGGTGACGTCGGCGTCCAGCCAGCCCTTCTCGGAGGCCATCCACGGCGGCGCCATCGGGTAGACGATGTAGGTCGCGAGCGCGCCGAAGTTGATCACCAGGTAGCGGCGCATCCACCGGATCCACTCGACCCGCCGGCGCACCCACAGCACCGCCGCGATCGTGAGCCCGGTCAGGAAGTGCGTGGCGTACACGGTGGTGAGGACGAAGTCGTACCAGCGCGGCTCGCTGTCCTTCAGGCACGGGTCGGCACACCACGCGTCCTGGAGGCGGGTGGTGGGGATCTCCCCGCCCCCGAGCCAGGTGTCGAACCGGATCGGCATGCTCACGTGCACCGGGAGGCCGAGCTCGTCGGTGAGGCCGCGGCTGTAGAAGTAGACGACCAGCCCGGCGACCGGCAGCCACCAGTCCTTGAGGAAGTTCAGGTGGTACGCCGGCCGCGCCTCGATGCTCCACGCGACGGTCCCGAGCCACAGCCACAGGAACACCTGGACGGTGTCGTTGGGGATCCCGAGCAGCTCGGACCACGCGGCCAGGGCGACCGCGTACGCCGTCATTGCGACCGCGCGGGCCCGGCGCCGGGTGGGCGGGTAGGAGAGCGGGCGGAGGGTGATGGAGACAGCGGCCTCCGGCTCCTCCACGCCCCGTGTCATGGCCAGATTGTAGGAGGCCTCTCAGCGGACGGCACTCGAGTTCGGCCGACGGCGACACCCGGCACGTAAACCGGGTGCCCGGCTCGCGCCGATGGCGGAGAATCCTCCGACGTGGGACACGTGGACGTGGCCGGGGTGCGCTATGAGCTCCCCGACGGGAGAGTGCTGCTGGACGACGTGTCGTTCCGGGTGGGCGAGGGCGCCAAGGTCGCGCTCGTGGGCGCGAACGGCGCCGGCAAGACGACGTTGCTTCGGATCATCACCGGCGACCTGTCGCCGCACGCCGGGGTGGTGACCCGCTCCGGCGGGCTGGGCGTGATGCGCCAGATGGTCGGGGCCGGCCTCGGGGACGCGCCCACCGTCGCGGACCTGCTGATCAGCGTCGCGCCGGCGCGGATCCGCGACGCGGCGTACGAGATCGACGCCTGCGAGCGCGCGCTGATGGACGCCGACGACGAGAAGACCCAGATGGCCTACGCCCATGCGCTCTCGGAGTACGCCGATGCCGGTGGCTACGACCTCGAGGTCACCTGGGACGTGTGCACGACGGCCGCCCTCGCGCTGTCCTTCGACCGCGCGAAGTACCGCGACCTCGGCACCCTCTCCGGCGGCGAGCAGAAGCGGCTGGTGCTCGAGTACCTGCTCCGCGGCCCCGACGAGGTGCTGCTGCTCGACGAGCCGGACAACTTCCTCGACGTGCCGGGCAAGATCTGGCTCGAGGAGCGGATCCGCGAGTCGGCCAAGACGGTCCTGATGATCAGCCACGACCGGGAGCTGCTGAACAACACCGCCACGCGGGTGGTCACGGTGGAGCTCGGTGCGTCCGGCAACACCGTGTGGACCCACCCGGGCGGCTTCGGCTCCTACCACCAGGCCCGGCTGGACCGGTTCGCGCGCTTCGAGGAGCTGCGTCGCCGGTGGGACGAGGAGCACGCCAAGCTCAAGCAGCTGGTGCTGCACTACAAGATCAAGGCCGAGTACAACGACGGCATGGCCTCGCAGTACCGCGCCGCCCAGACCCGGCTGCGCAAGTTCGAGGCGGCCGGCCCGCCGACCGAGCAGCCCCGCGAGCAGCAGGTGACGATGCGGCTCAAGGGCGGCCGCACCGGCAAGCGCGCCGTGGTCTGCGAGCACCTGGAGCTGACCGGTCTCATGAAGCCGTTCGACCTCGAGGTCTGGTACGGCGAGCGGGTGGCCGTGCTCGGCTCGAACGGGTCGGGGAAGTCGCACTTCCTGCGGCTGCTCGCCGCGGGCGGGACCCGGCCGGACAAGGAGCACGAACCGGTGGGCGACGCGCTGTCGCACGGGGTGATCAAGCCGGTCCAGCACCGGGGGATCGCGAAGCTGGGCGCGCGGGTCCGTCCCGGCTGGTTCGTGCAGACCCACGACCACCCGGAGCTGGTCGGTCGCACGCTGCTGGAGATCCTGCACCGCGGCGACGCCGAGTCGGACGGTCGGGGGCGCGCCGGCATGGGGCGCGAGCAGGCCAGCCGGGTGCTGGACCGCTACGAGCTCAGCCCGTCCGCCGAGCAGCGGTTCGAGTCGCTCAGCGGCGGTCAGCAGGCCCGCTTCCAGATCCTGCTGCTCGAGCTCTCGGGGGCGACCCTGCTGCTGCTCGACGAGCCGACCGACAACCTCGACGTGCAGTCGGCCGAGGCGCTGGAGGAGGGGCTGGAGGCGTTCGAGGGCACCGTGCTCGCGGTCACCCACGACCGCTGGTTCGCCCGCGGCTTCGACCGGTTCCTCGTCTACGGCGCGGACGGCGAGGTCTACGAGTCCGACGGCCCGGTCTGGGACGAGGGCCGGGTCGAGCGGCTCCGATGAGCCGGCACCGCATCGTCGAGGTCGAGCCGTTCGATCCCGGCCAGGTCGACCCCGGGCACGACGCCTACCTCCTCGCCGAGCTCGCCGCGCCCGCGGGCGTGACGCCGCCGTGGCAGCTGGAGGAGGTCCGCGCCATGATGCAGGACCAGGGCACCCGGCGCCGGCTGCTCGGTCTCGCCGGCACGGTCGACGACCGGTGGGGCACCCTCGGTCGCCGGCTGGGCTCGCGGTCAAGGTCGCCAACCTGCGGCTGCTCCAGGCGGAGCGGCCCCACGTCCGCGTGGTGACGACGTACGACGCCGAGGTCAACGCGCACATGGTCGGCGTCAACGAGCGGCTCGCCTTCGTCCCCGTCGCGCGGCTGGGCGAGTCCCAGAAGCGGCTGGACGCCTCGGCGCGGAGCAGGGCGAAGCAGGGCCCCACCGGCTGACGGGAGACGGACCTGCTCGCCGGTGGGGCCCCGATCCCTTCTCGGGGGAGAGAAAGGCTCTGCGGGCTGGACCCAGGGGTCTAGGAGTTGGACGTGTCCGCGTCCGAGTCCAGCTGGAGGGTGACGGTCTTGACGTCGCCGTCGTGCTCGTAGCTCACGGTGACCTTGTCGCCGGGCCGGTAGGACCGGATGGTCGCGACCAGCGAGTCGGCGCCGCTGATCAGCTGGTCGTCGACCTTCGTGATCACGTCGCCCTTCGCGAGGCCGGCGTCGTCGGCGGTCGACCCGGCGTTGACGTCCTGGACCTCGGCGCCCTCGGTGACCTCGGCCCCGGGGCGGCTGGCGACGTCGGAGACCGAGATGCCGAGCCGGGCGTGGGTCGGCGTCTCCCCGTTGCGCATCTGGTCGACGATCGGCATCACCTCGTCCATCGGGATCGCGAAGCCGAGCCCGATCGACCCGGCCTCGCCCTGCATGGAGCTGGCGGTGCGGATCGAGGAGTTGATGCCCACGACGTTGCCGTCGAGATCGGCGAGCGCGCCACCGCTGTTGCCGGGGTTGATCGCGGCGTCGGTCTGGATCGCGGGGTACGTCGTGCTGTTGCCCTGGCCGTCGGAGCCGACGTCCACGGGCCGGTCCAGGGCGCTCACGATGCCGCTGGTCACCGTCGAGTCCAGCCCGAACGGCGAGCCGATCGCGACGACGCTCTCGCCGACCTTGAGGTCGCCGGACTTGCCGATCGTCGCGGGCGTCAGCCCGGACACGTCCTGGGCCTTGATCACGGCCGTGTCGGTCAGCGGGTCGGTGCCGAGGACCTCGGCCTTCGCGGTCGAGCCGTCGTTGAAGGAGACGCTGATCGAGCCGCTGTCGCCGGCCAGCTCGACCACGTGGTTGTTGGTGAGGATCTCGCCGTCGGAGCTGAGGATGATGCCCGAGCCCGAGCCGGCGCCCTGGGCGCCTGCCACGTCGATCTCGACCACGGACGGGAGCACCTTGGCGGCGACCTGCTCGACCGAGCCGGCCGGCGCCTCGGAGTCCGGGGTGTCGACCACCTGTGACGTCGTGCGGGCGTCGGGGCTGCCGGCGGCGCTCGAGGATCCCCCGTCGTCGAGCGCGCTCCACGCGGCCGCGCCGCCGACCCCCGCCGCACCGCCCGCCACCAGCGCGGTCGCGACGACCGCGGCGGCGAGACCGGTCCGGCGGGAACGACGCGGGGCCGGCGGCTCCGTCGTCCCCGCGGCCGGCGGCCCCTGGGGAGGCGGGCCCTGGGGAGGCGGGCCCTGCGGCGCCGGGGTGGAGAAGTACGGGTTCGGCGGCCCTGGGGGCGGACTCGTGGGCTGGTCGTTCATGCGTCAACCATGCGTGGGCACCCTGTGACGTTCCTGAGACCTCGCTGGGGCGGTCCGAAGAACTGCCGCGGCCGGAAACCGGGGAGACCCCGGAGGCGGGAGCGGCTTGAATGCTCCGGTGACCTCGCTCGACCACCTCGGCACCGGCGAGGACCGTCTCGGCCCGCTGCGCTTCCGCAACTTCCGCCTGCTGGTGGCCGGCTCGGCGACCAGCTCGCTCGGCAACGCGATCGCCCCGGTCGCGCTCGCCTTCGCCGTGCTCGACCTCGGCGGGTCGGCCACCGACCTCGGGCTGGTGGTGGCGGCGTACGCCTTCGCGGACGTGGTGACGGCGCTGTTCGGCGGCGTCCTCGGCGACCGGGTGGCCCGGCAGCTGATGATGGAGGGCTCCAGCGCCGCCTGCGCCGTGAGCCAGGCCGCGGTCGCGGTCCTGGTCGTCGGCGGCTGGGCGACGATGCCGATCCTGGCCGTCTTCGGGGTGGTCAACGGCGCCCTCGGCGCGCTGAGCGGGCCGTCCTCGTCCGCGATGACCCGGATGACCGTGCCGGCGGACCGGCTCGCGTCCGCCGTCGCGCTGCGGGGCCTGCTGCAGACCAGTGCGGCCGTGGTCGGGTACGCCGCCGGTGGGGTGCTGGTCGCCGCCGTCGGGCCCGGCTGGGCGATCGGCGTGGACGCCGCGACGTTCGCGGTCGCGGCGCTGTGCTTCGGCCACCTCGACGTGCCGCACACCCGCCCCGAAGGTGCCCGGCCGTCGTTCGTCAGCGACCTCGGCGAGGGGCTGCGCGAGGTGCTCCGCCACACCTGGCTGTGGCTGCTCATCGGCCAGGCGCTGCTCTACCACCTCTTCTACGGCGGCGCCCAGTCGGTCGTCGGACCGATCGTGATGGAGGACGGGTTCGGCCGGTCCAGCTGGGGCCTCGCGCTCGGCACGCTGATGGCCGGCTTCGTCGTGGGTGGGCTCGTGTGCCTGCGGTGGCGGCCGCGCCGGCTGCTGTTCGTCGGCACCGCGCTGCTGTCCTTCACCGCGGCCTTCCCGCTGGCCATGGCTCTCAGCGACCAGCTCTGGCCGATCCTCGTCGGCGGGTTCGTGCACGGGGTCGGGCTGCAGGTCTTCGACGTGTTCTGGCAGCTGGCGATCCAGGAGAACATCGCCGACGACATGCTCGCCCGGGTCTACTCGTTCGACCTGGTCGGCTCCTTCGTCGCCCGACCGGTGGGGCTCGTGCTCACCGGCCCGATCGCCGAGGTGGTCGGCTTCCACCGCTGGCTGGTCGTCGTCGGGTGCGTCATGGGCGGCTCGGCGCTGCTCTCGCTGCTCTCCCCGGACGTGCGGCGGCTGGAGCGCCGCAGCTGATCCAGGGTCGGTCCGGTCCAGTCCGCCGCGCGCGGATTCGGTCGTTCTCCGGTGGGCCACCACTGCGGGATGGCACGGTCGAGACCGGACATCCAGGGGGGACCGTCATGACCATGTCTGCGCTCGCGTGCGCCCGCGCTCTTCGACTGCCGCTCGTCGGGGCGCTGCTCACCGGCACGCTGGCTGCCGTCGGGCTGCACGGCATCGCCGCCGAGGCCACCACTCCGCCGGCCTGCGAGCCGGTGTCGAACGCGTTCGGCGCAGCCACCGGGTGGACCGAGTTCGTCGAGGGGAACGGCAGCCGCGGGGCCGAGTCCGAGGGCGCCATCGCCTACGGCGGGAACCACAGCGCCGGCGGGATGACCGTCGGCACCCACCTGCCGTCCGGGTTCCCGGCCGGCTCCGCCGCGCTCGTCGTCGCCGGCAGCCACGGCACCTACAACCTCCAGCGGGGCAGTGCCTACGTCACGCCGCAGTCGGGAGTGAACTTCAACGGGGGCGCCGGTACCGGCTACCTCGGGAGCGACCCCGTCGACTTCGCGACGTCGTTCACGCAGCTGCGCGCGCTGTCGACGGCGTGGGGTGCCGCGGCCGCGAACGGCACCGTGAGCAGCGGTACGGCGGGGGGCAACCCGGCGCTGGTGCTCACCGGCACCGACCCGTCGCTGAACGTGTTCACGCTGACCACCGCCCAGGCCGCCGACCTCGCGGCCGGCAAGCACGTCGGCTACCAGGTCCCGGGCGGTGCCACGACGATCATCAACGTGCCCGGCACCTCGGTGAGCCTGGCCGGCCAGATGTGGGACGTGTCGTCCGGCGCCAGCCAGGTCAACGACGCGGTGATGGCGTCCTACCCCGGCATCATCTGGAACTTCCCGGACGCCACGACGCTGACCATGGGCTACGGGTCGGCCTGGGGCGGGCACATCCTCGCGCCGCGGGCGGCGTTCACGGTGAGCGCGGTCGGCCACACGATCGGGCAGGTCATCGCGAAGAGCTTCTCGTCGAACTTCGAGACGCACCAGAACCTGCTGCCCAGCAGCTCCTGTGTCCCGCCCCCGCCGCCGACGCCGGGCACGCCGGACGTCACGATCACCAAGTCGGCGTCGACCGCGACCCCGCTCGGCGGCGCCACCTTCACCTACACGCTGACCGCCACCAACGTCGGTGACGCCGACGCGACCGGCGTCGTCGTCCACGACACGCTGCCGGCCGGTGTCACGTTCGTGTCCGCGACCGCGCCCTGCACGCAGTCCACCGGGGTCGTGACCTGCAACGTCGGCAACCTCGCCGCCGGGGCCTCCGCCACCGTGACGATCACGGTGACCGCCAACCCGATCGCCGGGGCCGGTCCGATCTCGCACCCCGGCGGCGACCACTGGATGACTCCGTACCACCCGGAGATGCAGGTCGACCTCGAGCCGGGGCAGCAGCGCAGCATCACGCTGGGCTGCAACCCTGGTGACATCCTCAGCGACGGCGACTTCCGGATCGACCACGTCGACCAGGGGACCGGCACGTTCTCCGACGTGAAGGTGCTGAGCTCGCGCAGCGTCACGACCGACACCTGGAAGGGCGTGATCCGCAACGACGCGACCGGCCGGGTCCAGGCCAAGGCGTTCATCGTCTGCCTTCCGGGGCGGACCGAGGGCGGCGGCGACGGCCATCGCCACGACCTGCTCGTCGACGCCGCCCCGGTCGCGCTGACCCAGGTGCTGCCGGTCGGTCGCACCGAGGTGACGCTGACCTGCCGCGCCGGGACGGTGCCGATCGCGCCGGGCTACGACCTCTCCTCCGCGGGGGCGGTCCTGGTCGGCTCGGAGACGAGCTACCCGGCCCGCACCTGGACGCTGACCTTCCGCGCCACCGCACCGGTGACCGTGACGGCCACCGCGCTGTGCCTGTCGACGACGACCAGTGCCGTCGGCGGGCACACCCACCAGCTCCGCTTCACCCACGTCGTCGACCACGTGACGGTCCCAGCGGACACCCCTGCCGAGGGCACCGAGGTCAAGGTCACCTGCCCCGACGACGGCAAGGGCGTCGTCGCGACCTTCGACCTGCCCGAGGGGGTCACCACGTGGGGCCACGACCCGCGGCTCAAGGAGCGCGCGTTCCGGCTCCACAACGAGTCCGGCACCGCCCAGGACGCGGTGCTCGACCTGGTCTGCCTCAACGACCGGGTCGGCACCGACATGGGCACCGACGAGCCGGTCACGGTGGTGAACACCGCGACCGTCTCCTCGACCTCGACCGACGCGAACCCGGTCAACGACACCGCGACCACGACCGTCACCGTGCTGCCCGGCTCGGCCACGGCGAGCCTGGTCGGGCGCCTCCGGGTCGCCGGGTCGACGTCGTCGCTGCGGGTGCTCTCCTCGATGCCGGGTCGCGGGGTGCTCGCCGTGCGCTCGCAGGGCGTCCTGCTCGCCCGCGGCGAGGTCGGCCTGCGGGCCGGCGGCGCGAGCACCGCGCGGCTGCGGCTGACCGAGGCCGGCCGGCACCGGCTCGTGCGCCTGGACCGCGTTCAGGTCACCGTCGACCCCACCCGCGGGAAGGCGGTCCGGCGGACGGTGGCCGTCCAGCGGTAGGCGTCCGGCTCGCACGCGTCCGGCTCGCGGGCGTCAGACCGAGAGGCCTCGGGCGTGCAGCTCGTCGCGCAGGGACCGCGCGTCGGTGAACAGGATCGCGTCCATGCCGAGCGCGGCCGCCGCGTCGACGTTCGCCTGCTTGTCGTCGACGAACGCGAGCCGGTCGAGGGGGATGCCGCTGCGCTCGGCGACGATCTCGAAGACCCGGGCGTCGGGCTTGGCGACCTTCTCGGTGCCCGAGACGACCACGTCGTCGAGCAGGGCCAGCACCTCGAACCGCTCGGGGGCGTGCGGGTAGAGCTCGTCGGACCAGTTCGTCAGGCCGAGCAGCGGCACCCCCGCGGCGTGCAGGTCACGCACCACGTCGGCAGTCCCCGGCACCTCCCCGAGCAGCGACTCGGTGAAGTGGGCGCGGTAGGCCAGCGCGTGCTCGGCCCAGTGCGGGTGGCTGCGGCGTACGGCGTCCTCCGCGTCCGCCCACCGGCCCCCGGCGTCCTGGACCAGGTTCCAGGCCATGAAGTCGAAGTCCTCGGCCGCGAGGAACCGCCGGGCCTCGTCCGGGCCGACTCCTGCCGCGATCGCGGGGTACGGGTCCCAGTCGATCAGCACGTTGCCGAGGTCGAAGACGACGGCTGCGGGCGTCCGCCTCGGCATCGTGTCTCCTGTCAGCTCAACGGGTCTCGACACGCGGGTCGCGACTTCGCAGGCTCAGTCGCGCCGCTCGCTCGACCACCATCAGCGCCGTTCGGGAGCTGCGCTCACGCCCAGCGCTCGGCAGCGGGCACAAACTCCAGGCCGCGCGCGCCGGTGTAGATCTGCTTGGGGCGGGCGATCTTCTGCTCCTTGTCCTGGACCAGCTCGAGCCACTGGGAGAGCCAGCCGGGGGTGCGGCCGATCGCGAACAGCACCGTGAATATCTCCGGCGGGAACTGGAAGGCCTCGTAGATCAGGCCGGAGTAGAAGTCCACGTTCGGGTAGAGCCGGCGCTTGACGAAGTACTCGTCCTCGAGCGCGATCTTCTCCAGCTCCAGCGCGATGTCGAGGAGCGGGTTGGTGCCGGTGACCTCGAAGACGTCCTCGGCGGACTTCTTGATGATCTTCGCGCGCGGGTCGTAGTTCTTGTAGACGCGGTGGCCGAAGCCCATCAGCCGCTCGTTGCCGTCCTTCACGCCCTGGATGAAGGACGGGATGTTCTCCTTCGTGCCGATCCGGCGCAGCATCCGCAGCACCGCCTCGTTGGCGCCGCCGTGCAGCGGGCCGTAGAGGGCACCGACGCCCGCGGCGACCGCGGAGTACGGGTCGACCTGGGTCGAGCCGACCGAGCGCACCGCGTTGGTCGAGGCGTTCTGCTCGTGGTCGGCGTGCAGGATGAACAGCACGTCGAGGGCCTTGACCAGGCGCTCGTCGGCCTCGAAGCGGTGCTCGCTCATCTTGAACAGCATCGAGAGGAAGTTGGCGGTGTAGCCGAGCTCGTTGTCGGGGTAGACGAACGGCTTGCCCTGCGCGTGCCGGAACGACCAGGCGCCCAGCGTCGGCATCTTCGCGATCATCCGCACGATCTGCATGTGCCGGTTGTCGGCGTCGCTGATGTTGCGCGCGTCCGGGTAGAAGGTCGAGAGGGCCCCGACCGACGCCATCAGCATCCCCATCGGGTGCGCGTCGTAGCGGAAGCCCTGCATGAACTCCTTGACGTTCTCGTGCACGAACGTGTGGTAGGTGATCTCGTGCACCCACGACTCGTACTCCGCCTTGGTCGGCAGGGAGCCGTGGATCAGCAGGTAGGCCACCTCGAGGAAGCTGGACTTGTCGGCCAGCTGCTCGATCGGGTACCCGCGGTACTCGAGGACGCCCTTGTCGCCGTCGATGAAGGTCACCGAGCTGCGGCAGGACGCGGTGTTCACGAAGCCGGGGTCGTAGACCGCCAGGCCCGGCGCGTCCTCCTCGGCCTTGATCTGGCCCAGGTCCGCGGCCTTGATGGTGCCGTCGGTGATCGGGACCTCGTACTCCTGTCCGGTGCGGTTGTCACGGACGGTGAGAGAATCAGTCACGCTCTCCAACTTAGACTGCGGCGTGGCGGCATGCGAAACCAGGCTCCCGTCCCCGATGATTCGACACTGCCGAGCGGAGCGCCGTAGTCTTGTCAGTCGCGCCTCCTGCCGCGCTCCGACCCGCCACGGGATCGGGGTGCAGATCCGGACCGCACGCGAGTGCTGAGCCGGGCCGTGTTCGTCAGAGGGCGTGGCTCCACCACCCGGGAGCAGCAGCTCTCCGGGCCCGACGAACGATGAAGGAAACTTCCGTGCGCACGTACAGCCCCAAGCCCGGCGACATCCAGCGCGAGTGGCTCGTCATCGACGCCACCGACGTCGTCCTCGGCCGCCTCGCGGTGCAGACCGCGAACCTCCTGCGCGGCAAGCACAAGGCGATCTTCGCCCCCCACGTCGACACCGGTGACTTCGTCATCGTCGTCAACGCGGAGAAGGTCGCCCTCTCGGGTGACAAGAAGACCACGAAGATGGCCTACCGCCACTCCGGCTACCCCGGTGGTCTCACTGCCACGCCGATCGGCGAGATCCTGGAGAAGGACGCCCGCAAGGCCATCGAGAAGGCCGTGTGGGGCATGCTCCCGAAGAACAAGCTCGGCCGTCAGATGCTGAAGAAGCTGAAGGTCTACTCCGGGCCCAACCACCCGCACCAGGCCCAGAAGGCCACGCCGTTCGAGATCAAGCAGATCTCCCAGTAATCCGCCTGTACGAGCACCGAGAAAGCCTGAGGAACATGAGCGACACCACCAACGAGGTCGAGGAGACCTACGCGGTCGACGAGCAGGGCATCGCCTACAGCTCGGAGAGCGCGCCGTCCGCCGACGCCCCTGAGCGTCCCGCCACCATCGCCCCGGCGAACGCCACCGGCCGCCGCAAGGAGGCCGTCGCCCGCGTCCGCCTGGTGCCTGGCACCGGCGAGTGGACCGTCAACGGCCGCGCCCTGGACTCCTACTTCCCGAACAAGCTGCACCAGCAGGTCGTCAACGAGCCCTTCGTGACCACCCAGCTGGAGGGCCGCTTCGACGTGATCGCCCGCATCCACGGCGGCGGCATCACCGGCCAGGCCGGCGCGCTGCGCCTGGGCGTGGCCCGCGCGCTGAACGCGATCGACGTCGACGCCAACCGCCCCTCGCTGAAGAAGGCCGGGCTGCTCACTCGCGACGCCCGCGTCATCGAGCGCAAGAAGGCCGGTCTCAAGAAGGCCCGTAAGGCTCCTCAGTTCAGCAAGCGCTGATCGCGCGCATGCCGCGCGTTTTCGGCACCGACGGGGTCCGGGGTCTCGCCAACGGTCAGCTGACCGCTGAGCTGGCCCTGGACCTGTCCGTCGCGGCCGCCCGGGTCCTGGCCGACCGTGGCGAGTTCCAGGGGCATCGCCCCCTCGCCGTCGTCGGCCGGGACACGCGCATCTCGGGGCAGTTCCTCGAGCACGCGGTCGTCGCCGGCCTCGCGTCGGCCGGGGTCGACGTGCTCCGGCTGCGGGTGCTGCCCACTCCGGCCGTCGCCTACATGACCGAGGCGCTCGGCGCCGACCTCGGCGTGGTGATCAGCGCCTCGCACAACCCGATGCCCGACAACGGCATCAAGTTCCTCGCGCGCGGCGGGCACAAGCTCGACGACGCGGTCGAGAAGCTCATCGAGCAGCGCCTCGCCGAGGAGTGGGACCGCCCGGTGGGCGGTCACGTCGGGCGGGTCACGCCGTACGCCACCCCCGTCGAGGAGTACGTCGGGCACCTCGTCGGCACCCTCAACCGGTCCCTCGAGGGGATCAAGGTCGTCCTCGACTGCGCCCATGGTGCGGCGTACGAGGCCGGCCCCCGTGCCCTCCGTGCCGCCGGCGCCGAGGTCGTCGCGATCGGCGTGGAGCCGGACGGCCTGAACATCAACGAGGACTGCGGCTCCACCCACCTCGCGTCCCTGCAGGCCGCGGTGGTCGAGCACGGCGCGGACGCCGGGTTCGCGCTCGACGGCGACGCGGACCGCTGCCTGGCGGTCGACCACGAGGGCAACACCGTCGACGGCGACCAGATCCTGGCGATCCTGGCGATCGGCATGGCCGAGACCGGCCACCTGGCGAAGAACACCGTCGTCGCCACCGTGATGAGCAACCTCGGCTTCGTGCAGGCGATGCGCGCCGCCGGGGTCGGCGTGCGCCAGACCAAGGTCGGCGATCGCTACGTGCTCGAGGCGATGCGGGTCTCCGGCTACTCCCTCGGCGGCGAGCAGTCCGGCCACGTGATCATGAGCGAGCACGCCACGACCGGCGACGGCATCCTCACCGCCCTCCACGTGCTCCAGCGGATGGCCGCGACCGGCCAGAGCCTGCAGTCGCTGGCCTCCGTGGTGACACGCCTGCCGCAGGTGCTCGTCAACGTCCCCGACGTCGACAAGAGCCGCGCCGACGACGACGCCGTCCTCGCGGCGGCCATCGCGGAGGAGGAGGCCGCGCTCGGCGACTCCGGCCGGGTGCTGCTGCGGCCCTCCGGCACCGAGCAGCTGGTGCGGGTGATGGTCGAGGCGGCCACGCAGGAGGAGGCGGTCTCGGTGGCGGGCCGCCTGGCCGACGTCGTGAAGCGACAGCTCAGCCTCTAGGGTCCTCCCGTGGGGTTCACGGGGACCGGCCCGACGCTGTCAGTGGCGGGCCTGGGCAAGACGTTCGGTCCGATCCGCGCCGTCGACGACCTCAGCTTCACCGTCCGCCCCGGCGCGGTCACGGGCTTCCTGGGCCCGAACGGCGCGGGGAAGACCACGACGCTGCGGATGCTGCTCGGCCTGACCCGTCCGAGCGTCGGCCGCGCGCTCGTCGGGGACCGGCCGTACGCCGGGCACCCGACGCCGGCGCGCGTCGTCGGGGCCGCGATCGAGTCCTCGGGCTTCCACCCGGGCCGCACCGGCCTCGGCCACCTGGGCGTCTACGCGGCGCAGGCGGGCGTCGACCGGGCGCGCTGCCGCGAGCTGATCGAGTTCGTCGGGCTCGCCGATGCCGGGGACCGGCAGGTGGGCGGGTACTCGCTCGGGATGCGGCAGCGGCTCGCCCTCGCGACCGCGCTGCTCGGCGACCCGCCCGCGATCGTCCTCGACGAGCCCGCCAACGGCCTGGACCCCGAGGGCATCGTGTGGTTGCGCCACCTGCTGCGGGCCTTCGCCGCCCAGGGCCGCACCGTGCTCGTCTCCAGCCACGTGCTCGCCGAGGTGCAGCACACCGTCGACGACGTCGTGATCATCGCCGCCGGCCGCCTCGTGCACGCCTCCTCGCTGACCGAGCTGGCCGGGCTCGCCGCCCCCGAGACCTACGTCCAGTCCCCGGCCGAGCAGGCCCTGGCCGACCTGTGCCGCGCCCGGGGCTGGTCGACCCGGCCCGACGGTGCCGGCCTGGTCGTCACCGGCGTGCTGGCCGCCGAGGTCGGGGCGGCGGCGTACGCCGCGGGCCTCGAGCTGCACCAGCTGGCCGGCCGGGGCGTCGGCCTGGAGGACGTCTTCCTGCGCCTGACCGGGGGTGGTGGGTCGTGATGGCCGCGCTGGTCGCGGAGTACCGCAAGCTGGTCAGCACCCGGATGTGGTGGCTGCTGCTGATCGTGCTCGCCGGCTACCTCGCCTTCATCGGCATCGTGATGGCCGCGTCCTTCGTGTTCGCGCCCGAGGACGAGAGCGGCTCCGTGACCCTGGAGGGCGTCGACGCCGCGCGGGCGATCTACGGGCTGACCAACGCCGTCGGCTACGTGTTCCCGCTGGTCATCGGCAGCCTGGCGATCACCACCGAGTTCCGGCACCAGACCATCACCGAGACCCTGCTCGTCGAGCCACGCCGCGGCGTACTGCTGGTGGCCAAGCTGCTCGCCACGGTGCCGATCGGTCTGGTCTACGGCGTCGTCGGCACGCTCGCGGTCGTCGGCGCCAGTGCGCCGCTGCTCGCCGGCTGGGGCGACGGCGCGTTCCTCGGCGACCGCTCGGTGCTGGCGGTGCTGGCGCTCGGCGTGGTCGTCACCGTGCTGTGGGCGATGATCGGTGTCGCGTTCGGCAGCGTGGTACCCAACCAGGTCGCCGCCATCGTGGTGATCCTGGCGTTCACGCAGTTCGTCGAGCCGATCGCCCGGCTCGCTCTCGGCGCCTTCGACGGCACCGACGCGATCGCTCGGTTCCTGCCCGGCGCGGCCGCGGACGGGCTGATCGGCTCCAGCCTGTTCGGCGAGCTGGGCGGGTCCGGCGAGCTGCTGTCGCGCCCGGCCGCGCTCGCGGTCCTGCTCGCGTACGCCGGCGGCCTCGCCCTGCTCGGCCGCTTCACCACCCTGCGCCGCGACGTCGCCTGACGCCGACTCGGCGCGTCTTGCCCACGTGGAGGCGTCGAGTCGGCGCGTCTTGCCCACGCGGAGGCGCCGAGTCGGCGCGTCTTGCTCACGTGGGGGCGTCGAGTCGGCGCGTCTTGCTCACGTGGCGGGCAGGATGCGCCGACTCGAGCCTGCTGGGCGGGCAGGATGCGCCGACTCGAGCCTGCTGGGCGGGCAAGATGCGCCGACTCGGCAGCGTCCCGGCGGTGGGTGTCGGCGGGGTGCCCGGCGGGTAGACCGCAGCCATGACCCGGCTCCGGATCGCGCAGCTGCTGGCCGTCGTGGCCGCGCTCGCCGTGCTGGGCACGGCCGCGCTCGCCGTACTCCGGTGGCCGGGCGACGACGATGCCGAGGCCGGGACCGGGGCCGGGCCGGGTGCGGCCCGGGATCCCGCGGTCCTGGTCGTGCGGGACCCGGGCACCGGCGCGACGTTCGAGGTGCCCGGGGGCGACTGGCGGGTGCGCGACCGCGCCGTGCGGATCTACTACGAGGACGACGCCGGGCACCCGGTGGCGGTGGTGCGTGGGCCGGCGGTCTTCCGGCCCGGCTACTGCGCGGCGCGCCCCGACGCCTCCAACCGCGGGTTCGCGGGCTTCACCCGACAGCCGCTGCGCTCCTGGCTCGCCGGCCTGGCACCCGAGGGCGGCGCCTGGACCGCGGGCGTCGACCACGAGCGCACCCGGCTGGCCGACGGCAACCCCGCCCGGCTCTCGCGGACCTCGGTGTTCCTCGGGGACCGCGGGCCCTGCGGCGCACAGGCCGTCGAGGTCGCGATGGCCGAGGCGGGCGACGTCCGCCTCGTCGTCGTCAGCGACCGGGGCGAGCCGGGCACGCTGGCCCGCGAGGAGGTCGACGCCGTCCTGGCCAGCCTGCGGACCGGGTGAGCGGTCAGAGCTTGCGCAGGCGGACGTAGCGGACCGAGTGGTCCCGGTCCTTGCGCAGCACCAGCGTGGCGCGCGAACGGGTGGGGAGCACGTTCTGGGTGAGGTTGGGGCCGTTGATCGTGTCCCAGATCCGCTCCGCCTCGGCGACCGCCTCCTCGGTCGACAAGGTGGCGTACTTGGCGAAGTACGAGCCGGTGTCCTGGAACGCGGTCTCGCGCAGCCGCAGGAAGCGGGAGACGTACCAGTCGCGGATCGTGCTGGTCTTGGCGTCGACGTACACGCTGAAGTCGAAGAAGTCGCTCAGGGTCAGCCCGGTGCGCCCGTCCTCGCGCACCCGGGCCGGCAGCAGCACGTTGAGACCCTCGATGATGACGATGTCGGGACGGCGGATCACGACCTTCTCGCCCGGCAGCACGTCGTAGACGAGGTGGGAGTACGTCGGCGCCAGCACCTCGTCCTTCCCGGACTTGATGTCGACCACGAACCGCAGCAGGGCGCGCCGGTCGTAGGACTCCGGGAACCCCTTGCGCTCGAGCAGGCCGCGGCGCTCCAGCTCGGCGTTGGGGTAGAGGAAGCCGTCGGTGGTGACCAGCGCGACGTTGGGGTGCTGCGGCCAGTGGGCCAGCATCTGCTGCAGGACGCGTGCGGTCGTGGACTTGCCGACCGCCACCGAGCCGGCGAGGCCGATCACGAACGGCGTGCGCGGCGGCTGGTCCTGGTGCAGGAACTCCTCCTGGGCGCGGTACAGCCGGCCCGCGGACTCGACGTACAGGCTGAGCAGCCGCGAGACCGGCAGGTAGATCTGCTGCACCTCGTCCAGGTCGAGCTGGTCGCCGAGCCCGCGCAGCCGGCGGATCTCCTCGGCACTGAGCGGGTTCGCGACCTCGCTGGCGAGCGCCGCCCACGCGGAGCGGTCCAGCTCGAGGTAGGGGGAGGACTCCCGGCCGGCGTCGACGGGTGGCACCTCGCCGTGGGACGACCCCTGGGACAGCATGGGGGCGATTCTTGCAAAGTCGCGCCGTTACAGTGACACCCGTGTGCGGGATCGTCGGTTACGTGGGCCAGAAGGCGGCGCAGGACGTCGTGGTCGAGGGGCTCCGGAGGCTGGAGTACCGCGGCTACGACTCGGCCGGGATCGCGCTCGTCGCGGACGGCACGCTGGCCACCGACAAACGGGCCGGCAAGCTCGCGAACCTGGAGAAGGCGATCGTCGACGCGCCGCTCCCGCCGGCCACCATGGGCATCGGGCACACCCGCTGGGCCACCCACGGCGCCCCCAACGACGTCAACGCCCACCCGCACACCGGGCAGGAGCGCCGGGTCGCCCTGGTCCACAACGGCATCATCGAGAACTTCGCCGAGCTGCGGGCCGAGCTCGAGGCCGCCGGCCACCGGCTGCTCTCGGAGACCGACACCGAGGTCGCCGCCCACCTGCTGGAGGCGGAGGTCACCGGCGGCGCGGACCTGACCGAGGCGATGCAGCGCGTCGTACGCCGGCTCGAGGGCGCGTTCACCCTGGTCGCGGTCGACGCCCAGGACCCGTCGCGGGTGGTCGCCGCCCGGCGCAGCTCGCCGCTGGTCGTCGGCCTCGGCGAGGGCGAGAACTTCTTGGGCTCCGACGTCGCGGCGTTCATCGAGCACACCCGCGAGGCGCTGGAGCTCGGCCCGGACCAGGTGGTCACCATCACCCGCGAGGGCGTCTCGGTGACCGGCTTCGACGGGACGCCGGCCGAGGGCCGCCGCTACCACGTCGACTGGGACCTGTCGGCCGCCGAGAAGGACGGCCACGACTGGTTCATGCGCAAGGAGATCTACGAGCAGCCGCACGCGGTCGCCGACTCGCTGCTGGGTCGGCGTACTCCCGAGGGGCACCTGCAGCTCGACGAGATGCGGCTCTCGGACCAGGAGCTGCGCGACGTCGACAAGATCATCATCATCGCGTGCGGCACGTCGTTCTACGCCGGTCTGGTCGCCAAGTACGCCATCGAGCACTGGTGCCGGATCCCGGTCGAGGTCGAGCTGGCGTCGGAGTTCCGCTACCGCGACCCGATCCTCGACTACTCCACGCTGGTCGTGGCGATCAGCCAGTCCGGCGAGACCGCGGACACGCTGCAGGCGATCCGGCACGCGCGGACCCAGCGGTCGAAGGTGCTCGCCATCTGCAACACCAACGGCTCCACGATCCCGCGCGAGTCGGACGCCGTGATCTACACGCACGCCGGGCCGGAGATCGCCGTCGCCTCGACCAAGGGGTTCTTGACCCAGCTGGTCGCGTGCTACCTGCTCGCGCTGTACCTGGCGCAGGTCAAGGGCACGCGGTACGGCGACGAGATCGACGAGGTGATGCGCCAGCTCGAGGAGATGCCCGCCCACGTCCAGCGGGTGCTGGACGACGCCGACGCCGTCTACGAGCTGGCCCGCCAGCACGTCGGGACCCGGTCGGTGCTGTTCCTCGGCCGCCACGCGGGCTACCCGATCGCCCTCGAGGGGGCGCTCAAGCTCAAGGAGCTGGCCTACCTGCACGCGGAGGGCTTCGCCGCAGGCGAGCTCAAGCACGGGCCGATCGCGCTCGTCGAGGACGGCCTGCCGGTGCTGTGCGTGGTGCCGCCGGCCGGCCGCGACCAGCTGCGCGACAAGATGGTCAGCGGGATCCAGGAGGTGCGGGCCCGCGGGGCGCGCACCATCTGCCTGGTCGAGGACGGCGACGACGCGATCACGCCGTACGCCGACGTCGTCGTCCGGCTGCCCCGGGTGCCGGTGCTGCTGCAGCCGCTGGTCGCGGTGGTGCCGCTCCAGCTGTTCGCGTGCGAGCTCGCCACGGTGCTCGGCCACGACGTCGACCAGCCGCGCAACCTCGCCAAGTCGGTCACGGTCGAATGACCGGCCCGGTGAGCGCCCGGTGAGCGCCCGGTGATCGTCGGGGTCGGGATCGACGTGGTCGACGTCGAGCGATTCGGCGTCTCGCTCTCGCGCACCCCGAACCTCGCCGACCGGCTCTTCACCCCGGCGGAGGCGGAGCGGCCGGTGGCCTCGCTGGCGGCCCGGTTCGCGGCCAAGGAGGCGCTGGCCAAGGCGCTCGGCGCCCCGGAGGGGATGGCCTGGCACGACGCCGAGATCCGCTCGGAGGAGTCCGGCCGCCCGGTGCTCGAGATGCGCGGCTCGGTCCTGCGCCGGGCCAACGACCTGGGGGTCAGCTCCGTGCACGTCTCGCTCTCCCACGACGCCGGCATCGCCTCCGCAGTGGTCGTCCTCGAGTCGTGACCCGCACCAGCGGGACCCGGATAGCGTGAGGCCATGAGGAGCGCGCACACGGTGGAGCACGTGCGGGCGGCGGAGGCGCGGCTGATGGCCCGGCTGCCCGAGGGGGCGCTGATGCAGCGCGCCGCGGCCGGGCTGGCCTACGCGGTGCTCGACCTCCTGGGCTCGGCGTACGGCCGGCGGGCGCTGCTGCTGGTCGGGTCGGGGGATAACGGCGGCGACGCGCTGTACGCCGGGGCGCTGCTGGCCCGACGCGGCGTGCAGGTGCAGGCGTGGCTGCTCTCGGAGCGGGCGCACCCCGGCGGGGTCGCGGCACTGCGCGCCGCCGGCGGGCACACGATCACGGGCGGGCCGGACCGGCCCGACGTCGTCGTGGACGGGATCGTCGGCATCGGCGGCCGCGGCGGGCTGCGGGCGGACGCGGTCGCCGCGCTCGCGACGGTCCCGGGCGTACCGATCGTCGCCGTCGACACGCCGTCCGGCGTCGGCGTCGACACCGGCGAGCTCGACGGTCCGCACGTGACGGCGACGGTGACGGTCACCTTCGGCACCCACAAGGTCGCCCACCTCGTCGACCCCGCCGCGGCCGCCTGCGGCGTGGTGCACCTGGTCGACATCGGGCTCGACCTGCCGGACGCGCCGGTCGAGTCGCTCCAGCCCGAGGACGTCGCGGCCCTGCTGCCGCGCCCGCACGGGGAGGTCCAGAAGTACCAGCGCGGGGTCGTCGGCGTCCGGGCCGGGTCGGCGCAGTACCCCGGAGCCGCCCTGCTCAGCGTGGCCGGGGCGTCCAGCGGCCTGTGCGGGATGGTGCGGTACGTCGGGGACGCGGCCGTCGCCGACCAGGTCCGGCAGGCGCACCCCGAGGTCGTGGGTCCCGGGCAGGTCCAGGCCTGGGTGGTCGGCTCCGGCGGTGGCGAGCACGCCGGCGACGAGCTGCGCGCGGCCCTGGCCGACGGCGTGCCGACCGTGATCGACGCCGACGCCCTGGGACACGTCGACGGAGCGGTCCCGGCGCCCGCGGTGCTCACCCCGCACGCCGGGGAGCTGGCCCGGATGCTCGGGGCCGAGCGGTCCGAGATCGAGGCCCGGCCGCTCGCACACGCCCGCCACGCGGCCGCGGCGTACGACTGCGTGGTGCTGCTCAAGGGCCGCCACACGCTCGTAGCGAGCCCCGGGGGACGGGTCCGGGCGACGACGACCGGCACCCCCTGGCTGGCGAGCGCCGGGGCCGGCGACGTGCTCGGCGGCCTGGTCGGCGCGCTGCTGGCCGCCGGCCTGACGCCGTACGACGCCGCCTCGGTCGGCTCGTGGCTGCACGGGACCGCCGCCACGCTCGCCGCCCGCCGCGGGCCGCTGGTCGCCGGCGACGTGGCCCGGGCGCTCCCGGCGGCCGTCCGCAGCCTGCCCGGGTGGTGATGGGAGAATCGCAGGCATGAGCCCCCAGCCGGTCGCGCGCGCCGAGATCGTCGTCGATCTCGCGGCGATCCGGAGCAACGTCCGCCGACTGCGCGAGATCACCGGGGTCGCGTCGATGACCGTGGTGAAGGCCGACGGCTACGGGCACGGGATGGTCGAGGCCGCGCGGGCCGCCCGCGAGGCGGGCTCGGACTGGCTCGGGGTGGCCACCCTCGACGAGGCCGCGGGCCTGCGCGCGGCCGGCGACACCGGCCGGGTGCTCACCTGGCTGACCGTGCCCGGGGAGGACTACGCCGCCGCGATCGCCGCGGACGTCGACGTCACCGCCTACAGCCTCGCCGAGCTGGACGAGATCGCCGCCGGCGCACGGGCCGTCGGGCGGCCCGCCCGGGTCCAGCTCAAGGTCGACACCGGCCTGTCCCGCGGCGGTGCCTCCGCCGACCAGTGGCCCGGCCTGGTCGCCGCCGCCCGCGCGGGCGAGGAGGACGGCCGTTGGCGGGTCACCGGCATCTGGTCCCACTTCGCGTGCAGCGACGAGCCCGACCACCCCGCGAACGATGCCCAGGAGACGGCCTTCCGGCACGCCCTCGAGGTCGCCGACCGCGCCGGCCTGCGCCCGGAGGTGCGGCACCTGGCGAACTCCGCGGCCGGGCTGCTGCGGCCCTCGGCCCGCTTCGACCTGGTGCGGTTCGGATTGGCGTCGTACGGCCTCGACCCCGCGCCCGGCCACCTCGCCGACGCCGGCCTCGGCCTGCTCCCGGCGATGACGGTGCGCGCCGTCCTGGTGATGACCAAGCCGCTCCCCGCCGGCGCGGGCGTCTCCTACGGGCACACCTGGGTCGCGGAGACCCCGACCTCCGTCGGCCTGGTGCCGGTGGGGTACGGCGACGGCATCCCGCGCCACGCCGGCAACCGCGCCCAGGTGCTGGTCGACGGCAAGCGCCGCACGGTGCGCGGCCAGGTGTGCATGGACCAGTTCGTGGTCGACCTGGGCGGCGAGCTGCTGGAGCCGGGTCACGGCGTGGTGCTCTTCGGGCCCGGCAGCGCGGGCGAGCCCACCGTCCAGGACTGGGCCGACGCGGCGGGCACCATCTCCTACGAGATCGTGAGCAGGATCGGCGGCCGGATGACACGGAGGTACGTCGACCCGTGAGGCTCCGCACGCACCTGATCGGTGCCACCGCGACCGCGGCCGGCATCGCCGCGGGCGCCGGCGTCGGGATCGCCCGGCAGCGCCGGGCCATCGCCCGCCGCTCCCCGGGTGACACCCCGGCCTTCGGCTCGCTCCGCTCGGAGCCGGTGACCGTGGTGGCCGACGACGGCACGCCGCTGCACGTCGAGGTCGACGAGCCGGACGCGGACGCGGCGACCCGAGCCCCGCGATCGGGTGGCCGGCTGCGCCGCCGGCGCCCGCCGGTGACGGTCGTCTTCTGCCACGGCTACGCGCTGAACCTGGACTGCTGGCACTTCCAGCGCGAGCACTATCGCGGCCGGGTGCGCACCGTGTTCTACGACCAGCGCTCCCACGGCCGGTCCGGCCGCTCGCCGCTGGGCAACGCGACCATCGAGCAGCTCGGCCGGGACCTGCTGACCGTTCTCGACGCCGTCGCGCCGGAGGGGCCCGTGGTGCTGGTCGGCCACTCGATGGGCGGGATGACGATCGTCGCGCTGGCCGAGGAGCACCCCGAGCTGTTCGGCGACCGGGTCGTCGGCACCGCGCTGATCTCCACCACCGCGGGCGGGCTGGACCCCAGCCGGATCCTGTTCCCGATGGTGCCCACCTGGGCCGGCGCCGGGATGGTCCACCGGGGCGTCTCGACGCTCGCACGCGGGCACCGGGCGGTCGACGGCCTGCGCAAGCTGGGCCGCAACGTCGCGCTGGTCGCGACCGACGAGCTGGCGTTCGGCGACGCCGTGCCGGTCAGCTACGTCGAGTTCGTGGACCGGATGCTGTCGGCGACGCCGTTCGAGGTGGTCGCGGAGTTCTTCCCCGGCTTCGGCACCCTCGACAAGTTCCACGCCGTCGGGGTGCTCTCGAAGGTGCCGACCGCGGTCATCTGCGGCACCGCCGACCGGCTCACCTCGATCGGGCACAGCCGCAAGCTGCACGCCTGGGTCGACGGCTCCACCCTGCTCGAGTGCCACGGCGCCGGGCACCTGGTGATCCTCGAGCGGTACGACGAGGTCAACGGCGAGCTCGACCGGATGCTGGAGGCCAGTGGAGCGGTGGAGCCGCGGTGACGGGCCGCCCGCTGCTGAGCATCCACCGGGTCGGCCCCGAGTCCGCCGCGCAGGTGCTCGAGGTCGTGCTCGCCGCGTTCCAGGCGCGCCCGCCGCTGGACCCGCCCGCTGCTGCGCTGAGCGAGACCGAGGGGTCGATCAAGGACCGGCTGGCCGCGCACGGCGGGCTGCTCGCCTGCCTCGACGACGCGCCGGTGGGCGCGCTCGTGCTCGACCCGGTCGGAAGCACGACGTACCTGCGCCGGTTCGGCGTCGTCCCGGCCGCGCAGGGTCACGGCGTCGCGGCCGCGCTGATCGAGGCCGCGGTGGAGGCCGCCGACGGGTCCGAGGACCTCACCGTGGTCGCCCGCGAGGAGCTGCCGAGGACCATCCGCTTCTGGCAGCGGCAGGGGTTCCGCGAGATCCGGCGCGCCTCGCCCAACGTCGAGCTGCGCCGGCCGTTGCGCACCCACGCCTTCCAGGCGCCGGACGCCGACGCGATGCGCGGCCTGGGCCGGTCGCTGGCCGGCCAGCTCGCCGCCGGCGACCTGATCGTGCTGACCGGCGAGCTCGGTGCGGGCAAGACGACGTTCACGCAGGGTCTGGGTGCCGGGCTCGGCGTGCGCGGCGACGTCACCTCCCCGACGTTCGTGATCGCGCGCGTGCACCCGTCCCTGGTCGGGGGCCCCGACCTCGTGCACGTGGACGCCTACCGGCTCGGCGGCCTCGACGAGCTCGACGACCTCGACCTGGACGCCTCCCTCGACGACGCCGTCACGGTGGTCGAGTGGGGCGAGGGACTCGCCGAGGGCCTGGCGGAGTCGCGCCTCGAGGTCGTGATCGTCCGCGGCGAGGAGGAGGGCGCGGAGGGGCTCGACCCGCGGCGCGTCGAGCTGACCCCGGTCGGGCCGCGGTGGCACGCGCTGTCCTTCCGGGCCCTCGGATAGCCTCCTCGGGTGCCCACCAACGCGAAGCTCGTGATCGTCACCGGCTCCGGGCGCAGCGGCACCAGCAGCGTCGCCGGCACGCTCAAGCGCCTGGGCCTGCACGTCCCGCAGCCGGAGGTCGAGGCCGACGAGTCCAACCCGCGCGGCTACTACGAGCCGCTGTGGGTGACCGAGTTCCACAAGGAGCTGCTCAACCCGATCCCGGTGCGCACCATCGACTCCCGCCCGACCGCGACCGACCGGGCCGCTGAGGCGGTGACGCCGGAGGTCGAGCAGCGGCTGCACGACTGGCTGGCGGGCCAGCTAGACCACCCACAGGTCGTGATCAAGGATCCCCGCGAGTTCTGGGTGCACGACCTGTGGCTGCGGGTGGCCGGGGGGCTGGGCGCCGAGGTCACCACGCTCACCATGCTGCGGCACCCCACCGAGGTGGTGCGCAGCCGCGACACGGCGTACCTCACCGAGCAGACGCCGGCCTTCCGCCGCCAGCGGGAGACCACGAACGTCGCCGCCTGGGTGAACGCCGCCTTCGAGACCGAGCGCGCGACCCGCGGCCACCGCCGGGCGTTCGTCCCGTACGCCGACCTGGTCGGCGACTGGCGCGCGGCGATGGCCCGGGCCGGCGAGCAGCTGGCGATCAGCTACGACGGCGACCTGGCCGCGCCGCACCCGGTCGACGACTTCGTCGACCAGCGGCTGAACCGCTCGCAGGTCACCTGGGACGACCTGGAGGTCGCGCCCCGGTTGCGCGACCTCGCCGAGCGGACCTGGACGGCGATGAACACCCTGGTCACCAGCCCCCACGACGAGGCCGCGGTCGCGGAGCTCCAGGCGCTGCGGGCGACGTACGTCGAGCTCTACGAGTTCGCGGCCGCCCTCGCCCTCGACGAGACCACCGCCCAGGTCGGGCGGGTGCGCCGCAACCTCAACCGCAAGCTGGCCAACCGCGACAAGCGGATCGCTCGGCTCGAGGAGCGGCTCCGGGGCCGTTGACGGCTACTTCTCCCAGGGCGCGGCGACCGGGAAGTACGCCGAGAAGAACGCCGCGAGCTCCCGGTCCAGGCGGGCCGTGACCATCGCGTAGTCGTGGTGGTCGCCGAGGCAGAAGAAGTCCTGCTGGCGCCGCATCAGCTGGTTGAGCTGGTGGGCGAGGTCGCTGTTGCTGAGGTTGACGAACTCGAAGGCGGCGTCGGCGACGTGGGCCGTGCCGGTCGCCAGGCCGTAGTGCTGTGCGAGCGAGCTGAGCATCGACACGTCGGTGTCGGAGCGGAACGGCGCCGCCGCGGTCGCCGCGACCGCCTCGGGGAAGCGCCGCTCGACCTCGTCGAGCACCGAGCGTCGGTGGGGGTGCGGCGTGTGCGCGAGGTTGTTGGTGCTGACGACGCCGAACGCGTCCTGCAGCAGGTGCCGGTTGTTCCAGGCGGCCTTGAGGAACGGCGCGGCGCCGGGCACGTCCTCGAGCCCGACCTGGGTGGTTGACATGAACGCCGCGAACAGCCCGGCGGGGCTGAAGAAGATCTCGGGCCGCACCGGGCGGCCGAGGAAGACGTCGTCGTTGAGGTAGACGAAGTGCTCGGTCAGGTCCGGCACGTGGTGCAGTGCCGTCTCGATCGCGTGGGAGTTGAACGTCGGCAGCGCCGCGGCCGGGAGGATCTCGGCGTGGTCGACGACCCGGATCGACGGGTGCGAGGCGTCCAGCCAGTCGGGCACCTGGCCGGCGGTGACGAGGTGGATGCGACGGACCCACGGCGCGAACAGGTGCACGCTGCGCATCGAGTAGCGCAGCTCGTCGCGGGACACGAAGCGGGCCCGCCCGCTGGACTCGCGGGTCAGGGCGGTGCCGCTGAGCCGGGCCAGCCGGTCCTCGCGCGCCGCGTTCCACACCGGGTCGTTGCCGTCGACCCACGTGTAGACGACGTCGATCGGGAAGCCGCACTCGTTGACGGTGCGCTCGGTCATCAGCGGCAGCGTGCGTACGGCGACGCCGCCGATCTCGGCGTCCACCGTGGGGGTGCCGCGCGGGATCCGTCGGGTGTAGCGGTTCGGCCGCGTCGCGACGAGCTCGTCGTCGATGCTGGCCTCCCAGAACTCCAGCCCGACCCCGCACCCCTGCCCGAGGACGCTCGCGTCGTCGCCGTCGTCCGGCCAGGGCTCGAGGAACACCGACCCGGTCCGGCCGCGGCGCAGCTCGGTCGCCATCCGGGCGACCGGGCCGCTCCGCTCCGGCCAGCCCTGGTCGGCCGGCTCGCGCAGCGAGAGGTACGCCGGCAGCTCGGCCTCGGCGAGCGCGGCGAGCACCGCGTCGCGGGCGGTCATCGGCACCACGACGGCCGGCGCCGCCGTCTCGTGCTCGGGGATCACCAGCCACTCCTCGGTCGCGGACCGGGCCGCGGCGACGGCCGCCGCCAGCGCGGCCTGCCGCGCCTGCGCGGGGGTGACGCCGCTGATGTCCGCCGCCGGCTCCGGCGCGACGGCCCGCCTGCGGGGGGCGCCGATCCGGGCCGCCACCCGGCCGAGCGCGCCGCGACGGGCCCGCGCGTCGGCGAAGATCCCGACCCACTGCTCGGCCAGCGCGCGGGCGTCGTACTGCCGTGAGGAGTGCAGGGCGCCGGCGCCGAGCCGCGCCCGCAGGTCGTCGTCGGTGGCGAGCCGCAGCAGGGCGCTCGCCATCCCGGCCACCGACTCGGGGGCGACGAGCAGGCCGTTGACCTCGTGCTCGATGATCTCGCGCGGCCCGGACGGGCAGTCGAAGCTGGCCACGGGGACGCCGGCGGCCATCGCCTCCTGGAGGACGAGCGGGAAGCCCTCGGCCCGCGAGGTGAGCGCGGCGATGCTCGCCTTCGCCCACTCGCCGGCCATGTCGGTCGTGCTGCCCGGCAGCTCGAGCCGGTCGTAGAGTCCGAGCTTGCGGGCCCGCCGGCGCAGCTCGTTGCGCTGGCCGCCGTCGCCGAGGATCCGCAGCCGCCAGCCGGGCAGCCGGTCGGCGACCTCGCCGAAGGCCAGCACCAGCTTGGTGAACTGCTTCTCGGCCGCCAGCCGGCCGGCCGAGACGATCAGGCGACCGTCGAGCCGCGAGCGCGGGGTGAAGCCGAGCGGCAGCGGGTTGGGCATGACGACGACCTCGGGGGTGAGGTCGCCCAGCTGGTCGCGCAGCCAGTCCGCGGTCGCCCCGGTGAGCATCGCGACGACGTCGGCGCGCGGCGCGAACGCCAGCAGCGGCTCCAGCCCCGAGGTGCGGTCGGAGGAGGAGCGGTGCTCCTGGTGGACCAGGATCGCGCGGTCCGGCACCAGCTGGGTCACCGCGGCCAGCAGTGCGGGCGTCACGGTGACGACCACGTCCGCGTCCAGCCCGGGCAGCGCCGCGCTCATCGCGACGTCGGTGAGCGCGGAGAACTGGCCGTCCCAGCGCGCCGGCACCAGCACCGACTCGCGCTCGCTCAGCGCCCGCGCGGCGTCGTCCTCGGCCAGGGTGTCCTCGCGCACGTCCGCGAGGTAGTCGACGGCGACCCTCGGGTCGATGGCGTAGTGCGGCCGGTCCGCGCTGCGGGTGATGCTCACCAGCCGCACGTCGTGGTCGCCGGCCAGGGCGTTGGCCTGGGTGATGGCGGAGCGGGAGGTGCCGCCCATCCCGTCGAGGTTGAAGACGACGTAGGCGATCCTCATCTGGCGTCCACTACTCCTCGCCCTCGTTGCGGTCCACGATCCGCCCGACCAGGTGGCCCTCGGGCGACCAGCGCAGCCGCAGCCGGGCCAGGTCGGGGTCGTCGCCGAACAGCGCCGGCAGCAGCACCGCCTGGTTCGGGTTGACGAGGTCGTTCGCCCGGCGCCGCAGCGGCAGGTCGCCGACGAGCAGCCGGCCGAGCTGGCCGGTGCCCTCCGGGAGCGCCGCCTCGGTCAGCACCGCCACCCGCCGGTCGCCGTCGCGGGCGATCGGGTACGCGGCGAGCACGGCGTCGTCCTCGACCAGCCGCAGCTCGGCGGGGTCGTCCGCGTGGTCGGCGTCGTCGGGGTCGTCCGGATCGCCCGCCGGGAGCGTGATCCGGATGCCGTCCTCGGTCACGGTCAGGTCGACCACGTCGAGGCCGGGGGCCGGGCGGGACCGCCGGACCCGCAGCATCCCCTCGTCGGTGCGGCCCAGGCCGAGCTGCCAGCGGCCGTCGGGGGACGGCGGCACCCGGGTCGGGCCGGCCTGGAACGGCGCGACCCAGACCAGGCGCGGCGCGCGGCCCCCGGTCGGCACCAGCACCACGTCGTACGCCGTCTCGTCCTCGCCGGGCAGCCCGAGCAGGTCGGCGCGGACGTCACGGTAGGCCGGGTCGTGCTCGGCGAGGTCGCTGGGCAGCGGGTGCACCTCGCCGGCGGCGTCGCGCAGCGCGAGGGTGCCCGGGGCCGCCTCGATCGCGAGCCAGAGGGTGTGGCCGTCGAGGATGCCGGCGTACGCCGCCACGGGCGCGCCCCGCGGTGGGCCGGGCGGCGGCGCGGGGGTGCCGGCCGGCGCCTCGTCGGCGGGGCGCCGGAGCCGGGAGGTGAGCTTCACGCGGTCAGAGCCCCGTGACACCCTCGTCGCCGTACCCCTCGGCCTGCTCGTCGAAGTTCTCGTGCTCGAGGAGGTGCAGGATCGGGACGCCCAGCCGGCGCCGGGCCTTCGACGTCCAGTCGAGGTGGAAGAACTCGGCGACCACGTGCGGCCTGGTCAAGATGATGGCCTCGCGTCCGTCGACCGCGGCGACCTTGGCCGCCAGCGCGTCGATCGGCGGGTCGGTCACGATCTCGCCGACGGCGGTGGCGCCGCTCGCGCGCAGCGCCTCGAGGGTCGACTCGAGCTCGGCGGCCGAGCGCTCCTCGCAGTCCTTGCGCACCGCCTCGAGGTCGACCTCGCCCATCGGCATGGTCGGCGAGGCGAGCATGTCGCCGGCGGTCAGCGAGCCCATCGCGGACTCGATGCGCGCCGCGGCGTCCTCCAGGGGAAGCAGCACGTGGTAGGTCACGGGCTCGTCGAGGTCCTCGTGCAGCGAGTGCACCTGGGCCGCGTCGCGGGTGGTCAGCGCCTGCTCGACGAGGAGGACGACGTCGTAGTCCCCGGACGAGCTCTCGGCTGGGCTCGGTGCGGAGTTCTCGGACATGGGGTGCCTCCTCGGCCGGCCGGGTGAGTCGGATCAGTCGACGGTCAAGATCCTAGCGAGGTCGTAGCCGACCGGCTCCTCCAGTTGGTCGTACCCGCACGACTCCGGGTCGCGGTCGGGCCGCCACCGGCGGAACTGGGCGGTGTGGCGGAACCGCCGGCCCTCCATGTGGTCGTAGGCGACCTCCAGGACCCGCTCGGGGCGCAGCGGCGTGAACGAGAGGTCCTTGCCCTGGCTCCACCGGCTCTGGGTGCCGGGCACCCGGTCGGCCCCGCTTGATTGGCGGGGCGCGGTGAGGAACTCCTGCCAGCGACCCCAGGGGTGGTCCTCGATCGGGACCACGAGCGGTTGGAGCTCCTCGATCAGCTCGGCGCGGCGGGCGGCGGTGAAGCTGGCACTCACGCCGACGTGCTGCAGCTCGCCGTCGCCGTACAGCCCCAGCAGCAGGCTGCCGAGCAGCGGCCGCTCCGGGGTGCTGGTCTTGTGCTCGCGGTAGCCGGCGACCACCACGTCGGCGGTGCGCTCGTGCTTGATCTTGAGCATGGTGCGGGCGTTCTGCTGGTACGCCGCCCCCAGCGGCTTGGCGACCACGCCGTCCAGGCCGGCGCCCTCGAACTGGTGGAACCACTCCTCGGCCTCGGCCGGGTCGGTGGTGGTGCGGGTGAGGAAGCAGGGGCCGCCGAGGTCGCCCAGGGCCCGCTCGAGCGCCGCCCGGCGCTCCGCGAACGGCCGCTCGGCGTACGACTCGTCGTCGAGGGCGAGCAGGTCGAACGCGACGTACGACGCGGGCGTCCTCCCGGCCAGCGTCTCGATCCGGGACTGCGCCGGGTGAATCCGCTCCTGGAGCACCTCGAACTCGAGCCGCTCGCCCCCTTCGTCGTTGGGGAGCGCGACGAAGAGCTCGCCGTCCAGCACGCAGCGGTCAGGGAGCTGCTCGCGCATCGCGGCGACCATCTCGGGGAAGTAGCGGGTCAGCGGCTTGGTGTTGCGGCTGGCCAGCTCGACCTCGTCGCCGTCCTTGAACACGATGCACCGGAAGCCGTCCCACTTGGGCTCGAAGCTCAGCCCGCCGTGCTTGGCGGGGTCGGGGATCCCCTTGACCGACTTCGCGAGCATCGGCTGGACGGGCGGCATCACCGGCAGCTGCATGCCCCGAGGCTAGCCCGCGTCTCGCGCGTCGACTTCGTCGCCGCGCAGGCCGCGGATCGCCCTCGGGGTGGGTCGGCAGACGGTGTGGTTGCGGTCGGCGCGTTGGCTGCGGTGGTCTCAGGGAGCCTCGAGCCCCCGAGCCGGGCGGCCTGCCCTAGCCTGGGGGATCTATCCCCGGTTGGTCTGCCGGCAGGGCCCGCCTGACTTTGAATCAGGATTAGCGACGTAGGTTCGACTCCTACCCGGGGAGCGTGAGCGCAGAACAGCCGACAGGGTTGACGGTCATCGTGCTGGCCGCCGGCGGTGGCACCCGCATGAAGTCCAAGACGATGAAGGTGCTGCACCCGATCGCGGGTCGCACCATGATCGGCCACGTGCTGACGGCGGCGCGGGCGATGGAGCCGGACCGGATCGTCGCGGTGGTGGGCCACCAGCGCGAGCAGGTCTCCGAGCACATCCGCTCGCTCGACCCCGACGTGGTGCTGGCGGTCCAGGAGGAGCAGCTCGGCACCGGGCACGCGGTCCGGGTCGCGATGGCGGCGATCGGCGAGGCGACCGGCACCGTGGTGGTGGCGTACGGCGACACCCCGCTGCTGGAGGGCCGCTCGCTGCGGGCGTTCGCGGCCGAGCACGAGGCCGCGCAGCGGGCCGTGAGCGTGCTGAGCGGCGTGGTGGACAACCCGTTCGGCTACGGCCGGGTGCTGCGCAACGACGAGGGCGACGTCGAGGCGATCGTCGAGGAGAAGGACGCGACCCCTGCGCAGCGCGAGGTGTGCGAGATCAACTCGGGGATCCTGGCCTTCGACGCGGAGTTCCTGCTCGGCGCCCTGCCCCGGATCGGCAACGACAACGCCAAGGGCGAGTACTACCTCACCGACCTGATCGGCATCGCCCGCGAGGACGGCCTCACGGTCGGGGCTCACACCATCGACGACGTCCGGCAGACCGAGGGGGTCAACGACCGCGCCCAGCTCGCCCGGATGGGCGCGGAGCTGAACCGGCGGATCGTGACCCGGTGGATGCACGAGGGCGTCACCGTGATGGACCCGGCGACCACCTGGATCGACGCGGACGTCACGCTCGGCCCGGACGTCACCATCCTCCCGGGCACCCAGCTGCTGGGCGCCACCGTCGTCGGCGAGGACGCCGTGATCGGCCCGGACACCACGCTCAAGGACTGCGAGGTCGGGGCGGGCGCCCGGGTGGTGCGCACCCACGGCGAGCTGGCGGTGATCGGCGGCGAGGCCACCGTGGGCCCGTTCTCCTACCTGCGCCCGGGCACCAACCTGGGCGCGGGCGGCAAGATCGGGGCGTTCGTCGAGACCAAGAACGCCACGATCGGCGACGGCGCGAAGGTGCCGCACCTGTCCTACGTCGGCGATGCGGAGATCGGCGAGGGCACCAACATCGGTGCCGGCACGATCTTCGCGAACTACGACGGGGTCGCGAAGCACCGCACCAAGGTCGGCCGGCACGCCCGCACCGCCTCCAACAACACCTTCGTCGCGCCCATCGAGATCGGCGACGGCGCGGCCACCGGCGCCGGCACCGTCGTACGCCATGACGTCCCGCCGGGCGCCCTCGCCGTGTCGAGCGGCCCCCAGCGCAACATCGAGGGCTGGACCGCGGCCAAGCGGGCCGGGACCGCGCAGGCGCAGGCCGCCCAGCAGGCAGCGGAGCAAGCCGCGGGGGGAGCCCTGGACGCGGGTCGGGACGGTGACCAGGACGTGGCAGAATCCTGACCATCCCCCCTCCGGCGACCGAGGAGCAGCACACCGTGACCGGAATGAAGAGGACCACCGAGAAGAACCTCATGGTCTTCAGCGGCCGGGCCCACCCCGTCCTCGCGGAGGAGGTCGCGACCCTGCTGGGCACCCCGCTGGTGCCCCAGTCGGCGTACGAGTTCGCGAACTCCGAGATCTACGTGCGCTACGAGGAGTCCGTGCGCGGCTGCGACGCGTTCGTGCTCCAGAGCCACACCGCTCCGATCAACGAGTGGATCATGGAGCACCTGATCATGGTCGACGCGCTCAAGCGCGCCTCGGCGAAGCGGATCACCGTGGTGATGCCGTTCTACGGCTACGCCCGCCAGGACAAGAAGCACCGGGGCCGCGAGCCGATCTCGGCGCGGCTGATGGCCGACCTGTTCAAGACCGCCGGCGCCAACCGGCTGATCACCGTCGACCTGCACGCTGACCAGATCCAGGGCTTCTTCGACGGCCCGGTCGACCACCTGATGGCGCTGCCGATCCTCGCCGACCACGTCCGTGACAAGTACGGCCACCTGCCGCTCGCGGTGGTCTCGCCGGACGCCGGCCGGATCAAGGTCGCCGAGCGCTGGTCCGCTCGTCTCGGTGGTGCGCCGCTGGTGTTCATCCACAAGAGTCGGCGCACCGACCGGCCCAACGAGGTCGTCGCCAACCGGGTCGTCGGTGACGTGCGGGGGCGGATGTGCGTGCTGGTCGACGACATGATCGACACCGGCGGCACCATCGTGAAGGCGGCCGAGGCGCTGATGGCCGACGGCGCCGCGGGCGTGATCATCGCCGCCACCCACGCGATCCTCTCCGACCCCGCCGTCGACCGCCTCAAGAACTGCCCGGCCGTCGAGGTCGTGGTCACGAACACGCTGCCGCTCGCGCCCGGGTGCGAGTTCGACAAGCTCACCACGCTCTCGATCGCACCGCTGGTCTCACGTGCGATCCGCGAGGTCTTCGAGGACGGCTCCGTGACCTCGATGTTCGAGTAGCCGGCGGCGTCTCCAGGCTGAGTCCAGGCCCCGACCGCTACCCGAGGTCGTCGCGCCAGTCCGCCCACTGCCGGCGCAGCACGGTCGGCAGGTCACCGGCGAGCGCCCGATCCAGGGCGCTGACCTGGACCGCGTCCAGGGCCAGGGCCGGACGGTGCCGGCCGACCACCTGCGCGAAGGCCTGGCCGCGGCGGGCCCAGCTGGGCGCCTCGCGCAGGTAGCGGTCGACGTACGGCGCCAGCAGGCCGGCCTGCTCGGTCGACCAGAGCCCGGTGAGGAGCGCCCCGAACCGACGGTTGTCCACGCCTGGGTCGGCGGCCGCGGCCCACGCCTCGTCCTTCGCCTCGACGGTGGGCCGGGCCGCGAGCGCCGCGGCCGCGCCGTGCTCCGCCTCCAGGCCGGGCTCGCGCCGGCGCTGCTCCTCGACGAACGCGGCGTCGACCGCACCGGTCTCGGCCAGCCGGCGCACCGCCCGCCACCGCAGGGTGGGCGGGACCGGCAGGTCGCCGACCGCACCGGCCTCGAGCCAGCCGCGCAGCGTCGCGGCCTCGCGGGAGGTCGCCGCGAACCCGGACGCGAAGGCCAGCGCCAGGGCGGGCGTCCGTGCGTGCAGCAGCCCGGTCTCGCACGCGCTGGCGAGGGCGTCGTGGGCGGCAGCGGCCGCGTCCGCCGGGGTGCGCAGCGGCAGCACCCGATCCAGGGTGCGGGACAGCACGGCGCTGACCAGCACCGCGCTGCGCTCCCCGGCCAGGTGCTGCTGGACCAGGTCGACGAACTCGGACGCGGGCACGGCCCGCGCCTGGACCTCGTCGAAGAGCATCGTCCACAGCACCGCCCGGACCAGGTCGTCGTCGATCCGGCACAGGCCGCTCGTCAGCTTGTCCCGGGACCGGCGGTCGAGCACGATCCGCGCGAACGTCTCGCCGTGGCTGTTCGGCACCACGACCCGGCCCGCGAACCTCGGCAGCAGCACCGGCTCGTCGCCGACGTCCACGAGCTCGCTGCCGACCTCGGTCCAGGAGTCGTCGTACGCCGTGACCCGGATCCGGTGCGGCCGGACGCCGAGGCGGCGCACGGCGGGGACCGCGCCGTCGGGGCCGACGTGCTCGACGCGCAGCGTGTCGAACCCGGTGCTGCGCAGCCACAGCCGCACCCAGTCCCGCACGTCGCGGTCGGAGGCCTCGTCGAGGGCGGTCACGAAGTCGTCGAGGGTGGCGTTCGTGAACCGGTGCCGGGTCAGGTAGGTGTTCACCCCGCGCAGGAACGTCTCGTCGCCCAGCCAGGTGACCAGCTGGCGCAGCACGGAGTTGCCCTTGGCGTAGGAGATCGAGTCGAAGATCGTCGCGGCGGCGTCGACGTCCGGCACGTCCTCCGCGTCCGGAGCCACGGGGTGGGTCGAGCGGCGCCGGTCGGCGTCGTACGCCGCCGGCTTGCGCACCGCCTCGTGGCCGAGCAGGGCGCCGTCGAAGCCGGCGCCGTCGGCGGCCACCCGGTAGCCCATGTAGTCCGCGAAGGACTCCTGGAGCCAGGTGTCCTCCCACCAGGTCATCGTCACCAGGTCGCCGAACCACATGTGCGACATCTCGTGCGCGATCACCGCGGCCCGGAACAGCCGCAGGTCCTCCGGCACCGCGCCCCGGGGCAGGTACTCGTCGCGGTAGGTCACGCACCCGGGCATCTCCTGGGCGCCCCAGTTGAGGCCGGGGACGAAGACCTGGTCGAAGGAGTCGAACGGGTAGGGCTCCTCGAAGATCTCCGCGTAGTGGTCGAAGCAGCCCTCGGTGATCGCGCGCAGCTCTGACAGGTCGCGGTCGAGCTCGTCCGCGAGCGAGGCGCGGGCGTGCCATCCGAACGGCAGGCCGGCGTGCTCCCAGCGGCGGGAGACCCAGGGCCCGGCGGCGACCACGAACAGCGCCGGCGGGACGGGCGGCGTCGGGGCGAATGCCCAGGAACCGTCGGCATCGGCCCCGGGTGGAGGACTCAGCGTGCGGCCGTTGGCGAGCACGGTCCAGGCCGGGTCGGCGCGCACGCTCAGCGCGATCGGCGCCTTGAGGTCGTTCTGGTCGAAGCAGCAGAAGACCTTCTGGGCGATGTCCATGCCGAGGTAGGCGCCGACGTAGGTCTCGCCGTCCGCCGGGTCCACCGTCCGGTGCATGCCGTCGCCGTCGGTGACGTAGGGGAGCCGGGCCGCCACCACCACCTCGTGCGGGCCGCCGAGGCCGGAGAGCCACAGCCGGCGGCCGTCGTACGCCGGCTCCGTCGGTGCGCCGTCCACCGTGACGTGGAGGTCGCTGGCCGTGGCCAGCTCGAGGAAGGTCTCGGGGCCCGACGCGGTGAACCGGATGCTGGTGCGGCAGCCGAAGGTCCCCGACCCGGGATCGGTCAGGTCGAGCGCGATCGCGTAGGAGACGTCGCTGACGGCGGCGGCGCGCTCGCGCGCCTCGCGGAGGGTGAGGGCCACGGGATCGACCTTACGGTTTTCGCTCTGGGGGGCCACCGCCGCTAGACTTCTCGGGTTGCCTCGGCGAGGGAGCACCCGGACGGGCGTTCCGTGATCGACAGGGCTGGTGGATCCCTCCGGATGCGCCTGCACGATCTGCGCCGACACCGAGCGCCGTGCCGAGGCCCCGAGACCACGAAGCAGCACGACCCAGCCGGCAGCACCGCCAGCGCCACCGAGGAGAGAGCTCACCATGTCCGAGAAGATCAAGGCCGAGGTCCGCACCGAGTTCGGCAAGGGCGCCGCCCGCCGGATCCGTCGCGCCGACAAGGTCCCGGCCGTCGTGTACGGCCACGGGAACGACCCGATCCACCTGACCCTGCCGGGCCACGAGACGATGATGGCCCTCAAGCACGGCGGCGCGAACGCCCTGCTCGACCTCGAGATCGACGGCAAGACCCAGCTGGCGCTGACCAAGCAGGTCCAGATCGACCCGATCAAGCGACACCTCGAGCACATCGACTTCGTCGCGGTGAAGCGCGGTGAGAAGGTCACCGTCGAGGTGCCGGTGCACCTGGTCGGCGACGCCGCCCGCGAGACCCTGGTCGTCACCGAGACCTCGACGATCCAGCTCGAGGCCGAGGCCACGCACATCCCCGAGCACATCAAGGTGAACATCGAGGGCGCCGAGGCCGGCACCCAGATCCACGCCTCCGACCTCACCCTCCCCTCGGGCAGTACACTGCTGCTCGACCCGGAGACCCTGATCGTCAACGTCACCCAGCAGCAGTCCGCCGAGGCCCTCGAGGCCGAGCTGGGCGAGGCCGAGGCCGAGGCCGGCATCGAGCGCGACGAGACGGACAAGGACGTCGACGAGGTCGGCGCCGAGGAGACCGAGAGCACCGAGGCCGCGACCGAGGAGTGACCCTCCGTCACCTGTTCCGAAGGTCGGTTCGTAGGAAGGGCCGGGATCGCGTGGCCGACTCCGCTGCACCCGTGTGGCTGGTGGTCGGGCTGGGCAATCCCGGCCCGACCTACGCCGGGCACCGTCACAACGTGGGCTACCTCGTCGCCGACGAGCTCGCCTCGCGGCTCGGCGCGCCGTTCCGCGCCCACAAGTCCGGCCGGGCGGACGTGGTCGAGGGCCGCCTCGGCCTGCCCGGGCAGGAAGGGCCGCGGGTCGTGCTGATGCGGGCCCGGTGCTACATGAACGAGACCGGCGGCCCGGTCAAGCAGCTCGCGGGTTTCTACAAGGTCCCGCCGGAGCGGATCGTCGCCGTCCACGACGAGCTCGACATCGCGTTCGACACGATGCGGGTCAAGCTCGGTGGCGGCGACAACGGCCACAACGGGCTGCGCTCGATGCGCGGCTCCCTCGGCACCGGCGACTTCTACCGGGTGCGGGTCGGCATCGGCCGCCCCCCGGGCCGCCAGGACCCGGCCGACTTCGTGCTGTCCAACTACTCCACGGCCGAGCGCAAGATCCTGCCGTTCCAGGTGGACCGGGCCGCAGACGCCGTGGAGTCGCTGGTCACCGAGGGCCTCGAGCGCACCCAGCAGCGCTTCAACTCCTGATCGATAGGGTTCCCCGCATGAGCTTCGACCCCGGTACGCCGCCCGACGCCGCCACCACCGACGACCACGCGCTCGCCGCCTGGCTGGCCACCGTCGCCGGCGAACGGCTCCTCGAGGTCCGGCAGGAAGGCCTGGAGGGGCGCGAGCTCAAGGACGCCGGGGACCGCGCGGCCCACGAGCTGCTGATGGCGCTGCTCGCCGAGCACCGCCCCGGTGACGCGGTGCTGTCCGAGGAGGGCAAGGACGACAAGGTCCGCCTGTCGAGCGACCGGGTGTGGATCGTCGACCCCCTCGACGGCACCCGCGAGTTCTCCGAGGTCCCGCGCGACGACTGGGCCGTGCACGTCGCCCTGTGGGCCAGCGGCGACCTGGTGGCCGGCGCGGTGGCCCAGCCGGCGCTCGGGGAGACGTTCCACACCGGTGCGCCCCCCGTCGTACACCCGAGCTCCGCGCCGCGGCCGCGGATCGCGGTCTCGCGCAGCCGGCCGCCGGCGTTCGTGCACGCGCTCGCCGAGGACCTCGGCGCCGAGCTGGTCGCGATGGGCTCGGCGGGGGTGAAGGTGATCTCGGTGGCGCGCGACCTCACCGACGCGTACGTGCACGCCGGTGGCCAGTACGAGTGGGACTCCGCCGCCCCCGTCGCCGTCGCCCGCGCCGCCGGCCTGTTCACCTCGCGCATCGACGGGACCCCGCTGCTCTACAACCAGGAGGACGTCTACCTCCCGGACCTGATCGTGTGCCGCCCCGAGCTCGCCGAGCGGATCGTCGCGTTCGTCAAGGAGCACGGCTACGAGTGAGCCGGCCCGACAATCCGGTTGAGCCCGGCCGCCGGGTGGCGTGAGAGTGAGGGCATGACCGCCTTCGTCGCGCACACCACGATCGACTGCCGCAACGCCTACGAGCTCTCGGAGTGGTGGAAGCCCGTGCTCGGGTACGTCGACCTCGACGGCGACCCGAACCTGCCGGGGCACGAGGAGTGCCTGATCCACGACCCCGAGACCGGCCACCGGCTGCTGTTCATCGAGGTCCCCGACGACAAGGTGGTCAAGAACCGCCTGCACCTCGACCTGCGACCGCGCGCCGCGACCCGCGACGAGGAGGTCGAGACCGTGCTTGCGCACGGCGCCACCCTCGTCGCCGACCTGCGTGGCAAGTACGGACCCGGCACCGGTTGGGCCGTCCTCGCCGACCCCGAGGGCAACGAGTTCTGCATGCTGCGCTCCGAGGCCGAGCTCGCGACCTGACCAGGACGCCCCCGCGCACCTGACCCATCTGTCGTCGATCCGCCCGATCCGGGGCAGATACGTCAGGTGCGTCGGCGTGCGGGCGGGAGCGATCGCAGTCGGAGGGGCGCCGTAGAATCGGGGCCCACCCCCTGTCAGCTGGTTGACCGGGGGCTCTCGTGCTGTCCCCGTACCGTCCCCACCCGTTGCGAAAGGCCCCCCGTGCACCTCTCCGGCCTCGCCGATGCTGTCATCGCCGACCCGATCCTCACCGACGCGATGGCCGACGCGCACGGGGGCGGGGTGCCCGCTCTGGACCTGACCGGTCCCGAGGCGCTGCGCCCGTTCGTGGTCGCCGGCCTGGTCCGTGCGGGCCGCTCCGTGCTCGCGGTGACCGCGACGGCGCGCGAGGCCGAGGACCTCGTGGAGGCGCTCGGCGACCTGCTCGACCCGGCGCGGGTCGCCTACTACCCGAGCTGGGAGACGCTGCCGCACGAGCGACTGAGCCCGCGCAGCGACACGGTGGGTCGCCGGCTCGCGGTGCTGCGCCGCCTGCGCCACCCGGGGGAGTCGACGGACTCGACGACCGGCACGCCCAACGGGCCGCTGGACGTCGTCGTGGCGCCGGTGCGCTCGGTGCTCCAGCCCCAGGTGAAGGGCCTCGGCGACCTCGAGCCCGTCGAGCTGGCGCCGGGTGACACCGCCCCTCTCGACGACGTCGTACGCCGGCTCTCGGCCGCGGCGTACTCGCGCGTCGACCTGGTCGAGAAGCGCGGCGAGTTCGCCGTCCGCGGCGGCATCGTCGACGTGTTCCCGCCGACCGAGGAGCACCCGCTGCGGGTGGAGCTCTGGGGCGACGACGTCGAGGAGATCCGGTCGTTCTCGGTCGCCGACCAGCGCACGCTGGAGAAGGCCGACCGGCTGTGGGCGCCGCCGTGCCGCGAGCTGCTGCTCACCGACGAGGTGCGCGCCCGGGCGGCCGAGCTCGGCCGCGAGCACCCCCAGCTGCTCGAGCTGACCGACAAGATCGCGGCCGGCATCGCCGTCGAGGGCATGGAGTCCCTGGCGCCGGTGCTCGTCGACGAGATGGAGCTGCTCGTCGACCTGATGCCCGAGAACACCCACGTGCTCGTGCTCGACCCGGAGCGGGCGCGCAGCCGCGCGCACGACCTGGTCGCGACGAGCGAGGAGTTCCTGGGCGCGAGCTGGGCGGCGGCCGCCGGCGGCGGCACCGCGCCGATCGACCTGGGCGCCGCGTCGTACCGCACCATCGCCGACGTGCGCGAGCACAGCCTCCAGCAGCACAAGCCCTGGTGGACGGTCAGCCCGTTCGGCATCGAGGTCGAGGGTGGGCTCGCGGTCGACGCCGACGTCATCGCGGGCGCCGTCCCGAGCCGCACCCTGCCGGTCCGGCCCGTCGACGCCTATCGCGGCGAGATCGACCGCGCCATCGGCGACATCGAGCGCTGGCGCCAGGACGGCTACCGCGTCGTCGTCCTGCACGCCGGGCACGGGCCGGCCGAGCGGATGCGCGAGGTGCTCGCCGAGCACGACGTCGCGGCGCGGGTCGTGGAGGACCTCCAGGAGGCCGCCGACCTGACCCGGGACGTCGTGACGATCACCTGCGGCGCGATCGACCACGGGTTCGTCGACGAGGCCAACCGGCTGGTGCTGCTCACCGGGGAGGACCTCTCCGGCCAGAAGGCGTCGACGCGGGACATGCGCAGGATGCCGGCCCGCCGCAAGCGGCAGATCGACCCGCTCGAGCTGGGCGCCGGCGACTACGTCGTCCACGAGCAGCACGGCGTCGGCCGCTTCGTGGAGATGAAGCAGCGCGAGGTCGGGGGAGCGGTGCGCGAGTACCTCGTGCTCGAGTACGGCGCCAGCAAGCGCGGCGGTCCGCCGGACCGGCTCTATGTCCCGGCGGACGCCCTCGACCAGGTGACCCGCTACGTCGGTGGCGAACAGCCCTCGCTCGACCGGCTCGGCGGCGGCGACTGGACCAAGCGCAAGAACCGTGCCCGCAAGGCGGTCCGTGAGATCGCCGCCGAGCTGATCAAGCTCTACGCCGCCCGGCAGGCGACCAAGGGCTACGCGTTCGGGCCGGACTCGCCCTGGCAGCGCGAGCTCGAGGACGCCTTCCCGTTCCAGGAGACGCCCGACCAGCTGAGCACCGTCGACGAGGTCAAGGGCGACATGATGCGCACCGTCCCGATGGACCGCCTGGTCTGCGGAGACGTCGGCTACGGCAAGACCGAGATCGCGGTCCGCGCCGCGTTCAAGGCGGTCCAGGACGGCAAGCAGGTGGCGGTGCTGGTGCCGACCACCCTGCTGGTCACCCAGCACCTCAGCACGTTCGCCGAGCGGATGAGCGGCTTCCCCGTGATCCTCAAGGCGCTGTCCCGGTTCCAGACCGACGCGGAGGCGCGCGAGGTGATCGCCGCGATGGCCGACGGGTCGGTCGACATCGTGGTCGGCACGCACCGGCTGCTCAACCCGGACATCCGCTTCAAGGACCTCGGCCTGATCGTCGTCGACGAGGAGCAGCGGTTCGGGGTCGAGCACAAGGAGCAGATGAAGCGGCTGCGCACGTCGGTCGACGTGCTGTCGATGTCGGCCACCCCGATCCCGCGCACCCTGGAGATGGCGATCACCGGCATCCGGGAGATGTCGACGATCACGACGCCGCCCGAGGAGCGGCACCCGGTGCTGACCTACGTCGGCGCCTACGAGGACCGGCAGATCGTGGCCGCCGTACGCCGCGAGCTGCTCCGCGAGGGCCAGGTCTTCTACATCCACAACCGGGTGAGCTCGATCGAGAAGGCCGCGGCGCGGATCAAGGAGCTGGTGCCCGAGGCGCGGGTCGCCACGGCGCACGGCCAGATGGGGGAGCACCAGCTCGAGCAGGTGATGCTGGACTTCTGGGAGAAGCGGTTCGACGTGCTCGTCTGCACCACGATCGTCGAGTCCGGCCTGGACGTCTCCAACGCGAACACGATGATCATCGAGCGGGCCGACACCCTCGGCCTCTCCCAGCTGCACCAGCTCCGCGGCCGCGTCGGGCGCAGCCGGGAGCGGGCCTACGCCTACTTCCTCTACCCACCTGAGAAGCCGCTCACCGAGACCGCCCACGAGCGGCTCGCGACCCTCGCGCAGCACTCCGACCTCGGCGGCGGGATGGCGATCGCCATGAAGGACCTCGAGATCCGCGGCGCGGGCAACCTGCTCGGCGGCGAGCAGTCCGGGCATATCGCCGACGTCGGCTTCGACCTCTACGTCCGGCTCGTGGGGGAGGCCGTGAACGAGTTCAAGGGCGAGGCCGAGGCCGAGCTCAACGAGGTGCGCATCGAGCTGCCGGTCGACGCCCACCTGCCGCACGACTACATCCCCAGCGAGCGCCTCCGCCTGGAGATGTACAAGCGGCTGGCCGAGGTCCGCTCCGACGAGGACGTCGACCTGGTCAACGAAGAGCTCCTCGACCGGTACGGCGAGCCACCGCAGGAGGTCGCCTCGCTGCTGATCGTCGCTCGGTTCCGGGCGCGGGCCCGCCGCGCCGGCGTCGGCGAGGTCACGATCGCGGGCCGCAACGTCCGGTTCGCGCCCGTCGACCTGCCCGAGTCGCGCGTCGTCCGCCTCAACCGGCTCTACCCCAAGTCGATCGTCAAGGCGCCGGTCAGCACGATCCTGGTGCCGCGCCCGCAGACCGCGGTGGTCGGGGGGCGTCCGATCACGGGGATCGCCCTGCTTGAATGGGCACGGCAAGTGATCGACGCTGTCATCGATCCGGACGGCATCGATCCCGCGAACGCACCTCAGGAGAGCAAGTGACCCGCACCCGCCTGATCGCCCTGGCGTCGGCCTCGATCTTCCTGCTCACCGGCTGCGGCACGGTCCCCGGCTTCAACCCCGGCGTCGCGGCCCGCGTGGGGGACGACACGGTGACGATGAACCGCGTCGATGACGTCACCGCGGCGTACTGCCGCGCCGCCGAGGCCCAGCTCCAGGAGGGCCAGGTCCTGCCGCAGCACTACCTGCGCGGCCAGGTCGCCGGCGCGCTGGCGCTGCGGGTCGCCGTCGACCAGTTCGCCGCCGAGCAGGGCGTGAGCGCGGCCGATGACTACGACCAGGCCGTCGCCCAGGCCCGCGAGCAGCTCGGCTCGCTGCCCGACGACCAGGTCCAGGCGCTGATCGACGTCCAGGGCGTGCCGATCTACGTCCAGGCGGTCGAGAAGTCGGTGGGCGAGCAGCAGGGCGACAGCGGCAACGCCGCCACCAAGGCGGGCGAGCAGGCGTTCCTCACCTGGCTCGACGAGCAGGACATCGACCTCGACCCGCGCTTCGGCGTCTCGATCGAGAAGGGCGTCACGGCACCGGCCGACACCAGCCTCTCCTACGGGCTCTCCGACACCTCGACCAAGGCGAACGCCGACCAGCCGGACACCGACTACGCCGCGGCCCTGCCGGATACCCAGCGCTGCGGCTGACCCACGGTGGTTGAGGTGCGAGCCCGGCGAGCCTCGGAACCACCGGACGAGCCACTCCTCGAGTTCCTCGAGGTGATGCGCCGGCTGCGCGCGGAGTGCGCGTGGAAGGCGGGCCAGACCCACCGGTCGCTCTCGCGCTACCTGCTCGAGGAGACCCACGAGACCCTCGAGGCCATCGACGACGGGGACCGCACCGGCGACTGGAGCCACCTGCGCGAGGAGCTCGGCGACCTGCTGCTCCAGGTGTACTTCCACGCGGTCATCGCCGAGGAGACCGGGGAGTTCACCCTCGACGACGTCGCCCGCGACATCACCGCGAAGATGCACCGCCGCAACCCGCACGTCTTCGCCCCGACCCCGGACTCGCCGGTCGAGCCTGCGGACATCGACGAGGTGTGGCAGCAGATCAAGGCGACCGAGAAGCAGCGGACCTCGATCACCGACGGGCTGCCTCCCGGACTGCCCGCGCTGCTGTACGCCGACAAGGTCCTGGGCCGCCTCGCCCGCGAGCCCGCGGTCGAGCCCACGCCACCGGTGGCCGAGCCTGTTGAGACCGCACCGGCCCACGACCCGGACCCGGCCGAGGACCTGGGCGACCGCCTGCTCGCCCTGGTCGCCGAGGCCCGCGAGGCCGGGCTCGACCCCGAGCAGGCCCTCCGCGACGCCGTACGCCGGCTGCTGGCGCCACGCACCTGACACAACTGCTCCCGATCCGCCGGAACGGCGACAGATCCGTCAGGTGCGTGGGCCACCCGACCCCACTTCGCCGGGCACTTCGTCCCGCGGACCGTCCACGGGCTCCGAGGGTCCACCGGCACCGTCTAGGCTGAACGACGGTCCGCCGAGACCCGGCCCGGGCCCTCCCTCAGAAGACCCAGGAGCACTGACGTGGCATCCATCGAAGCTGTCGGCGCCCGCGAGATCCTCGACTCGCGCGGCAACCCCACCGTCGAGGTCGAGGTCCTCCTCGACGACAACTCGTTCGCCCGGGCTGCGGTGCCCAGCGGCGCCTCCACGGGCGCCTTCGAGGCGGTCGAGCTGCGCGACGGCGGCGACCGCTACCTCGGCAAGGGCGTGGCCAAGGCGGTCGAGGCCGTGATCCAGACCATCGCCCCGGCGATCGAGGGCCTGGCCGCGGACGACCAGCGTCTGGTCGACCAGACGATGCTCGAGCTGGACGGCACCCCCAACAAGGGCAAGCTCGGCGCCAACGCGATCCTCGGCGTCTCGCTGGCGGTCGCCCGTGCCGCCGCGGACTCCGCGGAGCTGCCGCTCTACCGCTACGTCGGCGGCCCGAACGCCCACCTGCTGCCGGTCCCGATGATGAACATCCTCAACGGCGGCTCGCACGCCGACTCGAACGTCGACGTCCAGGAGTTCATGATCGCGCCGATCGGCGCGCCCACCTTCCGCGAGGCGCTGCGCTCCGGCGCGGAGGTCTACCACGCACTGAAGTCGGTGCTGAAGAAGAAGGGCCTCGCGACCGGCCTGGGTGACGAGGGCGGGTTCGCCCCCAACCTGGACAGCAACCGTGCCGCGCTCGACCTCATCGCCGAGGCGGTCTCCGCCGCCGGCCTGACCCTCGGCAAGGACATCGCGCTGGCGATGGACGTCGCCGCCTCCGAGTTCTTCAAGGACGGTTCCTACGCCTTCGAGGGTGGCACCAAGACCGCCGAGCAGATGACGGCGTACTACGCCGACCTGGTCGCGTCGTACCCCATCGTCTCGATCGAGGACCCGCTCGACGAGGAGGACTGGGCCGGCTGGAAGGCGCTGACCGACGAGCTCGGCGGCAAGATCCAGATCGTCGGCGACGACCTGTTCGTCACCAACGTCGAGCGCCTCCAGCGCGGCATCACCGGCGGCCAGGCCAACGCGCTGCTGGTGAAGGTCAACCAGATCGGGTCGCTGACCGAGACCCTCGACTCCGTCGAGCTGGCCCACCGCAACGGCTACCGCTGCATGATGAGCCACCGCTCGGGCGAGACCGAGGACACCACGATCGCCGACCTCGCCGTCGCCACCAACTGCGGCCAGATCAAGACCGGCGCCCCGGCCCGGTCCGAGCGGGTCGCGAAGTACAACCAGCTGCTCCGGATCGAGGACGAGCTCGGAGATGCCGCGCGCTACTCCGGCGCGTCGGCGTTCCCCCGGTACGCCGGCTGAGCGAACCTAGGACGTATGCCGTCCGAGAGTCGTCGTACGCCGCCGCGCGCCCCCCGTCCGCGAGGACGGTCGGGGCCGCGGCGGTCGTCGTCGGTGGCCCGTCCGGCGCGACCGGCGCTGCCCACCGCGCCGACAGCCACCGCCCCGGCGCGGCGCCGCCCGCGGCTGACCGGCCGGGCCGCGATCCTGGTGCTGGTGCTCGCGGTGCTGACGGTGTCCTACGCCTCGTCGCTGCGCGCCTACCTGCAGCAGCGTGACCAGATCGGTGACCTGAAGAGCCAGATCGCACTGCGCCAGGCGAGCATCGAGGACCTGGAGCGGGAGAAGGGTCGCTGGGAGGACCCGGCCTACGTGCGGCAGCAGGCGCGCGAGCTCAACTTCGTGATGCCGGGCGAGACCTCCTACGTGGTGCTGGACGAGAACGGCGACCCGCTGGAGAGCGACACCTCCCTCACCGACCCCGCCACGGTCGCCCCGAAGCCGCCCCGGGCCTGGTGGTCCACGGCCTGGGAGTCGGTCGAGGCCGCCGGCGACCCGCCTGCGGCCGAGCCCGAGCCCTCGACGAGGATCAACGGCACCGACTGACCGCCGATGGTGGCTGGCATGATCGGGGCGTGATCGACCCCCAGGACGTCGCCGCCGTCGAGGCCCAGCTGGGTCGCGAGCCCCGCGCCATCCACGAGGTCGGCCACCGCTGCCCGTGCGGCAACCCGGACGTGGTCACCACCCAGCCCCGGCTGCCGAACGGCACTCCGTTCCCGACGACCTTCTACCTGACCTGCCCGCGGGCGGCGTCGCGGATCGGGACGCTCGAGGGCTCCGGGCTGATGAAGCAGATGCAGGACCGGCTCGCGGACGATCCGGACCTGGCGGCGGCGTACCGCCGGGCGCACGAGCGCTACCTGGAGGCCAGGACGGCGCTGGGCTCGGTGCCTGAGATCGAGGGCATCTCCGCCGGCGGCATGCCGGACCGGGTCAAGTGCCTGCACGTGCTGGCCGGCCAGGCCCTCGCGCAGGGCCGCGGCGTGAACCCGCTGGGCGACGAGGTCCTCGACCTCCTCGGCGACTGGTGGGAGCCCGGGCCGTGCGTGTAGGTCCCGTCGCCGCCATCGACTGCGGCACCAACACGATCAAGCTCCTGGTGGGCACCGAGCCCGAGGAGGGGGGCCTCGAGGTCGACGAACGGGAGATGCGGATCGTGCGCCTCGGCCAGGACCTCGACCGCACCGGCCGGATCGCCGAGGAGGCGCTGGCGCGGGCGTTCGCGGCGATCGAGGAGTACGCCGCCCTGATCCGTGACCACGGCGTGCCACCCGAGCGGATCCGCTTCGTCGCGACCTCGGCCACGCGGGACGCGGCGAACGCCGCGGACTTCGTCGCCGGCGTCCGCGACCGCCTCGGAGTCGAGCCCGAGGTGGTGAGCGGGGCCGAGGAGGCGGCGCTCGCCTTCGACGGGGCGGTCCGCAACCTGCGGACCCCGCCGACGGCGCCGGTGCTGGTCGTCGACATCGGAGGTGGCTCCACCGAGCTGGTCCTCGGCAGCCCTGGACCGGAGGGGGCCGGGTCGGTGCGCGCGGACTCGATGAACGTCGGCTCGGTGCGGCTGTACGAGCGACACCTGGCCGGCGACCCGCCGACCCCCGAGCAGGTGGCGGCCTGCGTCGCCGACGTCGACGCCCACCTCGACGCCAGCCCCGTGGACCCCGCCGTCGCCGCGACCGTCGTCGGCGTGGCCGGGACGATCACGACAGTGGCCGCCGCCGTGCTGGACCTCCCGGCGTACGACCGCGACGCCCTCGACCAGGCGGTCCTCGCGGTCGACGACGTGCACGCCGCGGTCGACCGGCTGGTCGCGATGACCCACGAGCAGCGCCGCGCGCTGGGCTTCATGCACCCCGGCCGCGCGGACGTCATCGGTGCCGGTGCGCTGATCCTCTCCGCGGTGCTGCGCCGCACCCGGGTGGACCACCTGGTCGTGTCCGAGTCCGACATCCTCGACGGGATCGCCTGGTCGATCGGTCGGTGAGACGCGGCTGGGACCCGGCTGAGACAGGGGCGTTTCCGGACGGCACCGGGTGGGCACCGGGCCCCCATGAGCGATCCACGAACGACGACGGACGAGCCCGTCGGCGCCCTCGTGCACCGACTGTCCGAGCAGATCCCCGAGCTGGTGCGCAGCGAGCTGCGCCTGGCCCAGGCCGAGCTCACGCAGAAGGGCAAGCGCGCCGGGCTCGGGATCGGCATGTTCAGCCTGGCCGGGCTGCTGGCGTTCTTCGCGAGCGCCACCCTCATCGCCACCGCGGTGATCGCGCTCGACCTGGTGCTGCCACTGTGGGCGGCCGGCCTGATCGTCGCCGCCGTGCTGCTGATCGGCGCGGTGGGCGCGGCACTCGGCGGCCGCAGCGAGATCCAGCAGGCGACCCCGCCCACGCCGGAGGCCACGGTCGCGACCCTCAAGGAGGACGTCGCCGCGCTGAAGGGGGAGCACCGATGAGCAGCAACGGCACCTCTCCCGAGCAGCTCGAGGCCGACCTCGCCCGGCAGCGCGAGGACCTCGCGGTGACGGTCGACCAGCTCCACGCGAAGCTCGATGTGAAGGCGCGCGCCCAGGACAAGGCCCACGAGCTCAAGGACCGGGCCACCACCGCGAACGGCCGACCGCGCCCCGACCTCACCGCTGCGGCCGTCGCCGCCGTCGTCCTCGTCGCCGGCCTGCTGGTCTGGCGGCGCCGCCGCTGAAGCCGGCTGTCGGCACCCCGATGAACCGGCCCCCGATGAAGGAGTCCCCATGAAGAAGCTGACCCTGCTCGCCGGCGTCGCCGTCGGCTACGTCCTCGGCACCCGCGCCGGCCGCGAGAGGTACGAGCAGATCAAGTCCGGCGCCAGCCGCATCGCCCACAACCCCAAGGTGCAGGCCGCGGCGGGCAAGGCCCAGGACACCGTCGCGCAGCAGGCGGCGACGGCCGCCGACCTCGCCAAGGAGAAGGCCGGCGACATGGCGTCGACCGCGGCCGACAAGGTACGGCGCGAGTCGTCGATCCAGCCAGCGCCCTGACCGGCCCCGCCCGGACCGGTCCCGGGTGCGCGAGGATGGCCGGGTGACCGACCTGCTCCCGCACCCGGCGACGGGCGAGCTCTTCTCGTCGCCGGTGGCTCCGGGCACCGGCTGGCCCGGCGATCCCGCGACCGAGCAGACGCCGGTCGCGACGACTGCGGCACAGGTGCGCCGCCTGGCCCGGGCCGGCGAGCAGGACGGCGGGTTGGCCGAACTCGACGCACGGGTCTCCGTCTGCCGGGCCTGCCCGCGCCTGGTGCGCTGGCGCGAGGACGTGGCCCGGGACAAGCGTGCGTCCTTCGCCACCGAGCCCTACTGGGGTCGGCCGGTGCCCGGCTGGGGTGCCAGCGAGCCACGGATCCTGGTGGTCGGGCTGGCGCCGGCCGCGAACGGCGCCAACCGGACCGGGCGGATCTTCACCGGCGACCGCAGCGGGGACTGGCTGTTCGCGGGCCTGCACCGCGTCGGGCTGGCCCGCACCGCCACCAGCAGGCACGCCGACGACGGCCAGGAGCTGATCGGCACCCGGATGATCGCGACCGTGCGCTGCGCGCCGCCGCAGAACAAGCCGAGCGTCGTCGAGCGGGACACCTGCGCTCCCTGGCTCCTCGCCGAGCTGGGTCTGGTGCTGGCGACGGTCGAGGTCGTGGTCGCCCTCGGCACGTTCGGGTGGGACGCGACCCTGCGCTCCTTCGCGGGGCTCGGCTGGCCGGTCGTCCGCCCCCGGCCCCGGTTCGGCCACGGCGCCGAGGCCCGGCTGGCCGGGCCGGACCGCGAGGTGACGCTGCTGGGCTGCTACCACCCGAGCCAGCAGAACACCTTCACCGGCCGGCTCACCGAGGTGATGCTCGACGACGTCCTGCGCCGCGCCGCCGTCCTTGGCAGGATCACGGGGTAGTCCGCTCCGGCCCCCGTATCCCAACCGGCAGAGGAAGCCGCCTTAAAAGCGGCGCAGTCTGGGTTCGAGTCCCAGCGGGGGCACCGCTCGCCGGCGGCGACACGGCGCCGCCTCGGGTTTCCGACGGATGGTCCCGGGTACGGTCGCGGGCATGACCGGCCGGTCGCGGAGGCCGAGGCGCAGCGCACGCCTGGTCGACCTCGCGCTCATCGCGCTCCTGGCGCTCGCCGCGTTCGCGGTCGCGGCGTGGCTGGACCTCTTCGAGAGCTACTACCGGTGGAGCCGCGGCCACGAGTCGCTCAACGCCGACGAGCTGGTGATGGCCGGCCTGGCCGCCGTGCTGGGGCTGACGGCGTACGCCTGGCGTCGGCAGCGTGAGACCGGCGGCGGGGCCGACGCGCTCCGGTCGGCGGAGCGGGAGCTGGCCGAGACCGGCGAGCGCTACCGGTCGCTGTTCGACTACCACCCGCACCCGGTGTTCTCCCTGGACCTCAGTGGCCGGTTCGTCGCCGCCAACCCCGCCTCGGAGCGGCTCGCCGGCTACAGCGCACGGGAGCTCAGCCAGATGGGCTTCCCGGAGGTCCTGGTGCCCGAGGACGTTGATCGGGCCGGTCTAGCGTTCCTCGCTGCGCTCGACCGGGAGCCCCAGGTGATCGACCTCGCGATCTCCCACCGCGACGGGCACCTGATCGAGGTGACGGTCACCGCGGTACCGATCGTGGTGGGTGACGAGGTGGTGGGCGTCTACGGCATCGCCGAGGACGTCACCGAGCGCAACCGGCTGCAGCGCGACCTCGAGAGCGCGCGTCTCGCCGCCGACCAGGCGAACCAGGCGAAGTCGGTGTTCCTCGCCAACATGAGCCACGAGATCCGGACCCCGCTGACCAGCGTGCTGGCGTCCTGTGAGCTGCTGGCCGACAGCGGCCTGGACCGGCAGCAGCAGCGGCTCACCGAGATCATGGACCGATCCGGGGCCCGGCTGCTGCGGCTGGTCGACGAGGTCCTCGACTTCTCCCGGGTCGAGGCCGGCATCGCGACCGTGGACCGCGCCGACTTCGACCCGCGCACGCTGATCGAGGACGTGATCGCCCCGGCCCGGGACGCGGCGCGCCGCAAGGGCCTCTCGTTCGAAGGTCCGGTGGACGGCTCCTTGCCGGCACGCGTGCACGGCGACGGCGGCCGCATCGCCCAGGTGCTCGCCAACCTGCTCGACAACGCGGTCAAGTTCACCGAGCACGGCTTCATCCGGGTCTCGACCCGCGCCGAGCGGGCCGGCGCCGACCGGCTGGACCTGCACCTGGAGGTGGCCGACTCCGGCATCGGGATGAGCGCCGAGGACATCGGCCGGGTCTTCGAGACCTTCCGTCAGGCGGACGCCTCGATCACTCGCAAGTACGGCGGCACCGGGCTCGGGCTCGCCATCGTCAGGCAGCTCGTCGAGCTGATGGACGGCACGATCGCGGTCACCAGCGCGCCGGGCGAGGGGACGACGTTCCGCGTGCGCCTCCCGCTGGCGGTCGCGTAGCGGCGCCTACGATCACCAGATGCCTCCCCTCTGGTCCCGCGCCGGCGACCGAGCCGCCGCCGCTCAGCCGGCCGGGCAGTCGGTGCCCGAGCGGCCCGCCGGCCCGCCGAGCGAGGCGCCGGTCGGCTCGCGCCGGGTGGCGGCCGGCTTCTTCGACCGGTTCCCCGAGTTCTACGACACCAGTGAGACCTCGTCGTTCCCGTGGCGCCTGAACCTGCGGCACGACGCGATCTTCGCGGAGCACGCCGACCTGTTCTCCGGCGCGCGGGTCCTCGACATCGCCAGCCACGACGGGCGCTGGTCGATGGCCGCCCTGGACGCCGGCGCCGCCTTCGTCCTCGGCGTCGAGGCGCGGCCCGAGCTCGTCGACCGGGCGGACGCCACGCTGCGCCGCTACGGCGTCGACGAGGCCCGCTTCCGGTTCGTCGCCGGCGACGTGTTCGAGGTGCTCGCCCACGAGGAGCCCCAGGTCGACGTGGTGCTCTGCCTCGGCTTCCTCTACCACACGCTGCGCCACAACGAGCTGTTCACCCGGATCCGTCGGACCGGGGCGACGCACCTGCTGCTCGACACCGAGATCCACCGTGGCGCGGAGCCGGTGGTGCGGCTCGCGGACGAGCACGTGGCCCGCCAGGGCAACGCGGTCGCCGACGCGTTCTCATACGGCGACACCGTGCTCACCGGCCGTCCCACGCTCGCCGCGCTCGACCTGCTGGCGCGGACCCAGGGCTTCGACGTGGAGCGCCTCTCGGACTGGGACGGGCTGCTGCGCGACAACCCCGAGGCCGACCAGGTCCGCGACTACCGGATCGGCCGGCGCGCCACGCTGCGGCTGCGGCGGGCCTGACCGACTCGGCCCGCCCCCGGGGCGTGTGCAGTCACCTCCGCAGTCACTTCCCCTGGCCCGGGTCGTTGGTCGGTCGTGCGCAGACCCCTGCTGGCGGCCCTGGTCGCGGTCGTCCTGGTGCTGACGACCGCCCCCTTCGCGAGCGCTGATCCGCCGCAGCTGCGGCGGGACGGCCGCTGGCTGGTCGACCCGCAGGGCCGGGTCGTGATCGTGCACGGGTTCAACCTCGTCTACAAGCGCGACCCGTACGCGCCGCCCGCGACGGCCGCCGGGTTCACCGCGCGCGACGCCAGGTGGCTGGCCCGCCACGGCTTCAACGGGGCGCGGGTCGGCACCCTGTGGGCGGGGCTCACCCCGGACGCGCCCGGTCGGGAGGACCCGGCGTACGTCGCGCGCGTGCAGCGGGTGCTCGACCTGCTGGCCGCCCGGAGGATCTGGATGCAGCTCGACATGCACCAGGACCAGTGGCACGAGACGTACGGCGGTGAAGGCGTCCCGGACTGGGCCGTGCACCGGCCCGCCCCGTACTCCGCGGCGCCGCCGGTGGTCGCGCCGTTCCCGACTGGCTACTGGACGCCGGAGGTGTCGACCGTCTTCGACAACTTCTGGGCCGGCGCCGACGGCCTGCTCGACGCGTGGGCCGACGCGTGGCGGGTCGCCGCCCGGGCCTGGAGCGGCCAGCCGTACCTGATGGGCTACGACCTGCTCAACGAGCCGTGGATGGGCCTGGAGTGGCCGACCTGCCTCACGACCGGCTGTCCCGACTCCTACACCGCCGAGCTCCAGCCGGCGATGGAGCAGGGCCTCGCCGCGATCCGCGGGATCGACCGCGACAACGTCGTGTGGTGGGAGCCGCAGCAGTTCGCCGGCGGGCAGCCGCTGGACACGTTCTTCACCCCGGTCGCGGGGGAGCGGCAGCTCGGGTTCTCCTGGCACAGCTACTGCCCCGACGTGTTCTTGGAGTCGCAGGGCATCCCCGGCGGCGACGTCGAGAACTGCTGGGACTTCGACCGCGGTCGCCAGCAGCACGCGCTCGAGCAGTCGCGGACCATGCACGCCGTTCCGCTGATGTCGGAGTGGGGCGCCACCGACAACGTCCGCGCGATCGAGATCGACGCCGCGGCGGCCGACGAGCGCCTGATGGGCTGGACGCACTGGGCGTACAAGCGTTGGGACGACCCGACGACCGCCGACACGGCGCAGGGCATGTTCCGCGACGACGCGGACCTGTCCTCGGTCAAGCGGGCCAAGCTGCGGATGCTGGTGCGCACCTACGCGCAGGCGACCGCCGGCATCCCGCTGGCGATGTCCTTCGACCCCCACGACGGCGCGTTCGGGTTCCGCTACCGGCCCGACGCCGCGATCGCCGCGCCGACCCGGATCTTCGTCAGCCCGCTGCACTACCCCGACGGCTACCGGGTCCGGGTCGACGCCGGCCGGGTCGTGTCGAGGACGGCGCGGCAGGTGCTGGTCGAGGCGGACCGCGACGCCGACGTCGTCACCGTCCGGATCGTCCGCTCCTGACGACGGCCGGGGAGCGGCGGGAACCAAACGGGGTGCGGAAGCGTTCAACCCGGTGAGCCGCCTAGACTGGGCCCTTCAGGTGACCCGTCAGAGCGACGCCACCCACGGCCTCGAGGAGAGACCATGCAGAGCAACAACCCTGTGTTCCGCCGGTCGGAGGAGTTCCACGCCTCCGGCGCCAACGCCTACGGCAACCAGACGTACGCCGGCAACGGCTCGGCGTACCAGGGCTACGGGCAGACCGGCTACTCCGACCCCGCGACCTGGGGCACCGGCACGCCCGGCCAGCCCGGCCAGCCGGGCGCGGGCGTCCCCGCCGTCGACCGCGGCCCGATGACGATCGACTCGGTCGTGCAGAAGACGGCTGTCTCGCTCGGCCTGGTGATCGTCGCCGCGCTCGCCACCTGGGTGCTCACCCCCGACATCGAGAACGGCGAGATCAGCGGCGGGCTCGTCGCGGCGGTCACCCTCGGGTCCCTGGGCGCCTTCGTGCTGTCGATGGTCAACTCGTTCAAGCGGGTGATCAGCCCGGCGCTCGTCATGGCCTTCGCCGTCCTGGAGGGCATCGCCCTCGGCGCGCTGAGCAAGCTCTTCGACGTGCAGTTCGGTGACGGCGTCGTCTCCGGCGCGGTGATCGGCACGTTCGCCGCCTTCGCGGGCACGCTCGCGGCGTACAAGGTCTTCAACATCAAGGTCGGCAACAAGTTCCGCATGTTCGTGATGGCGGCCGTCTTCGGCATGATCGGGCTCAGCCTGATGGAGATGGTGCTGAGCATGTTCGGGGCGAGCATCGGCCTGTTCGGCTTCGGCACGCTCGGCATGCTGACCGCGATCGCCGGCCTCGTGCTCGGCGTGTTCATGCTGGTCCTCGACTTCGACTTCGTCGAGCAGGGCATCGCCAACGGGCTCCCCGAGCGGGAGTCCTGGCGCGCCGCCTTCGCGATGACCGTCAGCCTGGTCTGGATCTACACTAACCTGCTGCGCCTGCTCGCGATGTTCAGCGACAACTGAGCGACCGCGAAGGGCCCCGGGGTGCTCCCGGGGCCCTTCGGCGTGTTTGCGGGGTTCCGGCTGCCAAGCGTGACTTCAAGGACGCGTGGGACTCACCCTCGCCGTCGAGCCAGGCGGGCACCGCCAGCACCCGGCGGTGTCGCCCGGCGGCGGGCGGCAGGTCCAGCTCGGTGAGGATCGCAGTGGTGTGCTAGCCCTGCCCGGACGCCTCACCGGCGCCCTCCGGCTCCTCGGCGACGGTCATGTCCTCGCCGTCGTGCTGGGGTGCCTCCGCGGCCGTGCCCGGGTGACGGCGCCGGTGCCGAAGCTCGACCCACAGGCCGCGGACGCCGCGGCGGGAGCCGCCGACCTCGGTGCCGCCCAGCTCGGTGCCGGGCTGGTTGACGGCCTGGAGCGCGGCCGCGGTGATCGGCAGTACGCCCTCGCCACGGTAGGCCTCCGGCTCCGCCTCGTCCTCGGGGATCAGGCCGAGCGCGGCCAGGGCGGAGGGCAGCAGCACCGTGACCAGCGAGCGGTAGCCGTCGGCCGACGGGTGGAACTGGTCGGGCCCGAAGAGGATCGCGGGTGCGGCCGCGAACTCGGGTCCGAGGATCGAGCCGAGGGAGACGGTGCGCCCGCCCGCCTCGACCACCGCGATCGTCTGGGCGGCCGCGAGCCGGCGTGACCACGCGCGCGCCACCTGCTTGAGCGGCGGGGCGATCGGCTTGATGGTGCCGAGGTCGGGACAGGTCCCGACCAGCACCGCCACGCCGGCCTCGCGGAGCCGGCGTACCGCCTCGGAGAGGTGGCGCACGGACGCCGACGGCAGCACGCTGTGGGTGACGTCGTTCGCGCCGATCAGCACCACCGCGACGTGCGGCTCGGTCGGGAGCGCCCGGTCGATCTGGCTGGACAGGTCGGAGGACATCGCGCCGACGACCGCGAAGTCGCGCAGGTAGACCCTGCGGTCGGCCCGCTCCGCCAGTCCGCTGGCGAGCAGCGCGCCGGGGGTCTCCTCGACCCGCTCCACGCCGTACCCGGCGGCGCTGGAGTCCCCGAGCAGCGCCACCTTGATCGCCGGGCCGGGCCGGCCGCGGCCGTACCAGCCGGTCGGGTCGGGCGGGTCGTCGTCGAGGCGGCCGATGGTCTTGCGCGCCACCCGGGCCTCGACCCGGAGCAGGCCGTAGAGGGCTCCGCCGAGCACCGAGACGCCGCCCCCGCCGTACGCAGCGGCGGAGGCCAGCTTGCGAGCAGCGGCGGCTTTCCCCACGGCCTCACTCTACGGACGGGGGCCAGCCCCGGCCGGCGGGGTCGGCCGGCGTCGTGGCGGGGTTTACGCGATGGTGCGGACCGCCTCTAGATTGGCGGGGTGCAGTACGTGAACTCACTCCTCGACCTCATCGGCAACACGCCGCTGCTGAGGCTCTCGACGTCCATGGGCTCCCTGAACGGCGCGAAGGGACCGATCGTCCTCGCCAAGGTGGAGTACCTCAACCCCGGCGGCTCCGTGAAGGACCGCATCGCCACCCGGATGATCGAGGCGGCCGAGGCGGACGGCCTGCTGCAGCCCGGCGGCACGATCGTCGAGCCGACGTCCGGGAACACCGGCGTCGGGCTGGCGATGGTCGCGCAGGCGAAGGGCTACAAGTGCGTCTTCGTGTGCCCCGACAAGGTCAGCGAGGACAAGCGCAACGTGCTCAAGGCGTACGGCGCGGAGGTGGTCGTCTGCCCGACCGCCGTCGAGCCCGAGCACCCGGACTCCTACTACAACGTCTCCGACCGGCTGGCCTCCCAGCCGGGTGCGTGGAAGCCGGACCAGTACTCCAACCCGCACAACCCGCGGTCGCACTACGAGACCACCGGCCCCGAGATCTGGGCGCAGACCGAGGGCCGGGTCACCCACTTCGTCGCCGGTGTCGGCACGGGCGGCACCATCAGCGGCACCGGGCGCTACCTCAAGGAGCAGAACTCGTCGATCCAGGTGGTCGGCGCCGACCCCGCCGGCTCGGTGTACTCCGGCGGCAGCGGCCGCCCGTACCTGGTCGAGGGCGTGGGCGAGGACTTCTGGCCGGAGGCCTACGACCGTGACGTCGCCGACCGGATCATCGAGGTCTCCGACGCGGACTCCTTCGCGATGACCCGCCGGCTGGCCCGCGAGGAGGCGCTGCTGGTCGGCGGCTCCTCCGGCATGGCCGTGCACGCGGCGGTCCAGCTCGCCCACGAGCTCGCCGGCACCCCGGAGGGCGAGGACGCGGTGATCGTCGTACTCCTCCCGGACTCCGGCCGCGGCTACCTGACCAAGGTGTTCAACGACGACTGGCTCGCGCAGTACGGCTTCCCGATCGACGGCGCCGAGCGGTCCGTGCAGTCGGTCGGGGAGGTGCTGCGCGGCAAGAGCGGCCGGCTGCCCGACCTCGTGCACACGCACCCGAACGAGACCATCGCCGAGGCCGTGGCGATCCTCCAGGAGTACAACGTCTCCCAGATGCCGGTCGTGCGCGCGGAGCCGCCGGTGGTGGCCGCCGAGGTGGTCGGGTCGGTCTCCGAGCGGACCCTGCTCGACCTGCTGTTCACCGGCGCGGCGCGGCTCACCGACAGCGTCGGCGAGCACATGGCGCCGCCGCTGCCGACGATCGGCTCGATCGAGCCCGCCTCCGACGCCGTCGCCGCGCTCGAGGGCGCCGACGCCCTCCTGGTCCACGAGGACGGCAAGCCGGTCGGCGTCGTCACCCGCCACGACCTGCTGGCGTACCTGGCGCGGGGCTAGCCGCGTCTCGCGTGTCGGCTTCGCCGCCACGCGGGCCGCGGGATCGATCCCGGGCCAGTCGGTCCTCGTCGTGGTGGCGGTGGGCGCGTGAGTGTGGACCGCAACCTCTATAGTGAGAACACGTTCTAGTTCTCAGGAGGGCTGATGGCGGCGACGGGCACCCCGGCGGTCGACGGCTGGTTCACGACCGGACCGCAGCCGGCGCTGCTCGGCTCCCGCTGCACGACGTGCGGGACCGTCTTCTTCCCCAGGGCCGCCGGCTTCTGTCGCAACCCGGCCTGTGCCGGCGAGGAGTTCGAGGAGACCGAGCTCTCCCGCCGGGGCACGGTCTGGTCCTACACCGACGCGCAGTACCAGCCGCCGCCGCCGTACGTCCCGCGCACCGACCCCTACGAGCCGTTCGCGCTCGCGGCCGTCGAGCTGCCCGAGGGGCTCGTCGTGCTCGGCCAGGTGGCCGACGGGTACGGCGTGGCCGACCTGCGGGTCGGCGCCGAGGTCGAGCTGGTCGTGGAGACGCTCTACGCCGACGAGGCCGGCGAGCGCACCACCTGGCGCTGGAAGCCGGTGGCGGAGATGGGCGAGGAGGCCGACCAGTGAGCGGGAGCAAGGACGTCGCCGTCCTCGGGGTCGGCATGCACCCGTGGGGCAAGTGGGGCCGCCCCTTCGTCGAGTACGGCGTGCACGCGGCGCGGGCCGCCCTCGCCGACTCCGGCGTCGACTGGCGCGACGTCGACCTGGTGGTCGGCGGCGAGACCGTGCGCAACGGCTACGGCGGCTACGTCGCCGGTGCGACGTTCGCCCAGGCGCTCGGCTGGAACGGCGCTCGGGTGGCCACGTCGTACGCCGCCTGCGCCACCGGCGCCCAGGCCCTCGACACCGCCCGCGCCCGGATCCTGGCCGGGATGTGCGAGGTGGCGCTGGTGGTCGGGGCCGACACGACCCCCCAGGGGTTCCTCGCGCCCAACGCGGGGGAGCGGTGGGACGACCCCGACTGGCTGCGCTTCCGGCTGCTGGGCATGACCAACCCGGCGTACTTCGCCCTCTACGCCCGCCGCCGGATGGACCTGTACGGCGCCACCCCGGAGGACTTCGCCCGGGTCAAGGTGAAGAACGCGCGGCACGGGCTGGAGAACCCGCACGCCCGCTACCGCAAGGAGGTCACCGTCGAGGACGTGCTGACCAGCGCGGTCGTCTCGGACCCGCTGCACCTGCTCGACATCTGCGCCACCTCGGACGGTGCGGCGGCGGTCGTGCTCACGTCCACGGACTACGCACGACGGCGCGGCGTCTCGAGCCCGGTGCGGATCAACGCGATCTCGACGGTCACCCCAACCTTCCCGAACACGGTGCTGGACATGCCGAACCTGTCCACCGACTCCAGCCTGGTCGCCGGGGCGCCGGAGCGGACGTTCAAGGAGTCGATCGGCCAGGCGGCCTACGAGGAGGCCGGCATCGACCCCGCCGACGTGGACCTGGCCGAGGTCTACGACCTCTCGACCGCCCTCGAGCTGGACTGGATGGAGGACCTCCAGCTCTGCAAGCGCGGCGAGGCCGAGGCACTGCTGCGCGCGGGGGAGACCGCGATCGGCGGCCGGATCCCGGTCAACCCGTCCGGCGGCCTGGCCTGCTTCGGCGAGGCCGTCCCCGCGCAGGCGCTCGCCCAGGTGTGCGAGGTGGCCTGGCAGCTGCGTGGTCAGGCAGGCGGCCGCCAGGTCGAGAGCGCCCGGGTCGGCATCACCGCCAACCAGGGCCTGTTCGGCCACGGCTCGTCGGTGCTCCTGAGCATCTGAGCCGGAGGTCGAGGGACAGGTCGTCGTCGCGGGCTTATCGGACGGATCTTGTCACTTTCTAGAGCGTTCTTCGGCAGGTCTTGTGGACCGGCGTGACGGAGATCTCGCGACCCGTGACAAACCCGGGACCTTGGTCCCGAGCCTCGGGCCCAGAGACCATGCCGAGGGGCCAAGGGTCTGTCCGAAGGTCGTCTCGTGGACATCCTCGACGTCGCACGGTGGCAGTTCGGAATCACCACCGTCTACCACTTCCTGTTCGTCCCCCTGACCATCGGCCTGACGCTGCTGGTCGCCGTGATGGAGACCAACTGGCTGCGTACGGCGCGGCCGGAGTGGCTGCGGCTGGCGAAGTTCTTCGGGAAGCTCCTGCTGATCAACTTCGCGCTCGGCCTGGTGACCGGCATCGTGCAGGAGTTCCAGTTCGGGATGAACTGGTCGGACTACTCCCGGTTCGTCGGTGACATCTTCGGCGCACCGCTGGCCGTCGAGGCGCTGCTCGCGTTCTTCCTCGAGTCCACGTTCCTCGGGCTGTGGATCTTCGGGTGGGACAAGCTCCCGCGCAAGCTGCACGTCGGCTGCATGTGGCTGGTCCACCTCGGCACGCTCGCGTCGGCCTGGTTCATCCTGGCGGCCAACTCGTGGATGCAGCACCCGGTCGGCTACGAGTACAACCCCGACACCGGCCGCGCGGAGCTCACCGACTTCTGGGCCGTGATGACCAACAAGGTCCAGCTCATCACGTTCCCGCACGTGATCCTGGCGGCGTACATGACCTCCGCGGCCTTCATCCTCGGCATCAGCGCCTGGCTCTACGCCAACAAGCGCTTCGAGCGGGACCGCTCGATGTACCGCATGGGCATCCGGCTGGGTGCCTGGGTGGCGCTGGTCGCCGGCCTCGGCGTCGCCGTCAGCGGCGACATCCAGGGCAAGATCATGACCGATGTCCAGCCGATGAAGATGGCGGCGGCCGAGGCGCTCTACCAGACCGACTCCGACGGCTGCGCGCCGTTCTCGATCTTCACGATCGGCACTCCCGACGGCAAGACCGAGAAGTGGTCGCTGACCGTCCCGTGCGTCCTGTCCTTCCTCGCCGAGGGCGACACCGGTGCCACCGTCGAGGGGATCAACGACCTGCGTGCCGAGTACGAGCAGACCTACGGCCAGGACCCCGGCGCGGCGTACTACTCGCCGGGCGACTACACGCCGTACATCCCCGTCACCTACTGGAGCTTCCGCCTGATGATCGGACTCGGCCTGCTGATGGCCGCCGGCGCCGCCCTGGTGCTGTGGCTGACCCGCAAGGGCCGCGCGCCGACCGCGCGCTGGTTCGCGCCGATGGTGCTCAGCCTCCCGGTCCTCACCGTGCTCGCCAACTCCTTCGGCTGGATCTTCACCGAGATGGGCCGTCAGCCCTGGGCGGTGTTCGGCCTGATGACCACCGCGCACGGCGTCTCGCCCGGGGTGAGCCAGCTCGAGGCCTGGATCTCGATCGTCGTGCTGACCCTCCTGTACGCCGTGCTGGCGGTGATCGAGGTCGGCCTGCTGGTCAAGTACGTGAGGAAGGGCGCCGACCCGTTCGAGGAGCCTCCGGACCCGACGCTGCGCGGCAGCGACGAGGACGAGGACCGACCCCTGGCGTTCGCCTACTAAGCGAGAGACGGATCGATGGAGCTCACCACAGTCTGGTTCATTCTGATCGCCGTTCTCTGGATCGGCTACTTCACCCTCGAGGGCTTCGACTTCGGGGTCGGCATGCTGCTGCCGGTGCTCGCCCGCAACGACCGCCAGCGACGGCTGCTGATCAACACCATCGGCCCGCACTGGGACGGCAACGAGGTGTGGGTGCTGACCGCGGGCGGTGCGACGTTCGCGGCGTTCCCCGAGTGGTACGCGACGCTGTTCAGCGGGTTCTACCTGCCGCTGCTGCTGATCCTGGTCGCGCTGATCGTGCGCAACCTGGCCTTCGAGTACCGCCACCAGCGCCCCGAGCAGTCCTGGCGGAACCGCTGGGACCTGGCGATCATCGTCGGGTCGCTCCTGCCCGCGATCCTGTGGGGCGTGGCGTTCGCGAACATCGTGCGCGGCGTGCCGATCGACGAGACCAAGGACTTCACCGGCAGCCTGTTCACGCTGCTGAACCCCTTCGGCCTGCTCGGCGGCGTCGTGACGCTGCTGCTCTTCCTCACCCACGGCGCGATGTTCATCGCGCTGAAGACCGACGGCGAGATCCGGCTGCGGGCCCGCCGGCTGAGCGTCCGGCTCGGTCTGGGTGCGGCCGTGGCGGCCGTGGTGTTCCTGCTCTGGACGCAGGCCGACACCGGCAACACCGGCTCGGCGGTGCTCTTCGTCCTGGCCGCAGCGGCCCTGGTCGGCGGCGTCCTCATGGCCCGAGCCGGGCGTGAGGGCTGGGGATTCCTCGGCACGTTCGTCACGATCGCCCTCGCGGTGGCCGGGCTGTTCGTCGCGCTGTTCCCCGACGTGATGCCGTCGACCACCGACGCGGCGTTCTCGCTCACCGCCACGAACGCGGCCGCCACGGACTACACGCTCAAGGTGATGACGATCGTGGCCGCGATCTTCACCCCGCTCGTGGTCGCCTACCAGGCGTGGACGTACTGGGTCTTCCGCAGGCGGATCTCGGAGCACCACATCCCCGAGGCCGAGCTGGAGTCCACGCCGGAGAACGTGGCGTGAGAGCGCCGTGAGGCCGGGCGACCCCCGGATCAGGCGTCAGCTCGCCCCGGCCCGGCGTCAGCTCGCTGTCGTCCTGGCCGCGGGGGTCGTGGGCAGCGTGCTGCTGGTCGGCCAGGCCTGGGTGGTCACCGAGCTCGTCCTCGCCGCGCTGCACGACGGCCCGGTCGGCCGCTGGGGGGTCCTCGTGGTCGCGGTGTTCGTGGCCCGGTCGCTGACCGGGTGGACCACCGACACGATGGCCGCCCGGGCTGCCGCCGTCGTCGGCACCGACGTACGCCGCCGGGTCGTCGCCGCGATCCTGCGCTCCGACGGTGCGCGGTCCTCCGGTGAGCTGGCCACCCTCGCGACCCGGGGCGCGAGCGCGGCGGAGCCCTACCTCACCCGCTACGTGCCGGCGCTGGTGCTCGCCGGCGTGCTGCCCTGCGTGACGCTGGTGGCGATCGCGACGCAGGACCCGATGAGCGCGCTGATCGTGGTCTGCACGCTGCCGCTGATCCCCGTCTTCGGCATCCTGGTCGGCCTGGCGACCCAGGACCGGGCGCGGTCGCAGTGGCGCGCGCTGGCCTCGCTGTCGGGCCACTTCCTCGACGTGATGCGCGGGTTGCCGACGCTGGTCGCGTTCCGCCGGGCCGGAGCGCAGGCCGCGACGATCCGCGCCGTCACCGACCGCTACCGGCGCCGGACCATGGACACGCTGCGCATCGCGTTCGTCTCCTCGGCGATCCTCGAGCTGGTGGCGACCCTGTCGGTCGCGCTGGTCGCGGTCACCGTCGGCCTGCGGCTCGCGCAGGGCAGCCTCGACCTGGAGACCTCGCTGGTCGTCCTGCTGCTCGCCCCCGAGGCCTACTGGCCGCTGCGGCGGGTCGGCGCCGAGTTCCACGCCGCCGCGGAGGGGGTCGCGACCTTCGAGGCGGCCAGCGAGCTCGTCGCGGAGCCGGACCGGGCCGACGGCGTACGCCGGGCCGGGCCGATGTCGCTGGAGGGCGTGACCGTGCTGCGCCCTGGTCGGGCCGTCCCCGCCCTCGAGGAGGTGACCCTGACCGTGCCCGACCGTGGCGTGACCGCCCTGACCGGACCGTCCGGGTGCGGCAAGTCCACGCTGCTCGCGGTCCTCGCGGGTCTGCTGGAGCCGACCTCGGGGGTGGTCCGCGGCCCGGACCGCCGCCGGATCGCGTGGCTGCCGCAGCGCCCGGTGTTCGTCGCGGGCACCGTGGCCGACAACCTCCGGCTCGCCGTGCCCGACGCCGATGAGCACCGGCTCTGGGACGCGCTGCGCCGGGTCGCCCTGGAGGAGCGGGTCCGCGACCTGCCCGCGGGCCTCGACACCGTGCTCGGCGAGGACGGGGCCACCCTCTCCGCCGGCGAGCGGGCCCGGCTCGCGCTGGCCCGGGTCGTCCTCGCCGACCGGCCGTGGGTGCTGCTCGACGAGCCGACCGCGCACCTGGACCCGCTGACCGAGCAGGTGGTCGCCGACACGGTCCAGGAGCTCGGCCGCACCCGCGCCGTGGTCGTGGTCGCCCACCGTCCGGCGCTGGTCGCGCTGGCCGACCGGGTCGTCGCGCTCACCCCGCCCGAGGTGCCCGAGACCGTGCCCACCGTCGGCGCGGCGGCCGCGCGGCCCGCCCCACCCGAGCCCGCCGTCGAGCCGCGGCGGCGCGGCCTGCTGCTGCCGACCCTGGTCGGTGGCCTGGCCTCCGCGTCCGGGGTCGCGCTCACCGCGACCGCCGGCTGGCTGATCGTGCAGGCCTCGCACCGGCCGGCCGTGCTGACCCTGATGGTCGCCATCGTCGGCGTGCGGACCTTCGGCCTCGCGCGGCCGGTGCTGCGGTACGTCGAGCGGCTCCGGTCCCACGACGTCGTGCTCCGGGTGCTCGCCGAGCGCCGGGTCCGGGTCTACGAGGCCGTCGTACCGCTCACGCCCGGCGCGCTGGGCCGGCGCCGCGGCGACGTGCTGGCCGCGATCGTCGACGACGTGGACTCCGTGCTCGACCGGGAGCTGCGGGTCCGGATGCCGGTGCGCGGCGCCCTCACCGTCGCGGCGATCGCGCTCGCGGTGGCCGCGATCATCGAGCCGCTGTCGGTCCCCGTCGTCGCGGGCACCTGCCTGGCCGCCGGCGGACTGGGCTACCTGCTGGCCCGGGCGGGCGCCACGCGCGCCGAACGGCGTGCGGTCGAGAGCCGGGCGCGGCTCTCGGAGGTCGTCGTCGAGGTCACCCAGACCGCGAGCGAGCTGGCGATGTGGCAGGCCGAGGGGCGCGCGCTCGCCTCGGTGTCCGCGGTCAGCGACGAGCTCGGTCGCGCCGGCGTCGCCGCGGCGACCTGGCTGGCCTGGGCCCGGGCCGTCGTGCTGGCCGTCTCCGGGGCCGGGGTCGCGGTGATGGCCTGGCTGTTGACGCCCCTCGTGGCCGAGGGCGCGCTGTCCGGGCCGATGCTCGCGCTGCTGGTGCTGCTGCCGCTGGCCCTCGCCGAGGTGGCCTCGTCGGTCGCCGACGCCGGCGCCCTCTCCGCCCGCACCCGGGCGGCGGAGGCGCGGCTGGCCCGGATCGCGGCGACCCCGCCGGCGGTGGCCGATCCCGAGGATCCGGTGCCCGCCGACGGTGGCGACCGGGTGGGAGTCGAACGGGTGTCGGCCGCCTGGGCGGACCGGGTCGTGCTCGAGGACCTCTCGCTCGACCTGCGTCCCGGCGACCGGGTGGCGGTGGTCGGCCCGACCGGTTCCGGGAAGAGCACGCTGGCCTCGCTGCTGCTCCGGTTCGTCGACCCGGTGCGCGGCCGGGTCGTGCTGGGGCGCCGCTCGCTGCGGGAGATCGCGCTCGACGACGTACGCCGCAGCGTCGGGCTGGTCGACGACGACCCGCACGTGTTCGCCACGACCCTCGCCGAGAACGTGCGGCTGGCGCGTCCCGAGGCCAGCGACGCCGAGGTCGAGGACGCGCTGCGGCGCGCGCGGCTCGGCGACTGGCTGGACTCCCTGCCGGCCGGGCTCGGCAGCTGGCTCGGCGACGGCCATGCCGGCGTCTCCGGAGGCGAACGGGCCCGGATCGCGATCGCTCGCTCGCTGCTCGCCGACCAGCCGGTGCTCGTGCTCGACGAGCCGGCGGCGCATCTCGACGGGGCGACCGCGGAGGCGCTCGCCGCCGAGGTCCTGGACGGCCAGGAGGGCCGCACGGTCCTCTGGATCACGCACGCGGACGCCGGTCTCGACCGGGTGGACCGCGTCCTCGACCTGGGGACTGATAGAACAGGGGCATGACCGAGGGCCCGGAGAAGATCCGCGTCTACCTCCTCGACGACCACGAGGTCGTTCGACAGGGGCTGCGCGCGCTGTTGGAGAGCTCTGGTGACATCGAGGTCGTCGGCGAGTCCGGCTCCGCGGTGGACGCCAGCAACCGGATCCCGGCGCTCCGGCCGGACGTCGCCGTCCTGGACGCGCGGCTGCCCGACGGATCGGGGATCGAGGTGTGCCGCACCGTGCGCGCGGTCGACCCGACCATCTCCGCGCTGATCCTGACCTCCTACGACGACGACGAGGCGCTGTTCGCGGCGATCATGGCCGGCGCCGCCGGCTACGTGCTCAAGGAGATCAAGGGCTCGGACCTGGTCTCGGCGATCCGCCAGGTCGCGGCCGGCAACTCGCTGATCGACCCGACGCTGACCGCGCGGGTGCTCGAGCGGGTGCGGCACCCACCGACGACCGCTCCGGAGCTGGCCGAGCTGACGGAGCAGGAGCTGAAGCTGCTCGGCTACATCGCCGAGGGCCTGACGAACCGGCAGATCGGCGAGCGGATGTATCTCGCCGAGAAGACCGTGAAGAACTACGTCTCCAGCATCCTTGCCAAGCTGGGCCTCGAGCGCCGCACCCAGGCCGCGGTGCTCGCCAGCAAGCTGCTCGGCAGCTGACCTCCGGCGACGACCCGGCCGAGGCTCTGGGGCGGGTCAACGCAGCGGCACGCGCCATACGAACGAGGTGCCGCGCGGCTGGCGCGGGCCGAGCTCGAAGGAGCCGCCGAGGGCGGTCGCGCGGCGGCGGGCGTTGCGCAGCCCGCTCTCGGCGTGGAGCGCATCGAGGCCGACGCCGTTGTCCAGCACGGTGAGCCGCACCTCGCGCTCGTCGGCGGCCAGCTCGATCTCGGCGCGATCCGCGGCGGCGTGCCGGGCCAGGTTCGAGAGCGCCTCGCGCAGCACCGGCAGCAGCTGCTCGCGGACCTCGGGCGGGACGGCGGTGTCGACCGGACCGACGGTCGTCACGGTGGGGTCGAACTTCAGCAGCGGCGCGTACTCCCGCGCGAGCTGACGCAGGTCGGCGCGCAGCGACGGCGCGTGCCCGCGGTGCTGGAGCTCGAAGATCGTGCCGCGGATGTCCTTGATGGTCATGTCGAGCGCGACCACCGCCTCGTCGATGCGCGCGGCCAGCTCCGGGCTGGTGGCCATCGATACCGTGCCCTGGAGCTGCAGCCCGGTGGCGAAGAGCCGCTGGATCACCAGGTCGTGCAGGTCCCGGGCGATCCGCTCCCGATCGGAGGTGACGGCCAGCTCGGCGCGGTCCTCGATGGCCTGGGCCCGGTCCAGCGCGAGCGCGGCCTGGTCGGCGAAGGACGTGAGCAGGGCGCGCTCGTCGATGGCCGGGGGCGGGGTGCCGCCCTCGAACAGCAGCACCAGCAGCCCACTGCCGACCAGGTGGGTGCGCAACGGCACCAGGAGCGCCTCCAGGTCACCGATGGCCCGGCCGACCGGGGAGTCGTCGCCCCGCGGCCAGACCTCGTCCCCCAGCAGCTCCAGCTTGCCGGCGACCCGGTCGGCGTCGGCGGGGTCGACCGACGTGGTGTGCACGGGGGTGCCGTTGTCCAGGCGGAGGACCGACGCGGCGATCGCACCGCTCATCGAGCGCGCCGAGCGGGCGACCTGGCTCAGCGCCCGGCCGAGCTCGATCGGCGGCTGCAGCGTCTCGGTGAGCTCGGCGGACGCCTCGAGCCACTGGCGCCGGCGCTCGCTGAGGCCGTAGGCGCGGGCGTTGTCGATCACGAACCCGGCCGTGCTCGCGAGCGACTCGACCAGCAGCTGGTCCTCGGGGGTGAACGCCCCGCCGCCGGACTTCTCGGTGAGGTAGAGGTTGCCGAAGACGGTGCCCCGGATCCGGACCGGCACCCCGAGGAAGGAGCGCATCGTCGGGTGGTGCGGCGGGAACCCGGCCGACTGCGGGTGCTCGGTGAGGTCGTCGAGCCGGAGCGGCTCCGGTTCGCGGATCAGCAGCCCGAGGATCCCCTGCCCGTGGGGCGGGTCGCCGATCAGGGCGCGCTCGGCGTCGTCGACACCGGTCGTCACGAACTCGACGAGCAGCGACCCGCTGCCGACCACGCCGAGAGCGCCGTACCGCGCGTCGGTGAGCCGGGTCGCGGCCTCGACGATGCGGGCCAGCACCGAGCGCAGGTCCAGGTCGGAGGAGATCGCGGCGACCGCGTCCAGCAGCGCTCGCGTCGAGGCGGACAGCACCCCGTCGTGCTCGGACGTCACGCCTCTAGTCTGCCGCGCCGTCCCAGGTTCGATCACACCGAGCGCCGCACGGGCAGCGCCGCCTCCACGTCCCACCCGGACCCGATCCGCCGGCCGGAGATCTCGGTCCACCGCAGCCGCAGGTGCAGGCTCCGGGCCCCGGACGCCCACGGCCGCGGCTCCCAGACGGTGCGGATGTGGTCGAGCTCCTCGGCGTCCGACACCACCTCGCCGCGGCCGCGGCTCACGACGCTCCAGCCGCGCTGCCGGTCGTGGTCGAACTGGTCGACCTCGAACGCGAGCATGCTGTCGCGGCCGTAGGTGCCGAGCACGCTGTACGGCGAGGTGCGCACCACGATCGCGTCGTCGACCACGGAGTAGTTGACGGGCACGATGTGCGGCCCGTTGGGGGAGGAGAGCGCGATCCTGCCGCCGACGCCGGCGCGCAGCAACCGCTCGCACTCCTCGCGGCTCAGGTCGATCGCTTCCGGCACGGCGGTGGCCCCCTCGGGTGGAACTCGGGTGGAATCTGTTCTCCCCATGCTGACGACGGGCCGTTGGGGTCAGCAGGGTCGATGGTCCTGACATGCGGGGCCTTCGGCGCTACTCGCTCCGGACCCCCCGGCCCACGGTGGATCCATGGAGACCACCGCGATTCCCTCGGGGAGCGTCGTCGTCGGCCTGGACGGCTCGCCGTCGGCCGAGCGGGCCCTCGAGTGGGCGATCGACCAGGCGCAGCTGGAGTCCCGCCAGCTGACCCTGGCGCACGGCGTGGACCCCTCCGGTTCTGTCTGGGTCGACCCGGTCGGCCTCGACCACCGCGTGGTGCTCGAGGCCCTCCAGGCCGACGCCGAGGTGATGCTCGACCAGGCCCGCGAGCAGGTCGCGCGGCGTGCCCCCGACCTCGTGGTGCACCAGGTCCTCCGGACGTCCGACGCCCGGGTCACCTTGCTCGAGCTCTCCGAGCAGGCCGCCATGGTGGTGGTCGGCTCCCGGGGGCGCGGGCCGATCAAGACCCTGCTCCTGGGCTCGGTGAGCCTCGCGGTGTCGCGGGAGGCCAGGTGCCCGGTCGTCGTGGTCCGGCCCGGCAACCCGGGCACGGTCCGCAACGGCGTCCTGGTCGGCGCCGACGGCACCGACCGCTCGCTGGCGACCCTCGAGTTCGCCTACCGGCAGGCCGCGCTGCACCGGCTGCCGCTGACGATCATGCACTGCTTCTGGGACGCCCGGCCGGCCACCGAGGAGGAGCCCGTGGCCAGCGACGTCCGGCTGGTGCTCGCCGAGTCGCTCGCCGGCCTGGGCGAGAGGTTCCCCGAGGTCCAGGCACGCACCGAGCTGGTCCGGGGGATGGCCGACGAGCGCCTGGTCCGGGCCTCGCAGCGGATGGACCTGGTCGTGGTCGGCGCCCACCACGGCGGCACGCTGACGACCCTGCTCTACGGCTCGATCGCCAACGCGGTGCTCGAGCACGCCACGTGCCCGGTCGCGATCGTCCCGGAGTCGGCTGTCCCGGAGTCGGGGGACTGACCGATGGACGCGGTGTCGACCGTGATGTCGCGCCGTGTGGTCGCGATCCGGTCCGACTGCGACCTCTCGATCGCCGTCGACACCTTCCTCGCCTCGGCGGTCCGCCACCTGGTGGTCGTCGAGCCCGATCGCACGGTGCGCGGCCTGCTGTCCATCGAGCAGGTGCTGGCCGCGCTCGGGCTGCCCGGCTGGCCGGGTCGCGTCGGCGACCAGGTGCTCCTGGAGCCGTCGCGGGTGAGCCCCGACGACGACCTCCAGCGCGCGGCGGAGGTGATGCTGGACGCGCTCGTCGACGCGGTCGTGGTCGCCGACGGGACCGGGAAGGTCGTGGGGCTGCTCACCTGGGCCGACCTGGTGACGCACGTCGCGGGGCGCCACCTCGCCGGTGGCGGCGCGACCTAGCCCACGTCGCCGTCGACGTACACCCACCGGCCGCCGCGTTGCTCGAACCGGCTGCGCTCGCGCAGCACGCCGGGCACCCCGCCGTGCGCGTACGACGCCACGAACTCGACCCAGTCCTCGCCGGCGTCCTCGATGCGGAGGCCGGTCCAGGTGAGCGCCGGGTCGGGGGCGAGGTCGTCGGGTCGGGTGCGTGGGTGCCAGGTGCGGAACACGTAGTCGGTCTCACCGACCGCGTAGGCGGCGTACCGCGAGCGCATCAGCTCCTCGGCGGTCGCGGCCTGCGCGGCACCGCGGTGCAGCCGGCCGCAGCAGGCGTCGTACGCCGTGTCGGAGCCGCAGGGGCACGTCCGCTGGAGATCCATGCGGACCAGGCTAGGCCGCCACGTCGGGACCAAGGTCCCGCCCATCGGGGTCGATGGCGACCTGCGTGCCGCCCGGTGTGCGAGCGCACACTGAAGACGAAGGTGTGGCGCTCGACGGACGGGCCGAGCAGGCGCGCAGGAGGTGCCTGACATGGAGGAGCAGAACGTTCCCAGGCGTTCGATCGCCGTCGGCGTGGACGCATCCGCGGAGGCGGAGAACGCGCTGGCCTGGGCGGCCGCGGAGGCCCGTCGCCGTGACCTGCCGCTGACTCTCGTGCACGGCGTGGGGCCGTCGGTGACGACCTGGATGGAGATCGGCTCGCCCAACCTCCGCGAGGTGCTGGACACGATGATCGCCGCGGGGCGGGACCTCCTCGATCGCGCGCAGGCCCGAGTGCTCGAGCTCGCTCCCGGGGTCGACACCTACCAGATCCTCCGCCTCGCGGGACCGCACGAGGCGCTGATGGCGCTCGCGCCGGAGGCCGAGATGATCGTCGTCGGCACCCGGTCGGCCGCGTCGCGCGGGGTGCCCCTGCCCGACGTCGCGGAGAGGCTGGTCGCCGAGCAGCCGCCGTGCCCGGTGATCGTGCCGCGGGCCGGCGGGCCCGATCCCAAGCTCGGCATGGTCGTTCTCTGCGACGGCTCTCCGGAGTCGCGGGTGACGCTGGTGCGCGCCTGGCGACGGGCGCGGGAGAACGGCCAGCCGTTGACCGTGCTGCTCTGCCTGCCGGACCCTCCGGCGGACGGTCCGGCCACGGACCTCGGGCTGATGGACGCGATGGCGCGCATGGAGTCCGAGCTCGGGCCGTCGCTGTTGGGATTCGAGCGGGCGCTCGTGGCGGACATGGTGGCCGAGCTGCGCAGCGCGCTCCCGGGGGTCGACGCGCAGCTGTTCGTCGATGACGCCGCCATCGACGAGTGCCTGAAGAGGGTGCCGCTCGACGCGGACATGCTCGTGGCCGGGGCTCCCCACGCGCGACGGGTCGCGGAGGTCGTCGGTGCCTCCGAGACCGACGAAGCGTGCGCGACGGCGATCCTGCCCCCGCTGCTGCCCGAGGAGCGCGACGCTGCCGGAGCGGCCGCTGGCGCATCGGATCCGGGCACGTCGGTCGCAGGTGACGGCCCGTCCGACGAGCCCACGTCGGCCGACCGGGTGCGGGCTCGCCGGTGGACCCGCCTCGGCGCCCGACGGGGCAACTAATGGGCGGCTAGCGGCGACTCGCGGGCGACTCGCGGGCGACTCGTGGGCGAGCGGTCGCGTCACGCGACCGATCGAGCGGAAACGGAGACCTGTCCCGTTTGTTGGAGCCGTGGGTAGCGTGGTGACGTGACCTCGGCTCCTTCTCCGAAGACGGTCGGTGAGCTCCGCGCCTCCGGCCACGTCCAGAAGCACCTGCGCCAGGAGATCCGCGACAACCTGCTCGCGGCGCTGCGTGAGGGCCGCGATCCGTGGCCGGGCCTGCACGGCTTCGACGACACCGTGATCCCGCAGCTCGAGCGTGCGCTGATCGCCGGCCACGACGTGGTGCTGCTCGGCGAGCGCGGGCAGGGCAAGACCCGGCTGCTGCGCACCCTGGTCGGGATGCTCGACGAGTGGACCCCGGTGATCGAGGGCTCCGAGCTCGGTGAGCACCCCTACGACCCGATCACCCACGCATCGCGACGGAGGGCCGCCGAGCTGGGCGACGACCTGCCGGTCGCCTGGCGGCACCGCGACGATCGCTACTCCGAGAAGCTCGCCACCCCGGACACCTCGGTCGCCGACCTGATCGGCGACGTCGACCCGATGAAGGTCGCGGAGGGTCGTTCGCTCGGTGACCCGGAGACGATCCACTTCGGGCTGATCCCGCGCAGCCACCGGGGGATCGTCGCGATCAACGAGCTGCCCGACCTCGCCGAGCGGATCCAGGTCGCGATGCTCAACGTGATGGAGGAGCGCGACATCCAGATCCGCGGCTACGTGCTGCGACTGCCCCTCGACGTGCTCGTCGTCGCCAGCGCGAACCCGGAGGACTACACGAACCGCGGCCGGATCATCACCCCGCTCAAGGACCGCTTCGGCGCCGAGATCCGCACCCACTACCCGGCCGAGCTGGACGACGAGGTGGCCGTGATCCGCCAGGAGGCGGACCTGGTCGCCGAGGTCCCCGATCAGCTCGTCGAGATCCTGGCGCGCTTCACCCGGGCCCTGCGCGGGTCCAGTGCCGTCGACCAGCGCTCGGGCGTCTCGGCGCGGTTCGCGATCGCCGGAGCGGAGACGATCGCCGCCGCCGCGCTGCACCGGGCCACCTCCCAGGGCGAGGACCGGGCCGTGGCCCGGGTCGTCGACCTCGAGACCGCGGTCGACGTGCTCGGCGGGAAGATCGAGTTCGAGAGCGGCGAGGAGGGCCGCGAGGCCGAGATCCTCACCCACCTGCTGCGCACCGCGACCGCCGAGGCCGTGCGCGCGCACTTCCGCGGCCTGGACTTCGCACTGCTCGTCGCGGCGATCGAGAACGGCGCCATGGTCACCACCGGCGAGCAGGTCACCGCCCGGGACTTCCTCACCGGCCTGCCGGTGCTCGGCGAGTCCGAGCTGTACGACGAGATCTGCGAGCGGTTCCAGGCGGGCGACGACGGCGAGCGGGCGTGCGCGATCGAGCTCGCCCTGGAGGGGCTCTACCTGGCCCGCAAGATCGGCAAGGACGCCGACGGCGCCGAGACCGTCTACGGCTGATGAAGGACCGGACCCGCTTCAAGCGGTACGACGGCGGCGACCCGCTCGCCCCGCCGGTCGACCTCGCGGAGGCGCTCGACGCGATCGGCGAGGACGTGATGGCGGGCTACTCGCCCGAGCGCGCGATGCGCGAGTTCCTCCGTCGCGGCGGCCGGGACCAGAGCGGCCTCGACGACCTCGCCCGCCAGGTGGCGGAGCGGCGTCGCGACCTGCTCCAGCGGCACCACCTCGACGGCACCCTCGAGGAGGTGCGCGAGCTGCTCGACCACGCGCTGCTCGAGGAGCGCAAGCAGCTGGCCCGCGACGCGATGATGGACGACGGCGACCGGGCGCTCCGCGAGATGCAGCTGGAGAGTCTGCCGCCGAACACCGCCGCCGCGGTCAGCGAGCTGTCGTCGTACGACTGGCAGAGCCGCGGGGCCCGCGAGGACTACGAGAAGATCAAGGACCTGCTCGGCCGCGAGCTGCTGGACCAGCGCTTCGCCGGCATGAAGCAGGCGCTGGAGAACGCCACCGACGAGGACCGCGCGGCCGTCGACGAGATGCTCCAGGACCTCAACGGGCTGCTCGAGAAGCACCGGCTCGGCGAGGACACGCAGGCGGACTTCGACGAGTTCATGGCCAAGCACGGCGACTTCTTCCCCGAGAACCCCCAGAACATCGACGAGCTCCTCGACTCCCTCGCCCAGCGCTCGGCCGCGGCCCAGCGGATGCTGAACTCGATGTCACCCGAGCAGCGCCAGGAGCTGATGGAGCTCTCGGCGCAGGCCTTCGGGTCACCGCAGCTGATGGACTCGCTGAACCGGCTCGACGCCAACCTCCAGGCTCTGCGACCCGGCGAGGACTGGGGTGGCTCGGAGAGCTTCGGCGGCCAGGAAGGGCTCGGGCTCGGCGACGGCACCGGCGTGCTGCAGGACCTCGCCGACCTCGACACCCTCGGCGAGCAGCTCGCGCAGTCGTACGGCGGCGCCCGGATGGACGACGTCGATCTGGACAAGCTCGCGCGGCAGCTGGGCGACGAGGCAGCCGTCGACGCGCGCGCCCTCCAGCGGCTCGAGCAGGCACTGCGGGACTCGGGCTACATGAAGCGCGGCACCGACGGTCAGTACCGGCTCTCGCCGAAGGCGATGCGCCAGCTCGGCAGGGCGCTGTTGCGCGACGTGGCCGAGCGGCTGTCGGGCCGGCAGGGCAACCGGGAGCTCCAGCGGGCCGGTGCCGCGGGCGACCTGTCGGGCGCGACCCGGCAGTGGACGTTCGGCGACACCGAGCCCTGGCACGTCTCGCGCACGATGCTCAACGGCGTGCTGCGCCGGGCTGGCGACCCGACCGGGCCGCGGCTCAGCATCGACGACGTCGAGGTGCAGGAGACCGAGGCCCGCACCCAGGCCGCCGTCGCGCTGCTCGTCGACACCTCGTTCTCGATGGCGATGGATGGCCGCTGGGTGCCGATGAAGCGCACCGCGCTCGCGCTCCACACGCTGATCCGCTCGCGCTTCCGCGGTGACGACCTGCAGCTGATCGGCTTCGGCCGGCACGCCGAGGTGATGGAGATCGAGCAGCTCACGGGGCTCGACGCCCGCTGGGACAAGGGCACCAACCTGCACCACGCCCTGCTGCTCGCCAACCGGCACTTCCGCAAGCACCCCAGCGCGCAGCCGGTGCTGCTGATCGTCACCGACGGCGAGCCGACGTCCCACCTCGAGCCCGACGGCGAGGTCTACTTCTCCTACCCGCCGCACCCGCTCACCGTCGCGTACGCCGTCCGCGAGCTGGACACCGCCGGCCGGCTCGGCGCGCAGACGACGTTCTTCCGCCTCGGCGACGACCCGGGCCTGGGCCGGTTCATCGACCAGATGGCTCGTCGCGTCGACGGCCGGGTGGTCGCCCCCGAGCTCGACGACCTCGGCGCCGCCGTCGTCGGGTCCTACCTGGGCTCCCGTCGACCGAACGCGGGCCACGGCGGGTACGGCGACTGGTTCGGCGGTCGCGGCTTCTGGGTCGGCGACTAGCGCCGCCCCACTAGCGGCAGGCGGTCACCTCGATCTCGCCGGCGGCGGAGACCCCGGCGGTGAACCGCAGCACCCGCCGGCTGGGGGCGTACTCGAACGGCACCCGGTCGCCGTCGGCCCGCACCCCGCACGGTCGCCAGGCCGGGTCCAGCCCCGCCAGCGTGGCCCGCACGGCGTACGTCCGCGCATCCGTCGCGTCGAGGCGCAGCGTCCAGGAGCCGCCGGTGACCTCCGAGCGCAGCGTCTCGCCCGGCCCGAGGGTCCCGCGCGAGGCCCCGACCCGCGGCGCGGCGAGGAGGGTACGCCGAGCGGCCCGGTCGGCCAGCCGGACGATGCCGTCGCCGTAGTCGCTGAGGGTGTCGACGCCCCGCGGCAGCAGCGGCACGACCGCGCCGGCGCGCAGGAACAGCGGGATGGTGCCGAGCGGCGCCCGGGCGGTCACGGTGCGGTGGCCGCGCACCGCCTCGGCGCGCCGCAGGTGGAAGCGGCCGTCGTCTCGCAGCCGCCAGGCGCGGGCGAGCTCGATCCAGTGACCGCCGGGGAGGTACACCTGCCGCGTGCTGGTGCCCGGGCTGGTCACCGGAGCGACGAGCAGGTCCCGGCCGAAGAGGTACTCGTCGTCGGTGCGCACGGCCCGCCGGTCGCCGGGGTGGGCCAGGACGAGGTGCCGCATCAGCGGGAGACCGCGCTGCAGGTACGCGTCCTGGCTGCCGGCGATGTAGGGATAGAGCATCGTGCGCAGGCGGGTGTAGCGCTTCCACACCGGCGCCACGCCCGGGTCGGTGACGTTCGGCCGCGCGCCGGAGACCCCGATCGAGATGCCGCCGGACTGCAGCCGCATCACGCCGGTGAACGCGCCGTACTCGATCCACCGGGCCAGCAGCTCCGGCGTCAGCTTCGGGTCGCCGATCAGGGTGAAGAACCCACCGATGTCCGGTCCCCAGAAGGACAGCCCCGAGGTGCCGCTGGTCAGGCCCTGGCGGACCGAGGACGTCAGGCCGTCGAAGTCCCACGAGGTGGTGGGGTCACCGCCCCACACGATCGAGGACTCCTTGATGGCGTCGGTCCAACCGGAGCGGTTGAACCGCAGCAGCGGTCGCGGCGCCCGGGTCTCGAAGTCGCGGGCCGTCGCGTGGTACTGCTCGACGTAGCGGTTGTGCATCGTCGGCCCCGGCGTCCCGTCGGCCGATACCGCGGTCCCGGGGGTGTACTCGCCGAAGTCCTCCATCCACCCGTCGTAGCCGTCCGCGACGGCCTCGTCGAGCAGTCGGTGGAACAGGTCGCGGCCGGCCGCGGCGGAGAAGTCGAACTGGGAGACCCGGAAGTTCGACGCGGTCGAGTAGCGGTAGACCAGCGGGGAGCCGTCGGGGTTGCGGGTGAACGCGCCCGCGGCGACGCCCTCGTCGTAGACCGGCTGGTAGCTCGTGCAGACCATCGGGTTGAAGTACGTCGTCACGCCGACGCCCCGGTCGTGCAGCGACTGGGTGAGGGTGCGCTCGCGCGAGGAGTCCTGGGCGCCGCACGGTAGGTAGTGGGCGTAGGTCTGGGCGACCGAGATCGCGACGTCGCGGTCTCGCTGCTCCGCGAGCTCGGCCGCGGCGTCACCGATCGGCTGCCACCAGGCGCCGTAGGCCATCGGGCTGGCCGGGGCGGGCTGCCGGCCGACGGCTCCGGTCATCCGCGTCAGGGCCCGCGCCGGCGTCGGCCCCGGGAACACGCGCAGGTCGAGTCGGTCGGACTGCACCACCAGGCGGTTCACGTCCGGGTGCTGCGGCGTCGCCAGCTCGAACGAGCTGTCCTCGTCGTTGTCGACGAGCACGCCGTACCCGGCTGTCGAGAGCATCCACGGCACCGGGAAGTACGTCGCGTCCGCGCGACTACTGAAGCCCGGCTGCGGCACGAACCCGGCGACGAGCGCCGCCTGGTTGGTCGTGTAGGGACCGTCGAGCACCCGGTTCTGCACCGTCCGGCCGCGATGGTCCACCGCGTCCGAGCGCTCGCCCAGGCCCAGGTAGCGCTCGCCGCGGGGCGCACGGAGATCGATCGACACCGCGGTGATCCCGCTGCCCTGCCCGGTCACCGCCACGGCGTAGGCGCCGTCGCCCGCGGGGCTGACCCGCACGTTCGCGGTGAGGGCCGGGTCGGCGGTGCCGAGCTCGACGACGTCGTCGTGCACGGCCAGCACGTGGTCGGCGGGCACCCTCCCGGTCGCCGTCACCAGCGCGATCGCGTCCCGCGCGACCGTGGCCAGCACCGTGCCGTCGTCATCGACGAAGCGCAGCGCCCAGTCGCCGCCGACGGGGGCGGTCACGACGGCGTGCATCCCGCCGGACCCGTCCGGCGCCGGGCCACCCGACGCCCGGCCGTCCGGACCGTCCTCGGCCGAGGTGGCCGGCGCACCGGTCACCAGCAGGCCGGTGACGAGCGCGAGTCCGGCGAGGGGCGAGAGCATGGAGTGGGCGGGCATGGCGGCATGCTCGCACGAGGCCCACGGTGCCGCGGTGCTTCGCCGCACCGGCCTACCAGGTGTCGTGGCGGCTCCGCCGCTCCCAGTTGACGCAGGGTCGCGTCGAGGTGCGCCCCACGCCGGCGCAGGTCGGCGGCTCGGCGGGTGCCTCGAGCTCGTCGGTGGCGAGGTCGCGCACCAGCAGGTGGCGGGCCAGCCGGTAGCCGTTGAGGAGGATCTCGCAGTCGCAGTAGCCCCCGACACTGCCGAGCCGTCGCTCCAGCCCGGTCGCCGTGGGCGAGCGCACGTCGCGGAAGCGCTGGGCCCAGCGCAGCGTTGTGTCACACCCGAAGTCGGGGAGCATCCGGGCGACGAAGCAGGCCAGGCACTCGCGCGGTGCCGGCCGGCACCGCGGGTCGGCCAGGACCTGCAGGTAGCGCTCGGCCTCGTCGGCCACCGACATCTCGCTCATGGGTCCTTCCTAGTCGCGGCCACCGACAGCGCCCCGGGGTCGGCTCGTCCGGCCCTGGGTGCGCGTGAGGCTCTGCGCGGGGGCGCGGTGTCCGGCCGGCTGCCGGGTGGGTGGTCGTGGGGCTGTGGTGACGGGCCGGGAGAGCGTCGGGCCCGGCTGCTCACGTCCTCCGGGTGAAGGCGACCTTCCCGCCGGGGAGTTGGGTCATCTTGTAGTGGGGGTCGTGGGCT
>NZ_JASEEQ010000035.1 GCF_030019515.1 Nocardioides sp. | reverse complement strand
CGAACATCGACGAATTCAAGAACATGGTCGACCGCTTCCACGCGCACGGGCTGGAAGTGATCATGGACGTGGTCTACAACCACACGCCCGAAGGCAACGAGATGGGCCCGACCATCTCCTTCAAGGGCATCGACAACGCCAGCTACTACCGCCTGCTGCCCGACCAGCCGCGCTACTACATCAACGACACGGGCACCGGCAACACGGTGAACCTGAGCCACCCGCGCGTGCTGCAGATGGTGACCGACAGCCTGCGCTACTGGGTGACCGAGATGCACGTCGACGGCTTCCGCTTCGACCTGGCGACCATCCTGGCGCGCGAGCCGCACGGCTTCGACGAAGGCGGCGGCTTCCTCGACAGTTGCCGTCAAGACCCGGTGCTCTCCAGCGTCAAGCTCGTCGCCGAGCCCTGGGACATCGGCCCGGGCGGCTACCAGGTCGGCGGCTTTCCGCCCGGCTGGGCCGAGTGGAACGACCAGTTCCGCGACACAGTGCGCGCCTTCTGGAAGGGCGAC
>NZ_JASEEQ010000034.1 GCF_030019515.1 Nocardioides sp. | reverse complement strand
GATCCGCCTGATGGCCAAGGTGCCGACGATGGCGGCGGCGTGCTACCGGCATTCGATCGGCTGGCCCGTGCGCTACCCGCGCAACAACCTCGAGTACGTCGACCGCTTCCTGCACATGATGTTCGAGGTGCCGGCCGAACCGCTGGAGCTCAAGCCGGTGGCCGCCAAGGCACTCGACCTGCTGTTCATCCTGCATGCCGACCACGAGCAGAACGCCTCGACCTCGACCGTGCGCCTGGTCGGGTCCACCGGCGCCAACCCCTACGCCTGCGTGGCGGCCGGCATTGCCGCGCTCTGGGGGCCGGCCCACGGTGGCGCCAACGAGGCGGTGCTCAAGATGCTCGAGGAGATCGGCAGCCCGGACAAGGTGTCCACGGCGGTCGACCGCGCCAAGGACAAGAACTCCGGCTTCCGCCTGATGGGCTTCGGCCACCGCGTCTACAAGAACTTCGATCCGCGCGCGAAGATCATCCGCGAGATGTGCCACAAGGTGCTCGAGGAGCTGGGCGTGGACGATCC
>NZ_JASEEQ010000033.1 GCF_030019515.1 Nocardioides sp. | reverse complement strand
CCAGCGCGTCCACACCGTTGTCGAGCGTCGCGGAGAACAGCAGGCGCTGCCCGCCGCGCGGCGTGCGGTCCAGGATGCGCTTGACGCCGGGCAGGAAGCCGAGGTCGGCCATGTGGTCGGCCTCGTCGAGCACGGTCGTCTCGACGCCGTCGAGGGTGAGCAGCCGCTGGTTGAGGAGGTCCTCGAGCCGGCCGGGGCATGCGACGACGATGTCGACCCCCGCGTCGAGCGCGGCGACCTGCTTGTTCTGGGAGACGCCGCCGAAGATCGTCGTGGTGTGCAGGCCGAGCGTTGCCGCCAGTGGGGCGAGCGTCGCGTCGATCTGGTTGGCCAGCTCGCGTGTGGGGCACAGCACCAGGCCGCGCGGGCGGCGCCGGCCCGACGAGCGCCCGCCGGCCAGCCGCAGGACGAGTGGCAGCGCGAACGCCAGCGTCTTGCCGGAGCCGGTGCGGCCACGGCCGAGGACGTCGCGGCCCGCGAGGGAGTCGGGGAGCGTGGCGGTCTGGATGGGGAACGGTGCGGTGATGCCCTGGCCCGCG
>NZ_JASEEQ010000032.1 GCF_030019515.1 Nocardioides sp. | reverse complement strand
GTGAAGTGAGAATGCCCTTACGTGCTGGGAAAATCTGTCTTCTCTAGGGACCGATCTCCACCATCACGAAGGGCATCTCGTAGATGCAACTTTGCCACACGCCCCGTGCCACGTCGGCGGTGTTCGATGATCCGAATCTCGTGTCGTCGGCCGGGCTGGTCCCGGTCCTCGCGCTGGCCCGGTCAGCTGGACTCCACGACCTCGCCCAGCAGCACCTCACTGTGCCGAGCGACAAGGGCGCCAACGCCGGGTTGAAGGTGACCTCCCTCGTCGCGGGAATGGTCGCCGGCGCCGACAGCATCGATGACATGGCGCTGCTGCGCCACGGCGGTATGGGCCGCGTCTTCACCCGCGCCTACGCACCCTCGACTCTGGGTTCGTTCCTTCGCTCGTTCACCTTCGGCCACGTCCGCCAGCTCGACGCAGTGGCCTCCCGGTTCCTGACGCGCCTGGCTGCCCAGACGCCGCTGATGTCTTCGCCGGACACCTCAGCCGGGGCCGGTGGTCGGGTGATGGTCGACATCGACGACACCATCATCGAGGTCCACGGCTACGCCAAGCAGGGCTCCGGGTACGGCTACTCCGGCGTCCGGGGCCTCAACGCCCTCCTCGCAACCGTGTCCACGAAGGACACCGCGCCGGTGGTCGTGGCCCAACGTCTGCGGAAGGGATCGTGTGGTTCACCCCGCGGTGCGAAGCGGCTGGTCGCCGACGCCCTGAAGACCGTTCGCACGATGACGGACGACAAGGCGTTGGTGCGCGCCGACTCGGCGTTCTTCGGCCACCCCACCATCGCGGCCGCACTCAAGGCAGGTGCGGACGTCTCGGTCACCGTGCGCCTCGACAGCCGGATCAAGACCGCGATCACCGAGATTCCCGAGGACGCCTGGACCCCCATCGAGTACACCGACGCCGTCTACGACGAACAGTCCAGCCGGTGGATCTCCCGTGCGGAGGTCGCCGAGATTCCCTTCACCGCGTTCGCCGCACAGACGAAGACCAACCACGTGCCCGGACGCCTGATCGTGCGCCGAATCCCCGACCTCAACCCCGCCAAGACGGCCGGCCAGGACACGCTGTTCGACACCTGGCGCTTCCACGGGTTCTTCACCACCACTGACCCAGCCGCGGCCGACACGGTGGCGGCGGACAAGACCCACCGTGGCCACGCGATCATCGAGCAGGTCCACGCCGACCTCAAGCACGCAGCACTGGCGCACCTGCCCTCGGGCAAGTTCACCGCCAACGCCGCCTGGCTTGTGCTGGCTGTGATGGCGTTCAACCTCACCCGAGCAGCCGCGACCATCACCGGCCCCGTGTTGGCCAAGGCCACCACCGCGACCATCCGCCGCAAGCTCATCGCCGTGCCCGCCAGGATCGCGTCATCGGCACGACGAGTGACGCTGCACCTCCCGACCCGATGGCCCTGGCAGGCCGCCTGGAGCGAGCTCTTCAACCAGGCCTGCGGACCACCCCTGGCACCGACGACCTGACCACCCCCGCCGACATCGGCACGAGGACCAACCCGGAACGACCTGGCAGCAAGGCCAGACGAACAACCACGCCCACGCACCCATGACCACTCGTCACAGACGGCGCGCGCTCAGCCCCGCCTCATCGGTGGATCGAGGCT
>NZ_JASEEQ010000031.1 GCF_030019515.1 Nocardioides sp. | reverse complement strand
AAGACCTCCTCCCGCATGAAGTCCCACATCCGGTCGCAGTGCTCCTGCGCCTTCGAAGACAGTCCGAAGTCCATCTGCTTCCTCTCGTTCAGCTCACTCGAGCGCCTGGTGGAACAACGGGTTCGTCCCTCAGACGTCCGTGATCCGGACGCCGGCGTGCGCCTGGTAGCGGCGGTTGACCGAGATCAGGTTGGCGGTGAGGGCCTCGACCTGGTGGGCGTTGCGCAGGCGCCCGCCGTAGATGCCCCGCACGCCCGGGATCATGCCGCACAGGTCCCGGACCAGGTCGGTCGCCTCGCGTACGTCGCCGAGGACGAGCACGTCGGTGTCGAGCGACTCGACCTCGGGGTCCTCGAGCAGCACCGCACTGACGTTGTGGAACGCACCGACCACGGTCGAGTCCGAGAGGATCGACTGCGCCTGCTGCGCTGCGGATCCCTCCTCGACCTGGAGGGCGTAGGCGCCATACTTGTCGAAGCCGAGCGGGTTCACGCAGTCGACGACGACCTTGCCGGCGAGCTCCGCCTTGAGTGAGGTGAGCAGGTCGCCATGGCCGTCCCAGCGTACGGCGACCACGACGACGTCACCCGCGGCGGCGGCGCCCGCGTTGTCGGCGCCGGACACCTCGCCGGGCAGGTCGGCCGCGGTGTGCGCGGCCCGGTCCGCGCTGCGGCTGCCGATCACCACCGGAACACCGGCGGTGGCGAGGCGCCGCGCGAGGCCACGCCCTTGCGGCCCGGTGCCGCCGAGGACAGCGACGGTCATGCCGGCAAGGGACTCGGGCACCGAAGGCATGAGCCGACTGTGGCAGAGGCGGTGCGGTTGAGTCCGGTCATATCTCGTATATTGACATTGATGTCGGAATCATGTTGATTCGGGGCATGGCGCACCCCGGCCTCGAGCTGCTCACCACCACGCGCGCCGTGCGTCGTCGGCTCGACCTCACCCGACCGGTGCCCCGTGACCTGCTCCTGCGCTGCGTCGACGTCGCCCAGCAGGCGCCCACGGCCGGCAACTCCCAGGGGTGGCGGTTCGTGCTCGTCGACGATCCCGACCAGCGGCGCCGGCTCGCCGAGATCTACCGCGAGGCCGGGCTCGGCCTGCTCGAGGACGGACTGGCGACCGCCGCCGACGACCAGACCCGCCGGGTGTACGAGTCGGCGATCTACCTCGCGCACCGGCTCGAGGACGTCCCTGTGCACGTCATCCCCCTCATCGTCGGGCGTCCCGACTCGTGGGGTCCCGAGTTCGTGGCCGGCGTCTACGCCAACATCCTGCCGGCGACCTGGAGCTTCATGCTCGCCGCGCGCTCCCTCGGCCTCGGGACGTGCTGGACCACCTCTACGCTGGCCCGTCAGGAGGATGTCGCCGAGGTGCTCGGCCTGCCGGACGACGTGACCCAGGTCGGGCTCATCCCCACGGCGTACTTCACCGGCTCCAGTTTCTCCCCTGCCCGGCGGCCACCGCCGGACCTCATCGTGTCCTGGGACCGCTGGTCCTTCGACGCCCCGTCCTGACGTCGTATCCGAGAGAGGTACCCCATGTCCCGTTTCACCGGCAAAGTCGCGCTCGTCACCGGAGCCGCAGGCGTTCTCGGCACCGCGATCTCGCGGCGACTGGCCACCGAGGGCGCCTCTGTGGTGCTCGCCGACATCGACCTCGAGGCAGCGCAGAGGGCTGCTGCCGAGATCGGCGGCGACGCGGCGGCGGTCCGCATGGACGTCACCAGCGGGGACGACGTCCGCGAGTCGCTGACCGGGTCTGCGCAGCGGTTCGGCGGCCTGGACGTCCTCGTCAACAACGCCGGCACCGAGGGCGGCTTCGCGACGACCACCGAGTACGACGACGACGTGTTCGACCGGACGTTCGCGATCAACGTGCGCGGCTCCTACCTCGGCATGAAGCACGCGGTGCCCCTCCTGCGCGCCCGGGGTGGCGGCGCCATCGTGAATGTGGCCTCGGTCGCAGGCCTCCAGGGGACGCCCGGGATGATCGCCTACGGCATGAGCAAGCACGCCCTCCTCGGCATGACCAAGACCGTCGCGGCCGAGGAGTCCGCCGCCGGCATCCGCGTCACCGCCGTGTGCCCGGCGCCGATCGAGGGCCGGATGATGCGGTCCATCGAGTCCGGTCTCGGCGGCGACGACGGGACGACCGTGCGCTCCCAGTACCGCGACGCGATCCCGCTCGGGCGTTACGCGTCGCCCGAGGAGGTCGCGGCGCTGATCTGCTTCCTGGCCTCTGACGAGGCCGCCTTCATCACCGGCTCTTGGCACCGCATCGACGGCGGGCTCGGCATCAACTCGGCGTGAGGACCCGCCGGTCGTAGGTGGTGGTGCGTTCGACGACCGGGCGGCCGATGCCGGCGCCGATCTCGACGAGCTCGGCGACGGTCTTGGCCGAGCCGTGTTCGGAGCCGGCCATCCGGG
>NZ_JASEEQ010000030.1 GCF_030019515.1 Nocardioides sp. | reverse complement strand
CCGGCGTCGGCGCGAGCGCGGGCTCGGCACGGCGGGCGGCGGCGGAGAAGACGTCGTCGCGGGTGATCCGGCCGCCCATGCCGCTGCCGCTGATCGTGGCAGGGTCGAGGCCGTGCTCGACGAGCAGCCGACGCACCAAGGGCGTGCGGACTCGGTGGTCGCGTGGTGCGATCGTGGCGACCCCGCCGCGCGACCGCACCGGCGCGATGGTCAGGTCGTCGGCCGCGTCCTCGACCCCGACGAACGTGCCCGGGGTGTCCGGTGCGCCGGCTTCGAGCACCGGTCGGACGAGATCCGGCTCGGAGGTGGCTTCCTCGTCGCCGACGACGACCGCGAGGACGGCGCCGATCTCCACCGTCTCGCCCTCCGCCACCAGCCGGGCCGTCAACACACCGGCGAGCGGCGAGGGGACCTCGGTCTCGACCTTGTCGGTCTCGACGCTCACGAGCGGCTCGTCGAAGGCGACGGTGTCGCCGACCTGCTTGAGCCAGGTGGTCACCCGAGCCTCGTCGATGGTGTCGCCGAGCGGAGGAAGATGAACATCGGGCATGCCGGCTCCTCGGAAGAGAACGAGACGTCCGGAGATGCGGACGATGGGAACCTAAATCGATATTGACATCAGAGTCAACCTTTGGCTACGGTCCCACTCATCCTGTGGCGCCGATCACTTGCAGCACCGCTCATGGAGGAGTCGAGCATGGACCTCATTGGCAAGATTGCCCTCGTGACCGGGGCCAGTCGTGGCTTCGGCAAGCACATCGCCCTCGAGCTCGCGGCTCGTGGCGCCGATGTGGCGCTCGCCGCGCGTACCGCCGCACCGGTAGCGGACGCCTTCGCGCCCGGCACGCTCCAGGAGACGGCCGCGCAGGTCGAGGCGCTGGGCAGGCGGGCCCTGATCGTCCCGACCGACCTGTCCGACCAGGCGCAGGTGATCGCGATGGTCGAGACGACCGTCGACCACTTCGGCGGCATCGACCTGCTGATGAACAACGCCGGCATGGGCACCGGGGGCGACATCTGCGAGACCCTGGTCGACGACTGGAACCAGATCATCGCGGTCAACCTGACCTCGCAGTTCCTCGCGATCAAGGTCGCCGGCCCCGTGATGAAGTCGCGCGGCGGCGGCGCCATCGTGAACATGGGCTCCTACCTCGGCCAGCAGGTCCCCGACCTCGCCGACGGCGACCCGATCTCGGCCGCGTCGACCGAGGCGTCCGGCCCCGGCATCACGCCGTACGGCGTCACCAAGGCCGCCATCGAGCGGCTCACGCTCGGCGCTGCGGCCGACCTCGCGTCGTACGGGGTCCGGGTCAACTGCATCGCCCCGCAGTGGACCGAGACAGAGGGCCTCGACGCGTGGTTCCCCACGATCGACAAGTCGCACTGGGAGCGTCCGGAGGACTGGGCGAAGGTCGTCGGCTTCCTGATGTCGCCGCAGGCGCAGGGTATCAGCGGCCGGGTCATCCGGTCGGCCGACATGCAGGCCATCCGTGCTGCCCTGACCGCCGAGCCGGCACTGGTCTGAGCGCCGCCATGACCGATCTGCAGAAGAGCCTCCTCGACTACCTGGTCACCAAAATGACCGAAGCGGCCGACCAAGAGATCACCGCGTTCCGCCGGATGCCCGAGGGCTGGTCGCGCGAGTGCTTCATGTTCACGCTGGCCTGGAAGGACGGCGGCGGCGCGCAGACCCGCGACCTGATCCTGCGCAAGGACCCCGCGGGCAGCCTCGTCTACACCGACCGGGTGGTCGAGGCGGGCGTCATCCGCTCCCTTGCGGACACCTCGATCCCGGTCCCGGCGGTGTGGTTCCTCGAGACCGACGGAGGGGCGCTCGGCTCGCCGTTCATGATCATGGAGCGGCTGCCCGGCACCTCCTCGCCCGCCGCGCTCTACGCGCCGGACAACGCCGAGAACCGGCGGAGCATCGGCCACGACTTCATCCGGCACCTGGCGACCCTGCACACGACCGACATCGAGGGCCGGGACCTGTCCTTCCTCGGGCCGGTGCCCACGACGACCACCGCCGGCATCCTCGCCCTCGAGCACTGGGAGCGCACGATGGCCGAGCAGCAGCTCGAGCCACAGCCCTTCCTGGCCCAGGTCGGGCGCTGGCTGCGGCGCAACATGCCGGAGGCGCCGCGCGTCTCGGTGCTGCACAACGACTACCGCTCCGGGAACTTCCTGTTCTCCGACGACCACATCACCGGCGTCGTCGACTGGGAGCTGGCTCGCTTCGGTGACCCGATCGAGGACCTCGGCTGGGTGTTCAAGAACATCTGGCGTCTCGACGGGAAGATCTGTGGCTTCTTCGAGCCCGACGAGTTCGTGGCGATCTACGAGGAGTACTCCGGCATCCGGGTCGACCGGGAGGCCCTGCGCTTCTGGGAGGTCTTCGCGGAGTTCAAGCACAGCATCATCGGCCTGACCGGCACCCGGACCGCCGTCGACCGCAAGACCGACGAGATCAACTTCTCGATCGCCCATCTCTACCTGCCGCCCCTGTTCCAGGAGCAGGCCTCCCGCATCGGCATCTGAGGAGAACAGGATGCGCCCGACCACTCTCGAGCTGCTCGAACAGCTCGACCACGTCCTCGAGACGCAGATCGTCCCGCGGCTCCCCGACGAGCACGCCAAGGCACGCATGAACGTCGCCAGCCAGATCATCCGGGCGGTGCACAACCGCGTCCGCCTGCAGGGCGAGGTGCTCGCCGGGGACAACGCCGACCTGGTCGCGCTGCTCGCGCAGCTGGCCGGGCGGCCCGACCCCGGCGGGGAGCCGGCGTACGTGAGCATCGACAGCCTCGCCGAGCGCAACGACGTGCTGAAGGCCGAGCTGGTGACGGCGATCAACGGCCTCGACGACCTGCCCGAGACCGAACGCGCCCGCAGCGACGAGGCCGTCAACGCCTACCTCCGGCGCCAGCTCGACCGGGAGCTGGAGCTGACCGCCCTGCCGGTCTTCGGCGACGCCCCGGCCGATCTTCCGCTCGTCTGAACCACCACACCGAAAGGCTCCAGCATGACCGACGACCTCGACCAGATGCTCGACCGTGTGCTCGACGGCGCGGCCTCCCGCTTCTCCGTCGCCGGGAAGGTCGCGGTCGTCACGGGTGCGTCCTACGGCCTCGGCCAGATGTTCGCCCAGACCCTCGCCGCCGCGGGCGCCGACCTCGTGCTGACCGCGCGCTCGGCCGACAAGCTGGAGGAGACCAAGAAGCTCGTCGAGGCTCGCGGTGCGCGAGCGAGCATCGTCACCGCCGACGTGCGTGTCTACGAGGAGCTCGAGGCCGTCACCCAGGCGGCGGTCGACGAGTTCGGCCGGATCGACGTGATGGTCAACAACGCCGGCATCGGCGACCCCCGCGGCCTCCACTCCGAGATCCTCGAGCCGGAGAAGCCGAAGGAGGAGATCGAGACCGACCTGGTCGGCACCTGGTACGGCATGCGGGCCGCCGCCCCGCACATGCTGCGCCAGGGCTCCGGCAGCATCATCAACATCTCCTCGATCCTCGGCATGGGCGGGCACGAGCACCGCACGCCGGGGTACGTCGCGGCCAAGGCCGGCGTCAACATGCTGACCCGGTCGCTGGGCTGCGAGTGGGCAGACCGGGGTGTCCGCGTCAACGCGCTGGCGCCGAACTACTTCCTCTCCGAGTCGACGCGCTGGATGTTCGAGCAGAGCGGCATGGACGAGTGGGTCCGCAGCCGGACACCGATGCGCCGGGCCGGCAACAACGAGGACCTCGTCGGACCGCTGCTCTTCCTGGCCAGTGATGCATCGTCGTACATCACCGGCGTCATCATCCCCGTCGACGGCGGCTGGAGCGCGAGCTCCGGCTACGCACAGCAGACCCCGCCCTTCGACGGCTGGGACGAGGCCAATCGCCCGATCCTCCCGGAGGTCTGAGCCAGTGCCGAAAACTGCTCGGGCCAGTGGTCGCTCCGACGTCGAGGAGCTGATCCGCCGTCACGCGACGGAGCGTCCTGACGACACGTGGCTGAAGTGGCTCGACGAGGAGTACGCCTGGCGTGAGGTGCTCGACGCCGCACGGCGGGTCTCCAACGGGCTCGTCGAGCGCGGCGTCCGGCCGGGCGAGCGGGTCGCGCTGATGCTGCCGAACCGGCCGGAGTTCCTGTGGGCGCACTTCGGCACCGTCTTCGCCGGCGCGCTCTCCGTCCCGGTCAACATCTCCCAGCGCGGAGCGACCCTCGAGTACATCCTGCGCGACTCCGGTGCGGTCGCCGTGATTTTCGCCCAGGACCTCCGCGACGTCGTCGTGAGCGCGACCGTCGGCTGCCCCGACCTGCGCACGCTGGTGACCGTCGACGGCGCCCACGACTCGATCGTGCAGCACACGTTCGAGGACCTGATGGCCGCGCCGTCGGTCGACCTCGAGCTCGACGAGGGAGCGGGCGGCGGCGTGGGCCTGATGTACACCTCGGGCACGACGGGCCCGCCCAAGGGCGTGGTGACCAAGGCGTACGACCTCGCCAGCCTCGAGGCGCTGATCGCGGAGGCGGGGGTCCGTCCGGGCGAGACGATGTACACGCCCCTCCCGCTCTACCACGGCAACGCGTTGGTCGTGTCCGCGCTCGGCTCGATGGTCGCGGGTGGGCAGCTCGCGCTCAGCCCGAAGTTCAGCGCCTCGCGGTTCTGGGACGACATCCGTCGGTACGACGCCGTCGAGTTCAACGCGCTCGGCGGGATCATCCCGATCCTGCTCAAGCAGCCGCCGCGGCCCGACGACCACGAGAACCCCGTGCGGGTCGTGCTGTCCGCCGGTGCCCCCGACGACGAGCGGTGGGACCTGTTCCAGCAGCGCTTCGGGGTACGCCTCGTCGAGTGGTTCGGCATGGTCGACTCGCCGGGCACCCTGCTCAACACCTCGGGACGCCCCGGCAGCATGGGCCGTCCGGTCGGTGGCGTCGAGTTCCGTGTCGTCGACGATGCGGATCAACCGCTGCCCACCGGCCAGGTGGGGGAGCTGGTCTTCCGGCACCCACTCGGGCAGCTCTCCCGCTACCACAACAACGAGGAGGCCACGCGCGAGGCCTACCGGGGCGGCTGGTTCCACTCCGGTGACCTCGCCTCGGTCGACGAGGAGGGGTGGTTCTACTACCGCGGCCGCAAGAAGCAGTCGATGCGCCGCCGGGGGGAGAACATCTCGGCCTGGGAGATCGAGACCGTGCTCATCCAGCACCCCGACATCGCGGAGTGCGCCGCCTACGGCGTGCCGTCCGAGATGGGCGAGGACGAGGTCGCGGTCGCGATCGTCCCCGTCGGCGGTGCGACCGTCCGCCCCGATGACGTCATCGAGTTCTGCCGAGGCTCGCTGGCCCACTACGCCGTGCCCCGCTTCGTGATCGTTCTCGACGAGCTCCCGAAGACCGGCACGGAGAAGATCCAGTACCAGGCGCTGAAGCAGGAGTGGCAGCCCGACCTGGCCTGGGACCGACAGACGATCGAGGGGGCACGCTCATGAGGAAGGTGTACGTCGCCGGGGTGCACATGACCCGGTTCGCGAAGATGCCGGAGGAGACGGTCCGGACGATGACCGAGGCCGCCGTCGGCGGCGCGCTGGCGGACGCCGGGGTGGCGGCCGACCAGGTCGGCGCCACGTACTTCGGCAACGCGATCAGCGGGATCATCACCGGCCAGGAGATGGTTCGGGGACAGTCCGCGCTGCGCAACACCGGCGTCCTCGGCGCCCCGGTGTTCAACGTGGAGAACGCCTGCTCGTCCTCCTCGTCCGCGTTCAACCTGGCGTGGCAGGCGGTCGCCTCCGGGCAGACCGACGTCGCTCTCGTGGTGGGCGCGGAGAAGATGACGGAGCCCACCGGGCTCCGCGCGATGCAGGCGCTGGAGTCCGCCGTCGACCTCGAAGAGGTCGACGTCTTGAAGGGCCGGCTCGGCGAGCAGGCCGAGGGCACCCGCTCGTTCTTCATGGACCTCTACGCCGGCACGGCCCGCGGCTACCTCGAGCGCACCGGTGCGACCGCAGCCGACTTCGCCCAGGTCTCGGTCAAGAACCACCTGCACAGCTCGCTGAACCCGCACGCGCAGTTCCGCAAGACGACCACGGTCGAGGAGGTGCTGGCGAGCCGCACGATCGTGGACCCGCTGACCCTCCTGATGTGCTCGGCGATCGGCGACGGGGCGGCCGCGGTCGTGCTCTGCGCCGAGGACCGGCTCCAGACCGAGCGCGACCGGATCGAGGTCCGCGCGAGCGTCGTCACCTCGGGCTATGCCCGGCAGGAGACCGCGTTCGAGGACTCGGCCGTCGTCCGGGCCGCCCGGCGCGCGTACGACCTGGCCGGCGTCAGCCCGGACGACCTGCAGCTCGTGGAGCTGCACGACGCGGCAGCTCCTGCGGAGCTCGTGCTCTACGAGGAGCTCGGCCTGTGCCCGTACGGCGACGGCCCCAAGCTGCTCGCCTCCGGCGCAACCACCCTCGGTGGCCGGGTGCCGGTCAACACCAGCGGAGGGCTCCTCGGCAAGGGGCACCCGGTCGGCGCGACCGGGTGCGCACAGATCACAGAGCTCGCCGACCAGATGTGGGGACGCGCCGGCGACCGGCAGGTCCCGGACGTCCGGTTGGCGCTCGCGGAGAACGGCGGCGGCTACATCGGCTCGGACTCTGCGGCCGCCGTCGTCACCATCCTGTCGCGCTGACGCGGCATCCGAGTCATCCATCGAAGCAAGCACCGAAAGGATCGGTCGTGGAGTTCAAAGAGGTCGTCGGCAACCGGCGCTCCGTCCGGCACTTCCTGCCCTACAAGCAGGTCGAGCGAGAGAAGATCCAGGTCATGCTGGAGGCGGCCAACCGGTCGTCCCGGTCCATGAACGCGGACTACGTCAAGGCGATCGTGGTCAACCGCGACGAGCTCAGCGAGGAACTGCGTGACTCGCTGCGCAACCCGACGACGACGCTGGACCTGGACATGGCGCCGACGTACATCATGTGGTTCATCAACCTGAAGTACCCCGAGGGCACCAAGGAGCGCCTCAAGCAGCTCATCGACCACGGGGTGAACACGCCGAGCCACGGGTGGTCGCACGCCTACGTCGACGGCGTCATCCAGAAGACCGTCATCGACAAGATCACCGGCGACGACTTCCGGCTCAACTGGATGGGTGCGATCGAGACCGGGCAGGCGATCGCGCAGGCGCTGCTGGCGGCGTACGACGAGGGTCTCGGCGCGTGCCTCCACAACTTCAGCGACACCAAGATCCGCGAGGCGCTCAACGTCCCGGACCACTGGCGCCGCGCGTGGATCATGCTCGTCGGCTACCCGGCCATGGGTGCCGAGGACGGCGGCCAGCGGCCCCGTCGCCCGCTCAGCGAGAACTTCTACTGGGGCGACGCCAACACGCCGTTCGAGTCGGATCCGGCCGTGGTGGCGAAGCTGACCGAGGCCAAGCTCCTGCAGACACCCAGCCCGACGCCGCACCGGTTCGAAGAGATCCGTCTCTTCAACCGCGAGTTCGGCCTCCCCGACTGACCGCCGACCGACGACGAAGAGAGACGAGACAGCTCATGAGCAACGACTTCACCGTCGACTCCCTGATGGCGACCGCCGAAGTGCGGCGCTGGCTCGCCAGCGCCCGGCTGGACACCCAGCCCCGGATCGAGCAGACCTCCCGGGTTCAGCTCCTGGCCGACTTCTGCAACGCCCAGGGCGAGAGCCCGACCGAGATGATCGCCAAGGTGCTGCGCGGCGGCGAGGAGGACGGGCAGTACGAGGTTGCCATCAAGGGACGGCGCCAGCTCGACACCGCGATCAACACCTGGGGCGACGGCCTCGGCCTGAACCTCCACCAGACCATCACCTCCGGCAACGTCCTGCGGAGCTTCTTCATCCACAACGGGGTGCAGATGCAGGGGCGCCCGTCCCTGTGAGCACCGGAAGCCTGCTCGTCCCGGAGCCCGTCAAGTGGACCTACATCTACGCCCTCCCTGACGACTCGTCGGCGGAGGCGTGGCACCGGGACGAGTGGCTGCCCGGCCTGGCGAAGCTGGACGGCATCGACCGGGTGGTGGCGCACCGGACCCGCGAGGCACCGCAGCCCGAGGACGTCTCTCGCCCGCTCAACGCCTGGGCCGGGCTGGTCGAGGTGCACCTCCGAGATCCCGACCTCCTGCGCTCCGTGCTGGCCGCCAGGGTGCAAGAGCACGTGGGTGGCCGGTTCCTGGCCCTCCGGGGCCTGCTCTCGACGATCCGGGAGGAGTACGACCTGCGCCGGGACGTGCCCGCCCAGCAGCACCCGTACCTCACCGAGGCGATCAGCTGGAAGGGCAGCCCGCCGCCGACCGAGGAGCCCGTCGACGGAGACCTGTGGCGCTACGTCTACTTCTTCCGCTACCGCGACGGGGTCCCCTGGGCCGAGGGCGAGGACTGGTACCTCGGCCACCACACGCGTGAAGGCCGCCAGCTTCCGGGCCTGCGTCGGTATGTGACGTGGCGGCGGCGCCGCGACGAACGCCTGGACGCCGACACCGCCGCGCAGCTGAACGGCTTCGCCCGCTACACCGAGCTGTGCTTCGAGTCCTTCGAGGCCTGGCACCGCGCCACGCACAGCCATGGACCCCGCTGGCGCATGGACGAGCGCCACCCGGCCGGCGTGTGGACCGACTACCAGCAGCTGTTCGTGGGCACGACACCCGACATCGACATCACCGCCTGACCCGCTGGGCAGGACGGCACGGAAGGACTGACATGCGCATCGCGGTCACCAACGACGACGGCGTGCACGCGCCTGGCATCGCCCATCTGGCGAGCCGGCTGCGCGACGCGGGGCACGACGTGGTCGTCTGCGCGCCGGACAGCAACCTGAGCGGGGCCGGCGCCTCGACCGGCGCCGACCTGCGGAAGATCAAGGGCATCGTGATCGAGCCGACCACCGTCGGCGGCCTGGCAGCGCACCGCGTGTCGTCCACGCCGGCGGTGTGCTCGCTGCTCGCTGTCCGTGGGGCCTTCGGCGAGCCGGTCGACTTCGTGATGTCGGGCATCAACCCGGGCACGAACATGGGGCCGAGCGTGCTCCACTCCGGCACCGTCGGCGCCGTGGTCACCGCGGCCAACTTCGGCGTGCCGGGGCTCGCGGTGTCGATGGACGCGGAGGAGGACGCACCCGACGCGATCTTCGACAGCGCCGCCACCTGGGCACTCTTCGTGCTCGACAATGTCGACCTCGACGGACCGCCGCGCGCGATGAGCCTGAACGTCCCGGGAATCCCGGCCGCGGAGGTCAAGGGCGTCCGGGCGACCGGCCTGGACGCGACCCCCGGCTTCCGCGCCGCAGGGGTCCGGACCATCGAGCCTCTCGCTTCTGGAGGTCGGCTGGTGTCGTTCGTCTACGAGCCGGTGGAACGCCGGCTCGAGGAGGACGGCGACGTGGCTGCGGTCCGCGCCGGCTGGGCGAGCCTGAGCTGGCTCACGTCGATCACAGCGGACGAGACGCCGCGGGGCGCCTGGCGCGAGGACCGCCTGCCGTCGTTCGTCTGACCCGGTCGCTCGCAACGGAAGAGAGATTGACCATGCCCAAGCCCACACGAACCCAGACGACGGGCTCGGGCCACGATGGCACCCTGACGCCGGAGGCGGGCGAGCTCGTCTCCGCTCTGGTGAATGCCGACGCCCTGGCCGGCCTGTCTGCCAAGGGCCTGCGCACCCGCACCCGGCTCCTCGAGGGGGCGCGTAGCGCCTTCGAGAAGAAAGGTTCGTACGTCGAGACGCGCATCTCCGACATCGTCAAGGAGAGCGGCGTCGCCTACGGCAGCTTCTACACCTACTTCGGCTCGAAGGAGGCGCTGTTCTACGAGCTCGCCGTCGAGGTCGTCCACGAGATGTACGTCGAGGGCACCTCGCGCTACCGCGGAGACAACCCGATCGAGCGCATCGACGCCTCGAACCGCCAGTTCCTCGACTCGTATCGCCGCCACGCGGCGATGATGACCATCATCGAGCAGGCGGCGGCGCTCTACCCGGAGTTCCGTGCTCTCCGGCGCCGTCTGCGCCAGGGCTTCGTCGACCGCATCGTCGCCAACTTCGAGCGGCTCTCGAAGGCCGGGCGGATGGACACCTCCATCGACCCGGCCATCGCAGCGCACGCACTGGTCTCGATGACCGACAACTTCGGCTACCTGTGGTTCGTCCTGGGTGAGTCCTTCGACGACGAGTTGGCGCTGTCCACCCTCACCCAGCTGTGGGGGAACTCGCTCGGCCTGCGCTCGACGTAGCGACCGAGGATCGCTAGGAGACTGTCCGCGTCCTCACGCCGGCGATGCACGCCTCGACCAGGGCCGCCCGGCTGACACCGTCCTGGGCGAGGATGGGAGCGGTCGATCCCGTCACCCCCGAGGGGAGGGCGGGAACCAGCCCGGCGTCGGCCGGGTCGAGCACGACCGCGGTGATCACGTCGGCGAAGTGCTCGACGACCGCGATCGGCTCGTGCGCGACGCCGCGCGCCGCCAGCAGCGCGGCCCGTGCGTGGTGCCGGCGCCGGTCGCGCTCGAGCTCCGGGGGCGTGCTCACGACCGGGCTGACCAACACGACGGGCCTCCCGTCGGCCTTGCGGGCCGCGAGCGCCGCGCGGACGCCCTCGAGCGCGAGCGTGGGCTCGAGCGACGCCACCGGGCTCGACGAGGTCAGGACGACGACGTCCGCCTCGTCGAGGGCTGCGACGGCGCCCGGCGACGGGATCGGCGGGCCGGGCCAGTGCACGTCGAGGACCGCCGGTCCCGCGTGGTCCCGCACGAGCCACTCCTGGAAGGCCGAGGTGCCCGCCTCGGTCACGATCACCGAGCCGCGGGGCACCAGGCTGGCCGGGACCACCCGCGCCACGATCCCGGCCTCGCGCCCCAGGGTCGCGGTCGCGGCGGCGAGATCGGCGCCGCCCTCCAGGAGCTGGGCCCGCCGGACGTGGTGGGCGCGGTCCTGGACGCCGAGGTTGAACCAGCTGCCGGCGCCGGACGGCGCGGGCGGGAACTCGTCGCCGCGGATGCCCCAGCCACGGTCCTCGTCCAGCCGTCCGCTCAGCGCGTACAAGACGGCGTCCGTGTCGGGGCACACGAGCAGCCCGTCGACGACCCAGTCGTCGGCGACGTTCGTGACGAGCGTCGTACGGTCCTCGAGGCCCTTGTGAGCGAGCGCCAACGCGAAGCGCGCGCCGCCGAGGCCTCCACAGAGTGCGGTGATTCTCATCTGGTGGCCCCCGTCCATCTCACGAAAGTACGCGGACGACGAATGCCGCCACGCAGGCCGGCTTGGGCGCACCCTCGATCTCGACGGTGATGTCGAGCACGAGCTGGTGACCACCCGGCACCTCGGTCACCGAGGCGATCTTGCCGACCCCGCGGAGCCGGCTGCCGACCGGGACCGGGGCCGGGAAGCGGACGCGGTCGAGGCCGTAGTTGACCAGCATCCTGCTGCCGCGGACCTCGAGGAGCTGCTCGAGGAAGCTCGAGAGCAGCGAGAGGCTCAAGAAGCCGTGCGCGATCGGGCCGCCGAACGGTGACGTGGCCGCCCGGACCGGATCGACGTGGATCCACTGCCGGTCCTCGGTGTTCTCCGCGAAGGCGTCGACGCGCGGCTGGTCGATCTCGATCCAGTCCGTCTCGCCCAGCGGCTCGCCGACCAGGCCGGACAGCTCGGCGGGGTGGGTGGCGATCAGCATGCCGCCCCCTTCACATCGAGAGGCCGCCGTCGACGGGCAGCACCACGCCCGTGACGTAAGCGGCTTCGTCGGAAGCGAGGAACGCGACGGTCCCGCACATCTCCGACGGTTCGGCGAACCGGCCGAGCGGGATCTGCCTGGTCAGCTCCGCGAGCTTGTCCTCGGGGATGCTGGCCACCATCCGCGTGCTCGCGTTCGGTGAGATTGCGTTGACGGTCACGCCGAACCGGCCGACCTCCTTCGCCACGGTCTTCGTGAAGCCGATGATCCCGGCCTTCGCCGCGGCGTAGTTCGCCTGGCCGACGTTGCCGTGGAGGCCGGTGTACGAGGTGACGTTCACGATTCGGCCTGCACCCTGCTCGCGGAATGTGGGCAGGCAGGCCCGCGTCATCCGGAAGGTGCCGCCCGCGTGCACGGCCAGCACCTGCTCCCAGTCTGCGTCGCTCAGCTTCCAGACGACGCCGTCGCGCAGCACGCCCGCGTTGTTGACCAGGACGTCGATGCGGCCCGACGCCGCCAGCGCGGCAGCGACGGTCCGAGCGGCCGTCTCCGTGCTGCTGACGTCGCCGGCGACCAGCGTCGCGTCCCGCAAGCCGGCGGCCCCCTCGAGCGCCGCCTGGTCGAGGTCGACCGCGACGACGGTGGCTCCCGTCGAGGAGAAGAACGTCGCGAGCTCGAGGCCGATGCCCTGGGCCGCGCCCGTCACGATCACCGTCCGGCCGGTGAAGTCCCAGCTGATGTTCGACATGTTCCGTCCTTGTGCCGATGGGTCAGCTGGTCAGCTGACGGCCGATGTAGTCCTTGAGGGTCTCGGTCGAGCCGGCGTAGACGGTCTGGATCCGCCCGTCGCGCCAGGCGCGGGAGATCGCGGTCTCGTCCATGTAGCCGTAGCCGCCGTGCAGCTGCAAGCACTCGTCGGCCACCCGCCGCTGCACCTCGGTCGTCCACCACTTCGCCTTGGCGGCGTCGAACGCGGAGAGTGCTCCGGCGTTGTGCTCCTCGATGCACCGGTCGACGTACACGCGCGCGATGTCGGTCTCGGTGGCCAGCGTCGCGAGCGTCATCCGGATGTGCTGCAGGTCCGCCAGGCGCCCCCCGAAGGCTTGGCGGTCGCGCACGTAGGTGGTGGTGGCCTCGAGGATCGCCTCGCAGCAGGCGACGGCCATCACGCTGACGCTCAGCCGCTCCTGCGCCAGGCCCTCCATCAGGTGGTAGAAGCCGCGGCTCACCTCGCCGAGCAGGTGGTCGCGCGGGATCCAGACGTCGTCGAAGAACAGCTCGGCGGTGTCGGACTCGCGCTGGCCGACCTTGTGGAGGGGGCGGCCGCGGCCGAAGCCGGGCGAGTCGCCGGGCACGGCGAAGAGGGTCATCCCGCGGTGGCCGGCCGCAGGGTCGGTCTTGGCGGCGACGATCACCAGGTCGGCGTTCCAGCCGTTGGTGATGAACGTCTTCTGCCCGTTGAGCACCCAGCCACCGTCGGCGGGGCTGGCCTGGCAGCGGATCGCCTTGAGGTCGCTGCCCGCGTCGGGCTCGGTCATCGCGAGCGCCGTGATGATCTCGCCGCTCACGAAGCCGGGCAGCCAGCGCTCCTGCTGCTCGGGCGTCGCGAGCCCGGTGAGGTACGGCGCCACGATGTTCGTGTGGATCCCGACCGTGGAGGCGAGCCCGAGCGACCCCGCCCGGCAGAGCTCCTCCACGAGCAGTGCGTTGTAGCGGAAGTCGGGCGTCCCGATGCCGCCGTACTCCTCGGGCACGGAGATGCCGAGCAGCCCGGTTTCGCCGGCGCGCCGCCAGAAGTCGCGCGGCGTGACGCCGTCCGCGATCCAGGCATCTAGGTGCGGGGCCACCTCGCGGCGGATGAACTCGCGCACGGTGTCCCGGAACGCGTCGTGCTCGGAGTCGAGCAGCCGTCGCTCCATGGCGCACCTCCCTCGATGTAGCGCGAACGGCACGTTAGATGATCTTGACATCAGAGTCAATTAAGGTGATGGTCGTGGGGTGGCGACCGCCGGGTCGGCCCAGGACAGGAGGAACCCATGCCGGAGGCCGTGATCGCGGCAGTAGCCAGGTCGCCCATCGGTCGGGCCAACAAGGGGTCGCTGGTCGACCTGAGGCCCGACGACCTCGCCGTCCAGATGGTGGAGGCGGCCCTGGCGCAGGTCCCCGAGCTCGACCCGGAGCAGATCGACGACCTGATGCTCGGTACGGCGCAGCCGGCCGGCGAGGGTGGCAACAACCTGGCCCGGGCCGTCGCGGTGCTGGCCGGCTTCGACCGCGTCCCGGGCGTGACCGTGAACCGCTACTGCTCCTCCAGCCTCCAGACCACCCGGATGGCGATGCACGCGATCCGCGCCGGTGAGGGAGACGTCTTCGTCTCCGCCGGCGTCGAGACCGTCAGCAGGTTCCACAAGGGCATGGCCGACGGCCTGCCGGACACCGACAACCCGCGCTTCGAGCGCGCCATCGGGCTCACCCGCGACCGGGCGCTGGACGAGCGGCCCTGGCGCGACCCACGCGCGGACGGCGAGCTGCCCGACCTCTACATCACGATGGGTCAGACGGCCGAGAACGTCGCCGACCACCTGGGGGTCAGCCGAGAGGATCAGGACGAGTTCGGCGTCCGCTCCCAGCGACTGGCGCAGGAGGCGCTCGCCAACGGCTTCTGGGCGAGCGACATCGTGCCGGTCACCCTGCCCGACGGCACCGTCGTCTCGGCCGACGACGGCCCGCGCGCGGGCGTCACCTACGAGGGCGTCTCCCAGCTCAAGCCGGTGTTCCGTCCCAACGGGACGGTGACCGCCGGCAACTGCTGCGCCCTCAACGACGGTGCCGCCGCCGTGGTCGTCATGTCGGACACCAAGGCCGCCGAGCTCGGGATCACGCCGCTCGCCCGGATCGTCGCCACCGGCGTGAGCGGGCTGTCGCCGGAGATCATGGGCATGGGACCGGTGGAGGCGTCGCGCCAGGCCCTGCGTCGCGCAGGCATGAGCATCGACGACGTCGACCTGGTCGAGATCAACGAGGCCTTCGCCGCCCAGGTGATCCCGTCCTACCGGGAGCTCGGCATCGACATCGACCGCCTCAACGTCAACGGTGGGGCGATCGCGGTCGGGCACCCCTTCGGGATGACCGGTGCGCGCCTCACCAGCACGCTGATCCACTCGCTCCAGTTCCACGACAAGTCGGTCGGGTTGGAGACGATGTGCGTCGGGGGCGGCCAGGGGATGGCCATGATCGTCGAGCGGCTCCGCTGATGCGGCGGCTCGAGGGTCAGGTCGCGATCGTCACGGGAGCGAGCCGCGGGATCGGGTTCGCCATCGCCGAGCGCCTGGTCGCGGAGGGCGCCTCGGTCTGCATCACGGCACGCAACGCCGAGGCCCTGGACGAGGCCGCCGGGAAGCTCGGGAGCGACCGGGCCTGCGCGGTCGCGGGCAAGGCCGACGACACCGAGCACCAGCAGGCGGCGGTACGTCGGACCATCGAGCGGTTCGGCCGGCTCGACGTCCTGGTCAACAACACCGGCATCAACCCCGTAGTCGGCCCCCTGGTGGATGCCGATCTCGACGCCGGTCGCAAGATCGTCGGCGTCAACTGCTTCGGCACGCTGGGCTGGGTCCAGGCGGCGTACCGCGCCTGGATGCAGGCACACGGCGGCGCCGTCGTGAACGTCTCGTCGGTCGCCGGCCTCCGGCCCGCGCGTGACATCGCGCTGTACGGCGCGAGCAAGGCGATGCTCAACTACCTGACGCAGAGCCTGGCCATGGAGCTGGCACCCACGATCCGGGTGAACGCGGTCGCTCCGGCGGTCGTGCGCACGCGGTTCGGCGCTCCGCTCTTCGAGGGTCACGAGGAGCAGGTGACGGCGGCGTACCCTCTGGGTCGTCTCGGCGAGCCCGAGGACATCGCTGCGGCGGTGGCCTACCTCGCCGCCCCCGAGTCGTCGTGGATCACCGGCCAGATCGTCGTCGCTGACGGCGGGCTGACCCTGAGCGGAGGAGTGTGACCATGAACGAGCAGCCGACCCCCCAGCAGGTCCGTCGGGCGTTGGCGCGTGCCGAGC
>NZ_JASEEQ010000002.1 GCF_030019515.1 Nocardioides sp. | reverse complement strand
CCGCCGGGTCGTGGCCGTCGCGGCCGGGCCCGGCCTCGCCGCGCTGTTCGAGGAGGCGGGCGCGGTCGTCGTCCCCGGCGGCCCGGGCCACCGCCCCTCGACCGGGCAGCTCCTCGAGGCCATCACCGCGTGCGGCGCCTCGGAGGTGATCGTGCTGCCCAACGACCACGACTCCGTGCGGGTGGCGCAGATCGCGGCCAGCACGGCCGAGGCCGACTCCGACGGCGCGGTGCGCGTCGCGGTGATCCCGACCCAGGCGCAGGTCACCGGGCTGGCGGCGGTCGCCGTCCACGAGCCCGGGCGCTCCTTCGACCAGGACGTCCTCGAGATGACCGCCACCGCACGCCACGCCCGCCAGGGCGCGGTCACGATCGCGGCCAGGCAGGCGATGACCATGGCCGGGCCCTGCGAGGCCGGCGACGCCCTGGGCGTGGTCGCCGGCGACTTCGCGGTGGTCGGTGGCGACCTCTACGCCGTCGCCGTCGACGTGCTCGACCGCCTGCTCGGCGGCGGTGGCGAGCTCGTGACGATCGTGGCGGGCGCCGAGGACGCCGAGGGCTCCCTCGCGACCCGGTGCGCGGGCTACGTCGAGGAGCACCACCCCGCTGTCGACGTCGTGGTGTACGACGGTGGCCAGGAGCGCTACCCGCTCCTCATGTCCGTGGAGTAGGAGACGCGGTGATCAGCCTCGACTCACCCGTGGTCGCCGTGCTCGGCGACCACGCGAGGAAGCGCAAGGCCATCGAGGAGCGGCTCGGCCTGCGTACCGTCGAGGACCTGCTGCGCCACTTCCCGCGCCGCTACGTCAAGACCGGCGAGCTGTCCCGCATCGAGGAGCTCCGCGAGGGCGAGGTGCTCACGGTCGTCGGGCAGATCGCCTCCAGCACGGTGAACACCTACCAGGACCGCCGCACCGGCCGCCCGGCGTACCGCGTCGACGTGACCGTCCGCACCGACGGCCCGTCGTTCCGCATCTCGCTGTTCGCCAAGAACGAGAGGATGGCCGCCTGGCAGCAGGAGAAGCGGATGCCGGTGGGGCGCCGCGGCATCTTCGTCGGCAAGGTGAGCAGGTTCCGCGAGGACTGGCAGCTCACCCACCCGCAGGTCGTGCTGTTCGGGACCCCCGACGAGGACGCCGCCCAGCTGTCGCTGGACGCGATCGGCGAGTTCTACCCGATCTACCCGCTCACCAAGGGCGTCGACTCCTGGGACCTCCAGCGCGCGGTCGCGTTCGCACTCACGGTCGTCGACGACGTCCCCGACGTAGTGCCGCCCGAGGTGCGCGAGCGCCACGGCCTCCTCGACGTGCGCACGGCGCTGGAGCGCATCCACAACCCCGACGACCGGGCGCAGATCACCAGCGCCCAGCGGCGGTTCCGGTTCGAGGAGGCGCTGGTCACCCAGCTCGTGCTGGCCCGCCGGCGGCGTGCCGTCCGTGAGCTCGGCGGCCGCGCCCGGACCGGCGCCGACGGCGGCCTGCTCGCCGCGTTCGACGCGCGGCTGCCGTTCGAGCTGACCGCCGGGCAGCTCGAGATCGGCGCCCAGATCGAGGCCGACCTCGCCCAGCCGCACCCGATGAACCGGCTCCTCCAGGGCGAGGTCGGCTCCGGCAAGACCCTGGTCGCGCTGCGCGCGATGCTCCGGGTCGTCGACTCCGGCGGCCAGGCGGCGCTGCTGGCGCCGACCGAGGTGCTCGCCCAGCAGCACCACCGCTCGATCACCGCGATGCTCGGCGACCTCGCGGCCGGCGGCATGCTCGGCGGCGCGGCCGAGGCCACGAGCGTCGAGCTGCTGACCGGCTCGATGACCAAGGCCCAGCGCACCGCCCCGATGTCGCGGCTGGCCAGCGGCGAGGCCGGCATCGTGATCGGCACCCACGCCCTGCTGGAGGAGAAGGTCGTCTTCGCCGACCTCGGCCTGGTCGTCGTCGACGAGCAGCACCGCTTCGGCGTCGAGCAGCGCTCCGCGCTCACCGACAAGGCCGGCACCCCGCCGCACGTGCTCGTGATGACCGCGACGCCGATCCCACGCACCGTCGCGATGACGGTGTTCGGCGACCTGGAGACCTCGACGCTCACCGAGCTGCCGGCCGGGCGGGCGCCGATCCAGACGAACGTCGTCCCGCTGGCCGAGCAGCCGCACTGGCTCGCCCGGGTCTGGGAGCGGGTGCGCGAGGAGGTCGACAAGGGCCACCAGGTCTACGTCGTCTGCCCCCGCATCACCGGCGACGAGCCCGAGCAGGGCGAGACCGACCAGCTGGACCTCGACGAGGACGGCAACACCCTGGCCCCGCCCGGCGCGTCGGAGACCCTGAACGCCGTCGAGGAGGTCGCCGTCCAGCTCGCCGAGGGCCCGCTCGCAGGCCTGCGGCTCGAGAGGCTGCACGGCAGGATGCCGCCCGACGACAAGGACGCCGCGATGCGCGCCTTCGCCGCCGGCGAGGTCGACGTCCTGGTCTCCACGACCGTCATCGAGGTCGGCGTCGACGTCGCGAACGCCACCGGGATGGTGCTGCTGGACGCCGACCGGTTCGGCGTCTCCCAGCTGCACCAGCTGCGCGGCCGGGTCGGCCGCGGCGGGCACCCCGGCATCTGCCTCCTGGTCTCGTGGGCCGAGGAGGGAACGCCGGCGCGCGACCGGCTCACCGCGGTCGCCGCCACCACCGACGGCTTCGAGCTGAGCCGGGTCGACCTCGAGCAGCGCCGCGAGGGCGACGTCCTCGGCCGGTCCCAGTCCGGGTTCCGCTCCACCCTCCGCGACCTCCGCGTCCTGCGCGACGAGAAGACCATCGTGGAGGCGAGGGCCGCCGCGGTCGAGCTCCTCGAGACCGACCCCGACCTCGAGCAGGCCCCCGACCTGGCGGCCGCGGTGGCCGCCATGGAGCAGTCCGTGGCGTCGGACTTCATGGAGCGGTCGTGAGCACCCCGTGACCCGGATCATCGGTGGCGCGGCCGGCGGACGGCGGATCGACACGCCCCACGGCGCCGCCACCCGACCGACCAGCGACCGGGTGCGCGAGGCGCTCTTCTCCGCGATCGAGTCGTGGTGCGGCTCGCTGCACGGCCTCCGTGTCCTCGACCTGTACGCCGGCTCCGGCGCGGTCGGCCTGGAGGCGTGGTCGCGCGGGGCGGCGGCCGTCACGCTGGTGGAGGCCGACCGCCGCACCGCCGCCCTCGTGGCCGGCAACGCCCGCACGCTCGGGTTCGCGGGCGCCGACGTCGTCGCGGCGTCGGTCGCCACCGTCCTGGCCCGTGGCCCGGTCGCGCCGTACGACGTGGTCTTCCTGGACCCGCCCTACCCCCTCGACGAGACCGCCCTCGGCGCCGACCTCGCGCTGCTCGCCAGCCGGGGCTGGCTGGCCGGCGGGGCGCTCGTGGTCGTCGAGCGGTCCTCGCGCAGCCCGGAGCCGACCTGGCCGGCCGGCCTCGCCGCCACCCGGCGCAAGCGCTACGGCGAGACCACGCTCTGGTACGCCCAGGAGGAACCGCTGCCGGATCAGCAGACCGAGGCGACCAGGCGGTAGCCTCCCGCCATGACCCGCGCGGTGTGCCCCGGTTCGTTCGACCCGGTGACCAACGGTCATCTCGACATCGTCCGGCGGGCGGCCGCGATCTTCGACGAGCTCGTGGTGGCGACCGGCACGAACGTGTCCAAGTCCCGGCTCTTCGACCCCGAGGAGCGGCTGGAGATGCTGCGCGAGGTCTGCGCGGACCTCCCGAACGTGACCGTGATGGGCTTCACCGGGCTGATCGTCGACTTCTGCCGCGAGATCGACGCCCAGGCGATCGTCAAGGGCCTGCGCGGCGGCAACGACTACGAGTACGAGCTGCCGATGGCCCAGATGAACGCCCACCTGACCGGCGTCGAGACGGTGTTCCTCACCACGCACGCGTCGTGGGGCTACGTCTCCTCGAGCCTGGTCAAGGAGGTGGCCTCGCTGGGCGGGGACGTCTCCGCGCTGGTTCCGCCTGCCGTGTACCAGCGCCTGCAGGCCCGGCTCGCCCCGCGCTGACCGCCCGCTGGTTTTGCCGCTGCCCGGCGCCGCCCGGTACGCTCTAGGACGATCTGTTTGTGCACGGACCCGGAAGTAGACCCCTGACCAGCCTGGACCCGAGAGCGCCGCTCGTGCTCGATACCCGCGAGCTCGGCCGCCGCCCGGGGTCCCAGCGTCAGGAGAAGCGGACGGTTCCGGCACCGGCAGATCTGGGCATCGAAGTCCTCCGTGTCCCGGAAGGCTCGCCGGTCGACCTCGACCTGCGGCTGGAAGCGGTCATGGAGGGTGTGCTGGTCACCGGTTCGGCCTCGGCCGAGCTCGCCGGTGAGTGCGCGCGGTGCCTGGAGCCGATCGCCGACGAGATCGAGGTCGCGCTCCAGGAGCTGTTCGTGTACGACGACCAGGGCTACTCCTCCGAGGAGGACGACGAGGTCAGCATGCTCGAGGGCGACCTGCTCGACCTCGAGCCGCTGCTGCGGGACGCGGTGGTGCTCGCACTGCCGTTCCAGCCGCTGTGTGAGGACGACTGCCCAGGACTGTGCGCCGAGTGTGGAGCACGACTGGCGGACGACCCCGAGCACACCCACGAAGAACCGATCGACCCCCGCTGGGCCGGGCTGAGCGCCCTCCAGCAGGACCCCGAAGCACACGAGTAGCACCCGTACGGCCGGAGATCCCGGTCCTGGTAGAGGAGATAACAGTGGCTGTCCCGAAGCGGAAGATGTCGCGCAGCAACACCCGGCATCGTCGTTCGGCCTGGAAGGCCGTCGCCCCGACCCTGGTGACCTGCGCGAACCCCGCCTGCGGCGCCAAGCACCTGCCGCACCGTGCGTGCGGCGAGTGCGGCCAGTACGGCGCGCGCGCCGACCGTCGTCAGGTCCTCTGACCCGGTCAGTCCGCTGACCAACTACGCCGAGCTGCGTGCCGCGCTCGGGGACCCGGAGCTGGACCCCGAGCTGTTGGAGCGCGCGCTCACGCACCGCTCGTACGCCTACGAGAACGGTGGTCTGCCGACCAACGAGCGCCTGGAGTTCCTGGGTGACTCCGTGCTCGGTGTGGTCGTGACCGAGACGCTGTACCGCACCCACCCGGACCTCTCCGAGGGCCGGCTGGCCAAGCTGCGCGCCGCGGTCGTCAACGCTCGCGCGCTGGCCGAGGTCGGTCGGGCCATCGGCGTCGGCGACCACGTGAAGCTCGGCCGCGGCGAGGAGTCCACCGGCGGTCGCGGCAAGGCGTCGATCCTCTCCGACACCGTCGAGGCGGTCATCGGTGCGGTGCACCTGAGCGCCGGCGGCTTCGAGACCTCCGCGATCGTCGTGCACCGGCTCTTCGACCCGCTCATCGAGGCCGCCTCCGCGCTGGGCGCCGGCCTCGACTGGAAGACCTCCCTGCAGGAGCTGTCCGCCGAGCACAGCCTCGGCGTCCCCGAGTACGTCATCGAGGACGACGGCCCCGACCACATGAAGACCTTCACCGCCCAGGTCCGGGTGGGCGACGGCCTGTACGGCAACGGCGTGGGCCGCTCCAAGAAGGAGGCCGAGCAGGCCGCCGCGGAGACGGCGTACGGCGAGATCGCCTCCGACCTCGGCGTCGACGACCCGGCCGCCGACGCGGCCGCCTCCGCCCACTCGGGCCACTCCGCTCACTCGGCCAACCAGAGCTGACCGTTGCCGGAGCTGCCCGAGGTCGAGGTGGTCCGAGCCGGCCTCGAGCGGCACGTGCTCGGGGCGCGGATCACCCGGGTCGAGGTGCTGCACCCGCGACCGGTGCGCCGCGACCTGCGCGGCCCCGCCGGCTTCGCCGCCGCCCTGGCCGGCCGCCGCATCGAGGCGGCCCGCCGCCGTGGCAAGTACCTCTGGCTGCCGCTGGACAACGGCGACGCGCTGCTCGGCCACCTCGGCATGAGCGGCCAGATCCTGGTCCAGCCGCCCGACGCCCCCGACGAGCGGCACCTGCGGGTGCGGTTCACGCTCGACGGCGCCGACGAGGGCCGGGAGATGCGGTTCGTCGACCAGCGGATGTTCGGCGGGCTCTCGGTCTCGGCGGGCGGCGCCGAGCTGCCGCCCGAGATCGCGCACATCGCCCGCGACCCGCTCGACCCGGAGTTCGACGACGACGAGTTCGTGCGCCGGGTGCGCCGGCGCACGTCGGGGATCAAGCGGCAGCTCCTCGACCAGAACCTGGTCTCCGGGGTCGGCAACATCTACGCCGACGAGGCGCTCTGGCGCGCCCGGGTCCACGGTGAGCGCCCCGGCGACCGGCTCACCGCGACCCAGGTGCGCGAGCTGCTCGGCCACGCGCGCGAGGTGATGCTCGCCGCGCTGGGGGAGGGCGGCACCTCCTTCGACGCCCTCTACGTCAACGTGAACGGGGAGTCCGGCTACTTCGACCGCTCGCTGCACGCCTACGGGCGCGAGGGCGAGGCGTGCGAGCGGTGCGGTACGCCGATCCGCCGGGTCGCGTTCATGAACCGGTCCTCGTACTTCTGCCCGGTCTGCCAGGTGGTGCCGCGGAAGCGCCGCGCGGTCCCCGCACAGGTGCGCGTCCCGCACGTTTGACCCAACGCCCCGCGGGTGGGACTCTTGAAGACGGCCCGCCATCGCGGACCCTCCCCACCCACCCGGAAGGCTTTGTCCATGGCCAAGGCGCTGATCGGATACATGAACAGCGACCTGCGGACGCCCGCCAACCTCGTAGCCGAGAACCACCGGCTCCGTGCGCGCGTGCGCGAGCTGGAGGACCTCGTCCTCCGCCTCAGCGAGGAGAACGACAAGCTGACCGCCGCGCAGGCGGTCACCATGCTCGACCTCGAGCACGAGTCCCTGCAGGAGATGCAGCCCGCCTGACCGACGTGACGGGAGCGACGCCACGTCGTTGACCCCGTCATGCGACCTCTCGCCACCGCGACCCGCACCGCCGCGGCGCTGACCCTCGTCGTCGCGACCTGGGCCACCCTGGCCATCGGGCTCGGGTCCGCGCCGGCGTCCGCGGAGGACGACAACCCTCTCGGCGGCGTCCTCACCAGCCCCAACGTCACCCACCTCGGCGGGTTCCCCTCCCAGGTCGGGATCTCCGGCTGCTTCCTGCGCACCGCGCCCCTGCTGGTCACCAGCGGCCTGGACTCGGTCCGCGTCTGGGACGTCAGCGACGCCGCCCACCCGCAGCTGACCGGCGTGCTGCCGAGCGCCCAGTTCGAGAACGAGGCGATGAACTGCGGCGAGCGGCGTACCCCCGACGGCGTGCGCCGGTTCGCGCTGATCGGCGTCGACGCCGTGCAGGCCTCGCCCGACGATCCCCAGCACGTGAACGTCGGCGGCGGGGAGCTCGTCGTCGTCGACGTCACCGACCCGGCCGCCCCGCGGATCGCGTCGCGCGCCGCGGCGACGACCAGCACCCACACGGTCACCTGCGTCGACGACACCGACTGCCGGTTCGTCTACACCGCGGGCGACAGCGGGCACTTCTCGATCCTCGACCTGCGCGATCTGGACGCGCCGCACGAGGTCGACACCGACCGCGGCGCTCCGGGGGTGCAGCCCGCGGCGTCGCCGACCGCCGGGCACAAGTGGAACTTCGACGCGGCCGGCATCGGCACCCACACCGGCTGGGGCGGCGCATCGATGTGGGACGCCTCCCGGCCGGCGCGACCGCGGCTCCTCACGACCACCGGCCGAGCCGGCCGGGGCACCGACCCCGAACACCCCGGGTGGAACGACTTCATCCTGCACAACTCGTTCCGGCCCCACGCGCGGGCGTTCAAGCCGCGGAGCAGCCCGTCCTTCGCCCACGGCAACGTGCTGCTGGTCACCGAGGAGGACTACGAGCAGACCGACTGCGCCCAGGCGGGCTCGTTCCAGACCTGGTGGGTCAAGCGGCTCGACGGCCGTCGCGGCGCGATCGTGCCGCTGGACAAGGTGGAGCTCGCCGACCTCGGCAGCTACCCGCTCCCGCAGGGTGCGTTCTGCTCCTCGCACTGGTTCGACGACCGGGCCGGCATCGTCGCCGTCGGCTTCTACGGCGGCGGGACCCAGCTGATCGACGCCCGCGATCCGCGGCACCTCGAGCCGTACGGGCACGCGCTGTGGCCGGGCTCGGAGGTCTGGGACGCGATGTGGGTCCCGGTCTACGACGCCGACGGCCGGCAGACGGGTGCGACCAGCAACGTCGTCTACTCGATCGACCTGGTGCGCGGCCTGGACGTCTACGCCGTCGACGTGCCCGGCGACGGGCTCGGCGCGCTGCCGTCCTCGGCCGCGGTGCCGACCCGCACCACCGCCGCCCGGGCCACCGACAGCGTGCTGCCGGCCGGGCTGCTGGGCCTGGCGCTGGCCGTGGCGGTCGCCGTACGCCGTCGCGTAAATCGGCTGCCGGAGGCGACCCCCGGAGGCTAGTGTCAGGCGCTTGTGAGCAGCCTGGCCGAGATCGTCGCACCGCGCCGTCTCGGCACCGGCTTCCGGTGGCTGTTGGCGTCGTCGTGGGTCAGCAACCTCGGCGACGGGCTGGCGCTGGCCGCGGGGCCGCTGCTCGTGGCGTCCCTGACCCACGACCCGTTCCTCGTCGCGCTCGCGGCGCTGCTCCAGTGGCTGCCGCCGCTGGTGTTCGGGCTGTACGCCGGGGCCCTCGCCGACCGGATCGACCGCCGGCTGATCGTGGTGACCGTCGACCTGCTGCGCGCCGTGGTGCTGGTGCTGCTCACCCTCGCGATCGCCACCGACCTGGTCACGATCACGCTCGTGCTCGTCACGATGTTCCTGCTCGGCACCGCGGAGGTCTTCGCCGACAACACCGCGTCGACGCTGCTGCCGATGCTGGTGCACCGCGAGGACCTCGCCGTCGCCAACGCCCGGCTCACCACCGGCTTCATCACCGTCAACCAGCTCGCCGGCCCGCCGATCGGCGCGGCCCTGTTCGCGGCCGGGCACGCGGTGCCGTTCGTCGCGCAGGCCGTGGTGGTCGCCCTCGGTGCGCTGCTCGCCGCGCGGATCGCGCTGCCGCCGCACGGACGGGCCCGCGACGAGCGCCCGCAGCTGCGCCAGGACGTGGTCGAGGCGTTCCGCTGGGTGCTGCACAACGCCGCCGTACGCACGCTGGTGCTGACGATCTTCGTCTTCAACATCACCTTCGGCGCGGCCTGGTCGATCCTCGTGCTCTACGCCACGCAGCGGCTCGGGATGGGGGAGGTCGGCTTCGGGCTGCTCACCACCGTGTCGGCGGTCGGCGGCCTGATCGCGACCCTCTGCTACGGCTGGATCACGCGGCGGGTCAGCCTCGCCAACCTGATGCGGGTCGGCCTGGTCTTCGAGACGTTCACCCACCTCGCGCTGGCGGTGACGACCCGGGCGAGCGTCGCGATGGTGATCTTCTTCTTCTTCGGCGCCCACGCGTTCATCTGGGGCACCACGTCGACCACCGTCCGGCAGCGCGCCGTGCCCAGTGAGCTGCAGGGCCGGGTCGGCAGCGTGAACCTGGTCGGCGTGTTCGGCGGGCTGGTCATCGGGTCCGGCATCGGCGGCGGCCTCGCCCAGCACTGGGGCGTCACCGCGCCGTTCTGGTTCGCGTTCGCCGGCTCCGGGGTCTTCGTGGTCCTGATCTGGGGCCAGCTCGCCCACATCGCGCACGCCGACGAGCAGGAGCAGCCGGCCGCACCCTGAGGGTGGTTGCATGGCCCCATGCACGCGCTGACCGACCTGATCGAGGCACTCCCGGCCGGGGTCGTCGTGACCGACGGCGACGCCGTGGAGAAGTACCGCTTCGACTGGTCCCGGGACCAGGCCGCCGGCACTCCGCTGGCCGTGGTGCGCGCCGAGGACGCCGGCCAGGTGCAGACCGCGGTGCGCTGGGCCGCCGAGCACCGGGTGCCGCTCGTGCCGCGCGGTGCCGGCAGCGGCCTCTCCGGCGGCTCCACGGCCGTCGACGGCGGCCTGGTGCTCAGCCTGGAGCGGATGCGCGCGGTGGAGATCGACGTCGACTGCCGGGTCGCCGTCGTCGAGCCGGGCGCCCTCAACGCCGAGGTCAAGGCGGCCGCGGCCGAGCACGGGCTGTGGTACCCGCCGGACCCCTCGTCGTACGAGATCTGCTCGATCGGCGGCAACGTCGCCACCAACGCCGGCGGCCTGTGCTGCGTGAAGTACGGCGTCACCACGGACTACGTGCTCGGCCTGGACGTGGTGCTCGCCGACGGGACGCTGGTCACGCTCGGCGGCCGCCGGATCAAGGACGTCGCGGGCCTGAGCCTGCTGAAGCTGTTCGTCGGCAGCGAGGGCACCCTCGGCGTCGTGACCCGCGCGGTGCTGCGGCTGGTGCCGGCGCAGGAGGCGCGCTCGACGCTGGTCGCGACCTTCGCCGACGTCGACGCCGCGGCCCGAGCCGTGCTGTCGGTCGGGCGGCGACTGCGGCCCTCGATGATGGAGCTGATGGACCGGGCCTCGATCAACGCGGTCGAGGACTACCGGCCGATGGGCCTGGACCGCGACGCCGGGGCGCTGCTGGTGGCCCAGTCCGACGCCCCGGCCACCGCCCGTGCCGTCGAGGTCGAGGCGATGCGCACGGCCTGCGAGGGCGCGGGCGCCACCGCGGTGTTCGTCACCGACGACCCGGAGGAGGGCGAGCTGTTCGTGGCGGCCCGCCGGGCGGCGTTCCCGGCCATCGAGGCCCGGGGGGCGCTGCTGCTGGAGGACGTCGGCGCGCCGGTGCCCCAGCTTCCGGCCCTGCTCGCGGCCATCGCCGCCGTCGCGGCCGAGCACCGCGTCGAGATCCCGGTCGTCGCGCACGCCGGCGACGGCAACACCCACCCGATCATCGTCTACGACCCCGCAGACCCGGACTCCGAGCGGCGGGCCCGGGCCGCCTTCGACGACATCATGCGGGCCGCGATCGGGCTCGGCGGCACGATCACCGGCGAGCACGGCGTGGGGCGCGCGAAGAAGGGCGCGCTGCCCGACCAGCTCGGCCCGGACGTGATGGCGCTGACCCGCCGGGTCAAGGACGCCCTCGACCCGCTGGGGATCCTGAACCCCGGGGCCATCATCTAGCCTCGGGCGCATGACTTCCGCGCGTATCCACGAGCGTCACCTCTTCGGCCCCGGACCCTCGAACGCGTACCCGGAGGCGACGCTCGCCCTCGCCGCGCCCCTGCTCGGCCACCTCGACCCGGCCTTCCTCGCCATCATGGACGGGACCTGCGAGATGCTGCGCCGGGTGTGGGGCACGGAGAACGCCCGCACCCTGCCGATCTCGGCGACCGGCTCGGCCGGCATGGAGGCGGCGTTCGTCAACACCGTGCACCCAGGCGATGTCGTGGTGGTCGCCGTCAACGGGCTCTTCGGCCAGCGGATGTGTGACGTCGCCGCCCGCTGCGGCGCCGAGGTGGTGGCGGTCGAGCACGAATGGGGACAGCCCGTCGACGTCGAGCGGGTCCTCGGGGCCCACGCGGCCCCGGCGATCATCGCGGCCGTGCACGCCGAGACCTCGACCGGCGTCCGGTCCGACATCGCCGCCCTGGGGGCGGCGAAGGGCGACGCGCTGCTGCTCGTCGACGCCGTGACCAGCATCGGCGGCATCGAGCTGCGCGCCGACGACTGGGGCGTGGACATCGGCTACGCCGGCACCCAGAAGTGCCTGGGCGTGGCCCCCGGGCTCGCGCCGTTCACGATCAACGACCGGGCCTTCGACCGCCGGGTGGAGCGGCCCCGGTCCTGGTACCTCGACCTCGGCCTGCTCGGGGGGTACGTCGGGGAGGCCAGCGGGTCCGGCGGCCGGACCTACCACCACACGGCGCCGGTCGCGATGGTCGCGAGCCTGCACGCCGGCCTGGCCCGGATCCTCGACGAGGGCCTGGAGGCCGTCTGGGCCCGGCACGAGGCCGCCGGCCGCCAGCTCCAGGAGGGGCTCGAGGAGCTCGGGCTGGAGCTGTTCGCCGCGGAGGGCCACCGACTCCCCGAGCTCACCACGGTCAAGGTGCCCGACGGCGTCGACTCGGCCGCGGTGCGCCGCTACCTGCTCGAGACGCACGACGTCGAGATCGGCGCGGGCGCCGGTGCCTACGCGGGCAGCGTGTGGCGGATCGGGCTGATGGGGCACAACGCCCGGCCCGACGCCGTACTGCTCGTGCTGGCGGCGCTGCGCGACGCGCTCGCCCACGCCTGAACCGGGGATGCCACACGCCGAGGGTGCCGCCCGGTATCGTGAGGCGCGCTGAGCTTCCCCCTTGGCCCGCTGCCTTGATGTTGCCTGACGTCCTCAGCGAGACGAGACCGACGACCGACGAGCTGGGAGCCAGACGTTGTACCTGAAGAGCCTGACCCTCAAGGGGTTCAAGTCCTTCGCCTCCTCGACCACGCTCCAGCTCGAGCCGGGCATCACCTGCATCGTGGGCCCGAACGGCTCGGGCAAGTCCAACGTGGTCGACGCGCTGGCCTGGGTGATGGGCGAGCAGGGCGCCAAGTCGCTGCGCGGCGGCAAGATGGAGGACGTCATCTTCGCCGGCACCTCCGGCCGCCCGCCGCTGGGCCGCGCCGAGGTGCTGCTGACCATCGACAACTCCGACGGCGCGTTGCCCATCGAGTACGCCGAGGTCACGATCAGCCGCACCATGTTCCGCAGCGGCGGGTCCGAGTACGCCATCAACGGCAGCTCCTGCCGGCTGCTGGACGTCCAGGAGCTGCTCTCCGACAGCGGCATCGGCCGCGAGATGCACGTGATCGTGGGACAGGGCCAGCTGGACTCGATCCTGCACGCCACCCCGGAGGACCGCCGCGGCTTCATCGAGGAGGCCGCCGGCGTCCTCAAGCACCGCAAGCGCAAGGAGAAGGCGCTCCGCAAGCTCGACTCCACCGAGGGCAACCTGACCCGGCTCGGCGACCTGCTCTCCGAGATCCGGCGCCAGCTCAAGCCGCTGGGCCGGCAGGCGGAGGTGGCCCGCCGGGCCGCCGGCGTCCAGGCCGACGTGCGCGACGCCCGCGCTCGCCTGGTGGCCGACGAGCTCGTCACCGCGCGCACCTCGTTCCAGCAGGAGCTCGCCGACGAGTCGATCCTGGTCGAGCGTCGCGAGCAGGTGGAGGCCCAGATCGCGCAGACCCGCGAGGCCGAGGCCGCGCTCGAGGCGGCCCTGCGGGAGGACCTGCCCGCGCTCTCGCGCGCCCAGGAGACCTGGTTCGCGCTGTCCGGGCTGCGCGAGCGGCTGCGCGGCACCCAGTCGCTCGCGGCCGAGCGGGTCCGCAACGCCGCCGGCACGGCCGACGTGGAGGAGGCCCGGTCCGGTCGCGACCCCGACCAGCTCGAGGCCGAGGCCGAGCAGGTGCGCGAGCAGGAGCGGCGGATCGCGGCCGAGGTCGAGGAGCGCCGGGGCGCGCTCGAGCAGGCGGTCACGGCCCGCCGCGCCGCCGAGGACGCCGCCGCGGAGGAGGAGCGCCGCATCGCCGGCCTCCAGCGCGCCGCCGCCGACCGCCGCGAGGGGCTGGCCCGGCTGCACGGTCAGGTCAACGCGCTGAAGTCCCGGGCCGCGGCCGCCGACGACGAGGTCGGCCGGCTGCGCCTGGCCCGCGAGGAGGCGGTCGCCCGCGCCGAGCGCGCCCAGCGCGACTTCACCTCGCTGGAGACCAAGGTCGCCGGCCTGGACGCCGGCGAGGAGGGCCTCGACGCCGAGCACGAGGCCGCCGTCGCCGCGCTCGACGACGTCGAGGAGCGGCTCGCCAAGGACCGCGACCAGGCGCTGCAGGCCGACCGGGACCGCACCGCCCTCGCCGCGCGCAAGGACGCCCTCGAGATGGGCCTCAACCGCAAGGACGGCGCCGGGGCACTCCTCGCCGCCACCGAGTCGGTCTCCGGGCTGCTCGGCTCGGTCGCCGCGCTGCTGACGGTGCGCAACGGGTTCGAGACCGCGGTCGCGCAGGCGCTGGGCTCGGCGGCCGACGCGGTCGCGGTCGCCGACGCGGACGCCGCGGTCCGGGCGATCGGCCACCTCAAGGACGAGGACCTCGGTCGGGCCGGGCTGCTGCTGGGCGGCGCTCCTGCCCCGGTCGACGGAGCCGACCGCGACTGGCCGAGCCTGCCCGCGGAGGCGTCGTACGCCGTCGACGTCGTCGAGTGTCCCGACGCCCTGCGTCCCGCGCTGACCCGGCTGCTGTCCAAGGTCGCGGTCGTCGACGACCTGGCCGCCGCGCGCCGGCTGGTCGCCGACCTGCCCGACGTCACCGCGGTCACCCGCGAGGGCGACGTGCTCGGCGCGCACTTCGCGTCCGGTGGCTCCTCGAGCCAGCCGAGCCTGATCGAGGTGCAGGCCGCCGTCGACGAGGCCACCGCCCAGCTCGCCGAGGCGATCGCGGCCTCCGAGCGGCTCGGCTTCGACATGTCCCGGCTCGAGAGCGAGCGGCTGGAGGCGCAGAAGCGCGTCGACGTCGCACTGGCCAAGCTGCACGAGTCCGACGCCACCCTCGCCGCGGTCGCCGAGGAGCTCGGCCAGTACGGCTCGCAGGCGCGCTCCGCCCGCGGCGAGGCCGACCGCCTGGCCCAGGCCATCGAGAGGGCCGAGGAGGCGCGCGCCCAGGCCGTCACCGGCCTCGCGGACCTGGAGACCCGGCTCACCACCGCGGAGGAGGCCCCCGACGAGGAGCCGGACACGTCGACGCGCGAGCGGCTGGTCGAGCAGGCGCGCACCGCGCGCCAGGGGGAGATGGACACCCGGCTCGCCCTGCGCACCTCCGAGGAGCGCTCCCGTGCCCTGCACGGCCGTGCCGACGCGATGGTGCGCTCGGCCCAGGCCGAGCGCGAGGCCCGCGCCCGGGCCGCCGAGCGCCGCGAGCGGCTGATCCGCGAGGGCCGGGCGGCGGAGGCGGTCGGGCACGCCGTGGCCTACGTGCTGGCCCGCCTCGAGGTCTCGGTGCACCGCGCGGCCGAGGCCCGCAGCGCCGTCGAGCAGGCGCGCAGCGGTCGGGAGCAGGAGCTGCTCGCGGTCCGCTCGACGCTGCGCCGCCTCGACCAGGAGCACGACGAGCTGGTCAACTCCGTGCACCGCGACGAGATGGCCCGCACCCAGCAGCGGATGCGCATCGAGCAGCTCGAGGAGCGCGCGCTGGAGGAGCTCGGCCTGGACGCCGACGCCCTGGTCGCCGACTACGGCCCGGACCAGCTGGTTCCCTTCGCGGGCGAGGTCGAGGAGGGCCAGGAGCCGCCCGAGCCGGTCCCGTTCGTGCGGGAGGAGCAGCAGAAGCGGCTCCGGGCCGCCGAGCGGGCGCTCGCGATGCTCGGCAAAGTCAACCCGCTCGCGCTCGAGGAGTACTCCGCGATGGAGGAGCGGCACCGGTTCCTCACCGAGCAGCTCGAGGACCTCAAGAAGACCCGCAAGGACCTGCTGGACATCGTCCGCGAGGTCGACCAGCGGGTCGAGCAGGTCTTCACCGAGGCGTACGCCGACGTGAGCAAGGCGTTCGACGCGACCTTCGCCCGGCTGTTCCCGGGCGGCGAGGGCCGGCTGGTGCTCACCGACCCCGGCGACATGCTCGCCACCGGGGTCGAGGTGGAGGCCCGGCCACCGGGCAAGAAGGTCAAGCGGCTCTCGCTGCTCTCCGGCGGCGAGCGGTCGCTGGTGGCGGTGGCGTTCCTGGTCGCGCTGTTCAAGGCCCGGCCCTCCCCGTTCTACATCCTCGACGAGGTCGAGGCCGCCCTCGACGACACCAACCTGGGCCGGCTGCTCGAGATCTACGAGGAGCTGCGGGAGGCCTCCCAGCTGCTCGTCATCACGCACCAGAAGCGCACCATGGAGGTCGGGGACGCGCTGTACGGCGTCACCATGCGCGGCGACGGCGTGTCCGCGGTGATCAGCCAGCGGCTGCGCGACGCGGAGTCCGCCTAGTGCCCGAGGACCGGCCGACCCGCCCGGCCCGGCCGACCCGGTCGGCGTACGTCCACTGGGAGCAGGCCACCACGCGCTGGGCCGACGTCGACGTCTACGGACACATGAACAACGCGCGCTACTTCGAGCTGATCGACACCGTCGTCAACAACCACCTGGCGATCGCGACCGGGGTCGACATCCGCACGCTGCCGGCGGTCGGCGTCGTCGCCGAGGTGTCCTGCCGCTACTTCGCCGAGGTGGGCTACCCGGAGCCCGTCGACCTCGGGGTGGTGGTCGATCGGGTCGGGACCTCCTCGGTGGTCTACCGGGTCGGGCTGTTCCAGGGGCCGGGGGACCAGGCCGCGGCCGAGGGCAGGTTCGTGCACGTGTACGTCGACAACACCGACCCGGCGCGCCCCGTCACGCCGATCCCCGACCTGATCCGGGTCGCGGTCGAGCCGCTCCTGCGCACCTGACGCGGGCCCGCGCTCGGGCGTGTGGGACGGTGGGAGCCGGGGTACGGCCCTCGTGTCCTCGGTTTCGTGCGTCTCGTGTCTCGGTCTCGTGTGTCAGGTCTTGTGTCAGCTCTCGGAGGTGTGCCGCGGTGTTGCCCGTCGTCGTCGTGATGTTCCTGATCCTCGTGCTCGCCGGTCTGGTCGTGGTCTACGTCGCCTACCCGCACCGGGGCGAGGAGGTGCCCGCCGCACCGTGGCTCGGCGAGGCGATGGCTCGCGCGGCCGAGGCGGCGCCGATCCTCGTGCCCGAGGAGCGCGACCCCGACGAGCGGTCCCGGTTCCACGACTCGTTCGAGGACGAGGCCGCGGCCACCGCGGACGCGCGGCGGCACCGCAGGTCCTGACCGACGCCCGCTGCTCCGCCCTCTGATTGGATGGGCGCCATGGACGCCATTCTCCTGCTGATCCTGGCCATCGCCGTCGTCGCGATCGCACTGGTCGCGGTCGTCACCGGGCTGGTGGTGAGCGGGCGGCGCAAGCCCGAGCCGCTCCCGGGAGCCAGCGCCGATGTCCTCGCGCCGCCGGAGGAGGCGGAGGCGCCGACCGAGGCGCCCGCCGAGACCTCGGCGGAGGCCGTCGCGCCGGCGCCGGCCGTCGAGGAGCCGGTCCTCGAGAGGCCCGAGGGCACCGCGTCGCGGCTGGTGCGGCTGCGCCAGCGGCTGGCCGGCTCGCAGGGCGGCCTCGGCCGTGGCCTGCTCGCGCTGCTGTCCCGGGACCGGCTCGACGAGGACACCTGGGAGTCGATCGAGGACACCCTGCTCACGGCCGACGTGGGCGTCGGCCCGACCCAGGAGCTCGTCGAGCGGCTGCGCACCCGGCTCCGCGTCGCGGGCGCCACGGAGGACCCCCGCAGCGTGCTGCGCGAGGAGCTGCTCGCGCTGGTCGACCCCGACCTGGACCGCCGGCTCCAGGTCAGCGGCCTCGACGGCATGCCGGGCGTGGTGCTGGTGGTCGGCGTCAACGGCTCCGGCAAGACCACGACCGTCGGCAAGATCTCGCGGATCCTGGTCGCCGAGGACCGCAGCGTGGTGCTCGGCGCGGCCGACACGTTCCGCGCGGCCGCGGTCGAGCAGCTCGCGACCTGGGGCGAGCGGGTCGGGGTCGACGTCGTGCGCGGCCCCGAGGGCACCGACCCCGCCAGCGTCGCCTTCGAGGCCGTCAAGGAGGGCGTCGAGACCAAGGCGGACACGGTGATCGTCGACACGGCCGGCCGGCTGCAGAACAAGGCCGGCCTGATGGACGAGCTCGGCAAGGTCAAGCGGGTCATCGAGAAGCAGGCGCCGGTCACCGAGGTGCTCCTGGTGCTCGACGCCACGACCGGCCAGAACGGGTTGATCCAGGCGCGCGTCTTCAGCGAGGTCGTCAACGTGACCGGCATCGTGCTGACCAAGCTCGACGGCTCCGCCAAGGGCGGCATCGTCGTCCAGGTGCAGCGCGAGCTCGGCGTACCCGTCAAGCTCGTCGGCCTCGGCGAGGGCGCCGACGACCTCGCGCCCTTCGACGCCGGCGCGTTCGTCGACGCGCTGCTGGGCTGAGCCTGTCCTGCGGCGGTGAGCCAGCAACCGTTCCGCGACACGGTTCGGTTGCGCACGCACCGCTGACCCGGCTGACCCCGGGTCCGCGGTGAGCAGGCAACCGTTCGGGCCGGCCGGACCGGCGGACAGCGGACCTTCGTTGAGGCTCCCGTAACACCGACGTAACACCCGGCCGGAACTCGTTGCACGAGCGCAACATGCGATCACCGGGGCCGAAACCTCCGCGGCCGAAGGTCTAACCCACATGGGGTGGAGCCCGGGCCGACATCGCCGTCGTCGCGTCGCCGCCCTCCCGAGACGTGATCCCTGGAGGTTCCGTGGACGGCTACTACGCCTTCATGCTCGTGGCGACAGCCCTCGTCCTGATGATGACCGTTCCCGCACTGGCCCTGTTCTACGGCGGCATGAGCCGCTCGAAGTCCGTGCTGAACATGATGATGATGTCGTACGTCGCGATGGCCGTGGTCGCCATCGTCTACGTGCTGTGGGGCTGGTCGATGACATTCGGCCCGAACGATGTGGGCGGCCTGTTCGCCAACCCGTTCGACCTCTTCGGCCTCGACGGCGTGACGTCCGACGGCTACCTCGCGGTGATGTTCCAGATGACGTTCGCCGCGATCACCGCGGCGCTCATCTCGGGCGCCATCGCGGACCGCGTCAAGCTCTCCTCCTGGGTCGTGTTCCTGCCCCTGTGGGTCACGCTCAGCTACTTCCCGATCGGGCACATGGTCTGGGGCGGCGGCTTCATCTCCGAGCACTTCGGGGCCCAGGACTACGCCGGCGGCACGGTCGTCCACATCAACGCCGGCGTCGCCGGCCTCGTGCTGGCGCTGGTGATCGGCAAGCGGATCGGGTTCGGCAAGGAGCCGATGCGCCCGCACAACCTGACCCTGACGATGATCGGGGCGGGCCTGCTGTGGTTCGGCTGGTACGGCTTCAACGTCGGCTCGATCGTCTTCACCGGGTCGACCGACGAGGAGAACATCGCGCAGTTCTACTCCGAGACCGGGGTGACGTTCCTCAACACCACGATCGCGACCTGCGCCGCGATGCTCGGCTGGCTCCTCGTCGAGCGGCTCCTGCACGGCAAGGCCACCTCGCTCGGTGCCGCGTCGGGCATCGTCGCCGGCCTGGTCGCCATCACGCCGTCGTGCGGCGCGGTGGAGCTGCCCGGCGCGATCCTGATCGGCGCGGTCGCCGGCGCCGCCTGCGCCTGGGCGGTGGGCCTGAAGTACAAGGTCGGCCTGGACGACTCGCTGGACGTGGTGGGCGTCCACCTGGTCGGTGGCGTCATCGGGACGGTGCTGATCGGCCTGGTCTCGTCCTCGGACGCCCCGGGCGGCATCGACGGCCTGTTCTACGGCGGCGGCTTCGGCTCTCTCGGCGACCAGGCGATGGCCGCCCTCATCGCGATCGTCTGGTCGGCGATCGCGACGACGATCATCGCGTACGCCATCAAGCTCACGATCGGCTGGCGGATCCCGGACGAGGCCGAGGTCGAGGGGGTCGACTTCGACCAGCACGGTGAGACGGCGTACGACCTGCACAGTGGTCTCGGCGGCAGCGCGAACTCGCCCGCCTCCGTCCTGGTCAAGAACACCGTCACCGAAGGGGTGAACGCATGAGGCTCGTGACCGCGGTGATCAAGCCGCACAAGTGGGAGGACGTCCGTGAGGCGCTCGAGGCCTTCGGCGTGACCGGCATGACCGTCAGCGAGGTCAGCGGCTACGGCCGACAGAAGGGCCACACCGAGGTCTACCGAGGCGCGGAGTACGACATCGCGCTGGTGCCCAAGGTCCGGATCGAGATCGTGGTCGCCGACGACGACGCCGACGACGTCGTCGGGATCATCGTCAAGACCGCGCAGACCGGGCGGATCGGCGACGGCAAGGTCTGGGTCAGCCCGATCGACACCGTCGTCCGGGTCCGCACCGGCGACCGGGACGACGCCGCCCTGTGACCGCGCCGCGGCCCGGCTCCCCACGGAGGAGGCGGGCCGCGACCGGTCCGGGGCATGATCGCTCCCAGGAGGTGGCGTCCTGACCGTCGACGGCAGAGCCCTGCGCGCCGCCGAGGCCGATGCGCTCTGCGCCCGTGCCTACGACGGGTGCGGCGGCCCCGAGACCGGCGCAGCGCTCGTGGCCGTCGGCGGCTACGGCCGCTCCGAGCTGGCGCCGTACTCCGATCTCGACGTCGTGCTCGTCTCCGACGAGGGCATCGACGTGCGGTCGGTGGCCGAGCAGGTCTGGTACCCGGTCTGGGACTCGGGTGCCCGGCTGGACCACGCGGTGCGGACGCTGCCGGAGATGCTCACGGCCGCCGACGCGGACCTGAAGGTGGTCCTCGGGCTGCTGGACGCCCGTCACCTGGCCGGCGACCCGGGGCTGACGCTGCGGCTGCGGACCACGATGCTCGCGCACTGGCGGCGTGGCGCCCGCGAGCGGCTGCCGGCGCTGCGCGAGCTGGTGCGGTCGCGGCACGAGCTCGCCGGCGAGCTCGCCCACCTCTCGGTGCCGGACCTCAAGGAGGCCGAGGGCGGGCTCCGCGACGCCACCGTGCTCAAGGCGCTGGTGGCCACCTGGCTAGTCGACGTCCCGCACGGTGAGCTCGAGCGCACCCGCCTCGCGCTGCTCGACGTCCGAGACGTCGTGCACGAGACCGCCGGCCGGGGCACCGACCGGATCGCACCGGAGCTGTGGAGCGACGTCGCGCACCGGCTCGGCCTGTCGGACGCCCGCGCCGCGCAGGTCCACGTGCGTGAGCTCGGCCGTCGGACCGCCCACCTCTCGCACCTGACGTGGCGCCGGGTCGACGCGGTACTGGCGCGCCCCGCGTCGTACGGCGGGGCCCGCAGGCCCGCGCTCACGCCGCTCGCGCCCGGGGTCGCACTCTCCTCGGGCGAGGTGGTGCTCGACGGCCGGGCCCGGCCGGCCGGCGACCCGGCCCTGCTGCTCCGCGCCGCGGCGGCCGCCGCCGAGCGCGATGTCGTCCTGGCGCCCGCGACGGCCGCGCGCCTGGCCCGTGAGTGCGCGCCGCTGCCCACGCCGTGGCCGGTCGAGGCACGCCAGCTGCTGGTGCGGATGCTGGCGTCGGGGCGCGGCCTGCTGGGGGTGTGGGAGACGCTCGAGGAGACCGGTGCGCTGGGCAGCTTCCTGCCGGAGTGGGAGCGGGTCCGCCTGCTGCCGCACGCCTCCGCGATCCACCGGTTCACGGTGGACCGGCACGTGGTCGAGACCTGCGTCGCGGCCTCCGCACTGATCCGCTCGGTGGCACGCCCCGACGTGCTGATGGTGGCCGCCCTGCTCCACGACATCGGCAAGGGCGGCCTCACCGAGCACAGCGTCGCGGGGGAGCCGATCGCCCGGGCGGTCGCCGAGCGGATGGGCTTCGCGCCCGATGCCGTCGACCTCGTCGCGCGACTGGTGCGCTGGCACCTGCTGCTGGCGGAGACCGCGACCACGCGCGACCCGGACGACCCGGCGACCGCCGAGCGGGTCGCGTCCCGCCTCGGCGCCGGCGAGGCGCTCGACCTCCTGGTCGCGCTCACCGAGGCCGACGCCCGGGCCACCGCGCCGAAGGCCTGGTCGTCGTGGCGGGCGGGGCTCGTCCACGACCTGGCCCGCCGGACCCGCTCGGTCCTCGACCCGCACGAGCCGCCCCCCGCGCTCGTCGCCGACGGCGTCGAGGTCCCGCGCGCGGTGCGCCGCGGCTCGACCTCGGTCGCCGTCGAGCCGGCTGTGGACGGGTCCCGGGTCACGGTGATCGCGCCCGACCGGGTCGGCCTGCTGGCCGACGTCGCCGCCGTGCTCGCCCTCCAGCGGATCCCGGTGCGCGCGGCCCGGGCCTGGTCGCAGGGCCGGTTCGCGGTCTCGGTCTGGGAGGTCGGCGAGGCCGATCTCGACGCCGCCGTCCTGCGCGAGCGCTACGAGGCCGTCGCCGAGGGCAAGGTCGACGTCGCCCGCCGGCTCCGGGCGACCGGTCCGGGCCACCCGCTCGAGCCCTCGGTGGTGGTGCGCCCGGAGGCGTCCGACCAGGCGACCGTGCTGGAGGTCCGCGCCGCCGACCAGCTCGGCGTGATCCACCGGGTCTGCGCCGCGCTCGCCGAGCTCGACATGGCCGTGCGCTCGGCCCACGTCGACACCCTGGGCCCCCAGGCCGTGGACGTGTTCTACCTCCAGGAGTCCGCCGCCGGCGTGCTCACCGACGAGCGCGCCGCCCGGGCCGCGCACGCCGTCCGTGCTGCGCTGACCGCGTCGGGGTGAGGCGTGCGGGGCTGGCAGCAGCCGAAACCGGCAATGTCCGCCGCCCACCCCGGGCCGACTAGGCTGAACCCGCCAGATCTGCCGCCAAGCCCGTAGGACGCACCCTTGTTCGCCACACTCTCCGACCGGCTCGCCGACACCTTCAAGAACCTCCGGGGGAAGGGTCGGCTCTCCGAGGCCGACATCGACGCCACCGCGCGCGAGATCCGGATCGCCCTGCTCGAGGCCGACGTGGCCCTGCCGGTCGTCAAGGAGTTCGTCGGCGCGGTCAAGGAGCGCGCTCGCGGCGAGGAGGTCAGCGGTGCGCTGAACCCCGCCCAGCAGGTCGTCAAGATCGTCAACGAGGAGCTCGTCGCGATCCTCGGCGGGGAGACCCGGCGGCTGCGGTACGCCAAGACCGGCCCGACGGTCATCATGCTCGCCGGCCTCCAGGGCGCCGGCAAGACGACGCTGGCCGCCAAGCTGGCGCTGTGGCTCAAGGAGCAGGGCAAGAGCCCGCTGCTCGTCGCGGCCGACCTCCAGCGCCCGAACGCGGTCAACCAGCTCCAGGTCAACGGCGAGCGCGCCGGCGTACCGGTCTTCGCTCCCGAGCCGGGCAATCGCCAAGGAATCGAGCATGGCGGTGACCCCGTCGGCGTCGCCCGCGCGTCCCTCGAGGAGGCCACGCGCAAGCTCTACGACGTCGTGATCGTCGACACCGCGGGCCGTCTCGGCGTCGACGCGGAGATGATGCAGCAGGCCGCCGACATCCGCGACGCGGTCCAGCCCGACGAGGTGCTGTTCGTCGTCGACGCGATGATCGGCCAGGACGCCGTGGTCACGGCGCAGGCGTTCCTCGACGGCGTCGGGTACGACGGCGTGGTGCTCACCAAGCTCGACGGTGACGCCCGCGGTGGCGCCGCGCTCTCGATCGCCTCGCTCACCGGCAAGCCGGTGATGTTCGCGTCCGCCGGCGAGAAGCTCACCGACTTCGACCTGTTCCACCCTGACCGGATGGCCTCGCGGATCCTCGACATGGGTGACGTGATGACCCTGATCGAGCAGGCCGAGAAGACCTTCGACGCCGACCAGGCCGCCAAGGCCGCGGCCAAGCTCACCGGGCAGGGCGGCGAGTTCACCCTCGACGACTTCCTCGAGCAGATGCAGCAGGTCCGCAAGCTCGGCTCGATGTCGAAGATCATGGGGATGCTGCCCGGGATGGGCCAGTTCCGCGAGCAGCTCGAGAACTTCGACGAGCGCGAGATCGACCGGATCCAGGCGGTCATCCAGTCGATGACCCCGGCCGAGCGGGCCAACCCGAAGATCATCGACGGCTCCCGCCGGGCCCGGATCGCCCGCGGCTCCGGGCGCCAGGTCTCCGAGGTCAACCAGCTCGTGGACCGGTTCTTCGAGGCCCGCAAGATGATGATGTCGCTGGCCAAGGGTGGCGGGATCCCGGGGATGCCCGGGATGCCGGGCCTGCCCGGCGCGGGCAAGCGCGGGAAGACGAAGCCGGCGCCGAAGAAGGGAAAGGGCGGCAAGCGCGTCTCCGGCAACCCCGCCAAGGCCGCCCAGCAGGCCGCCGCCGCGAAGCAGAAGGCCCAGGCCGCTCCCGCCAACCCGTTCGGCACCCCCGAGGGCGAGGAGCTGGACTACGAGAAGGCGGCCGCCGCCCTCAACCTGCCCAAGGACTTCTCCAAGTTCCTGAAGTGAGACGCCCAGCCGGGAGCGAGCGAAGAGAGCTCGCGGCGTCGGGCGGCCAGGTCGAGCAAGCCCCGCGTCGCCGAGCTCGCGAGGCGGCGCGACGGGCGCGTCGAGACCCGGTGAGACGAAAGGCGATCTGATGCCGTCAGTCCTCGTGGTCGACGCGGCCAACGTCGTGGGCAGCCGGCCGGACGGCTGGTGGAAGGACCGGGCCGGGGCGGCCCGCCGGCTGCACGAGCGGCTGCTGGTCGCGGACACGTCGTACGACGTGGTCGTGCTGGTCCTCGAGGGTGCCGCCAAGGCGGGCGCCCGCGTCGGACGGGACGGGCACGTGCGCACCGTGCACGCGAAGGGCCACGGCGACGACACGATCCTCGAGCAGGCCCGGGCCGCCGCCGAGCGCGGGGACCGGGTCGCCGTCGTGACGGCCGACCGGATGCTCCAGGCCCGGGTGCAGGGCGTCGGCGCGGTCGCACTGAGCCCGTCCTGGCTTCTCGACCAGCTCTGAGCTCGACGGTCCTGGCCCGGCCCGGGTCAGACCGACACCCGGGCGATCGCCAGCGACACCGCGCCGACGAGCTCGGCGCGGTCGCCGAGGGCGCCGGGGACCACCCGCAGCGCGGCCGCGGTCTCGGGCTGGGCATAGCGGTCGACCGCGGCGCGGACGCCGTCGGTCAGCGACGTCGAGCCGCCGAGCGAGCCGCCCACGACCACGACCTCGGGGTTGAGGTTGTTGCACAGGTCGGCCAGCGCGCGCCCGATGGCGCGGCCGGCGTCGCTGAGCACCCGGCGCACCCCGGCGTCCCCGGCCCCGTCGAGGGCCAGGATCCGCTCGACGGAGAGCGGCTCGTCGTACGCCGGCCGGAGCAGCGCCAGCAGGCGGGGCGCCGACACCAGGGTCTCGAGACAGCCGCGGTTGCCGCACCGGCACACCTGGCCGGCCTCGTCGACCTGGACGTGACCGAGCTCGCCGGCGATGCCGCTGGCGCCCCGGTGCAGCCGGCCGCCGAGGACGATGCCCGCGCCCAGCCCGCTGGCGACCTTGACGTACACCAGGTCGGTGGCGCCGCGGGCGGCGCCCTGCCCGAGCTCGGCCAGCGCGCCGAGGTTCGCGTCGTTGTCGGCGAACACCGGGATCCCCAGTCGCCGGTGCAGCTCGTCGGCGGGGGAGAGCTCGCGCCAGCCGGGCAGGATGCCGGTGCGGATGCTCGCCGAGCGCCGGTCCAGGGGGGCGGGCACGCACATGCCGACCGCGTGCAGGTCGCCGACGCCCAGGCCGGCGCCACGCAGTGCGTGCCGGACCATTCGGGCGGCCCGGTCCAGGGCGGCCGCGCCGTCCTCGTCGACGTCGAGGTCGGCGGCCTCCTCGGCCAGCACCGCCCCGACCCGGTCGGCGACCGCGACCCGGACGTGTCGGTGGCCGATGTCGACGCCGGCGACGCCGCCGCCGGGCGTGCTGAGCGCGACCAGCAGCGGCGGCCGCCCGCTGCCGCCCTTGTGCGGACGGCCGCGGTCGGCGGTCTCCACGACGTGGCCGCTCGTGATCAGGTCGCCGACCAGGCTGGAGACCGTGGTCCGGGACAGCCCGGTGCCGCGCACCAGGTCGGCGCGGCTCATCGGCCCCTCGGCCGCGAGCAGGGTGGTGATCGAGCGCCGGTTGGTGTCCCGGAGCCGCTCGAGGGAGCTGGAGGTCCCCATGCCTCCGAGCCTAGGGCGCATTCGTCCGGAAGAAGAACAAACAAGGCCCTGCCGCCCGATCTTTATGCATTGACTCGGAGTATTGGCGTTCCTACGTTGGACTCGCGCAGCGCTTCTTGATCGGGCAAGGAGATCCCATGTTCCGCACGTCCAGAAACCCCACCCCGCCTGCTGTTCGGCGTCGAGCAGGCCGGCGCCGCCCCGCGCTCGTGGCCGTGCTGGCCGCGGGGGCGGTCACCACGGTGCTGCTGCAGGTCCAGGCGCCGGCCGACGGCGACGAGGCCGCGCCGTACCAGGATCCGAGCCTGCCGGTCGCCGAGCGCGTCGCCGACCTGCTCGGTCGGATGTCGCTGGCGGAGAAGATCGGCCAGATGACCCAGGCGGAGCGCGTCGACGTCGACGCCGACCCGTCGCTGATCACCGAGAACCGGCTCGGCAGCGTGCTGTCCGGCGGCGGGTCGGTGCCCGACCCGAACACGTCCGAGGCGTGGGCCGACATGGTCGACCGCTACCAGCAGGCGGCGCTGGCGACGCCGCTCGGCATCCCGCTGCTGTACGGCGTCGACTCGGTCCACGGGCACGGCAACCTGCTCGGCGCGACGGTCTTCCCGCACAACATCGGCCTGGGCGCGACCCGTGACCCGGCGCTGGTGGAGCGGATCGCCCACGTCACCGCCGAGGAGACCCGCGCGAGCGGGCCGCAGTGGGTGTTCGCCCCCTGCCTGTGCGTGGCCCGCGACGACCGCTGGGGCCGTACCTACGAGAGCTTCGGGGAGACCCCGGGTCTGGTGGAGTCGATGGAGACCGCGATCGACGGCTTCCAGGGCGGACCCGGTCAGCTGGACCAGGCGGACCGGGTGCTGGCCACCGCCAAGCACTTCGCCGGCGACGGCCTGACCAGCTACGACGAGGCCGCGGCCGGCACCGGCGCCTACCCGATCGACCAGGGCGTCGACCGGGTGACCCGCGAGGAGTTCGACCGGCTCGCGCTCGCGCCGTACGTGCCGGCCATCGCCGAGCACCACGTCGGCTCGGTCATGCCGTCCTTCTCCAGCACCGACTTCAACGGCGGGACGACCGACGACGCCGTGAAGATGCACGGCAACGCGGACCTGATCACCGGCTGGCTCAAGCAGGAGCAGGGCTTCGACGGCTTCGTGATCTCCGACTGGCGCGGCATCCGGCAGCTGCCCGGCACCTACGCCGACCAGGTCGAGGCGTCCGTGAACGCCGGCATCGACATGTTCATGGAGCCGATCCAGGCGCCGAACAACCCCAGCGGCTGGGACGAGTTCATCCCCACGCTCACCCAGCTGGTCGACGCGGGGGAGGTGTCGATGACGCGGATCGACGACGCCGTCTCCCGGATCCTGACCGCGAAGTTCGAGCTCGGGCTCTTCGAGCACCCGTTGACCGATCGCACCCACCTCGCCGACGTCGGCAGCGCGGCCCACCACCGGCTGGCCCGCCGCGCCGTGGCGGAGAGCCAGGTGCTCCTGCGCAACCAGCGGCACGTGCTGCCCCTGCGCGGCAGGCACGACGTGTACGTCGCCGGCAGCAACGCCGACAACATCGGCAACCAGGCCGGCGGCTGGACGCTGACCTGGCAGGGCGGCTCGACCAACGTCGTGCCCGGCACCACGATCCTCGACGGGATCGAGCAGGCGGCCCGGGGCGACGTCGTGTTCAGCGAGGACGCCAGCGCCCGGGTGCCGCGCCGTGCGGCGGGCATCGTCGTGGTCGGGGAGACGCCGTACGCCGAGGGCTTCGGCGACGTCGGCGGGCCACAGTGGGCCTACGACCCCGGCGACCACGGCGTTCCGCGCCCCGAGCAGACGATGCGGCTCTCGGACGCCGACACCCGTGCCGTCGAGCAGGTCTGCGACCGGGCCGCGTCCTGCACGGTCGTGGTCGTCTCCGGCCGTCCGCTGGTGATCCCGCCGTCCCTCCTGCGCCGGACCGACGCGCTGGTCGCCTCCTGGCTGCCCGGCAGCGAGGGCGCGGGTGTGGCCGACGTGCTGTTCGGGGACCGTCGCTTCACCGGCAGGCTGCCCGTGAGCTGGCCGCGCACGGTCGACCAGGAGCCGATCAACGTCGGCGACCCCGGCTACGACCCGCTCTACCGCTTCGGCTACGGCCTGCGCACCCGCTGACCACGGATCAGCGGGGGCCCTGCCCCGGACGCGCCCCACTTGACCGGTAGCGTCCGGGGCATGGCTGCGTCCACCCCTGCGCTGCGGTTCTCGGGACCCGTCCTGCCCGACGGCGGGGCTCGGACGTTCTACGTCCGCGACGGCCGGGTCACCTACGAGCCGACCGCCGGCTCCGAGAGCGCCGCCGAGGGCTGGATCGTGCCCGGCCTCGTCGATGCCCACTGCCACCTCGGGCTCGGCGAGGACGGGGCGGTCTCGGAGGCCGAGACCGAGGAGCAGGCGATCGCCGACCGGGACGCGGGGGCGCTGCTCATCCGCGACTGCGGCTCGGCCGCCGACACCGGGTGGATCCACGAGCGGGAGGACCTGCCGCGGCTGATCCGGGCCGGCAGGCACATCGCGCGCACCCGTCGCTACATCCGCAACTACGCCCACGAGGTCGAGCCGGAGGAGCTCGGCGCGGTGGTCGCGCGCGAGGCCCAGCGCGGTGACGGCTGGGTCAAGCTCGTGGGGGACTGGATCTCCCGTGAGGAGGGCGACCTGGCGCCCTCGTTCCCCCCGGCGGCATTCGCGCACGCGATCGCGGTCGCCCACGAGCACGGTGCCCGGGTCACCGCGCACTGCTTCGGGCACGAGGTCCTCGGCGGCCTGCTCGAGGCGGGCATCGACTGCATCGAGCACGGCACCGGCCTGCGCGAGGACCAGATCGAGACGATGGCGGCCCGCGGCGTGGCGCTGGTGCCGACCGTGATGCAGCTGGACGGGTTCCCGGAGTACGCCGCCGCCGGTCGGACCAGGTTCCCCGCGTACACCTCGACGATGACCGACCTCTACGTGCGTCGGCGCACGACGATCATGGCGGCCTACGAGGCGGGCGTGGCGCTGTACGCCGGGTCCGACCACGGCGGGATCAGCCGGCACGGCAACCTGGCGGGCGAGGTGATCGCGATGACCGCGCTCGGGCTACCGGCCGAGTACGCGCTCGGCGCCGCGTCCTGGCGGGCGCGGGACTGGCTGGGCTGGAACGCCGGGCTCGACGAGGGCGCGCCCGCGGACTTCGTCGTGTACGACGGCAACCCGCTGGAGGACCTGTCGCTGCTGCTCCGGCCCGCGCGCGTGGTGCTCCGCGGCCGGGTCGTGGCCTGAGGTCAGGCGTCCCTCGGCGGGCGGACCAGCTTGAGGGTGCCGTCGAAGATGAAGAACCAGCGCGGGACCGGGGCGTCGTCACCGATCTGCCGCAGCAGCCTCGGCAGCGTGTGGTTGAACCAGACCAGGTCCTCGTCGCGGCGCGTGCTCGGGGCCAGCTCGCTCTCGCCGCGGTAGCGCAGCGCGAGCTGGCGGGCGGTGAGGGTCAGCGTGCCGGCGTACAGCATCGTCTCGATGAGCTTGAAGTCCTCCGGGGACACGTCGACGATCCGGTCGTCGATGACCAGCAGCTCGCGCGACGGGTTGATCCGCAGGCCCGAGAACTCGATCCAGCTGCCGACGAACCGCATGCCCAGCTCGAGCATGCCGTAGCGGCCGTCCTTGCCCTCGCCCGCTCCGTGCACCTCGGTCTCGGCATAGCCGAGGGACTGGCCGGCGGCGACGTTGCGGAGGTACTCCGACCGCTCGACGTCCTCCTCGGCGGGCGCCCAGGCCACGGGGGCGGCGCCGGCGACCGCCTCGACCGGACGGCGTGCCACCGCGGCCAGTCGCGCCTGGAGCTCGCGCGGCCGGATCGGCTTCGGGACGTAGTCGTCGGCGCCCGCGTCGAAGCCCGCGAGCACGTCGTGCTCCTGGGAGCGGCTGCTGATGATGACGATGTAGGTGTCGGCTGCCTGGTGCCGGATCCGGCGGGTGACCTCGAGGCCGTTCATCCTCGGCATCGTGACGTCGATGGTCGCGAGGACCGGGCGGTGCTCGAGTGCCAGGGCGATGCCTTCAGGACCATTGGACGCGGTGATGACCGCGAAGCCGGCCTGGGTCAGCACGATCTCCAGGAGGTCCACGGTGTCTTGGTCGTCGTCGATGACGACGGCGACAGGTTTGGCGTTCACCGAGGCTTGAGACACGCGCCGAAGTATCACAGGATGCGAGGCGATCTGTCAGGTCTCCGCCAGGGGAGAGGCGTACCTCACCACCGCGCGGTTTCGGCGGACCAGCTCCTCGGCGAGGACCACCCCGGTACGCCGGTCGTGGACGGTCCGCCAGATCTCGTTGGTGCGCCGCACCAGCCCGTCCGCGCCCTGCTCGAACCGCTCCTCCCGCGCCTCGACCGAGTAGCGGACCGGCAGCACCCGGTCGGCGCGCAGCTCGCCGTGCAGGTGCCGGTCGCCCACCCAGGTCCGCAGCTGGAACGCGGTGGCGGTGTCGTTGCGGACCACCAGGTCGACGTAGTTGTAGACGATCGTGCACCCGACGCCCCAGGGCAGCACCCGCCCGTTGTCGGGGAACGGGTCGAAGCTGTGCTCGCTGCGCTCGACCACGGTGAGCGGCGAGTGCAGGAACATCCAGTGCAGCAGGTTCGCCAGCTGGCAGACGCCACCGCCGACGCCCGGGACCGCGGTGCCGTCCGAGAGCCGCAGGCCCTCGATGTAGCCCCTCCGGCGGCTGCAGCTGCCGACCACCTTGTTGAACGAGAACGTCTCGCCCGGCCGGATCACCAGCCGGTCGGTGCGCGCGGAGGCGAGCCGCAGGTTCACCACCTTGTTGTGCTGGAGCGCCAGGTCGACCCCCTCGAGCTGCCGGAGCAGCGGCGAGGCGTGCCGGTGGACGCGGACCGGCAGGTCGCCGACGGGTCGGTACGACGCCCACGCGGTCCCGCTGGTGAGCCACCGGACCCGGCGCCGGCCACGATGGGCGAGCACGGCGACCGGCTTCAGCCACGGGTGGCGCTGGGAGGGAGTCACACCGGTGGGACGCGCCCTGCGGCGGGTCGGTTGTCGGCGTCCTCAGCGAGCCGCGGCGGGGCGGATCGACCACAGGATCCCGGTCACCAGCAGCACCGCGACCCCGGCCAGGCCGATCATCAGCGGGACGAGGATCGTGGCCAGCAACCCGAGCACGAAGCTGGCGATCCGCGGCGCGGGGCCGATCTCGACCAGGGACCCCGTCCCCCATCCGTTCCGGCTGCAGGTGACCTCGACGTGCTCGGACGCCGGGTCGAAGCGCCAGGCGCCGACCCAGTCGCCGGCCGGACCCGCGCCGCGGCGGAACTCGCCGCCTGGCCCTCGCAACGGGACCGACTCGCCGCTCTCCTGGTCCGCCACCGTGCACGCCGGCACGGGGTCGCCGTCGAAGCTCCACAGCATCTGCTCGCCGTCGGAGGCCAGCTCGACCGCGTGCGGTGCGCCGTCGCGGGGCACCTCGACGTCGGTGTGCACGAACGCCGACAGCGTCCACACGAAGATGCCGACGGCGGCGCCCGCCGCCGCCACGAGCAGCCCGATCCCGAGCCCGAACCACCAGGCGCTGGGCCGCGGCTTCGCCGGCGGCGGTGGTCCGTAGGATGGCGACGGCCAGGTCATGGGAGGACTCTGCCCGATTTCCGCCCCGAGGACGCCGTCTGGCAGACTTGGCCGCTGAGTCCTGCGCGCCCGGACCCTCTCATCCGGTCGCTGCAGAGCCCATCGAAGGTCCCGGCCGGTGCTTTCCCCACCTGGTCACGGTGCCCTTCACCCACACACAACTTCCGAGGAGACACCACAGTCGTGGCCGTCAAGATCCGTTTGAAGCGCCTGGGCAAGGTCCGGGTGCCGCAGTACCGCATCGTCGTCGTCGACTCCCGCCGCAAGCGCGACGGCCGGGTGATCGAGGAGATCGGCAAGTACCACCCCAAGGAGGACCCGTCGTACATCGACGTCGTCTCCGACCGGGCGCAGTACTGGCTCGGTGTCGGCGCCCAGCCGACCGAGGCGGTCGCGAAGATCCTCAAGATCACCGGCGACCTGCAGAAGTTCAAGGGCACGTCGGGCCAGGAGGGCACCCTCAAGGTCGCCGAGCCCAAGCGCGACAAGCTGGAGATCTTCAACGAGGCCCTCAAGGAGGCCGCGAGCGAGCCCAAGGGCGACGCCGTGACCAAGAAGGCCGCGCCGAAGAAGAAGGCCGAGACCAAGGCGGAGGAGGCCAAGCCGGAGCAGGCCAAGCCCGAGGAGGCCAAGCCCGAGGAGGCCGCTGCTCCCGCCGAGGCACCGGCTGAGGCCGAGGCCCCCACCGAGGCCCCGGCCCCGGTGCCCGCCGACGAGACCCCCGAGGTCGCGGCCGAGACGGCCGAGGCCGCCGAGGGCACCGGCGACCCGGGCAAGGCGGAGTCCTGAGCGGCATGCTCGCCGAGGCGCTCGAGCACCTGGTGCGCGGCGTCGTCGACCACCCCGACGACGTCAGCGTGCGGGACAAGCAGCTGCGCCGCGGCTCCATCCTCGAGGTCCGGGTGCACCCCGACGACCTCGGGAAGGTGATCGGCCGCAGTGGCCGCACCGCCACGGCCTTCCGCACGGTGATCTCCGCGCTGGCCGGTCGCGGCGGTGCCCGCATCGACTTCGTCGACGTGGACCGTCGTCGGTAGCGACACCCTGAACGAAGCGCGCGCGGGCGCCGTCCCCACCGGGGGCGGCGCCCGCTCCGCGTCCCGGGCCGCGCGATCCCGGTTGCGCCCGGTCCGCAGGGTCGGTTGGGTCGGGGCATGACCCTCACGCTCGCCGACCTGCACCCGGTGCTCGGCCTCCGCATCACCGCCGGGCCGCTGGAGCTGCGCGGGATCGCCGACGAGGACCTGCTCGGCCTGTGCGAGCTGGCCCAGGGCGGCGTCCACCCGCCGACGCAGATGCCGTTCTACGTGCCGTGGACCGACGCCCCGCCCGGCGTCCTCGCCCGCGGCACGGCCAGCTACCACTGGCGCAACCGGGCCGACTACTCGGTCTCGTCCTGGGCCCTCGAGCTCGGCGTGCGGTACGACGGGGTCCTCGTCGGCTGCCAGGGCTTCCGAACCAGGGACTTCCTCGTCACGCGCACCGGCGAGACCGGGTCCTGGCTCGGCCGCGAGCACCAGGGCCGGGGGATCGGCACCCGGATGCGCCAGGCGGTCTGCACGTTCGTGTTCGACCACCTCGGCGCCACCGAGGTGACCTCGGGCGCGTTCCTCGACAACCCGGCCTCCCTCGCCGTCTCCCGCAAGCTCGGCTACCGCGAGAACGGTCGCCGGCGGCTCGAGCGGCGACCCGGCGAGCTCGCGGTCAACCAGCAGCTGGTGCTCTCGCCCGCCGACCTGGTCCGCGGCGCCCCGCTCGAGGTCGAGGGACTGCCCGCGTTCCGACGCCTGGTCGGGTTGGACGGGGCGTACCCCCTACCCTGACCGCGTGGAGACCATCGAGGTCCTGGTGGGACGGATCGGCAAGCCGCACGGCCTCCGGGGCGAGCTGACGATCGACGTGCGCACCGACGAGCCCGAGCGGCGGTTCGCGCCGGGCGCCGCCCTGCGCGCCGAGCCGCCCACGGGATCCGCGTCCCGGCTGCGCGTCGTCACCGTCGGGTCCGCCCGCTGGCACCAGTCGACGCTGCTGGTCGCGTTCGAGGAGATCGGCGACCGTACCGCCGCCGAGGCGGCGCGGGGCATCCTCCTGCACGCCACGGTGCCCGCGGACGCCTCCCCGGAGGACCCCGACGAGTTCTACGACCACCAGCTGGTCGGCCTCACGGCGTACGACGTCTCCGGCGCCGCGCTCGGCGAGGTCACCGGGCTGGTCCACGGTGCCCAGGACCTGCTCACGGTGCGCACCCCCGACGGTCGGGACGCGCTCGTGCCGTTCGTCAAGGCGCTCGTCCCCGAGGTCGACCTCGCCGGCCGGCGGGTCGTCATCGCCGACCGCCCCGGCCTGGTCGCGCCGCTGCCCGAGGACAGCGACGGTGACGACTGATGCGGGTCGACTGATGCGGATCGACATCGTCTCGATCTTCCCGGAGTACCTCGCGCCCCTGGAGCTCTCGCTGGCCGGCAAGGCGCGGGAGCGGGGGCTGATCGACATCCGGGTCCACGACCTGCGCACGTGGGCGCACGACCGGCACCGCACCGTCGACGACACCCCCTACGGCGGCGGCGCCGGCATGGTGATGAAGCCCGAGCCGTGGGGCGAGGCGCTCGACGCGCTCGACGTGGACGGCGCGACGGTGGTGGTCACGACCCCGTCGGGTCAGCCGTTCACCCAGGCGGTCGCGCGCGAGCTCGCGACCCGGGAGCGGGTGGTCTTCGCCTGCGGTCGCTACGAGGGGATCGACCAGCGGGTGCTGGACGAGCTCGCCGAGCGCGCCGAGCTGCGTGAGATCTCGCTGGGCGACTACGTGCTCAACGGGGGAGAGGTGGCCGCGCTGGCGATCACCGAGGCCGTCGTCCGGCTGGTGCCGGGGTTCATGGGCAACGCCGACTCGCTGGTGGAGGAGTCCCACGAGGGGGGCCTGCTGGAGTACCCGGTCTACACGAAGCCCGCGTCGTGGCGCGGACGCGCCGTACCGCCGGTGCTGCTGTCGGGCGACCACGCCGCGATCGCGGCCTGGCGGCACGAGCAGTCGGTACGCCGGACCGCCGAGCGCCGTCCCGACCTCCTGCACGCCTCGGTGCTGCTGGAGGACGTCGAGGTGCGGGTGGCCGAGCCGGCCGACGCGGGGGAGCTCTACGTGCTCCAGCTGGCCTGCTGGGTGCAGGAGCTGCACGCCAACCCGGGCGTGCGGATCCCGGCGCTGCACGAGTCGCTCGACGACCTGCGGGCCTGGCTGGCCCGCGACGCCGTGCTGGTGGCGCGGGCGGGCGGACGGCTGGTCGGCGCGGTGCGGGCGTCGCTGGACGAGCAGACCTGGGAGGTGGGCCGGCTGATGGTCGCGCCCGACGTCGCCGGCCGCGGGCTCGGCCGCACGCTGCTGTCCCGCATCGAGGGGCTGGCGCCGCCCGAGGCCACGACGTACGCGCTGTTCACCGGCGCCGGCAGCGCCCGCAACCAGCGGATGTACAAGAAGGCGGGCTACCGCCTCCACGGCGAGGTCGAGCCCGGTGTGGTCCGGATGACCAAGCGGATTTCCCGGCACTGACGCCGCTGTGGCAGACTGACTCCTCGGCCCAGTCGGCCAAACAAGGACCGCCCGGAGGACTCGTCCACCCGGGGGTCCGCACCGGTTCCTGCCACAGGGGGAACATGGCGCCGCCGGCCAGCACTGGCTGGGTCCACAAGAGAACGCTTCCAATACCGCGGCTGACCTGTGGCACTCGTGAGGAGAGACATGAGCAACGTCATCGTCGAGCTCGGCAACGCCGCCAAGCGCACCGACCTCCCCGACTTCCGTGCCGGCGACACCGTCAAGGTGCACGTGAAGGTCGTCGAGGGCACCCGGTCCCGCGTCCAGGTCTTCCAGGGCGTCGTCATCCGCGTCCAGGGCTCCGGCGTCGGCCGCAGCTTCACCGTCCGCAAGGTCTCCTTCGGCGTCGGCGTCGAGCGGACCTTCCCGCTGCACTCCCCGATCTTCGAGCAGATCGAGATCGTGACCCGCGGTGACGTCCGCCGCGCGAAGCTGTACTACCTGCGCAACCTTCGCGGCAAGAAGGCGAAGATCAAGGAGCGCCGCGAGGGCTGAGGGATTTCTCAGGCAGCCTGACTACGCTCACCGCGTGACCACCGAAGACCGCGACTTCCAGTCCGTCGCCGAACCCGACGAGACAGGAGCGCGGTCTTCGCACGCTCCGGCGCCCGCGTCGAAGCCCGCGAAGAAGAAGCACCTGCCGGTCTGGCAGGAGACGATCCTGCTGCTCGGCATCGCCGTTGTGCTCGCGATCGTCATCAAGGCGCTGTTCGTCCAGGCGTTCTACATCCCGTCGCAGTCGATGGAGCCGGGACTGGTGAAGAACGACCGGATCCTGGTGCAGAAGGTGTCCTACTGGCTCGGCGGCACCCCCGAGCGCGGCGACGTCGTGGTGTTCGAGGACCCGGGCGACTGGCTGACCGCCGAGGAGTCCGCAGGACCCACCAACGGGGTGGCGAAGCTGCTGTCCAAGGTCGGGCTCTACCCCTCCGGCGGGCACCTCGTGAAGCGGGTCGTCGGCGTCGCCGGCGACACCGTCTCCTGCTGCGACGCGCGGGGCCGGATCGAGGTCAACGGCCAGCCGCTGGACGAGAAGGAGTACGCCCGGCTCGACGGGGCGGACTGCTACGGCCCGATGGTCGACGGCTGCGGCAAGGACTGGGAGATCGGCCCGATCCCGGACGGCCACATCTTCGTGATGGGCGACAACCGCAACAACTCCGCCGACTCCTCGTTCCACATGTGCAAACCGAACGAGACCGACTGCACGAAGAACCCGTACGTCGATGTCGGGGGCGTGGTCGGGAAGGTGTTCGTGCTGCTGTGGCCCAGCGACCACTTCAAGTTCCTGCACCGTCCCGGCACCTTCGCGGACGTGCCCGACCCCTCCTAGCGCCATGAGCGACCTGCCGCGTGGATCCACGATCCGGAAGGACGCCGGCCTCTACGGCTACGAGCGCGCACTGCGCCGGCACGGCATCGAGCCGATCGCCGGCGTCGATGAGGCTGGCCGCGGCGCCTGCGCGGGACCGCTGGTCGCGGGTGCCGCGATCCTGCCGCCCGGCAAGGCCGGGATCGTCCCGGGCCTCGCGGACTCCAAGCTGCTCACCGAGCGGGCCCGGGAGCGCTGCTACGAGCAGATCGTGCGGCGCGCCGTCTCCTGGTCGGTGGTCGTGGTCTCGCACGAGGAGTGCGACCGGCTCGGCATGCACGTGGCCAACGTCGAGGCGCTGCGCCGGGCGGTGGCGCTGCTCGACCTGCCGCCGTCGTACGTCCTGACCGACGGGTTCCCCGTCGACGGGCTCGGGGTGCCCGGCCTGGCCGTGTGGAAGGGCGATCGGGTCGCCGCCTGCATCGCGGCCGCCTCGGTGCTCGCCAAGGTCACCCGCGACCGGATCATGACCGAGCTGGACGAGCGCTGGCCGGCGTACGACTTCAAGACCCACAAGGGATACATCACCGACGTCCACGCCGCCGCGCTCACCGCGCACGGGCCGTCGCCGATCCACCGGATGCGCTTCGTCAACGTCCGGCGGGCCGCGGGGCTGGAGCCGCTGGATCCCGTGCAGAATGGTGAGCAAGCGGTCGAGCTGGTCGAGGTCACGGAGGGAACGAGATGAGCGCCGAGGATCTCGAGAAGTACGAGACCGAGATGGAGCTGACGCTCTACCGCGAGTACCGCGACGTGGTCGGCATCTTCAAGTACGTCGTCGAGACCGACCGCCGCTTCTACCTCTGCAACCAGGTCGACGTGAAGGCCCGCACCGAGGCCGGGGACGTGTTCTTCGAGGTGTCGATGAGCGACGCGTGGGTCTGGGACATGTACCGCCCGGCGCGCTTCGCGAAGAACGTCAAGGTGCTCACGTTCAAGGACGTCAACGTCGAGGAGCTCAGCCCCTCCGAGATCGACCCGCCGAAGGCCTGACCGGCTCCGACCGGACCAGACCAGTCGGGCCGAATCGGCCGCCGGCGTGGTCTGCGCCACATAGCCTGTGGGTCGGCGGCCGTGGGGACCGCCGTCTGACACCGAGGTGAGCGATGGCCGGTGGGGTGGCACGCCGACGGCGGGGCCGGGAGCGCGACCGCGGCGCCGCCGCGGTCGAGTTCGCCCTGGTCGCCCCGATCCTGCTGCTGCTCGTGTTCGGGATCATCAGCTACGGCTACATGCTCAGCTTCCGCCAGGCCCTGAGCCAGGGCGCCGCCGAGGGAGCGCGGGCCGCGGCGGTCTCGCCGCTGCCCGCGGCTGCCGACAAGCAGCAGGCCGCCCTCGACGCCGTCAACGATGCGCTCGACTCCTATGGCGTCACGTGCCAGGGCACGGCCGTGGGCTCGAACCTGCTGAAGGGCACCACCGACGTCGGCTCCTGCTCGGTCGCCACGGCGGCGTGCGCCAACGACGGCACCAAGGAATGCGTGACGGCGTCCCTGGACTACGAGTACGCCGACCACCCGCTGCTGCCCAGCGTTCCCGGCCTCGGCGCCGTGCTGCCCGACCACCTGCGCTACGACGCGGTGGCCCAGGTCAGCGAATGAGGCGCCGGCGCGACGAGCGGGGGGCGGTCGTCCCGTTCGTCGCGGTCACGCTCACCCTCCTGATCGCGATGGCGGCCTTCGCCGTCGACCTGGGGATGCAGCGTGTCGTGCGCCGGGACATGCAGGCTCTCGCCGACGTCGTCGCCCTCGACCTGTCCCGCCTGGTGAACGGCCGCACCGCCGCCCAGATCGAGGCCGGCTACAACGGCTTCCCCACGATCGCGACCGAGCTGGCGCGCAGCGTCGCGCGCAACGGGGACACCCTCGGCGACCCGCCGGTCGTCACCTACAAGCTGGTCCACCTCGACGCCGCCACCGGCCTCCTCGAGACGGCGGCCGGCACGATCAAGGCCTACAGCGGGGCCGAGACGCCCGACGCCGTGTGGGTCCAGGCCGAGGGCTCGGTCGACTTCGCGTTCGCCACCGGCTCCGGCGGCGCCGTGCGGGCCGCGGTCGCCCAGCCGAGCCCGTCGGCCTGCTTCCGGCTCGGCTCGTACGCCGCCGGGGTGAGCACCGAGGACGCGACCCTGCTCAACACGCTGCTCACGGGGCTGCTCGGGACCTCGGTCGACCTCAGCCTGGCGTCGTACCAGGCACTCGCCGCCGCCGGGGTAGGCGTCCTGGACCTGGTCGGCGTCGACTCGCTGGCCGTCGGGACCTTCGACGAGCTGATGGCGCTGGACGGGCTGACGGTGGCGAACCTGCTCACCGCGACCGCGACCGCCCTGCAGAACCACGGGGGCGACGCGGTCGCCGTCTCGGCGCTGCAGGCGGTCGCCGTCAACGCCGTCGGGCCGACGACGATCGGGTTCGCCGACCTGCTGAGCATCGCGACCGGCGACTCCGCCGCCCTGGGCGCGTCGCTCAACGTGCTCGACCTCCTCACGGCCGCCGCGTTCGCCGCCAACGGCAGCCACGTGCTGACCATGCCGGGACTCGGGCTGCTGCTGCCCAGCCTCGGGACGGTCTCGAGCAGCACGCTGACCGTCGGCAACCAGCCCACCCTCGCGTGCGGAGCCGAGGGGGTGGCCGAGGCCCAGAGCGCGCAGGCCTCGGCGGCGGTGAGCGGGACCCTCGCGGACATCCCGGTCGAGCTGCTGCTCGCCCAGTTCACCGCCAGGACCACCGTGACCTCCAGCCTGGTCCTCGCCGGCGCCGACGGCCTGCTGACCGACGTCGTCTGCGGCGACGCGACCGCGGTCACGAACGCCGAGGGCATCGACGTCCAGGTCAGCTCCGCGCTCGCCTCGAGCGTCTCGCTGACCGCCAGCGTGCGGGTCACCGCGACCGTGGACGTCGGTCTGGCGACGGTGAAGGTGGACGTGACCACCCCGACGACCACGTCCCGCGGTCCGAGCGCGGTCCCGGCGACCACGGTCCCGTTCCGGCACCCGCCCGACGACTACGACACCGCCAAGTCGTTCGCGTCCGGCGTGGTCCTCGCGAGCCTGGCGACTCCGACCGCGGACCCGGACGCCGACGTCGAGGTCACGCTCGCGGGCGTCACCACGACCGCGAAGCTCTCGGCCTACCCGACGGTCCAGGCCGCGGTGAACTCGGTGCTCGCGACGGCGACGGTCGCCGCCAACGTGACGGTCGGACAGTTCAACACCGCGCTCGCCGGCCCGCTGGCGAAGCTCGCCGGCGCCCGCATCGCCGGCGCCGACCTGTTCGCCGTGCCGCGCCCGTCCTGTGGGGACGTCGCCCTGCGCGGCTGACCGCCTGCTGCCTGGGGGCCTGAGCGACGCCGGTCGGGCCGCCCGGCGTCCACAGCGCGCCTCCGGCCACGGTGGTCCACAGGGCCGGTGCTCGCGTCGCCGTGCCGTCCGTGCGGCCGGGGAGGCTCCTGCGCAGGAGGTCGAGAACATGACGAGTTCGGCTGCAGCCGCGATCAAGCAGGCTCTGGGCGCGTACGGCGAGACCCTCGCCGCGCGGCACCTGGTCGGGCAGGGCATGGTCCTGCTCGACCGCAACTGGCGGTGCGAAGCGGGCGAGATCGACCTGGTCCTGCGCGACGGCGACGTCCTGGTCGTCTGCGAGGTGAAGACCCGCAGCAGCCTGCGCTACGGCACCCCGCACGAGGCGGTCACCGACATCAAGGTCGCCCGGCTGCGCCGGCTGGCCACGCGCTGGGTCCAGGACCGCGGCGTCGCGGTGCGGGACATCCGGATCGACCTGGTCGGCATCGTCCGGCCACGGCGCGGGTCATCGATCGTCGACCACGTCCGGGGGATCGGCTGATGCCCTTCGCGACCGCCCACACCGTCTCCCTGCACGGCGCCGTCGGCCATCTCGTCGACGTCCAGTCCGACGTCTCCCCGGGCCAGGTCGGCGTGACGATGGTGGGCCGGGCGGACACGATGATCAACGAGTCCCGCGACCGGTGCCGGATGGCGATCATCAACAGCGACCTGGACTGGCCCGCCACCCGACGGATCACGATCCTGCTCTCGCCGGCCGACCTGGCCAAGAGCGGGACCCACTTCGACCTGGCCATCGCGATCTCCGTCCTCGCGGCCGCCGGCAGCGTGCCGGCGCCGTCGCTGGCCGGCACGGCGTTCATCGGGGAGCTCACCCTGGACGGCAACCTGCGCTCCGCGGCGGGGGTGCTGCCGATGGCCCTGGCGGCCGCCGCGCGCGGCATCCGGGCCGTGTTCGTGCCCGAGCCGCAGGTCGCCGAGGCCGCCATGGTGCCCGACCTGAGCGTGATCGGCGTGCGCTCGCTGGGCCAGGTGGTCGCGGTGCTGCGCGACGAGGAGGTGCCCGACGCACCGCCGGTGGCCCCGATGTCCGGCGCCCAGCTGCTCGCCTGGCGCGGCCAGGAGCGGCTCGACGAGCTCGACCTGGCCGACCTGATCGGCGTCGACGACGCCCGCTACGCGGTCGAGGTGGCGGCCGCCGGCGGGCACCACCTGCTGATGTCCGGCCCGAAGGGGTGCGGCAAGACCAGCCTCGCCGAGCGGATCCCCGGCATCCTGCCCGACCTGACCCATGCCGAGTCGGTCGAGCTGAGCGCCATCCACTCGCTGGCCGGCATCCTCGACCCGGCCCTCGGCTTCCCGACCAGGCCGCCGTTCTCGGCGCCGCACCACGACGCCAGCAAGGCCAGCCTGATCGGCGGCGGGCTCGGCGTGGTCCGCCCCGGCGAGGTCAGCAAGGCCCACTCCGGGGTGCTGTTCCTGGACGAGTTCCCGCTCTTCCACTCCGACGTGATCGAGGCGCTCCGCCAGCCGCTCGAGAACGGCGACGTCACAGTCGCGCGGCGCGACGAGTCGGTGACGCTGCCGGCGCGCGGCATGGTCGTCCTCGCGGCCAACCCGTGCCCCTGCGGTGACTTCAGCGGGGACGTCCGGATCAACCGCTGCACCTGCCGGGAGGTGCAGCGCCGCACCTACCGCAGCAAGGTCACCGGGCCGGTGACGGACCGGGTCGACATCGTCCGGCACCTGCCGCCGTTGCGGAGGCGCGACGCCCTCGCCGATGTCGTGCCTCCGGAGTCGACCGCCCAGGTGCGCCGGCGGGTGGAGGCGGCCCGCGCCCGCCAGGCCGAGCGGTACGCCGAGGAGAGCTGGCGCCTCAACGGCCACGCACCGGGCCCCGTGCTGCGGGACCGCTGGCCGCTGACCAAGGGCGGCCAGCGGCTGGTCGACGACCAGCTCTACAGCGGTCGGCTGAGCCGCCGCGGCGCCACCCGGGTGCATCGGCTCGCGTGGACGGTCGCCGACCTGCGGCACCTCGATCGGCCGGGGCTCGACGAGGTCGACACCGCGCTGCGCCTGCGCACCGGCGATCCCCTGCTGCTCTCGATGCTGGAGCGGGTCGGATGACCGGGCCCGACGACGACCGGCTGCACCGGGTGGCGTTGTCGGCGCTCGGCGAGCCCGGGGACCCGCGGCTGCTCGACTCCGTCACCCGGCTCGGGGCGGCCGTGGTCCACGAGCTGCTGCTCAGCGGGCACACGATCGAGGAGCTCCAGACCGACCCCGACGCGCGACGGTCCGCAGCGGACCCGGAGCAGACCCTGGCCCGGGCCGCGGACCGGGGGCTGCGCTTCGTGGTCCCGGGCGACCCCGAGTGGCCGGTCCAGCTCGACGACCTGGCCACGGCGGCCCCGCTGCAGAGGCGCGGCGGCGTCCCCATCGGCCTGTGGGTGCGCGGTCCCGCCCGGCTCGACCAGCTCGTGGGCTCGGTCGCGGTCGTGGGCTCCCGGTCCGCAACGACCTACGGCGCCGACGTGGCCGCCGACCTCGCGTCGGCGATCGCCGCAACGGGCCGCCCGATCGTCTCCGGCGCGGCCTTCGGTATCGACCAGGCCGGACACCGCGGGGCCCTCGCCGGCGGCGGCTCGACGGTGGCGGTGCTCGCGTGCGGCGCCGACCGGTTCTACCCGACCGCGCACCGCGAGCTGATCGAGTACATCGCGGCCCACGGTGCGGTCGTGTCCGAGGCGCTGCCGGGGTGGTCGCCGACCCAGCTCCGCTTCCTGGCGCGCAACCGGGTCATCGCCGCCCTGACCGTGGGCACCGTCGTCGTGGAGGCCGCCGCCCGCAGCGGTGCGCTCAACACGGCCAACTGGGCGACGCGGCTCAACCGGCACGTGCTCGGCGTGCCCGGACCCGTGACCAGCGCGCCGTCGGAGGGTGTGCACCACCTGATCCGCTCCCAGGCCGCCGTCCTGGTCACCTCGGGCGCCGACGTGCTCGAGGTCGTCGGCGCCGCGGGCGAGCACCTCGTCGCCGAGCCACGCGGCCCGGTCCGTTCCCGGGACCAGCTCACCACCCGCCAGCGGCAGGTGCTCGACGCGGTCCCGGTGGTCCAGGCCGCGCCCGAGGCCTCGATCGCCCGCACAGCCGGCCTGGGCCTCGCCGAGGCCCGCACGGTGCTGGCCGCGCTCGCCGAGCGGCACCTGGCCGAGCGTGCCCCCGGTGGTGGTTGGCGGCTCGCCGCGCTGGCTCGCGAGTAGTCCTGACCGGAGTTCCTAGACTCGGGACGTGAGCGACGAGGAGACGTCCGCGCAGCTGCCCGAGGCGATGGCTCGGGCGCTCGGCGACTACGAGCGGCACCTCGCGGTCGAGCGGGACCTGACCGCGCACACGGTGCGTGCCTACATCGGTGACGTGGCCGGGCTCCTGGACCACGCGGCCCGGCTCGGCCGGACCGACCCCGGCGACCTCGACCTCCGGACCCTGCGCAGCTGGCTGGCCAAGCAGCAGAGCATGGGTCGCTCGCGAACCACGCTCGCGCGCCGCGCGACCGCGGCGCGCGTCTTCACCGCCTGGCTGGCACGCACCGGCCGGACCGCCCTGGATGCCGGCGCGAGCCTGGGTGCTCCGAAGGCGCACCGGACGCTGCCTCCGGTGCTGCGCACCGACGAGGCGGCCGAGCTGGTCCGCTCGGCGGCCGAGCACGCCGACGACGGGAGCCCGGTCGGGCTGCGCGACGTCGCGATGCTCGAGCTCCTCTACGCGACGGGCATCCGCGTGGGCGAGCTCGTCGGCCTCGACGTCGACGACCTGGACCGCGAGCGCAACGTGGTCCGGGTGCTCGGCAAGGGCCGCAAGGAGCGGACGGTGCCGTTCGGGCGCCCGGCCGCCCGCGCCGTGGACTTCTGGCTCAAGCACGGTCGGCCCCTGCTCGCGCTCGAGGGCAGCGGCGCCGCACTCTTCCTGGGCGCCCGCGGCGGGCGCATCGACCAGCGGGCGGTGCGCACCGTCGTGCACCGACGGATCGCCGACGTCCCGGGTGCGCCCGACATCGGGCCGCACGGACTGCGGCACACCGCTGCCACGCACCTGCTCGAGGGCGGCGCCGACCTGCGGTCGGTGCAGGAGCTGCTCGGTCACGCGTCGTTGGCGACCACCCAGATCTACACACACGTCAGCACCGAGCGGCTCCGGCGGGCCTACCAGCAGGCGCACCCGCGGGCCTGACGGGAGACGCGTCAGCGGAGCCGTTGATGGTGGGTTCAGCGGATCGTCGAACCCCACAGCGCCAGCGGTGCGACCCAGCCGGCGTAGGGCAGCAGGGGTGGCCGCCACACCGCCGGGGCGGCGCCGCGCTCGGCCGGCTCGTCGCGCCAGAGCGGCAACAGCCGCACCGGCCCGGCGCCGACGAGACGCAGCGGGTCGAGGTACGTGTCGCCGCGTAGCCAGCCCCAGTGCAGGCACGCCCGCGGCGGGCAGTGCGACCCCACGAGCGCCAGGCGTCCGATCCGGTCCCCGGCGGCGACGATCGCACCGACGTCGACCGAGGGGTCCACGGGCTCGTAGGTGGTGCGGGTCACGCCGTGGTCCACGACCACGACCCCCCGTCCGGCCAGCATCCCCGCCCAGGTGACCCGACCCGGCAGCGCGGCCCGGACCGGCCGGCCCGGCGAGCCGAGCAGGTCGACCCCGCGGTGTCCGGCAACCCACGGGTCGCTCGGCGGATCGAAGCCCGCGACGACCTCCGGCGTGGGCGCCAGCGGCCAGACGCCGACCGGGTCGGCGCCACCCGCCGCGGCCGGCGGCACGGTGAGCAGGATCAGCAGCAGCCCCAGCACGAGGGCGGGGCCGCGCGGAGCGGGGGGTCGGCTGGCCATGCACCGACCCTGCGCGTCCGAACGACCTCGCCGCGACACACCGGTGGCATCCTGGGGACGACCCGGTCGGAGGCCGTCCTGTGCACGCTCGCTGGGCCCGTTCCGGGCCGGCCCCAGGATTGGCGGCTCCGACCCGGCGTCGACTACTCTGGTCGACGCAATCCTTGTGGATTGACTTCGCACGCTCGCAGACCGCGACGGGCCCTGGAACTCCGAGGTCCCGACCACCCGTGGGCGACGACCCTCAGTCCGTCCGGGCGACCGGACGGTCGGGTCGCGCGCGGCGTCAGGGCAGCCGACACCCGTCGGGTGCAGCAACTGAAAACTACGACTGGGTCCGCCCCGGTCCGGCCTGCTCGAAGGCCGGGCGCCAACGACGGTGGGCCCGACACAACAGGAGATACACATGGCAGTCGTGACCATGCGCCAGCTTCTCGAGAGCGGCGTGCACTTCGGACACCAGACCCGTCGCTGGAACCCGAAGATGAAGCGCTTCATCATGACCGAGCGCAACGGCATCTACATCATCGACCTGCAGCAGTCGCTGGCCTACATCGACCGCTCGTACGCCTTCGTCAAGGAGACGGTCGCCAAGGGCGGCACGATCATGTTCGTCGGCACCAAGAAGCAGGCGCAGGAGGCGATCGCCGAGCAGGCGACCCGCGTCGGCATGCCCTACGTCAACCAGCGTTGGCTCGGCGGCATGCTCACCAACTTCCAGACGGTGCACCAGCGGATCAACCGCCTCAAGGAGCTCGACGAGATCGACTTCGAGGACGTGGCCGGCAGCAGCCGCACCAAGAAGGAGCTGCTGCAGATGCGCCGCGAGCGCGACAAGCTGAACAAGTCGCTCGGCGGCATCCGCGAGATGACGCGCACCCCGTCCGCCGTGTGGATCGTCGACACCAACAAGGAGCACCTGGCCGTCGAGGAGGCGCGCAAGCTGCGCATCCCGATCATCGGCATCCTGGACTCCAACTGCGACCCCGACGTGGTCGACTTCCCGATCCCCGGCAACGACGACGCGATCCGCGCCGTGGGCCTGCTGACCCGCGTGGTCGCCGACGCCGTGGCCGAGGGCCTCATCGCCCGCTCGGGCGTGAAGGCCGGCGAGGGCGTCGAGGCCGTGGGCGCCGAGGAGCCGCTGGCCGAGTGGGAGCGCGAGCTGCTGGGCGGCGAGGCCGAGCAGGCCGCCGTCGAGGCCACCGGCGGCGCGGCCGCCGGGGAGACCCCCGCGGCCGAGTCGACCGGTGCGGCCAGCGAGGCCGCCGAGGCCAGCGAGGTCGCAGCGGCCCCCGAGGCCAGCGAGACTGCGACCGAGGCTCCTGAGGCCAGCGAGGCTCCTGAGGCCCCTGAGGCTGCCACCGAGCAGCCGGCCGCCGACGCCGAGGCCTGATCGGCCCCGGCCGACCGCCGTACCCGACAACCTGCCGATACTTCGAGGAAGAAGGACCATGGCGAACATCTCCGCCGCCGACGTCAAGAAGCTGCGTGAGCTCACCGGCGCCGGCATGATGGACTGCAAGAAGGCGCTCGAGGAGGCCGAGGGCGACTTCGAGAAGGCCGCCGAGCTGATCCGCATCAAGCTGGGCAAGAAGATGGCCGAGCGCGGTGCCGAGCGCGAGGCCTCGGCCGGCCTGGTGGTCACCTCCGGTGGCGCCCTGGTCGAGCTCAACTGCGAGACCGACTTCGTCGCGAAGGGCGACGACTTCGTCGCCAGCGCCCAGCAGATCGCGGACGCGGCCAACGAGGCCAAGGCCGGCGACGTGGAGGCGCTCAAGGCCGTGCGGCTCGGCGACAAGACCGTCGGTGAGGTCGTCGAGAACCTCGCGATCACCATCGGTGAGAAGATCGAGCTCGGCCGGGTGGCCTACTTCGACGGTCCGGTCGTGGCCTACATGCACAAGCGTGCGGCCGACCTCCCGCCGGCGGTGGGCGTCCTCGTCGAGTACGACGGCGCCGAGGCCGGTGCCCGCGGCGCCGCGATGCAGATCGCGGCGATGCGCCCCCAGTACCTCACCCGCGAGGAGGTCCCCGCGGACAAGGTCGCCAAGGAGCGCGAGATCGCCGAGGCGACCTCCCGCGAGGAGGGCAAGCCGGAGCAGGCGATCGCCAAGATCACCGAGGGCCGCCTCAACGGGTTCTTCAAGGACGTCGTCCTGCTCGAGCAGCCGTCGGTCACCGAGAGCAAGAAGACCGTCAAGGCCGTCCTGGACGAGGCCGGCACCACCGTGAAGCGGTTCGCCCGTTTCGAGGTCGGCGCCTGAACGGATAGGTTCAAGCCCAGACGTCACCTGAGGAGGCCGGTTCGATGACAGCGACCCTGATCATCGGACCGGCCTTCTCGCATCCCGCGCACCGAAGGAGCCGCCCGTGACCGGATACAAGCGCGTCCTGCTCAAGCTGTCGGGCGAGGTGTTCGGCGGAGGCAAGGTCGGCGTCGACCCCGACGTCGTCCAGACCGTCGCCCGGGAGATCGCCGCCGTCGCGACCGCCGGGGTGCAGATCGCGGTCGTGACCGGTGGTGGCAACTTCTTCCGCGGCGCCGAGCTCCAGCAGCGCGGCATGGACCGGGTCCGAGCGGACTACATGGGCATGCTCGGCATCGTGATGAACTGCCTGGCCCTCCAGGACTTCCTGGAGAAGATGGGTGTCGAGACCCGGGTGCAGACGGCCATCACCATGGGCCAGGTCGCCGAGCCCTACATCCCGCGGCGGGCGATCCGGCACATGGAGAAGGGCCGGGTCGTGATCTTCGGTGCCGGGATGGGCATGCCCTTCTTCTCCACCGACACCGTCGCCGTCCAGCGCGCGCTGGAGAGCCGGTGCGACGTCGTGCTCGTGGCCAAGAACGGCGTCGACGGCGTCTACACCGCCGACCCCCACCAGGATCCGAGCGCGACGAAGTTCGACAACCTCACCTACGACGAGGCCATCGCCCGGGGCCTGCGGATCATGGACCAGACGGCGTTCGCGCTGTGCGGGGAGAACAAGCTTCCGATGGTCGTGTTCGGCATGGAGCCGGAGGGCAACATCCTGCGCGTCGTGCAGGGTGAGAAGATTGGCACGCTCGTGACCGCGGGCTGACCGCCGATCGTGAGCACCTACCAGCGACGCTAGGAGTACCCGTGATCAACGACATCCTCAACGAGGCCGACGGCAAGATGGGCAAGTCGGTCGAGGCGACACGCGAGGAGTTCGCGGCGATCCGCGCCGGCCGGGTCAACCCGAGCATGTTCAACAAGGTCGTCGTCGACTACTATGGCTCGCCCACGCCGCTCCAGCAGCTCGCCTCGTTCACCGCGCCCGAGGCGCGGATCATCCTGATCGCCCCCTACGACCAGGGCGCGATGCACAACATCTTGAAGGCCATCCGCGACTCCGACCTCGGCGTGAACCCGGCCGACGACGGCAAGGTGATCCGCTGCGTGTTCCCGGAGCTCACCGAGGAGCGCCGCAAGGAGTACATCAAGGTCACTCGGCACAAGGCCGAGGAGGGCCGCGTGGCGGTCCGCAACCTGCGGCGCACGGCCAAGCAGCACCTCGAGCGCCTCGAGAAGGACGGCGAGGTCGGTGAGGACGACCTGACCGGCGCCGAGAAGCGCCTGGACGGCCTGACCAAGAAGCACACCGAGGCCATCGACGAGATGCTCAAGCACAAGGAGGCCGAGCTGCTCGAGGTCTGAGCACTCGGATAACCATGTCCGACGCTCCGTCCGCGATGCCGCCGGCCAGCCCGCCCCCCGTCCCCTCGTCGGTGCCGTCCGACCCGAGTCCGCCCGCGAAGGACCACGGCCGCGCGGGCCGTGACCTGCGTGCGGCGTTCGCGTCCGGGATCGTCCTGCTGGGCGCCATCGCGCTCTCGCTGCTGTTCTGGAAGACCGCCTTCATGGTGATCGTCGCCGTGGCGATCGTGGTCGCGATCTGGGAGCTGCACCGGGGCTTCCACGCCAAGGGCATCGACCTCCCCGAGCAGCCGCTGATGGTCGGCGGCGTCGTCATGGTCGCGGTCGCGTACTTCTGGGGCGCGCCGGCGCTGGTCACCGCGACCGCCGTGACGGCGCTGGTGATCATGCTCTGGCTGCTGCAGCGAGGGGTCGAAGGCTACGTCCAGAACGCCACGGCCTCGGTGTTCAGCCTCGTCTACGTACCGTTCCTCGGAGCGTTCGTCGCGCTGCTGCTCGCGGAGGGCGGCGGCGTCAACGCCGCCGGCTTCGACGACGCGGGCGTGCAGGGGATCGTGGCGTTCGTGGTGGTCACCATCGCCTCCGACATCGGGGGGTACGTCGCCGGGGTGCTCTTCGGGCGACACCCGATGGCGCCGGTGATCTCGCCGAAGAAGTCCTGGGAGGGCTTCGCGGGGTCGGTGGTCTTCTGCCTGGTGGCCGGCTGGGCGCTGGTCGTCTACCTGCTCGACGGCGACTGGTGGGTCGGGCTGCTGCTCGGCCTGATCGCCGTGGTGATGGCCACGCTCGGCGACCTGTGCGAGTCGGTGATCAAGCGCGACCTCGGCATCAAGGACATGAGCCAGGTGATCCCGGGCCACGGCGGCCTGATGGACCGCCTCGACTCGCTGCTCGCCACGATCGCCCCGATCTGGCTGCTGCTCCACTACCTGGTCTACTGATGGCCGCCCTCGGCATGCCGGACGTGACCGAGGTCGATCCGGTCGTAGAGTCGGCGTGATGTCCACCGACGAACAGGCCCCCGCCGGCGAGCGCCAGCCCGACTGGTGGCACCGCGACCACCCGACGTTCCTGTCGCTGGCCGGCTTCTTCACCGGCCTGGCGTTCGTGATCGTCGTACCGGGCCTGTTCGCGGCGATCCTGGGCTGGATCTTCGAGTACCACACGGCCGAGGACCTGTTCCCGCTGGTCCTGGTGACCCTGGCGGTGCCGATCGGCCTGGTGATCGCGCCGCGCACCCGCCGCTTCGGCAAGTACATGCTGATCGGGATGGGCGTGACCGCGCTCGTCGTCGGCGGCGTCAGCGCCGTCGTCCTCTGGTTCATGGTCACCTACCAGAGCTGAGGTCGACCGGCCCGCCGGCCCCGCGCCGGCCGACGCAGCGGCTCCGGCGAATCGTGCCGCTGCCCGCCCGGGTGGGATGATCGACCCCTGATGTCCGACTCCGAGCGCACCCCCCTGCCCCTGGTCTTCGACGAGCCGCGCGGCCGCAGGAAGCCGCCGCGGCACCTGGCCGACCTCGCGCCGGACGAGCGCACGGCGCACGCGAAGGAGCTCGGGCTGCCGGGCTTCCGGGCCAAGCAGCTCTCCACCCACTACTTCTCCAGGCTCGTCGACGACCCCGACCAGATGACCGACCTGCCGGCCGGCCAGCGCGCCGAGCTGGTGGCCGGGCTGCTGCCCGAGCTGATGACGCCGCTGCGCACGATGGAGGCCGACCGCGGCACCACCCGCAAGACCCTGTGGCGGCTCTTCGACGGTGCGCTCGTGGAGTCGGTGCTGATGCGCTACCCCGACCGGGTCACGATGTGCGTCTCGAGCCAGGCCGGCTGCGGGATGGCCTGTCCGTTCTGCGCGACCGGCCAGGGCGGCCTGCAGCGCAACATGTCGACCGCCGAGATCGTCGAGCAGGTCGTGGCCGGCGCCCGGGCGCTCGCCCGCGACGAGGTGCCCGGCGGCCCGGGACGGGTGTCCAACGTCGTGTTCATGGGCATGGGCGAGCCACTGGCCAACTACAAGGCCGTGCTCGGCGCCGTCCGCCGGCTCACCGACCCGGCACCGGACGGGCTCGGGATGAGCGCCCGTGGCATCACGGTCTCCACCGTCGGCCTGGTGCCGCGGATGCGCCAGCTCGCGGACGAGGGCATCCCGGTCACGCTGGCGCTGTCGCTGCACGCCCCCGACGACGAGCTGCGCAACGAGCTGGTGCCGATCAACACCCGGTTCTCGGTCGCGGAGACCGTCGAGGCCGCGTGGAACTACGCCAAGGTCACCAGGCGTCGGGTCTCGATCGAGTACGCCATGATGCGCGGCATCAACGACCAGGCCTGGCGCGCCGACCTGCTCGGCGACGTGCTCCGCTCCTACGGCGACTGGGGGTGGGTGCACGCGAACCTGATCCCGCTGAACCCGACGCCCGGCTCCAAGTGGACCGCGTCCGACCCCGCCGACGAGCGCGAGTTCGTACGCCGGCTCGAGGCCAAGGGGATCCCCACCACCGTGCGCGACACCCGCGGCCGCGAGATCGACGGGGCCTGCGGGCAGCTGGCAGCCACCGAGGCCTGACCGCCAGCATTCACGTGGCGTTCGCGTCGCCATCGGCGCGCGTTCGGTGACGATCGGCATCGTCCGAGACGGATGGACACCGTCTCGGAAGGATCCACCACGCGGCCCCGCGTACGTCGCCGGGCCGGTTGCACCGCCGCGCGGCCTGAGTCCGTGCTAGTCGCGCATGAACCGGGGGGCCCGGACGATCAGCTCGACGTTGCGGGCGCCGCGGGCGCCGCGCCGGTCGTTGCTGCGCTCCTGCCAGTCGTTGGCCGCGAGCTCGCGGGACAGGGCGGCCAGCTGGAGCGGCTCGTCCAGCCGGCTCTCGTCCCAGGTGACCGGCGCCGCGTGGTCGAGCATCGTCGAGAAGATCGACAGGGTGCCGTCGAGGTTGTTCGCGATCTCCACGATCCGACCCTGCTGGGGCCAGTCGATGTGCGAGGCGGTGTTGATCTCCCAGAAGCCGTTGCGGATCTTCCCGTCCTTCTTCCGGACGTGCGGCTTGATGTTGTTCGTGTGCGTGTGGCCGTTGACCCACGCGATCACGTTGTCGTGCTTCAGCAGCTCGTTGACCAGCGCCGTCCCGAGGACGCGCGGCCCGGGGTCGACGTCACCGGTCAGCGAGTTGACCATGCTCCACGACGGGTGGTGGCTGGAGAATACCAACAGCTTGCGTCGCGAGGTCGCGATCAGGTCCTTGATCCAGGCGAACTGGGCCCGGCTGAGCGAGCCCTCGTCGCCGCCGTTCGCGTTGACCGTGTCCATCACCACGAACCGGAACCGGCCGCGGTCGAAGGTGTAGTAGGCGGTGCCGTCGCTGCGGTTCTGCTCGGTGAAGCCGTGTCCGACCGGCAGGCCGGTGGTCGAGAAGTGCTCCTCGACGATCTCGGCGGTGCTGAGCTGGCGGCGGTCCGGGTCGGGCGTGACGGTGCGGCTCTTGACGCCGACGGTCTTCTTGTCGCCGGTCGCCCGGGCGAGGTCGCTCGCCGTCGGGTGGTTGTTGCCCTGCACGAGCTTGTCGTGGTTGCCCATCACGCTGAACCACGGCAGGTCCAGGCCGGTGGCCTCGAACGGTGCACGGGCCCGGTCCAGCAGGCCCGGGATCGTGGGGAAGCCGTACTTCGCGCGTGCGTCGTCGTCGGTCTTCCCCTCGGGGGTGCCCTCCGGGTGCCAGAACATCACGTCGTAGAGCGCCGGGTCGAGCGAGTCGGCGACGCTCTCGGTCTTGGTGTGGTCGCCCGAGTCGGGCTGGATGGTGCCGCCGTCGAGGACGTCGATGTTCCAGCGCACCTCGTTGTACTGCGCGTTGTCGGCGTTGTCGCCGGTCTGCAGGGTGAACGCGATCGGCCGGCCGGTCGCCGGGCCGGTCTGCACGGCGTTGATGCCCTGGACCATGGCCTCGGCGACGTGCAGGGTCAGGAACTCCTGCGGTCGGTACGCCGACTTGCTGAACGCCTCGGCGTTCTCGACCCGCATCGGTGACTCGGTGTCGACGATGTGCACGTCGCTGATCTGGGTGAACGCCACCATCGGCCGGCGCCGCGAGGCACGCCCCGCCTTCGCCGTGGTCCCGAGCTGGGTGCGGACCTGCCAGGCCTCGCCGGCCGCGGTGACGACGGGTCGGTAGCCGCCGGGACCCTCCGGGCCGCGCACGAGCACGGTGGAGCGGGTGGCGACACGGGCGGCCCGGGCCGCGGGCCCGGTGCCGGCGACGGCCTCGGCGGACAGGCCACCGAGCCCGCCGAGAGCGGCGGCGCCACCGACTGCGGCGGCGGAACGGAAGAGGTCGCGACGGGAGATCTGCACCGCGTCAATCTAGGCTTCGCCGGCCGGTCACGTCCCCGAAACGAACAGGTTCGCCGCCTCCTGCCAGGAGTCGACGAGATGGACGTGGCCCTGCATCGGTCGACCGCGGGCGAGCCGGCTCAGCAGCGGCCAGGCCGGGAGCTCCTCGGTCCAGTAGCGCGCCCCGACCAGGACCATCGGCGCGATCGAGGACTCATCCGCGTAGTAGTTCTCACAGGCGTCCTGGAAGACCTCCTGCACGGTCCCGCCGGCGCCGGGAAGGAACACGATCCCGGCGTCGCAGACCTCCAGCAGCGTGGCCTCGCGGGTCGAGTTGCGGAAGTACTTCGCGATGGCGGTCGCGAACACGTTGGGCGGCTCGTGCCCGTAGTGCCAGGTCGGGATGCCGAGCGACTCGACGCCGTCCGGGAACCGGGCCCGGACCGCGAAGGCGCGGTCGGCCCACGCTCCGACCGAGGGGCGGTACGACGGCACCGCGGCCAGCATCGACAGGGCGTCGTCGAGGGCATCGGGCCGCTGCGCCAGCCAGGCTCCGAGGTTCGCGGCCTCCATCGCTCCCGGGCCGCCGCCGGTCGCGACGGTGTGGCCGGCCCCGAGCGCCGCCCCGAGGCGGGCGGCGTCCGCGAACCACGGGTCGTCGCGCTGGGCCGTGTGGCCGCCCATCACACCGACCAGGTGTCGTCCCTCGACCCACGACTCGAGGGCCAGGTCGACCGCATGGTCGTGCAGGGCCCGCGTCAGCGCCTTGTCGCGGGTCGTGGGCCGCTGCGACCAGGCGTAGGCCCGCGCGTCGAGTGAGTCGGCGTAGTCGGGGACGTCGTACAGCTCCTCGGCCGTGTAGAGCGTGGTGCGCGCGGTGTCGACCGGCGTCTCCGGGGTGGCCGGCAGCACCAGGGCGCCCGCCGCGCGCACCATCGCCTCGTCGCCCGCGGCGAACGTGCACCCCAGGAAGGTCGCGCCGGAGACCTGGACCCGGGCCAGCGCGTCGTGCCGCCGGGACAGGTCGACTCCGCGGATCCGCCAGCCGCGCAGCGTGGTCGCGCCCGCGGCCAGGCGCCGGTCGAGATCCGCCAGGGTCTCGACGTGGACGACGCGGCCGCGGGTGCGCTTCACACGGTCAACCTAGGGCCCCCGCTAGAACGCGTGGGCCATCAGCTCGGCGAAGAGGTCCTGCTCGTCCACCGCGAGCCCGCGGGAGCGGAACCAGCCGCACACGTTCGCGCAGTCGCGCAGCAGGAAGTCCAGGCCGTTGGGGTTGCCGGCCAGGTCGACGATCTGCGGCAGGTCGATGACGACCAGCCGCTCCCCGGCGGCCAGCAGGTTGTACGCCGACAGGTCGCCGTGGACGATCCCGTCGCCGACCATCGTCGCGAGCACGTCGCGCAGCTGGTCGAAGTACGACGCCAGCAGGTCGCGCTCGGGCCGGGTCTGCGCGAGGCGCGGCGCGCTCTCCCCGTCGTCGTCGGTGATCCACTCCATCAGGATCTCCGTGCCGTCGATCTGCACCGGGTAGGGGACGGGCAGCCCGAGCGACCAGCATCGCTTGAGCGCGTCCCACTCCGAGACGGCCCACTCGCTGCTGGCGACGACCTTGCCCCACGTGCTCTTGCGCTTGAGGGCCCGCTGGTCGCGCGACCGCTTGACGCTGCGGCCCTCCGTGTAGGCCGCCGCTCGGTGGAAGGTGCGGTGGTCGTTGCTGCGGTAGCGCTTCGCGACCATGACGACCGACTGCCCCAGGCCCCCTCGGTCCGGGGGAGGGCTGCCGGGGACGGCGCGCTCGAGCAGGAACGCGTCCGCCTCCTTGCCGGTCTTGAGGATGCCGAGCTCGGTGTCGACCGCGGCCTGCGAGGTCACCACCCAGTCGGGGCGGGGCTCCGGGCCCCGGCAGAGCGGCTCGACGTCGAGCCACGTCGACCAGCGCTGGGTGTCGTCGTCGGGGTCGTCGTACGCCGTGAAGTCGAAGACGAAGGCGGGGTCGGGATCAGGGTCGTCGGTGCCGGAGGTGTCGTGCGTGTACTGCGTGAAGTCGTGAGACATCGCTGTAGGTGCTCCAGGAGATCGAGGGGGCGTGGTCTGCGGACAGGCCAAGGACAGTCGTGGACATGTCACGCTCCTCTCGATCGGGCACCCGGCGGGCGCCGGACGGCTGCGTCGAGTGTGGTGCGGCGCCGGTGGCGACGCAACCGAATATGCCCCGGTCGTCGGATGCGCCTTCGGATAGGTTGCAGGCGTGCTCGCTCGCCGCATCGCCGCCCTGACCGCTGCGGCCGCCCTCGTGGGGTCGTCGGCCGCCTCGGCCCCGGCGCTGGGGCGCGCGGAGGCGCCGCCCGGGGCCGCAGGCATCGGGGACCCCTATTTCCCGCTGGACGGCAACGGCGGCATCGACGTGCTGCGCTACGACATCCACGACCGCTACCGCTTCGGCGACCGGCACCTGTCCGGGTGGACGGTGGTGACCCTGCGCGCCACCGAGTCGCTGTCGAGCTTCAACCTCGACCTCCTGCTGCCGGTCCGGTCGGTGAGCGTCGACGGGCGCGACGCCGGCTTCGAGAAGTCCCCCCACGAGCTGGTCGTGAAGCACCCGGTCGACACGGGCGAGACGGTCCGTGTGGTGGTGCGGTACGCCGGCCGGCCCTCGGCGTACTCCTACGCCGGGGAGAGCAACTGGCTGGCCAGCGACCACGAGGTCGTCGCGATGAACCAGCCGCACATGGCGCCGTGGTGGTTCCCGTCCAACGACCACCCGCTCGACCGGGCGCACGTGCGGATGTCGATCACGGTCCCGAAGGAGAGCCAGGTGATCGGCAACGGTCGCCGGGTCGACCGGGAGGTCCGGGGCGGTCTCGCCACCACCACCTGGGAGGCCCGGGAGCCGATGGTCCCGTACCTCGCGTTCTTCGCGGCCGGCCGGTTCGAGATCGCCCGGGGCCGCCTGGACGGCCGGCCGTGGTACGCCGCGGTCTCGAAGCTGCTCAGCCCCGCCCAGCGACAGGTGGCGATGGGCCTGATGGAGCGGACGCCGCGGCTGCTGCGGTGGCTCGAGCGTCAGGTCGGCGACTACCCGTTCTCCACGACCGGAGGTCTCACCACGGCGCTGCCGGTCGGCTTCGCGCTCGAGAACCAGACCCGCCCGACGTACCCGTGGATGGGCGACGGGCCGGGCGCGGTATCCATCGTCGTCCACGAGCTGGCCCACCAGTGGTTCGGGGACTCGGTCGCGGTCGAGGGCTGGACCGACATCTGGCTCAACGAGGGCTGGGCGACCTACTTCGAGCAGTACTACGCCGAGACCCACGGCGGGCCCACGACGGACGCCTGGCTGCGCGAGGAGTACGGGACCAGCAGCGCCGACGACCCGTTCTGGGGCCACCAGGTCGCCGACCCGTGCCCGGGCCACGAGGACTGTGTGAGCTGGATCTTCGCCCCGTTCGTCTACGAGCGCGGCGGCCTGGCGCTGGCCGCGCTGCGCAACCGGGTCGGCGACGCCGACTTCGCCACCCTGACCGGTCGGTGGGTCTCCGAGCACGCCGGCGGCACCGGCAGCACCGCGCAGTTCCAGGCGCTCGCCGAGCAGGTCAGCGGCCAGGACCTCGGCGGGCTCTTCGACGCGTGGGTGCGCTCGACGACCAAGCCCGAGGACACGGCGGCCAACGGGCTCGGGTAGCCGCGTCGGCCGGGCCGACCCGGGTCAGCCGAGCAGCGGCGAGACGGCCCGGGCGACCAGGCTCGGCAGTCGGGTGACGGACTCCTCCGCGTCGGCGAGGGTCATCGCCCGCAGGCCGACGTTGATGCCCAGCCAGCGCAGCGGCTCGCGCTCCCAGTCCGGCGAGCGGTGACCCACCCACGGCAGCCGGGTGAGCTCGGTGTCCCGATCGAGCACCAGGTCGCGCAGGGTGCGGCCGGCGAGGTTGGTGGTGCTGACCCCGTCCCCGACGTACCCGCCGGCCCAGGCGAGTCCGGTGTCCCGGTCCAGCCCGACCGAGGCGCACCAGTCCCGGGGGATGCCGAGCGCGCCGCCCCACGCGTGCGTGACCCGGGTGCCGGCGAGCACCGGGAACAGGTCGACCAGGGTGGCGTAGAGGCGGGCGAAGACCGCCTCGTCGCGGTCGTACTCCGGGCGGATCCGCGACCCGAGGTGGTACGGCGCGCCGCGGCCACCGAACACCAGCCGGTCGTCCGCCGTCCGCTGGCCGTAGACGATCAGGTGCCGGTGGTCGGTGAACGTCTCGCGCCGGGCCAGCCCGATCTCCTCCCACGTCGAGGGCGGCAGCGGCTCGGTCGCGATGATCAGCGAGTAGACCGGGACCAGGGTGCGCTCCTCGCCGCGCAAGGAGGCGGTGTAGCCCTCGGTCGCCCGGACCACGGTCGACGCGCGCACGTCGCCGTCCGCGGTGTGCGCCCGGCCCGGACCGATGGAGCGGACCCGGGTGCGCTCGTGGATGGTCACGCCGCGCCGCTCGACCGCCTCCGCCAGGCCGCGCACCAGGCGCGCCGGGTGGATGGCCGCGCAGTCGGGGGTGTACGTCGCGCCCACGGTCCGGCTGCCCCGGAGCACCGCGGTCGCCTCGGCCCGGTCGAGCAGCCGCAGGTCGTCCTCGTCGCGGTCCCAGCGCCGCGCCTCGGCGACCTCGGCCCGGGCCCGGCGCCACTGGGCGCGGCTGCGGGCCAGCGCGATCGTGCCGCCCTTGGCGACGTGCGCGTCGATCCCCTCGGCCGCGGCGACCTTGACGACCTCGTCGACGGTCTCGCGCATGGCGCGGTGCTGGGCGAGCGCGCCGTCGCGGTCCGCGAGCCCGGCGAGGGTCGTCAGGGATGCGGGGAACAGCCGAGCACCAGCCGCCGTTGCGCCCCGACGCACCGAAGCCCGCGGTCTCGGCCTCGAGCACCACGATCCGCAGCGTCGGGTCGGCCTCGGCGAGGTAGTACGCCGTCCACAGCCCGGTGAAGCCCGCGCCCACGATCGCGACGTCCGCCTCGACGTCGCCGGCGAGGGCGGGACGGGGCGTCCAGTCGCCGTCGACACTGTCGTGCCACAGCGACAGGCGCTCCCAGTGCGGGTCGGTCGAACGGTTCAGCGCACACCCCACGAGTAGGTCTGCTTGCGCAGGCTCAGGTACATGAACGTCTCGGTCATCGACACGCCCTCGATCGCGCGGATCCGCCCGGAGATCAGCTCGAGCAGGTGCTCGTCGCTCTCGCAGACGACCTCCACCAGCAGGTCGTAGGAGCCGGCCGTGACCACGACGTAGTCGACCTCCTCGAGCGTTCCGATGGCCTCGGCCACCGGCTCGAGCGGCCCGGTGACCCGGATGCCGACCATCGCCTGGCGCGCGAAGCCGAGCTCGAGCGGGTCGGTGACGGCGACGACCTGCATCACGCCGCCCTCGATCAGGCGCTGCACGCGCTGCCGGACCGCGGCCTCGGACAGGCCGACCACCTTGCCGATCGCGGCGTAGGAGCGTCGACCGTCCTGCTGGAGCTGCTCGATGATCGCCTTCGATACCTCGTCGAGGTGGACCGTCGGCCGGGCTGTTCTGGGTGTTCTCGCCACGGGACGCATCCTGTCAGCCGACTCGGATGTTCGCCACCGGGCGCTTCTAAGGTTTTCGTTGCAGGAATGTTTCAACTCAACGGTTTCACTTGTCCGGAGGCGGTCCCTCTGCAACTATCCACACTCACAAGCGCGTTCAACTTCCGGGAGGTAGAGGATGTCCGACTCTGTCAGGTTGGCGGCCTTGGCGCGAGTCGCCCGCGGGGCCGGACCGGGGGCGGTACCGGGGGTGGGGAGGAGGTCCTTCCTCCGCGGAGCCTCGCTCGCCGCGCTGGCGGTGGGTGCGCCGGGACTGCTCTCGGCGTGCGGGACCGAGGGCGCGAAGGTCGACGCGGGCTCCTGCACGAGCACCGACCTCAGTGCCGACCAGAAGACGATCACGTTCGCCAACTGGATCGGCTACATCGACCCCGTGAAGAAGCCGGACTCCACGCTCTCGAAGTTCCAGGAGCAGACGGGCATCACCGTCGACTACAAGAACGGCGACGTCAACGACAACGAGCAGTTCTTCGCCAAGGTGTCGCCCCAGCTGCAGGACTGCCGGCCCACGAGCCGTGACCTCTTCGTCGTGACCGACTACATGGCGGCGCGGATGATCGACCTCGGCTGGATCCAGAAGCTCGACCACGCCAACCTGCCCAACGTCGACGCGAACCTGATCGACTCCTTGAAGTCGCCCAGCTGGGACCCGAACCGCGACTACAGCGTCCCGTGGCAGAGCGGCATGACCGGCATCTGCTACAACGCCGAGCTCACCGACCCGGTCACGAGCTTCGAGGAGCTGCTCACCCGCCCCGACCTCAAGGGCAAGATCGACGTACTCAGCGAGATGCGGGACACGATGCTGTTCATGCTGCTCCTGAACGGGAGCGACCCCGAGGACTTCACCGACGACGAGTTCTCGGCCGCGATCGACAGCCTCCAGGGCTACGTCGACAGCGGTCAGGTGCGCAGGTTCACGGGCAACGACTACGTCGACGACATGAAGTCCGGCGACATCGTCGCCTGCGAGGCGTGGAGCGGCGACGTCATCAACCTGCTCGGCGGCGGGAAGTTCAAGTACGTCCCGCCCAGCGAGGGCTTCGCGATCTGGACCGACAACATGCTGGTGCCGAACAAGGCGGAGCACAAGTCGAACGTCGAGGAGCTGATGAACTTCTACTACGACCCGGTCAACGCCGCGAAGCTCGCCGCGTGGAACTACTACCTGTGCCCGGTCAAGGGCGCTCAACAGGAGATCGCGCAGTTCGACAAGTCCGCGGCGAACAGCGACTTCATCTTCCCCGACGCCAAGACCATGGAGTCGGGCTACCAGTTCATGCCGCTGACCGACACCCAGGAGCGCGACTACCAGCGCCAGTTCAACGAGGTGATGGGTGGCTGACCGCAACGCGGACCTGAGGCTGGAGAACCTGACCAAGCGCTTCGGGGACTTCGTCGCGGTCGACGACCTGTCGCTGACGGTGCCGAACGGCTCGTTCTTCGCCCTCCTGGGCCCCTCGGGGTGCGGCAAGACCACCACGCTGCGGATGGTGGCCGGGCTGGAGGACCCGACGGACGGGCGGGTGCTGATCGGCGAGGACGACATCACGCACCTGCGTCCCTACAAGCGTCCGGTCAACACGGTCTTCCAGTCCTACGCCCTGTTCCCGCACCTGACGATCTTCGAGAACGTCGCGTTCGGGCTGCGGCGCCGGGGCGTGAAGGACTACCAGCAGAAGACCCGCGACATGCTCGAGCTCGTCGAGCTCGGCGGGTACGGCGACCGCAAGCCGGGTCAGCTCTCGGGCGGTCAGCAGCAGCGGGTGGCCCTCGGCCGCGCGCTGATCAACGAGCCGGGCGTGCTGCTGCTCGACGAGCCCCTGGGTGCGCTCGACCTCAAGCTGCGCCGGCAGATGCAGATCGAGCTCAAGCGGATCCAGACCGAGATCGAGGTCACCTTCGTGCACGTCACGCACGACCAGGAAGAGGCCATGACGATGGCCGACACCATCGCTGTGATGAACAACGGCGTGATCGAGCAGATGGGTGCGCCCGCCGACCTGTACGAGAACCCGGTGACGACGTTCGTCGCCAACTTCCTCGGCCAGTCGAACCTGGTCCGGGCCGACGTCATCGACACAGCGGGTGGCGACGTGGTCGTCGACTGCCACGGCCAGAAGCTCCGGCTGGCTGCGTCGCGCTCGCACGCCGCCGGCCGGAGCGCCTGGCTCGGCGTCCGGCCGGAGAAGGTGTTCGTCGCGGCGTCCGAGGCCGAGGACCACACAGGTGTCAACGTCCTGACCGGCGGCCGGGTCACCGATGTCAGCTTCGTGGGTGTCAGCACGCAGTACCTCGTCGCGACGCCCTGGGGACAGGAGCTGATGGTGTTCGAGCAGAACACCGGACGGCGCCCGGCCTTCCGGAACGGCGACGAGGTGGACCTGATGTGGGCCCCCGAGCACACCTTCCTGCTCGACGCCGACCAGGACGCGCACGCCGGCCTGATGACGCCGGAGGACATCGAGTGAGCGCAGCGCCGGTGCCCGCGGGCCCGCAGCCCGGCAGCGAGACGGCCAGGCGCCGCGGGTGGGGCTGGCTGCTGCTGGTCCCCGGCATGCTCTGGCTGGCCGTGTTCTTCCTGTTCCCGACGGTCCAGCTCGTCTTCACCTCGCTGTACGACCCGAGCGGCTCCTACGAGCAGGGCTACGCGATGACGTGGCACGTCGCCAACTACGTCGACGCCGTCCGGGACACCTGGAACCTGTTCGCGCGTTCCTTCCTGTACGCCGGCATCGCCACCGGCGTCTGCCTGGCCCTCGGCTACCCGCTGGCCTACGCGATCGCGTTCAAGGCGGGGCGGTGGCGCAACGTCATGCTGGTGCTGGTGATCGCGCCGTTCTTCACCAGCTTCCTGCTGCGCACCCTGTCGTGGCGCACGATCCTGTCCGACCAGGGCCCCGTCACCAGCTTCCTGCAGACCATCTCCGTGCTGCCCGACGACGGCCGGCTGCTGGCGACGCCGGTGGCGGTGATCGCGGGGCTGATCTACAACTTCATGCCGTTCATGACGCTGCCGCTCTACGCCTCGCTGAGCAAGGTGGACTACCGGTTGATCGAGGCGGCCGGCGACCTGTACTCGAGCCCGTTCACGGGCTTCCGCAAGGTGACGTTCCCGCTGTCGCTGCCGGGAGTCGTGTCCGGGACCCTGCTCACGTTCATCCCGGCCTGCGGTGACTACATCAACGCCGAGCTGCTGGGCACGCCGAAGCAGTACATGGTCGGCAACCGGATCCAGGCGGCGTTCCTCACCGAGCACAACTACCCGCTCGCGGCCAGCCTGTCGCTGATCCTGATGGCGCTCGTGGTGCTGATGGTCGTCGTCTACGTGCGGCGGGCCGGCACCGAGGAGCTGGTCTGATGGCCACCGACACGCGCCTGCCCGTCGCCGGCCGGTCCCGGCCCCGCAGATCCGGGCGAACCCGGACGCCGGTCGGGCGCTGGCTGGCCGACCACCTGGTCCTGTTCATCGGGATCCTGGTGCTGGTCTACATGTTCGTGCCGATCGGCTACATCTTCGCGCTCTCGTTCAACCAGCCGTCCGGCCGCTCCGCGACCGCGGAGTTCGAGTCGTTCACCTGGAGCAACTGGACCTCGATCTGCGAGCCCGAGGGCTTGTGCGACTCGCTGCGGCTCAGCGTTGCCGTGAGCCTGACGGCCACCGTGCTGGCGACCGTGCTCGGCACGCTGATGGCGTTCGCCCTGGTGCGCCACTCCTTCCGGGGGCGGGCGGCCTCGAACCTGCTGATCTTCCTGCCGATGGCGACCCCCGAGGTGGTCATGGGGTCCTCGCTGCTGGCGATGTTCGTCTCCGTGGGGCTGGACGGCGCGCTCGGCTTCGTCACGATCGTGATCGCCCACGTGCTGTTCTGCCTGTCGTTCGTGGTCGTGACCGTGAAGGCGAGGCTGGCCGGCATGGACGCGCGCCTGGAGCAGGCCGCGATGGACCTCTACGCGAACGAGTGGCAGACCTTCCGCCTGGTCACCCTGCCGCTGGCGATGCCGGGGATCGTCGCGGCGGCGCTGCTGGCCTTCTCGCTGTCCTTCGACGACTTCATCGTCACGAACTTCACGGCCGGCCAGTCGGTCACGTTCCCGATCTTCGTCTACGGCAGCAAGCTGAAGGACTTCCCGGCCCAGCTGTTCGTCGTCGGGTCGATCATGTTCCTGGTGTCGTTCGTGTTCGTGGTGGCCGGCGAGCTCTGGCGCCGCCGCCGGTCGATCGGCCTGGGCTGACCGCCGGCGGCAGCGAAAGCGGTCAGACCAGCGTGCCGGCCTTGTCGAGGACGACGCGCAGGATCTGCTCCATCTCGTCGAAGTGCTGCTGGTCGCAGATCAGCGGCGGGGAGAGCTGGATGACCGGGTCGCCACGGTCGTCGGCCCGGCAGTAGAGGCCCTCCGCGAACAGCTGCTTGGAGACGAAGCCGAACAGGATCCGCTCGCACTCCTCGGCCGTGAAGGACTCCCGGGTGGCCTTGTCCTTGACCAGCTCGATCCCGTAGAAGTACCCGTCCCCCCGGACGTCGCCGACGATCGGCAGGTCGAGCAGCCGCTCGAGCGTCGCGCGGAACGCCCCCTCGTTGGCACGGACATGGCCGAGGACGTCCTCGGACTCGAAGACGTCGAGGTTGGCCATCGCGACCGCGGTGGAGACCGGGTGGCCGCCGAACGTGTATCCGTGCGCGAACATCTCGCCGTCGGCGAGGAACGGCTCCATCAGCCGGTCCGAGGCGATCATCGCGCCGAGCGGGGCGTAGCCCGACGTGATGCCCTTGGCACAGGTGATGATGTCCGGCTCGTAGCCGTAGCGCTCGGCCCCGAACATGTGACCGAGCCGGCCGAAGGCGCAGATGACCTCGTCGGAGACCATCAGCACGTCGTACTCGTCGCAGATCTCGCGGACCCGCTGGAAGTAGCCCGGCGGGGGCGGGAAGCAACCGCCGGAGTTCTGCACCGGTTCGAGGAAGATCGCCGCCACCGTCTCGGGGCCCTCGTTCTCGATGGCGACCGCGATCTGGTCGGCGGCCCACCGGCCGAACGCCTCGGCGTCGGTGCCGTCGGGGCCCGCCGTGCCGGCCGGAGCGCGGTAGAGGTTGGTGTTCGGGACCCGGAACGTCGAGGGCACCAGCGGCTCGAACTGCTGCTTCAGCGGCGGCAGGCCGGTGATCGAGAGCGCACCCTGCGTGGTCCCGTGGTAGGCGATGGCGCGGCTGAGCACCTTGTGCTTCATCGGCTTGCCGACGAGCTTGAAGTAGTTCTTCGCCAGCTTCCAGGCGGACTCGACGGACTCGCCGCCGCCGCTGCTGAAGAACACCCGGTTCAGCGAGCCCGGTGCGTACCCGGCGATCCGCTCGGCGAGCAGGATGGCGTTCGGGTGGGCGTAGGACCACAGCGGGTGGAACGCGAGCTCCTTGGCTTGAGCGGCGGCGGCCTCCGCGAGCTCGGTCCGACCGTGCCCGAGCTGGGAGACGAACAGGCCGGCCAGGCCGTCGAGGTAGCGCTTGCCGCGCGCGTCCCAGATGTAGGCGCCCTCGCCGCGAACGATCACCGGCACGTCCTCGTCGCGGTAGGACGAATGCCGAGTGAAGTGCATCCACAGGTGGTCCTTGGCGGCCTGCTGGAGGTGGTCGTAGTCCGGGTGCATGACCCCATGATGCGCTGTGGAACCTTCGCAATGCAAGTGAATCCGTCGTGCAGACACGCGAATGACGCGAAATCCGAAGCGATCTTCCGGGTGGCCCGCGTGATAGGAACACCCCATGACCCGGTACGGCGCGCAGTTCGGTCCCGACCTCACCTTCCTCGGCGTCGACCCGGTCGACCTCGACGACGCCGACGCATTGGCCGCGGCGGACGTCGTGGTCGTGGGGGCCCCGTTCGACGGGGGGACCTCGCACCGACCGGGGACCCGCTTCGGGCCGAGCGCGATCCGGCAGACCGACTACCTGCCTCACGACGGCTCGCGCCCGCACCTCGCGCTGCGGGTCGACGCCCTCCGCGACCTGCGGGTGGTCGACGCCGGCGACGTCGAGATGCCACCCGGCGAGATCGAGCGCGCCCTCGGTGCCCTCGAGGAGGCGGTCTACCGGGTCGCCGCGGCCGGTGCGGTCCCGCTGGTGCTCGGCGGCGACCACTCGATCGCGCTGCCCGACGCGACCGGTGTCGCGCGCCACCACGGCTTCGGCCGGGTCTCGATGATCCACTTCGACGCGCACGCCGACACCGGCCACATCGAGTTCGGGTCGCTCTACGGCCACGGCCAGCCGATGCGCCGCCTGATCGAGTCCGGCGCCCTGCGCGGCGACCGGTTCCTCCAGATGGGGCTGCGCGGCTACTGGCCCGGCCCCGAGACCCTCGACTGGATGGCGGAGCAGAGCATGCGCTCGTTCGAGATGACCGAGATCGGCAAGCGGGGGCTCGAGGCCTGCCTGGACGAGGCGTTCGAGATCGCCCTCGACGAGTGCGACGCGGTCTTCCTGTCCGTCGACATCGACGTGTGCGACCCGGGCCACGCACCGGGCACGGGCACGCCGGAGCCGGGTGGCCTCTCGAGCCGCCAGCTCCTCGACGCGGTCCGGCGCATCTGCTCCGAGCTGCCGGTCGCCGGCATCGACGTGGTCGAGGTGTCGCCGCCGTACGACCACGCCGAGATCACGGCGTACCTCGCCAACCGGGTCTGTCTCGAGGCCCTCTCCGGGCTGGCGGTCCGCAGGCACGGCATCTCGCACGACCCGGCCGGCCCGCTGCTCGAAGGACGCTGAGTGGCGACGCTCTTCCGCGCCGGCGCCGTCTTCGACGGACACCGGTACGCCGGTCGCGCGGACGTGCTCGTCGAGGACGGGCGGATCGTCGAGGTCGCCCCGGGTGGCTCGGAGGCTCGCTCCGCTCGCACCTCGACCACCGTGGTCGACGCCGCGTTCCTCGCGCCCGGCTTCGTCGACGCGCACGTGCACCCGGTCCAAGGCGGCCTGGAGCGGCTGCGCTGCGACCTCACCGAGCTCTCGACCCGGGAGGAGTACCTCGCCGCGGTCGCGTCGTACGCCGCGGACCACCCGGCGGCCGAGTGGATCCTCGGCGGCGGGTGGTCGATGCCCGCGTTCCCGGGCGGCACCCCGACCGCTGCCGACCTCGACCGCGTAGTGCCGGACCGGCCGGTCTACCTGCCCAACCGCGACCACCACGGCGCATGGGTCAACTCCCGCGCCCTCGAGCTCGCCGGCGTGGACGAGCGCACGCCGGACCCGCCCGACGGGCGGATCGAGCGTGGCCCGGACGGTCGTCCCAGCGGCACCCTCCACGAGGGCGCCACCACGCTCGTCACCCGGCACCTGCCCCCGGCGAGCGAGGCGGACCACCACGCCGCGCTGATGGCCGGCCAGGGCTACCTCCACTCCCTGGGCGTCACCTCCTGGCAGGACGCGATCGTCGGCGCCTACTCGGGCATGGACGACGCGGCCGCGACGTACACGGCCGCCGCGGCCAGCGGCGACCTGCGCTCGCACGTGGTCGGCGCGCTGTGGTGGGAGCGCCGCCGGGGCGTCGAGCAGGTCGCCGACCTGGTCGCGCGCCGCGCTGCGATGACCACCGGTCGGTTCCGGGCGACGACGGTCAAGATCATGCAGGACGGCGTGGCGGAGAACGGCACGGCGGCGATGCTCACGCCATACCTGGACCGGTGCGGCCACCCGACCGGCAACGCCGGCCACTCGTTCGTCGACCCGACCGCGCTCCGCGAGGCCGTCGCCGCGCTCGACGCGGCCGGCTTCCAGGTGCACGTGCACGCCATCGGCGACCGGGGTGTGCGCGAGGCGCTCGACGCGTTCGAGGGGACCGACCCGGCACGGCGGCACCAGATCGCGCACCTCCAGGTCGTCCACCCCGACGACGTACGCCGCTTCGCCGGGCTCGGCGTGGCCGCGAACCTGCAGATGCTCTGGGCCTGCCTCGACGACCAGATGGTCGACCTGACGCTGCCGGTGCTCGGGGCCGAGCGGGCCGCCTGGCAGTACCCGTTCGCCGACCTTCACCGCGCGGGGGCCAGGCTGGTCGCCGGCAGCGACTGGCCGGTGAGCACCCCCGACCCGCTCCAGGCGATCCAGGTCGCCGTGACGCGCGTCGAGCCAGGGAGCGACCGCGAGCCGTTCCTCCCCGCACAGGCGCTGTCGCTCGAGACCGCGTACGCGGCGTACACCTCGGGCAGCGCCTGGGCCAACCACCGCGGCGTCGGCGACGAGCCGGCCGCGGGCGTGCTGCGGCCCGGTGCGGTCGCCGACCTGGTTGTCCTCGACCACGACCCGTTCACGGGCCCGCCCGAGGAGGTCGGCGCCGCGCGGGTGGTGTCGACGTGGGTCGAGGGAGCCGCTGTCCACACCGCCTGAGGGCGACTCGGCGACTGATTCCGTGTCGATTCGGGGCCAAGGCCTACAGATTCCGTAGCCGGGTCACTAGGCTCCCCGCATGAGCGACCGAAGCTTCAAGAACGTCATCAACGGAGAGCTCGTCGACGGTGCGTCCGGGGAGACCTACGACATCATCGACCCGACGACCGGCGAGGTGTACGCCCAGGCACCCAGGTCGGGCGCCGAGGACGTCGACCGGGCGTACGCCGCGGCCGCCGCCGCGTTCGAGTCCTGGGGTGGCACGACGCCCAGGGAGCGCTCGGAGGCGCTGCTCAAGATCGCGGACGCGATCGAGGCGCGGGCCGAGGAGATCAACGCCGTCGAGTGCAAGGACACCGGCAAGCCGCTCGGCCTGACGATGTCCGAGGAGATGCCGTACGCCTCCGACCACTTCCGGTTCTTCGCCGGGGCCGCCCGAGTGCTCGAGGGCCGCTCCGCGGGGGAGTACCTGGCCGACCACACCTCGTGGGTCCGGCGGGAGCCGGTGGGCGTCGTCGGCCAGGTGACGCCGTGGAACTACCCGCTGCTGATGATGATCTGGAAGATCGCGCCTGCGCTGGCCGGTGGCAACACGATCGTGCTGAAGCCCAGCGACACCACGCCGGCGAGCTCCACCCTGCTCGCCGAGCTCGCCCAGGAGTTCCTGCCGCCGGGGGTGCTCAACGTCGTCACCGGCGACCGGGACACCGGCCGGGCGCTGGTCGCGCACTCCACGCCGCAGATGGTCGCCATCACCGGCTCGGTGCGGGCCGGGATGGAGGTCGCGGAGTCGGCCTCCCGCGACCTCAAGCGCGTGCACCTCGAGCTCGGCGGCAAGGCACCGGTGATCGTCTTCGACGACGCCGACATCGAGAAGGCCGCCGAGGGCATCGCCGGCGCCGGCCTGTTCAACGCCGGCCAGGACTGCACCGCCGCCACCCGGGTGCTGGCCGGGGCCGGTGTCCACGACGAGTTCGTGGCGGCGCTGGCCGAGGCCGCGAAGGGCATGCCGACCGGCGACCCGGCCCACGAGGACACCTACTACGGCCCGCTCAACAACCAGAGCCAGTTCGATCGGGTCTCGGGCATGGTGGACCGGCTGCCCGACCACGCGAACCTCGAGACCGGCGGCACCCGCCACGGCAGCGTCGGCTACTTCTACGAGCCGACCGTGCTCTCGGGCCTCCGGCAGGACGACGAGCAGATCCAGACCGAGATCTTCGGCCCCGTGATGACGGTCCAGCGGTTCACCGACGAGGCCGAGGCGCTGCGCTGGGCCAACGGAGTGGAGTACGGCCTGTCCTCCAGCGTCTGGACCAAGGACCATGCGCGCGCCATGCGGATGTCGCGCGGCCTCGACTTCGGGGTCGTCTGGATCAACACCCACATCCCGTTCATCAGCGAGATGCCGCACGGCGGGTTCAAGCACTCCGGCTACGGCAAGGACCTGTCGATGTACGGGCTCGAGGACTACACGCGCATCAAGCACGTGATGTCTTACATCGGATCGTGACTGGGGGATGTCTTTCTGCACTCGTCGCTTCGCTCCTCGCACGCCCCGCTCCTGGGCTCGACGGTCGAGAGGTGAGGACGTACGGGGTGTGAGCGTTCGTATCGCTGTCGGCGGGAGGGCTTGAGGTCATGAGGATCCTTCTGGTCGGGGCCGGTGGGGTGGGGGCGGCGTTGTGCGCCATCGCGGCACGCCGCGGCTTCTTCGAGACGATCGTGGTGTCCGACTACTCCCTCGAGCGGGCGGAGCGGGCCGCCGCCACCGACGAGCGGTACGTCGCCGCGCAGGTGGACGCGTCCTCGGCGTCCGCCGTGGCCGACCTGTGCCGCGAGCACCGCATCACGCACGTGATGAACGCGGTCGACCCGGTGTTCGACATGTCGGTCTTCGGCGGCGCGTTCGAGGCGGGTGCCGACTACCTCGACATGGCGATGTCGCTGTCGAGGCCGCACCCGACCGCGCCGTACGAGCAGACCGGCGTGAAGCTCGGCGACGAGCAGTTCGCCGTCGCCGGGGAGTGGGAGTCGGCCGGCCGCCTGGCGCTCGTCGGCATCGGCGTCGAGCCCGGGCTGTCCGACGTGTTCGCGCGGTACGCCGCCGACCACCTGTTCTCCGAGATCGACGAGCTGGCCACAAGGGACGGGGCGAACCTCGTCGTCACCGATGACGAGGGCAACGAGATCTTCGCGCCGTCGTTCTCGATGTGGACCACGATCGAGGAGTGCCTCAACCCCCCGGTGATCTGGCAGGACGGTGCGTGGCACACCACCGCCCCGTTCAGCGAGCCGGAGGTCTTCGACTTCCCCGAGGGCATCGGACCGGTCGAGTGCGTGAACGTCGAGCACGAGGAGGTCCTGCTCATGCCGCGCTGGATCGACTGCAAGCGCGCGACGTTCAAGTACGGGCTCGGCGACGACTTCATCAACATCCTCAAGGTGCTGCACACCCTGGGCCTCGACAGCACGGAGAAGGTGCGGGTCAAGGCCGCTTCTGGTGGGCACTGTGAGGTCTCGCCGCGCGACGTGGTCGCGGCGGTGCTGCCGGACCCGGCGACGGTGGGCCCGCGGATGACCGGCAAGACCTGCGCCGGGGTGTGGGTGACGGGTCGCGGCAAGGACGGGGCCGAACGCTCGACGTACCTCTACCACGTGGTCGACAACGAGTGGACGATGCGCGAGTACGGCCACCAGTGCGTGGTCTGGCAGACCGCCATCAACCCGGTGATCGCCCTCGAGCTGCTGTCCCGGGGGACGTGGCAGGGCGCGGGCGTGCTCGGCCCGGAGGCCTTCGACGCGGTCCCGTTCCTCGACCTGCTGACCGAGTACGGCAGCCCCTGGGGGATCAAGGAGCTCTGAGCGGACATCCCGGCGGCGGCGGCCGGTGACCCGGGAGTGGGCCGGGACCCGACGTCTGCCGCCCCCGCGACGGTGCGGGCTGCTCCGCGACCGAACCCCGCCCTAGAACACGCCGGCGAGCGTGACCACCGGCCAGCGGACGGCGGCCACGGCCGCTGCGGTGGCCTCAGCGGGGCTCTGGCGGGGCGGGCGCACCGTGAGCACCGCGTCCTCGGCCGCTCTCGCGTGGGTGACTCCCACGATCCGCATCGGCAGGTCGCGGACCCCGTCGCGCGGGGCTCCGGGCGGGACGGTGAGAGCCAGGGTCGCGGTCCGGCTGCCGGCCGCGACGACGGCGCTCGCGGGACCGAGCGGCGAGCGCACCCGAACCCGCACCGGGCGGTCGCTGGGCCGGTCGAGGCGAACGCCCACCCTGGCCTGGGTCGCGAGCAACGGTGCGGCGGTCACCGTGGCGGCCGTGAGGCGTACGACCGGCGGCGGGTCGTCGTCGAGGATGGACACCGCGGCCTGCCAGACCAGCCCCGGCTGGACGCCGCGGCCGCCGGAGACCTTGAGATCGACCTGCTCGCGCACCTCGTCGACGTCGTCCTGCCGGGTCCGCAGCCACAGGTGGGCGACCTGGTCGCCGGCGGGGAAGCGCACCCGGCGCAGCGGCCTCGCGAAGTCCTCGCCGCCGGTCGCCGAGCCGCCCGGCGTGACGAGCGCCGTCGTCGCCCGGCTGGTCGGCCGGTCGAGACGGACGGTCAGCCGCACCCGGTCACCCTCGGCGACCCGGCGCCGGTCCGTGGACACGGTGGCGACCGGCACCGGCGGCGTCGGACGACCGTCGCGACCGAGGGCGGCGAAGCAGTAGCCGCGCTCGCGCAGCGTCCTGACCTCCCGGGGGATCGCGCGGAGCGTGGCGGGGGAGTGCGTGACGCCGTCGTGCTGGAGCACGACGTTCGGCCGGTGCGGCTGCACGCCCGACACCACCCGCCGGGCGATCTGCCGCGGGGTGCCGCCGTTCCAGTCGCGCGAGTCGATGGTCCAGAGCACCGGCACGTAGCCCGTCGCCTCGAGCACCCGCCGGACCCGGTCGTCGACGGCGCCGTACGGCGGCCGGGCGAGCGTCGGCGCCGGCACCCCGGCCTCGACCAGGGCGTGCCGGGTCCGCTGCAGCGCGTGGCGGATCTCGGCGCCGGTCTGCCCGGTGAGGTCGGCGTGCTCCCACGTGTGGTTGCCGATCGCGAAGCCGGCGTCCGAGACGATCCGGGCCAGCTCCGGGTCGGCGTCCACCCGGGTCCCGACCATGAAGAAGGTCGCCGGCACGCCCCGCCGGTCGAGCAGCCGGACCAGCCGGGGGGTCACGGTCGGCGAGGGTCCGTCGTCGAAGGTGAGGGCCACCAGGCCGCGCGAGCAGGGTGTGACCGGACGGTCCCTGCCCGGCGCGGCGACGGCCGGCGCGCCACCGAGCAGCAGCACCGCCACGACCAGCACCACGATCCGGCGCACCCCGATCACCTCCCGTCCGTGGGACGCCGAAGCCCAGCCCGAGGTTGCCCCGGGGGCGACCGATCGCCGTAAACCGAAGTCACAAGGCGGTAACGGTGTACTAAATCGTTGCCGATCGGCTCTGAGACGATGGAAATGCGCGCACCTGCACCGCTACCTTGCCACCTATGGCGACGGCGATCTCCGTGCGGGGGCTGAGCAAGCACTTCGGCGAGGTGCGCGCGGTGGACGGTCTGGACCTCGACATCGCCGACGGCGAGTTCTTCTCGATGCTCGGCCCGTCGGGCTCGGGGAAGACCACGGTGCTGCGCCTGATCGCCGGCTTCGAGGAGCCGACCGCGGGCAGGATCATGCTCGGCGGCGAGGACGTGACCCGGCGCCCGCCGTTCGCCCGCGACGTCAACACGGTCTTCCAGGACTACGCGATCTTCCCGCACCTGAGCGTCCGGCAGAACGTCGAGTACGGCCTGCGCGTGAAGAAGGTGCCAGGCGCGGAGCGCCGCCGCCGCGCCGACGAGGCGCTCGCGACCGTCCGGCTCGAGGGGTACGCCGAGCGCCGGCCGCACCAGCTCTCCGGCGGCCAGCGGCAGCGGGTCGCGCTGGCGCGGGCCCTGGTGAACCGGCCGCAGGTGCTGCTGCTCGACGAGCCGCTCGGCGCGCTGGATCTCAAGCTGCGCCGCGAGATGCAGATCGAGTTGAAGGAGATCCAGCGCGACGTCGGGATCACGTTCGTGTTCGTCACCCACGACCAGGAGGAGGCGCTCACGATGAGCGACCGCATCGCGGTCTTCAACGAGGGGCGCATCGAGCAGCTCGCCAGCCCGGTCGAGCTCTACGAGCGGCCCGCGAGCGCGTTCGTCGCCGGGTTCGTCGGCAGCTCCAACCTGCTCGAGGGCGACGTCGCCCGCGACCTGGTCGGCGACCCCGGGCCGTTCGTGATCCGGCCCGAGAAGCTGCAGCTGCTGGCCGAGGACCCGCACCTGCCCGGCGGCATCGCGGCCGCGGGCGTCGTACGTGAGGTGGTCTACCTCGGCGCCTCGACGATGTCGGTGGTCGAGCTCGACGCCGGCCCCACCGTGACGGTGTCGCACCAGAACTCCGACACCTCCATCGACGCCGCCGTCGAGCGGCGCGACCAGCGCGTCGTCGTCAGCTGGCGCCGCGACCACCTGGTGTCCCTGGGTTCCCCCGACCCAGCGGCGTCCCCTGAGGAGGAGACAGCATGAGACGGATCGGATCCAAGCGGCTGGCCGCCGTGGCCTGCGTGGGCGTGCTCGCGCTCGCGACGGCCTGCGGCACCAGCTCGGGTGACGGTGGTGGCGGCGGCGAGAAGGCCGGCGAGGAGCAGGGCGGCTTCACCGCCCCGGACGTGCCGATGGCCGAGGAGGTCGGTGACCCCGAGGGCCAGGTGAACGTCCTCGCCTGGCCGGGCTACGCCGAGGACGGGTCGACCGACAAGTCGATCGACTGGGTGACGCCCTTCGAGAAGGAGAGCGGCTGCCAGGCCAACGTGAAGTACTTCGGCACCTCCGACGAGGCGGTGCAGCTGATGAAGACCGGCGAGTACGACGTGGTCTCGGCCTCGGGCGACGCCACGCTGCGGATGATCGCGGCCGGTGACGTGGCTCCGGTCAACACCGACCTGCTCACGAACTACGCGGACATCGCCGACTTCCTCAAGGACCAGGCGTTCAACTCCGTCGGTGGCCAGATGTACGGCGTCCCGCACGGCTGGGGCGCGAACCTGCTGATGTACAACACCGAGGCGGTGAGCCCGGCGCCGACCAGCTGGGGCTCGGTCTTCGACGACGCCTCGGCCTACGCAGGCAAGGTGACGGCGTACGACTCGCCGATCTACATCGCCGACGCCGCGCTCTACCTGATGAACAGCCAGCCGGACCTGGGGATCAAGGACCCCTACGCCCTCGACGAGGACCAGCTCGCGGCGGCGGTCGACCTGCTCAAGGAGCAGCGGGCCAACGTCTCGGAGTACTGGTCGGACTACCTCAAGGAGGTCCAGGCCTTCAAGACCGGCGACTCGGTCATCGGCACCACCTGGCAGGTGATCGCCTCGGTCGCCCAGGGCGAGGGCGCGCCGGTCGAAGCGGTGCTGCCCGAGGAGGGAGCCACCGGCTGGTCGGACACCTGGATGATCAGCGCGAAGGCGCCGAACCCGAACTGCGGCTACCTGTGGATGGACTACATCACCAGCCCGAAGGCGCAGGCCGCGGTCGCGGAGTACTTCGGCGAGGCGCCGGCCAACACCAAGGCCTGCGACCTCACCTCGGACAAGTCGTTCTGCGACACCTATCACGCGACGGATGCCGACTTCGCCGCCCAGATCCACTACTGGACCACGCCGATCGAGCAGTGCCTGGACGGTCGCACGGATGTGACGTGCACCAACTACGGCGACTGGACGACCGCGTGGACCGAGGTGAAGGGCTAGGGGGCGGAGCTTGTCCCTGATCGACCGTCGCCCGGGCCTCCGGGTGGGCCTGCTCCTGACGCCGCCGATGCTGTGGCTGGGAGTGGCCTACCTGGGGGCGCTGGCGGCCCTCCTCATCGCCTCGCTGTGGACCCAGAACGACTTCACGGGGACCATCGAGCGCTCCTGGACGCTGGAGAACTTCAAGACCCTCTTCACCGTCGAGGTCTACCGCACCATCACGCTGCGCACGATCGGCATCGCGGCGCTGGTGACCGTGGTGGACGCGGTGCTGGCGTTCCCGATCGCGCTGTACATGGCCAAGGTGGCCTCCCCGCGGATGCAGCGGATCCTGGTGATCTCGGTGCTGACGCCGCTGTGGGCGTCGTACCTGGTCAAGGCCTACGCGTGGCGCGGCATGCTTTCGGCGGACGGCCCGATCGCCTGGGTCGCCGCGCCGTTCGGGCTGCACACGCCGGGCTACGGACTGCCGGCGGTGACCATCACCCTCGCCTACCTGTGGCTGCCCTACATGATCCTGCCGGTGTACGCCGGGCTCGAGCGGCTGCCCGACTCGCTCTTCGAGGCGTCCGCGGACCTCGGCGCCGGCGCCTGGACGACGCTGCGCCGGGTGGTGGTCCCGATGGCCTTCCCCGCGATCGTGGCCGGCTCGATCTTCACGTTCTCGCTGTCGATGGGCGACTACATCGCGGTCAAGATCGTCGGCGGCACCAGCCAGCTGCTCGGCAACGTCGTGTACGACAACCAGGGCGCGGCCAATAACCTGCCGTTCGCCGCCGCGGTGGCGACGGTGCCGATCGTCGTGATGCTCGCCTACCTCGCCGCCGTCCGCCGTACCGGCGCGCTGGAGAACCTCTGATGGGCCGGCCCTCGAGCACGTCGATGGCGATGTCCCGTGGCCTGCGCCGCTCGCTCGCGGGCTTCACCGCCGTGGTGCTGGCGGTCGTCTACATCCCGCTGCTGCTGGTGCTGGTCAACTCGTTCAACAGCGACAACACCTTCGGCTGGCCGCCGCCGAGGTTCACGCTGCACTGGTGGAAGGTGGCCGCCGAGAGCACCGGCGCCCGCGAGGCCCTGTTCACCAGCATCCAGGTGGCGCTGGTTGCGACCGCGATCGCGCTGGTTCTCGGGACGCTCGCTGCGATGGGACTGCGGCGGACCCGGTTCTTCGGGCGCAACGTCGTGTCGCTGCTGATCATCCTGCCGATCGCGCTGCCCGGCATCGTGACCGGCCTGGCGTTCCAGAACGGCTTCCGCACGATCCTCGGGATCCAGCTGAGCATCTGGACGATCGTGATCGCGCACGCGACGTTCTGCATCGTCACGGTCTTCAACAACGTGCAGGCCCGCTTCCAGCGGCTCGGCACGAACCTCGAGCAGGCCTCGATGGACCTGGGCGCCGGCCGGTGGACGACGTTCCGGCTGGTCACCTTCCCGATGCTGCGCTCGGCGCTGCTCGCCGGCGGGCTGCTGTCCTTCGGGCTGTCCTTCGACGAGATCGTGGTGACGACGTTCACCGCGAGCCCGCAGGACCAGACGCTGCCGATCTGGATCCTCCAGAACCTGTTCCGGCCCAACCAGGCGCCGATCGTGAACGTCGTGGCCGCCGTGCTCGTGCTCGCCTCGGCGGTCCCGATCTACCTCGCCCAGCGGCTCTCCGGCTCGACCGCGGAGGGGCTGACCGGCGCGCGGTGACCGCCGGGAGTGGCCGCCGCGGATGTTCCCCGTCAGGGGGTTCAGCGCGACGTCTCGGGACCGCGGGCGTATGCGGCGTGCAATCGAGCGCTGACCTCCTCGTAGGTGGGGATCGACGGCACCGCGCCGATCCGCTCGACCGCCACGGCACCCGCAGCCACGCCGCGCTCGACGGCGAGGCGGGTCGATCCGCCCGCGGCTAGGGTCGCCGCCAGCACTCCTACGAAGGTGTCCCCGGCGCCGGTGGTGTCGACCGCATTGGCCGGGAGCCCCGGGTGCCGCTCGACGCTGCCATCGCGACTGACCACCGCGGCACCCTCGGACCCCAGGGTGACGACGGTCAGCCCCACCGACCGCCCCAGCGCCACAGCGGCCCGGATCGGGTCGCCGTGGCCGCCCAGCAGAGCGGCCTCGTGCTCGTTGACCACGAGGACGTCGACCGATTCCAGGAGCGAGTCGTCCAACGGAGCGGCAGGCGCGGCGTTCAGGATCGTCCGCACGCCAGCTGCCCGTGCCACGTGCAGCGCGTCGTTCACAGCCGAGATAGGGACCTCCAGCTGGGCGACCATCACGGTGCTGCCGGCGATCAGCCCTCGACCCGCCTCGTCGACCTCCAGATGCGCGTTCGCGCCCGGCAGCACGAAGATGCTGTTGTCCCCGTCGCGGTGGAGTGCGATCACTGCCATGCCAGTGGCCGTTGTCGATCGCCCGAGCGCCGTGATGTCGATGCCCTCAACCGCCAGGACACCGGCCAGCATCCGGCCGTGCTCGTCGTCTCCGACCGTGCCGACGAAGGAGGTCCGCGCGCCAGCCCGCGCCGCAGCGACCGCCTGGTTCAGGCCTTTTCCGCCGGGGAGCTCCCCGACCCGCTCTGCGGTGACGGTCTCTCCGGCGCCGGGGTAGCGGGCCACCCTCATCACCAGATCGACGTTGGCGCTGCCCAGGACGACGACATCCGACATGTCCGCAGTGTGGCACTACGCGGCGCGGAAATGCCCGTTTCGTGTGGCGATCATCCCTCTCGCGTGGGAGGTTTCTCTCGCATAGGCCCTAGGTATGTGAAAATATCCCCATCAGGCGCCCGCCTGTGTGAGAGGGACTGACGTGAAACTACCTGTGTGGATCGGTACCAGCTGGAAGATGACCAAGACCATCGCCGAGGCCAGGGCGTACATCGAGCACATCGCCACCGCGGAGCTTCCCGCCGGGATCCAGCCCTTCGTGATACCGGCACACACGAGTCTCGCCGCCGCGCGCGACGCCCTCCCGGCCGAGTCCCCGGTGTTGCTCGGCGCGCAGAACGCGCACTGGGGGCCGGAGGGGGCCGGCACCGGCGAGGTGTCCATGAGGATGGTGGGCGATGCCGGCGCCCGCTTGGTCGAGATAGGCCACTCAGAGCGACGGCAGCACCACGCCGAGACCGACGAGACGGTTGCGCTCAAGGCGCGGGCCGCTGTGGACGCGGGCCTGATGCCGCTGATCTGCGTCGGCGAGCCGGTCGACGTGCACGAGGCAGGGGAGGCGATCGAGTTTGTATCGTCCCAGGTCAGAGCCGCATTGGGTCGACTCTCGTCAACCGAGGTGAGCGGTGTGCTGATCGCCTACGAGCCGATCTGGGCCATTGGTGAGCATGGGCGGCCCGCAACGCCGACAGAGGTCGCGCCGGTGGTGTCGGAGCTGGCTCGGGTCGCCCGGGAGGTCAGTGGGGGAGTCGGGTGCCGAGCTCTGCTGTACGGAGGCAGCGTCGACGAGGCCAACGCCGCCGACCTCCTGCTCGACGCGAACACCGACGGGCTCTTCGTCGGCCGGGCCGCCTGGACGCCGGAGGGCTTCCTGCGGCTCGCGGCCATCGCTGCTGAGGCAGCAGGGGTCCCGTGACCTGGCGCCGTCACCGCGGTCGAGACGCGCCGGGCGGGGCCCCGACCGCGACCCGCCCCCGCGGGTCAGGCGCAGGGGTGCCGGCGGTTCGCGCAGATGAACGTACCGTTACCAAAACGTAAGTTATAACTTTCCCATTCTGATTGCGGGGCGTTAGATCTCTAACGTAGGTTCGCTGCTCACAAGCCCTCGGACGTCCACCCCGCCGGCCCTCCGGCTTCGGCGTCGAACCGAGCAAAGGAGACAGCATGAGCAGTCCCAGGCGATCTTCGCCGCGGACCCGCCGCAGCATCGCTGCCGTCGCCCTCGCCGTCCTGGTCGCAGCGATGGGATTCAGCACGACCTGGTTGAGCCCCGAAGAAGAGGAGGCCATCAATCCGCCGGCCTTCGTCGCAGCCGACTTCGTCGAGGAGAACTTCTCGGGCTGGCAGCAGACGATCACCGAGTCGGCCGTGGACATCGCTGTCCTCGCCCCCGCCGTCGACGAGAACCTGGCAGCCGCGGGAGCTGAGTACGGCCAGGACCTCGGCAGCAACGCCTACGCGTTCCCCGTTACGGCGACCGGCACGATCAAGGAGGTCGACGCGAACTTCGCGCTCCTCGAGGTAGCCGGTGTCCCCCAGGACGTCGAGGTGCGGATCGCACTCGGCAACGTCCTGCAGGGCACCGCAGTGCGAGACGCCATCGGCGACGTGAAGTTCGGCGACTTCCAGGACCAGACCGCGTTCCAGTCGGTCGCCAACGAGATCAAGATCAAGATCCAGTCCGACGTGCTCACCTCGGTCCAGCCGGATCTGGCTGCGGGGGTGCAGGTCACCGTGGTCGGCGGCTGGGCGACCGGGGGGCCGCCGAAGTCGTTCATCATCCATCCCGTATCGATCGAGGTCGGGCAGTGACCGACGAGCCGGGCACCGACGGCGACGTCATCCTGCGAGCTGTCGACATCGTCCAGACCTACGGCGTGACACGAGCGCTCAAGGGCGTGAACTTCGAGGTTCGCCGCGGCAAGGTGACAGTCCTCTTCGGTGAGAACGGGGCCGGCAAGTCGACGCTGATGAAGATCATGTCCGGCGTCGAACAGCCGACCAGCGGGCACCTCGAGCTCGACGGCGAGGTGGTCGAGCTGGAGTCGACGACCCACGCGGTCGACCTGGGCATCTCGATCATCCACCAGGAGCTGAATCTCTGCCCCAACCTGAACGTCCGCGACAACATGTTCGTCGGGCGTGAGCTGCGCACCGTGAGGGGCAGCGTCGACTTCGCCGCCGAGCGCGCGGTCGCCCGTGAGGTGATGGAGCGCCTCGAGGGAGCCATCGACCCGCTCACGCTCGTGGCGAACCTCCGCCTGGGCCAGCAGCAGGTCGTCGAGATCGCGCGGGCCCTCTCCACCAAGGCGCGGATCCTGATCATGGACGAGCCCACGTCGGCGCTCAGCGCCGCCGAGGTCGCGGTGCTGTTCCGAGTGATCCGGGAGCTCACTGCCCAGGGCGTGGCGATCGTCTATATCTCCCATCACCTCGAGGAGGCGATCGAGATCGCCGACTACGCCGTCGTCTTCCGAGATGGCGAGCTGGTGGCGTCGGAGGATGCCGCCAACATCAGCCCCTCCTGGGTGATCTCCAAGATGGTGGGCAAGGAGGCGGAGCACGACTTCAGCGGTCACCCTCGCGAGCACGGTGACGTCATCCTCGAGCTGGAGAATCTCCGAGTGGTCGATCCGAACTCCGGGCGGGTCGCTGTGCAGGACATGAACCTCCAGCTGAAGACCGGCGAGATCGTCTGCCTGTACGGCCCCATGGGAGCCGGCCGCACGGAGCTGCTCGAGGCGCTTGCCGGACGCCAGCCGATCGCCTCCGGCAAGGTGCTGCTCAACGGCACCGACATCACCGGCCGCTCCATCAAGGACCGGATCGCCACCGGCATCGGGCTTGTGCCCGAGGACCGTCAGCGCGACGGGCTGGTCCAGATGATGACCGTGGGCAAGAACCTGTCGCTGCCGAGCCTGTTGAGCTTCGTGAAGAGGGCGTTCGTGTCCCGCTCGAGCGAGGCGAAGGACATCGACTGGGCGATCAAGGAGGTCCGTGTGAAGACCTCCGGACCCGGCGCGCCGATCACGTCGCTGAGCGGCGGAAACCAGCAGAAGGTCGTCATCGGCAAGATGTTGATGACCAAGCCGCAGGTGCTCCTGCTCGACGAGCCCACTCGTGGCATCGACGTCGGCGCCAAGGCCGAGGTCTTCTCCCTCCTGTTCAAGGCAGCGGAGAGTGGATTGGCGGTGCTCTACGCGACCTCGGAGATCGGCGAGGCGATGACGTCGTCGCACCGCGTCATCGTCATGAACCGTGGCCGGGTCATGCGTGAGTTCGACCCCCTGCACGCCGAACGCGACGAGGTGACCGCCGCCTCCGACCAGCTCGATCCCCAAGCCCTAGACAGCGGAGTCGTCCAATGAGCCCTACCGAGACCACTGCGGCGCCCAGAGGCCGCAAGCTGAACCTGAACGCCCTGATGGTCGAAGGCCGAGCCCTTGTGGCGCTGGTCATCATCGTCGCGGTGTTCTCCGCGCTCTCCCCGAACTTCCTGAATCCGGACAACCTCATCCTGATGACCCGTCACGTCGCACTCAACGCGATCCTGGCGATCGGGATGCTGCTCGTCATCCTGAACGGCGGCATCGACCTCTCGGTCGGCTCGAGCGTGGGGCTCTCGGGAGTCGTGGCCGGATATCTCCTCCAGGGCGCGAACGTGCCGGGCACCGACCAGGTGGCCTATCCGCCGGTCTGGGTGGTGATCATCATCGCCCTCATGGTCGGCTGCCTCGTGGGGTGGCTCAACGGCGTTCTCGTCGCGTATCTCAATGTCGCCCCGTTCATCGCGACCCTCGGCATGCTGTACGTCGCACGCGGTCTCGCGTTGCTGATCACGAACGGCGAGACGTTCACCCGGCTGAGCGGTGACAAGGAGCTGGGCAACACCGGCTTCCTGACCGTGCTGGCCAGCGACCCGTTCGGTATCCCCTTCCCGGTGTGGGTCATGGTCGTCTTCGCCCTGATCTTCTCGGTGATCCTCAACAAGACGCCGTTCGGGCGCTGGCTCTATGCCACTGGCGGTAACGAGCGCGCCGCCGAGCTCTCCGGGGTGCCGATCAAGAGGATCAAGGTCACCATCTACCTGCTCGCCGGCATGTGTGCCGCCACGGTCGGTCTGCTCCTCACCGCAGACCTCCCGGCAGCGACGCCGAAGGGCGGCGAGCTCTACGAGCTGAACGCCATCGCGGCCGTGGTCATCGGCGGGGCCGCCCTCTCCGGCGGTCGCGGCACGATCCGCGGCACCATGATCGGCGCCTTCGTCATCGGGTTCCTCGTAGACGGACTGGTTCTCGTGGGTGTGTCCGTCTTCTGGCAGCAGGTCGTCAAGGGCGCGGTCATCATCCTCGCCGTCGCAGTCGACCAGATCCAGCAGTCCATCCAGAAGAGCAGGGCGATCCGGACGGCGGCAGCGCTGCCACCGACGACGGACGCGCCGACAGAGGAGATGGTCGGCGTCTGATCTCTCGCACATCAGTACCACCGGCACAACGTGATCCGACCAGTCCTGAAAGGACGACTATGAAGCGCAAGTTCGCACTACTTCTCATCGGCGCACTGACCGCATTCGGGCTCGCCGCCTGTGGCGGCAGTGACTCGGACTCCGACCAGGCCGCCGACGGCGACGCCGCCAAGGGCGGCGGCACGATCGCCATCATCACCGTCGACCCGTCCAACCCCTACTGGAAGGCCGAGGTGGACACCGCGGTCGCCGAAGCCGAGAAGCTCGGCTACGACACGACGGTCGACGCGCACGGCAACGACCCGGACAAGCAGAACCAGTTCATCGACGGCGCCATCAGCAAGAAGGTCGTCGCGATCATCCTCGACCCGGCTGGTGCCGACGAGAGCATCGGCGCCGTGAAGAAGGCCACCGACGCCGGGATCCCGGTCTTCCTGGTGAACGCCGAGATCAGCGAGCAGGGCATCGCCAAGGCGCAGATCGTGTCCAACAACGCGCAGGGCGCCACGCTCGGTGCCCAGGCCTGGGCCGAGGCCGTCGGCGGGAAGGGCGAGTACGTCGAGCTCTTCGGCAACCCGACCGACAACAACGCCCAGGTGCGGTCCGACGGCTACGCCGGCGTCCTCTCGCAGTTCCCGGACCTGAAGCTGGTCCAGACGGAGACGGCGAACTGGGACCGCGCGCAGGGCAAGGAGAAGATGGAGATCCTGCTCTCGGCCCACCCCAACATCGTCGGTGTGGTCTCCGGCAACGACGAGATGGCCCTCGGAGCGATCCAGGCACTCAAGGACGCCGGCAAGCTCGACCAGGTGAAGGTCCTCGGGTTCGACGGCAACGACGACGCTGTCGCCGCGGTCAAGGCCGGCGAGATGGTGGCCACCGTCCTCCAGCCGATCGTGACGGGCACGACGCTCGCGGTGCAGTACGCCGACGACTACATCAAGAACGGTACGGAGCCGGAGACCGAGAAGCAGGCCATCGACTGCGTGCTCATCAACGCCGACAACGCAGACAAGCTCAACGGCTTCGTGCTGTCTGAGTGACCCGGCTGTAGTGAGACGGGTGGGCCGCCGACCTCGGCGGCGGCCCACCTCGATCACCATGCCCTCACGACGGGAAGGAAGGGTGGCGCATGACTGAATCACCGGCAGCCGAACGAGGCCGGACCGTCCGCGGGCGCAAGGCGGACGTGAGGCAGACGCAGATCGCCGATCTCGTCATGACGAGGGGGTCATGCTCGCCACAGGAGCTCGCCACCGAGTTCGGGGTGAGCCTGATGACCGTCCACCGCGACCTGGAGGTGCTCGAGCGGCGCGGCATCGTTCGGCGGTTCCACGGAGGCGTCACGGCTCAGGCGTCCGGGGTCTTCGAGGCCCAGCTGTCGCACCGGCTACAGGCGAAGGTCGACGAGAAGACCGCGATCGCGCGGGCCGCACTCGACCTGGTCGATCCGGGGATGTCACTGCTGCTGGACGACTCGACGACGGTGCGGCAGATGATCCCGGGTCTCCAGGACAAGGCGCCGTTGCACGTCGCGACCATGTTCCTCGAGGGCCTGCGCATGCTCAGCCAGATCGCCACCCGCGCGGAGCTCACGATCATCGGGCTCGGCGGTGTCTACAACGCATCGCACGACTGCTTCGTCGGCCTTCAGTGCATCGAGCAGATCCGCAGCATCCGGGCGGACGCGGTGTTCTTGTCGACCTCGGCCGTCTCCAGCGGTGACGCGTTCCACCAGGAGGAGCGGATCGTGGAGCTGAAGCGCCAGATGCTCGACGTGGCCACGTTCAGGTGCCTCCTCGTCGACTCCAGCAAGCTGGGACGAGTCGCCCTGCACCGCGTCGTCCCCCTCGATGCCTTCGATCTCATCATCACCGACGCGGGAGCCAACCCCGCCGTCCTCCAGGCCTGGGACACAGCCGGCATCGCCTACCAGATCGCCACCTGAACCAACACCACCGATACCAGGAGAGAACCGTGACCCACATCTACGACAAGCCTGAGGACTTCAAGGAGCAGGTGCTCGACGGCTTCGCGAGGGCTTACTCGCGCTACGTCGAGCGCGTGCCCCACGCCGCCGGGTTCGTCCGGCGCGGCGGGCCCCGCGCGGGCAAGGTGAGCGTCGTGGTCGGTGGCGGCTCCGGGCACTTCCCCTCCTACTCCGGCACGCTGGGCCCCGGCTTCGTCGACGGGGCGGTCCTCGGCGATGTGTTCGCCTCGCCCTCGGCCGAGCAGGTCTACCGCGTCGGCCGCGCCGCGAGCGGCGGCGCCGGGGTCGTCCTGGCCTACGGCAACTACGCGGGTGACCGGTTGAACTTCGGCGCGGCACAGGAGCGCCTCCAGGCGGAGGGCATCGACTGCCGGAACGTGTACGTCACCGACGACATCGCGTCCGCCGTACCGTCGGAGGCGGACAAGCGTCGCGGGATCGCCGGCACCTTCCTCGTCTACAAGGTGGGCGGCGCCGCCGCGGACCAAGGCCTCGACGTGGACGGGGTGGAGCGCGTGATGCGCAAGGCGAACGCGAACACCTTCTCCTATGGCGTGGCCTTCGCAGGCTGCACCATGCCGGGCAAGCACGAGCCGCTCTTCGTCGTCCCGCCCGGCCAGATGGAGTTCGGTCTCGGCATCCACGGCGAGCCCGGCATCAGCTCGGAGAGCTGGTTGCCGGCGGCGACCTTGGCGGAGCGTCTGGTGCACGCGGTCCTCGCCGAGCGTCCCGCCGACGCGGACGGGCGCGCTGCCGTCATTGTGAACGGGCTCGGTGCCACCAAGTACGAAGAGCTGTTCGTCCTCAACGGCTGGGTCGACCGGCTGCTGCGCGAGGCGGGGGTGGTGTCGGTCCTCCCGGAGGTGGGCGAGCTGGTGACCAGCCTCGACATGGCGGGCTGCTCGCTCAGCATCTTGTGGCTCGACGACGAGCTGGAGGCCCTGTGGAGCGCGCCGGCCGACACCGCTGCCTTCCGTCGCGGTGAGACGTCCGCCCTCCCGACGTTCGAGCAGCACCGGACTGACAGTGCCGAGACCGAGCACCACGAGGCGATACGGTCCGCGACCCCGGCGTCGCGCGCCGCGGCGGTCACCGCCCGCGCCTGCATCGGCGCCATGGCAGACGTCGTGCTGGAGAACGAGGACCGGCTCGGCGAGATCGATGCCGTCGCGGGCGACGGCGACCACGGGACCGGCATGGCGCGAGGCGTCCGGGCCGCCCGGGAGACGGCGGACGCCACCGACGGAGGCGTGGGGTCGGTTCTGCGCGCGGCGGGCGACGCCTTCGCCGACAAGGCGGGCGGCACCAGCGGCATGCTCTGGGGCCTCGCCCTCGGCAGCATGGGCGACTCCCTCGGCGACAGCGAGGCCGTCACCCCCGAGCGCGCCCTCGTCGCGGTGCGCGCCGGCGCGGACGCGATCAAGCGAGTGGGCAAGGCCGAGCTCGGTGACAAGACCATGCTCGATGCGCTGTTCCCGTTCGTCGACTCCCTGGGTGGGCAGCTCGACCAGGGTGTGAGCCTCGCCGAGGCGTGGGCGACCGCGGCGGCCGTAGCGGTCGAGGCCGCTGAGGCGACCGCAGCGCTCAAGGCTCGCGTCGGCCGCGCCCGTCCGTTGGCGGAGCGCAGCATCGGCACGCCGGACCCCGGCGCCGTCTCCATGGGACTGATCGTCACCAGGGTCGGCGACGTACTCGCCACCGCGAGCTGCGCGGACCGCGGCTGACCACCAGACAGACAACCAAGCATCTTCAAGAGAGGAACAGCCATGACTACACCGACGAACGGCATCCCCGAGACCATGAGGGCTGTTGTCGTCCACGGGCCTGGGAACTACGTGCTCGAAGAGGTCGCAGTGCCGCGGCCGGGACCGGGCGAGGCCCTCGTCCGTGTCGAGGCCGTCGGCATCTGCGCCAGCGACCTCAAGGCCTACCACGGCGCGGCCAAGTTCTGGGGAGACGAGAACCGTCCCGCATGGACCGAGTCCGAGGTCATTCCCGGGCACGAGTTCGTCGGCGAGGTCGTCGAGATCGACGCCGAGGCGACTGCGCGTTGGGGAGTCGCGGTCGGCGACCGGGTCGTCTCCGAGCAGATCGTGCCCTGTTGGGAGTGCCGCTACTGCAAGCGCGGCCAGTACTGGATGTGTGGGCCGCACGACATGTACGGGTTCAAGCGCCGCAACCCGGGCGGGATGGCGTCGTACATGGTCTACCCGGCCGAGGCGCTCGTCTACAAGATCAGCAAGGACATCCCGGCGCAGCACGCCGCGTTCACCGAGCCGCTGTCGTGCGCGCTGCACGCCGTGGAGCGCGCCAGCATCCAGTTCGAGGACGTCGTCGTCGTGGCCGGCTGCGGCCCGATCGGCCTCGGCATGATCGCCGGGGCAGCAGCGAAGAGCCCGGCCGCCGTCGTCGCGCTCGACATGTCCGCGAAGAAGCTCGAGATCGCCAAGAAGTGCGGAGCCACGCACGTGGTCAACATCTCCGAGCAGGACCCGGTGCAGTTCGTCCGGGACATGACCGAGGGCTACGGTGCCGACGTCTACCTCGAGGGCAGCGGCCACCCGTCCGCGGTGAAGACCGGTCTGAACCTGCTGCGCAAGCTCGGCAGGTACGTCGAGTACAGCGTCTTCGGCTCCGAGGTCACCGTCGACTGGAGCATCATCAGCGACGACAAGGAGCTCGACGTCCTCGGTGCCCACCTCGGGCCCCACTGCTGGCCCGCGGCGATCCGCATGCTCGAGTCCGGCATCTTGCCGATGGACGAGATCTGCACCCACCAGTTGCCGCTGGAGAAGTTCCAAGACGGCCTCGACCTGGTGGCGGAGGGCACCCAGTCGATCAAGGTCTCGCTCATTCCCTGATCATCCGCAGGCAACCGGCTCCACAGACCATTTCCACGACCGAGAGGACAGTTCGGTGCTCGACACGGCCACCCCAGGCATCGCCCCCGAGGAGAGGCCGGCCGCCTACACGGCCGCACCTCGCACCACCCCAGAGGCAGCGCTGGCCATCGACACGCTCCGGACGCTGTCCATGGATGCGGTCCAAGCGGCCAACTCCGGTCACCCTGGGACCGCGATGGCGCTCGCTCCCGTGGCCTACACCCTCTGGAGCCGGTTCCTGCGCTACGACCCGGAGCGGCCCACCTGGGCCAACCGGGACCGGTTCGTGCTCTCGATCGGGCACGCGTCGGCGCTGCTCTACTCCCTGCTCCACCTGGCCGGCGTCAGGTCCGTCGACTCCAGCTACGAGACCAGCGAAAGCCCGGCGGTCTCGTTGGACGACCTGCGCCGGTTCAGGCAGCTGGACTCCAGGTGTCCGGGGCACCCGGAGTACCGCTGGACCTCGGGCGTGGAGTGCACCACCGGTCCGCTCGGGACCGGGATCGCGGCCTCGGTCGGCATGGCGATCGCCGCCGAGTGGAAGGCCGCGACCTACAACCGGCCCGGCTACCGGCTGTTCGATCACCGCGTCTTCGCGCTCTGCGGCGACGGGGACCTGATGGAGGGCATCGGCGCCGAGGCCGCCTCGCTGGCCGGCCACCTCGCTCTGTCCAACCTGTGCTGGATCTACGACCGCAACCAGATCACGATCGAGGGCAGCACCGGCCTGGCCTTCACCGAGGACGTGCCCGCTCGGTTCCGCAGCTACGGCTGGGCGGTGATCGAGGTCTCTGACGCCAACGACGTCGCGGCACTGGACGCGGCCTTCGAGCAGGTCGACCAGGAGACCGAACGGCCCACCCTGGTCGTCGTCGACTCGGTGATCGGGTACGGCGCACCGACCAAGCAGGGCACCCACAGCGCGCACGGTGAGCCCCTGGGCATCGACGAGGTGCGCGGCGCCAAGGAGTTCTACGGATGGCCCGCCGAGGAGACCTTCCTGGTTCCCGACGGCGTGTACGACCACTTCGCCACCGTGGTGGCCGCTCGCGGCGCCCGGATCCGCCGGGAGTGGGAGCAGCTCATCGCCGGCTACCGCGAGGCGTATCCCGACCTCGCCGACCAGCTCGCCCAGATGGAGCGGCGCCAGCTTCCCGACGGCTGGGACGCGGACCTGCCGGAGTTCGCCCCGGACCCACACGGGTTGGCCGGCCGCGAGGCGAGCAGCAAGGTGCTCGATGCGATCGCTCGCCAGGTGCCGTGGCTGCTCGGCGGATCCGCCGACCTCGCCCCGTCGAACAAGTCACGACTGACGTTCGACGGCGCGGGCGACTTCAGCGCGTCGGAGCGGTCTGGCCGCAACCTCCACTTCGGTGTGCGCGAGCACGCGGCCGCGGCGGTTGCCAACGGTCTCGCGTTGTCGAAGGTGCGCGCCTACCAGGCGGGGTTCTTGATCTTCTCCGACTTCCAGCGCGGCGCGCTCCGGCTCTCCGCCCTGATGGAGCTGCCGGTGATCCACCTCTTCACCCACGACTCGATCGGCGTAGGAGAGGACGGGCCCACGCACCAGCCGGTCGAGCACCTGGCCAGCCTGCGGGCGATGCCGGGGCTCATCGACCTCCGCCCAGCCGACGCCAACGAGGTCGTCGAGGCGTGGCGGACGATCATGCCGCTGCGACACGACCCGGTCGCGCTGATCCTCTCCCGGCAGGCACTGCCGACTCTCGACCGCAGTCGCTACGCGTCGGCGGCCGGGGTGCGCAAGGGCGCCTACGTCCTGGCCGGAGACCCGGAGACGGTCCCGGAGGTCATCTTGATCGGGACCGGGAGCGAGGTCGCCCTCGCAGTGAGCGCCTACGAGCAGCTGACCGCCGACGGCGTCCGGGCCCGTGTGGTCAGCATGCCCTCGGTCGAGCTGTTCACCAGGCAGTCGCCGGAGTACCGCGACCACGTGCTCCCGCCGCAGGTGACCGCGCGGGTCGCCGTCGAGCAGGCGAGCGCGTTCGGGTGGCACCGCTGGGTCGGGTCGACCGGCGCGGTCATCGGGATGGAGACCTTCGGGGCCTCGGCGCCTTTGAAGGCCCTTCAGACGAAGTTCGGATTCACCGCCGAAGCGGTGCTCGCGGCCGCGCGCGACCAGCTCGCGGGCTCGCGATCGGATCGGTCCGCCTGAGCGCGGACCCCACGGACAGATCATCGAGTGAGGAGACATGAGGGTATGACTGAGCACCAGCAGCTGCGCATCGTCGTGGGAAGCGACTCCGCCGGCCTGAGCTACAAGGACAAGATCGCCGCTGACTTCCGCAATGACCCGCGGGTCGTCGAGGTCATCGACGTCGGAGTCCACGAGGGCGAGGACACGCACTACCCCCACGTCGCCGTCGCCGCCGCGCGTCTCGTCGCCGAAGGGGCGGCCGACCGGGCACTGCTGCTGTGCGGCACCGGGCTCGGCGTCGCGATCAGCGCGAACAAGGTCGGTGGGATCCGGGCAGTGACCGCGCACGACAGCTACTCGGTCGAGCGGTCCGTGCTCAGCAACAACGCGCAGGTGCTGTGCTTCGGCGAGCGTGTCATCGGGCTGGCGTTGGCGCGCCGCTTGGCCCGGGAGTGGCTGGGGTACCGGTTCGACCCCACTTCGCGGTCGGCAGCGAAGGTCGAGGCGATCAACGACTACGAGGCGGGCTGCGCCGACATCGACTGAGCGCGGGAGTCGGCCGGGCCGCGGTGGTGCGGTTCGTGGCAACCGTGACGCGCTGCTGACCAGCATCCAGATGGCGCTGTGCGCGACCGCGGTCGCGCTGGTGCTCGGGACGCTCGCTGCGATGGGACTGCGGCGGACCCGGTTCTTCGGGCGCAACGTCGTGTCGCTGCTGATCATCCTGCCGATCGCGCTGCCCGGCATCGTGACCGGCCTGGCGTTCCAGAACGGCTTCCGCACGATCCTCGGGATCCAGCTGAGCATCTGGACGATCGTGATCGCGCACGCGACGTTCTGCATCGTCACGGTCTTCAACAACGTGCAGGCCCGCTTCCAGCGGCTCGGCACGAACCTCGAGCAGGCCTCGATGGACCTGGGCGCCGGCCGGTGGACGACGTTCCGGCTGGTCACCTTCCCGATGCTGCGCTCGGCGCTGCTCGCCGGCGGGCTGCTGTCCTTCGGGCTGTCCTTCGACGAGATCGTGGTGACGACGTTCACCGCGAGCCCGCAGGACCAGACGCTGCCGATCTGGATCCTCCAGAACCTGTTCCGGCCCAACCAGGCGCCGATCGTGAACGTCGTGGCCGCCGTGCTCGTGCTCGCCTCGGCGGTCCCGATCTACCTCGCCCAGCGGCTCTCCGGCTCGACCGCGGAGGGGCTGACCGGCGCCAGGTGACGCATGCTCGCCGGTCCACCTAGGGTGGGCCGGTGAGCGAGACGGCGGGGGTATCTCGGGACGGACGCCGACGCACGCTCCTCGTCGGCCTGGCGGCGCTGGTAGTGGTGGCCCTCGTGGTGGGCGCGGCCGCCTGGACGCGCGATCGAGAACGTGACGACGAGTGGGCGCACGGCGGCGACGGCGTGACTGTGAGTGCGCAGATCGAGGCGACGACCAGTGCGGGCTACCCGGATTCGCTCGCCGCGGCCGGAGTGCCGGCCGAGCCGGCCGACTCGCGGGCGCGGCAGTCGTTCGTCCTCCAGGTCTCCTGGACTGGCACGCCCGACCCCGACGGGTCCTACGTGTTCGTGCTGCTCGACCAGCGGCTGTCCCCGCCGAAGCCTCTGGTGGCCATCGCGTCCTGGGACGCCGACGGCGCGTCCGCCCCCAGCTGGGCCGGCTCCTACGGCGCAGTGGCGGAGCACTACCCGTGGCTCGCCCGCACCGCGGCCCGGCACCACCCCGACGGCAGCTACACGGAGACGACCGAGGGATTGCTGCTCTCGGCGACGGAGGAGGGGGAGGGCGTCCTGGCGTTCTTCCTGCCCCGCCCCGAGCTCGCGACAGACCAGCCCGAGGACGACCTGCTGCTGGCCATGGTGCGCACCGACGACGACGGCGAGGTTCGCTGGGCGCGGAAGGTGCCGCTCACCTGAGTCGAGCCCGGTCAGCTGCCGTCCTCGGTCAGCGTGGTCGATGGCAGCCAGTCGGCTCCGAGGAGCTGGGCGAGATCGGCGAGACCAGTGGTGTCGCTTCCGACGGTGTCGGACGCCGCGGCGATCCGCTCCACCATCACTCGGCCGACCTGCTCCTCGACCGTGCCCTCGGCGTACGCGATGTGCCACGGCGAGACCTGGTGGTCGCGGTGGGTGCGCCCGGTCACCTGCCGTCCGGCGATTCCGGAGAAGCGCGCCTGGTGGAAGACGCCGACCCGCGGCTCGGTGCTCGCCTGCCGGCCGTCGGCGAGGGTCTCGCCGGCGTGCAGGCTGATCGAGGCGACGGTGGTGAAGACGCAGACCTTCGCCTGCCCGGTCTGGAACCGGAGCCGCTCGGCCTCGGCGTCGAACCGGTCGCGGCCGTAGATCGTGGCGACCTCGACGCCCGAGTCGCGCAGCCGGTCGGCGATGGGGTCGGCGGCGGTCGCGACGAACTCGACCGAGCACGCCACCTGTCGCTCGGACTCGACCTGCTGGGCGATCCACGCGACCGTGGAGTCGACCCGGATCAGCCCGGCCTTCTGCCGGAAGCGCAGCAGCGCGGCCCGGCCTTTCGCGACGTTGCGGCCGCGTCGTGCGATGTCCATCTCGCGACAGAACTCGCCCCACTCGGCCTCGTACGCCGTCCGCTCGGCCGGCGTGAGCGCCACCGGCATGCCGGAGATCGGCACCGGCCCCCAGGGCGCGGCGCGGTGCAGCATCGCCGGGGGCCGCTCGTCGGCGAGCCAGCCGCGCACCAGCTTGAGGTCGGCGGCGCGGCGCGCCGGATCGGTGGTCCAGGCCGCGCCGTACCGACCCTGCTCCACCGCGATGCCGTGGCGTTCGAGCGCGGCGGCGAACGTCGCCCCGGGCTGCGTCGCCGAGGTCCACTCCCGGATCGGCTCGCCGAGCACCTGCGCATAGGCGGGAGCGAGGTACGGCAGCTCCAGCGGCGTGTGTCCGGGCGTCGCGGTCGTCGCGATGACGAACGGCGCCTGGTCGTGCGGCTTGCCGTGGCCCGAGATCCTCGCCCAGTGCTTCCACCGCTTCGTCGTCGTCCGCCGCAGCGCGTGAGCCTCGTCGGCGATGATCACGTCCCAGGTGTGGTCCTTGACCTTCTCGAGCCGGTCCCACGTGATCACGACCCACTCCAGGCCGCCGTCGCCCAAGGCCGTGATCGTGCGGCACCAGTGGCCGATGGTGATCGCGGCGGGCCGGTCGGCCACGACGAGCACCCGCCGCGCGCCGCGCAGGTCGCCCACCGCGATCGCGCCGAGCACCGCGGAGATCGTCTTGCCCACGCCGGGCTCGTCGGCCAGCAGGAACTGCCGTCCGCCCGCCGCGGCGCGCGCCGCGATCGCGTCGGCCGCCTCGAACTGGAGCCTCCGGGGCTCGAGCTCGTCGGCCGGCTCGGGGGAGGGCGTCGGACTGTTGGGATTGAGGGTGTTCTCGATGAACCGGCCGAGCGTGTGCGGCCCCGGAGCGTACGGCGCGAGGTGCGCCGGCAACGCGCGCCCGACGTACAGGTGGGTCTTGACCGCCGGGTGCCAGCTCGTGCCGTCGACCTGGGTCCCGTACGGAACGTCGAGCACCCACAGCCGCTCGCCGGGCCCCGCGGCCGGCAGCGGCCGCTGCGGCGTTGCCTTCCGGCGGCGTGGGCGTCGGGCGGGCATCCCACGACGCTATCGCCGGGCGCGCCCTCGAGGAGTGCGGCTCGCCCACCTCGTGCGCTCTCGTGATGCCGTCCAGGGTCCCCTCGTCGTCGGACCAGAAGAACCGGGAGACACTCGCGGCGATCGCGCTCGGACGACCAGGAATCAGCGAGTTCGTCCTGTCTGGTCACGCCGATCGACCCCTGCGGACAGATCCGGATGTCCGGCAGGTGGTGAGGCGACGCGACGGTAGGTCGCGCCCGCGACGGCGCGGGAGGCCAAGGAGCGGGCCGCGATGGCCACGATCCGGCCGGTGTGGGACCTGGCTGGTCAGGCGCCGGTGGACGCCTGCGAGATCCGGGACCGACATCGGAGGGCAGTGCAGCTGAAGATGCCGGCCGACACCTTCCCCTACGCCTCCTGCACGTCCCGGTCCATCGAGACCGACCCCGACCACCCCGACGACCCCGAGGTGGCCTGACCTCGCGGGCCCGAGGTCAGCCCATATGGGTGATGGTGACCCGGCCGTCACGGACCTGCCAGTGCTGGTCCAGCCTGACGTTGTCCAGCAGGCGGCGGTCGTGCGAGACCAGCAGCAGAGCGCCGTCGTAGGACTCCAGGGCCTCCTCGAGCTGCTCGATCGCCGGCAGATCCAGGTGGTTGGTGGGCTCGTCGAGGACGAGGAGATTGACCCCGCGGGCCTGCAGCAGGGCCATCGCGGCGCGCGTGCGCTCGCCGGGCGAGAGCCCGCTGACCAGGCTGGTGACCTGGTCGGCCTTGAGCCCGAACTTCGCCAGCAGCGTCCGTACGTCGGCCGGAGCCATCTGCGGCACGGCCGCCTCGAACGCGTCCCCCAGCGACAGGGTCTCGACCAGCCCGGTGCGGGACTGGTCGATCTCACCGACCGCGACCGAGGCGCCCAAGCTGGCTCTGCCGGTCGCAGGGGCGAGCCGGCCGAGAAGGAGTCGCAGCAGCGTCGTCTTGCCGGCGCCGTTGGGACCGGTGACGCCGATCCGATCACCCGCACTGACCTGGACCGAGGTCGGGCCGAAGGTGAAGTGGCCGAGGCTCACCGCGGCTTCGTCGAGCGTCGCCACGACGGAGCTGGAGCGTGGAGCGCTGCCGATCGTGAAGCGCAGCGCCCACTCCTTGCGCGGTTCCTCGACCTCCTCGAGGCGTGCGATCCGGGACTCCATCTGTCGGACCTTCTGGGCCTGCTTCTCGGAGGACTCCGTGCGTGCCTTGCGGCGGATCTTGTCGTTGTCGGGGGCCTTCTTGATGGCGTTGCGGACGCCCTGGGAGCTCCACTCGCGCTGAGTGCGGGCTCGGTTGACGAGGTCGGCCTTCTTGTCGGCGAACTCCTCGTAGGCCTCGCGGGCGTGCCTGCGGGCGATGGCGCGCTCCTCGAGGAACGCGTCGTAACCGCCGTCGTAGACCGCCACCTGTTGCTGGGCCAGGTCGAGCTCGACGATCCGGGTCACCACCCGGGAGAGGAACTCGCGGTCGTGGGAGACCAGCACGACTCCGGAGCGGAGCCCATGCACGAACGTCTCCAGCCGTTCCAGCCCGGCGTGGTCGAGGTCGTTGGTCGGCTCGTCGAGCAGCACGACGTCGAAGCGGCTCAGCATCAACGCGGCGAGGGCCGCTCGGGCGGCCTGCCCGCCGGACAGGGACGTCATCCGGGCGCCCGGGCCGACGTCGAGGCCGAGGTCGGCGAGCATCGGCGCGAGTCGTTCGTCGAGGTCCGGCGCGCCACTGGCCAGCCAGTGGTCGAGCCCGTGCGCGTAGGCGTCCTCAGCTGCTCGGGAGGTGTCGCCGGCGCCGAGCGCGGAAGCGGCCCGCTCCATCGCATCGGTCGCGGCGGCGACTCCCGTGCGGCGGGCGACGTACTGACCGACGGTCTCGCCGGCGACGCGCTCGTGTTCCTGAGGAAGCCAGCCGACGAACGCGTCGACGGGAGCAGTCGAGACGACCCCGTCGAGCGGCTCCAGGTCTCCGGCAAGGATGCGCAGCAAGGTCGTCTTGCCAGCCCCGTTGGCACCGACCACGCCCACCACGTCCCCGGGCGCGACGGTCAGGTCAAGGGACTGGAAGAGGACGCGGTGAGCGTGGCCACCGGCAAGGTTCTTGGTGACGAGGTTCGCGCTCACCCGGCGATGGTAGTTACCTCACCGCATGCCCCGCGGGCCGGCCGCTGCGAGGCTGTGTGCCTGCGCCCAGCTACAGGTCACCGCTCGCGTCGTACACCCAGCTCGTGTCAGCGGTCGCGAGCGACTCCACCCACGACGTCGGCGCAGCGTTCATGATCGCGCCGTAGTCCCAGTAGTCCTTCCACAGGCAGACCTTGCCGTCGCGCACCCGGTGCACGGTCGCGAACGGCAGCGCGACGACCTCGCCGGAGGAGAACGTCCACGTCTCGGAGTGCTCGTACATCACGTTGTCGCCATCGGCGACCAGCAGCCCGTCGTGGTTCTCGTACGCCGCGAGGTCGCCCCAGCCGACTCGCAGGCGCTTGGCGATGTCGGCCGGGCCGCGGGCGGCCAGCGTCGGTCCGACCGGGACGTCGAGGTAGATGCAGTCGTCGGTGACCCAGTCCGCGATGCCGTCGTAGTCGCGCTCGGACAGCGTGCGCCACAGGCCGCGCACGGCATCGGCAGGGCTGCGGGTCACGACGCCGCCTCGGCCTCCGCCTCGACCGAGGGCGCGATGACCGGTGGCACGGTGGCCGCCTGCTCCGCCCGCAGGAAGCTGCCGGTGCGCTCGTGGCCCAGCAGGGGAGTGGGCGCGCCGTCGGCGACCACCCGGCGGCCGGCGATGAACACCGCGGGGACCGCGGCGTCGTTGCGGTTGACCATCCGCGAGAGCCCGCCGTACTGCTCCACCGGGCACTCGCGGTACTCCTCCAGGGTCGCGTCGAGTCGCTCGGGGTCGATGACCACGAGGTCGGCGCGGTCGCCGACGCGCAGGTGCCCGACGTCGATGCGGTACCAGTCCGCGAGCTCGCCGGTGAGCCGGTGCACGACGTGCTCGACGCACATGAACGGGCGGCCAGCGCGCTCGGCGTCACGGACGTGCTTGAGCAGGCGCAGGCCGAAGTTGTAGAACGCCATGTTGCGCAGGTGCGCGCCGGCGTCGGAGAACCCGATCTGGATGCCGGAGTCGGCCGCGAGCTTGCGCAGCACCTCGGGGCGGTGGTTGGAGATCGTCGTGCGCCACCGGATCGCGGTGCCGTGCTCGAGCACCAGGTCGAGGAACGCGTCGACCGGGTGCTTGCCGCCGCGCTCCACGCCCACCTGGCCGAACGACTTCCCGATCACGGTCGCGTCGGGGCACGCGACGATCTCGGCGTCGAAGAAGTCGCGGTGCCATACCCGCGGGCCGTACTTGCTCTCGTAGTCCTTGCGGAACCGCTTGCGGTACTCCGGGTCGCGCATCAGCTCGTCGCGGGCGAGCTTCTCCTGCAGGTGCAGGGCCGCGGCGCCCGAGCCGAACTCCTCGAAGATCACCAGGTCGATGCCGTCGGCGTACACCTCGAACGGCACCGGCAGGTGCTGCCAGCGGAAGTCTGCCCCGAGCCGGTTGACCACCCGCGCCAGCGGGCGCATCAGGTGGATCACGAACGGGATCGCCTTGATGTCGGCCGCCGAGAGCAGGCTGGTGCGCAGCGCGGGCCGACCACCCAGCCCGATCGAGCCGAGCGCCTGGGTCACGATCGTGTGGGGGTGGCTGGCGTCGGGCCCGGCCTGCAGGGCGCGGCGGCGACGGCGCAGGATCGAGCGCAGCCCGCGCATCTCGCGCCACTTCGCGTACGTCGAGGGCAGCGTGCGCGAGCGACACAGGTCGCCGTCGAGCTTGTCGAAGAGCAGCTGCTGGGCCGACATGCCGACGAACCCGGCGTCGAGCGCCTCGTTCAGCATCCGCTCCATCCGGGCCTGCTCGCGGCGGCTCGGCCGGACCTCCTTGCGGGTCGCCCGGTCCAGGCCCATCGTCGCGGTGCGCATGTCGGAGTGCCCGATGAACGCGGCGAGGTTGGGGCCCAGCGGCAGTGCCTCCAGGGCCGCGACGTACTCCTCGGCGCTGGACCAGGTGCGGTGCTTGTCGATGGCGCTGATCACGTGCTGGCGGGGGATCGCCTCCACCCGGCCGAACAGGTCGCCGGCGTCGACCCCGCCGACATGGATGGTCGAGAGCGAGCACGACCCCAGCAGCAGCGTCGTGACGCCGTGCCGGACCGACTCGGCGAGCCCGGGGCCCTCGAGCACCTCGACGTCGTAGTGGGTGTGGATGTCGACGAGCCCGGGGATCACCCACTTGCCGGTCGCGTCGACGACCTCCGGGCAGCCGGAGGCGTCCAGCGGCTCCTGGCTCACGGCGACGACCCGGCCGTCGCGCAGGCCGAGGTCACGGATGGCGGACGGTGCGCCGGTGCCGTCGAACCAGCGCCCGTTCCGGATGATCGCGTCGAAGGTCATGCGGGCATAGAACCCGTTCTAGTTGACGGGCGTCAAGAGGTGGCGGCGAACGCCTCCGCGACCACATCGAAGCCCTCGTCGAGCAGCTCGTCGCCGATCGAGAGCGGCGGCAGGAACCGGAACACGTTGCCCCAGGTGCCACAGGTCAGCGTGACGACACCGTGCTGGTGGCAGTACGCCGAGACCGCGGCGGTGCGCACCGGGTCGGGGTCGGTGCTGCCGGGGTGGCACAGCTCGATCGCCATCATCGCGCCCCGGCCGCGCACCTCGGCGATGACGTCGTGCTCGGCGGCCAGCGCCTCGAGCCGGGCCCGCATCCTGGTCCCCAGCTCGCGGGCCCGCGCGTCGAGCCGGCCCGCGCGCATCTCCTCGATCGAGCCGAGCGCGGCCGCGCAGGCGACCGGGTTGCCGCCGTACGTGCCGCCGAGGCCGCCGACGTGCACGGCGTCCATCAGCTCGGCCCGGCCGGTGACCGCGGCCAGCGGCAGGCCGCCGGCGATGCCCTTCGCGGTGGTGACCAGGTCCGGCACGACGCCCTCGTGGTCGCAGGCGAACCAGTCGCCGGTGCGGCAGAAGCCGGACTGGATCTCGTCCGCGACGAATACGACGCCGTTCGCCTGCGCCCAGGCGGCGAGGGCCGGCAGGAAGCCCGGAGCCGGCACCACGAAGCCGCCCTCGCCCTGGATCGGCTCGATCACGATGCACGCCAGGTTGGCGGCGCCGACCTGCTTGTCGATCACGTCGATGGCGCGGGCCGCGGCCTGCTCGCCGCTCAGCCCGTCGCGCAGCGGGTAGGACATCGGCGCCCGGTAGACCTCGCCGGCGAACGGGCCGAACCCGTTCTTGTAGGGCATGTTCTTGGCCGTCATCGCCATCGTGAGGTTGGTGCGGCCGTGGTAGGCGTGGTCGAAGACGACGACCGCGTCCCGGCCGGTCGCCGCCCGGGCGATCTTCACGGCGTTCTCGACCGCCTCGGCCCCGGAGTTGAACAGCGCGCTCTTCTTGGCGTGCGTCCCCGGCGTCAGCTCGGCGAGCGCGGCGCAGACGTCCACGTAGCCGTCGTACGGCGTGATCATGAAGCAGGTGTGGGTGAACGCGTCGACCTGCGCGTGCACGTTGCGGGCCACCGCCGCGGCGGCGTTGCCGACGGTCGTGACCGCGATGCCGGACCCGAGGTCGATCAGCGAGTTGCCGTCGACGTCGACCAGCACGCCGCCGCCGGCCGCCTCGACGAACACCGGGAGCATCGTCCCCACGCCGTCGGCGACGTGCGCGCGCTTGCGCTCGAGGCGCTCGAGGGAGCGCGGGCCGGGGATGTCGGTGACGAGCCGCCGCTCCTGGGGGAGGGTCGGGCCGCCCACGGCGGCGACAGCAGATTCGGTCATGACAGGGAGGCTAGTCCGACGGGATCCGTCTCGGGGAGGGGGCTCGGACAAGGATTTCGTAGGACGACGGCCCGGGATTCCGTCGCGCGGCCCACGCTGCGGGAGACTGGGCTGCGTGAGTGGCTCAGTCAGAGACGTCGCGATCCTCGGCAGCACCGGGTCGATCGGCACCCAGGCGCTGGACCTGGTGCGTGCCAACCCGGACCGGTTCCGGGTCGTGGCGCTGACCGCCGGCGGGTCGAGCCCCGAGCTCTTCGAGCGCCAGGTGGCGGAGTTCACCCCGGCCTGCCCCGGCCTGTTCTCGGGCCTGGGCGAGGAGGCCTCCGTCGAGGCCGCCACCCGGCCCTGCGACGTCGTGCTCAACGGCATCACCGGCGCCGTCGGGCTGCGGCCCACGCTGGCCGCCCTCGACGCCGGCCACACGCTCGCGCTCGCCAACAAGGAGTCGCTGATCATGGGCGGCCCGCTGGTGCTCGAGCGGGCCGCGCCGGGTCAGATCGTGCCGGTCGACTCGGAGCACAGCGCGATCGCGCAGTGCCTGCGGGGCGGCCGGGCGAGCGAGGTACGCCGGCTCGTGCTCACCGCGAGCGGCGGCCCGTTCCGCGGCCGCACCCGCGAGGAGCTGGCCGACGTGACGCCCGCGCAGGCCATGGCGCACCCGACCTGGGACATGGGCCCGGTGATCACCATCAACTCGGCGACCCTGGTCAACAAGGGCCTCGAGGTGATCGAGGCGCACCTGCTGTTCGGCCTCCCGTTCGACCGGATCGAGGTTGTGGTGCACCCGACGAGCGTCGTGCACTCCATGGTCGAGTTCGTCGACGGCTCGACGCTCGTGCAGGCGAGCCCTCCGACCATGCTGATCCCGATCGCGCTCGGCCTGTCCTGGCCGGACCGGGTGCCGGACGCCGCGCCCCCGGTCGACTGGAGCCGGCCCGAGACCTGGGAGTTCCTCCCGCTCGACGACGCGGCGTTCCCGGCCGTGGCGCTGGCCCGTGAGGCGGGTCAGCGCGGCGGCACCGCGCCCGCCGTCTACAACGCGGCCAACGAGATCGCGGTGGACGCGTTCCGCACGGGGGCGCTCGCCTTCACCGAGATCGTTCCCACGGTTCAGGCCGTTCTCAGCCGGCACGACGTACCCTCGGAGGTGACGATCGAGGACATCCTCGCCGCCGACGCCTGGGCCCGTGAGGCCACCCGCACCCGCCTCCGGCCCGACCACATCGAGGACTGACCAGTGGAACCGCTCTTCTACCTCCTGGGCGTGGTGATCTTCGTGGTCGCCATCCTGGTCTCGATCGGCCTACACGAGCTGGGCCACATGATCCCGGCGAAGCGGTTCGGCGGGAAGGTCACGCAGTACTTCATCGGCTTCGGGCCGACCGTGTGGAGCAAGCGGGTCGGCGAGACCGAGTACGGCGTCAAGGCCGTCCCGCTCGGCGGCTACGTGAAGATCGTCGGCATGCTCCCGCCCGGCGCGGAGGAGATCGCCGACGAGGTCACCGTCGACGCCGAGGGCAACCAGGTCGTGCGGGTCCGCAAGTCCAACACCGGCATGTTCACCCAGCTGATCTCCGACGCCCGCGCGGCGGAGTGGGAGACGATCCGGCCCGAGGACAGCGACCGGCTCTTCTACCGGATGTCGTGGTGGAAGAAGGTCGTCGTGATGAGCGGTGGGCCGACGGTCAACCTGCTGATCGCGTTCGTGATCTTCTGGGGCATCTTCGCGCTCTACGGCGTGCGCACGGCCGAGCCCGACGCCGGCGCGCCGGTGATCGACGAGGTCTCGCAGTGCGTGATCCCGTACGTCGAGAGCGGTCGCGAGTGCACCGACTCCGACCCGCTCAGCCCGGCCGCCGAGGCGGGCTTGCGGCCCGGCGACGTGGTCACCAGCTTCAACGGCACCGCGATCACCGGCTGGGACGAGCTGCGCACCCTGATCCGGGGCAACGACGACGGCGAGGCGGTCATCGGCTACGAGCGCGACGGCCGGGCGCTGACCGGCACCACCAGCACCACCGTGGAGGCGCGCCCCACCTCGCTGACCGACGAGACCCTGCACCAGGTCGGGTTCCTCGGCGTCACCCCGACCACCCACGAGGTGGTCACCACGGGCGGCCCGATCTACACCCTCGACCAGATGGGCACCATGACGGTGGTCACCGTCAAGGCGCTCGGCACGCTCCCGGTCAAGGTGTGGGGTGTCGCCAAGGCGATCGTGGGCGTGGAGGAGCGCTCGATCGACAGCCCGGTGAGCATCGTCGGGGGTGGCCGGATCGCCGGCGAGACCGTGTCCCACGACACCTTCCCGGTCGCCGAGAAGGCCGTCTACCTGCTCTCGCTGATCGCCGGGTTCAACTTCTTCATCGGGATGTTCAACTTCATCCCGCTGCTGCCGCTCGACGGCGGCCACATCGCGGGCGCGCTGTGGGAGGCGCTGCGTCGTGGGCTCGCGCGGCTGCGCGGCCGGCCCGACCCCGGCTACGTCGACGTCGCGAAGCTGCTCCCGATCGCGTACGGCGTCGCCGCGGTGCTGCTCGTGATGGGCGTGGTGCTGATCGTCGGGGACCTCGTCGTACCCCTGCACCTCGTGTCCTAGGATCCGGTCCTAACATCGAAGGCATGAGCACCCCCGCGTCCGCCGTCAGCCTCGGCCTGCCCGAAGCGCCCCCGCCGGTGCTCGCCCCCCGCCGCAGGACCCGCCAGATCCGGGTCGGCAAGGTCGGCGTCGGCAGCGACCACCCGGTCTCGGTCCAGTCGATGACCACCACGCAGACCTCGGACGTCAACAGCACCTTGCAGCAGATCGCCGAGCTGACCGCGACCGGCTGCGACATCGTCCGGGTCGCGTGCCCGAGCCAGGACGACGCCGACGCGCTGCCGGCGATCGCCCAGAAGTCGCAGATCCCGGTCATCGCGGACATCCACTTCCAGCCGAAGTACGTCTTCGCCGCGATCGACGCCGGCTGCGCGGCGGTCCGGGTCAACCCCGGCAACATCCGCAAGTTCGACGACCAGGTCAAGGAGATCGCCCGCGCCGCCAAGGACCGCGGCACCTCGATCCGGATCGGCGTAAACGCCGGCTCCCTCGACAAGCGGCTGCTGGAGAAGTACGGCAAGGCCACGCCGGAGGCCCTGGTCGAGTCCGCGGTGTGGGAGGCCGGCCTCTTCGAGGAGCACGGCTTCCACGACTTCAAGATCTCGGTCAAGCACAACGACCCGGTCGTGATGGTGCGCGCCTACGAGATGCTCGCCGAGCGCGGCGACTGGCCGCTCCACCTCGGCGTCACCGAGGCGGGGCCCGCCTTCCAGGGCACGATCAAGTCGGCCACGGCGTTCGGCGCGCTGCTCTCGCAGGGCATCGGCGACACGATCCGGGTCTCGCTGTCCGCGCCGCCGGTCGAGGAGGTCAAGGTCGGCATCTCGATCCTCCAGGCGCTGAACCTGCGCCCCCGCAAGCTCGAGATCGTCTCGTGCCCGTCCTGCGGTCGCGCCCAGGTCGACGTCTACACGCTCGCCGAGCAGGTGACCGCGGGCCTCGAGGGGCTCGAGGTGCCGCTGCGGGTCGCCGTCATGGGCTGCGTCGTCAACGGACCGGGGGAGGCCCGCGAGGCCGACCTCGGCGTCGCCTCCGGCAACGGGAAGGGCCAGATCTTCGTCAAGGGCGAGGTGATCAAGACCGTCCCGGAGTCGAAGATCGTCGAGACCCTGATCGAGGAGGCGATGCGGATCGCCGAGGGCATGGAGTCGGTCGACGGCGCCGGCGCCTCCGTCACCGTCACCTGAGCGCCGGGAGGACACCGCCGCGCGGGTGGTGACGCGGAGGCACCTCCGGCCGCACACTTCGGCTGTGAGGATCTCCCGCAGGCAGCTGCTCGGCACGGCATCGCTCTCCGGGATCGCCGCAGCCACCGGCGTCTCGCGGCTGCTGCCCGCGGCGGCCGCGCCCGCGCCGCTCCCCGCCCCGGCGGCGTCCGGCATCGAGCACGTCGTCGTCGTGATGATGGAGAACCGCTCCTTCGACCACTACCTCGGCTGGCTCCCGGGCGCCGACGGCAGGCAGGCCGGGCTCAGCTACGTGGACCGCAGGGGCCTGCGGCACGCGACGCACCGGCTGACGGCGTACGACGGCTGCGGGTTCGAGGATCCCGACCACTCCTGGGAGGGCGGCCGGATCCAGTTCAACAACGGGCTGCTCGACGGCTTCCTCAAGTCCGGCAGCAACGACCTGCTCGCCGTCGGCTACTACACCGACGAGGACCTCTCGTTCTACTCGCGTGCGGCCCGGGACTGGACGGTCTTCGACCGCTACTTCTCGGCCGTGATGGCCGAGACCTACCCCAATCGCTTCTACCAGCACGCCGCGCAGACCGACCGGCTGCACAACAACACCGACCGGTCCACGCTGCCGACGATCTGGGACCGGCTGGCCGAGCAGGGCCTCCGCGGCACCTATTACTACAGCGACATCCCCTTCACCGTGCTGTGGTACGAGAAGCACCTCGACATCTCCCAGCACTTCGCCACGTTCCTGGTCGACGCCGCGGCCGGCACGTTGCCGGCCGTCTCGTTCGTCGACCCGCGGTTCCTCAACGAGGAGGGCGGCACCTCGAACGACGACCACCCGCTCGCCGACATCCGTGCCGGGCAGGCGTTCCTCAACCAGGTCTACGACGCGGTGCGCACCGGCCCGGGCTGGGAGCGGACGGTGCTCGTCATCAACTACGACGAGTGGGGCGGCTTCTTCGACCACGTCCGGCCGCGGCGCGCGCCGGACGTCTCGAAGAAGACCGCGCTGCGCGGCTTCCGGGTGCCGGCGCTGATGATCTCCCCGCTCGCCCGGCGCGGGCACGTCTCCCACCACGTGTACGACCACACCTCGGTGCTCCGGATGATCGAGTGGCGCTGGGGCCTGCGGCCGCTCACCCCGCGCGACCGGTACGCCCGCAACATGGCCGAGGCGCTCGACCTCGCCGCCGACCCGGACACCTCGTCGGCGACGTACGACGTCCCGGACCTGACGCCGGTGGGCTGCGCGCCGGACGAGACCAAGTCCGCCGACTGGGCCGCCCTCAAGCACCTCGCCCTCGACCTCGGCTGGAGGCTGCCGCGATGATCCTCAAGCGACTGCTGGCCCCGGTCGGGCTGCTCGTCCTCGGGCTGGCGCTGTCCCCGGCGGGCGCCGCGCTCCCGCGGCACGCAGTGCCCAGCGTCCGGACGCCGGCCACGGCCGCCTACGTGCCGCCGATCCGGCACGTGTTCGTGATCAACATCGAGAACAAGGGGTACGACGAGACCTGGGGTGCCGGGTCGGCGGCGCCGTACCTGGCCACGAGGCTGCGCCGCCAGGGCGTCCTGCTCAACGCGTACTACGGCACCGCGCACAACTCCCAGCCCAACTACGTCGCGCAGATCTCGGGCCAGGGGCCGAACCCGGACATGCAGGCGGACTGCCAGACCTACTCGACGTTCGTGCGGGTGGGCACGGTCGACCCGGACCAGGCGGTCGGGTCCGGGTGCGTGTTCCCCGCCGACGTCCCGACGCTGCCGGGCCAGCTCACGGACCAGGGGCTGACCTGGCGCGGCTACATGGACGACATGGAGCGACCCTGCCAGCACCCCGAGCGGGACACGCCCGACCCGACCCAGCGCGCGACCGCCGACCACAACTATGCGGCCCGGCATAACCCGTTCGTCTACTTCCGCTCGATCACCGACCACCCGGCGTACTGCAAGGCGCACGTCGTGAAGCTCGGGCGGCTCACCGACGACCTGGAGCGCGCCCGCACCACACCGAACCTCGTCTACATCACTCCCGACCTGTGCGACGACGGCCACGACGCGCCCTGCGCCGACGGCCGGCCGGGCGGGCTGCGCAGCGTCAACGCCTGGATGAGGAAGTGGGTGCCGCGGATCCTGCAGGCGCCCGCGTTCCGCAGGAACGGCGTGCTCGTCATCACCGCGGACGAGTCCGACGGCCCGCAGACCGACGCCACCGCCTGCTGCGGGCCCGAGACCTCGGCGAACAGCCCGATGCCCGGCATCTTCGGGCCCGGCGGCGGGAGGATCGGCGCCCTGGTCGTCTCCAGGTACGTCACGCCCGGCACCTGGAGCACCACGCCGTACAACCACTACTCGCTGCTCGGCTCGATCGAGGAGATCTTCGGGCTGCCCAGGCTGGGCTACGCCCGCGACCCCGGCGTGGAGACCTTCGGCCTCGACGTCTACAACTCCGGCTGGGAGCAGTGATCCGGACCGAGCCGGTCGCCGGGCGGTCTTCGACGGGATCTGCCGGGTCACCGGCCCGATGACGTCGTAGGCTTCGGCCGTGCTCACGACCCGCCACGGTGTCCGTCCGCTCGGGCCGGCCGACCTCGACGCGTTCCTGGCGCTGGCGCGCAGGAACCCGGTCGTGAACGCGTTCGTCGACTACCGCGCCACGACCACGAACCTCGAGCCGCGCTGGCTGGGCGGGGAGATGTGGGGTCGCTTCGACGACGGCGAGCTCGCCGCCGCCTGCCACGTGGGCGCCAACCTGGTCCCGGTGGAGGCGACGCCCGACGACGCCGCCGCGTTCGCCGAGCGGGCGCTGACCCGCAGCCGGACGGTCTCGACCATCGTCGGGCCGCAGGCGGCGGTCCGGGAGTTCTGGAACGGCGTCGCCCCCGGGTGGGGCCGCCCCCGCGAGACCCGCTGGGAGCAGCCGCACCTGGAGATCACCGGGGCCCCGCTGGTCGAGCCCGACCCGCGGGTGCGGCGTACCGTCCGGGCCGACCTGGACGAGCTCTACCCGGCCTGCGTCGCGATGTACACCGAGGAGGTCGGGATCTCGCCGGAGCAGGGCGGGGGAGCCGAGCTGTACCGGGCCCGGGTCATCCAGCTGGTCAACCGGGGCTGGTCCTTCGCCCGCTTCGACCAGGGCCGGCTGGTGTTCAAGGCCGAGGTCGCCTGCGCGACGCCGTACGCCGCCCAGGTCCAGGGCGTCTTCGTCCCCCGGGACCGGCGCGGCGAGGGGATCGCCACCGCGGGGATGGCCGCCGTCGTCGACCTGGTCCGGCATGAGATCGCGTCGACGGTCTCGCTCTACGTCAACGAGTGGAACACCCCCGCGCGGGCGGCCTACGAGCGGGTCGGCTTCCGCGAGACCGCGCGGTTCGCGACCGTGATGTTCTGACGGAGGCGACCTGCTTCGGCGTGCGGTCCCCGGTGGTCGTCGTGGAGGGCAGCCACGGGAGGGCGTGGCGGGCGGTCGCCGCCCGCTGCCCGGGTGACGGGCCACCGCCTGCGTCGGATCGCACCGGGTGGCTCGAACCGCGGTGGCTGGGATCAACCTGGTTCATCCCAGACACCGCACTTCCCCGCCCGCGCCCGGTCAGCCCCGCAGTTCATGCCTCCCGGACGCGATAACCCGGGCGAAGCCTGCCGTGCCGAACAAGTAGCCTGCTCCCCATGATCTCACCCCACGAAGCCGCTCGCTGCGCTCGCGCCTCCGCGGGGGCCCCGAGATGATCATGCGGATGTCGAGCCTGTTCGTGCGGACCCTGCGAGAGGACCCCGCGGACGCCGAGGTGCCGTCGCACCGGCTGCTCGTCCGCGCCGGCTACATCCGGCGCGCCGCGCCCGGCATCTACACCTGGCTGCCGCTGGGCCTGAAGGTGCTGCGCCGGGTCGAGGACATCATCCGCGAGGAGATGAACGCGATCGGCGCCCAGGAGATGCTGTTCCCCGCGCTGCTGCCCCGCGAGCCCTACGAGGCCACCAACCGGTGGACGGAGTACGGCGACGGCATCTTCCGGCTCCAGGACCGCAAGGGTGCCGACTACCTCCTCGGCCCCACCCACGAGGAGATGTTCACGCTCGTCGTGAAGGACCTCTACTCCTCCTACAAGGACCTGCCGCTCTCGATCTACCAGATCCAGACCAAGTACCGCGACGAGGCGCGACCCCGCGCCGGGCTGCTGCGCGGGCGCGAGTTCGTGATGAAGGACTCCTACTCGTTCGACGTCGACGACGCCGGCCTCGAGGCGAGCTACCAGAGGCACCGCGACGCCTACGTGCGGATCTTCGACCGCCTCGGGTTCGAGTACGTCATCGTCGAGGCGATGTCCGGCGCGATGGGCGGCTCGAAGTCCGAGGAGTTCCTCGCGAAGGCCAGCGTCGGCGAGGACACCTACGTCCGCTGCACGCTGTGCGACTACGCCGCGAACGTCGAGGCCGTGCACTCGCCGCCGGTCCCGCCCGTGCCGTACGACGACGCGCCCGCCGCCCACGCCGAGCAGACCCCCGACACGCCCACGATCGAGACGCTCGTGGACCACCTCAACGAGCGGTTCCCCCGCGAGGACCGCCCCTGGGCGGCGTCGGACACCCTGAAGAACGTGGTGTTCTCGGTGCGCTACCCCGACGGGGCCACCGAGGCACTGGCCGTCGGCCTGCCCGGGGATCGCGAGGTCGACGCCAAGCGGCTCGAGGCCCACCTGGGCGAGGGCGTCGTCTTCGAGCCGTTCGGCGAGGAGGACTTCAAGGCGCGGCCCGCGCTGGCCAAGGGCTACATCGGTCCCGGGGCGCTCGGTGAGAAGAAGGCCGCCGGCGTCCGCTACCTCCTCGACCCGCGGGTCGTCGAGGGCACCCGTTGGGTGACCGGAGCCGACGTGACCGGCAGCCACGTCATCGACCTCGTGGCCGGCCGCGACTTCTCCGGCGACGGCCTCATCGAGGTGGCCGAGGTCCGCGACGGCGACCCCTGCCCCCGCGGCGACGGCGGCACCCTCGAGACCGCCCGCGGCATCGAGATGGGCCACATCTTCCAGCTCGGCCGCAAGTACGCCGAGGCCCTCGACCTCAAGGTCCTCGACGAGCAGGGCAAGCTGGTCACGGTCACCATGGGCTCCTACGGCGTCGGCCCCTCGCGTGCGGTGGCCGCCATCGCCGAGGGCACCCACGACGAGCTGGGCCTGTGCTGGCCGCGCGAGGTCGCGCCCGCCGACGTCCACATCGTCGCGACCGGCAAGGACGAGCACATCTTCGCCGCGGCCGAGCGGATCGCGCACGAGCTCGACCAGCAGGGCGTCGAGGTGCTCTACGACGACCGTCCCAAGGTCAGCCCCGGTGTGAAGTTCAAGGACGCGGAGCTGATCGGCGTCCCGACGATCGTCGTGGTCGGCAAGGGCCTCGCCGAGGGCACGATCGAGGTCAAGGACCGCCGTACCGGCGAGCGGCACCAGGTGCCGGCCGACCACCTCGTCGACCGGGTGACCGGCATCGTCCGGGCATGAGTGCGGGCCGGGCGCTCGACGCGGTCGTCTTCGACTGGGGCGGGACCCTGACCCGCTGGCACGACGTCGACTTCCACGCGGAGTCGCTGGCGCTCGCCCAGGCCGTCGTCGACGTGGACCACGACGTCAGCGTGTCCCAGGCCCGCCTGCACGAGGCGAACCAGGCGATCTGGGGCCGCTCGCGGGACCGCCAGGAGAGCGCGACCGTCGCGGACCTGTTCGCCGAGGCGGGCCTGGGTCATGACCCCGAGCTGCTCACGGCCTACTACGAGTTCTGGGAGCCGCACACGCTCACCGACCCCGAGGCCGGGCCGCTCTTCGAGCGCCTGCACGGGCTCGGCCTCAAGGTGGGCGTGCTCTCGAACACGATCTGGCCCAGCGCCTGGCACGACGGCTTCTTCCGGCGCGACGGCGTCGACCACCTGCTCGACGGCGCGGTCTACACCAGCGAGATCCCGTGGACCAAGCCCTCCCCGCACGCGTTCCGCTCGGCCATGGCCGCGGTCGGCGCGGACGACCCGGCCCGCTGCGTGTACGTCGGCGATCGGCTCTTCGACGACGTCTGGGGCGCCCAGAGCGCCGGCATGCGGGCCATCCACATCCCGCTCAGCACCATCCCCGAGGACCAGCTCGGGCACAGCGAGGGGCGTCCGGACGCCGTCGCGCACCGGTTGGCCGAGGTCGGGGACCTCGTCGAGGGGTGGCTCTGACCTGCGGTTCTGCAGGTTTGTGCAATGCGAAAACGTGAGGTTGGGGTCGTATCGCGCTCCGGGCGGCCATGTTGCATGCTTTTGCAAGAGCGGTCCTCCCGCCAGTCCCCCCACATCCCGGCGGGATCCGCTCAACGGCCAATGTCCAGGCCTCAGCGGTCCGCGTACTCGTCTCTTCCGGGGAATATCTCGGGAGTTCCCCGGAAGACGAGTTCGCGGACCGCTGTCTTGTCTCGACTCAGTTGCGGGCGGCGGTCCGGTGGGGCTTGCGGAGATCGTTGCAGTCGCGGCCCAGGACCTCGGTGCCGCACAGCTTGAGGGTCACCGCGACCTCGGCCTGGTAGTCGTGGCCGCCCGACTCGTACTCGACGCTCACGTGGTGGACCGTGGCGCCGGTGGTCCCGGCCGTGGCGGTGAGCAGGAGCTCCAGAACCTGCTCACCAGGAGCGCCCCCGTCGTAGTCGTCGCAGCTCGGTGGTGTCACGGTGGCGCCCTCGGCGTCCGTGATGGCGCCGATCAGACGCTTTTGATGCGGGTCGGCCGGCCCACCGCCCCAGGGAGGCGTCCCGTACCAGCCGAGGATCGGTTCAGAAATCACTCTGCCCTTGCGATGGTGGACGTCGAAGGAACGCGTGAACGCATCGAGCGACTCCAGGCCCGACGCCCGCACCGGTGAGACTCCTGTGATCGTGACCTCCGGACCGCAGAGCAGGAAGCCTCCCGCCGTGGCCGACCAGTGCTCGGTCGACCGCCATGTGGAGAACGTCAGCCCCGTGTTCCCGGCGTTGATGGTCAGCGGCCCGGACGCGGCGTCGTGACTCCGTCCGTGTGACCACCAGAGAGTGAGGCTCAGGGCCAGCGCGAGCATGGCGCCGACGATGGTCTGAGCCACTCCCGACCGGGTGCGGAGGATCGACGGCATCAGTACTTCTCCTGGACCTTTCCTGCCTGCCCAGGGGTGTCGTTGTTGCCGCAGCGATGGTCCCCAGGCACGGGGTGACTGCTGAGGTGAACGAGGATGGCTCTTCGCATGGCTGACCCTGAGGGTGAGGTGAGATTCCGGGCACCCAACGAGCAGGAGGCGGCCGGGTCATCGGACCGCTGCTGAGCCTTCGTAGAATCTCCGCGCTGAGCGTGCCGCGCGCGGCGGTGGGCTAGTCCACCGCCGACCCGGTGGCTACCGCGATCCGGGTAGCGCCTCGGGATCCCCGCCGAAGGCGAGCTCGCGCACCGCGCTCTCGGTCAGCGCCCCGATCGCGCTGCGCCGCTGATCGGCCACGGTGTTCTGCACCAGGTACGCGTACGTCGTCGCACATGCGCGCTCCACGCCCAGGGCCGCCCGGGTCACCTGCGGGGGTGTGTCCAGGCGAGGCAGCCGGTACGCCGGCTCCGCGGCCACCGGCTCGGCCCCGAGGTCGACGACGTCCGCGGTGAGCCGGTCGCGCCGGGCCCGGTGCGCGGCGTACGCCGCCGCCACCGCGGCGAACAGCTCCGGGGTCGCCGACTGCGACGTCCGTCCGCCCAGGGCGCCGTACAGGTAGACCGCCGCGTGCTCGGCCGCGAGCGCGGCCTGCAGGGCCTCGAGCTCAGCCATGCGCGCTCGCCAACCGCTGGGCCACGGCAGCACTCATCGAGGCCAGCAACCCGGCCAGGGCGCCGCTCGCTGCGGCGACCGCGGCCTCGACCAGGTGGGCCTGCAGCCGGCGCTCGCGCCCCCGGACGGCGGCAGCGTCGACCCGCCGTCGCGGGCCTGGCACCGGCGGGGTGCCGTCGAGGGCCTCGATGTGGGCGCGGTGCAGGGCGACCAGGTCGACCGCCCCCGCGGCCGAGGCGAGCCGCAGCGCCTGGTCCAGCTCCTCGAGCACGCCGTCGACGAGGACCACGTCCGGGTCGGGCTCGGGCGTCGAGGTGGGCGCGGCGTCGCCGGGGCTGCGGGAGCCGTCGTCGCAGCCCGCGACGGCGACCAGGCCGGCGGCCACGCCGGCGGGCAGGGCGAGCGTCGTGCGGCGGGCTAGACGAGGACCGGCGGGCACGGCGACGACCCTACCGCGGCCGGCCAGCCGCTATCGTTGACGATCAACAACAGCACAAGGAGGTCGCCCACTCGTGAGCAGTGCCAACCAGGACGCCACCCGGGACCAGATCGAGGCCGAGCTCGACGACCCCCTGCGTGCCCTGGGCCTCGACATCGAGGCCGTCGAGATCACCCCGGCCGGCAAGCGGCGGATCCTGCGCGTCGCCGTCGACAAGGACGGCGGGGTCACGCTGGACGAGGTCGCTGAGGCGACCCGTGAGGTCAACCGCGTGCTCGACGGCTCCGAGGTGATGGGCGAGCAGCCGTACACCCTCGAGGTCACCTCGCGTGGCGTCGATCGCCCGCTGACCCTGCCCCGGCACTGGCGCCGCAACGCGGCGCGGCTGGTGAAGGTCGCCCTCGCCGACGGCAGGACGGTGACCGGGCGGGTGCTCGAGAGCGACGAGGAGCGGGCCACGCTGGACGTCGGCGGTGCCCGGCAGCAGATCGCCTACACCGAGGTGAGGAAGGCGTTGGTGCAGGTCGAGTTCAACCGACCCAAGGACGCCGCGGACGACCGCGGGGATGACGAGGCGGGGGAGGCCTGATGGACATCGACATGAGCATCCTGCGCATGCTCGAGCGGGAGAAGGAGATCTCGTTCGACGTGCTCGTGGAGGCGATCGAGCAGGCCCTGCTCACCGCGTACCACAAGTCGCCCGGCGCCCGGGAGCACGCCAAAGTGGTCCTCGACCGCAAGAGCGGGCACGTGACGGTGCTCGCCTCGGAGGTCGACGAGGAGGGCAACCCCGTCGGCGAGTACGACGACACCCCGGCCGGGTTCGGCCGGATCGCGGCCACGACCGCGAAGCAGATCATGCTGCAGCGGCTGCGCGACGCCGAGGACGACGTCCGGTTCGGTGAGTTCTCCGGCAAGGAGGGCGACATCATCTCGGGGATCATCCAGCAGGGTCGCAACCCCGACGACGTGATGGTCGACCTCGGCAAGCTCGAGGCGCTGCTGCCGGTCGGCGAGCGGGTGCCGGGGGAGCGCTACGACCACGGCACCCGGATCAAGTGCCTGGTGGTGTCGGTCCGCAAGGGCATGCGCGGACCGCAGATCACGCTGTCGCGCTCGCACCCGAACCTGGTCAAGAAGCTGTTCGCGCTCGAGGTGCCCGAGATCGCCGACGGCACCGTCGAGATCGCCGCGATCGCCCGCGAGGCCGGGCACCGCACCAAGCTCGCGGTCCGCTCGACGGTCTCCGGCGTGAACGCCAAGGGCGCCTGCATCGGCCCGATGGGCTCGCGGGTGCGCGCCGTGATGGCCGAGCTGCACGGCGAGAAGATCGACCTCGTCGACTGGTCCGAGGACCCCGCCGAGATGGTCGCGCACGCGCTCTCGCCCGCGCGGGTCAACTCGGTCGAGATCGTCGACGCCGCCACGAAGTCGGCACGCGTCGTGGTGCCGGACTTCCAGCTCTCCCTCGCCATCGGCAAGGAGGGCCAGAACGCCCGCCTCGCGGCTCGGCTGACCGGCTGGCGCATCGACATCAGGAGCGACGAGGCGACCGACGACGAGACGGGCGACGAGACGGGCGACGAGACGGGCGAGGGCGCCTGAGGACGAGCGGCTGCCGGCACCCGCGCCTCCCGGTTCGAGTTAGGTGGCCCGATCGCGGTAGGGTTGTCGCCAGTGGTGCGTGAACACATCCCTTCTGCATGCCCCGAACCCTCCGGCCTCCCAGGCCCGGTCCGGACGTGCATCGGGTGCCGGAAGCGGACCGCGAAGAACGAGTTGGTACGCGTGATCGTCGGCTCGGATGCGTACGGCCACCCGGCCGTCGTACCTGATCCGGCAGCCACCGCACCCGGGCGGGGAGCGCACCTGCACCCCACCCCCGAGTGCTACGACCTCGCGGTGCGCCGGAAGGCGTTCGGCCGGGCCCTCCGGGTCACGACCGGGCTCTCCAGCGCACCGGTGGGGGACTACCTCGGCTCGCCACACAGCACGGCACCACACCCCTGATCGACCGACAGAGACTGGAGCAGCAGCTCATGAGCACTCGATGAGTACTTCGCGATGAGTTTGCACAACCACTAACGGTCGCAGAGCACCCCCAGCATCGAACTGGACCCGGGTCTTGCGGCCAGAAGGAGAAGCGTGGCTAAGACCCGAGTTTCAGAGCTCGCAAAGAAGTACGGCATCCCCAGCAAGGAAGCACTGGAGAAGCTTGGCGCGATCGGCGAGTTCGCCAAGACCGCCTCCTCGAGCATCGAGCTGCCTGCCGTCAAGAAGTTCGAGGACGCCTACGGCGCCGAGCTCACCGCCAAGATGAAGCCGACGGAGGAGAAGGCGGACAAGCCTGCCGCGCCGGCCAAGAAGGCCGCGCCCGCGCCCGCCGCCGAGGCACCCGCTGCCGAGGCCCCCGCCGCCGAGGCCCCCGCCGCCGCCACAGCCGAGGCGCCCGCCGCCCCCGCCGCCCCCGCCGAGGAGGCTCCGGCCACCGCGAAGAGGGCGGCCCCCAAGCCCGGCCCGAAGGCGGCCCCGAAGGCCGACGAGCCCGAGCCGCCGGCGCCCGAGGCTCCGGCCGCCGAGGCGCCCGCCGCAGCTGCGCCCAAGGCACCGACCCCCGCGCCGCGGCCGGTCGGCCGTCCCGGAACGCCGCGTCCGGGCAACAACCCGTTCGCGTCCAGCCAGGGCATGGGCCGCCGGCCCGCCCCCGGCGCCCCGGGAGCCCCCGGTGCCGGTGCCGGTGCCGGTGCCGGTGACAACCGTCCCCCCCGCCCGCCGGCCGCCCGCGAAGGCGGCGCCCCCGGTCGCCCGGGCATGCCGCGTCCCAACCCGGCGATGATGCCGAAGTCCCCGTCCGCGTTCGGCGCGGGCGCCGGTGGCCGAGGTCCGGGTCGTCCCGGCGCTCCCGGCCGCGGCGGTGCCCCGGCTCGCGGCGGCGCTCCGGGTCGCGGCGGCGTCGGCACCGGTGCCCCCGGCCGCCCTGGTGGCGGCGGGTTCGGCCCGAGCGGCGGTGGCCGTCCTGGTGGCGGCCGTCCCGGCCAGCGTGGCCAGACGCAGGGTGCGTTCGGTCGCCCCGGCGGCCCGTCGCGTCGTGGCCGCAAGTCCAAGCGGGCGCGTCGCCAGGAGTTCGAGGCCATGGAGGCCCCGACGATCGGTGGCATCCGCGTCCGCAAGGGCAACGGCGAGACCGTCCGGCTGCCGCGTGGCGCCTCCCTGACCGACTTCGCCGAGCGGATCAACGTCGATGCGGCGCAGCTCGTGCAGATGCTGTTCAGCCTCGGAGAGATGGTCACGGCCACCGAGTCCGTCAACGACGCGACCCTCGAGCTGCTGGGCGAGGAGCTCAACTACGTGGTCGAGGTCGTGTCCCCCGAGGACGAGGACCGTGAGCTGCTGGAGTCCTTCGACCTCGAGTTCGCCGACGACGAGGAGGACGAGCAGCACTTCGAGGCCCGTCCGCCGGTCGTGACCGTGATGGGTCACGTCGACCACGGCAAGACCAAGCTCCTCGACGCCCTGCGGCACGCGAACGTCGCCTCGGGCGAGGCCGGTGGCATCACCCAGCACATCGGTGCCTACCAGGTGGGCACCGACGTCGACGGCGACGAGCGCCGGATCACGTTCATCGACACCCCGGGTCACGAGGCGTTCACCGCCATGCGTGCCCGCGGCTCGCAGTCCTCGGACATCGCGATCCTCGTGGTCGCGGCGGACGACGGCGTGATGCCGCAGACCGTCGAGGCGCTCAACCACGCCAAGGCGGCCGGTGTCCCGATCGTGGTCGCGGTCAACAAGATCGACAAGCCGGAGGCCGACCCGACCAAGGTCCGCGGCCAGCTCACCGAGTACGGCCTGGTGCCCGAGGAGTACGGCGGCGACACGATGTTCGTCGACGTGTCGGCCAAGTCCGAGCTCAACCTCGACAAGCTGCTCGAGGCCGTCGTACTGACCGCCGACGCGTCGCTCGACCTGCGCGCCAACCCGAACCGGGACGCGCAGGGCCTGGTCATCGAGGCGCACCTGGACCGCGGTCGCGGCCCGGTGGCCACGATCCTGGTCCAGCGCGGCACGCTCCACGTCGGCGACTCGATCGTCGCCGGACCGGCGCACGGCCGCGTCCGCGCGATGCTCGACGAGTACGGCAACGAGCTGGCCGAGGCCACCCCGTCACGTCCGGCGATGGTGCTGGGTCTCTCCGCCGTCCCCGGCGCCGGGCAGAACTTCATCGTGGTCGAGGACGATCGGATGGCCCGTCAGATCGCGGAGAAGCGCGAGGCCCGCGAGCGGGCGGCCATGCAGGCCAAGCGCCGGGTGCGCCGTACCCTCGAGGACTTCATGGCCTCCATGGAGAAGGGCGAGAGCCAGGAGCTCAACCTCATCCTCAAGGGCGACGTGTCCGGCTCGGTCGAGGCGCTCGAGGACGCGCTGGCCAAGATCGACGTCGGCGACGAGGTCAGCCTGCGGGTCATCGACCGCGGTGTCGGTGCGATCACCGAGACCAACGTGGACCTGGCCGCCGCCTCCGACGCGATCATCATCGGCTTCAACGTCCGCCCACAGGGCAAGGCGACGGAGCTGGCCGACCGCGAGGGCGTGGAGATCCGCTACTACACGGTGATCTACCAGGCGATCGAGGAGATCGAGGCCGCCCTCAAGGGCATGCTCAAGCCGGAGTTCGAGGAGTCGACCCTCGGCCAGGCGGAGATCCGCGCGATCTTCCGCTCGTCCAAGGTCGGCAACATCGCGGGCTGCATGGTCACCAGCGGGGTCATCCGACGCAACGCCAAGGTGCGGGTCATCCGCGACGGCGCCGTCGTGGCCGACAACCTCGACCTGGCGTCGCTCAAGCGCGAGAAGGACGACGCGTCCGAGGTCCGCGAGGGCTTCGAGTGTGGTCTGGTGCTGCGCAACTTCCAGGACATCAAGGAAGGCGACGTCGTCGAGGCGTTCGAGATGCGGGAGATCCCCCGCAGCTGAGCACTGCCGAGTCGGCGCGACTTGCCGTCAGCCATGACGGCAAGTTGCGCCGACTCGGACCGTTCTGGCGGGCAAGTCGCGCCGACTCGGCGTTTGAGAGGGTAGGAACATGAGCAACCCACGCATCCGCAAGATCGCCGACCGGATCCAGGTGATCGTCGCGGAGATGCTGGAACGGCGCGTCAAGGACCCGCGACTCGGGTTCGTGACCGTGACCGACGTCCGGGTCACCGGGGACTCGCAGCAGGCGACCATCTTCTACACGGTCCTGGACGCGACCGGCGACGACGAGGCGGCGCTGGCGGCCACGGCGGCGGCGCTCGAGTCGGCCAAGGGTCTGCTCCGCTCGGAGGTCGCCAAGCAGCTCGGGATGCGGCACGCGCCCTCGCTGACGTTCGTGGCCGACGCGCTCCCCGAGAGCGCGCGGCACCTCGACGAGGTGCTGGCCCGGGCCCGCGCCCTGGACGAGGCCGTGGCCGCTCAGCGCGGCACGGCGTACGCCGGCGGCGAGGACCCGTACAAGAAGCCCCGCGACGCCGAGTCCGAGGAGTCCACCGGCCCCGACGAGCCCGACGAGGACGACGAGGGCGAGTGACGCCGGACGCTGGCCTGGTCGTCGTCGACAAGCCCGGCGGCCTGACCTCCCACGACGTCGTCTCGCGGGTGCGGCGCCTGGCGGGCACCCGCAAGGTCGGGCACGCGGGCACCCTCGACCCGATGGCCACCGGCGTCCTGGTGCTCGGGATCAACCGGGCCACCCGGCTGCTCGGCCACCTGATGCTGACCGAGAAGTCGTACGACGCCACCATCCGGCTCGGCGTCGCCACGAGCACCGACGACGCCGAGGGCGAGGTGACCGCGACGCTGCCGGCCACTGGGCTTGATGAGGCGACCGTCCGGGCGGCGGCCGCCGAGCAGGTCGGCGACCTGCTCCAGGTGCCGACCGCGGTGTCGGCGATCAAGGTCGACGGCAAGCGCGCCTACCAGCGGGTCCGCGAGGGCGAGGAGGTCACGCTGGCGGCCCGGCCGGTCACGGTGCACGAGCTGGTCGTCCACGACATCCGGCCGGCCGGCGACCCCCGCGCTCCCGACGCGGTCGACCTCGACGTCTCGGTGCGCTGCTCGAGCGGCACCTACGTCCGGGCGATCGCGCGCGACCTCGGGGCCCGGCTGGAAGTGGGCGGGCACCTGACGGCGCTGCGGCGCACCGCCGTCGGCCCGTACGGGCTGGACGTCGCCCACACCCTCGAGCAGCTCGGCGAGGACTTCGTCGTCCTGCCGGTCGCGGCGGCCGCGCGGGCCGCGTTCGCGAGCCGGGACCTCGACGGGGCCCAGGCCGCCGACGTCCGGTTCGGGCGGCCGCTGGACCTGGACCTCGCGGGGCTGACCGCGGTGTTCGCCCCGGACGGGGAGTTCCTCGCGCTCTACGAGCCGCGCGGCACCGTGGCGAAGGCTGTCGCGGTGTTCGTGTGAGTGCTCGATACGCTTCCCCGGTGCAGATCTGGCGCTCCCTGGAGGAGGTTCCCTCCGGCCTCGGACCGACCGTGGTGGTCATCGGCAACTTCGACGGCGTCCACCTGGGGCACCGGCACGTCGTCAACCGGGCGCGCGAGACCGCGGCGGACCGGTCGTTGACCGTGGTTGCGGTCACCTTCGAGCCGCACCCGATGGCGGTGCTGCGACCCGAGCACGCGCCCACGACGCTGACCTCACTGGCGGTGCGCGCCGAGCTGCTGGCCGACGCCGGAGCCGAGGCGGTGCTGGCCCTGCCGTTCGACCGCGACGTCGCCTCCTGGACTCCCGAGGAGTTCGTCCAGCGGGTGCTGGTCGACGGGCTGCACGCGGTGGCGGTCGTGGTCGGGGCGAACTTCCGGTTCGGGCACCGCGCCGCCGGTGACGTCGCCACGCTGCGGGAGACCGGCCAGCGGTACGGCTTCACCGCCGAGGGCATCCCCCTGGACGGCGGACCGCAGGTGTGGTCCTCGACGTACGTCCGGATGAGCCTGGCCGCCGGCGACGTCGCGGGCGCGGCCGAGGCGCTCGGCCGGCCGTACGCCGTGCGCGGGGTGGTCGTCCGCGGCGACCAGCGCGGCCGCGACCTCGGCTTCCCGACCGCCAACGTGCCGGCCGACCCGCTCACGGCGGTGCCGCCCGACGGCATCTACGCCGGCCGGCTGCGCCGGCTCGACACCGGCGAGACCTACCCGGCCGCGATCAGCGTCGGCACCAACCCGACCTTCGACGGCGTCCGGGACCGGCGCGTGGAGGCGTACGCCCTCGACCGCACCGACCTGGACCTGTACGGCGTCGAGGTCGAGGTCAGCTTCGTCGACCGGCTGCGCGGCATGGTCGCCTTCGAGTCGGTCGAGAAGCTGGTGGCCCAGATGACCGACGACGTCGACCGCGCCCGAGAGCTGCTGGCGTGACCGCCCCCGCGCCCACGGAGCCGATCGCGGCCGCGGACGCGTGGTTCCTCCAGCACGGGCTGTCGTACTTCGTGCCGGAGCGCCGGGCGGACGTGCGCCGCGCGCTGCGGCTGCGCCGCACCGTGCCGCTGCTGCTGCTCGTCGCGCTCCTCGCCGCAGCCGCCGGGGCCGCCCTCGCGTGGGTCTCCGGGCAGTTCAGCGCGGCCCCGGCGACGCTGGCGTCGCTGGGTCTGGCCGCGGCGGTCTGGTACGCCCTGACCGCGCTGCACGCGCGGCAGATCGTCGCCTGGGGCCTCAAGCGCACGTTCGGGGGGCTGCGCCGGCTGCTGCCGATGACGACCCGGGCGCTGCCGCTGCTGCTGCTCGCGATCACGTTCCTGTTCATCAACACCGAGATGTGGCAGGTCGGCGGCAACCTCAGCGTCGGCTCGCTGTGGCTGGTGGTCCTGCTCTTCGCGCTGCTCGCGGTCGCGTTCCTGCTGGTGCGCCTTCCCGAGGAGGTCGACCGGGCCGACGACGCCGTCGACGACGCGCTGCTCCTGCGGGCCTGCGCCGGTACGCCGCTCGAGCAGCCGTGCCGCGAGCTGGTCGAGGACCCGGACGCCGACCCCGCGGCCCACGCCGAGGTCACCGGCTTCGAGCGCTGGAACCTGATCCTGGTGCTGATGGTCGTCCAGGTGGTGCAGGTGCTGCTGCTCTCGCTGGCCGTCTTCGCGTTCCTCATGGTCTTCGGCAGCCTGATCATGACCGGTCCGGTCATCGACGCCTGGCGAGCCGGGGAGGACTTCAACGAGTCCCGCGCCCTGGTCCAGGTCTCGGTCTTCCTGTCGGCGTTCTCCGGGCTCTACCTGACCGTGTCCACGGTGACCGACGAGACCTATCGCGCCCAGTTCTTCTCCGGGGTCACCCGCGAGCTGGAGCGGGCGGTCGGGATGCGCGCGGTGTACCTGACGCTGCGCGAGCGCCCGCAGCCCGGGCCCGTCTAGGACGCGTCGAGGTCCTTCTCGACCAGCGCGGCGATGGTGTCGAGGGCGAGCTGGTCGTCGCTGGACACCTCGACCTGGTCACCGGGCCCGGCGCCGAGCGTCATGATCATCAGCGAGGAGCTCGCGTCGACGGGATCGCCGCCGGGGACGCCGATCAGCACCTCGCTGTCGAGCTCCTCGGCAGCCTGGGCGATGAGCTGGGCGGGGCGGGCGTGCAGGCCGACGGAGGAGCCGACGACGACGGTCTTGCTGGGCATAGATGGTTCTCCTTGACTGGAGGGGGAGGGCGGATCGGTACGGCGGTGCGCGCGGGTCAGCCGATGGCCAGGTCGGGGTCGGGCTTGCCGAGGGACTTCAGGCCGATGACCGCCGCGGCGCCGACGAGGGTGCCGGCGACGAGCGCGATCAGGTAGCCCAGGATGTTGCTGACGGCGAACAGCACGAAGATCCCGCCGTGCGGCGCGCGCACCCCGACGTCGAGGGCCATCGACACGGCGCCGGTGACGGCACTGCCGCACATGATGGCCGGGATGACGCGGAGCGGATCCGCGGCGGCGAACGGGATCGCGCCCTCGGTGATGAAGCTCGCGCCGAGGGCCCAGGCCGCCTTGCCGTTCTCGCGCTCGGCCTTGTTGAACAGCCCCGGGCGGACGACGGTCGCGAGCGCCAACGCCAACGGCGGGACCATCCCGGCGAGCATCACGGCCGCCATGATCTTCAGCTGCGGGGCGCCGCTCGCGAGCGCCGCGCCGCCGACCCCGGTGGCCGCGAAGGTGTAGGCCACCTTGTTGAGCGGGCCGCCCATGTCGAAGGCCATCATCAGGCCGAGGATGGCGCCGAGCACCATCGCGCTGCTGCCGCTCAGCGAGCTCAGGCCGTCGTTGAGCTGGTCCATCAGCCAGCCGATCGGCTTGCCGAACACGACGATCATCAGCAGGCCGGCGATGATCGACGTGACCAACGGGATGATCAGCACCGGCATCAGGCCGCGCATCCAGGCCGGCACCCGCCGGCCGCCGACCCAGTGCGCGATCAGGCCGGCCAGCACGCCGCCGATGATCGCACCCAGGAACCCGGTCGCGGGGATCGAGACGGGGCTGTCTCCCGAGGTCTGCACGCCGAAGATGTTCGCCGCCAGGCCGCCCATCACGAAGCCGGGCGCGATGCCCGGCCGGTCGGCGATCGCGTACGCGATGTAGCCGGCCAGGGCCGGGAGGAAGAGCATGAAGGCGGTCTTGCCGATGATGAAGAACAGCGCGCCGACGTAGGCCGCGAGCCCGGAGCCGAGGAGCGCGTGCTCGAGCCCGAGGGCGTCGGGGTCCGGCAGGTCGAAGAGCGTGTTGCTCACGGCGATGTCGCCGTAGGGACCGACGATCTCGTAGCCGCCGAGCAGGAACGACAGGGCGATCAGCAGGCCGCCGGCCGCGACGAACGGGATCATGTACGACACGCCGGTCATCAGCACCCGGCGGGTCCGACCGCCCCAGCTCTCGCCGGCGGTCGAGCGCGACGTCGGCGCGACGTCGCCCGCGCTGCCCTCGACCCGCGGGGCGTCCGGGTCCTCGGCGTACCGGAGGGCCTCGGCGATCATCGCGTCGGCCTGGTCGAAGGGGCGCTTGACCCCCGAGGACACCAGCGGCTTGCCGGCGAACCGGTATCGGTCGCGCACGCCGACGTCGACGGCGAAGATGACGGCGTCGGCCGCGGCGATCGTCGCGGGGTCCAGCGGGGCAGCACCGGCCGAGCCCTGGGTCTCGACCTGCAGGTCCACACCGGCCCGGGCCGCGGCGGCCTCGAGTGCCTCGGCGGCCATGTAGGTGTGGGCGATCCCGGTCGGGCACGCGGTGACCGCGACCAGCCGCCGCGGCGCGGCCGAGGTCTGCGCCACCGGGGCCGGGGGAGCGGCCGGGGTCGCCGCAGCCGTCGGCTGCGGGGCGGCGCCGACCACGTCGGCGACCAGCTCGGCCACCTCTGCCGGAGTCTCGGCCGCGCGCAGCGAGTCGGTGAAGGCGGGCTTCACCAGGGCGCGGGCGAGCTGGGTGAGCAGCTGGAGGTGGGTCTGGTCGCCGCCGGCGGGCGCGGCGATCAGGAACACCAGGTCGGCCGGGCCGTCCTTGGCGCCGAAGTCCGTGGCCGGCTGGAGCCGCGCGAAGGCCAGCACGGGCTCCGCGACCCCGGCGGTGCGGCAGTGCGGGATCGCGATCCCGCCCGGGAGTCCGGTGGCGGACGTCGCCTCACGGGCGAAGGCGTCCTCCACGAGCTGGTCGACGTCGCTGGCGCGGCCGGCGGCACCGACGATCCGGGCCAGTGCCCGGATCACGGTGTGCTTGTCGGCGCCGAGGTCGGCATCGAGACGGACGAGGTCGGCGCTGATGAGGTGGGACATGGGTCACCCTTCGCTGAGGTCCAGGTCGCGCACCGAGACGAGATCGGGGCGGACCTGCTGGGGATGGGGCATGGTCGTGCCGGGAAGTCCTGCGGCGGCGCTGCCGTAGGCCACGGCGAGCGCGAGCCGATCCTCCGGGCCGTGGCCCCGGAGGTCGCCGAGCAGGTAGCCGAAGAGGCTCGAGTCACCTGCCCCCACCGTGCTGACGACGGGGGTGGGGGGAGGGGCGGCGTGCCAGGCCCCGTCGGTGGTGACGAGTACGGCGCCGTTGGCGCCGAGCGTGGCCAGCACGCTCTCGACCCCGGACTCGACGAGGGCGCGCGCCGCCTTCGCCGCGGCGTACGGGTCGGCCTCCAGGAGCTCGGGGTCGTCGCCGGTGAACGACGCGAGCTCCTCGCCGTTGGGCTTCATCAGGTGCGGGGCCGCCGCAGGCAGCCCGTCGACCAGGGCACGCAGCGGCGCGTCGCTCGTGTCGACGGCCACCCGGGCCCCGCACCCGCGGAGCAGGACCACGAGCTCGGCGTACCACTCGGGCGGGGTGCCGGGCGGGAGCGAGCCGGCCAGCACCACCCAGTCGGCCGAGGCGGCGCGGTGGCGCAGCCCGTCCGCGAGGGCGCCGCGGACGGCGGCGGTGAGCTCGGGCCCGGGGCTGTTGAGCTTGGTGGTGGTGCCGTCGGGCTCGGTGATCGTGATGTTGACCCGCAGCGACCCGTCGTGGGGGACCGGGCGGCAGTCGATGCCGGCGGCCAGCAACTCCAGGACGAACGGGTCGTCCTTGGCGGCCGGGAGCACGGCGATCGCGGGCACCCCGGCGGCGATGCAGGCGCGGGCGATGTTGACGCCCTTGCCGCCGGCCTGGGAGATCATGGAGTCGGCGCGGATCACCGTGCCGCGCTCGAGCCGCCCGGCCAGCACGACGGTGCGGTCCAGGCTCGGGTTGGCGGTCAGGGTGAGGATCACGCGGTCACGACCTCGACCCCGGTGACCTCGAAGGCCGCGCGGTCGCCGACCGGCAGCCCGTCGTCGGTCACGAGCACGTCGACCTCCTCGAGGGCGGCGAACCGGATCGCGGCATCGGTCCCGCCCTTGCTGGAGTCGGTCAGGCACACCACCCGGCGGGCCGCGGCCACCATCGCGCGCTTGACCGCGGCCTCGTCGTGGTCGGGCGTGGAGAGCCCGTGCTCGACGGAGATGCCGTTGGTGCCCAGGAAGGCCACGTCGACCTTGAGCCTGCCCACCGCGGTGACCGTGTCCGCGCCCACCGCCGCCTGGGTGGTGGACCGGACCCGGCCCGGCAGCAGGTAGAGGTCGATCTGCGGCAGTCCGGCCAGGCGGGCCGCCACCGGGACGGCGTGGGTGATCACCGTGAGCCGGTGGTCGCGCGGCAGCATGATCGCGAACCGGCTGGTCGTCGAGCCGGCGTCGAGCAGCACCGTGCCGCCCGCGGGAGGCAGCTGGTCCAGGGCCGCCTTCGCGATCGCCTCCTTCTGGGAGGTGTTGGCCTGGTCGCGCTCGCCGAGGCCGGACTCGATGACGGCCAGCGAGCTCGCCGGCACGGCGCCGCCGTGGACGCGGCGGACCAGGCCGATCCGCTCGAGGGTCGAGAGGTCGCGGCGGACGGTCTCGGTGGTCACGTCGAACTGCTCCGCGATGACCGCGACCGACAGGCGGCCGTGCTCGGCCACGAGCTGGGCCATGGCCTGCTGCCGCTCTTCCGCGTACATCTCCGGTGACGCTCCTCTCGATCTTTGTATCTGTGGTTTTACGCCCGAATGTGTTGACTGTCAAGGCCGGCGGTCGTTTACTGGTGATCATGGTCACCAGTCCCGACGTCCGTTCCACGCTGCGCGGCACGCCGGTCGTGCCCGCCCTCGCCTACGGACCCGCCGTGCTCGTCCGCTCCGAGGTCGCACCGGACGCGATCGCCCGGTTCGCCGCCTCCGGGCTCGAGCCCGAGGCCGCCCTGGAGACCTACGAGCTCGCCGCCCAGGCGGTCTCCGACGGCTTCGCGCGCAAGGCCGAGAAGGCCTCGGGCGCGGCGGCCGAGGTGCTCACCGCGAGCGCGGGCCTGGCCCGCGACAAGGGGCTGCGCGGCGCCGTGCGCAAGCACCTGTCCGCCGGTGAGGACCTGCTCACGGCCGTCCACTCCGGCGTCGAGCAGTTCGTCACCGTGTTCACCGGCATGGGCGGGCTGATGGCCGAGCGGGTCACCGACCTGCACGACATCGAGCGCCGGATCGTGGCCCGCCTGGTCGGGGAGCCCGAGCCCGGCGTGGCCGCACCCGAGACCCCCGCGGTGCTGGTCGCCGAAGACCTCGCCCCCTCCGACACGGCGGGGCTCGACCCCGCGGTCGTGCTCGGCCTGGTCACCGAGCGCGGCGGGCCGACCAGCCACACCGCGATCATCGCCCGCCAGCTCGGCATCCCCTGCGTGGTCGGCGTCCACGGCGCGATGGCCGTCCCGGCCGGCACCCCGCTGCTCGTCGACGGGATCACCGGCACCGTGGAGCTGCGCCCCGACCCGGCCGGGGCGCAGGAGCGGGTCGCCGCCGACGCCGCCCAGCGGTCCGCTCTCGCCTCCTGGTCCGGGCCGGGCGCGACCGCCGACGGCGTACCGGTGAAGATCCTCGCGAACGTCGCCGACGGCGAGTCCGCCCGGGCCGCGAGCACCGCACCGGTCCAGGGCGTCGGACTGTTCCGCACCGAGCTGTGCTTCCTGAACCGCCAGGACGAGCCGTCGGTCGAGGAGCAGGCGAGCATCTACGGCGAGGTGCTCGGCGCCTTCGGCGACGAGCGGTACGTCGTGGTCCGCACGCTGGACGCCGGGTCGGACAAGCCGGTCGCGTTCGCCACCCACGTCGGTGAGGAGAACCCGGCGCTGGGCGTGCGCGGGCTGCGGCTGTCCTTCGGCAACCCCGGCCTGCTGGACCGGCAGCTCGAGGCGGTCGCGAAGGCGGCGGCCGCCACGGGCGCCGAGACCTGGGTGATGGCGCCGATGGTGGCGACCGTCGCCGAGGCCGCCGAGTTCTCGGCCAAGGTGCGCACGCTCGGACTCAAGGCCGGCGTGATGATCGAGGTGCCGAGCGCCGCCCTGCTGGCGCACCGGGTCCTCGAGGTCGTCGACTTCCTCTCGATCGGCACCAACGACCTGACCCAGTACACGATGGCCGCGGACCGGATGGCCACCGACCTGGCGCACCTCACCGACCCCTGGCAGCCGGCGGTGCTCCAGCTGATCGCGATCACCGCCGAGGCCGGCTTCCACGCCGGCAAGCCGGTCGGCGTCTGCGGCGAGGCCGCCGCGGACCCGCTGCTGGCCTGCGTCCTGGTCGGGATGGGCGTCACGTCGCTGTCGATGGCCGCGGCCGCCGTCCGCCCGGTCGGTGCGCGGCTCGCGAGCGTCCCCATGGACCTGTGCGAGGACGCCGCCGAGGTCGCGCTCTCCGCGACCGACCCCGCCGCCGCGCGGGACGCGGTGCGGCGGCTGCTCCTCGGTTGACCCCGTCCTCGTCGAGACACCTGAACTGGCTGGATCCACGGCCGGGAGGCAGCCACTTCGGGTGTCTCGACGGGAGACCGACGCGCGGCGGGCCGCCCGGAGGTTTCCGGCCGGCTCCGGGTGGACACCGTCCCAGGGATGGCCCATCCGGGGCCGAGGCGAAAGGAACGAGATCATGGGTTACGGATTGGGCATCTTCCTGCTGGCCCTGGGCCTGATCCTGGCGCTGGCAGTGACCGACAACATCGCGAACGTGGACCTGACGACGGTCGGCTGGATCCTCGCCGCCGCCGGGGCACTGGTCCTCGTTCTCACAGCCGCCACGATGGCGCGGGCTCGGCGCTCGACCGCCGTCACCACCCACGCGGACGGCACCCGGACGGTCAGCGAGCGCCGCGACGACGTACCGCCTGCCGTCTGACCGGCCGTCTGACCGGCCCGCTCACCGGTCCTGGACGATCCGCGGGTGTGCCGCGGAGCGCAGCCAGGTGAGCAGCCGGCGCATCTGGCGGGGGCTCACCTGCGTGCACCCGGCCGTCGGCGCCCACCGGTGGCCGGGACTGGACGTGTGGTAGAAGATTCCGCTGCCCCTGCCCGGCACCGGGCGGGGCCCGGCCCCGGGGCGCAACCGGACCCGGTTGTAGTCGACGACCCAGCCCGACCGCATCGACGGCCGGTCGCCGCTGGTCACGCCGCGCACCTCGAGCCAGGTGTTGTAGTTGGGCCCCGCCGCGGCCGAGACCACCGAGGTCGGCCGGCGGCGCCGCCACGGCAGGTCGCCGGGGTTCTCCGAACCGGTCGTGAAGGTCACCTTGATCCGGTAGACGCCGACGGGGGAGCGGTAGTCGCCCTCCCGCTGCTTGCCCCAGCCGCGGCGTGGGCGACCGCGGTCGCCGCCGCTGCGAGGATGCTCCGAGGGCCCCGAGTGACCGCACGATGATCGCATGGACGATCGCACGCTCGATTGGGTCCGTGGAGCGGTGCCGCGCTAGGATTCCCCGGTTGCCTGCCAGCAGGCGACATGCCGTCCAACGGCCGCGGAACCAGAGTGCCCGGGTGAACAGGCCCCGGCGCGCCGCGCAGCGAGAGAGCCCGAGAGGGCCGGAAGGAGCCCGCATGTCGATCGGTACCGACGCGGAGACCAAGAAGAAGATCATCGCCGAGTACGCCACGACCGAGGGTGACACCGGCTCGCCCGAGGTGCAGATCGCGCTGCTCAGCCACCGCATCAGTCACCTGACCGAGCACCTCAAGCAGCACAAGCACGACCACCACAGCCGTCGTGGCCTGCTTCTGCTGGTCGGTCAGCGCCGCCGCCTGCTCAACTACCTCCAGAAGACCGAGATCGAGCGCTACCGCGCTATCGTCGAGCGCCTCGGCCTTCGCCGCTGACCTCGATGTTCCTGCGGAGCGTCCGCGGCGTCCGCGGCGTTGTCGGCGCTCGACGGCCGCTCCGCTCCAAGGCCGAGACACGCGCTGGACGTCGTCACCAGGTGGCGGCGCCCGGCGCGTTTCCTCTTCTCGGAGGAACTTGGCTAGATTCACCGTTGAACAACATCTGAAAACAACCAGGAGCGACCCGCCCCGTTCTGGCTCTCGGTCCTCGGTAGTGGCTCTCAGGATCCCGGCCGGCTCAGCCGCCGCAGATCTGCGGGCCTCGATCGAAGACCGGCTCGCACCATCGGGACGCCGCGGATCGCTCCGCGACAGAAGAGGGACACACCCTTGACCGACCCCGAGATCTCTGCCGTCGAGACCGTTCTGGACAACGGCAAGTTCGGCACCCGCACCGTCAAGTTCGAGACCGGGCTCCTGGCCCGGCAGGCCGCCGGCTCGGTGACCGCCTACCTCGACGAGGACACCATGCTGCTGTCGGCCACCACGGCCGGCAAGCACCCGAAGGACCACTTCGACTTCTTCCCGCTCACCATCGACGTCGAGGAGCGGATGTACGCCGCGGGCAAGATCCCCGGCTCGTTCTTCCGCAGCGAGGGCCGGCCGGGCGAGGACGCGATCCTCACCTGCCGCCTCATCGACCGGCCGCTGCGCCCGACCTTCAAGAAGGGCCTGCGCAACGAGGTCCAGGTCGTCATCACCGTGATGGCGCTCAACCCGGACGCGCCGTACGACGTGCTCGCGATCAACGCCGCCTCGCTCTCCACCCAGCTCTCGGGCCTGCCGTTCTCCGGCCCCGTCGGCGGCGTCCGCGTGGCGCTGATCGAGGGCCAGTGGGTCGCGTTCCCGACGCACAGCCAGCTCGAGCACGCCGTGTTCGACATGGTGGTCGCCGGGCGCGTCACCGAGACCGGTGACGTCGCGATCATGATGGTCGAGGCCGAGGCGACCGAGCAGACCTGGGACCTGGTCCGCACCGGCACCCAGGCGCCGACCGAGGAGATCGTGGCCGGCGGCCTCGACGCCGCCAAGCCGTTCATCAAGCAGCTGTGCGAGGCGCAGGCCGAGCTGGCGAACGTCGCGGCGAAGCCGGTCCAGGACTTCCCGGTCTTCCTCGACTACGAGGACGACGTGTACGACGCCGTCGAGGCGGCCGTGAAGGCCGACCTCGCTGCGGCGATGAAGATCGCCGACAAGCAGGAGCGCACCGATCGCACCGACGAGCTCAAGGACGAGGTGCTGGCCAGGTTCGGCGAGCAGTTCGAGGGCCGCGAGAAGGAGATCGGCGCAGCGTTCCGCTCGGTGAACAAGCAGGTCGTGCGCGAGAGCATCCTGCGCGACAAGGTCCGCATCGACGGCCGCGGCCTGGCCGACATCCGGCCGCTGCACGCCGAGGTCGGCGTGGTCCCGCGGGTGCACGGATCGGCGCTGTTCGAGCGCGGCGAGACCCAGATCCTGGGCGTCACCACGCTGGACATGCTCAAGATGGAGCAGCAGCTCGACACGCTCTCGCCCGAGAAGCACCGCCGCTACATGCACAAGTACGTCTTCCCGCCGTTCTCCACCGGTGAGACCGGCCGGGTCGGCTCGCCGAAGCGGCGCGAGGTCGGCCACGGCGCCCTGGCGCGCCGGGCGCTGCTGCCGGTGCTGCCCTCGCGTGAGGAGTTCCCCTACGCGATCCGCCAGCTCTCCGAGGCGATGGGCTCCAACGGCTCCACCTCGATGGGCTCGGTCTGCGCGTCGACCCTCGCGCTGCTCCAGGCCGGTGTGCCGCTGAAGGCCCCGGTCGCCGGCATCGCGATGGGCCTGGTCTCCGGCGAGATCGACGGCCAGCTCCAGTACGTCGCCCTCACCGACATCCTGGGCGCGGAGGACGCGTTCGGCGACATGGACTTCAAGGTCGCCGGCACCCGCGAGTTCGTGACCGCGCTGCAGCTCGACACCAAGCTGGACGGCATCCCCGCGGAGGTCCTCGCCTCGGCGCTGACCCAGGCCCGGGACGCGCGCCACGCGATCCTCGACGTGATGGCCGAGGCCATCGACGCCCCGGAGGAGATGTCGGTCTACGCCCCGCGGATCATCACGATCACGATCCCGGTCGACAAGATCGGCGAGGTGATCGGTCCCAAGGGCAAGATCATCAACCAGATCCAGGACGACACCGGCGCGTCCATCTCGATCGAGGACGACGGCACGATCTACATCGGTGCCACCAACGGTGAGGCCGCGGAGGCCGCCAAGAACGCCGTCAACGCGATCGCCAACCCGACCATGCCCGAGATCGGCGAGCGCTACCTCGGCACGGTCGTCAAGACGACCAACTTCGGCGCGTTCGTCTCGCTGATGCCCGGCAAGGACGGCCTGCTGCACATCAGCAAGCTGCGCTCGCTCGCCGGCGGCAAGCGCGTCGACGCGGTCGAGGACGTCGTCTCGGTCGGTCAGAAGATCCAGGTGCAGATCGCCGAGATCGACGACCGCGGCAAGCTGTCGCTGGTCCCGGTCGTCGAGGGCGACGAGCCGGCGGGTGACGCCGAAGGGGCGGACGACTCCGAGTGATCGATGCTTCACCGTTGACCCGCCCGAAGCAGGCTTCGGGCGGGTCAACGCCTTCTCCGGGCACGCGCACACTGCAGACGACCACCGACGCCGAGGGCCAGGTGACGTCGCGGGTGCGGCGTACCGTCCTGCCCTCCGGGCTGCGGGTGATCAGCGAGCACCAGGCGGGTGTCCGGTCGGCGGCGATCGGCGTCTGGGTGGGGGTCGGCTCGCGTGACGAGAGCCCGTCCCAGCACGGCTGCTCGCACTTCCTCGAGCACCTGCTGTTCAAGGGCACCGAGGAGCGCTCGGCACTGGACATCTCGGTGGCGCTGGACGCGGTGGGCGGCGAGTTCAACGCGTTCACCGCCAAGGAGTACACCTGCTTCCACGCCCGGGTCCTCGACGAGGACCTGCCGCTGGCCGTGGACGTGCTCGGCGACATGATCACCGCCTCGACGCTCACCGCCGAGGACGTCGAGGCCGAACGCGACGTGATCCTCGACGAGATCGCCATGCACGACGACGACCCCGACGACGTGGTGCACAACCTGTTCGCCGAGCAGGCCTGGGGGGACACCCCGCTCGGCCGCCCGATCGCGGGCACCGTCGGTTCGATCCGCTCGCTGACCCGCGACCAGGTGCGCCGCTTCTACCGCCGCCACTACCGGCCCGCGAACATCGTGGTCGCCGCTGCCGGCAACGTCGACCACACCGCACTCGTGCGCCAGGTCCGCGCGGCGTTCGCCCGCAACGGCTGGCTCGACGGCCGCGACACTCCGGTGGAGCCGCGGCACGGCACTCGCAAGCGGGTCCGGCCCGGGCGGCTCGCCACGACCCGGCCGTTCGAGCAGGTCAACGTCGTGCTCGGCATGGAGGGCCTGCGCCGTGACGACGACCGCCGCTTCGCCCTGGGCGTGCTCAACACCGCGCTCGGCGGGGGCACCTCCTCCCGGCTCTTCCAGGAGGTCCGCGAGCGCCGCGGGCTGGCGTACTCCGTGTTCTCCTTCGCCACCCACCACGCCGACTCGGGTCTGGTCGGGGTCTCGGTCGGCTGCCTGCCGAACAAGCTCGACGACGTGCTCACCGTGGTACGCGAGGAGCTCGCGAAGGTCGCCGAGTCCGGCATCAGCGCCGAGGAGCTGGCCCGGGGCAAGGGCCAGCTGCGCGGCGGGCTGGTCCTGGGCCTCGAGGACTCGGCCTCCCGGATGTCCCGGATCGGCAAGGCCGAGCTGGTCCACGACCGGCTGCTCAGCATCGACGAGGTGATCGCCCGCATCGACGGGGTGACGCTCGAGGAGGTTCAGTCGATCGCGGCCGACGTCTTCGCCCGCCCCGAGATCCTCGCGGTCGTCGGCCCGGCGTAGCGGATCGAGGTGGTCCTCGGTCAGGTCGCTCGGCGGCGGGCCGGGCGATACTGGCCCCATGACCGTGACCGGCCAGCCGGCCGACCGGAGGCCCCTCCACGACGAGCTGGAACGCGTCCGCGCCGACCTGCACGACCTGGTCGCGAACGCGACGACCGCCGATCTGCGCCGGCAGACCGACGGCACCCGCTGGACGAACCAGCAGCTGCTCTGGCACATGGTGTTCGGCTATCTCCTCGTGGGCCGCCTGCTGAGGCTGGTTCGTCTGTTCGGGCGGCTGCCCGACCCGTTCGGCCGGGCCTTCGCCGCCATCCTGAACGCGGGCACGCGGCCGTTCCACCAGATCAACTACCTCGGCTCGGTCGGCGGGGCGCTGGTGTTCCACGGACCGCGGCTGACGCGGCGACTCGACCGCACGATCGACCTGCTCCACCGTCGCCTCGACGCCGAGTCGGAAGCGGCGCTGTCCAGGCGGATGCACTTCCCGGTCGACTGGGACCCGTTCTTCCAGGACACGATGACGTTGCAGGACGTCTACCACTACGGCACGCAGCACTACGACTTCCACCGGGTGCAGCTCACCCTCGAGCGACCTGAGTGACCTCGCCCGAGCCACTTCCTCCTCGTCCGACTCGTGGACCCGGTATCACCGGCGGGTCCGGTCACTCCTGGTAGCAACGGCCCAACTCGTGGGGCCGACGTTCCCGGGAGGAGAACCATGAGTCTCACCGAAACCAGCGAGGTCTTCGTCGCCGTCGAGGAGTCGGCGCTCAACGACCTCATCACCGCGGTGTGCACCACCAGGCCACACCTGCTCCACTACGGCTCGCCGGCGTTCGTCCCGGCGTCGAGCACGTCGGCCACCCAGATGGCCCCGATCCCGTTCCCCGGCTCGCCGGGGCTGCAGTGGTCGGTCGAACTGCGCATCCCTCAGCTCGACCTGTTCAAGCAGGACCTCGCGCTCCCGCCCGAGCTGAGCCTCGGCGCCGGACAGTTCAGCCTGTCGACGACGGTCCGACTGTGCGTCGACTGCGCGTCCCGAGGGAAGGACGGGAAGGAGGAGCCCCACCCCGACGACCCGAAGCACGACCCGAACGACCCGAACCACGACCGCGGCGACGAGCCGTGGCGCGACGACCGGGACGACTGGGGCAAGGCGCAGCACCCGATGTGCTGCCGGCTCGACGTCTTCGCGATCGGGCACCTGGTCAGCACCTGGGCAGGCGGCCAGCGCGCGATCGGCTTCGCCGTCGACTCGGTCGAGATCGTCGACATCGAGCCGAACGCGCTGGAGTCGGTGATCGAGTGCCTGCTCACGATGGTGCTGCGCTCGGTGCTCGCCACCCTGTCGCTCCCCGTCACCGCGCTCGAGCTGGGCGCGTTCACCCTGACCCCGACCGTGGGTCCCCTGATCGACGTCAACCGGGTCCTCGCCCGCGGCGACTTCTAGGAGGCAGTCATGTCAGAGATCATTGCCGCCATCGACGAGGGTGCGGCCCAGCAGCTGTTCGACACCGAGGTCGCCGCGCTCGGGCCGCAGGCCACGAGCGGGTCCTCGTCGCTCGGTCCCTTCTCCGTGTCGTACGCCGTGACCGGGACGCTGTCCAACGGGACCGTCGACCTGATCGCGCCCGCCACCATCGAGATCGCCGACCTCAGGCTGGACTGGCACGTCGACCTGAGCTTCCAGCTGGACATCGGGGACTTCATCCCCGACATCCACATCCCGCAGGTGTGCGTCCACATCCCGTGCGTCGGCGACGTGTGCACGCCGAAGATCGACATCGTCTGGCCCACGGTCACGGTGCCGGTGTCGTTCGGCGACTTCCTCAAGACCACCGTCGACCTGGGCGTCGCGCTGAGCCTGGTCGCCGGCGTCTGGAAGGTGGAGGGCATCGTCCAGGGCGTGCCGAGCCTGCAGTTCGGCGCCTCGACGGCCGCCCTCCTGGCCGCCATCGGCCTGGCCGTCGCCGCCGCCGTCGCGTGGGTGCCGCTCATCGGACCGTTCCTGGCCGTCCTGGCCGGCGCCGTCGTCGCGGCCATCGGCATCGCCGGACTCACCGGGCTGCTGGGGCCGATCATCACGCCGTTCGTCTCGGGCACCCGGTTCCCGATCACCGAGATCCCCGCCCTGTTCGAGGTGCTGCCCGCCTCGGGTCCGTTCGACCCCGCCGTGTTCGTCACGGTCGACAGCCTCGGCGCCGAGGTCCAGCACAACCCGCCCGAGGACGAGCTCGTCGTCCTGGCCGACATCCAGCCCTGAGGAGCACTGCCATGACCGAGATCCTGGACAGCCGCGCGCTGCGAAACACCGACTGCTACGGCCAGCGATTCATGAAGCCGGGCAGCTACCCCTACGCCCTCGTCCCCGCCGGCGGAGCCGGCGCGAGCGGGGACTTCCCGTACGTCGTCGAGGTCGTCGAGACCGCCGCGAAGCGGGACCGCGACATGCACCAGACGACCGTCACGGTCCGCTTCCTCAAGGAGCGCCACGGCGACTGCTGCGACGAGCGCACCGCCGATCCGGGCCGGTTCGTGCCGGACCAGGAGCGGGTCACGGTCGAGGTCGGCGACATGGTCGTGTGGAACTCGCCCGACGCCGCCACCAGGCCGTTCGCCGTGGCCGGCCAGAAGGAGTTCCTCGGCAACACCGCCCTGACCAACGAGTGCGGCTACACCCACGTCTTCACGACGCCGGGGGAGCACGAGTACGTCGACGCCAACGGCTCCGGGCTCCGCGGGGTCGTGCGGGTCGCCGATCCCCAGCCGCGCAACACCGAGGAGCTGCGCGCGTGGCAGTCCCGCCTCGGGGACGGGACGCTCGTCATGATCAGCGACGGCCGACCCGAACCGGCCGAGGTCGACATCCTGCTGGGGCAGACGGTGTTCTTCGCCGTCGTCAAGGGGCCCGGTGTGACGATCACCGACGCCGCGCTGGTCCCCGACCGCGCGCAGCCCGTAGGCGCGGCCTAGCCTCACGCACCTGACGCATCTGTCCTCCGCGGGCGCTCCCACGAGCAGTTGCGTCAGGTGCGCCGGGAGGCTCGCTAGCGGTGGGCGACGAACGGGTCCGCACTCATGACCCGGACGCTACGGGCGGCCGCTCCGCCAGCGGCTTCAGGCCGCACGCGGCGGCGAAGCCGTCGGACTCGATGCCGAGCGCCACGTTGCCGCGGGTGGTCATGTTCGCGAACGCGATCACCGAGGTGAGCTCGACGATCGCCGCAGCGCCCAGCTCGGCGTGCAGCCGGTCCACGAGCTCGTCGGTGACGGTCGGCGGCGTCTGGCTCATCGCCTCGGCGTACTCGAGGACATCGCGTTCCAGCGGCGTGAAGACGTCCGCCTCCCGCCACCGCGGGATCTCGCGTGCCTTCGCCACGTCGAGCCCCTTGTTCCGCGCCTCGAAGTAGTTGAAGTCCAGGCACCACGTGCAGCCGACCAGGGACGCGACCGCCATGTGGGCGAACGACTTCAGGCCCTCGTCGCAGGCATCCCACTTCTGCACCTTGCCACCGAGGCCGAAGCTGGCGAACAGCACCTTGGGGTTGTGCCAGTAGAGCCCGACCGCCGTCGGGACCTTGCCCAGCTTCTTCTCGATCATCCTCTTGATCAGAGCCCCCTTGACGCCGGTGATCTCGGCCGGGGGGATGCGGGTCGTGTGCTCCATGGTGGGTGTGGTCATGTCATGGAGACACCGGACGGGCCGCGGATGTGACACCGGGTGGGCCCGACCGCACCTGCCGGGCGAGCCGCCGGCTACCGCACCAGGAGCACGACACCGGCGCAGCCGCAGGCCCACAGCACGCTGGTGAGGGTGCCGATGATGAAGCGCTCGGCGGCACCGGTGCGGACGCCGTCCTCGGCGGCGCGCAGCTCGGGGTAGCGGCCCAGACCCTTGACCGCCAGGACGACGGCGAGCCCCTCGGGCCAGCCGGCCGCGATGGTGGAGAAGATCGCGAGGCGCTCCAGGGCCCCGATCCAGGCGCCGCCGCGCAGTACCCGGCCGGCGGTCTCCAGCGACTCCGGGGCGCTCTCGCGCCGGTCGACGAGATCGAAGACCAGCGCGGTGAGCGGTCCGCCGCCGGCCACCGCGAGCGCGCCGCCGAGGAGCACCAGCACGGTCGTCAGCCCGCGGCCGTCGACCTGGACGTCGGGAGGCGCCGCGGCGACGATCCCGGCGGCCAGCAGCAGGAGCAGGGCCGGCGGGGCCCAGACCCGGCGCGCCGCCGTGGCCCACGCGGCGCTCGCGCAGACCAGGCCGGCGGCCAGCAGCACGAGCGTCAGCGCTCCCCAGTCGTCGGCGCTCACCGCTCCTCCTCCAGCAGGGTCCGGGCGAGGACCGCCGCGAGCTCCTCGGCGCGGCGGGCCTCGACGATGCCCGCGGCCTGCGCGCGCTGGCTGACCGCGGACTGGCTGATGCGCAGGCGGTTGCCGGCCTCGGCGTACGACAGGCCCTGGGCGACGAGGTCGGCGACCTCCCACCCGCGGGCGGTACGCCGGGCGAGTACCGCGGCCCACAGCCACAGCGTGGTCTCGAGCGCGCGCCCGGCCCAGTGGTCGGCGGCGACGCGCACGTGCCAGGGGCTCGTCTTGGCCCCGGAGACGGCCGCGCGGGCCTGGAGGTACGCCGGGCCACGGCCGGCCCGCGCGTGGTCCGGGAGCGGCTCCTCGACCGGGCCGACGCCGATGCCGACGTACCACGCGTCGGCGCGCAGCAGCTCACCGAGCGCGGCGGCGACCGCGTCGGGATCGTCCAGGACGCCCTGGAGCTCGTCGCCCGCGGTCCGCTCGAAGGCCAGCAGCGTCGGCAGCGGCGCGAGGCGCTCGAGCGCGTCCGGGATCAGGTCCTCGGAGTGGCGGCTGCCGCGCTGGTCCACGGTCAACACGATCACGCTCGGCATGAGGCTCCCTCCTGACGTGGACACTACATTAGAGAATAACCTAATGTAAAGATCAGTTCAGGAAATATCCTTAACGACGGCCGATGATGCCGACCACCGGCGGCGCCTTCTGGTCGACGACCGAGACCCGGAAGCCACCGTCGGCGAGCGCGGCCGAGGCCTTCCTGACGATCGTCGGGACCAGCTCGGGGCGGCTCGCCTCGTAGAACAAGAACACCTCGCCGCCCGGGACCACCCGCTCGTGCAGGAGCGCCACCTCGTCGGCGCAGGAGCGCACCCAGAACAGGTTGACGTTGAACGAGAACACCTTGTTCAGCCGCTTGACCGGCACCCGCAGGGTGGCCAGGTCGATCTGCCGCACGGTCAGCCGCCCCGACTCCACGAACCGGGCGCAGCGCCGCTTCGTGCGGTCGACCCCCGACTCGGAGCGGTCGATCGCGAACAGCTTGCCGGTCTCGAGCCGCTCGCAGATCAGCTCCGCGCCGGCACCTGGCCCGCAGCCGATCTCCAGGACGTGGTCGGACGGCTGGACGTCCATGATGTCCACCGCCCACCTGATCCGGGGCGGGATCGTCTGCACTGCCATGGCTCCAGACTGCCAGAAGCCGAGCAGCGCGGGCAGGAGCGGCCCACCCACGAGTAGGTTGTCCGCGTGATGAAGGTAGGTGTGCTGGGCGCGCGCGGCAAGGTCGGCTCCGAGGTGTGCCGTGCGGTCGAGGCCGCCGACGACCTGGAGCTGGTCGCGCAGGTCGATGTCGACGACGACATCGACACGCTGGTGACGTCGGGGGCCCAGGCGGTCGTGGACTTCACGCATCCCGACGTCGTCATGGACAGCCTGGAGTTCTGCATCGACCACGGCATCCACGCCGTGGTCGGCACGACCGGGTTCGACGAGTCCCGTCTCGACCTGCTGCGCCGCTGGCTCGCCGACTCCCCGGCCACCGGGGTCCTGGTCGCGCCCAACTTCTCGATCGGCGCGATCCTGATGATGCGCTTCGCCGCCGTCGCGGCACCGTTCTTCGAGTCGGTCGAGGTCGTCGAGCTGCACCACCCCACGAAGGCCGACGCGCCTTCCGGCACCGCGCGTCGTACGGCGGAGCTGATCGCGGCAGCGCGCCGCGCGGCCGGTGTCGGGCCGGTGCCGGACGCGACCTCCACGGCGCTGGAGGGCGCGCGCGGCGCGGACGTCGACGGGATCCGCGTGCACGGCCTGCGCATCCGCGGCCTGGTCGCCCACCAGGAGGTGATCCTCGGCGGCGTGGGGGAGACCCTGACCATCCGGCACGACTCGCTGGACCGGGCCTCGTTCGCCCCCGGCGTGCTCACCGGGCTGCGGGCGATCGCCGACCACCCCGGGCTCACCGTCGGCCTGGAGCACTTCCTCGACCTGGACTGAGGGTGCGGAAGATCGCCGCTTCTGCACGTTCCTGCATTGCAGGAATCCGCACGTAGCAGGGGCCTCCTGACCCCGTTGTGGCTGGCAGGCTACGTCTCCTTCGCAGCCCCATCCCTCGATGAAGAAGGACCTCACATGCGCAGAATCTCGGGCGTCGCCACCGCGGCGGTTCTCGCTCTCACCGCCGTCGGCATCCAGTCCGGCGGCAGCCAGGCCGCGACCGAGCGGCCGAACGCGATCCAGGCCCTGCTCGCCCACCCCGGCGCGGCGCTGGCCAGCCGGGGCACCGCATTCACGATCACCCACACCGTGACCGACGCCGACGGCAGCACCCACGTCCGCATGGACCGCACCTACCGAGGCCTGCCGGTGCTGGGTGGCGACCTCGTCGTCCACCGGGGCGCCCAGGAGGGCTGGCGTGGTGTGAGCCAGACCCTCGAGGACGAGGTGCACGTCGCGACGACGCCGGTGGTCGGCAAGCCCGCCGCGGCCGACCGCGCGCTTGCGCCGGCCAGGGCGACGCGCGGCATCGCCGGTGCCAGGGCAGCGACCGAGCGGCTGGTCGTGGACGCCACCAGCGGCGCCCCCCGGCTCGCGTGGGAGGTCCTCACCGGAGGCACCCAGAGGGACGGCACGCCGAGCCGGCTCGCGACGTACGTCGACGCCCGGACCGGCGCGGTGATCCGTCGCGAGCAGCAGATCCAGACCGTGGACGGCTCGGGCCAGTCGCTCTACTCCGGGACCGTGCCGCTGCAGCTCACGCTCTCGGGCTCGACGTACCAGCTCAAGGACCCGACCCGGGGCAACACGTACACGACCGACATGGGCAACGCCTCCGACTCGCTGGGCTGCCAGTACTTCGGGTTCAACTGCAAGACCGGCACCCTCTTCACCAGCCCGGACAACCTGTTCGGCAACGGCTCGACCAGCAGCCGTGAGTCGGCCGCCGTCGACGCGCAGTACGGCACGAACATGACGTGGGACTTCTACAAGTCGACCTACGGCCGCAACGGCATCTTCGGCACCGGTGCCGGCTCCTTCAACCGGGTCCACTACGGCAAGAACTACGTCAACGCGTTCTGGGACGGCACCAAGATGACGTACGGCGACGGCGACGGCACCAGCTACGGCCCGCTCGTCTCCCTGGACGTCGCCGGGCACGAGATGTCGCACGGCGTCACCGAGAACACCGCCGGGCTGAACTACTCCGGTGAGTCCGGTGGGCTCAACGAGTCCACGTCCGACATCTTCGGCACGATGGTGGAGTTCTACGCCGCCAACGCCAACGACCCGGGCGACTACCTGATCGGCGAGGAGTTCGACCTCAAGAACCACCTCGGCTTCCGCCGCATGGACAACCCGGCCTCCGACGGCTCCTCATTCAACTGCTGGTCCTCGACGGTCGGCACCGCCGACGTGCACTACTCCTCGGGCGTCGGGAACCACTTCTTCTACCTGCTGGCCGAGGGCTCGGGCGCCAAGACCATCGGCGGCGTCGCCCACAACAGCCCGACCTGCAACGGCTCGACGGTGACCGGCATCGGCCGGGACGCCGCGAGCGCGATCTGGTACCGCGCGCTGACGGTCTACATGACCTCCAGCACGAGCTACTCCGGCGCGCGCACCGCCACGTTGAACGCTGCTCGGGACCTGTACGGCGCCGGGAGCGCCCAGCAGAACGCGGTGGCCGCTGCCTGGAGCGCGGTCAGCGTCAACTGACGGTCCCGGTACCGGTGATCGAGCTTGTCGAGATCCCGGAGAGCGACGCAGGGCGGTGACCGTCGCGGTCACCGCCCTGCTTTCGCTTCCACCGCCACCTGGGCGATCGCTCCGGACGTGGCGGTGCAGCCGGCGGTAGTGCACCGGTCGGACCAGCCGGTCCAGCGGTTCGGTCAGAGCAGGCGGACCAGAGCCGCCGCCAGGGCGGCGCCGAACACCACGACGAGGAACGGCGCCCGCACCAGGAGCAGCACCACCGCCACCACGATCCCGAGGGCGCGAGCATCGATCACGAGCTCGTGCCCTCGGGCCATCACCTGGACCGCGACGAGCGCCGAGAGCAGGGCCACGGGGATCAGGTCGGCGATGCGTTCGACCACCGGGCGCTCGAGGACCCGGGACGGGACCGACAGGCCGGCCAGCTTGAGCAGGTAGCAGCCCGCCGCCGAGACCGCGACGGCCACCCACATCATCGTTCGTCCCTCACGAGCACGCCCGCGACCAGCGCGACGCCCGCCGCGGCGAGGACCGGCACCCCGGCAGGCACCAGCGGCACCACGCCGAGGGCGACGGCCGCGGCGGCCGCGCCGACCAGCTGGTTGCGGCGCGAGTGCAGCCGCGGCCACAGCAGCGCGAGGAACGCCGCGCCGACGGCCGCGTCCAGGCCGTACGTGCGCGGGTCCCCGAGCGCGTTGCCCGCCACGGCCCCGGCGGCGGTCGCCACGTTCCAGAGCACGAAGATCGAGCCGCCGGTCCAGGTGAACGCCAGCCGGGCCGCGGGCGTCGAGGTCCGGGTCACCGCCATCGCCGTCGACTCGTCGATGAGGACGTGGGCGCCGAGGACCCGGCGCCAGCCGCTCCAGGCGAGCAGCGGCGCCATCCGCAGGCCGTAGAGAGTGTTGCGGGTGCCGAGCAGCAGGGCCGTCAGGGCGCCGGAGAGCGGCGCACCGCCGGCGGCGACCACGCCGACGAGGGCGAACTGGCTCGCGCCGGTGAAGACCAGCAGTGACAGCACGCACGTCTGGGCGACGGACAGCCCGGCGGCCACCGACACGGCGCCGAAGCCGACGCCGTACGCCCCGGTCGCGATGCCGACGCCGAGGCTGTCGCGGATGATCGCGGACCGGGTCGGCGGGTCGAGGCCGTCAGCCGGCGCTGGATCGGACGAGGGCGCGGCGCTCACGCCCCGACGGTAGTCGGCGTCGGGTCAGTGCCGGCGCACGCGCACGGGGCGTGGACTGTGGTGGAAGTCGTGCAGGAGCACGTACCCCAGCAGCAACCCGGCCAGCGCGCCCCACGCCGCGCCGGCCGCCGCGGCGGCGGGGGCACTGGCGAAGTGTGCGATCCAGATCCCGGAGCCGACGCCTACCGCGAGGACGGTGACGATGACGAGCATGCGATGCAGTGGCGGGAGTGGACCGAACACGAGTGTCCCCCGATCTGGAGTGGACCTCCATCGTGCACCCGTGGCCCGGGATTTCAAGAGCAACGGGTCAGGAGAGTGCGGTGTGCAGCCGGACCTGCTTGACCAGGGTCGTGCCCTCGCCGTCCAGGTCGAGCTCGCGGTGGGCGCCGTCGGGTGCCCAGCCCGCCTCGGTGAGGAAGGTGCGCAGGGCGTCGTCGGTGCTGACCGCCCAGAGCACGGCCCGGGTGAACCGGTCGGCCTGCATGGTGTCGACGGCGGCCTGCAGTAGCCGGGAGCCGTGGCCGCGGCCCCGCTCGGCCGGGTCGACGGCGAGCTCGCGCAGCTCGGCGTCGGCGATCGGGTCGCAGTCCGGGTCGCTGGCGGGGGTCGTGACGGCCAGGCCGACCACGCGGTTGCGCTCGAGGGCGACCAGCACCCGGTTGCGGGCGTCCTTGGGTGCGCCCAGCGAGGCCCGCCACGCGGCGGCCGCCGGCTCGACCTGGTCCGGCCCCGGGAGCGCCTCGGCCGGGAGGATCCCGGCGTACACCTCGCGCCAGGTGCGCAGCTGCAGCTCGGCGATCGCCGGGGCGTCATCGGCCCAGGCGACGCGCACCGAGACGTCGGCGGTGGGGCCAGGGGTACTCATGCCGCCATCCTGGCAGTCCCGCCGGGCTGTTACATCGGCGCGTACGCCGCACTGTGATCTGTAACACGCGATGGTAGCGTTCCGGTGTGTTCTTCGAGGAGCTGCTGGCCGACGACGGCCGCGTCGAGCCGCGTGACGAGATGCCCGACGCCTACCGGCGCCTGCTGGTGCGCCAGATCGCGCAGCACGCCCACTCCGAGATCATCGGCATGCAGCCGGAGGGCAACTGGATCAGCCGCGCGCCGAGCCTGCGCCGCAAGGCGATCCTGATGGCCAAGGTGCAGGACGAGGCCGGGCACGGGCTCTACCTGTACGCCGCGGCCGAGACGCTCGGTGTCGACCGCGAGGACCTCTTGGACCAGCTGCACACCGGCCGGCAGAAGTACTCCTCGATCTTCAACTACCCGACGCTCACCTGGGCCGACGTCGGCGCCATCGGCTGGCTGGTCGACGGTGCCGCGATCGTCAACCAGGTCCCGCTGTGCCGGTGCTCCTACGGCCCGTACGGCCGGGCGATGGTGCGCGTCTGCAAGGAGGAGTCCTTCCACCAGCGGCAGGGCTTCGAGATCCTCCACACGCTCTCGCACGGGACGCCGGCGCAGCAGGCGATGGCCCAGGACGCGGTCGACCGCTACTGGTGGCCGGCGCTGATGATGTTCGGGCCGCCGGACGCCGACTCGCCCCACTCCGCGCAGTCGATGGCCTGGGGGATCAAGCGCTTCTCCAACGACGAGCTGCGCCAGCGCTTCATCGACATGACCGTCCCGCAGTCCGAGGCGCTCGGGCTGTCCCTGCCCGACCCGGACCTGCGCTGGAACGAGGAGCGCGGCCACTACGACTCCGGCGCGATCGACTTCACCGAGCTGACCGAGGTGGTCTCGGGCCGCGGGCCCTGCAACGCCCAGCGGATGGCCCACCGGGTCAAGGCGCACGAGGACGGCGCCTGGGTCCGCGAGGCAGCGTCGGCGTACGCGGCCAAGCAGGCCGCGCGCGAGGGGGCCGCATGAGGGACTGGCCGCTTTGGGAGGTGTTCGTGCGCTCCCGCCGCGGGCTCTCGCACGTGCACGTCGGCTCCCTGCACGCCCCCGACGCCGAGCTGGCGCTGCGCAACGCGCGCGACGTCTACACCCGGCGTCAGGAGGGTGTGTCGCTCTGGGTGGTGCCGTCGGCCGAGATCGTCGCCTCCGAGCCCGGGCAGAGCGATGCGTTCTTCGACCCTGCGGCCGACAAGATCTACCGGCACCCCACGTTCTACGACATCCCCGAGGGCGTGGAACATCTATGACCACCCCACCGAGTTCCTCTCCTCCTCCGCTTCGCTCCTCCGGCGAACAACTCGTCGGGGACCCCGATCGCCACGTGGCCGGTCTGTTCGAGTACGTCCTCGGCCTCGCCGACGACGCGCTGGTCTCCGCCCAGCGCACCGGCTGGTGGATCAGCCGCGCGCCGCAGCTCGAAGAGGACGTGGCGCTGGCCAACATCGGCCTCGACCAGCTCGGCCAGGCCCGGGCACTGCTCGCCCACGCCGGCGCCGTCGAGGGCGCGGGCCGCACCGAGGACGACCTCGCCTACCTCCGCGACGAGCGCGAGTTCCGGAACGTGTGGCTGGTCGAGCGGCAGCAGCGCGACTTCGGGGTCGCGATGGCGAGGCTGCTGGTGCTCTCCGCCTGGCAGGCCGAGCTGTACGCCGCCCTCGCGCGCAGCACCGACCCCGCGCTGGCCGCGGTGGCCGGGAAGGCCGTCAAGGAGGTGGCCTACCACCTCGACCACGCCGGCCACTGGGTGCTGCGGCTCGGCGACGGGACCGAGGAGTCGCACCGGCGCATGCAGGCGGCCGTGGACGCCGAGTGGCCCTACGTCGAAGAGCTCTTCACCCCGGTCGACCCGACGCTCGTCGCGTCCGGCGTGGCCGTCGACCCGGCGGCCCTGCGGCCCGCCGTCCTGCACGCCGTCGGGTCCGTGGTCCGACGGGCGACCCTCACGGTGCCGGAGGTCGCCCCGGCGCGCGGCGGCGGCCGACAGGGCCTGCACACGGAGGAGCTCGGCTACCTCCTCGCCGAGATGCAGCACCTGCACCGCTCGCACCCGGGGGCGACCTGGTGAGGACGAGACCGGCGCCGAGCACCTTCCTCGACCCGGGGACGGCGTGGAAGATCGCCGCCGACGTCCCGGACCCCGAGCTGCCGGTCGTGACCATCGCCGACCTCGGGATCCTGCGCGACGTCACCGAGGACGACCAGGGCCGCGTGCACGTGCAGATCACCCCGACGTACTCCGGGTGCCCGGCCATGGAGACCATCCGCGCCGACCTGATCGAGGCGCTGACCGCGGCCGGCTACCTGCGCGTGGACGTCGAGTTCGTGCTCGCGCCGGCATGGACGACGGACTGGATGAGCGAGGAGGCGAAGGAGAAGCTCGCCGCCTACGGGATCGCACCCCCCGGCGCCCGCCCCGTCGGCGTGCCCCTCGCGGTGCCGCTCAGCGTGCGCTGCCCCCAGTGCGGGTCGCTGGACACCCGCGAGTCCAGCCGCTTCGGGTCGACCGCCTGCAAGTCGCTGTGGGTGTGCCGCAGCTGCCGTGAGCCGTTCGACCACTTCAAGGCCCTCTGATGGGGCGGATCTGAGTGCCGGCCACCTTCCACTCGCTGCGCGTCGCGGCGATCGACGAGCTGACCGACGACGCGGTCGCGTTGACCTTCGACGTCCCGGCGTCGCTGGTCGAGGCCTTCGCGTTCGAGCCGGGCCAGCACGTCTCGATCCGTGGTGGTGACGACGTACGCCGCTCCTACTCCATCTGCACCCCGCCCTCCTCGGGCGTGCTGCGGATCGGCGTGAAGCGGCTGCCCGGTGGCGCGTTCAGCCAGGGCGTCGTGGGCGGACTTCAGGTCGGCGACCACCTGGCGGTGATGACCCCGGCCGGCCGGTTCACCGCCGCCGTCGACCCCGCCGCGCGGCGTACCCACGTCGCGATCGCGGCGGGCTCCGGCATCACGCCCGTGCTCTCGATCGTCTCGGCGCTGCTCGAGGGCGAGCCGGACTCGTCGGTGCTGCTGGTCTACGCCAATCGCACGCACCGGTCGGTGATGTTCCTCGACGAGGTCCACGACCTCAAGGACCGCTACCCGGCTCGGCTCCAGATCGTGCACGTGCTGTCCCGGGAGCAGCAGGAGGTCGAGCTGTTCTCGGGACGGCTCGACGGCGCCCGGCTGGAGCGGATCCTCGCGGCGCTGGTGCCGGCCGACGACGTGGACGACTGGTACCTCTGCGGGCCCCAGCAGCTCGTGACCGAGCTGCGCGCGACGCTCACGGCCCTGGGGGTCGACCCTGCCGCCGTGCACAGCGAGCTCTTCCACGCCGAGCCCGTGCAGCGCGCCCCCGTCTCGGCCCTCGCCGGCGCGCCCGAGGGCGCGGCGCGGGTGACGGTCCGCCTGGGCGGCCGCTCGGCCGACCTCGACCTGCGTCCCGACGACGTCCCCGTCCTGGTGGCGGCGCTGCGGGTCCGCTCCGACCTGCCGTTCGCCTGCCAGGGCGGCGTGTGCGGCACCTGTCGCGCGCGGCTCGTCGAGGGCACCGTCGCCATGGACGCCAACTACGCGCTCGAGCCGGACGAGATCGAGCGCGGCTACGTGCTCACCTGCCAGGCGCACCCCACCTCCGAGCGCGTGGTCCTCGACTACGACGGGTGATCCGCGTGGGCCGCGCACCTGACGCATCTGTCGTGCTCGCCGTCGGTTGGCGACACGAGCGTCAGGTACGACGTCCCCGCAACGCGGTCGCTCGCACGCGCGTCTACTAGGGTCGAGGCATGCAGACTCGCACCCTCGGCAGCAGCGGACTCAGGATCTCGGAGATCGCCTACGGCAACTGGCTGACGCACGGTTCCCAGGTCGAGGAGGAGGCCGCGACCGCGTGCGTGCGGCAGGCCCTCGAGGAGGGGATCACGACCTTCGACACCGCCGACGTCTACGCCAACACCGCCGCCGAGGCCGTCCTCGGCCGGGCGCTGCGCGGCGAGCGGCGCGAGGGCCTGGAGATCTTCACGAAGGTCTACTGGCCGACCGGACCGGGCGGCCACAACGACCACGGCCTGTCGCGCAAGCACATCATGGAGTCGATCGACGGCTCATTGAGCCGGCTCGGCACCGACTACGTCGACCTGTACCAGGCGCACCGCTATGACGACGAGACCCCGCTCGAGGAGACGATGGAGGCGTTCGCCGACGTCGTGCGCCAGGGCAAGGCGCTCTACATCGGCGTCTCGGAGTGGCGCGCCGAGCAGATCCGGGCCGCGCACGAGCTGGCCCGGGAGCTGAGGATCTCGCTGGTGTCCAGCCAGCCGCAGTACTCCATGCTCTGGCGAGTCATCGAGGCCGAGGTGGTGCCGACCTGCGAGGAGCTCGGCATCGGTCAGATCGTCTGGTCACCGATCGCCCAAGGCGTGCTGACCGGCAAGTACCTCCCCGGCCAGCCGGCACCGGAGGGCTCCCGCGCCACCGACGACAAGGGTGGCGCGAACATGATCGGCCGCTGGCTGCGCGACGACGTCCTCGAGCGGGTCCAGCAGCTCAAGCCGATCGCCGACCAGGCCGGGCTCTCGATGGCCCAGCTCGCGGTCGCCTGGGTGCTCCAGAACGACAACGTCTCGGCCGCCATCATCGGCGCCAGCCGGCCCGAGCAGGTCACCGACAATGTGGCCGCCGCCGGCGTACGCCTCGACGAGGACACCCTGAAGGCGATCGACGCGGTGGTCGACCCGATCGTCGAGCGCGACCCGGAGCAGACCAGGACGCCGCGCCGCCGCGACCTGCTGTGAGGACCCGGCTCAGCGGTAGTGCTCGGGGAGCCGCTGGCCGATCTTGACCTGGGGCTTGGGCAACCGCATGAACTTCATCTGCAGCGCCCGGGTGATCGCGTAGTAGGTCAGCCCCTTGGCCGAGCCGTCCGGGAACCGGCGGGCGAACTCGCGGCGCACGCGGAACCGCAGCACGATCATGTCGAGGACGACCAGCAGCACGGTCACGAGCAGCACGGTGTTGCCGATCGCGGCCAGCTGGCGGTTGCCGGAGTAGCCCAGCACCATCGTCACCAGCAGGAGCGGGATGACCAGCTCGATCAACGAGAAGCGGCTGTCGACGAAGTCGCGGACGAAGCGCCGCTCGGGGCCGCGGTCGCGGGCGGGGTAGTAGCGCTCGTCGCCGGACTTCATGGCCTGGCGCACCGACCGGCTGGACTCGGCGCGGACCGCGCGCTGGGCCGCGGCCTGCTCCTTGCGGGTGCGGGGCGTCTTGGCGCGGGCCCGGGCGGCGGCCTCCGCCTCGCGTCGGGTGGGGGTCGGTCGGCCCTTGCCGCCCACCTTGGTGACGGTGGGCCCGGGGGCGGGGGTCTCGGACTTGGTGCGACGGAACAACGGGTGGCCTAACACGGGTGGGGCGGGGTGGAGCTGGTCAGGCACCAGACTACCGGCGCCGGCGCCGGTCCTTGCCCCGATGCTTGGCATTGAGCCTAGGCTGGGGCACCGGACCGGCGTACGCCGACGACTGACTGGAGAGGGATCCGTCCTCATGGGTATGTGGCAGCGCATCAGCCTGATCTTCCGCTCGAAGGCCAACAAGGCTCTCGACCGTGCCGAGGACCCGCGCGAGACCCTCGACTACAGCTATCAGCGCCAGCTCGAGCTGCTCTCCAAGGTGCGCCGCGGCGTGGCGGACGTCGCGACCAGCCGCAAGCGCGTGGAGCTGCAGGTCAACCAGCTCGACCAGCAGTCCAGCAAGCTCCAGGACCAGGCCCAGAAGGCGATCGCGATGGGCCGCGAGGACCTGGCCCGCGAGGCGTTGACCCGCAAGTCCGGGCTCACCACGCAGATCAACGACCTCAAGGCGCAGCACGCGCAGCTCCAGGGCGAGGAGGAGAAGCTCACCTTGGCCCAGCAGCGGCTGCAGGCGAAGGTCGAGTCCTTCCGCACCCGCAAGGAGACGATCAAGGCGACCTATACCGCCGCGGAGGCCCAGACCCGGATCAACGAGGCGATGTCCGGCATCGGCGACGAGATGGGCGACGTGGGCGCCGCGATCCAGCGCGCCGAGGACAAGACGGCGCAGATGCAGGCGCGGGCCGGCGCGATCGACGAGCTGATCGCCTCCGGCGCCCTCGACGACGTGAGCGCCGTGAGCTCGGGCGACGACATCGCCCGCGAGCTCGACGCGATGAGCTCGCAGGCCGACGTCGAGGCCGAGCTCGCCGCGCTCAAGGCCGGCACGGCCCCGGAGGCGATCGAGCCCGCCGACGCCGGCGGCGCCATCCTCCAGGCGGAGGGCGAGAAGGAGACCACCGAGGGGAACCAGGCCTGATCCCTCTCCGTTGTCCTTGGTGACACCGAGGAGAATGGACCCATGGCACGCACCCGTTTCGTCGGCGACGCCGGGCTGACCGCCCGGATGACGCTGGTGATGTTCCTGCTCGGCGCCCTGTTCGTCGGGCTGATCGCCATCTTGGTGTCGATCTTCTGGACGTCGAGCCCCGGGCTCGCCGTGTTGATCGGCGTCGTCGGCCTCGGGATCGTCTGGTTCCAGTGGTACAAGTCCGACACCGTCGCGATGAAGGCGATGCGGGCCCGTGAGGTCAGCCGCGAGCAGGCCCCCGAGCTGCACGACATGATCGAGCGGCTCTGCGCGCTGGCCGACATGCCCAAGCCCCGCGTCGGCGTCGCCGACACCGACCTGCCCAACGCGTTCGCCACCGGCCGCTCCCCGCAGCGCTCGGTCGTGGTCGTCACCACCGGCATCCTGCGCCGGCTCAGCGCCGAGGAGCTCGAGGGGGTGCTCGCCCACGAGCTCTCCCACGTCGCCCACCGGGACGTCCTCGTGATGACCGCCGCGTCCAGCGCCGGCATCGTCGCGGGCATGCTCACCCGCGGCTCGCAGTACGGCGCCTTCTTCGGCGGCGGCCGCCGGGACAACAACAGCGGCGGCCTGCCGGTCTGGCTGGTCGTGCTCGTGGTCAGCCTGGTGACGTACGCCGTCAGCTTCCTGCTGCTCAAGCTGCTCTCGCGCTACCGCGAGCTATCGGCGGACCGGGCCGGCGCCTACCTCACGATGAAGCCGCAGGCCCTGGCCTCCGCGCTGCAGAAGATCACCGGCGAGATCAACCAGATCCCGCAGCGCGACCTGCGCCAGGCGAGCGCGATGAACGCGTTCTTCTTCGCGCCCGCCATCCAGGGCGTCTCGCTGCGCACCCTCACCTCGACCCACCCGACCCTCGAGCAGCGGCTCGAGCAGCTCGCCAAGATCCAGGCCGAGCTCGGCCGGCCCACCGCGTAGGCCGGCATGGGCTTCTGGAACGTCATCGCCGGCCGCAGCCGGCCCAAGGCCGCCAACCTCGACTCGCTCTTCCTCGTGCCCAGCGCGGCCATCACGCTGCAGACGGCGATCGGACTGACGCCCACCGGCGAGGGCTCGGTCTGCTACCGCGCCGCCGCCGGCGCCGCGTTCCAGCAGACCCAGGACGACGTCGTCGCCCTCCTCGACGCCGACCCGGACGCGCCCGACGTGGCTGTCTCACGCGACGAGTACGGCTTCACCTGGCTGGTCGCCCATCGCGACCCCTCCGACACGGCCGGGCTGTGCACCGACCTGCACGCGGTCAACACGGCGCTCGAGGCGCAGGACTTCGGCAGCGGCCTGTTGTGCTCCCTGGTGCCGTTCGCCGACGTCAGCGGCCGGCGGGTCGGGCTGGTCTACCTCTACAAGCAGGGCACCTTCTACGCGTTCGCGCCGCTGCCCGGGTCCCGCCAGCGCGACAACCTCCTGGAGATCCAGGTGCGCGACACCCTCGCCGCGGAGCTGCCGATGGAGCGCGACCTGGGCCGCTGGCTCGCGGTCTGGGGCGCCCCCGGGCTGTAGCCGCCGCCGGTCGAGCACGGTCGAGGCACGGGCCTGGGTCGCGGCCCGAACGCGGGGCAGTTCGGCCGGGATTGTGACCAGGTACGCCGGCGGCAGGATCGCGGCGCCGCGAGCTGCCCCGGGATCGGTCCGGCGGTTAGGTGACCCGCGGGGGTCAGTCCTTGTGGGACTTGCCCGGCAGGGCGAGCATCCGCTCGAGGGCGAGCTGCGCCCAGGTCGCGGTGTCGGGGTCGACCTCGATCCGGTTGACGACGGTGCCGGCGACCAGGGACTCCAGCGCCCAGACGAGGTGCGGCAGGTCGATCCGGTTCATCGTCGAGCAGTAGCAGACGGTCTTGTCGAGGAACGAGATGTTCTTGTCCGGGTGGGCGGCGGCGAGCCGCTGGACCAGGTTCAGCTCGGTACCGATCGACCAGCTCGAGCCGGACGGGGCGGCCTCGATCGTCTTGATGATGAACTCGGTCGAGCCGACCAGGTCGGCCTTGAGGACCACCTCGTGGGTGCACTCGGGGTGCACCAGGATCTGCACGCCGGGGATCGTGGCCCGCAGCTCGTCGACGACGTCGGGGGAGAACTTGCCGTGGACCGAGCAGTGGCCGCGCCACAGGATGACCTTCGCCGCGCGCAGCTGCTCGGGCGTCAGGCCGCCGCCCGGGCGGAACGGGTCCCACACCACGCAGTCGTCGACGGTCAGGCCCATCTTCAGCACGGCCGTGTTGCGGCCGAGGTGCTGGTCGGGGAGGAAGAAGATCTTCGCGTCGCCCTCGAGACCGCCCTTCTGCTCGAAGGCCCACTCGAGCGCCACCTCGGCGTTGCTCGAGGTGCAGACCAGGCCGCCGTTGCGGCCGCAGAAGGCCTTGATGTCGGCCGAGGAGTTCATGTAGGTGACCGGCACGACCGAGTCGGCAACGCCGGCGGCGCCCAGGGCGTCCCACGCCATCTCGACCTGGGTCAGCCGCGCCATGTCGGCCATCGAGCAGCCGGCGGCGAGGTCGGGCAGGATCACCTGCTGGCTCTCGCCGGTGAGGATGTCCGCCGACTCGGCCATGAAGTGCACGCCGCAGAAGACGATGAACTCGGCGTCGGGGCGGGCCGCGGCCTCGCGGGCCAGCTTGAAGGAGTCGCCGGTGACGTCCGCGAACTGGATGACCTCGTCGCGCTGGTAGTGGTGGCCGAGCACGAACACCCGGTCGCCGAGCGCCGCCTTCGCGGCCCGGGCGCGTTCGACCAGCGCCGGGTCGGACGCCGGGGGCAGGTCGCCGGGACACTCCACGCCACGTTCGCTAGTGAGGTCGGTGCCTCGGCCGAGCGGGAGGAGGGGGAGGTCGGTGGTCGTCATGCTGGGCATCCTATTCTCGCGGCGGCGCGCCTCGGCAGCGGACTCAGAGCAGCGCACCATGGTGAACGTACGGCGCGGGTGGCTTCATCCCGCGCAGCCCGAGGTAGCCCTCCTGGTCCAGGCGCAGCCGGGCGGCCAGGCCGACGTCGAGCACCCACTGGTTCGCACCGGTGACGTGCCCGATCGACGTCTCGGCGGGGCCGTCGGCGAGCACCGTCCACAGGAGCCGGGTCGCAGTCCGGCGGTTGGACGCCGCGAGCAGGGCCAGGCGCCCGCCCTCGTCCAGGTAGGCGTACCCAGAGCCGGTGGAGGTGTCGGAGACCAGCAGCCGCCAGGTCGAGAGCATCAGCTCGTGGTCCGGACCGTGGCCGGCGCCGCGCAGACCCCGGTCGAGGGAGTCCATCAGGTCGATGTCGGAGGCCGAGCCCTCCCGCACCTTGGCGACCGCCGGGATCGTGGTGCGGTCGACGGCGCCGGTGAGGAACAGCTGCGGGTGCAGCTCGAAGCCCGCCTGGTGGTAGATCCGCACGGCGCGGGGGTCCGCGGACGCCGACAGCATGCCGCGCACGCAGCCGCTGCCGTGCGCGAGGGCCGCGGCGAGCAGCGGCTTGCCGATGCCCTGTCCCTGCCGGCCCGGCAGTACGGCGTACGTCGCCAGGCCCCACAGCGACTCGCGCCGGAAGGAGGTCGCGATCCCGACCACGCCGGTCCCGTCCTCGGCCACCCAGCAGCCGCGCGGGTCGGTGCCGACGAGGTGCCGCGTGCGCGCCATCCAGGCCTCGCGGTGCGGGTCGGTCCGTCGTTGCGGCTCCGGCCAGCTCCCGCGGCGGGTGCGCATGTCGAGCTCGTAGAACCCCTCGTCGCTGACCCGCTCGGCGTCCGCGACGTCGGCGGGGGTCATCGGCCGGATCCTGAGGTCGCCCACGGGCGCACCCTAGTGCGGGGGAGCGAGGGAGCGGTCAGACAGGATGGCGGCATGCGCATCCTGGTCGCCCCCGACAAGTTCGCCGGAACGCTGACCGCCGTCGAGGCGGCCGACGCGATCGCGGCCGGCTGGCGCCGGCGGGCGCCGGCCGACGAGCTGGACCTGGCGCCGATGGCCGACGGCGGACCGGGCTTCGTCGACGTGCTGCACGCGGCGCTCGGCGGGGAGCTGCTGGCGGTGACGGTCCGCGGGCCGCACGGCGAGCCCACACCCGCCACGGTGCTGCTCGCCGGGAGCACGGCGTACGTCGAGGCGGCGCAGGCGTGCGGCGTGCACCTGACCGGCCGGGAGGGTGCGGAGTCGGCGACGACGTACGGCGTCGGGGAGCTGCTCCTCGCGGCCGCCGGCGCGGGTGCGGAGCGGGTGGTCGTCGGGCTCGGGGGGAGCGGCACCAACGACGGCGGCGCGGGGCTGCTGGCCGCGCTCGGCGCGACGGCGGACCGACCGCTCGACGCCGGGGTCGCGGGCCTGGCCGGCGTCGCCCGGGTGACGCTGCCGGAGTTCGCGCTGCCGCTGGTCGCTGCCACCGACGTGGACAACCCGCTCACCGGCCTGTTCGGCGCCACCAAGGTCTACGGCCCGCAGAAGGGCGTGGCGGAGGAGCGGCTGCCGCTCGTCGACGGTTGGCTCGAGGAGTTCGCGGCGGCCACCCACCGGCGCACCTCCCTGGACAAGGGCGCGGGGGCGGCCGGAGGTCTCGGCTTCGCGCTGCTGCTCCTCGGCGGCACCCGGGAGCCCGGCATCGGACTGGTCGCGGACGCCGTCCGGCTGGCCGAGCGGGCGCGTGCCGCCGACCTGGTGGTGACCGGCGAGGGGGCCTTCGACTTCTCCAGTCGGTCCGGGAAGGTGCCCTACGGCGTGGCGGAGATCGCGATGGAGGCGCTGCGACCGTGCGTGGCACTGGCCGGGAAGGTCCTCGTCGGCTCGCGGGAGATGCGGGCGCTGGGCATCGAGTCGGCGTACTCCCTCGTGGAGCTGGTGGGGGAGGAGCGGGCCTTCGCGGATCCGGCGGGCGCGCTGGCCGACCTCGCGGAGCGGGTCGCGCGGACCTGGTCGCGCCAGTGACCGGACCAGTGACAGCACAGCGACCTGCTCCACGACCGGAATAGTCACGTCGATGACCGGAATAACCGGCCGTGTGCGACCATTGAGCCGGTAACAACCCTTCCACCGACCTTGGGAGAATCGCCGATGACCGAGCAGGTCGAGACCACCACCGAGCACCGCACGGATCAGATCAACCTGAGCCCCGTGGCGGCCGCCAAGGTGAAGAGCCTCCTCGAGCAGGAGGGCCGCGACGACCTCGCGCTGCGCATCTCCGTGCAGCCTGGCGGCTGTTCGGGCCTGCGCTACCAGCTGTTCTTCGACGAGCGCAGCCTGGACGGCGACGTCGTCACCGACTTCGACGGCGTCTCCGTCGTCGTCGACCGGATGAGCGTCCCGTACCTCAACGGCGCGATGATCGACTTCGTCGACTCCATCGAGAAGCAGGGCTTCACGATCGACAACCCGAACGCCAGCGGCTCCTGCGCCTGCGGCGACAGCTTCCACTGACGAGGACGCGTCAGCGGACTCGATGATGGTGGTCGCGCAAGCGCTCTGACTGAGCCTGCGACGTCAGATGGCGCGTGCCGAGACCCGGCGAGCCGAGAAGCAGCCTGAACGAACAGATCAGCCCCGGACCCATGGGTCCGGGGCTGATCTGTTGCTCGAGGTCGGCGGGCACCTCACGGGGTCTCGACCCGCGCGTCGCGACTTCGCGAGCTCAGTCGCGGCGGTTGCTCGACCACCATCATCGGGCCCGCTGGCGCGGTCCCGATCAGTCGCCGTCGAGCTGCAGGTTCAGCGCGCCGGCCAGGCGGGCGGCGGCCGCGGAGATCTCGATGTCGCGCTTGGGCAGCTCGCGGGGGTAGTCCTCGAAGTAGAGCGACGGGGCGGGGCGGGCGACCGCGCGGGCGGCTCGCTCCAGGCGGAGGTTCTCGCCGGCGGCCCGGCAGTCGGCACGCATCTCCTCGGGGGTCGCGGGGTCGTCGTACGCGAGTCGGGGGGCGCGCGGCTGGTCGGTCATGGGATCGACGCTACGCGCTCCTGGTGCGCAACGGCAGCGGTACCGATCGGTAGTGTTCGCGCCATGTCGCTGCTGATCGCGGGCTCCATCGCAACCGACCACCTGATGAGCTTCCAGGGCCGGTTCGCCGACTCCCTGGTGGTCGACCAGCTGGACAAGCTCTCGGTGTCCTTCCTGGTGGAGGACCTCGAGATCCGGCGCGGGGGCGTGGCCGCCAACATGTGCTTCGGGCTCGGTCAGCTCGGGGTCCGGCCGGTGCTCGTCGGTGCGGCCGGCGAGGACTTCGCCGACTACCGCTCCTGGCTGGAACGGCACGGCGTGGACTGCGGCCACGTGCGGATCTCCGACACCCGGCACACGGCGCGGTTCGTCTGCACGACAGACCCGACCGGCGCGCAGATCGCGTCGTTCTACCCCGGCGCGATGAGCGAGGCGCGGCTGATCGAGCTGGGTCCGATCGTGGCCCGGGTGGGGGAGCCCGACTACGTCCTCGTCGGCGCCGACGACCCCGACGGGATGCTGCGCCACACCGACGAGTGCCGGCAGCGGGGCTACCCGTTCATCGCCGACCCGAGCCAGCAGCTGGCGTTCAGCGACGGCGGGCTGATCCGCAAGCTGATCGACGGCGCGGCGATCCTGTTCTCGAACGAGTACGAGTCGGCGATGATCGAGCAGAAGACCGGCTGGTCGGCCGACGAGATCCTCTCCCACGTGGGCACCCAGGTCACGACGCTCGGCAAGGACGGCGTGCGGATCAGCCGGGCGGGCGAGGAGACCATCGAGCTGCCGGCCGCGCGCGACGTGGTCGCCGTCGAGCCGACCGGTGTCGGCGACGCGTTCCGTGCCGGCTTCCTCGCGGCGCTCGCCTGGGGCGTGGGCCTGGAGCGGTCCGCCCAGGTCGGGTGCGTGCTCGCGGCGTACGTGGTCGAGACGGTCGGCACCCAGGAGTACTCGTTCACGCCCAGCCAGTTCCTGGCCCGCGTCGAGCACTCCTACGGCGCGGCGGCCGCCGACGAGGTGGCCGCGCACCTCAAGGCCGTGGGCTGACCCTCCGCACCACGTAGCGGGGCGTGCCGTCCGCGGCCGCCTCCTCGCCGACGTACTCCTGGCCGCGCATCCGGCACCACGCCGGGACGTCCGTGCGGGCGGCGACGTCGTCGGCGACGACCGCGACGAGGCCGCCGGCGGGGACCTCGCCGATCCGCTTGCCGAGCTCGATCACCGGCAGCGGGCAGAGCATCCCGCGGCAGTCCAGCTCGAGGTCCACGGGCGTGCTCACAGGCCCGCCACGGCGCGGATGTCGCGGACCACGTGGGGCAGCACGTCGAGGAAGCCGTCGACGTCCTCATCGGTGGTGTCGCGGGTCAGCGAGACCCGCAGGTTGCCGTGGGTGAGCACCCCCATCGCCTCCAGCACCCGGCTCGGGGTCAGGGTCGAGGACGTGCACGCCGAGCCGCTGGCCGCGCCGTACCCGCGCCGGTCCAGCTCGGTGACCAGCGCCTCGCCGTCGACGTACAGGCAGGAGAAGGTCACCAGGTGGGGGAGCCGCCCGACCGGGTCGCCGACGACCTCGACGTCGGGGATCGCCGCCGCGGCGGCGCGGATCCGGTCGACCAGGGCGCGCTGCCGGGCGTTGACGGCGTCGCGCTCGGCGAGCACCGCCTGGAGCGCTGCGGCGGCCGCGAGCGCGGCCGGGACGTTCTCGAAGCCGTCGGCCCGCTCGTCGATCCGGTCGTCGCCGGGGAACGGGTTGAGCCAGCGGGTGCCCTTGCGCACCAGCAGCACCCCGACCCCGGCCGGGCCGCCCCACTTGTGCGCGGACCCGGCCAGTACGTCCCAGCCGTCCGGGAGCGGGAGCCGGCCCATCGACGCGCAGGCGTCGACGAAGACCGGTACGTCGTCCGGGAGGCGGAGGTCGGCGACCGGCTGGACCGTGCCGACCTCGTGGTTGGCGCTCTGCAGGGCGACGACCCCGACCCCGTCGCCGGCCGCCTCGAGCAGGGCGCCGACGTCGACCCGCCCGTCCGGCCGCGCGCCGACCTCGTGCGCTGTGCCACCCCACGACACCGCCCGCAGCACCGCGGAGTGCTCGACGGTGGAGTAGGCGACCCCGTCGCCGCGACGCGAGGCACGCACCAGGCCCAGGAGGCCGCGGTGGACGGCGTCGGTGCCCGAGGAGGTGAAGGTGACCTCGTCGGGACGCACCCCCAGGCACTCCGCGACGACGGCGCGGGCGTTGTCGAGCAGGAGGCGGGCGTCGCGGGCCGGTCCGTGCAGCCGCCGCGGGTCGGCGTACCCCCGCTCCAGCGCGGCGAGCAGGGTGTCCCGAGCCGCCGGGTGCAGCGGCTCGGCGGATGCCGAGTCGAGGTAGACCGGGCGCCGCGGAGCGCCCGAGGGGTCTGCGCTGGTCACGTGTCCGAACCTATCCGGCCCGGCCGCGGCTCGCAGGCCGGGTCCGGCACCGGCTCCGACCGGGTACAAAGTCCTGGGACTCAGCCCTGGACAGAGGCCCCCCACCGGGTCTTAGGTCCCGGGATTCCGCTAGTGTTCGGCTTATCCGTGTTCGTTGAGAGAGAGGCTCAGGCGTTGAGTCTGCAACTCCCCAAGCGCGCCGCCGGTGGCCGCGGGACCGCCCGTCGGGTGACCCCCCTGGCGGCGCTCGGCGTGGGCGTGCTGGTGCTGGGTGGCTGCTCGTCCGAGACACAGGGCGAGTGGAAGCGATTGGCGATGCCCGACCCCGCGTCGGAGCAGGGCGAGCACGTGCTCAACCTGTGGCAGGGCGCCTGGATCGCGGCCCTCGTGACAGGTGTCGTCGTGTGGGGCCTCATCTTCTACTCGATCTGGCGGTTCCGCCGGCGCAGCGAGGCCGAGATCCCGGTCCAGACCCGCTACAACCTGCCGCTCGAGATCCTCTACACGATCGTGCCGATCATCATGGTGATCGTCTTCTTCGCGCACACGGTCAACGTCCAGAACACCATCCTCGACGACGACCTCCCGGTCGACAACACGATCGAGGTCGTCGGCCAGCAGTGGTCGTGGACCTTCAACTACGGCATCGGTGAGCAGGACGCCTCGGCCAACGACGACGCCACCGACGCCGAGTTCCCGTACGCCTCCTACGTCCACGAGGCCGGCACCGGCTCCTACATCCCGACCCTCGTGCTGCCGGTCGGCGAGACGACCCGGTTCAACCTGCACTCGCCCGACGTCATCCACGACCTGAGCGTCCCGGCGTTCCTGCTGAAGATGGACGTCGTGCCGGGCCGCGTGAACCACTACGAGATCACCCCGACCCGGACCGGCGAGTTCGCCGGCAAGTGCTTCGAGCTCTGCGGCGTCTATCACTCGCGGATGCTCTTCAACGTCAAGGTCGTCAGCGTCGACGACTACCAGGCCTACCTCAAGCAGCTCGAGGACGCCGGTGCGACCTCGCAGGCGCCGCTGCTGGGCGGCGAGTACGCCAGCACGCAGGCCGGACTCGACTCCGGCGACCAGTCCGAGGAGGACGCCCAGTGACCGCCACCGCTGCGCCGTCGACCACGATCGCGGCACGTCCGCCGCTGGGTCAGCAGCTCGCGCACCTGATGACGACGACCGATCACAAGGTGATCGGCAAGCTCTACCTGGGCACGTCGTTCGCCTGGTTCCTGATCGGCGGCGTGATGGCCATGCTGATCCGCTCGGAGCTGGCCTTCCCGGGCATGCAGGTCGTGAACGACGAGGTCTACAACCAGCTGTTCACGATGCACGGCACGATCATGCTGCTGCTGTTCGCGACGCCGCTGTTCTTCGGCTTCGCCAACGTGATCATGCCGATCCAGATCGGGTCTCCCGACGTCGCGTTCCCGCGCCTGAACATGCTCAGCTACTGGCTGTTCCTGTTCGGTGGGCTGATCGCCGCGTCCGGCTTCCTCACCCCGTCCGGCGCCGCCGACTTCGGCTGGTTCGCCTACACGCCGCTCTCCGACGCGGTCCGCTCGCCGGGCGTCGGCGGCGACCTGTGGATCATGGGCCTGTGGATGGCCGGTCTCGGCACCATCCTGGGCGCGGTCAACTTCATCACGACGATCATCTGCATGCGTGCACCCGGCATGACGATGTTCCGGATGCCGATTTTCGTGTGGAACACGCTGGTCACCAGCCTGCTCGCGCTCGTCGTCTTCCCCGTCCTCGGCGGCGCGCTGCTCTCGCTCGAGGCCGATCGCCAGCTCGGTGCCCACGTCTTCGACACCTCGCACGGCGGCGCGATCCTCTGGCAGCACCTGTTCTGGTTCTTCGGGCACCCCGAGGTCTACATCATCGCGCTGCCGTTCTTCGGCATCGTGACCGAGGTCCTGCCGGTCTTCAGCCGCAAGCCGGTCTTCGGCTACATCGGGCTGGTCGGCGCCACCCTCGGGATCGGGTTCCTGTCCATCTCGGTGTGGGCGCACCACATGTTCGCCTCAGGTGCGGTCAACCTGCCGTTCTTCTCGGGGATGAGCCTCCTGATCGCGGTGCCGACCGGAGTCAAGTTCTTCAACTGGATCGGCACCATGTGGGGCGGATCGGTCTCGTTCGACACCCCCATGCTGTGGTCGCTCGGCTTCTTGACGACGTTCCTCTTCGGTGGCCTGACCGGCGTGATCCTGGCCAGCCCGCCGCTGGACTTCCACGTCACGGACTCCTACTTCGTGGTCGCGCACTTCCACTACGTGGTCTTCGGCACCGTGGTGTTCGCGATGTTCGCGGGCTTCTACTACTGGTGGCCGAAGTTCACCGGGCGGATGCTCGACGAGCGGCTCGGCAAGCTGCACTTCTGGCTGCTGTTCGTGGGCTTCCACACGACGTTCCTGGTCCAGCACTGGCTCGGCGTCGAGGGCATGCCCCGCCGGTACGCCGACTACCTGCCCGGTGACGGCTTCACCACGCTGAACCAGGTCTCGACGATCGGCGCGTTCCTGCTCGGGGCCTCCACGCTGCCGTTCCTCTACAACGTCTACATCTCGCGCCGCTCACCGCTGGTCAACACCGACGACCCGTGGGGCTGGGGCCGCTCGCTCGAGTGGGCGACGAGCTGCCCGCCGCCGCGGCACAACTTCGTGACGATCCCGCGGATCCGGTCGGAGTCGCCGGCCTTCGACCTGCACCACCCCGAGGTGGCGGCGATCGAGCTCGAGGACAACGAGGCCGCGCGCGTCGGCGCGCGGGCCGACGCACCCGACATGGAGGGTCGCGAGGAGATGCTGCGCGACCGCCTGGACAACGACCCGGAGGACACCGTCTGATGAAGGCCGAGGCCTGGATCTTCGCGATCGTCGGGATCTTCTTCGCGTTGATCACCCCCGTGTACTGGTTCATGTCCGAGGACTGGACCGGCACCTCCGCACTGGCGATGACCATGCTGCTGGCGGGCATGATCACCGTCTACCTGGGGTTCCACGCCGCCAAGATGGACCCGCGGCCCGAGGACCGCAAGGACGGCGAGATCGCCGACGGCGCGGGCGAGCTGGGGTTCTTCCCGCCGTACTCCTGGTGGCCACTGTGGTGCGCGCTGACCCTGAGCACGATCGTCTACGCCGTCGCCCTGGCCGCCTGGTGGCTGCTGATCATCGGCGTCGTCCTCGGCGCCGTGGCTCTCAGCGGCTGGATCTTCGAGTACTACCGCGGCGCCCACGCCCACTGACGCCCACCCACGCACCCCGGCGCCGCGTCGAATCGGGCGCCGTGGGTGGTGCCGGTTAGGCTGGTTACCGGATCACACGCACGCTCGTCACGGGGAGTCCAGCATGTCCCAGAGTCGTCCGCGCTCGGGCGCGGCCGCAGCCCTCGCGCTGACCGCCGCGCTGACGCTCTCGGCCTGCCAGTCCAACGACCTCCCCGGCGCCTCCGCGCTGGCGGGCGACGATCCGACCGCGACGGCCTCCGAGAAGGCGCCCGCGCTGCGACTGGTGTCGAGCGTCGAGAAGGGCGCCACGGACGTCCCGGTCGACCGGGAGCTCTCGGTCGAGGCCAAGGGCGGCTCGATCGACTCCGTGGCGGTGTCCTCGCCGGCGGGCAAGATCCCCGGCCAGGTGCAGGCCGACGGCGCGCGCTGGGTCGCGACCGGCCGGCTCGAGCCCGGTACGGCGTACACGATGAAGACCGTCGCGCGGAAGGCCGACGGCACCCAGGTCAGCCGCACCGCCAGGTTCCGCACCCAGGACCTGACCCTCGACGAGCAGACCTACCCGTCGGTCGCGCCCCTGGCCGGTGAGACGGTCGGCGTCGGCATGCCGGTGATCGTCACCTTCGACCTCCCGGTCACCGACAAGGCGGCGTTCGAGAAGCACATGGACGTCACGTCCTCACCCAGCCAGCCGGGCGCCTGGCACTGGATCAGCGACACCGAGGCGCACTGGCGCCCCAAGTCGTACTGGAAGGCCGGTGCGGACGTCCACGTCGACATCGACGTCAACAGCGTGCCCGCCGGCCACGGGATCTACGGCCAGGAGAGCCGCGAGCTCGATTTCCACGTCGGCGACGCCCACGTCTACCGCGTGAACGCCCAGACGCACCAGCTGCAGGTCTTCAGCAACGGCAAGCTGCTCCGCACGCTGCCGACCACCACCGGCAAGCCGGGCTTCACCACGCGCTCCGGGGTCAAGGTCATCATCGAGAAGTTCCCCGTCAAGCGGATGAACTCCGAGACGGTCGGGATCCCGGCCGACAGCTCGGAGGCCTACGACATCGACGACGTGCAGTGGGCGATGCGGGTGACCTACTCCGGTGAGTTCATCCACGCCGCGCCGTGGTCGGTCGCCTCCCAGGGACACGCCAACGTCTCCCACGGCTGCACCGGCCTGAGCACCGCCGACGCCGGCTGGCTCTACGCGATGTCGCGGCGCGGTGACGTCGTCGAGTACACCGGCACCGACAAGCCGATGACCCTGACCAACGGCTACGGCGACTGGAACGAGTCCTTCCAGCAGTACCGCCAGGGCTCCGCCCTCAGCTGACCCAGCCCGACTCGGCGCGTCTTGCCCGCGGTGGGGGCTCGAGTCGGCGCGTCTTGCCCGCGGTGGGGGCTCGAGTCGGCGCGTCTTGCCCGCGGTGGGGGCTCGAGTCGGCGCGTCTTGCTCACGGATTCCCAGCGGTGTGCCGCTTGTCAGGCGGCGGTGATCAAGATACGCCGACTCGGCGGTGCTGGGCGGGCATGATGCGCCGACTCGGCGGGGCTGGGCGGGCAAGATGCGCCGACTCGGCGGAGGTGATGCGGCGAGGCCGCCCGACTCCGTTGGGAGCCGGGCGGCCTCGGCGTGGTCGGGGCTACCCCGGACCGGGGGGCTCAGTGGTGGCGCAGGCCCTCGTCCTCGACCAGGTGGTGGCCATCGAACTGGTGGCCGTCGGCAGCCTGACCCTCCACCGACGCCTGGAGCTCATGCTCGTGCTCGGCGTGGTGGTGGCCCTCCTCGAGCTCCGCCGGGCTCGGCTTCTGCACGTTGTCGGCGTACCACAGCGTGCGCACCCGGTGCCGCAGCGCCTGGAGGCGACCGCCGCTCGGTGCCGGGACGCCGTTGGCGTCCTGGGTGTGCTGGTGGTCCTCCAGCACCGGGTCGCGGTCGCGGGAGGCGATCGCGTAGGCCCGGGTGGCCGGCAGCGGCAGGTGCTTCTCGGAGTAGCCACCCTCCGGGGAGCGCATGATGACGCCGGTCTCGTAGCCGTGCAGCAGCATCTCGTTGTCCTTGCGCTGCAGCGAGATGCACCAGCGCCGGGTCACCACGAACGCGATCACCGGGCCCACGAACACCGCGACCCGCAGGAAGTAGGTGATCTGGTTGATGCTCGCGTGCAGTTGGATCGCGATGATGTCGTTGCCGCCGGCGATCCAGAACAGGCCATACATGGTCATCAGGGCGACCATCAGGGCGGTCCTGGTCGGAGCGTTGCGCGGCCGCTCCAGCAGGTGGTGGTCGCGCTTGTCACCGGTGATCCAGGCGTCCAGGAACGGCAGCAGCAGCAGGATCGTGAACATGACCACCGGCAGCACCAGGATCGGCAGCATCACGTTCCAGCTGATCGTGATGCCCCAGAAGTGCGACTCGAGGCCGGGCATGATGCGCAGCGCGCCGTCCGGCCAGCCCATGTACCAGTCGGGCTGGGAGCCCGCGGTGACCTTGGACGGGTCGTAGGGGCCGTACTTCCACACCGGGTTGATGGTCAGCAGCGCACCGAGCAGGGCGGTGACGCCGAAGACGATGAAGAAGAACCCGCCGGCCTTGGCGGCGTACACCGGGAGCATCGGGTAGCCCACGACGTTCCTCTCGGTGCGGCCGGGGCCGGGCCACTGGGTGTGCTTGTGGTACACGAGCAACAGCATGTGGGCCGCGATCAGCGCCAGCAGCAGGCCGGGGATCAGCAGCACGTGGACGGTGTAGAGACGCGGGATGATCGACTCACCGGGGAACTCGCCGCCGAACATGAAGAACGACATGTAGCTGCCGACCACGGGGGTCGCCTTGACGAAGCCGTCCGCCGCGCGGATGCCGGTGCCCGAGAGCAGGTCGTCGGGCAGCGAGTAGCCGGTGAAGCCCTCGAGGGTGCCGAGGATCAGCAGCAGGCAGCCGATCACCCAGTTCAGCTCGCGCGGCTTGCGGAACGCGCCGGTGAAGAACACGCGCAGCAGGTGCACCATCATCGAGGCCACGAACAGCATCGCGGCCCAGTGGTGCATCTGGCGCATCAGCAGGCCGCCGCGGACGTCGAAGGAGATCCGCAGGCTCGACGCGTAGGCCTCGGACATGTGGATGCCGCGGAGCTGGTCGTAGGACCCGTTGTACTGGACCTCGCCCATGCTCGGGGTGAACCACAGGGTCAGGAAGACACCGGTGAGGAGCAGCACGACGAAGCTCCACAGCGCGATCTCGCCGAGCATGAACGACCAGTGGTCGGGGAAGACCTTGCGCAGGTTCTTCTTCATCGCGGTGGCGAGGCCGAGGCGCTCGTCGGCCCAGGTCGCGGCCGCGCCGGCCCGGTTGGGCCCCTTCGTCGTCGCCGCCGTGGTGGCGTTGCTCTTGGCGACCTTGCTGGTGTCCATGATCAGCCACGCTCCCAGAAGCTCGGTCCCACAGGTTCGGTGAAGCCGCTCTGCGCCACGAGGTAGCCCTCGTCGTCGACCATCAGCGGCAGCTGGGGCAGCGGCCGTGCGGCCGGGCCGAACACGACCCTGGCCGAGTCGGCCAGGTCGAACGTCGACTGATGGCACGGGCAGAGCAGGTGGTGGGTGGTGCGCTCGTACAGCGAGATCGGGCAGCCGACGTGGGTGCAGATCTTCGAGTAGCAGACGATGCCGTCCACCGACCAGTTCTCCCGGCCGTCGCCGGGAGTGATCTCGTCGGGCTCCATGCGGACCACGACGACCGCGCCCTTGGACTTGTTGACCTGCAGTGCGAGGCCCTCGAGCGGCTTGCCGTCCTCGGGGCTCTTGAAGATGCCCTCGGGCTCGGCGTTGACCAGGTCGCCGAGCTGGAGGTCGGCGGGGCGGATCGGCGTGCCGACCACGTCGCGCACGACGCGCATGCCCTTCTCCCAGATGGTGTTCTCCAAGCCGGCGCCGGGGTAGGGCTGGGCGTTCTTGACCTGGTTGGGGGTCGGGCCGAGGTCGCGCAGCAACACGATCGCGGGCAGGCCGAGGAGGCCCACGGCGCCGAGCAGCGAGTTGCGGACCAGCGGACGCCGGCCGATGCCGGACTCCTCCAGGCCGGTGCTCAGTGCGGCGAGCGTGGCCTCGCGGTCCTCCGCGGAGGAGGCCGACGGGTGCCGGTCCTCGACGATCTCGTGGTCGGCCATCAGCTTGCGGGCCCACTGGATGACGCCGATGCCGATGAACAGCAGCGCGCCGGCCAGCGAGAGGCCGAGGAAGAGGTTCGAGGCGCCCAGGCCGCCGACCACGTCGGGGTCGTCACCGATGTCGAAGACGAAGTAGGAGACCAGGAGCAGGATCGTGCAGATCGCGGAGAGCCCGAACAGGGTCGCGACCTGGCGCTCGGCGCGCTTCTCGGCCCGCGGGTCGACGTCGGTCGGCCGCCACTGGTGCTCGGCGAGGCCCGGGTCGGGGTAGAGGTCGTTGACGACCGCCTCGTCCGGGACGTTCACGAGCTCGTGGCCGGGCCCGCTGTCGAATCCCTTGTCGTGGCTCTCGCTCACGCCTCCACCTTCTTCTTCGTCGAGCGGGTCGTGTGGGCCGCGATCCAGACCGCGACGCCGATCAGGGAGCCGATGCCGAGCACCCACGCGGCGAGGCCCTCGGCGACGGGGCCGAGGCCGCCGAGCCCGAAGCCGCCGTAGTTGGGCATGTCCTCCAGCGAGGCGAGGTATGCGATCACGTCGCGCTTCTCGTCGGGGGAGAGGTTGCCGTTGGAGAAGTTCGGCATGTTCTGCGGGCCGGTGAGCAGCGCCTCGTAGATGTAGCGAGGCTCGACGCCGCGGATCTGGGGCGCGAAGCCACCGCGCGGCATGGCGCCACCGGAGCCCTCGAAGTTGTGGCAGGCGGTGCAGTTGGTCAGGAAGATCTGGCCGCCGTTGGTGATCGCCTGCTGGCGCTCCTCGTCAGAGAGGCCATCGACGCTGTAGTCACTCTCGTCGGGGATCGCCGGGCCGGGGCCGAGCGAGGCGACGTACGCCGCGAGCGCCGCGATCTCGTCGTCGTTGAAGGTCTGCGGCTTGCGCGGCACCTGGGCGCCGGGACGGGCCATCGGCATCCGGCCGGTGCCGACCTGGAAGTCGACGGCCGCAGCGCCGACGCCGACCAACGACGGGCCGAGCTGGTTGCCGTTCTGGGTGCGGATGCCCTCACCGTTCTGACCGTGGCAGAACGCGCAGCTGACCAGGAACAGCTCGCGGCCCTGGGCGATCTGCTCCTCGCTGGCGGCCGCCGAGCCCGCCTGAGCGGGGGAGAAGACCGTGTAGAGCCCGCCGGTCATGAGCAGGCCGAGCAGCACGACGGCGAGGCCGGCGAGCGGTCCGCGGCGGTGCCGCGACAGGCGGCCGGCGGAGCGATTCAGGAGACGCACAATTCAGTCCTTGCGATTGGTCGGTCTGCGGGTCGGCTACTGGACGAGATAGATGGTCGCGAACAGTCCGATCCACACCACGTCGACGAAGTGCCAGTAGTAGGAGACGACGATCGCGCTCACGGCCTGCTCGTGGGTGAACTTGCGGGCCACGAAGGTCCGGCCGAGGACGAAGAGGAAGGCGATGAGGCCACCGGTCACGTGGAGACCGTGGAAACCGGTGGTCAGGTAGAACATGGAGCCGTAGGCCGAGTCCTGGATCGTGATGTTCTCGCGGATCAGCTCGGCGTACTCGGTGGCCTGCCCGCCGATGAAGACCGCGCCCATGATGTAGGTGAGCACGAACCACTCGCGCAGACCCCACCCGGCGATCTTGAAGAGCGAGCCGGTGCGGCCGACCTGGCCGCGCTCGGCGGCGAAGACGCCGAGCTGGCACGTGAGCGAGGACAGCACCAGGATCGTGGTGTTCACCGAGGCGAACGGCACGTTGAGGTGCTGGGTGTTCTCGGCCCACAGATCCGGGCTCACCGCGCGGATCGTGAAGTACGACGCGAACAGTGCCGCGAAGAACATCAGCTCGCTGGAGAGCCAGATGATCGTGCCCACGCTGACCATGCTCGGTCGGTCGTGGTGCCCGTGCAGACGGGATGCCGGAATCGCGGTTGCAGTCGCCACGGGCGTCATTATGTCGTGACTCGGGCGCGAGGGCACCCCGGGGGGGCGTGTTGCATGGTCCTAGAGTTCAGACCGTGCTCCAAGCCGCGGTCGGGACCCTCCTCGAGGCATCCGGCGACCTTCCCCGGTTCACCGCCGCCAGCCTCCTGACCGGGTGGTCGCTCGAACCAGTGTCCTTCGTCCTGACGGCCTGGGTCGCGGGACTCTATCTGTACGGGACTCTGGTCCTGCGCCGCCGCGGCGACCACTGGCCGATCGGCCGGACGTTGGCCTTCGTGGTGCTCGGGATGGGCTCGTTCGCGTTCGCCACCGGCTCCGGCCTGGGCACCTACGACCTGACCCTGCTGAGCGTGCACATGGTCCAGCACATGGTGCTCTCGATGCTGGTGCCGATGGCGCTCGCACTGGGCGCGCCCGTGACACTGGCGCTGCGCACGCTGCCGGCCCGCCCGCGGCGCTGGCTGCTCATGGTGCTGCACTCGCGGGTCGCGAAGGTGCTGTCCTTCCCGCCGCTGACCTTCGTGCTGTACATCGTCTCGCCGTGGGCGCTCTACTTCACCGGCTGGTACTCCGCGAGCCTGCACTCGGCGTACGTCCACGAGATGATGCACGTCCACCTGGTGCTCGTCGGCGCGCTGTTCTTCTGGCCGATCCTCGGCGTCGACCCGGTGCCCGGGCGCGTCGCCTACCCGTTCCGGATGCTGCTGGTGGTGCTGACGCTGCCCTTCCATGCCTTCCTGGGCGTCACGATCATGGGCCAGGAGGACCTGCTCGGCGGCTCCTGGTACCCCGACCTGCACAACGGCCCGATGGGCGCCTGGCTGCCCGATCCCGCTGCCGACCAGCACCTGGCGGGCGGGATCCTCTGGGGCTCGGGTGACCTGGTCGCGCTCGCGCTGTTCGCCGCGCTGTTCACCCAGTGGGTGCGCTTCTCGCTGAAGGAGGCCAAGCGCGAGGACCGCCGTCTGGACCTGCTCGAGGCCCGGGAGCGGTCCGCATCCGGGGAGGCCACCACCCCGGCCGACCCCGGCTAGTAGCATCACGGACGTGACCGACTCGACCTCTCCCCGGACCGCCCTGCGGGTGCTGGTCTACAGCGACGACGTGAACACCCGCCAGCAGGTCATCCTGGCGCTGGGCCGCCGTCCGCACCTCGACCTGCCCGAGGTCGAGTACGTCGAGGTGGCGACCGAGCCGGTCGTGATCCAGAACCTCGACGCCGGCGGCATCGACCTGGCGATCCTCGACGGTGAGGCGGTCCCCGCCGGCGGCATGGGCATCGCCAAGCAGCTCAAGGACGAGATCTACCAGTGCCCGCCGATCGTGGTCCTCACCGGTCGGCCCCAGGACGCCTGGCTCGCGACGTGGTCGCGCGCCGAGGCCGCCGTACCCCACCCGCTGGACCCGATCCAGCTGGCCGAGACGGTGGTGTCGCTGCTTCGATCGCACGTGCCCGCGAACACGTGAGCAGCTGGCCGGAGGTCCTCGGCGCGCTCGTCGCCGGCTCGGACCTCAGCGCCGATCAGACCGCGTGGGCGATGGGCGAGATCCTCTCCGGAGATGCCACCGTCGCCCAGATCGCCGGCTTCGCCATCGCGCTGCGAGCCAAGGGCGAGACCGTCGAGGAGGTGAGTGGCCTCGTCGACACGATGTACGCCCTGGCCACCCCGATCTCGGTGCCCGGCCGGCTGCTGGACGTCGTCGGCACCGGGGGCGACCGGTCCATGTCGGTGAACATCTCCACGATGTCGGCGATCGTCGCCGCCGGCGCCGGAGCCCGGGTCGTCAAGCACGGCAACCGCTCGGCCTCCTCCCAGTCGGGATCGGCCGACGTCCTGGAGAGCCTCGGCATCCGCCTCGACCTGCCGGCCGCCCGGGTCGCCGAGATCGCCGAGGAGGCCGGGATCACGTTCTGCTTCGCGGCGGCCTTCCACCCGGCGATGCGGTACGCCGCGGTGCCGCGGCGCGAGCTGGGCGTCGGCACCACGTTCAACTTCCTGGGCCCGCTCACCAACCCCGCGCACGCGCACGCGCAGGCGATCGGCTGCGCCGACCTGCGGATGGCGCCGGTGATGGCGGGCGTCTTCGCCCGGCGGGGTGTCGACGCGTGGGTCTTCCGCGGTGAGGACGGTCTCGACGAGCTGACGACGACGACCACGTCCCGCCTCTGGTGGGTGCACGGCGGCGAGGTCCGCGAGACCACGGTCGACCCGGCGGGGCTCGGCATCGCGCGGGCCGAGGCCGGCGCGCTGCGCGGCGGCGACGCCGTCCACAACGCCGAGGTGGTACGGCGCCTGGTCGCGGGCGAGACCGGCGCGGTGCGCGACGCCGTCGTGCTCAACGCCGGCGCCGCGCTCGCGGTGTACGACGAGCCCGGCACGGCGCCCGACCAGGCGCTGGCCGCGGGGGTCGAGCGGGCCCGTGAGGCGCTCGACAGCGGGGCGGCCGCGGCCGTGCTCGACCGCTGGATCGCGGCCACCGCGGGCTGACCGTCCCGAAGGAGCCCCGGCGCCGACCCAGCCGTCGAGGGTCAGACGTCGAGGACGTACTCCTGGCCCTCGCGGCGGAACCCGACGTGGTCGTAGTACGCGCCGATCATGTTCTGCGGGGTGGTCACCCGGTGGACGCCGAGAGCGGTGAGCATCCCGCTGCGGCGCCACACGAACTCACCGGGGGTGAAGTCGCGGTAGCGCGGCGTGACGTAGTCGAGCAGCAGCCGCGCCGTCTCGCCGTCGCGGCGCAGCACGACGACGCCGACGGTCTCGTCACCCTTCATCACGATGAACGCGTGCTCGTGGCCGTCGCCGGGCTCCCAGGAGAAGTCCGGCTGGTAGCGCCGGATGTCCTCGTCGTGCAGGCGCAGGACGTGGCGGAGGTACTGGTCGTCGGGCCGGACCTCGAGCACGTCGAAGACCGCCTCGTCGTGCCGCTCGCCGAGCAGCCGCGCGATGAACCAGACGTTGATCACCGCGAGCACGAGGTTCATCCCCACCATCGGCCACACGCTGAGCATCGCGTTGAAGAAGATCAGCACGACGCAGCCGATGGTGTTGATGGTGCGGAAGCGCAGCACCCGCGCCTGCAGGAGCGAGTAGACGAGCAGCGCGCTGCCGCCCCAGCCGACGGCGTCGAGCCAGTAGTCGCTGACCCAGTCCACGGCGGGCGTCAGTCCAGGCCGAGGGAGAACGCCGACTCGAGGTCGTGGCGGGAGTAGGTCCGGAACGCGATGTGGGTCTCGGTCGCGTTCACGCCCGGCACCTTGTTGAGCCGGTCGGCGACGACCGCGGCGACATCCTCGTGGTTGCGGACCCGGATCAGCGCGATCAGGTCGATCTGGCCGGTGACGGAGTAGACCTCGCTGACGCCGTCGAGGGCGGCGATCTCCTCGGCCACCTCGGGGATCCGGGCGACGTCGGCCTTCACGAAGACGATGGCGGTGATCACAGCTGGACCCTACCCGCGGGCTGGTGCACGGTGGCGAGAGCCCGGCGCTCGTTGAAGGGGACCAGGGACAGCCGGGACTGGTTGACCGCGTCGTGGATCGCGAGGTGACGGGTCGCGCCGGCCACCGGGCAGGTCCACTCGCCGTCGACGTCGATCAGGCGGACGCCGGGGGACTCCAGCCAGCGCAGGACCTTCTCGGTCTCCTCGGCGCTCGCCGCGGGCACCGGGCCGGGGGCGCTGGCGACCGTCTCGGCGGACAGCCGCAGGGTGGCGACGTAGGCGTGCGCGTCGGCGCCCGCCGGGATCACGCCGGCCGCGGCCAGCCGGCCGTGGCGTACGACGTGGACCTCCCAGCGGCCGCGCCTTCCGGTCGTCGGGTCAGTCTCGCGGCGCGCGGCGACCACCTCGGGGCACCGGGTCAGCGCCGAGAGCCGCTGGGTGCGCGCCGCGGCGCGGACGAAGGCGGCCAGCCGGTCGCGGTGGACGCCCGCCTCCTCGAACCGCTCGTCGGCGGCCAGCGCCCCCATCCTGGCGTTGATGGTCTCGACGACCTCGTCGGGACGGCGCAGCAGCGTGTCGCGCAGCTGGCGGACGACGGCGGCGTACGTCGTGTCGTCGACGCTGCCGTCGCACGGGGCCAGGCAGCGGCCCATCTCGGCGAGCACGCAGGCGGCGCGCCCGGGCGACGCGGCGGGGTCGCGGGGCAGCCGGTCGGAGCACTGCCGGACGGGGAACGTCTCGTGCAGCGCGGCCAGGCACTTCTCGGCCGTCTTCCTCGACGCGAACGGACCGAGGTAGTCGGCGTCGTCGTCGAGCACCCGGCGCACCAGCGAGAGCCGCGGCCAGGGCTCCCGGGTGAGCTTGATGAAGTGCACCTTCTCGGGGAACCGCGAGCGGCGGTTGTACCTCGGCTTGTGCTCGGCGATCAGCCGGAGCTCGCGGACCTCGGCCTCCAGGGCGGTGGCGCACTCGATCCCGTCGACCGAGGTGGCGATCCCGACCATCTCGCCCATCCGGGAGCGGGTCTCGGAGGCGGTGAAGTAGGAGCGGACGCGGGTGCGCAGGTCGCGGGAGGTGCCGACGTAGAGCACCCGGGCCCGCTCGTCGCGGAACAGGTAGACGCCGGGAGCATGGGGGAGCCCCTCGGCCAGGTGGCGCTTGCGGCGCTGCGCCGAGCTGACGCGGGAGGAGAAGGTCTGGAGCTCCTCGAGCGTGTGCACGCCGACCCCGCCGAGCCGCTCCATCAGCCCGTGCAGCACGTCGACGGTCGCCCGGGCGTCGGAGAGCGCGCGGTGGTTGGGCGTGGTCGTCGAGCCGAACGCCTTCGCGAGGGAGGAGAGCTTGCAGTTGGGCGCGTCGTCGCGGGTGACGACCCGCCGGGCGAGACGGGCGGTGTCGACCACCTCGAAGGCCGGCCAGGGACGCCCCTGCTGGTCGGCGAAGTAGCGCAGGAAGCCGACGTCGAACGGCGCGTTGTGGGCGACCAGGACGCTGCCGGCGGCGAACTCCAGGAACGCCGGGAGCGCGGCCTCCACCGGCGGCGCGTCGGCGACCATGGAGTTGCTGATGCCGGTGAGGACCGCGATGAAGGCCGGGATCTCGGTGCGCGGGTTGACCAGGGTCTGGAACTCGCCGAGCACCTCGCCGCCGCGCACCTTGACGGCGCCGATCTCGGTGATCATCGAGCCGCCCTCGGCCGAGCCGCCGGTGGTCTCCAGGTCGACCACGCAGAAGGTGAGGTCGCGCAAGGGGCGGCCGAGCTCGTCGAAGCTGCGCTGCGACTCCCAGCGGGAGCCGGCATCTCGGACGCGGCTGCTCATGATCGCGACGCTAGATCGGGGCACCGACAATCCCGGGGAGACGCGCGGGGCGCGGGGCATAGGCTGTGGCCCGAGAGGTACGAGAACCGCTGAACCGGAACCACTGAGCCAAGAGAGGAGCGCGATGGCCCTCGAGATCCCCGACGCCGGCCACCGCTGGCGCTGCTCGGGCTGTGGCAACCTCACCCGGTTCGACGTCACCCGCACCCGGCGGACCACGGAGTTCTGGCACTTCGACCTCGCCGGCGACCACGGCGTCGAGCAGACCGAGGTCCGTGACGAGGCGATCGAGGCCGTGACCTGCCGCTGGTGCGGCCGCTCGGACGCGATCGAGGTGGTGCCGCGCCACCCCGTCCAGGAGCCGGCGGGCGCGGACTCCGGGCCGAGCTGACGGACCGCACGTGACCGAGCCCCCGCTGCGCTCGCTCGCCGAGCTGCCCGAGCCCGTCCGCACCCGTGTGGTCGCGATGACCGCGGAGGCGCTGCCCGACGTGCCGCGGCTGCCCGCCGCCGTACGCCGGGTCGCCGACTTCGCACCGGCCCGTCGCGCGCGCCTGGGTGGGACCGCGATCGCGGAGGCGCTCGCGGACGACGACTTCCGGGCCCGGGTCGGGACCCAGGTCGCGGCCCGGCCCGCGCCCGCCGAGGACGACCCGACGGCGGTGGCGGCGCACCGGTGGCTGACCCGGCCGGAGTCCTGGGAGGCCGAGCTGGACGACGCCGTACGACGGGTCGCGGAGCGCGCCGGGCCGGGGCGGTCGGACCTCGGCGACCGCGAGCTCGAGCGGCTCCGCGGGCGGCTCGCCGACGCCGAGCAGACGGTGCGCGACCTGCGGGCCGCGCACCGCTCGCAGGTCGACGAGTACAAGACCGAGAACGCCGCGCTGCGGCGCAAGCTCGGTGACGCCCGGGCGGCCGAGCGCGAGGCGCGGGCGACGGCCGACGAGGCGGTGCGGGCGCAGCAGGCGGCCGAGGCGGAGACGTCCGAGCGCTGCGCGGCTCTGGAGAAGGACAACCGCCGGCTGCGCGGGCAGGTGGAGCGGCTCGAGGCCGAGGCGGCCCGGGACCGGCGCGACGCGCGCTCGGATCGCGACGACGCGACGTTGCGGGCGCGGCTGCTCCTCGACACCGTGGTCGACGCGGCCGCGGGGCTGCGTCGTGAGCTGGCCCTGCCACCCGTCGCGGGAGCGCCCGGCGACCGGGTGGAGGCCGACGTGGCGGCCGCCGGGACGCGCGAGCCCAGCGCCGCGGGTGCGCTGGGCACCTCCAGCGCGGCGCTGCTCGAGCAGTACCTCGCGATGCCGCGGGCCCGGCTGCTCATCGACGGCTACAACGTGACCAAGACGGCCTGGCCCACGACGCCGCTGGAGGCCCAGCGCAACCGCCTGGTCACCGCCCTCGCGCCGCTGGTCGCCCGGACCCGCGCGGAGACGACCGTGGTGTTCGACGCGGCGGACACCGACCACCGCCCGCTCGTGCACGCGCCGCGCGGCGTCAAGGTGCTCTTCAGCCCCCGCGGGGTGATCGCCGACGACGTGCTCCGCGACCTGGTGGCCGCCGAGCCCGCGGGCCGGGTGGTGGTCGTGGTGACCGGCGACCGCGCGGTGGCCGTGGACGTCGCCCGTGGAGGCGCCCGGGTGATCGCGTCCGAGGCGCTGGTCGAGCTCCTCGGCCGGTAGCAGCCGCCCCGCGACACGCCGGGAGGCGGCGCTCCGCGGCGCCGCTGTCGGCGGTCCCTGCGAGCGTTCCCGTCATGACGACGCGAATCGACTGCGAGACCTGCACGGTGCGAGGTCTGCACTGCCACGACTGCGTGGTGACCGTGCTGCTCGGGCCGCCTCCCGAGCTCACCTTCGACGACGACGGCCGACGTGCCCTCGACGTCCTGGCCCGTGGCGGCCTGGTGCCCCCACTGCGGCTCGTCCAGCCCGTCGACGGCCCACCGGTGGTGGAGTCGGCGTGAGGACGCGCCGGTCGCCTGTGGCTCGTGTGACGCATGGGGCTGGTGTGACGCGATCCGGGCAAAGACTTCGATGACGTGACAAGAAACTCACAGAGACATCCCCGGAAACTTGGCCGCCGCCGGATGCCGCCGTTAACGTGTGACGCTCAGGTGGCCGTGGAAGTGGATCACTCGGATCCGCGCGGTCACCGCGCTGAGTCCCGGACCGGTCAGCCGGCCCGGGAGCCGGGGAACCATCGGTGGTCGCAGGGCCACCTGGGGTGAATCGCCTCTCGAGGCGTAGGGCAAATGTCGTGCCCGAACCCGTCAGCTCACCCGGTAGGCGTACGACGTACAAGGAGAGCGCCCGCTCGTGCAGAACGGCCGGAACCGACTCATCACCCTCCTGACCGGCTTCGCCCTCATCGCCGCCGTGGGCTTCATGCCCTCCTCGCCGGCGTCGGCGGAGCCCGATATCGACGACGTCCAAGTGCGCGTCGATCGGCTCTACCACGAGGCCGAGCAGGCTTCCGAGCGGTACAACGACGCGAAGCTGGAGCTCAAGGAGCTGCAGCACGACCTGGGCTCGCTGCGCTCGGACCAGCAGCGCCAGGACGACCGCCTCGACGTGGTCCGCGAGCAGGTCCAGGACTCCGTCGTCCGGCAGTACGAGGGGCAGAGCCTCAGTGCCGTCGGCCACGTCGTCGTCTCCGAGGACCCCGAGTCGTTCCTCTCCCAGCTCTCGACGATGTCGGCGTTCAACGACCTGCAGTCGCAGCTCTTCGACGACTACGCCACCGAGCTCAAGGCCCTCGGCATCCGCAGCGACGCCACCGAGAAGCGCGCGAGCGACGTCGCCGAGCTGGAGAAGAAGCTGGCCGCCGAGAAGGCGACCATCGACAAGAAGCTCGAGGCGGCCGAGTCGCTGCTCTCCGACCTCAAGGCCGAGGAGCGCGAGGCCATCCTCTCGCGCGGCAGCCTGCGCGCCCCCTCCGACGTCCCCGCCTCCGGACGCGCTGCCGCCGCAGTGCAGTACGCGCTCGCGCAGGTCGGCGACGCGTACGTGTACGGCGCCGCCGGCCCGGACGCCTTCGACTGCTCCGGTCTCACGATGATGGCCTGGGCGCAGGCCGGCGTCGCGCTCCCGCACTCGTCGAGCGCCCAGTACGGCTCCGGCCCCCACATCGCGTCCAGCGACCTGCAGCCGGGCGACCTGGTCTTCTACTACAGCCCGATCAGCCACGTCGGCATCTACATCGGCAACGGCATGATCGTCCACGCGGCCAACCCCAGCACCGGGGTCGCCGTCGCCAACGTCTTCTCGATGCCCTACACCGGTGCGGTCCGCCCCGGCTGATAGGTGAGCCAGGCCCCCGAGAGCGGCAGATCGGCCGGTCGCCCACGCTGGTGGGTGGCCGGCCTTTCGCTGTGCCTGATCCTCGCGACCGGCCTGGTCGCCTGGTGGGTCACCGACGACGACACGTATGTCGCCCCTACGCCCGCACCGACCACGCAGAGCGTCTCGCCGGGGCTGGCCGGCCAGACCCTCGCGGACTTCGTGCGCGCGGTCCACGAGGGGGACGGCGGGGCCGCGCGTGCGCTCGCGCCCGACGACGACCCGGCCGCCGCGAACCTGCTCGCGGCCGTGGTCCGCAACGCGGACCGGACCGGCGTCGCCGACTTCACGTTGCGCTACGTCGACGCCGAGGGCGCGCTGGAACCGGACGGCGACTGGACGGCCGCCGTGGATGCCACCTGGCGGTTCAGCGGCTTCGACCGGGCGCCGGCGCGGGCGGAGGTGCTGGTGCACCTGCGCGAGGACGGCGACCGGGTCGCGCTGACCGGGTTCGGCGGGGGTGACCGGGTGTCCCCGCTGTGGCTCGCCGGCCCGCTGCAGGTGCGCCGCACGGCGCGGACGCTGGTGCTGGTGGACGGGTCGTCCGCCGAGGCCGGCACCTATGCCCGGCGGGCGAGCGCCGCGGTGCCCGTCGTACGCCGCGTCCTCCCCGACTGGAACCGCGGCCTGGTCGTGGAGGTCCCCGCGTCGGTCGATGCCCTCGACCGGGTCCTGGACGCCGAACCGGGCACCTACGACCAGATCGCGGCGGTGACCACGTCGGCCGACGGCTCGCTGGCGCCCGACGCCCCGGTCCACGTCTTCGTCAACCCCGACGTCTTCGGTGGGCTGCGACCCACGGGCGCGCAGGTCGTGATGAGCCACGAGGCGACCCATGTCGCCGCCGGCGCCTGGACCAGCCAGATGCCGTTGTGGCTGCTCGAGGGCTTCGCCGACTACGTCGCCCTGCGCGACGTCGACCTGCCGGTCTCCCGGTCGGCCGCCCAGGTGATCGCGGAGGTACGGCGCAGCGGGCCGCCGCGCGCGCTGCCGGGAGCGGCCGAGTTCGGCACCCGCGCGACGCACCTGGGCGCGACGTACGAGAGCGCCTGGCTCGCCTGCCGGCTGCTCGCCCGCGACGGCGGCCAGCAGGCGCTGGTGGGCTTCTACCGCGCCGTCGACGACGGAGCGCCGGTCGGCGCCGCGCTCGGGTCGGCGTTCGGGATGACCCTGCGCGGGTTCACCCGACAGTGGCGCGGCGAGCTCTCCGACCTGGCCCTGTCAGAATCTGCGGGGTGAGCATCCCGCCCGAGCGCCGCGTGGCGCTGGCCGTCACCGCGCTCGGAGCGCTCGCGTTCGTCGTGCTGGCTCTCGTGCTGGTGCCGTGGCACCCGGTGCCCGGCGGCACGCCGGGGCCGGCCGACGCCGGGTCGGTCTTCACGGCCGCCGAGATCCAGCGCGGCGAGGACTTCTCCCGGTGGGCGCGGATCTGGAGCCGGAGCTCGCTGGTGGTCTCCGTGCTCGTCGCGTGCGGGCTCGGCTTCGGGCCCTGGGGCCGGCGTCTCGCCGCCCGGCTGCGCGGCTGGTGGTGGGTCCGGGTGGTGCTGGCGGTCGCGGTGCTGGCGGTGGTCGGACGGGTGCTGACCCTGCCGTTCGCCGTGCTGCTGCGTCGCCACGTGCTCGACCACGGGCTGAGCCACCAGGCCTGGTCGGCGTTCGCGCTCGACCTGGTCAAGAACGAGCTGGTCGGGATCGTCGCGACCTCGATCGTGCTGGTGATCCTGGTCGGGTGTGCTCGCCGGTGGCACCGCGCCTGGCCGGCGGTCGCCGGCGGCCTGCTCGGTGTGCTGGTCCTGGCCGGGTCGTTCGTCTACCCGGTGGTCGTGGAGCCGTTGTTCAACTCGTTCAGCTCGCTGGAGGCCGGACCGCTGCGCACCGAGGTGCTCGAGCTCGCGACCCGCGAGAACGTCCCGGTCGACGACGTGCTGGTCGCGGACGCCTCCCGGCGTACGACGACCCTCAACGCCTACGTGTCCGGCTTCGGCGGGACCCGCCGGGTGGTCCTCTACGACAACCTGGTCCAGGACGTGCCCCGCGACCAGGCGCTGTCCGTGGTGGCCCACGAGCTCGCGCACGCCCGGCACGACGACGTGCTGACCGGGTCGCTGCTGGGGGTGGCCGGTGCGGTGTTCGGCGTCGGCCTGCTCGGCCTGCTCGTCGGCGCGGTCGGCGGCCGCCGCAGCCTCACCATGGGGGACCCGGTCGTGGTGCCGCTGGTGCTGGCGCTGGTCGCGCTCGGCACGGTGCTGGCCACGCCGGTGGAGAACGGGATCAGTCGTCGGATCGAGACCCGGGCCGACGTCGACGCCCTCGAGGTGACCCACGACCCGGGCGCGTTCGTCGGGGTGCAGCGCCAGCTCGCGCTGCACTCCCTGGCCGACCCGACCCCGCCGGCCTGGTCGCAGTGGTGGTTCGGCTCGCACCCCACGACGCTGACCCGGATCGCGATCGCCCGGCAGCTCGCGGGGGAGTAGCTCCACGGCGCGTCACCGTCCCGGACGCGACGGTGGCCGCGGACCTTGCGGTCCGCGGCCACCAAGTCTGTCTCAGATCACGGAGTGCACGTGGACGTGGCTGTGTCCGTCGTGCTTCCGGCCGTGATGTCGCCGCACGTGTCCTGGAACAGGTTCTGGACGTTGTCACCGAGCGCGAACACGATGACCACGATGAGCGCCGCGACGCCTCCGATGAGTAGCCCGTACTCGACCGCGGACGCGCCGCGCTCGTCCATCCTCGCGCGGTGCCCGGCCATCAGGATCTGCAGGTACTGAAGCATGGTCGTTCTCCCTCTCCCATTCGGTCCCGAGACAGGACCGAGGAGTCCCTCACCCCTCGACCGCCATCGTGCGCTCCCGGTCGGGCCATCCGGATCGGACGACCGCGTCAGGGTCTCTAGTCACAAAGGGCTAGAGACCGGCGACGATCGGGCATCGTTGCCGGGGTGCGGGCGGGTCAGGGAGGTCGGGACCAAGGTCCCAGGACCTAGGTCCCGGGCTGCACGCTGGAGAGCAGGCCGATCCGCATCGCGGTGACCAGCGCCTGGGCCCGGTTGGCGGCGCCCAGCTTCTGGTAGATGTGCCCGATGTGCGACTTGGCCGTGGACTCGCTCATGAACAGCCGCTCGGCGATCGCGGCGGCGCCGAGGCCGTCGGCGAGCAGCAGCAGCACGTCGTGCTCGCGGTCGGAGAGCCGGGCGGCGCCCGCGCCGACCCGGCGAACCATGGCCTCGGTCAGCCCGCTGCAGACGAACGAGCGTGGGGAGACGGCCGCGTGCCGGATGGTCCGGACCACCTCCTGCGCGGGGGCGTCCTTGCCGACGAACCCGGAGGCCCCGGCCTCCATCGCGGCGAAGATCTGGTCGTCCCCGGAGTGCATGGTGAGCACCACGAGCCCGGTGGCGTCGCTCTCGCGGCGCACCGCCCGGGCGATGTCGAGGCCGGTGCCGTCGGGCAGCTGCAGGTCGGCGACGACGACGTCGGGGGCCAGCCGTTCGATGGCGGCGAGACCGGCGGCCACCGTTGCCGCCGTCCCGACGACGGTGAGGTCGTCCTCGAGGTCGATGACGGCCGCGAGCCCGCTGCGGATCAGCTCGTGGTCGTCGACGAGGAGCACGGTGGTCATGCGGTCACGGACTCCTCACGGGTCGTGGTCGGCAGCACGGTCGCGAGAGCCGGCACCCGGACGGTGATGCTGGTGCCGCGCGGGTGGCGCTGGTCGACGTCGAGCTGACCGCCGATCAGTACGGCGCGCTCACGCATGATGTCCAGGCCCTGCGAGTCCGGGCGCGCCGGGCCCAGCCCGCGACCGTCGTCGCGCACGGTGAGCACCGCCTGTGGCGGCCGGACCCGGCAGTGCACGTCGATGGCGGTGGCGGCGGCGTGCTGGACGGCGTTGGTCATCGCCTGCTGGGCGATCCGGAACAGCTCGGCCTCGACCTCGGGCCGGAGCCGGGCCTCACGCTCGTCCAGCGTGACGTGCACGGGCACGCCGGAGGACTCGGTCAGCCGGCGCGCGAGGCCGCCGAGCGCCGCGCCCAGGCTGGCGCTCTCGCCGACGCCGGTGCGCAGGGTGACGACGGACTGGCGCACCTCGGTCACCACGGCCGAGATCCGCTCGCGGAGCGCCGTGATCCGCGCGGCCTGGGCCGGCGAGCCGGGCTCGGCGGCGAGCGTGTCGACCAGGTAGCCCAGCGAGGCGATGTCCTGGGCGAGGCCGTCGTGGATCTCCCGGGCCAGCCGCCGGCGCTCGCGCGCCGTGGCCCGGTCGCGCAGGGCCTCGAAGAGCAGCGCGGTGTCGAGGCGGACGACGGCGGGCGCGAGCTGCACGCCGAGCTCACGGATCCGGTCCTCGAGCCCGATCCGGTCGGCCTCCAGCCGGTCGGACAGCCGGCCGGCCGCCACGCCGACGGTGGAGCCGCCGGAGCTCAGCGGGAACGCGAAGACCTGACCGTCGACCGTCGGTCGCGCCGAGACCCAGGAGAGCGTCGCCAGGTCCGTGACCTCCTCGAGCTCGTCGGCGGGCTCCGCCCCGGTGCGGACCGTCCACGTGACGAGCGGCGCGAGGTCGCGGCCGTTCGCGACGTACACGGCGAGCGCCGCCGCGGGGAGCTCGTCGCGGACCGCGTCGAGCAGCCCGGTGCCGAGCGTGGCGGGGTCGAGCCCGGTGCCGAAGCCGTCGGAGAGGTCGATCAGCTGCCGGATCAGGTCCTGGGCGTCGTGGTAGGGGCTGAGCGGGTCGGGGTCGCGCCGGAGCACGGCGTGCAGGTAGGTCGCGATCATCCCGAGGCCGAGCGCGACCACGCTCCAGGTCAGCATCGCGAGCCCCTCGGCGTCATCGACGGGGCGGCCCGACCCGACCGCGACCGCCAGGAGGGCGCCGAGCTCGGAGACGATCGCGAGGGACGCCCCGGCGGCGCCGGCGCGCAGCGCCGCGGTCACCGGGCCGATCGCGAGCGCGCCGAGGACGGTGGTCGAGTGGTGCAGCGCCAGGCCGCACGCGACCCCGACCGTGAGCGGCTCGAGCACGGTGGTCAGCCACGTCGGCAGGGCGGCGTTGAGCTCGGCGAGCTCGCCGAGCAGCCAGGCCGCACCGACTGCGATCAGGGCCAGCACCGCTGTCGTGTCGCGCGTCCAGAGGGCCGGCACCAGCAGCGCGAAGAAGCCGCACAGCCGGGTCGCGCCGGCGAGCCGGATCGCCGGCCACCCGCGCCGAGAACGCGCCGCCTCGCGGCCCATCAGAACGTGTCCATGATGTTGAGGACCGCCGGGCCGAGCACGACGACGAACAGGCACGGCAGGATGCAGAAGATCAGCGGAATGGTGATCTTCACCGGCACCTGCTGGGCGCGCTCCTCGGCACGCTGTCTCCGCTTCACCCGGATCTCCCGGGACTGCACGCGGAGCACCTGCGCGATCGGGATGCCGAGGGCGTCGGCCTGCACCATCGCCCCGACGAAGCCGCGCAGCTCGGGCACCGCGGTCCGCGCGGACAGCGAGCGCAGCGCGGCGGACCGGCTCTGCCCGAGCTGCATCTCGCGCAGCACCCGAGACAGCTCGTCGGCGAGCGGCCCGTCGGTGTGCTGCGCCACCTGCTGGACGGCGGCGTCGAACCCGAGCCCGGCCTCCACGCTGATCGTGAGCAGGTCGATCGCGTCCGGTAGCGCCCGGCGGATCCGCTCGGACCGGTCGTAGGACAACTGGTAGAGGTACAGGCGGGGGGCGAAGTAGCCGACGACCAGGCCCGCGGCGACCAGCAGCACGAGGATCGGCGTGGCCGGCTCGAGCAGCAGGCCGAGCAGGCCGGCTCCGACCAGTCCGACGGCCGCGCCCAGGACCGTCGCCGTCAGGTAGCGGTCGATCGTCCAGCCGGCCGGGTTCCCGGCCAGGTCGAGCCGGTGCCGGACCCGGTCCGCCGCGCCCTGGCCGGCGAGTCGCCGGCCGAGGCCGAGTGCGCGCCCGCGGAGCGGGGCCAGTACCCGATCGGCGAACGGCGCCTGCGCCTCGGCGACGAGGAGCTCGGGAGTGGCCGTCGAGCCTCGCGCCAGCTCGAGCGAGCGGGCCACGCCCCGGGCGTCCCTGCTCTCCCCGAGTGCGAGGGTGAGCAGCAGCACCGAGACCGCGAGCAGGAGCGCGCCGAGGAGCAGCGGCATCTCAGACCTCCACCCGGACCAGGCGGCTCATCCAGAACGCGCCGACCGCCAGCCAGAGCGCCGCGCCGGCGAGCAGCACGATGCCGCGCGGGTCCTCGAACAGCGGCATCACGTACTCACGGTTGACCAGCAGGAGGTAGGCCAGGAACGCCACCGGCAGCGACCCGAGCACCCACGCCGAGAGCCGGCCCTCGGCGGACAGGGCCGCGACCTGCCGCCGCACGTACTCCCGCTCCCGCATCGTTTCCGCGACGGTGTCGAGCAGCTCGGCGAGGTTGCCTCCGACCTGGCGCTGGATCCGGATCGCCATCACCGCCCAGGCCAGGTCCGCGCTGTCGAACCGGTCGGCGACACCCTCGAGCGCATCCTCCAACGGCACCCCGAGGCGGGTCTCGACGAGTGCGCGGCGGAACTCGGCGGCGACCGGATCGGCGCCCTCGCGGGTGACCGTCTCGGCGGACTGCGCGAGCGAGAGCCCGGCCGAGAGCGATCCCGACATCAGCTGCAGGGTCTCGGGGACGGCGGCGCTGAACGCCTTGCGGCGACGTCCGCGACGCACCCCGAGGTACAGCCAGGGCCCGACGCCGCCGAGGGCGAGAAACATCACGAACAGCACGACGTTGCCGGTGCCGAGCAGCAGCCCCACCAGCCCGGTGAGCACGAAGAGCGCGGTGTGCACGAGCAGCCACTCGGCGGGCTCGAGGCGGCTGCCGGCCCCCTCGAGCCGGTGCCGGATCCGGTCCTCGAGCCCGCGGTTGCTCCGCAGCACCTGGGCGGCCGCGCCGGTCGCCTGGGCGAGCGCGTCCGGGCGGTGGCCGGGGGGACCGATCGCGGCGCCGCCGTCGCCGGCCACGCCGACGTACGCCGTCACCCGCTCCGCCGGCGTCAGCTCCGCCGAGCGCGCGGGCGGCGAGAGCAGCACCAGCGCCGCGAGCAGCCCCAGGCCGACCGCGACCGCGCCGGTGACCAGGAGCCAGCTCATTCGGGGCCCCCGCGATCTCGTGGGGTGTTCATCGCAGTCCCGCCACGAACAGGCTCGGGTCGACCGCGACGTTCGCGTGCGCCAGCTTCTCGAGGAGCTTGGGACGCAGCCCGCTCGCCACCAGCCGGCCCAAGGACCGGCCCTCGGCGTCGAAGCCGGGGGACTGGTCGAAGACGAACACGTCCTGGAGGGTGACGACGTCGCCCTCCATCCGCTCGACCTCGGTGATGTGGGTGACCCGCCGGGACCCGTCCTTGAAGCGGGTCTGGTGCACGATCAGGTCCAGCGCCGAGGCCATCTGCTCGCGGATGGCCCGCATCGGCAGGTCCATGCCGGCCATCAGCACCATGGTCTCGATGCGGGCCAGGGTGTCGCGCGGACCGTTCGAGTGCACCGTGCAGATCGAGCCGTCGTGTCCGGTGTTCATCGCCTGCAGCATGTCCAGTGCCGACGCGTCGCGGACCTCGCCGACCACGATCCGGTCCGGGCGCATCCGCAGGGCGTTGCGGACGAGGTCGCGGGTGTCCACGCCGCCCCGGCCCTCGATGTTCGGCGGCCGCGACTCCAGGCGGACCACGTGCTCCTGCTCGAGCTGGAGCTCCGCCGCGTCCTCGATCGTCACGATCCGCTCGTCGGAGGGGATGAACGACGAGAGCACGTTGAGCGTCGTCGTCTTGCCGGCGCCGGTGCTGCCGGACACGATCATGTTCAGCCGAGCGCGGACGCAGGCCGCGAGGAAGTCCCGTGCCGGCTCGCTCAGGGTGCCGAACGTGACCAGGTCGTCGGCGGTCAGCGGTGTGCTGGCGAACTTGCGGATGGTGAGCGCCGAGCCGTCGATCGCCAGCGGGGGGATCACCGCGTTCACGCGGCTCCCGTCGGGCAGCCGGGCGTCGACCATCGGACTCGACTCGTCGACCCGGCGCCCGATGCGCGACACGATCTTGTCGATCACCCGGCGCAGGTGCGGCTCGTCGACGAAGTGGGCCGCCGTGGGCTCGATCCGGCCCGCGCGCTCGATCCAGATGCTGTGGGCGCCGTTGACCATCACCTCCGAGACGGTCGGCTCCCGCAGGAACGGCTCGATCGGCCCGTAGCCGAGGATGTCGTCGCTGATCTCCTGGGTGACCCGGGCCCGGTCGCTGTGGCTCAGCGGTCGGTCCTCCGCGCCGAGCACCTCGGCGAGCACGGCCCGCACCCGCTGGTCGAGCTCGTCCTGGTCCATCTCCGCGTCGTACAGCTGCGGGCCGAGCTGCTGGAGGAGCTCGGCGTGCACGCTGCCCTTGATCTCCTCGATCCGGTCCCGCCGACCGGCCAGCGCCTGACGCCGGCCCAGGGCCGCCTCGGGGACCGGCTCGGTGGCCTCCGGCGCGACCGACGCAGCAGGTGCGGTCGCGGGCTCCGCGGACGGCGCGGTGGCGGCGTCCGCGGCGGCGCCAGCGGCGTCGGCGGCTTCGGCGCGGGCCGCGGCGAGTCGGTCGGCGAGGCTCATCGGGTCACCTCCGGATCCGGAACCGGCGGGTCGGGGTCGGCGGCGCCGGGTGCGGTGCCGACTCGGCGCCGCCGGCGGGGGCGCCCGCGAGCAGCCCGGCGAGCGCCCGGATGGCGGTGCTGGAGGGATGGTCGGGCTTGCCGGCGACGATCGGCGTGCCCGCGTTGGTCGAGGCCGCGATGTCGATCGACGTCGCCACCTGGGCGGCCACCGCGAGCCCGAGGATCCCCTCGACCTTGTCCGGGCCGAGCCCGACGGCGTCGTCGGCCCGGTTGAGCAGCAGGTGCCGGCGGCCGCGGGCGATGCCGAGCATCTCCAGGGTCTCGAGCGCGACGCGCACGTTCTTCAAGGTCGGTACGTCGAGGGTGGCGACCACCACGCACTCGTCGGTCTCGTCCAGGGCGGCGAGGGTGGTCTCGTCGAACGCCGGGGCGGTGTCGACGACGACGAAGTCGAAGGTCTCGCGCAGCGTAGTCAGCACCCGGGTGACCAGCGCGGGTGTGATCCGCTCCCGCACGTCGGGCTGGCTGGGGGCGGCGAGCACCATCACCGCACCCTGGTGGCGCGTCAGCAGCGACGCGAGCATCGCGGCGTCCAGCGTGTCCTCGGACCCGATCGCGTGCTCGACGGTGTGCGAGGGGAACAGCTGCAGGGTGATCGCGACGTCGCCGAACGCGAGGTCGAGGTCCACGAGGCAGACCTGGCGGGCGCCGCCGTCGGCCAGCGCGAGAGCGAGGTTGACCGCCATCGTGGTCTTGCCGACCCCGCCCTTGGGGGAGAAGACGGTGACGACCCGGCCCTGCTGGGTGACGCCGGCGGGGCCACGGAGCGCGACGTAGAGCTGGTGGGCGCGACCGACCGCGGCGGCCACCGCCTCGAGGTCGTCGTGGGGTACGACGTCGCGGGCGCCCGCCTTGATCGCCCGGGTGAGCAGCACGGTGTCGATCGGGGTGTCCGACTGGTCCCGCACGACGACGACGCTGACCGTCGGGCGGCCGACCCGGAGCGCCTCGCAGGCCGCGAGGGCGTCCTCGAGACCCAGGTGCGGCCCGAGCACCACGACGTACTCGTCGGTGTGCTCGCCGACCCAGGCCCGCAGCCGGTCGGTGGAGTCCACCCCGTGCGCCCCGGGCGGCAGCGCCGACAGCAACCGCGCCGCGGTGGCGGGATCGGGCTCGACGACGACGGGCATCTCAGGTCACCGGAAGAGGTTCTGCGCGGTCACGCCCTTGCCGGACCTGACCTCGCTGTCGCCGTTGAGCAGGGCGAAGGCGAGCTCGCCGTTCGACGACGCGAACAGCACCTTCTGTGCCTGCTTCTGATCCACCGCGATCGTCAGCAGCGTGCGCGGCAGCTGCTCGACAGTCTGGGCGCCGGTGTCGTCCGTCGTCGTGGTGGCCACCGGTGCGGCCGACCCGACGCCGAGGACCGTCACCCGCGACAGGAGCAGCCGGGTGAACGCCTGCCCGTTCTGCTGGTCGATGCCGTTGAGGAAGACGGCCACCTCCGCGCCCGGGCTGAGGAAGCCGGACACCCGGGCCGCATCGGTCAGGTTCACCGAGACCGCCATCGCGCCCGGTGGGATGGGCAGCGGGGCCGCTGCGTCGGAGCTCGACCCGAGCTTCGCCGTGAGCAGCTGCTCCCCGGGCTGGATCGCGACCAGCGCCACCTGGCCGGCGTGGCCGTCGAGGGAGGTGAGGGCGCCGTCGAGCCGGTCGCGCAGCGCGACCGAGCCGGTGCCGATCTTGCCCGCCGCCTGGGCCGTCTCGACGGTCTCGCCGGCCGCGATCGGCTGGGTGGCCACGAGCACCTCGACCGACTCGAACCGGTCCTCCGCCCGTTGGTCGGCGCCGCGGGCGTAGACGACGACCAGCACCGTGCCGAGGGCGGCCACGAGCGCGGCGGCGGCGATCAGGAGCCGACGTCGGTCCATCGTGGTGCCCTCCCACTCCTAGGGCCTCAGCCTCGTCGACGACGCCTTACCCCCCGGTAATGCGCCGCTGTCTGGGCACTCTAGGGGGCTTCGCGGCCCCACGACGTGAAAACGGTCACGTTTCGCGGCGTCAGCCCAGGTACAGCGCGGCGACGTCCTCCCGGAACTCCCGCATCACGACGTTGCGGCGGATCTTGAGGCTGGGCGTGAGCTGTCCGCGCTCCTCGGTCCACTCGCCGGGGAGGATCGTGAACTTGCGGATCGACTCGGCCTTCGAGACCGCCTTGTTGGCTTCCTCGACCGCTGCCGCGATCTCCGCGCGCAGGTCCGGGTCGTCGACCAGCGAGGAGATGCTGCCGGTCTTGCCGTGGCCCTCGGCCCAGGCCGGGAACGACTCGCGGTCGATCGTGATCAGCGCCGCGATGAAGGGCTGGCCGTCGCCGACGACCATGCACTGGTCGATGAGGGCGTGCGCCCGGAGGCGGTCCTCGAGCACCGCGGGCGCAACGTTCTTGCCGCCGGCGGTCACCAGGATCTCCTTCTTCCGGCCGGTGATCCGCACGAAGCCCTCGTCGTCGACCTCGCCGACGTCGCCGGTGTGGAACCAGGCGTCCGACTCGAGCGCCTCGCTGGTCGCGGTCTCGTTGTGCCAGTAGCCCGCGAACACCTGGCCGCCGCGGAACAGCAGCTCGCCGTCGTCGGCGACGCGTACGGCGGTGCCCGGCAACGGTCGGCCCACGGTGCCGACCTTGATCGCGTCGGGGAGGTTCACGGTCAGGGCGGCCGTCGTCTCGGTCAGGCCGTAGCCCTCCAGCACGGTCAGCCCGATCCCGCGGTAGAAGTGGCCGAGCCGGTCGCCGAGCGGTGCGCCCCCCGAGACGGCGTACCGGCAGCTGCCGCCGAGTGCGGCGAGCAGCTTGCCGTAGACCAGCCGGCTGAACACCGCGTGCTTGGCCCGGACCGCGAGCGAGGGCCGACCCCGGTCGAGCCCGCGGGAGTAGGCGATCGCGGTCTCCGCGGCCTTGTCGAAGATCCGGCCGCGTCCGTCGGCCGTGGCCTTCTGGGAGGCCGTGTTGAAGACCTTCTCGAAGACCCGCGGCACCGCCAGGATGAACGTCGGCTGGAACTCCTGCAGGTCCGCGAGCAGGTTCTTGATGTCCGAGCTGTGACCGAGGCGGGTGCGGGTCTTGACGCACCCGACCTGGATGATCCGGGCGAAGACGTGCGCCAGCGGCAGGAACAGCAGCGTCGAGGAGTCGTCGCCCTCGAACAGCTCGGGCAGCTCGGCGACCGCGACGGTCAGCTCGAACATGAAGTTGCCGTGGGTGAGCATGCAGCCCTTCGGCCGGCCGGTGGTCCCCGAGGTGTAGATCAGGGTGGCCAGGTCGAGCGGGGTCGCCGTCGTACGCCGCTTCTCCAGCTCCTCGTCGGAGATGTCGGCGCCGAGCCGCGCCAGGTTGTCGACGGCGTTGTCCGCGATCGACCACACGTGGTTGAGCTGGTCCAGTCCGGCGCGCACCTCCCGGATCCGGGCCAGGTGGTCCGCGCCCTCGGCGACGACCGCGCGCGCACCGGAGTCGGCGAGGATCCAGGCGATCTGCTCGGCCGAGGAGGTCTCGTAGATCGGCACGGTGACCGCACCGGCGAACCAGGCCGCGTAGTCGAGGAGGGTCCACTCGTAGCGGGTCTTGGAGATCACGGCGACCCGGTCGCCGACCTCGATGCCCGCGGCGATCAGCCCCTTGGCGACCCCGCTCACCTCGGCGAGGAACTGGGCGGCGCTGACGTCCTCCCAGCCGGTGGCGTCCGGGTGCGCCGAGGGCCGGCTGAACACGATGCTGTCGCCGGCCTCGCGCGCGTTGGCCACCACGTCGTCGGTGAGGTTGCCGGTGGCGGGGACCTCGATCGTCAGCGGGTTGGAGAACTCACGCACGGGGGCCTCCCGGGGTCCGGCACCGCGCGTCCGCACGGAGGTGGCTGGGGCTCACCGAGCGAGGTTACCGCCGGTCGGAGGGCCGGCGGGATCCGGTACGCTCGCTGACCGAGGCAGCCGCGAATCGAGTGCGACCAAGGGGATCCCTGATGGCCGAGCAGACCACGTCGTCGATCGTGATCGACGCCTCCTCAGCCGACATCATGGGTGTGATCGCCGACTTCCCCGCCTACCCGCACTGGGCCAAGGGCGTGCGGACCGCCGACGTGGTCGCCGAGTTCCCGAACGGCCGCGCCGAGCAGGTGTTCTTCGAGCTCGACGTCCCGCCGATCAAGGACGAGTACACCCTCGAGTACGTCTGGAACGGCGACCACATGGTCACCTGGACGCTGGTGCACGGGAAGATGCTCCGTGCCCTGGACGGCGCCTACCTGCTGCGCGAGCTCGGCAACGGCTCCACGGAGGTCACCTACCGCCTCGCCCTCGACGTCTCGATCCCGCTGATCGGCATGCTCAAGCGCAAGGGCGAGAAGATCCTCATCGACACGGCGCTGAAGGGGCTCAAGAAGCGCGTCGAGTCGCTCGGCTGAGGGAGCGCTGGACCAGCTGACCGTGCGTATCCTCCTGTTCACCGGAAAGGGCGGGGTCGGCAAGTCCACCGTCGCCGCCGGGACCGCCGCGCTCGCCGCGGCCGACGGGCACCGCACCCTGGTGCTCTCGACCGACGCGGCCCACTCCCTGGCCGACGCCTACGGCTGCGAGTACGGCGCGATCGGGTCCGAGCCGACCGAGGTCGCGCCCGGCCTGTTCGTGGTCCAGGTCGACGCCCAGCTGCGGTTCGAGCAGTCCTGGGCCGACATCCAGCGCTACCTCCTCTCGGTGCTCGACGTCGCCGGGGTCGACCCGGTCGCCGCGGAGGAGCTGACCGTGATCCCGGGGGCCGAGGAGGTGCTGGCGCTGCTCGAGCTGCGCCTGCACGCCCTCTCCGGGGAGTGGGACGTGATCGTCGTCGACTGCGCCCCGACGGCGGAGACGCTGCGGCTGCTCGCCCTGCCCGAGGCGCTCGGCTGGTACATGAACCGGGTCCTCCCCGTCGAGCGGCGCGTCGTCAAGGCGCTGCGGCCGGTGCTGAGCCGGGCCGCGGGCGTGCCGATGCCGGGCGACTCGGTCTTCGACGCGATCGAGCGGCTGCATGCGGAGCTCGACGAGGTGCGCACCCTGCTCAGCGGCCCCGACTCCAGCGTCCGGCTCGTGCTGACCCCCGAGAACGTGGTCCTCGCCGAGGCCAGGCGCTCCTACACGACGCTGTCGCTGTTCGGCTACCGCGTCGACGGCGTGATCGCCAACCGGGTGTTCCCGGCCGAGGACGCCGACGACTGGCGGGCCGGCTGGGTGCTCGCGCAGGACGAGGTGCTTCGCCGGGTCGAGCAGTCGTTCGCCGGCCTGCCGATCTGGCGCTCGGAGTACCGTCCCCGCGAACCGGTCGGGGTCGTGCCGCTCGCCGGCCTGGCTCGTGACCTGTACGCCGACGACGACCCGCTGACGAGCTCGCCCGGCAAGGCACCGTTCCGCATCCGGCGCAGCGAGGGCGGGGCCGTCGTCCGACTCTCCTTGCCGCTGGTCTCGCGCACCGACGTCGACCTGGCCCGCAATGGCGACGATCTCGTCGTGACCGTGGGATCGTATCGTCGGTTGATCACGCTCCCATCCGGCCTGGCGCGGTACCGCATCGCCGGTGCCCGGGTGGAGCACGGCGAGCTGCAGGTGCGGTTCGTCGACGATGCCGACGCCGCCGGTGTGGCGGCGAACGCGGTCGCGGACGCGGCCGCGGACGAGGCTGGGAGATGACGTGAGCCAGGACGGAGAGGGCCCCTCGCACGAGGGACCCGACGCCGGGGTCGGCCCGGGGGCGGACCCCGAGGTCGGCAGCGTCGCGGAGGAGGCGGCCAAGCTGCTCGGCGCGCTCTCGGACTGGGCGCGCGACCAGGGCACCGGGATCGGCGAGGGTGTCGCCGGGCTCGCCGGCCATGCGGCCCGAGCGGCCCACGAGGTCGACGACCACCTCGCCACCGGTGGCCCCGAGTGCACCTACTGCCCGATCTGCCGCACGGTGCACGTGCTGCGCCAGACGACGCCGGAGGTGCGGGCCCAGCTGACCACCGCCGCGACCGCGCTGCTGCAGGCCGCCGCGGGCATGCTCGCTACGGCGGTGCCCGACGACCGGTCCGCCCGCGGGGGCGTCGAGCGGATCGACCTCGATGACGACCCCGGCGCCTGGCCGGAGGACCCGGACGAGCCGGACCAGCCGGAGCACCCGGTCGGACCTGAGGATGGAGACAGATGAGCCTGGCGTGTGGCATCGACGTCGGAGGGACGAAGATCGCCGGAGGTGTGGTCGACGAGTCGGGCACGATCCTCGAGGAGCTGCGCGTGGAGTCGCCCGCGTCGGACGCGGAGGCCATCGAGGAGGCGATCGCCGGCCTGGTCGTCGAGCTGCGCTCCCGGCACCCGATCGCGACGGTCGGCGTGGGCGCGGCGGGGTACGTCGACAAGGCCCGCGCGGTGGTCCTGTTCGCACCCAACGTCGCCTGGCGCAACGAGGACCTCAAGGGCGAGCTCGAGAAGCGGATCGACCTGCCCGTCGTCATCGAGAACGACGCGAACGCCGCCGCCTGGGGCGAGTTCACCTACGGGGCGGGCCACGACGCCGACGACCTGCTGCTGGTGACCGTCGGCACCGGGGTCGGTGGCGGGCTGGTGCTCGACGGCGAGGTCTACCGGGGCGCCAACGGCGTCGGTGCGGAGATCGGCCACATGCGGGTGGTGCCCAACGGCATCCGGTGCGGCTGCGGCAAGCACGGCTGCTTCGAGCAGTACGCGAGCGGCTCGGCGCTGGTCCGCGAGGCGCGGGCCCAGGCGATGTCGGGCGCGATGATCGCCCACGGCATGTTCGAGCGTGCCGGCGGCGACATCTCCAAGATCACCGGCCCGCTGATCACCGAGGCGGCGCGCGACGGCGACGAGGGCGCCCGCCAGCAGCTCGCCGAGCTCGGTCGGTGGCTGGGGGAGGGCATCGCGTCGCTGACCGAGATCCTCGACCCGGGCGTGGTCGTGGTCGGCGGCGGTGTCAGCGAGGCCGACGAGCTGCTGCTGGAGCCGACCCGGCTCGCCTTCTCCGGGCAGCTCGTCGGCCGCGGCTTCCGGCCGATCCCCGAGATCCGCAGGGCCCGGCTCGGCAACCGCGCCGGGCTGATCGGCGCGGCCGACCTGTCCCGCCGCTAGAGGGGCGGGCGCGGTGCCACTCTTCATCGGGGTCGACATCGGCGGGACGAAGGTGCTGGCCACCGCCGTCTCCCGCTCGGGCCGCGTGCTGCGCACCGCGCGGCGTACGACGCCGGGCCGGCGGGTCGAGGCGCGCCTGGTCGAGGACGCGCTGACCGAGGCGGTCCAGGAGATCGCGGGCCTGCGCCGGATCGGTGCGATCGGGATCGCGGCGGCCGGGTTCGTCGACGCCCAGGGGGAGCGGGTCCGGTTCGCGCCGCACCTGCCCTGGCGCGACGAGGGCGTCCGGGCGCGCCTCGCGGAGCGCTGGAGCGCGCCGGTGGTGCTCGACAACGACGCCAACTGCGCGGCCCGCGCCGAGCTGACCTACGGCGCCGTCGGGAACGCCGCCGACGCGATCGTGGTGACCATGGGCACCGGCATCGGTGGCGCGGTCGTGCTGGACGGGGCGGTCCACCGTGGCCACAACGGCATGGCGGGCGAGTTCGGCCACATGCAGGTGGTGCCCGGGGGCCACGCCTGCGAGTGCGGCGGCACCGGCTGCTGGGAGCAGTACTCCAGCGGCAACGCCCTGCTGCGGCACGCGCGGGCCCTGGTCGGCACCCGGCCCACCTCGCTCGAGGCGGCCTGCGGGGGCGATCCCGACCGGCTCACCGGGCCGATGGTGACCGAGGCGGCCGAGGCCGGGGACGCCGTCGCCCTCGAGGCGTTCGACGACGTCGGCGCGTGGCTGGGGATCGGGGTCGCGAACCTGGTCGCGGCGTTCGACCCCGAGATCGTGGTCGTGGGTGGCGGCCTGTCCGCGGCCGGCGACCTGCTGCTCGAGCCCGCCCGGGTCGCGATGCGCGAGTCGCTGGTCGGCGCGGCGCACCGCACCGTTCCGCCCGTGGTCCGCGCCGCGCTCGGCCCGGAGGCGGGCGCGATCGGTGCCGCCGAGCTGGCCCGGCAGACGTTCAGGAGCGCCGGTACTCGGGCACGAGCTCGACGGCAAGCTGCTCGAGGAACAGCCCGACGTCGGTGACGATGCCGCGCGCCTGCGAGGAGCCGCGGTCGGCCAGCTTGGTCACGGTCGCCGGGTTGATGTCGACGCAGACCAGCGGCACCGAGGCCGGGAGGATGTTGCCGGTGGCGACCGAGTGCAGCATGGTCGCGACCATCAGGCAGAACCCGACGTCCTTGAGGTTGGCCCGCATCGCCCGCTGGCCGTCGAGCACGTCGGTGTAGACGTCGGGCAGCGGCCCGTCGTCGCGCACCGAGCCGACCAGCACGAACGTCTTCTCGTGGGTGACCATCGCGTGCATGATGCCGCCGGTCAGCACGCCACTCTCCACCGCGGCCTTGATCGAGCCCTCCTTGCGGATCGTGTTCAGCGCGCGGATGTGGTGCTCGTGCCCGTGCTCGACCCCGCGGCCCATGGCCAGGTCGACGCCGAGGCTGGTGCCGTAGAGCGCGGCCTCGATGTCGTGGGTGGCCAGCGCGTTGCCGGCGAACAGCACGTCGACGTACCCGGCGTGCACGAGCGCGACCATCGCCGGTGCCGCGCCCGTGTGCACGACGCCGGGGCCGCCGACCCACAGCACTCGCCGGCCGGCGGCCTTGGCCTCCCGCATGCCGTCGGCGACCTGCCGGACCAGCACCGCTTGCGGCTTCTCCGAGGACACCTCGGACTCCATGAACCCGAACGCCGCGCCGGTGCGGTCGGGTGTGGGTACGGCGACCCGTACCCCGGACGCGCCGGTGACGACGAGCATCCCGCGACGCACGTCGGACATCGGCAGCGTGTAGACGCCGGCCGGCCGGCCGTCGGCGCCGCGCTCGATGATCAGGCCGCAGTCCATCTCCGGGTTCTCGACCCGCAGCCACGCGCCCTCGAGGCGAACCTGGGTCTCCAGGTTCGTCGTCGAGTAGAAGTGGTCGGGGAACACGCCGTCCCGGTCGGCCTCCGTGACGCTCGCCTCGCCCGGGTCGACCTGGTTCACCCCGCGGGTCTGCAGCCGCATCAGCAGCCGCTCCAGCGTCTCGCCGTCCTCGGTGGTGACGGTGATGACCGCGTGCGACGGGTCGTCGGTCTCCCGACCGACGTCGAACCGCTCGATCGCGTAGTCGCCGCCGTACTCGCGGATGTCGTCGAGCACGCGGGACAGGATCCCGTGATCCATCAGGTGGCCGGTGATCTCGACGGACTCGTGGGCGCTCACGGGCTGCACCCTAACGAAGGCCGGGCCGATTGCTGCGGAGGTCAGGACACCGTTGCGTCAGCGGGTAGCACCCACGCGGCTACTTGATGAAGGTCAACAGGCGCTGATCAGCGTCCAGGGGCTTGGGCTCACCCACGAAGCGGTGCACACCGACCGAGTAGGCCGCGTGGTCGGGCGCGTCGAAGTGCTCTTCCTCGAGGCCGTGCCCACGGAACCATTCGCGGATATGCGGGGTCAGGTCAGGGTCCCGACGATGCCGCGTCCAGATCACCACTGCGTTCTCGTTGCACAGTTGGGGAGTTGCGGCAATGGTGCGCTGCACGTCGTCGTCGGCGATGTTGCCGAAGATCCCACAGAGCAGCACCAGATCCGCGGGGACGGCTCGGTGGTAGGCGTTGCTGGTCCCCGCATCGGTGCACCGGACCTCGATGCTCGAGAGGTTCAGGCGAACGACGTGCTCTGTCGCTCGCGCGGCGTTCCGGACGTCGGCTTCGATGAGCGTGGCCGTGACCCGACCGGCATCGGTCCTGTCTTCCAGCACTTCGAGCAGGTCGCGACCATCCCCGGCGCACAAGCTCAAGACGGTGACTGGTCTCGGTGCACTCACGTCCAACCAGTCCGCGATGTATCGCTGAACCAGTCGCAGACGCTCGGAGAGCAGCGACGAGGGATCGTCGTAGTCCGTATGCCACGACTCCCAGTCAGTCGTCGAGTGCATGACAACCATCTCACCATGCAAGGCCGACAGTGCGTCCCGACGAATGGAACGCAGTACGCCGTTGACAGGAGTCGGGCGTTGGCAGGGGCCGACACGCGGTATGACGCTGCGTGGCGCACGGAATGCGGCGCGTCAGCGGAAGTCGCCGGCGCTGGTCAGTACCAGCGGTGCGCGACATCCACGACGACCCTGTGGCCACCGCCGGGGTTGTCCAGGACGAACGCGTGCATCGGTAGCCTTGCCCTCACGCCGAGCCCGATCGTGGTCTGCCCCTCGAAGGTCCCTGCCCAGGCGACCTGGCGGAAAGTTCGGTAGCCGGCGACATCGACGAGTTCGGACCAGGTTGCGGGCTTGTACGTGAGCCTGCCGTTGGCATCGTAGGCCGGTGCCTTGACGATGATGCGCAGCTTGGCGCCACCTCGCAGCGGCACTCTGGCGCCGGACCCGTCCTTCGTGACCCTCTTGACGTACTTGACCTGGTAGCCAGGCCTGCCCTTGCCCTTTGCGTTGATGTCGACCACCAGCCTGTCGAAGCAGTGATGCCGACCGGACCGGATGTTGGTGATCTGCTTGCCGGTATGGGGGGCCCGCTGCTTCAGGAGCGACCCCCATTGCGCCTGACAGACAGATGCTGCCGTCGTTGGCGCTGCCGTGACTGCTGCAACCGGCGCTGCCATGACTGCCGCAGCTGGCGCGAGACTCACCGCAAGAGCGAAAGCGAGCGGGCGGATCATGCGGTTGCCTCGCTGGCGAGTCTGCATGGTGTCCCTCCTTTGCCGTACACCTGTTACACGCCGACCACGCACACCTGGTTGGCACACCGCCCAAATCAGGTGGCCGAGACCCTCACGAGTCGCGACAGATCCCGTCGCCGAGGACCGACGTGACCTGGCTGGGCCCGATGGCCTGCCTGGCCTGTCTGAGTCCCTACGTGCGCAGTGCGAAGTCGAGTCCGCAACCGAAGATGACGCGCTGTCACACGTCCATGAACGCCGGCGCCCGACTGCGGCGGATTGACGCAGCGCCGCTGCGCTGCCGAACATGACGCCGTGGCACAAGAAGACGAGGCCGAGCCCGTACTCGCAGCGATCGTCCACGAAGCAATGCGGTTCCTTGTGGAGACCAATCGGGTTCCGATCGCCGACTTAGCCGAGCAGTTGAAGCCGGTGCCTGGCCTCTACGCCGTCTTCGGAACTGACGACGCATGGAAAGACCTCGGGCTCTCATCTGACGACATGCGTTCTCGTCCGCTGTACGTCGGCAAGGCAGAAGACAGCTTCGTCTCGCGAGACCTGAGAACGCACTTCGCCTCGGGCAGGACTGGTCAGTCCACTGTTCGCCGATCGTTTGCGGCCCTCCTCCGCGATTCGCTCGAACTTCGGGGGGCTCCGCGAAACCTCGAGTTGCCCGGACACTTCGCGAACTACGGTCTGATGGCGGATGGCGATGCGCGATTGACCAAGTGGATGTGGGAGCGGCTTTCGTTGGCGGTGTGGCCATGGGAGCGGACGACGGAGCTCAAGCGAATCGAGCGGGCCGTCGTACTGCTCCTAGATCCTCCACTCAACATCGAGTACCTGCCCCGAGCGTCGCGCCGAGACCTCAGCTCGGCACGGAAGGCCATGGCCGATGACGCAAGGCGGTGGGCGCTGGACAACCCCGTCGATTGACGGCGTTGTTCGGCGCAGGGCCTTCGTCAGGAGTAAGCCTTGGCCCGACTCGCGGCGGCAAGACGAATCCGGGTTCGGCCGAGTTACACGGCGAGTCGGTAGATCGTTTCGGCAACAGACAATGCGACGACGGGAAGGCCCACACCAATCAGCCAGCCCCAGGCGGCCGGACGTGCGACTGAGCGGCGGATGAGCAGCACAGCTGGCGCGGCAGAGGCGGCACCGACTGAAAGTGCCAGCCACCAGAGATCGGTGCGCCGGACCAACTCACCAATGAACAGCAAGCCGATGACCCCGAATAAGAACGCGAGACCGATCCGTGCTGCGATCAACTCGAGCGAGGCTGGCACTGGATGGGCGAGTTCGTCGAGGGGATCGCGCCGTGCTACCTGAGCGTCGAGCGCTCTCCACACCTCACTGATCTGTTCCTCGTTGAGCGCGGGGACACGTCGGACAGCGGCCCAGGTCGGAAGCGCATGCCCCGTGAGAACGGTTACGCCGTCCAGTTGGCTGATGCGCTCACCGTCGGACCAGTCCCTGACACCACCGCCCCAAAGAACCACCATCGGCTCAACATGTACGTGCCGGGACTTCACGGGGTGCCAAAGTCGCAGAATCCTGGCGTTGGCCTTCGCCTGAGCGACCGCTTCACGGAGTCGTGCCTGCCCGAAGTCGGAGCGCCACGATGTGGCACTCCACTTCGTCTCGATCGCGTAGGCTCCGCCCGGACCCACCAGGACATGGTCGATGTCCTCCCTGCCGAGCAGGAAGTGGTTCACTATCCGCCATCCTCGGCTGCGCAGCTTGCGGAGTTCGCCGGCAGTCCACTGCTCGGCCATGTCGCCCATCATCACGGGGGCGGTCCCCGTGACTTGCAATGTCCAGGACCACAAGGTCGCAGGGCCTGCGACCAGGAGTGCCCCCACTGCCAGTCCTCGAAGGAACGCGGTCGGCATGAGCGCGGCTACGACCAGCGTCACGATGAGTAATCCGATCAGGAGCCCCACGTGCAGGCGCCAATGGTCGCGTAAGTACTGGCGCTGTGTGACGCGGGCCTTTCCGCGAGCCCATGAACCCGCGCGAGCATCACTCGCCAGCGCTCGCGCCCGCCGCTGATCCAACAACTCCCGCAGTAGGTCCACCGGACGAGTGTCCAATGTTCCTATTGGGCGCGGACCCTAACGACGAAAGCGGCGGGACGACGCGCAGTGGTCGCGCGGATCGCGGCTGTCCGGATGGCCGCAGCGCCGCCATCGGCGGCATGAGGCGGCCTCGGTTGAACGCGCGAGTGGTGTCCCAAGGGGGTCGGCGAACGATCGGGAGTCAGAGGCTAATTGTGCGATAGGCCGGCGAGGGTGAGTCGTAGGAGTGGCGATTCTTCGGGTTGGTGCTGTGGGTCGCCGGCGGCAAGGGACTGGAGGCAGAATCTCGCTAGGTCCTGCGGTGGGGTGTCGTCGCGGACGATCCCGGCGTCCACTGCTTCGGTGAGCAGACCCGTGAAGAGCGCGAGGAGTTGCTCGTCGGCGCGGCTCACGACGTCCGGGCGGTGCAGCAGCGACACGACATCGGCATCCCCGTGTCGGAGGCGTTCGGTGCAGATGCGCAGGTAGAGCGCGAGGACCGATTCGAGCCGTTCTCTGGCGGTGGCGTCGGAGACCGCGAGGGAGCGCAGGGTGGCTACGTGCTCACTGATGTGCTGCTCGTGCGCGGCGTCGAGGATCGACTGGACGTCCGGGAAGTACTTGTACAGCGTTGCACGGCCGATGCCGGCCTGTTGAGCGATCCCCGCCATGGTGATCCGCGCCAGCCCGTGCGCGTGAAGCTGGGTTTGGACTGCGTGCAGGATCGCTTCGCGTACTGCCTGGCGGTGGGTGTCGACGGTGTCCTTCCACAACTTGGGCACCCGGCCATCCTAGACATGATTCAACATGCTGTATACGGTCGAGACACACTGTCTATCAAACTCTGAGGGGTTCCATGTCTGTCGAAGCGCCGCCCGGATTGCCGGGTTGGTTGAAGGTTTCGCTGGTGGTTGCTGGCGTAATCGTCGTGGGGTTCTTGGTGTTGGCGGCCTTCGGCGTCGGCGGACCTCATGGTCCGGGGATGCACAGTCCGTGAGCCCGCGCTTGCGCAAAGCGTTGCTCGCCGTCCACCTGGTCGCCTCGATCGGCTGGGTGGGAGGGGTACTGGGGTACATCGCATTGAGCGTTGCCGCGCAAACCTCTGCTGACCCCGCGAGGATCCGTGGCGTGTGGTTGTCGTTGGAGATCCTCGGCTGGTGGATCCTTGTGCCGCAGGCTCTCATGACGTTGCTGACGGGAGTCGCTTTGGCGTTCGCAACGCGGTGGGGTCTCCTGCAGCACTACTGGGTTGTCACCGCATTGGTCCTGACGTCGCTGTGCAGTGTTGTTCTCGTGCTCCACATGCGAGACGTCTCCGCGATGGCCGAAATGGCTCGCACAGCAAGCCCGACGGAATTGCAGCTCATGGGTGGTGACCTGCCCCATCCGACGCTCGGCCTTGTCCTGCTGTTGTTCATCCTCGTCCTGAATATCTACAGGCCGCGCGGGCTGACGCGCCGTGGCTGGCGGCTTCAGCAGCAACGCCGCGCCGAAGGCATCAGTCGCTGCGTGCCCTGAACCGCTATCCAGACATGCCACCTTCCTCTGATCGGCAGATCCGGTCGTCACGTAAGTCGACAGGTGCCGGGTCATTCTGGGCTACTAGAGACTCCCGGCAGGACCGGCGTCTGGCCAGACTCGGTCTCAGGTGCTCGGCGGGTTCGCTCTCTTTTGGGCTGCCCACTGGCCGACCGTCGGTGTGGCCCTCTTCCGGTTTGCGGCCCGCTGAGCACTGCTGACGAGGCGTGGCTCAAGAGGGGACTGCCCAGCTCGTAGTAGCAATGCCCACCTCGCCGTCCATCTGGAAGCGAACAGGCGGGAGAACGACATGAGCAAGGCAATCGGACGGGTCGTGATCGGCGTCGATCCCCACAAGCTGTCAGCCACGATCGAGGTCCTCGATCAACGGGAGAAGAAGCTCGGCACCGGTCGGTTCACCACCGATCAGGCCGGCTACAAGGCCATGCGCGCCTACGCGAGCGCCTGGCCGGACCGGGTCTGGGCCGTCGAAGGAGCCAACGGTGCTGGACGTCCGCTGGCCCAACGACTCCTCGAGGCCGGCGAGAGCGTCGTGGACGTCCCAGCCAAGCTCGCCGCTCGCGTTCGCCTCTTCGACACCGGTCACAACCGCAAAACCGACGCCCTCGACGCGCACTCCGTCGGCGTCGTCGGCGTCCGAACCCGGACCCTCCGTGTGCTGCACGTAGACGGTGAACTCGAGGCCATGCGGATGCTCACCGACCGTCGCGAAGCTCTGACTCGGCGACGGGTCCAGATCGTGTGCCGCCTGCAAGCACTGTTGGCGGAACTCCTGCCGGGGCATGCGAAGAAGGACCTCACCTCGGGCCAGGCGAAGGTCATGCTCGCCGGCGTCCGACCCCGCGACATCGCCGGCAAGACCCGGCGCCGCATCGCGGCCGAGGAGCTTGTCGATCTCATCGCGATCGAGGTCAAGATGAAGAAGGCCTCCGCCGAGCTCAAGGCGATGGTCCACGCCCGCGAGTCGCGTCTGATGGACATCCACGGCATCGGACCCGTGGTCGCGGCGCGGATCCTGGCCGACGTTGGGGACGTCGCCAGGTTCGCTGACCGCAACCGGTTCGCGTCCTGGGCCGGCACTGCGCCGCTGGATGCCTCCTCCGGTGAGCAGAACCGGCATCGGCTTTCGCGGGCCGGCAACCGCCGGGTCAACCACATGATCCATATCGCCGCGGTCACTCAGCTGCGGCTCGACACCGAAGGCCGTGCGTACTACCGCCGCAAGCGAGCGGCGGGCAAGAAGCCCCAGGAGGCGCTGCGCTGTCTCAAGCGACGGATCTCCGACGTGATCTACAAGCAGCTCGTTGCCGATGCCATCGCGACCGGAACGGGCCCGGGAGGGCACTGCGGGGCGTCTCAAGAATCCAGCGCGGTCGACCTCCCCCCGCACATCGACACTTCGGATCAGCCACTCCCGGACCCGCACCCACGACGCTACGCCGCCCAGCCATCGATGCGACAGAGCGCCGACAACTCAGACCTCAAGAACGCGGGTTGACGACAGAGGGGAGCCGGAATGATCCATTGACCGACGCCGGTCATCCTGACGTCGGTCAATGCAGTAGGCCCGCCTGCCCGACGTGTGGCCGTAGGTAGGGACCGACCATTGGGCGGCAAGGCCAAGCTCGGATAGTGGCTATGCCTGCTCGTGCTGCGGCGGGCGCTTCGACGTCGGGCAAGGCCCTTCGTCAGACCGATCGCGGGATCGGAGCCTCTGGCCACGCCGCGGCATGAAGAGGGCCCCGCCGGCGTGTGGTCGGCGGGGTGGGGTCAGTGGATATGTCGGCTGGACGTGACGAGGTAGGTCCGGTGGTGGGGGCTGGTCCACTCGAACGACGTCGGGGACTGGCGCTGGTAGGTCCAGCCGCCGGTGGTCTTGAGCCGGTGGTGGAATCGACACAGCGGGGCGAGGTTCCAGGTCGCCGTCGGGCCTAGGGGCCAGGGGATGATGTGGTCGAGGTCGCAGCCGCGGGATGGCCGGCTGCAGGCGGGGAACACGCAGGTGGGGTGAGTCAGGATGGCTTGCTCGTGCTGGGCCGGGGTGGGCTCGTAGTGGTCGGTGAACAGCTCGTCGGCCAGGTCGAGGACCGGTTTGATGGTGACCTTGGTGCCGGCGGTGGTGCACCACTCGGAGAGCTGGTCGAGGGTGACCCAGGCGCGGGTGTTGTCCACGCCGATGATCCCGGGACCCTCGGCGGGGCGGTGGTGGGTGTAGATCACCACCTCCCGGCTGCTCCCGCCCGGGTGTTCGCCGCGGGCCAGGATCCCGAGCGCGAGGGCGCGGCGGGTGTCGAGCGAGGCGTCGGGATGGCTGGCGAGGAGCCGGTGGGCGATGTCGGCGACCGCGGTCTCGAGGTCGAGGGCGTCGGCGGTGGTCAGGATCGCGTCCACGCAGGCGGTGCCCGGGGTTTCCCCCAGGGCGGGTTTGGCGTGGGTGATCCGGACCTCGAGGTGGTCCTCGACGGTGCGAGCGAGCTCGGCCTCGGGGTCGAAGCTGGTCCGGGCGGCCTCCACGGTGCGCTCGATCTGGGCGTAGGAGCACTTGTCGATCACGGCCGCCAGGTGCCGGTCGACGTACGCCGCGGCCTCGACCGAGAGCGAGGCGGTGAGCTGGGCCACCCGGCGGGCCCGCCAGACCGGCACCTCGAGGGCCATCACCCTGGCCCAGAGTCGGGGGAGCCGGTGCTGGGTCTCGACGGCGTCGCCGACCAGGTTGCGGCCGGCGTCGGTGGACATACCCAAGGTGGCGGCGAGCTCGGCGATGCAGAACTCCGCGACCGTGGGGGCGCCCTCGCCGGCGATCTCGAGCTCGCGCTCCTCCCACGGCACCGACTGGTCGACCTCCTCACCGGGGTGGAGCTCCGCCCACTGGGCGGCGATCTCGAACCGTCGCGCCTCCAGCGCGGTCAGGTCGGCGCGCACGGCGCGCGCGGCACCGAGGACCTGGTCGGTGCGACCGTCCCGGGCGGTGTCCGCGGCTGGCTTCATGTGGTCCAGCCAAGCAGGGCCCACCGACATCGATGAGGCCCAGAACCCTTGTTCCACAGGGATCCGGCAAATCCGAAAGTAAAACTGGACCCGGGCTCCCTAGACCTGGGCTCCGTCGTCCCACGGGTCGCGCGGACCGCGCGGCATCCGGAAGACCAGGTAGATGAACCCGCCGACGAACGCGGCGACCAGGAGGTAGCCGAGGAGGCGCGGCATCGACAGCGAGAAGATCAGCACGAACAGCAGCACCGCGGGGGAGCCGAAGATGCCGATCCAGGCCGCCAGCCGGTCCGGTGCCACCCGGGGCAGGGGCGGCGGATCCGGGGGCTCGAAGCCCTCCTCGTCAGCTACGAACGGCTCGTCCTCGTCCTCGTGCCCGACGGCGCGCAGGTCACCGAACCGCCCGCCGAACGGGGCGGGGGAGTACGGCGGCGGCTCGGGTGCCGGCGGCTCGTCGAGCTCGGCCCGCTCCCCGTAGTTCTCGACGATGGCTCGCCAGACGCGCTCCTCGTCGTCGCCGTCGGGGCGGTCCGGCTGGTCGGGTCGGTCCGGCTGCACACCCACGAGCGTAAGCCCGTGCTACGAACCGGAGGTGACGCGGGCGACGAACGCCGCGGTGTCCGCGTAGATCTGCTCGGCGTCGTTGTCCAGGGTCGCGACGTGGTAGCTGTCCGGCAGCCGGGTGACGGTGACGTCGCGAGAGGAGATGCCGGAGAGGATCAGTGGCTCGGTCGCCTCGTCGACGACGTGGTCCTCGGTGGAGCGGAAGTAGAGCACCGGCGCGGTGATGCGGGGCAGGTCGCGGACCAGGCCGGGCCAGGCCCGCATCATCGAGTGGATCGCCTTCAGCGGGGTGCGGTCGTAGCCGTGCTCCTGCACGCCGGTCCTCTTGATGTCGTTGGCGATGCCGGGGAACGAGGGCACCAGGTGCTTGAGCACGGGCAGCAGCTTCACGTCCAGCCGCTTGGTGGCGAGCGCCGGGTTGACCACGACGACGCCCGCGACCCGGTCGGGCCGGTCCGCGGCGAGCCGCAGCACCAGGGCGCCGCCCATCGACAGCCCACCCACCACGACCGCGTCGTTCTCCGCAAGGAGCTTCTCGAACACGCGGGTGATCTCGGCATACCAGTCCGCCCAGGTCAGGGTGTTCAGCTCCTGCCAGGTGGTGCCGTGCCCGGGCAGGCGCGGCACCTCGACGGCGTACCCCCGCTCCGCGAGCGCCTCGCCCCACGGGGTGATCGACGCGGGCTGGCCGGTGAACCCGTGGCTGAGCAGCACGCCGACCCGGCGGCCGCCGGTGAGCTCCTGCCGGGCCGGGCGGGAGAGCGGGGTCGCGAGGGGGTGGATGGTCATGGTGGCGATTCTGCCGCATCCGAGGCTCCGCCCGACCTGGCTATGGGGGAAGTCGCGTGCGACGGTCTAGGCTTCGGCCGTCGGGTGTCTCGGGCTGGTTGGGAGGTCGTCGGTGTTCTACTGGTTCCTGAAGTGGATCGCGCTCGGCCCGTGGCTGCGCGTGCTGTTCCGGCCCCGCGTCTTCGGCGCCGAGAACGTCCCGCTCGAGGGCCCCGCGATCCTGGCCAGCAACCACCTCTCGTACGCCGACTGGCTGTTCATGCCGCTCACGCTCTCGCGCCGGGTGACGTTCGTGGCCAAGGCGGAGTACTTCACCGGCAAGGGCCTCAAGGGCTGGCTGCAGAAGACGTTCTTCGCCGGCTCCGGCCAGGTGCCGATCGACCGCTCGGGCGGCGGTGCCGCCGAGGGCGCCATCATCTCCGCGAAGCGGGTCCTCGCCGACGGCGAGCTGTTCGGCATCTACCCCGAGGGCACCCGCTCGCACGACGGCAAGCTCTACCGCGGCAAGGTCGGTGTCGCGCGGCTGGCGCTGGAGTCGAAGGTGCCGGTGATCCCGGTCGCGGTCCTCGGCACCGACGTCGTGGCACCGCCGGGGAAGAAGTTCGGCCGGTTCACCCGCCCGGTCGTGCGCTTCGGCGCGCCGCTGGACTTCTCCCGCTACGACGGCATGGAGAACGACCGCTACATCCTGCGCTCGGTCACCGACGAGATCATGTACGAGATCATGCGGCTCTCCGGCCAGGAGTACGTCGACCTGTACGCCTCCCGCGCCAAGGAGGAGTCGAAGAAGGCCGAGAAGGACTCCGACCCCGACGCCGACCACGGGCCCGGCCAGCCGGACGAGCCCAAGCTCGCGTCTTGACGATCCATACCGGCCACCCGTTCCTCGACCCGGAGCCAGACCCGGTCCGTCGGTTCCGCGGCCGGCTCGGTGGCACGGTCACCCTGGTGACGGCCGGTGACGACGCCTCCCGGGCGGGCCTGACGGTGAGCTCGCTGATGGTCGCGAACGGCGAGCCGGCCCGGGTGCTCGCTCTCGTGGATCCCGACAGCGACCTCGCCGACGTCGTCGGCCGCACCGGCCGCGCCGTCGTCCAGCTGCTCTCGTGGGCGCACCGCGACCTCGCCGAGGCGTTCGCCGGGACCGCGCCCGCCCCCGGCGGTCCGTTCCGGACGGCACCCTTCGAGGAGACCCCGTGGGGGCCGCGGCTCGCCGACGCCGCGACCTGGGCGGGGGTGCGGTCGGAGTCGGCCGTCGAGGTCGGCTGGTCGCTACTGCTCACGCTCGCGGTCGAGCAGGTCACGATCGGCACCGACGACCAGCCGCTGGTGCACCGCCGCGGCCGCTACGTCCGGCCCTGAGGCGCGCGCCCGTAAGGTCCTCCCATGGCCCAGCTGCTCGAGATCGCCGACGAGCTCTACGGCCTGCCGTTGCGTGACTTCACCCCGGCGCGCGACGTCCGGGCCAAGGAGCTCAAGGGCACCGACCTGGCCAAGCAGGTCAAGGCGCTGCGCAAGCCGTCGGTGGCCGCGTGGGTCGTCAACCTGCTGGTCCGTCGCGAGAGCGAGCAGGTCGAGCAGGTGCTCTCCGTCGGCGCGGCGTTGCGCGAGGCCCAGGCGTCGATGTCCGGCGACGCGCTGCGCGAGCTGACCAGGCAGCGCCGGCAGCTGACCGCAGCGGTCACCACCCAGGCGCGGCGCACCGCCCGCGAGGAGGGCACCAAGGTCACCGACGCAGTCGCCGACCAGGTCGAGGCCACGCTGACCGCCGCGATGGTGGACGCCGACTGCGCGAAGGCGGTGCGCAGCGGGATGCTCGTGGCCGCGCTCGCCACCACGGGTCTCGAACCCGCCGACCCCGATGACCTCGCGGGCGCGATCGCGGTGCCGGAGGCCCTCGGCTTCGAGGCGCCCGCCCGCGCGGCCGAGCCACCACCGCGCCCCGACCTGCACGTGGTGCCCGATCCCGAGGCGGACCGCAAGGCCGTCGCGGCCGCGGAGCAGGTCCTGGCTGCCGCCCGGGCCGGGCTCGACGAGGCGGTGGCGGCCCACGACGAGGCGGCGGCGGCGTACGACGAGCTCGCGGCCCGCAGCCTGCAGGTCCAGGCGGAGATCGACGAGCTGCGCGGCCGGATCGCCGAGCTGGAGGCGTCGGCCGAGGAGGTCGACGACGACCTGTCCGACGCCGAGGAGACGCGCGACGAGGCGGCGGCCGCCCTGCGCAATGCCACCGAGGCGTGCGACGCCGCGGCGGCTGCCCTGGCGAGGCTCGACCGGTAGCCCCTCAGTCCGCCCAGCCGCGGGAGCGCTCGACCGCCCGGGTCCACTGGGCGTGGGCGGCGTCGGCGGTGGGCCGGTCGAGGGCGGGCTCGAAGCGGCGGTCCAGCCGCCAGGTCTCGCGCAGGTCGTCGGTCGATCCCCACACCCCCGCTCCGAGACCGGCCAGGAACGCGGCACCCAGGGCGGTGGTCTCGACGGTCGCCGGCCGCTCGACCGGCAGGCCGATCTGGTCGGCCTGGATCTGGCAGAGCAGGTTGTTCGCGGACGCCCCGCCGTCGACCCGTAGCGAGGACAGGCCGGCGCCGGCGCCGGACAGGGTGTCGAGCACGTCCCGGACCTCGAACGCGATCGCCTCGAGCGCGGCGCGGACCAGGTGCGCGCGGGTGGTGCCGCGGGTGACGCCGATGATCAGGCCCCGGGCGTGCGGGTCCCAATGCGGCGCACCGAGCCCGGTGAGGGCCGGCACGAACACCACCCCGCCGGTGTCGGGGACGGTGCGCGCGATCGGCTCGGTCTCGGCGGCCGAGCCGACGATCTGGAGCCCGTCGCGCAGCCACTGCACGGCCGCGCCGGTCACGAAGATCGCGCCCTCGGTCGCGTAGGTGAGCTCGCCGGCGGGCGAGCGCCAGGCGGCCGTCGCCAGGAGGCCGGCGCCGGAGCGCTGGATCGTGGAGCCGGTGTTGGTGAGGATGAACGACCCGGTGCCGTAGGTGCACTTCGAGTCGCCCTCGTCGAAGCAGGTCTGGCCGAACAGTGCGGACTGCTGGTCGCCGGCGAGGCCGGAGATCGGCAGTGTGAGGTCGAGGAACGTCTTGGGGTCGGTCGTGGCGATCTCGCCCCAGTTCGGCACCAGCTCGGGCAGCGCGTCGCGCGGTACGCCGAACAGCGAGCACAGCTCGTCGGACCAGTCGCCGGTCTCGAGGTCGAGCAGGAGCGTCCGGCTGGCGTTCGAGACGTCGGTGACGTGCCACGTCCCGCGGGTCATCCGCGCGATCAGGTAGGAGTCGACGGTCCCGATCGCGTAGCGGCCGGACTCCACCAGCGCCCAGGTGTGTGGCTCGTTCTCGGCCAGCCACATCAGCTTGGTGCCCGAGAAGTACGGGTCCAGGCGCAGGCCGGTGAGCTCGCTGACCCGCTCCTCGTGGCCGGCGTCGCGCAGTCGCGTGCACAGGTCGGCGGTACGGCGGTCCTGCCAGACGATCGCCCGGCGGGGCGACCCGAGGGTCTCGCGGTCCCAGAGCAGCACGGTCTCGCGCTGGTTGGTGATGCCGACCGCCTCGAGCCGCGACGCGTCGTACCGCTGGAGCACGTCGCGGACCGCCTGCAGGGTCGCCTGCCAGATCTCCTCGGGGGAGTGCTCCACCCACCCGGGCCGGGGGAAGTGCTGGGCGAACTCCTCGTAGCCCTTGGCCGCGATCGAGCCGTCGTGCTCCACCACGACCGCGGTGACCCCGGTGGTGCCGGCGTCGATCGCGAGGACGCTCATGCCGAGGCACCTCCGGACCCGCCCCGGGTCGCACGCAGGATCTCGAGCACCCTGACGTCGATCCAGGACCCGTCCGGGGCGACCCGCATCTCGTAGTTCTCGGTGCCGACCCAGGCCTCGAGGTCGCGGGCCCCGGCCGCCCGGGCCAGCTCCTCGAGCTCCGCCTCGAGCTCGGGGGTCACCGGGACCCTCTCCTCCTCGGTGGACGCCGTGAGGTAGAGGTCGTTGAGCTCGAGCAGCCGGGTCAGCTCGGCGATCGGCGTTGCGTGATCGTCCACCCGGAGGTCCACGGCGATGTCGTCCAGGCCGCCGTACCCGGCGCCGTCCCGCACCACCAGGAGCGCTGCCGACTGGCGGCCCCGCGAGTCGCCGCCGGCCTCGTCGCCCGCGGCCAGTGCCGCGAGCAGCCGGTGCGCCAGCGCGGCGTCCTGCGGGGAGGCCAGCCAGGCCGCCTCGACCGCCTCGACGACCTCGGAGCCGGTGAGGATGTTGCCCTGGATGGCGTAGCCGGCCCCGGTCAGGCTGCCCGCCCAGTCGAGGCACGCGGTCCCGGTGTGGCTGGCCGCGTTGCCGTCCACGTCGACGATGCCGACCTGGCGGTGCTCGCGGCCCTCGTCCTCCTCCAGCAGCCGCTGGAGGGCGACCGACGCGGTGGCGCCGTCGTCGAGGTGGGCCAGCGCCAGGCCCTTGTACGCGACGTTGGCGTCGGCCTGGGTGGCGATCGCGCCGACCCCGGCGACGGCGGCCGGGACGGCGGCCCCGACGGCGAGGAACTTGGAGGCCACGGCCACGCCCCAGGACTCGCCGTCGGCGGACCGGGCCACGATCGAGAACGTCATGGCCCGACCCTAGATCACCCCTAGCTCACGAGGAGCCGGCGATAACCGGTTGCCGACCACGCGGCCCGACGCAGGAGGATGTGGGGGTGCTCGACCGCATCGGCGCCGCGCTGGGATTCCCGTCCGTGGGCCACCACCGCAGGTTCGTCACCGCGATCGCCATCGACGCGGTCGGCAGCGGGGTGTTCATGCCGGTCTCGATGCTCTACTTCCTCGTCACGACCGACCTGTCGCTCGTGCAAGTGGGAGCGGCGATCTCCCTCGCCTCGGCGGTCGCGCTGCCCGCCGGGCCGCTGCTCGGCGGCCTGGTCGACCGCTACGGCGCCAAGCAGGTGCTGCTCGCGGGCAACCTGCTCCAGACGGCGGGCTTCCTGGCCTACCTCGCGACCGACTCGTTCGCGGGCCTGACCCTGTGGACCGTCGTCGTGACCGTGGGCCGGACCGCCTTCTGGGGCTCCTACGGCAACATCGTCGCCGCGATCTCGGCGCCGGGGGAGCGCGAGAGGTGGTTCGGCTTCCTCGGGGCGCTGCGCAACGTCGGCTTCGCCGTCGGCGGGCTCGCCTCCGGCCTCGCGATCACGATCGGCACGACCACGGCGTACTCCGCGGTGGTGCTGGCCAACGCGGTGTCGTACGTCGTCGCGTTCCTCCTGCTGCTCGCCGTGCCGCCGACGGTGCCTGCCGCGCATCGCGCGGTCGAGGGTGCGTGGGGCACGGTGCTGCGCGACCGGCCGTACCGGCTGCTGTGGGTCACCCAGCTGGCCTACTCGACCGCGATGATGGTGCTGAACTTCGCCGTGCCCGTCTACGCGACCACGGTGCTCGGACTCTCCGGCTGGGTCACCGGCGCGGTGTTCACGCTGAACACGGTGATGGTGGGCTTCGGCCAGGGTCTGGTGGTCCGGGCGATGACCGGCGCGCTGCGCTGGCGGGTGCTGCTGCTGAGCAACCTGGTGTTCGCGTCGTCGTTCCTGGTGCTGCTCGGCGCGAGCCGGCTCTCGGTGGGGCTGGCCGCGACCGTGGTGGTCCTCGGCTCGGGGATCTACACGATGGGGGAGCTGCTCGGCGGGCCGGTGCTCGGTGCGTTGTCCGCGGAGGCCGCGCCGGAGCACCTTCGCGGGCGCTACCTGTCGCTGATCCAGCTGGCCTGGAACCTGTCGAGCACCGTGGCGCCGGTGACCTTCGCCTGGCTGTTGGACCGCGGTCCGTCCCCGATCTGGGTGGCGCTGGTCGCGATGTCCCTGATCGGCGCCGGGCTCACCCCGCTGCTGGGCCGGGTGCTCCCGGAGGCGGCCCAGGCGGTCACGAACCGGGCCGAGGATCCGTTGCCGGCCTGACCACCCGCCAGGAGACCGGGTCGAGGTCGATCTCCAGCAGCCCGTCGGGCGCGGACCCGGCCAGCGCGTCGCCGAAGGCGCGCACGTCCACGCGCACCCGGGCCGGCCGGTCCACCGACCGGTTCACGAGCATCAGCGCGAGCTCGCCGCTCTCCTCGTCGTACGTCGCCGTCGCGTCCACGAGCGGCACGTCGCCGACCTCGCTCTCGTAGGTCGCGACCCGCGGCTCGGCCCGCAGCACCGAGCCCCGCGCGGCCGCCGCGATCTGCGCGAACGGGGCGAAGGTCGTCTGCCGCCAGGCCCGGCCGCCGGGCTCGGTGCGGATCGGCGCGATCACGTTCACCAGCTGGGCCAGGCAGGCGACGCCGACCCGGTCCGCGTGCCGCAGCAGGGTGACCAGCAGGCTGGCGACCATGGTCGCGTCGACGTCGTCGTAGGTGTCCTCCAGCAGCGGCCCGGCCTCGCGCCACTCGGCCACCGCGGCGGGGTCCCAGCGCGAGACGTACCAGACGTTCCACTCGTCGACCGAGACCTGCAGCCGCTTGCGCGACCGGAGCCGCGCGCCGACGTGGTCGGCCGTCGCCACCACCGCGTCGATGGAGCGGTCCAGGTCCAGGGCGCCGGCGAGGAACTCCGGCACCGACTTCCCGGTCGGATCGTAGTAGCTGTGCAGGGAGACCAGGTCGACCGTGTCGTAGCACTGCTCGAGGACCGTCGCCTCCCAGCTGCCGAACGTCGGCATGCCGCTGTGCGAGCTGCCGCAGGCGACCAGCTCGACCCGCGGGTCGACGAGCCGCATCGCCCGCGCGGTCCGGGCGGCCAGGGCGCCGTACTCGGCGGCGCTGCGGTGGCCGACCTGCCAGGGCCCGTCCATCTCGTTGCCCAGGCACCACAGGCGGACGTCGTACGGCTCGGCCGCGCCGTGCTCGCGGCGCAGGTCCGAGAGCCGGGTGCCGCCCGGGTGGTTGCAGTACTCCAGGAGGTCGACCGCCTCCTGCATCCCGCGGGTCCCCAGGTTGAGCGCGAGCATCGGCTCGGCGCCGGCCTCGCGGCACCAGTCGACGAACTCGCCCGTGCCGAACGCGTTGGACTCGATCGCGTGCCACGCGAGGTCCAGCCGGCGGGGCCGGTCGGCGGCCCGCCCGGTGCCGTCCTCCCAGCGGTAGCCCGAGACGAAGTTGCCGCCGGGGTAGCGCACCACGGTGGCGCCGAGCTCGCGGACCAGGTCGAGCACGTCGGACCGGAAGCCACGCTCGTCGGCGCTGGGATGGCCCGGCTCGAAGATGCCGGTGTAGACGCACCGGCCCAGATGCTCGACGAAGGAGCCGAAGAGCCGGCTGTCGACGGGCCCGACGGTGAAGGCCGGGTCGAGGGTGAGGGTGGCGGCTACCGGGTCCGCGTCGGCCCGGGGCATGGAATTCGATGGCACGGGGACTTTTCTACCGTGCCGTTCGGCCTGCAGGCTGGTGGCTTTCTACCCGGCCGGAGAGGTGGCCGTCCGGGGTTAGGTCCGACTAGAGTCAAAGTGCCTGTTGTGAACGATCCAAAGGTGCCCGTGCCGGGCCCCGAGCAGAGAGACAGAACACCCATGACCGTCCGCCGCGTTGCGCTGCTCACCGCCGGGGGCCTGGCCCCGTGCCTGTCCTCGGCCGTCGGAGCGCTGATCGAGCGCTACACCGAGCTCGAGCCGGAGATCGAGATCATCGCCTACCTCAACGGGTACGCCGGCCTCCTCGAAGGTCGCTACCTCACGGTGACCCCGCAGGTCCGCGAGCAGGCGCACCTGCTGCACCGCTTCGGCGGGAGCCCGATCGGCAACAGCCGGGTCAAGCTCACCAACGTCAAGGACTGCGTCAAGCGCGGCCTCGTGACCGAGGGCCAGGACCCGCTCCACGTGGCTGCCGAGCAGCTCACGACGGACGGCGTCGACGTGCTGCACACCATCGGCGGCGACGACACCAACACGACCGCGGCCGACCTGGCGGCGTACCTGCACGAGAACGACTACGAGCTGACTGTCGTCGGCCTGCCCAAGACGATCGACAACGACGTGGTCCCGATCCGCCAGTCGCTGGGCGCCTGGACCGCGGCCGAGCAGGGGGCGCTGTTCGCCCGCAACATCATCGCGGAGCACTCCTCCAACCCCCGGATGCTGATCATCCACGAGGTGATGGGGCGCAACTGCGGCTGGCTGACCGCGGCGACCGCGGCGAAGTACCGCGAGTGGGTCGGGGACCAGGAGTTCTCGGGCTTCGGCGGCAACACCCAGGAGCACTGGGACGTGCACGCGGTCTACGTCCCCGAGCTGTCCTTCGACCTGGTCGCGGAGTCCGAGCGGCTCAAGGCCGTGATGGACGAGATCGGCTGCGTGAACATCTTCCTCTCCGAGGGCGCCGGGGTCTCGACGATCGTGGAGGAGATGCTCGCCCGGGGCGAAGAGCCCAAGCGCGACGCGTTCGGCCACGTCAAGCTCGACACGATCAACCCCGGCGCCTGGTTCGCCAAGCAGTTCGGGAAGCTGGTCGGCGCCGAGAAGACCATGGTGCAGAAGAGCGGCTACTTCTCCCGCTCGGCCGCCCCCAACGACGACGACCTGGCGCTGATCCGCGCCTGCTCCGACCTCGCCGTCGACGCCGCCCTGCGCGGCGAGAGCGGCGTCGTGGGCCAGGACGAGGAGGCCGGCGACGAGCTGCGCGTCTGCGAGTTCCCGCGGATCCGGGGCGGCAAGGTGTTCGACACCTCCGCGCCCTGGTTCGGCGAGCTGCTCGCGGGCATCGGCCAGCCGGTCGGCGACCCGGTGGCGGCCGAGCACTGATCCACGCGGGACCGCGTCCCGGGCGGGCGGTGGCCTGGCAACCGACGGTGTGCGGGGGACGGTTGCTGGCGCGCCGCCGGCGCCACGCCGACCCCACCGCGGTGGCATCCCGGTCGGTGCGCAGCGCTTCGGGAGCCACCCGAGAACACGGGGGTTGAAGCCGGGCGCGGCGGGGGAACGATCCAGGCGATCCGACCCCGACCGAGGAGAGCCCGATGAGCACCCGTGCCGAGGAGAGCGTCGACGTCAACGGAGCGACCCCGGACCTGAAGCGGGTGATGGGTCCGCGGTTGCTCCTGCTGTTCATCGTCGGTGACATCCTCGGCGCCGGCATCTACGCCGTGACCGGGGAGATGGCGCTGGAGGTGGGCGGCGTCGTCTGGGTGCCGTTCCTGGTCGCGTTCGCCGTGGCCACGCTCACCGCGTTCTCCTACCTCGAGCTGGTCACGAAGTACCCCCAGGCCGCCGGGGCCGCGCTCTACGCGCACAAGGCCTTCGGCGTCCACTTCGTGACGTTCCTCGTCGCGTTCGCCGTGATCTGCTCGGGCGTCACCAGCGCCTCGACGTCGTCGAACCTGCTCGCGACCAACCTGCTGGCCGGCCTCGACGGGCTCGGGTGGCAGGTGCCGCAGGGCGAGGTGGCGATCACCGTCGTGGCGCTGGGCTTCATGCTGCTGCTCGCGGGCATCAACCTGCGCGGCGTGGGCGAGAGCGTGAAGTTCAACGTGTTCCTCACCCTCGTGGAGATGGCCGCGCTCGTGATCGTGATCGCGATCGGCTTCTGGGTGATGGCGCAGGGCGACGCCGACCTGGGCCGGGTCGTCGTCTTCAACTCGGGCTCCGACCGTGGCCTGTTCCTCGCGGTCACCGTCGCCACCGCGATCGCGTTCTTCGCGATGGTGGGCTTCGAGGACTCGGTGAACATGGTCGAGGAGACCAAGGACCCGATGCGGATCTTCCCGCGGGTGATGCTCACCGGGCTCGGCATCGCGGTGGTGTTCTACATCCTGGTCGCGATCTCGGTCGTCGCGGTGATCCCCGAGGGCGAGATCGAGTCCGTGGTCGCCGACGAGGGCAAGGTGCTTCTCAACGTGGTCGCGATCGGGGCGCCGGGCCTGCCGATCGACAAGGTCTTCCCGTTCCTGACCGTGGTCGCGGTCGCGAACACCGCGCTGATCAACATGCTGATGGCCAGCCGGCTGCTCTACGGTCTCGCGAACCAGGACGTGCTGCCGCGCACGCTCGGGCGGGTGTTGCCGGGCCGCCGGACGCCGTACGCCGGCATCGCCTTCTCGACCGTCCTCGCCCTCGTCCTGATCGTGGCCGTGACGTTCCTCGCCGACACCGCCGTGATCTCGGCCCTGGCCGGCACCACCGCGCTGCTGCTGCTGTGCGTGTTCGCGGTCGTCAACGTGGCCTGCCTGGTGCTGCGGCGCGAGCCCGGCCCCGAGGGCGGGTTCGAGGTGCCGGGCTGGATGCCGGTGCTGGGCGCGATCACCTGCCTGTACCTCGCCGGGCCGTGGGCGCGCGACCGCGAGGACTGGGTCCAGTACGAGGTGGCCGGCGGGATGCTCGCGGTCGGCATGGTGCTGTGGCTGTTCACCTGGCTGACGAACCGCGGAGTCCGGGCCAAGCGGACCGGGTTCCGCGACATCGAGCACCTCCAGGACTGAGGCGTCTCGCTGACGGTCACCGAATCGAGCCGCGCCGGGGCCCCGCCGTACCCTTGACCGGTGAGCACGATCCCCGACCTCGCGACCCTGCACGCCCTGGGCGCCGCCCAGCAGCCGTCGTACCCCGACCGCACCGCCGTCGACGCGGCGGTCCAGCGGCTGCGGACGGCACCCCCGCTGGTGTTCGCGGGGGAGTGCGACGACCTGAAGGGCAAGATCGCCCAGGTCGCGCGCGGTGAGGCGTTCCTGCTCCAGGGCGGCGACTGCGCCGAGACGTTCGCCGGCGTCACCGCCGACAACGTGCGCAACAAGCTGCGGGTGCTGCTGCAGATGGCGGTCGTGCTGACCTACGCCGCGTCCGTGCCCGTCGTCAAGGTGGGCCGGATCGCCGGGCAGTACGCCAAGCCGCGGTCCTCCGACCTCGAGACCCGCGACGGCGTGACGCTGCCGGCGTACCGGGGCGACGCCGTCAACGGCTACGACTTCACCCCCGAGTCGCGGGTGCCGGACCCGCAGCGGCTGGTCGACGTCTACAACTCCTCGGCCGCGACGCTGAACCTCGTGCGCGCGTTCGTGACCGGTGGCTACGCCGACCTGCGCCAGGTGCACACCTGGAACACCGACTTCGTGCGCTCCTCGCCCATCGGCCAGCAGTACGAGGCGGTGGCAGGAGAGATCGAGCGCGCGCTGACGTTCATGAAGGCGATCGGCGCGGACCCCGACGAGTTCCACCGGGTCGACTTCCACTCCAGCCACGAGGCGCTGGTCCTGGAGTACGAGCACGCGATGACGCGTATCGACTCCCGCACGAGCACGCCGTACGACGTCTCCGGGCACTTCGTCTGGATCGGCGAGCGGACCCGTCAGCTGGACGGCGCGCACGTGGAGCTGATGAGTCACATCCGCAACCCGATCGGCGTGAAGCTCGGCCCCTCGACCTCACCCGACGACGCGCTCGCGCTCGCCGCGCGGCTCAACCCCGAGAACGAGCCCGGTCGGCTGACGTTCATCACCCGCTTCGGTGCCGGCAAGATCCGCGACGGGCTGCCGACGCTGGTCGAGAAGGTCACCGCCGCCGGGCTCGAGGTCGCGTGGGTGTGCGACCCGATGCACGGGAACACCTTCGAGGCGAGCTCGGGCTACAAGACCCGCCGCTTCGGCGACGTGATCGACGAGGTGCAGGGCTTCTTCGACGTGCACCGCTCGCTCGGCACCTGGCCCGGCGGCCTGCACGTCGAGCTCACCGGCGACGACGTGACCGAGTGCGTGGGTGGCGGCGAGGACCTGCTGGAGGTCGACCTCGGCAACCGCTACGAGTCCGTCTGCGACCCCCGGCTCAACCGGGTCCAGTCGTTGGAGCTGGCCTTCCTCGTCGCGGAGATGCTGCGCCAGGCCTGACCGGGCACCACACAGGGGTCCGCCCCGTCAGGCCGGTCGCCCGTCGTGGTAGTCAAGACCTCGTGATCGACCTGCGCAGCGACACCTTGACCAGGCCGACCGACGCGATGCGCCACGCGATGGTGCACGCCGAGGTCGGCGACGACGTGTACGGCGAGGACCCCACGGTCGCGCGCCTCGAGGAGCGGGTCGCGGGCCTGCTCGGCCACGAGGCCGCGCTGTTCACGCCCACCGGCTCGATGGCCAACGTGCTCGCCGTGCGCTCGCTGGTCGGGCCCGGCCAGGAGGTGCTGTGCGAGGCCAGCGCCCACATCGCCCGCGCCGAGCTCGGCGCCCACGGCGCCTACACGGGCCTGACGATGCGGACCTGGATCGACCCGCGCGGCCAGGTCGACCTCGACGCGATCCGCACCATCTTCGCCCCCGACATGGGCCCGTTCTTCGTGCCGACGGCGGCGATCTCGGTCGAGAACACCCACAACTTCGCCGGGGGAGCGGTGCTGCCGCTCCAGGACCTGCGCGACCTGCGCGAGTACGCCACCGCGGCCGGGGTCGGCGTGCACGTCGACGGCGCCCGGATCTGGAACGCGCACGTCGCCACCGGCACGCCGCTGGCGGAGTACGGCGCGATCGCCGACGTGATGTCCGTGTGCCTCTCCAAGGGCCTGGGGGCGCCGGTCGGCTCCCTGGTGGTGGGCAGCAGCGACGCGATCGCCGAGGCGCGGGTGTGGCGCAAGCGGATGGGCGGCGGGATGCGCCAGGTGGGCATCCTGGCCGCTGCCGGCCTGCACGCCCTCGACCACCACGTCGAGCGCCTGGCCGACGACCACGAGCACGCCCGGCTGCTGGCCGAGGCGTGCGGCGTCGACCCGGCCGGCGTCGACACCAACATCGTGGTCGTCCGCCGTGCCGACGCGCCCGACTTCGTCGCCGCCGCCCGGAGCGAGGGCGTGCTCGTCTCGGCGGTCGGCCCCACCGCCGTACGCCTGGTCACCCACCTCGACGTGAGCCGCGAGGACGCCGAACGGGCAGCGGCGGTGCTGGCTCGCCTGGCGTGAGCAGCTCGTGGCCTACCCGGCGCCGACCAGTGACACGTCGCTGATCGCGGTGTAGTCGCGGGCCGCGCGCCCGCTGCCGGGCGCCGACACGGCGACCAGCCGGAGCGTGACGGTCGTGGTGGTGACATCGACGTCGACGGACTGGACCGCGGTCGTGTCGTCGAGGTCCTGGGTGATCGTGGTGCCGTCGTCGAAGACCCACTCCACGCTCGTGACCCGGCGGTTGCCGTGGTACCAGTCGAGCTCGCGTCCCTCGGCGTCCCGGGCCGTCTTCGCGTACCCGTTGACCAGCCCCACGCTGCGCAGCCGGGTCTCGGCGGCCAGGGTGATGACCAGCTCCTCACCGGTGCCGTCACCGGGCATCCGCCAGGTGGTCTCCGGGATGCCGTCGAGGAGGTTCTCGCCCGCGTAGTCGACCCGGTTGCCGGACACGTCCTGGCCGGGCGGGGCGGTGCGCGGCACCTCGACGCTCGCCTCGGCGGTGACCCGGGCCGGGTCGTGACCGGGCCCGTCCTGCGACGGGGAGGACGCCGGGTCCGAGGATGCCGGTGGCTGCGAGCTCGTCGGGCGTCGGGCGTCGGGGCCGGAGTCGTCGCCGGTGAGCAGCCAGACGCCGAGTCCGGCGGCGACGACCAGGGCGAGGGCCGCGGCGGCCCACAGCCCCCAGGGCCGGCTGGGCCGGCTGGGCCGGCGGTGTGCGGCGGCCGACGGCTCCTCGACCTCGTCGGCGAACAGCGGGTACCGCGGCGCAGGTGGCGGAGCCGGCGGCACCGGGACCGCGGGTCGCTCGGCGGTGTCGGTGCGCCAGCCCTGGTCGATCGGCTGGCCGATGGGGTGGCCGCAGTTCGTGCAGAAGCGGCCGACCCCCAGCTCGTGGCCGCAGCTGACGCAGAACCTCATGTGACTCCTCGCGGGCCGGCGTGAGTCTGAGCGCGCGCGGTCCGGCGACAGACTAGTGCCGGCCCGCCGCCCGCGCCGCGTCAGCCCGCTGGATCGGCGGCGGACCGGCGCCCGACCATCCCGGGGAGCCGCCGTACAGCCTGGGCGAGGTCGCGCAGCTCGGTGCCGAGCAGGGCCTGGGGCCCGTCGCACAGGGCGGTCTCGGGGTCCGGGTGGACGTCGACGATCACGCCGTCGGCGCCGACCGCGATCGCGGCCCGCGACAGCGGCACGACCAGGTCCTTGCGGCCGGCGGCGTGCGAGGGGTCGACGACGACGGGGAGGTGGCTGGTGGCCTGCACGACGGGCACCGCGGAGATGTCCAGGGTGTTGCGGGTCGACGGCTCGAAGGTCCGGATGCCGCGCTCGCACAGCACCACGTCCAGGTTGCCGCGCTGGGCGATGTACTCCGCGGCCATCAGCCACTCCTCGATGGTGGCCGTCATCCCGCGCTTGAGCAGCACCGGCTTGTCGCACTCGCCGACGGCCTGGAGCAGCCCGAAGTTCGCCATGTTCCGCGTCCCGACCTGGAGCATGTCGGCGTGCTCGGCGACCACCGCGACGTCGCGGGCGTCGACGACCTCGGTGACGACCGGCAGCCCGGTCGCGGCGCCGACGTCGGCGAGGATCGTGAGCCCGGCGACGCCGAGGCCCTGGAAGGCGTATGGCGAGGTCCGCGGCTTGAACGCGCCGCCGCGCAGGATGGTCGCGCCGGCGGACCGGGCCATGTGCGCCGCCTCGAGGGTCTGCTCGGCGGTCTCGACGGCGCACGGTCCCGCGATCAGCGTGAACGTCTCCGGACCGATCGGCACCTGGCGGCCCGGGGCGCCGACCCAGACCGTGGACCGGTCCGGGTGGTGCTGGCGGCTGACGAGCTTGTAGGGGTCGGAGATCCGGTGCACGTCGGCCACTCCGCGCAGCGTGCGGAGGTTGAGGTGGTGGAAGGAGTCGATGTCGCCGACCAGGCCGATGATCGTGCGGACCACGCCGGTGGAGACGAACGCCTCGCCGCCGACGCTCTCGACCCGCGCGACGACGTGGGCGACGTCCTCCGCGGTGGCATCGGGGGACATCACGACGACCATGCGGGACTCCTTCTCGGGGGCGGGAGAACCGTAGGGGATCGGCGTCCGGCCGGCGGCGCCGACTCAGCATCCGGACGGCCGCCCGAAGGCGGCACGGAGCATGGGAGGCCCGAGGGTGCCCGTGCCATCGCCCGCCGCTGCGCTGCGGGGGAGGGCTACCGACACCCTCGGACCGACAAAAGGCTAGAACCGCCGCACCGCTCCGCGTCGCGGAACGAGTGGTACTAGGACCATTGGGCAGAGCAGGGCACTGCGGCCCCCGAGCAGGCCCGTTCACACGGCGATGTGGGGCACCTCACCCTCGACCTTCCGGCGCGGGATCAGCTCGACGGTGAGCATCGCGGTGAGCACCATCAGGCCGCCGACGACCATCCGCGACGTCACCGACTCGCCGCCCAGGAGGACGGCGAAGAACGCCGCGAACACCGGCTCCATGCTCATCACGATCGCGGTCCGCGTCGCCGACAGGTGGGCCTGCGCCCAGGTCTGCCCGAGCAGGGCCAGGGCGGCGGGGAAGATCGCCATGTAGACCACCGAGAGCCAGTCGGCGCCGTTGTCGGGCAGCACGATGCCGTGCGGCGCGCTGGCCACCAGGCAGATCACCGCGACCATCACGACCTGCAGGATCGACATGCCCAGCGCGTCCCGGGCGCTCGACCAGGCGCCGAGTCCCACGATGTGCAGGGCGTACAGCATCGCGGCGACCAGGGTGATCGCCTCGCCGTACCCGACGGAGAAGCCCTGCAGGGTCAGCACCGCCAGGCCGGCGGCCGCGAGCAGCACGGCCAGCCAGGTGGCGCCGGTGATCCGGTTGCGCAGCAGCACGGCCGCGAACAGCGGCGTGGCGACGACGTACATCCCGGTGATGAACCCGGAGACGCTGGCCGGGGTGTGGGCGAGCCCGGCGGTTTGCAGGATCTGCGCGACGCCGTACAGCCCACCGAGCACCGCGGCCTGCCGTCGGGCGGCGGGGGAGAGCCGCAGCACCGCGCGCGGCGCGACCGCGAGGAGCAGCACGCCGGCGATCGAGAAGCGGACGGCGAGGAAGTCGAGGGTCGGGATCCGGTCCAGCAGGTCGTGGATCAGAAAGAACGTCGACCCCCAGCACGCGGTGATGCCGAGCAGCGTCGCGGTGGCGAGCAGCGTCGTGCGCCTCATCCGCGCAGCTTCTTCAGCAGCGGGATGTCGCGGTTGTCGACGTCGCGCGAGTCGGGCGTCTCGAGGATGAACGGCACGCCCTCGGTGGCCGGGTGCGCGAACAGCTCGGTGAACGCGCCCTCGCCGATGTGGCCCTCGCCGATGCGCTGGTGCCGGTCCTTGAAGGCGCCGCGCACGTCCATGGAGTCGTTCGCGTGCACCAGGCGCAGCCGGCCCGAGCCGCCGATCTCGACCACCCGGTCCACGGTCGTGGTGGTGCCGCCCGGCTCGTCCAGCGGCGCGCCCGCGGCGAACACGTGGCAGGTGTCGAGGCAGATGCCGGCCTTCGGGTGGTGGTCGAGGGCGTCGAGGTACGGCGCGAGGTCCTCGACGCCCGCGCACAGCGAGCGGCCCTGGCCGGCGGTCGGCTCGAGCAGCAGCCACGGCGCGTCGTCGCCGACGACCACCTCGAGCAGCGGCAGCAGCGCCTCGCGCACCTGGCGCATCGCGCGCGCATGCCGCGCGAGGCTGTCGCCCTCGCCGGGATCGACGTACGACCCGGTGTGCACGACGACGCCCTCGGCGCCGATCTCCGTCGCCCGCTTGAGGTTGTGGGCCACCGAGGCCACCGAGCGCTCGTAGGTCGCCGCGGTCGGCGAGCCGAGGTTCACCAGGTACGGCGCGTGGATGAACACCCGGGTGCCGCGCCCGGCCATCAGGTCGCGGAAGCGGGCGTCCTCGGCCGGCTTGCCCTCGCTCAGCGCCCAGCCGCGCGGGTTCCCGGTGAAGACCTGGAAGGTCTCGGCGCCGACCAGGTCGGCGTTGGCGACGGCTCCGTCGACCAGCCCCTTGCCGACCAGTACGTGTGTCCCGATCGGGTTGCGGAGGGCGGGCTCGAGCACGCGCACAACCTACTGGGCGCCGACGATCACCCAGCCGTCGACTGCACGTTGCCGGCACGTCGATGCCCTCTGGCGGATCCGCTGACTGATGTGTCCCTGTCCGATCGAAGCCGCACGGTCATGGCGCTGCCGCTGCGTTGAAGCGCAGGGCATCCCGCCGCCTGAGAGCCGCCGACCTGATGGGTCACCCGCAGCAGGGATCTCGTCAGTGGTGTCCTAGGACGACGTGCCTGCCGAGTCCGAGTCGACCTGACCCACGGCGGCGACCGGGTCCGCCCTGGTGTGCACAGCGTCCTACTGGTCTAGGCCACTCGTTGCTCTGGCGGGAACTGCCGGTCAACACTCGGTCCACCGTCGAACAAGGTGGGGATCCCATGAGTGAACAGCACCCCGTCGTCAACGGCAGGACCTTCGAACCGCCCGGCAAGGGACCGTGGGAGCTGGAGACGACCCACGCCCTGCGGCCGATGACGCCGCTCGCGCAGAACGCCTTCATGACCGGATTCCCGAAGGGGTTCGCCGAGGGGACGGCCCGGTACGGCGTGCTCCTGTCGCACCTCGCGCCGGGCTTCAGCCAGGGGTTCTTGTACAACCAGCCGGTCGCGGTGGGCGCACCCGAGGGCGCGATGGGCCCGCCGCCCAAGCCCGTCCTGCAGCTGGTCAGCCGGATCCACCCGGCGATGCGTCGGCGCCACAAGGCAGCCGAGCGGGCCCTCCGCGAGAAGATCTGGCGCCAGGACCTCGCGAACTGGGACGAGGTGGACAAGCCGGCCGCGATCGAGGCGCACCGGGCGATCCAGGCGGTGGACGTCGCCGCGCTCTCCGACGCCGAGCTGGCCGACCACGTCGACGGGTGTGCCCAGCACGCGAACTACTGCGCGTACCTCCACCACAAGTACACGATCCCGGCCTGCCTGCCGGTCGGTGACTTCCTGGCCGGCGCCATGGGATGGACCGGCGCCTCGGTCGGCGAGCTGATGGGCCTGCTGCGCGGGCGCTCGGTCGTGTCCCGCGGCTTCGCCGCCGACGAGCTCGACGCGGCAGCCAAGGCGCTGACGACGTCGGACTCGGCTCGGACGATTCTCGCGGCGGCAGCGGACTCGCAGGCCATCCTCACCGAGCTCACGACTCATCCGGAGGTCGGGCCCGAGGTGTCGGCGTACGTGGAGGCGGTGCGCTGGCGCTGCGTGGGTTACGACCTCGGCGAGAAGGCCGCGGGCGAGCTGCCGGACACCCTCGTGGAGGCTCTGCGCGCCACCCTGGCCGGCGCTTGGACGGCAGCCCCGGACGACGACTCGGCGTTGCTGGCACTCCGTGAGCGGGTCCCGGCCGAGCACCGTGAGGACTTCGACGACCGGCTCGCGGAGGTGCGGCTGATGTACCGACTACGCGACGAGCGGGGCGTGTACAGCGACGGGTGGGCGGTCGGCCTGGGCCGTCGTGCGCTGCTCGAGGTGGGCCGGCGGCTCACGGCCAAGGACCTGCTGGGCGACCCGGAGCACGCCGTCGACCTCAGTGCTGCCGAGGTGCGCGCGCTCCTGCTCGGCGCGAGCGCCGTCCCGAGTGCGACCGAGGTGGCGGAGCGGTTCGAGTGGCGGACGACGATGACGACCTCGGACGCGCCGCAGTTCCTCACCGCGATGCCACCGCACCCGCCGCCGCCCGAGTGGTTCCCGGCCCGGGCTCGACGTACGGCGGCCGCGATGAACATCTTCATGTTCTCGTTGTTCGGCGTCCCGGAGACTCCGAACTCCGAGTCGGTGCTCACCGGCCTCGCGGTCAACACCGGCGTCTACGAGGGTCCGGCGCGACTCGTCGAGAGCTCGGAGGACTTCGGGCGCATCCGCCAGGGTGACGTCCTCGTCACGAGGATGACCTCGCCGTACTTCAACGTGGTGCTGCCGATGCTCGGCGCGATCGTCACCGACCGTGGCGGCCAGCTCTGCCACGCGGCGATCGTCGCCCGGGAGTACGGCATCCCGGGGATCGTCGGCACGCGGGAGGCGACCAAGCTGATCCGCGATGGGGACCGGGTGCGGATCAACGGCACCACCGGCGAGGTGCACCTGCTCGCGTGACCGCCACCACGCTCACCCCGCTCACGGCCGCCACCGACGCGAGGGCCTTCGGGGGCAAGGCCGCCCAGCTGGCGGCCGCGCTCGGTGCCGGGCTTCCCGTCCCGAACGGCGTCGCGCTCGACTGGACCGCGGTGCGCGCCATGGTTGCCGGTGACCGTCGCGCGCTCGCCTGGCTGGACACGCTCGAGGAGTCGGGCCCGTGGGCCGTCCGGTCGAGCGCGATCGGCGAGGACTCCGCCGAGGCATCGTTCGCCGGCACCCACCTGACCCTCCTGGGCGTCGTCGGTGTCGAGTCGCTGCTGCATGCCATCCACCAGGTGCACGACTCAGGCCTCGACGAGGCCGCCGCTGCCTACCGTCGCCAGCACGGGCTCGACCCGGCGCCGCGGATGGCAGTCGTCCTGCAGCCGATGATCGCCTCCGAGGTAGCCGGTGTGCTGTTCACGAAGAACCCCGTCACCGGGGCGAGCGAGCGGGTGATCGAGGCGAGCTGGGGTCTGGGCGAGACCGTGGTCAGTGGCCTGGTGAGCCCGGACCAGTACCGGCTCGCACCGGAGGACGGTCGCCTTCTCGGCCGCTGGGCCGGCGAGAAGGACGTGGCACTGCGGTTGCAGGCCGACGGGTCGGTCGCCGAGATGCAGGTCACGACGGACCTGGTCGAGGCCTGGTGCCTCGCGGAGGAGCAGCTCCTGCACCTGCACCAGCTGGCGGCCCACTGCGACCGGGTCTTCGGCAGCACCGAGCACGACATCGAGTTCGCCTTCGCCGACGATCGACTGCACCTGCTCCAGCGCCGGCCGATCACCTATGGCTGAGCCGGTGTCCGACCGGGCCCCGGCGGCGCAGAATGTGGGTCGTGGTCTGGTCGGGGCCCTGCTGACCGCGAGCCTGATGCCGCTGAACTCGACGATGGTCGCCGTCGCGGTGCCCTCGATCGCCCGAACCGTCGGCCACGGCCCGGCGGCGGTGACCCAGGCGCTCGTAGCGACCTACTTGATCGCGGCGATCGCCCTGCAGAGCCCCGGCGGCAAGCTCGGCGACCGCCTCGGGCACTGGCGGATGCTCATGTCCGGACAGGCCGCGGTGGGAGCCGGCGCGATCCTGGGGTTCTTCGCCACCAACCTGGCGACGCTGGCCGGAGCCCGCATCCTGATGGCCATGGGTGGCGCGCTCGCCGTGCCCGCGACGCTGGCCCTCCTTCGCGTCTCCCTGCCCGCCGAGCGCCGGGGACGGGCGTACGGCACCTTCGGCGCGGTCATGGCGATGGCCGCTGCCCTCGGCCCGATCGTCGGCGGCATCCTGGTGGACGCCTTCGGGTGGGAGGCCGTGTTCGTGGCGAACGTCCCGGTGCTCGCGCTCGCCGCGCTCCTGATCGCCTCGACCGAGCGGGTCCGTGACGCCCGGCCAACCGGCCGGTTCGACAGCCTCGGATCGGCCCTCCTCACCTCGGGACTGGTGCTGCTCGTGCTCGCCGCCCAGCGCACCGGCGCCCTAGCGCTGCCGTTCCTCGCGGGCGCCGTAGTCACGCTGGCCGCCTTCGTGCGGCACGAGCGCAGGGTCGAGGACCCTGTGGTCGCGTTCGACCTCTTCGCCTCATCGGCGTTCACCGCCGGCACGCTGCTGATCTGCCTGCAGAACCTGGTGATGTACGCACTGCTCTTCGAGCTTCCGCTCGTGCTCGAGGCGCGCTTCGACCTCGGCGCGCGGCAGACCGGGCAGCTGCTGATCTGGCTGATGGTCGCGATGGTGGTCACGTCCCTGGCGGCCGGCCGCTTCACCGAGCGCCTCGGTGCGCGCAGCCTCGCGGTGACCGGCTCGCTGGTCTGCCTCGCGGGACTCGTGGTACTGCGGGCGGTGGAGCTCAGCGCGCCCGGTCAGGTCCGGCTGCCCCTCGCGCTGCTCGGCATCGGCCTCGGCATGTGCGGACCCGCGGCACAGACCGCCTCACTGTCCGCGATCGCCCCGGCGCGTAGCGGCATGGCCGCCGGCGTCAGCTCGACCATGCGCTACCTGGGTGGCGTCGCGGGCATCGCCTTCCTCGGCCGAGCCCTCGACCTCCACGGCACCCGGGCAGCCGTGCTCGTGGAACACCATCACGTGATCGACGTGTTCCTCGGCGTCCTCGTCCTCGGGCTCGTCTGCGCGTTCGGGCTGTCCCGTCGCGCAACTCCTGCTGAGCTGCCTCCAGCGCCCTCAGGGCATCGATGATCGGGCGAACCGGCTGGTCCCGCAGGTCGTCGCCGGTGGGCTCGGTGGCGAGTGTGCGGGTTCGGCGGTGACCACTGCAGGTCGACCACCACCGACCGCGAGCCGGGCACCGACCCGTAGGCACGGCTCCCTGGACCAACGCCGACGGCGACCACGTCATCTCGTTCCCGCCACCGCGACCCGACGCCGACCCGCAGGACGCAGGCGGTCTCGCGCGGGGCACGGGGTCTCGAGGCTCGCTGTGCTCGCCGCCGCGCCGGCCGCTGCTGGACAGAGGTCAGATGAGCGTCAGGGTGATGGTGGACCCGACCGGCACCATGTCGCCGCCGCCGGGGCTCTGCGAGAAGACGTAGCCCAGGCCCAGGTAGCCCGACGCCCTCTCGGTGACGACGTGGAAGCCGAGGGCCTCGAGCGTCTCGGTCGCCGCGTCCACGCCCTGGGCGCGCACGGAGGGGACCTCGACCAGGTGCGGGCCCTTCGAGACCACGAACGAGACGGAGTCGCCGCGGTGCAGCGTGGTCCCGGCCGGCGGGTCCATCGAGATGACGTCACCCTCGTCGACCGTGTCCGAGTACTCCTCACTCGCGATCGAGCCGTCGAGTCCCTTGTCCTCGGCCCACGCCATCGCCTCGTCGGCGTCCTTGCCGACCCAGTCCTTGAGCGTGACCGGCTTGGGGCCCTTGCTGACCACCAGGTCGACGGCCGCGTCCGGTCGCAGCGTGGTGCCGGCCTTCGGCGCGCTCGCGATGACGACGCCCTTGTCCACGGTGTCGGACCACTTCTCGGTGGTCGTACCGAACGCGAGGTGGGTCTCGGTGAGGGCGTCCTGGGCCTGGTCGACGGTGAGCCCCTCGAGCTTCGGCACGTCGTAGCGCTCCTTGCCCAGGGAGAGCACGACGGTGACCGCGCCGCCGTCGAGGACCTTCGAGCCGGGCTCGGGGTCGGTGGCGACGACGCGACCGGCCGGGACCGTCTCGGAGTAGGCCTTGTCGCCCCAGGTGACATCCAGGCCGGCCTCGTCGAGCCGCTGCTCGGCGGCCGACCGGGTCATCCCGAGGACCCCGGGCGTCGAGGTGTAGCGGCCGTCGAGGAACCACCAGGCGCCGACGCCCGCGCCGGCCACCAGGAGCAGGGCGACCATCAGCAGGACCAGGCCCCGGCGGGAGCGCCGTTGCCGCTTCGGAGGCGGGGTACGTCGCTCCGGCGGCCCCGGTGGCGGTGTGGCCAGGCGCCGGTCGAGCACCCGGATCGGGGTCGTCCGGTCCGTGACGGCGTACTCGGCGGCGTCCTCGGGCGCGTCCGCGGGAGCGGGCGCCTCGACGAGCTGGGTCGACAGGAGGAGCGGGGTGAGGTCGGCGGTCAGCTCCGGGTCGTCGTGGACGCCCTCGGCCAGCGCATGGCCGACCCGGTGCAGCTGGTGGAGGAGCACGCCGGCGTCGGCCGGGCGCAGGCCGCGGTCGCGAGCGGTGGCCCGGGCGACGAGCGCGTCGACGTACGCCGGGATCCCCGGCTCGAGTGCCGACGGTGCCGGGACGTCCTCGTGGACGTGCTTGTAGGCGACCTGGATCGGCGTCTCACCCTCGTGCGGCTTGCTGCCGGTGAGCAGCTCGAAGAGCACCACGCCGGCGGCATACACGTCGGCGCGCGCGTCGGCACGGCCGTCGACGACGAGCTCGGGGGCCAGGTAGGAGACGGTGCCGATCAGCACGCCCCCGGTCGCCGTGTGCTGGGTGTCGGCACTGACCGCGCGGGCCAGGCCGAAGTCGGCGACCTTGACCCGGCCGTCGGCGGCGATCAGCACGTTCTCGGGCTTCACGTCGCGGTGGATGATGCCCGCCCGGTGCGCGGCGGCCAGCGCGGAGAGCACCGGCTCGAGCAGGGCGAGCGCCCGCGACGGCGGCATCGGGGCCTCCTTGCGGATCACGTCGCGCAGCGTGATGCCGTCGACCAGCTCCATCGCGAGGAACACCGTGCCGTGGTCGTCGCCCTGGTCGTAGACCGCCACGACGTTGGGGTGGGAGAGCCGGGCGGCCGAGCGCGCCTCGCGCACGAAGCGCGCCGCGAACTCGTCGTCGTCACCCAGGCCGGGGTGCATGATCTTGACCGCCACGGTGCGGTCGAGCCGGAGGTCGGTGGCCTCGTAGACACTGGCCATGCCGCCGCGCGCGATGCGGGGTCCGATCCGGTAGCGGCCCTCCAGCAGCCGGCCGGTCATGGGGTCGCCAGCCGCGTCGGCGCCCGTGCGGGCGTGCCGATCTGACTGCCGGTCTGGCGGCACAGCGACCCTCCTGCGCACCTGTTGGGGAAGGACCAGGTTGCTCAATCGTACGGACGCCGGGGCCCGGGATCGTGCTGAGCCGCCTCCGGCGTGGCGTGGACCACGGTGGGAGACTGGTCGCCATGAACCAGCCACGACTCGCCGACGCCGACCTCGCCGCCCTCGTCCCCGAGTGGCTGGACTGGGCCGAGACCGCCCGACGCCTCGGCGTCACGGTGGCGAAGGTGCGCACGATGATCCGTGAGCACGAGCTCGCCGCAGCCGTCCCCAGTCCGGGCGCCGGGCAGCAGGTGCCCGCCGACTTCCTCCAGGACGGGCTCGTCGTGAAGGGCCTGCCCGGGCTGCTCACGATCCTGCACGACGGCCGCTACGACGACCGCGAGTGCATCGCCTGGCTGTTCACCGACGACGACCTGCCGGGCCGTCCGATCGACGCGCTGCGCGAGAACCGGGGCTCGGAGGCCAAGCGCCGCGCCCAGGCGATGGCGCTGTAGCCCCCTCGACGCCGTCCTACCTGGCGCCGGGCGTGGCCGGCCCGGGCGTGCGCCGGCGGGCGGTGTGCAGGCAACCGGATGTGGGTGCCGAAGGGTTGCCGGGTCACCGCCGGCCCGGCCCGGCCGGCGCAGCCGCCTCCGGCCGGCCGAGCTCAGACCACGCGCTGGGTGGCGGCCGAGGCCAGCTGGCGCAGCACCCGGCGGGCGTCCTCGTGGAGGTCGGCCTTGTCGAGGGCCGTGACCGCGTGCGTGGCGAGCTCGGTGATCACCGACTCGACCTGGGCGTGCGCGCCCGAGGCGGCGATGATGCCGCGCAGCTCGGAGACCTGCTCGACGCTGAGCGCGGTGCCCAGCGAGCGGTCGAGGAGCGCGGCGTCGGCCGGGGGTGCGGCGTCGAGCGCGAGCGCGACCAGCACCGTGCGCTTGCCCTCGATGAGGTCGTCGCCGGCCGGCTTGCCGGTGGCGTCCGGGTCGCCGAACACGCCGAGCAGGTCGTCGCGGAGCTGGAAGGCCTCGCCCAGCGGCAGCCCGAACGCCGACAGCTCGGCCATCGTGTCGGGACTCGCGCCGGCGAGCGCGGCGCCGATGTGCAGCGGGCGCTCGATGGAGTACTTCGCGGACTTGTAGCGCAGCACCGTCATCGCGGTCTCCACGTCGGCGCGACCGCGGGCCTGCACCGACACGTCGAGGAACTGCCCGGCGATCACCTCGGTACGGCAGCGGTCGAAGACCTCCAGGGCGGGAGCGACCTGCGTGATCGGCAGGCCGCAGCGGCGCAGCAGCTCGTCGGCCCAGCTCAGCAGCAGGTCGCCGAGCAGGATCGCCGCGGCCGCGCCGTACTGCTCCGGGTCGCCGCGCCAGCCGGCCGTGCGGTGCTCGCTCTCGAAGAGCCGATGCGTGGCCGGGTGGCCCCGGCGGGTGTCCGAGGCGTCCATCAGGTCGTCGTGGACCAGCGCGCTCGCGTGCAGCAGCTCCAGGGCGGCGCAGGCGCGCACCAGCGCGTTCTCGTCGGGCACGTCGGCGGCGACCGCCCGGTGGCCCCAGTAGCAGAACGCCGCCCGGAAGCGCTTCCCGCCCGAGACCGACGTATGCGCCTCGCGCACCAGCCGCGCGGCGTCGCTGCCCAGTGGGCCGAGCGTGGCGGCCTGCTCGTCGACGAAGGCGTCGACCGCGGTCTGGATGCGGTCCCGGAAGGACGCGCTGTCCCAGTCGCTCTCGCTCGCCCTCACGGCCCCGAGACTAGCCAGTGGACGCCACCGGGCAGCGGCCGGTCCCGAACCTAGGATGTCGCCCATGGCGAACCAGCGGACCCGGCGGATCGGCGACCTCGTCCGCGAGGGCGAGCGGTCCTTCTCGTTCGAGTTCTTCCCGCCACACGACGCGGCGGGGGAGGACCAGCTCTGGCAGTCGATCCGCGAGCTCGAGCCGTTCCGGCCCACGTTCGTCTCGGTGACGTACGGCGCGGGCGGGTCCACCCGCGACTCCACGGTGCGCATCACCGGGCGGATCGCCGCGGAGACCTCACTGACCCCGATGGCCCACCTGACCTGCGTGGGGCACACCCGCGGTGAGCTCGAGGCGATCCTGGACGCCTACGCCGGGGCCGGCATCGGCAACGTGATGGCGCTGCGCGGCGACCCGGCCGAGGGGCCGCGGGCCGAGTGGACCCCCACCGACGGGGGCCTGACGTACGCCGAGGAGCTGGTGCGGCTGGTCCGCAGCCGCGGCGAGTTCAGCGTCGGCGTGGCGGCGTTCCCCGAGGGCCACCCCTCGGCGGCGTCGCTCGACCACGACGCCGACGTGCTCGTCGCGAAGGCCCGGGCCGGTGCGGAGTTCGCGGTCACCCAGATGTTCTTCCGCGCCGCGGACTACTTCGCGCTCGTCGAGCGGGTCCGCGACCGTGGCGTCGACCTGCCGATCCTGCCCGGCATCATGCCGATCCTGAACCTCGCCAGCATCCGGCGCCAGGGCGAGCTGATCGGCACCGACGTGCCGGCCGAGGTGGTGCGCCGGATCGGCGCCCACGACGGTGACGCGGCGGCGATGCGCGCCGAGGGCATCGCGATCGCCGCCGAGCTCTGCGACGAGCTGCTCGCCGGCGGCGCACCCGGTCTGCACTTCTACACGCTCAACCGCTCCAAGGCGACGCGCGAGATCTTCGCCGCCCTCAACCTGCCGGTGTGATCCAGGGTCGGGCCCCCGGCCGCCCCGGAGCCGGGTCAGGCCGGCCCGACCTCGGCCGCCACCAGCGCCGCGGAGAGCCCCACGAAGGGCATCCCGGCACCCGGGGTGGCGTGCGCCCCCGCGGCGTACACCCCCGGCACCGGCGTGCCCGGGCCGAGCCGCTGCCGGACCGTCGCCCGGCCCTGCCACAGCACCCCCATCGGCGACCCGCCCCACCGCTCGACCTGGTCGCGCGGGCTGCGGTCGACCCGGGCGACCACGTGCGGGCGCAGGTCGATCCGGTGCCGGGCCAGCGCGCGGAGCACGTCCTCCGAGAGCCGGCCGCGGCCGTGCACGGTGAGCGCGGCACCGCCGTCGGGCGCGCTGCCGCCGGTGCGCACCACGAGCGTCGGGTCGCCGTGCAGCACCAGCTCGTGGGGCAGGTCGGCCGGCGTCGCGTCGAGCCCGACGTGCACCGCGACCGGCGGGATCGCGGGCATGGTGCGGACGACGTACGGCGCGAGCGCGGGCAGCCGGCGCGGGTCGACGGCGCACACCACGACGTCGGCGTCCAGGTCCCCGGCGGCGGTGCTGACGGCGACCGCCCGCCCGCCGCGGACCACGACGTCCACGGCCTCCGTCGCGGTCAGCGTGGTGACCCCCCGAGTGGCCAGCCGGTCGGCGAGCGCCGCGCCGAGCCGGGCCATGCCGCCCTCGACGGTCCACGCGCCGAAGCGCTGCTCGACGTAGGCGCTCACGCCCAGCCAGGCGGGCACGTTGCGCAGGTCGTGGCCCTCGGCCACGAGCGGGTGCCCGGCGACCATCCGCAGCCGCTCGTCCTTGAAGGTGCGCTTGAGCCGCCGGGCCAGCGTCTCGCGGCTGTCCAGCAGGGCCGCGAGCTCGCGCGGCAGGTCGTCGGGTCGCCACGGGCTCTCGAGGTAGCCGCGGCGCAGCACGTCCCAGGCGTCGGCGTACGACGCCACGTGGTCGACCCAGCGCTGGCCGAGCCCGGCCCCCAGATCGTCGAACGCGCGCAGCTGGGCCGCCCGGCCGGACGGGACCCGCACCGACGTGCCGTCCTCGAACCGGTGCTCGCGCACCAGGTCGAGCGGCACCAGCTCCAGCTCGCGCTCGACCGGCCGGCCGGACTTGCGGAACAGGTCGCGGACCACCGCGGGCAGCAGTGTGTACGTCGGGCCCGCGTCCCAGGTGAACCCGTCGGCGCTGACCTCCGACAACGCACCGCCCAGCTGCGCCGACCGTTCGACCAGGGTCACCTCGTGACCGAGCTTGGCCAGCCGCACGGCCGCGGCGAGACCGCCGAAGCCGCCGCCCACCACCACGACCCGCGCCATGAGGGGAACCCTAGGGCCCCGAGGCTCAGGCCTCGGCGTCGAGCACCACCCGCAGGGCGTCCTCGTCACGGCCGACGACGGTGGTGCCGTCGGCGGCGGTGATGATCGGCCGCTGGATCACCCGGGGGTGGGCGGCCAGCGCCGCGAGCCAGTCGTCGCGGAGGGCAGCGTCCCGGGGCAGGTCGATGCCCTCCTCGCGGGCCTCCTTCGCCCGGGCGATGTCCCAGGGCTCCAGTCCCAGCCGGGCGACGACCTCGCCGAGCTCGGCCGCGGTCGGCGGCTCGTCGAGGTAGCGCCGGACGGTGTACTCCACCCCGGCGGCGTCCAGCTCGGCGACGGCCGTGCGGCACTTCGAGCAGTCCGGGTTGAGCCAGATCTCCATCACTCCACCTCCATCGTGGGCGCGCCGGTCATGGCGGCGAGCTCGTCGTACGTCGTCGAGAAGACCGCGGCGGGGTGACCGGCGGCCGCCCACACGACCTCGTAGCGGCGCAGCCACGAGTCCAGGTACGTCGGCACCTCCGCGGGGTGCCCGATCGGGGAGACCCCGCCGATGGCCTGGCCGGTGTGCTCGCGCACGAACTCCGGCGTCGCGCGCCTGAGGGCGGTCACCCCCAGTGCGGCGGCCACCTTGGTGGTGTCGACGCGGTGGGCGCCCGAGGTCAGGATGAGCACCGGCGAGCCGTCGGCGTCGAAGAGCAGGCTGTTGGCGATCGCACCGACCTCGCAGCCGAGCGCCGCGGCGGCCAGTGCGGCCGTGTGCACGGAGTCGGGCAGGATGACGACCTGGCCGGTACCACCTCGGCGCCGGTGGTCGTCACGGAACCGCGTGATCGTCGGGTGCTCGGTGGTCATACTGCGAGACCCTAGAGTCTCCGGGGCGGACGTTTCGAGCAGGGACCCGAGCAGGGGAGAGGAGCGCGGATGAGTCAGCAGCGGCCGGTAGCGGTGAGCGGCGCCATCTGGGTGCTGGTGGCCGTGGTCGTGACGAGTGGCGTGACCGCGTTGCTGACGCTGGTGTTCGGCGACGAGCTCGACGACGCCTGGGCCGCCGGCCGGACCGACCTGGGCTCGGTGGAGCCGCCGGCGTTCGCGCCGGTGGCCATCACGATGTTCGTGGTGGTCGGGGTGCTGGTGATCGTGCTGCTCCAGTTCCTCCAACAGGGCCACAACTGGGCCCGGGTGCTGCTCAGCGCGCTGGTCGTGCTGATGGCCATCGCCACGCTCGCGAGCCTGCGCGCCGACCCCCCGATGCTGTTCCTGGCGCTCTCGGTGGTCGGCCTGTCGCTGGACCTGACCGCGGCCGTCCTGCTGTGGCACCCGGACACCCGGGCCTTCACCCGCTCCGCACCGGAGGGCGCCGGGCGCTCCTGAGCCGCGCGGTCGCCGACCTTGACGCCCTGGGGGCGGCGAGGTGTACCGTGGCGGTGTTCGAACAGATGTTCGAGCACCGCCCGGCGGGGACGACCTCGACCCCCGTCCCCGTCGGGCCCCGGTCCGCCGGAGCTGTCAGGGGTCGCCGGTCAGGGGTCGACGGAGAGGACCTCGATGAACCCCTATGCCCTTCCCGCCACCACGCACTCCTACCTCGCGCGCGCCGCGGAGTCGCTGAGCGAGGCGATCGCCGCGACCGAGGTCCCGGCCCGCTACGCGCACGCCCACGTCGCGGCGTTGCGTGCCGCCGCCGCGCTGCTCGCCGCTCGCGCGCACCCCGAGCCGGCCCGCCGCCGTCCGCAGCGCAACGCCTGGGTGCTGCTGGCGGAGGTGGCGCCCGAGATGGCCGAGTGGGCCCGGTTCTTCGCCGCCGGCGCGGCCAAGCGCGCGGCCGCCGAGGCGGGCTCGACCCGCGCGGTCTCGGAACGGGAGGCCGACGACCTGGTCCGCGACGCGGACCGGTTCCTCGCCGTCGTGGAGCGCTCCCTGGGCCTGGTCCCGCACGCGGCGGCGCCGCCGTGGGCGGCGGCCATGCGCGCGGGCTGACGGCAGTGGTCCTAGGGTTGGGCCATGCCTCCTGAGCGGCCCGGCGAACGGCCCGGCGAACGGCGCAACGCGGCGCGTACGTCGGTGGTCTGGGACGCGCTGCGCCCGACCCTGGACGGCGCCGCTCTCGACGTCCTCGACATCGGCGGCGGTACCGGCGGGTTCGCCGTCCGGGTCGCCGAGCTCGGCCACCGGGTGACGGTCGTCGACCCCAGCCCGGACGCGCTCGCGTCGTTGGACCGCCGCGCCCGTGAGGCCGGGGTCGCGGTGGCCGGCCAGCAGGGCGAGCTGTCGACCCTGCTCGACGTCACCGGACCGGCGTCCGCCGACGTCGTGCTCTGCCACGGGGTGCTCGAGGTCGTCGAGGACCCCGGCGCCGCGCTCGCGACGCTGCGCGAGGTGCTGCGACCCGGCGGCACGCTCAGTCTCCTGGTCGGGCAGCGCCACGCCGCGGTCGTCGCCCGCGCGATGGCCGGTCACTTCGCCCAGGCGTTGTCGATGCTGGACCAGGCCCCCGGTGGGCCGACCCGCGACCAGGGCGGCCGCTCCGGGCGGCGGTTCACCGAGGACGAGGTGGCCGCGCTGCTCGCCGGCGCCGGGTTCGAGGTGGCCGCCGTGCACGGCATCCGGGTCTTCGCCGACCTGGTGCCGGGCTCGCTGCTGGACCTGGAGCCCGGGGCGACCGGGGCCCTCGTCGACCTGGAGCGGGCCGTCTCCGGGCGTCCCGAGTTCCGCCCATTGGCGACCCAGCTCCACCTCCTCGCCCGCTGACCGGGCCCCCGCCGTTTCGCCGGCGGGGGGACCGGGAACGGTTCGATCACGAATTTCCGGAACCCGCCTACCGCGATGACCAGCCGCTGCCTAGACTTGAGGCGCTGGCCGACGAATGCGACAGCACCTTGGCGATGACCCTGAGGGGAGGAACGGTGCCACTCTCGGAAGAGGAGCTCCGACTGCTCGAGCAGATGGAGCGTGCTCTGGTCGAGGAGGACCCCAAGCTCGCCTCGACCCTGCGCGGCACCGCCTTCCGGCGCGCGGCCCGGCGCCGGGCGATGATCGCGGGGGCGTGCTTCGTCCTCGGCGTCGTCGTCCTGATGACCGGCGCCGTCGCCCAGATCACCCCCGTGGGCATCGCCGGCTTCGTGATCATGCTCGGCTCCGCGACCGTCGCCCTCACCGCGATGCGCGGCCAGTCCGCCGCGCCGGCGCCCGACCCGCGCACCCTGCAGCACCCCAGCCGCGGCGGCTTCACCGTCGTCGACGGCGGCCGTTCGGGCCACAAGCCGCGCCGGACGCGCCGCCACGGCCACGGCGGCTCCGGTCACTCCTTCATGGAGCGCATGGACGAGCGCTGGCGCCGCCGCCGCGAGGACGGCGGGTTCTAGCGGGGACGCGTCAGCGGACCCGCTGATGGTGGTCGAGCAAGGCGCGCGACCGAGCCTGTCCGAGTCGGCCCGGTGAGCGGTGGCGGGTATCCATGCGCGTGCGACCACCGACACCCGGTCCGCTGACGCATCCGCTCAGTTCGCGTGGTCGACGACGCCGCCGTACCTCGCCTCGACGGTGGGCGTGACCGGCTGCGGCGCACGCACGGCGAAGGCCAGCACCGAGCGCGGCCACCAGGTCGCGCGGCGCCGGGCGGTGCGGGGAGCGCCGCCGGTCAGGGAGGCGAGGCAGGTCTGGGCGTCGGTGCGCAGCCGGCTCCGGTCGGGCTCGGCGGGGGAGCGGGCGTAGCGCAGCCGTTCGACCGCGAGCACGATCCGGTTCAGCGCCGCCCCGCCCTCGGGCGCGATGTCGGCACCGTGCGCCGGCCGGTCCGGGCTGGTCGGGTCGAGCGGCCGGCCGAGATGCTCCAGGAGCACCTGGCGGGTGGCCCGCGGGGACCGGCCGGCCGGCCACGGCACCCCCAGGTCCAGTGCGGTGTCGCGCAGCTCGGCCCAGATCTCCTCGGGCCCCGCCACCGCGAGCCGCCGCGCGCGCCGGCGGCGGCGGACCAGCCGCGGGAGCAGCAGGACGACGCCCGCGACCAGGACGCCGGCGCCGCCACCGAGGACCGGACCCCAGGCGATGCCGCCGCCGGCCTCGCCGTCCTGTCCGGTGTCGGCGGTCGGGTCCGCGGTCTGGGTGGCGCGGTTGGAGGGGCCCGGGATGCTGGTGCTCGACTCCGTCGCGGCAGGGGAGGGGCCCAGGTCGCCCGGCAGGCCGGAGACCGTGTACGACGGCACCCCGGTCGCCCGGTCGGCCGGGGTGGGCTCGAAGCGCACCCAGCCGGAGCCCTGGAAGAAGAGCTCGGGCCAGGTGTGCATGTCGTGGGAGCTGTAGACCCAGGTGTTGGGGCCGTCCGGCTCCGGGGTGAGGAAGCCGACCGCCACCCGCGCCGGGATGCCCAGCACCCGGGCCATCACCGCCATCGCCGAGGCGAACTGCTCGCAGTAGCCGACCCGGCCGTCCGGGCCGTCGCCGAGGAACGTGGTGAGGGCGTCGTACCCGTTGCCGGAGGCGGAGGTCTCGAGCGAGTAGGTGAACTCGCTGCGGAACCAGTTCTGCAGCGCGACCGCCTTGTCGAACCGCGTGGTCTGGTCCCGGGTGACCTGGACGGCGAGCTGGCGCACGACCTGCGGGAGGTCGGGGGGCAGGTCGGTGAAGATCTCGCTGACCCTGCCGACCGACGTCCCGGCCTCGCGCAGGCGCTTCGCGCTGAGGACCAGGTCGAGCCCGCTCATCGTGTACTCCAGGCCCGCGGTGTCGAGGTCGCCGGGCACGGCCAGGAAGTCCATCGTGGTCGCGTCGTAGCGCCAGTCGCCCTCGGCCTGGACGTTGCTCGCCGGGAACTGGGTCGGGAGCCACCGCGACTCGAAGTCCGGCAGGATCGTGACGTTGTAGGGCACCTCGTCGCGGGTCACCTCGGCGTCGACGCCCTGGGGCGGCGGCAGCGCACCGTCGGCGCCGTGGTCCGTGGGGACGTCGCGGTCGCCCGGCGTCCACTCGACGTCGGTGAACCGGTTCAGGGACAGGATCCGCAGGTACGCCGGGTGGGTCTCGGTCGTGGTGATCCGGACCAGGTCGGTGTCCTCGCCGCGCTTGAGGTCGCGCACCAGGTCGGCGACCGGGTTCTCGATGCGGACGCTGTCCCCGTCGCCCTTGCCGGGCCCGAAGTCGAAGATGTGCAGGCCCACGCTCGGGACGAGCAGCGGCAGCACCATCGCGAGGGCGGTGGCGGCCCCGCCGATGCCGGTGGCGGTACGCCGGACCGCGTGCGCGCCCGCGCCGAGCGAGATCGGGTCGCCGGTCTCGCGGTCCGCGGCGATCGGCCGTCCCCAGCGGCTGACGTGCTCGGCCTCCTGGAGGAAGAGCATCCCGAGGAACCCGGCCGCGGTGCCGACGAAGACCCACCACGCGATCGAGGTCTCGACCAGGCTCACCGGGATCGTGTAGATCGTCAGCAGCGGGAGGCCGGCGAGCGGCGCCCGTCGCAGCGTGCAGGCGAGGAGGTCGACCAGCAGCAGGCAGACCAACCCGCACAGGATGAGCAGCGGGTCGATCGGCGGCGCGGTGGCGGGCACCGGCGCCGCGAACTCCCGGGAGCTGTCCAGCGCCGCGGCGACCGCGGACCGGACCTCGGCCAGGGTGCCGGTGCCGGGGAGCAGCGATCCGGTGATGAGCATGCTGGCGACCAGGCCCGAGACCACGACCTGGGCCGCGACCACGGCCGGTGCCGGCCACCGCCACCAGCGGGTCGCCGTACCGGCCGCCGCGACCACGATGCCGAGCAGCATCAGCGGGTTCAGGAAGCCGCCGGGTGCCTGGGCGAAGCCGCGCCAGGCGTATATCGCGACCAGCGTGGTGGCCGCGGCCACCGATGCGAGCGTGATGCTCGCCGAGAGGCTGCCGCGGGACCTGGTCAGCGAGCCCATCACGCGGTCGCCTCCGAGGCGGGCCGGGTCGGTCCCCGGCCCACGCCGCGGGAGCGGTGCGCACTCGTGTGCCCGAGCTCCTGCCAGACCGCGTCGAGCCGGTCGCGCGGGCCCAGCGGCGCCGCGCGCCAGCCCTGCTGGCCCAGGGCCTGGGTCGCGCCCACGCCGGCCGGGGCGCCGGTCCAGGCGTCGACGTCGAGAGCGATCGCGAGCGCCGAGCCGGCCTGGTGCTGCATCCGGCGCAGCACCGGGAGGTCGGCCGGCAGGATGCCGCCGAAGACGGCGACCGTCAGCCCGCCGTGGGCGCCCTCCGCGAGCCAGGCGGTGTCGAGCCGCGACTGCTGGGTCGGCTGGACCACCGCGAGGGCCTCCATGAGCGGGCCGGTGTTGAGGTCGGCGTCGCGCAGGTGCCAGGCGCGGCTCGGGTCCTCGCCGAGCGCGGTGACGAGGCGTACGGCGAAGCCGCGGTGGCTCAGGTGCACCGCGATGGACGCGGCGGCGGAGACCGCCGCCTCGAGCGAGGACGCGATGCCCTGGCCGCGGTGGGCGAGCACCCGGTTGTCGAGGACCAGCGTGGCCCGGGACTGCCACGGCTGCTCCTCGCGGCGCACCATCAGCTCCCCGAGCCGGGCCGAGCTGCGCCAGTGCACCCGGCGCAGGTCGTCACCCTGCCGGTACTCGCGCACGGTGACGTCCTCGGCGCTGCCGGTCGCGAAGGACCGCGGCCGGTTGTCCCCGGATCCGGTCCAGGCACCGCCCAGCGGGATCTGGGGGAGCAGCACGGTGCGGGGTGTCACGGTCAGCGGCACGGTGGTGCGGAAGGTGCGGCCCAGCTCGACCAACCCGAAGGGATCGGTGACCCGCACGGACATCGGGCCGATCTCGAAGCGGCCGCGCACGTCCGAGCGCACCTGGTAGCTCACGGTCTGCCGCCAGCCGGTGCCGATGCCCTCGACGACGAACCGGGGCCGGGTGCCGAGCACGTACGGGACGTGGTCCTCCAGCAGGAGCACGCCGTTCGGCGTCCGGCCCTCGTTGCTGAGCGCGAGCGACACCCGAGCCGGCTGGCCCGCGGCGACCAGCTGGGGGGTGACCGTGCGGACCAGGGCGAGCCGGTAGCGGTTGCGCCCGACCACCCAGGCCGTGAGCAGCGGCAGCACCAGCACCAGGATCCCGATCCGGGTCAGCGCGGTCTGGTCGAGGACCATCGAGCACACCACCGCGGTCACGCCGGCCGCCAGGAACGCGCGACCGCGCACGGTCAGCCCGGCCAGCGCCTCTCTCATCGCAGGTCCATCATCGTCGGCTCCTCATGCCAGGTCGCCCGTCGCCGTCAGCGGTCAGCGCGGAGCGCCGTCGGGCACCGCGACGGCACCGAGGACGGCGTCGAGGATCGCGGTCGTGGACCGTCCGCTCATGGCGGCCTCGACGCTCGGCAGCAGCCGGTGCGCCAGCACCGGTCGCGCCAGCCGGGTCACGTCGTCGGGCAGCACGTAGTCCCGGTCGGACATGGCGGCCGCGGCCTTCGCCGCGCGCACCAGGTGGAGCGTGGCCCGGGGCGAGGCGCCCAGGGTCAGCTCGTCGGAGCGGCGGGTCGCCGAGGTGATGGCGACCGCGTAGCGCTGCACCGCGTCGGAGACGTGGACCTGGCCGACGATCCCGATCAGCTTGCGCACCTCGGCGGCGTCGGTGACGGGCTCGAGGTCGTCGAGGGGGTTGGCCCGGGTGTGCGAGTTGAGCATGGCGATCTCCGCGGCCTCGACCGGGTAGCCGACCGAGACCCGCGCCATGAACCGGTCGCGCTGCGCCTCGGGCAGGGCGTAGGTGCCCTCCATCTCGATCGGGTTCTGGGTGGCGATCACCATGAACGGCTGCTCGAGCTGGTAGGTGGTGTTGTCGACGGTGACCTGACGCTCCTCCATGCACTCCAGGAGCGCCGACTGCGTCTTGGGCGAGGCCCGGTTGATCTCGTCGCCGACGACGATGTTGGCGAACACCCCGCCCGGACGGAACTCGAACTCGCGGGTGTTCTGGTTGAACACCGACACGCCGGTGACGTCGGAGGGCAGCAGGTCGGGGGTGAACTGGATGCGTCGCACCGAGGAGTCGATGCTGCGGGCCAGCGCCTTGCTGAGCTGGGTCTTGCCCACGCCTGGGACGTCCTCGATGAGCAGGTGTCCCTCGGCGAGCAGCACCACCAGGGAGGCGTGCACGACGTCGGGCTTTCCCTCGATCACCCGCTCGACGTTGGCGCGCACCCGGCCCACCACGCGCGCCAGGGTCTCGAGGTCCGCGGCCCCCGTTTCAGTTCCCACCGTGTGCGTCCTTCCCTCCCGCGTGACCCGCGTCACCGGATGGTCCCCAACCGTAGTCGTGCCGGAAACCTATGACGTCGCATCCCTGGTGCATCCGACTCCTGGGATCACGGTTTGGTTGCGTTCCCGGTTCGATGCGGGCGAGACGCACGTCCCGACCGGCCGCCCCACCCCGCCCTCCACTGCGCCCCACCCCCGCCGCCCGGCTCCCCACCGGGGCCGACCGCCGAGCGGGCCGCCGACGCGCGCACCCACGCTGACCTGCGCAGACAGGCAGTACGCCGGGCCCCGGCCGGTGCGCCACCGGGGCCTACGCCGCCGCCCGTCGAGCGCCGGCCGCGCCCCCGAGACGCCGGAAATCCGCTGGGCAACACGCGCATTGTGGTTGACGGTGGTGCAAAGTGGCGTAAAGTGGAGCGCAGTGGAGGAGGGTCACGTCGAGGACCGGAGTGGAGGCGCCCGCATGTTCTTCATGGGCACCTACACCCCGAAGCTCGACGAGAAGGGCCGACTGTTCCTCCCGGCGAAGTTCAGGGACCGACTCGCGGAGGGGCTCGTGGTGACCCAAGGTCAGGAGAACTGCCTGGTCGTGTGGCCCACGGACGTCTTCATGGAGGAGGCCCGGCGGGCTCAGGCGACGCCGATGACCGTGCGCGGGGCGCGTGACTACGCCCGCGTGCTCTTCGCCGGCGCCGACGAGGGCGCGCTCGACAAGCAGGGCCGGATCAACATCGCGGCTCCGCTGCGCGAGTACGCCGCCCTGGACCGCGAGGTCGTCGTCATCGGCGTCATGGACCGGATCGAGATCTGGGACCCCGCCCGGTGGCGGGAGTACTCGGCCGGCGCCCAGGCGAAGTTCGCCGAGCTCGACGAGCAGCCGGCGCACCCGCAGGGCTAGCAGCACCCAGCACGACGAACAGCGCCACAGGACAGCACCAGGACAGCACCACACAACAGCACAGCGATCCGCAGGACGAGGTCTCGAGCCCGCTCCCGCCGCCATCTGGGGCACCTTCCCCGGTTCCAGATGGACCTTCCCACGTCGTCAGACCGGGAGCGGGCAGGGACCTGGTCCGGCGGATCGCCTCTTCATCGCTCACATCTCCGGGACACGAGGGTCGAACTCATGAGCATCGCGCCAGCACCGCCGACGATCGGGGCACCGGTCGACGCACCGGTGCGCCGCGTCCGGCACCAGGCTCGCGACGCCGCGACCGTGATGGCGTTCTCGGCCGCGACCTCGCTCAGCGTCGCCCTCGCGTTCCTCGTCCTCGCGCTCCTGGCACGTCGGGCCTGACATGGGCGCCCCCTCCCACGTCCCGGTCCTGCTCGACCGGGTCGTCGCCCTGCTGGCACCGCCGCTCGAGCGGGACCGATCGGTCCTCGTCGATGCGACCCTGGGCCTCGGCGGCCACACCGAGGCGGTGCTGACCCGCTTCGAGCTGGCCCGGGTGGTCGGCATCGACCGCGACCCCGAGGCGCTCGAGCTGGCCGGCCGTCGGCTCGCGCCGTTCGGCGACCGCTTCACCGGGGTGCACGCCGTCTACGACGAGCTCCCGGCGGTCCTGGCCGGCCTCGGCCTGGACACCGTGGACGCGGTGCTCTTCGACCTCGGGGTCTCCTCGATGCAGCTCGACGTGCGCGAGCGCGGCTTCGCCTACGCCGAGGACGCCCCGCTCGACATGCGGATGGACGGCAGCACCGGCCCGACGGCTGCGGACGTGCTCAACACCTACACCGCCGCCGACCTCGCCCGGATCCTGCGGGAGTACGGCGAGGAGCGGTTCGCCCGCAAGATCGCGGCCGCCGTCGTGCGGGAGCGCGCGAAGGAGCCGTTCACCCGCTCCGGCCGGCTGGTCGAGCTCCTCTACGCGGAGATCCCCGCGCCGGCCCGGCGCACCGGGGGCCACCCCGCCAAGCGCACCTTCCAGGCGTTGCGCATGGAGGTCAACGACGAGCTGGCCGTGCTGCGGCGCGCGATCCCTGCCGCCATCGACGCCATCGGCGTGGGCGGCCGGGTGGTCGTCGAGTCCTACCACTCGCTGGAGGACCGGTTGGTCAAGCAGGCGTTCGTGGCCGCCACCCGGCTCGACGTCCCCGAGGACCTGCCGTTCGTGCCCGCCGGCCACGAGCCGGCGCTGCGCCTGGTCACCCGGGGATCCGAGAAGGCCGGCCCCGACGAGATCGCCCAGAATCCGCGCGCAGCCTCGGTGCGGTTGCGCGCGGTCGAGCGCCTCACGAAGGGAGCAGCAGCATGAGCAGTCCCGTGCCCCAGGTCCGCTCGCGGATGCCGCGGGTCGCCGAGCGCGCCGTCGAGCGGGCCCGGCTCACCGTCGTCCCGCGCACCCGCGGGCAGGCCGCGCGGATGCCGTTCGTCGCGCTGGTCACCCTGGTGCTCCTGGGCGGCGTGGTGGGCCTGCTCCTGTTCAACACCTCGATGCAGCAGTCGTCGTTCGCGGCGACCGCGCTCGAGGGCCAGGCCACCACCCTCGCCGCACGCCAGCAGAGCCTCGAGATGGACCTCGACCGGCTGCGCGACCCGCAGCGGATCGCCGCCGCCGCCCAGCAGCTCGGCATGGTCCAGGCCTGCGGCCCGGCCTTCGTCCGGCTGGGCTCCGGCGCCGTCAGCGGCCGGCCCTGCGCGGCCGACGGCAGCGTGCCGTTCCGCATCACCCCGCCGCCGCCGGCCAAGCCGGCGGCCCTCGACCCGGCGCCGACCGTCGTGCACGTGACCGCGCCCCCGCCGGTGAGCGCCGGAGATTCCGGCGACACGAACGGCGAAGCGGCCGGCACCGGCGAGGGACAGGGTAGGAACGACCACAAGAACCAGCAGCACCTCCAGCAACAGCAGCAACAGCAGCAACAGACCCGTCGCTGACCCTCGCCCGACCTCGACCACCGGAGATCCCGTTGCGCCAGCCCCGTGCCCCCCGCGGCTCCCGCCGCGGCTCCCCCCAGCTGCGGCTGCGGGTGGGCTTCGTGGTGATCGCGATGACCCTCTCGGTCTTCGGGGCCCGGCTGGTCCAGCTGCAGGGACTCGACCCGAACTCCTACGCCGCCATGGCCGCCGCCGAGGGGCTGGTGAAGGTCGACCTGCCCGCCGAGCGCGGGGACATCCTCGACCGCAACGGCAAGCCGCTGGCCGGCTCGATCGACGGGCTGATGGTGGTCGCCGACCCGGCGATGACGGCGGAGCGGGCGCCCGAGCTCGCGCGCTTCCTCTACCAGCGGCTCGACGTCGACTACGTCACGACGCTGAACAGGCTGCGCGAGCAGGGCAGCCGGTTCGAGTACATCGCGCGCCGGGTGCCCGCGACGAAGGCGACCGAGGTGGTCGACGCCGCCGAGCGTCGGGGCTTCGAGGGGCTCGACACCCGGCGGGACCCGCTGCGCGACTATCCCGCCGGCGACGTCGCGGCGAACCTGGTCGGGTTCATGGGGACCGACGAGCCCCTGGCCGGGCTGGAGCGCACCTTCGACGGCCTGCTGGCCGGCACCGACGGGTCGGCGCGCTACGAGGTCGGCGGCGGCAACCGGATCCCGCTCGGCGAGAGCACCGTGACCGACCCGGTCGACGGCCAGGACCTGCGCACCACGCTCGACCTCGACCTGCAGTGGTACACCCAGCGGGTCCTGGGGCAGACCGTCGAGGGCGCTCGCGGCGACAGCGGCTTCGCCGTGGTGATGGACAGCCGCACCGGCGAGCTGCTCGCGGTCGCGGACTACCCGACCTTCGACGCCAACGACCCGACGTCCTCGCCGAAGGCGGATCTCGGGTCCCGGGCGATGCAGGACGTCTACGAGCCGGGCTCGGTCGAGAAGGTGCTCACGGTCAGCTCGCTGATCGACCTCGGCCTGGTGACGCCGCGCACCAGGATCGTCGTACCCCCGCAGCTGCAGCGCGAGGACCGGCCGATCAACGACTGGTTCCCGCACGGCACCATCCACCTCACCCTCGCGGGCGTGATCGCGAAGTCCTCCAACATCGGCACCGTCCTCGCCGCCGACAAGTTCGAGCAGGGCCAGCTCTACGACTACCTGCGCGACTTCGGCCTGGGCCGGCGCACCGACATCGGCGTGCGCGGCGAGACCCAGGGGCTGCTCCCCGACGGCAGCGCGTGGACCCACCAGATGCAGGACCGGATCGCGTTCGGCCAGTCGCTCTCGGTCAACGGCGTGCAGATGGCCGCCGCGGTCAACACCATCGCGAACGACGGGGTGCGCGTCTCGCCGAGCCTGGTCCAGGGTGAGGCGACCACCGGCGACGGCGACGTCGTGGGCACCGACACCACCACCAAGCGGCGGGTGATCAGCACCGGCGCCGCGCACGACACCGCCCGGATGATGGAGCGGGTCGTCGACCCGGACGTGGGCGTCGCCCCCGGCGCCGCGGTCCCGGGCTACCGGGTGGCGGGCAAGACCGGCACCGCGCAGCGGGTGGGCGAGGAGTGCGGCTGCTACGACGGCACGTTCACGGTCTCCTTCGCGGGCTTCGCCCCCGCCGACGACCCCCGGTTCACGATCTACGTCGTCGTCCAGAACCCCCGCAACGGTGGCGGCGGTGGCTCGGTCGGCGGCCCGGCGTTCGCGAAGATCATGAGCTACGCCCTCCAGCGGTACGGCGTCCCCCCGACCGACACCAAGCCGTCCCGGCTCCCGGTCGAGTGGTAGCCGGGCACAGCGATAGCCTCGCGTGGTGAGCGACTCGACCCGGCCCGCGCAGCCGCCCCGGACCCCGCTCGCGACCGTGGCGGGCTGGGCCGGCGCGCAGCTGCGCGGCGAGGGCTCGCGCATCCAGGTCACCGGGATCTCGCTGTCCTCGCAGCGGATCCGTCCCGGCGACCTCTACGCGGCGCTGCCCGGCACGCGGGCCCACGGGATCGAGTTCGCGGAAGCGGCGCTCGCGTCCGGGGCGGTCGCGATCCTCACCGACCCGGACGGCTCCGACCGGGGACCCGCCGACGTCCCGCACCTGGTCGTCGACCGTCCCCGTGCCGGGCTCGGCCGACTCTCGGCACGGATCTACGGCGAGCCCGCGACGTCGATGCGGATGATCGGGGTGACCGGCACCCAGGGCAAGACCACCACGACGCGCCTGCTGGAGGGCGGCCTGCAGCAGGCGGGCGTCGCCGCCGCCGTGGTCGGCACGGTCGGCACCCGGGTCGCGGGCGAGGAGGTGCGATCGTCGCTGACCACCCCCGAGGCTCCGGACCTGCACGCGCTGTTCGCGGTGATGCGCGAGCGTGAGGTGCGCGCCTGCGCGATGGAGGTCTCCAGCCACGCGCTGGTGATGGGCCGCGTGGACGGGGTCGTCTTCGACGTGGCGGTGTTCTTGAACCTGGGCCGCGACCATCTCGACTTCCACCACGACGTGGAGGACTACTACGCCGCCAAGGCCTCGCTGTTCACGCCCGAGCGCGCCCGGCTCGCCCTCGTGAACCTCGACGACGCCCACGGCCGCCGGCTGGCCGGAGAGACGACGGTGCCGGTGCGGACGTTCTCGACCGGCCTGGGGTCGACCGGCGCGAGCGCCGACTGGCGTGCGGTCGACGTGCGGCTGCGTGCGGAGGGCTCCGAGTTCGTGGTCGTCGCTCCCGACGGCCGGCGGATTCCGGCGGGGTGCTCGCTGCCCGGCGACTTCAACGTCGCCAACACGCTCGCGGCCGTCGCGGCGGCGGGGGAGGCGGGCCTGGACCCCGCCGTGGTCGCGGCCGGGATCGCGGCCGCCGGCGGCGTGCCCGGGCGCCTCGAGCGGGTCGACGCCGGCCAGGACTTCCTGGTGGTCGTCGACTACGCCCACAAGCCGGACGCGGTCGAGGCGGCCATCCGGACCCTCCGTCCGCTGACCGAGGGCCGGGTGATCGTCGTGCTCGGTGCCGGCGGCGATCGCGACCCGGGGAAACGGCCCATCATGGCTGAGATCGCCGCCCGGCTGGCCGATCTACTGGTTGTGACCGATGACAATCCGCGCTCCGAGGACCCGGCGGCGATCCGGGCCGCGATGCTCGCCGGCGTCGACACCGGCGAGGCGATCGAGGTCGGCGACCGGCGGGCCGCGATCCGCGAGGCGTTGCGCCGCGCCGAGCCGGGAGACATCGTGCTGATCGCCGGCAAGGGACACGAGACGGGCCAGGACGTCGCCGGGGTGGTCCACCCCTTCGACGACCGCGAGGTCGTGCGGGAGGAGGTCGTCGCGTGCTCGAGATGACGCTGGGGAAGATCGCCAAGGTGGTCGGCGGCACGGTCGTCGGCGACCCCGACATCGTCGTCGACGCCCCCGCCTACGTCGACTCCCGCCAGGCCGTGCCGGGTGGGCTCTTCGTCGCGGTCGTGGGCGAGCACGTCGACGGCCACGACTACGCCGCCGGCGCCCACGCGGTGCTCGGCAGCCGGGCGACCGAGGCGCCCACGGTCGTCGTCCGCGACCCGATCCCGGCACTGGGCAAGCTGGCGGCGTACGTCGTGCGCCGGCTGGACGCCCAGGTGCTCGCCGTGACCGGGTCCCAGGGCAAGACCGGCACCAAGGACTACCTCGCCCGGGTCCTCTCCGCTGCGGGCTCCACGGTGGCCACCACGGGCAGCTTCAACAACGAGCTCGGGCTGCCGCTGACCGTGCTGCGCGCCCACGCGGAGACCCGGTTCCTGGTGCTGGAGATGGGCGCGCGCCGGATCGGCCACATCAAGCACCTCTGCGAGATCGCGCCGCCGGACGTCGCCGCGGTCCTCAACGTCGGCACCGCGCACATCGGCGAGTTCGGCAGCCGCGACTCGATCGCGTTCGCCAAGGGTGAGATCGTCGCGGCGCTCGCGCCCGAGGGCACCGCGGTGCTCAACGCCCGGGACGCCCTGGTCGCCGAGATGACCTCGCGGACCCGGGCCCGAGTGCTCACGTTCGGATCCGACGGCGCCGACGTGACCGAGCGGGGCAGCGAGGTCGACGACCTCGGGCGGGTCTCGTTCGAGATCGGGTACGCCGACGAGTGGCACCCGGTCCGGCTCCAGCAGACCGGGCTGCACCAGGCCCAGAACGCGCTCGCCGCCGCGACCATGGCGCTGGCCGTCGAGATCCCGCTCGAGGACGTCGCGGCCGGCCTCTCGGCGGCCACCGCGTCGTCGCCGATGCGGATGGAGATGCACGAGCGTGCGGACGGGCTGATCGTCGTCAACGACGCCTACAACGCCAACCCCGCCTCGGTCACGGCCGCGCTCGAGTCGCTGGCCATCATCGGCCGCCGCCGGCACCGCCGTACGGTCGTGGTGCTCGGCGAGATGCTCGACCTGGGCCGGGAGTCCTTCGACGGGCACGTCCGGGTCGGCCGGGCGGCCGCCCGGCTCGGGACCGACATCGTCGTGGTCGTCGGCGCCGCCGCCGGCGGGATCGTCGAGGGGCTCGAGGCCGTCGACGCCTGGCGGGGCGAAGTCGTCGTCGTCGAGGAGGTCGACGAGGCGATCACGTGGGTAAATGAGAATGTCGTGTCCGGTGACGTCGTCCTGGTCAAGGCGTCGCACGGCGTCGCCTTGTGGGTGGTCGCCGACGCGCTGCTCGACACCTATCCGGAGGGAGACCGAACCGAGCGATGAGAGCCATCCTGTTCGGAGGCGGTCTGGCACTGCTCGTCTCGCTGCTCGGCACCCGGGTCGCGATCAACCAGTTCACGAGGCTGGGGTACGGCCAGGAGATCCGTGACGACGGACCGACCAGCCACCACACCAAGCGCGGCACGCCCACGATGGGCGGCGTCGTCATCATCTTCGCGACCGTGGCCGGCTACTTCGGCGCGAAGCTCATCATCGGCGACCTGCCCACGGCCTCGGCACTGCTCCTGCTGTTCCTGTTCGTCGGCACCGGCCTGGTCGGCTTCCTCGACGACGTCATCAAGATCTCCAAGCAGCGCAGCCTCGGGCTGCGCAGCAAGGCGAAGATGATCGGGCTCACGGTGGTCGCGCTGATCTTCGGGATCCTCTCGCTGTCACCCTGGCTCGAGGACGACCGCGGCCAGACGCCGGCGTCCCGGCACATCTCGTTCATCCGCGACATCGGCTGGATCACGCTGCCGACCGTCGTCGTGCTGCTGCTGATCTGGCTGATCGTCGCGGCCACCTCGAACGGCGTGAACCTGACCGACGGCCTCGACGGGCTCGCCACCGGCGCCGGCGTGATGGTCTTCGGTGCCTACATGTTCGTGAACATCTGGCAGAACAACCAGTGGTGCGGGCAGACCGGCCTCGACCAGCCGAACCTGTGCTACGAGGTGCGTGACCCGCTCGACCTGGCGGTGGTCGCCGCCGCCATCACCGGCGCGTGCTTCGGGTTCCTGTGGTGGAACGCGTCCCCGGCCGCCATCTTCATGGGCGACACCGGCTCGCTGGCGCTCGGCGGCGCGCTCGCCGGCCTCGCGATCCTCACCCGCACCGAGCTGCTCCTGATCATCCTCGGCGGGCTGTTCGTCCTGGAGACGGTGTCGGTCGTGCTCCAGGTCGCCACCTTCAAGGTCACCAAGAGGGTGACCGGCACCGGTCGCCGCCTGTTCCGGATCGCGCCCATCCACCACCACTTCGAGATGCTCGGCTGGGAGCAGGTGACCGTGGTGATCCGGTTCTGGATCATCACCGGCATCTGCGTCGCCGCGGGCCTGGGCGTCTTCTACGCGGAATGGGTCGCGGGCATCTGATGGGCCCCGATCACCTCGGGCGCCACGACTCCTGGGAGGGGGTCCGCGCCGTCGTCGCCGGCTTCGGGGTCTCCGGCTTCGCCGCCGCCGACAACCTCAACCACCTCGGCGCGAGCGTGGTCGCCCTCGACGAGTCCGAGGCCGGCGACCGGCCGGCCAAGGCGGAGCTGCTCGAGGTGCTCGGCGCCGACGTACGCCTCGGGGCGGGCGCCACCGCGACGCTGCCCGACGAGGTCGACCTGTTGGTCACCTCGCCCGGCTGGAAGCCGACCGCGCCGCTGCTCGCCCAGGCCCGCGCGCGGGGGATCCCGATCTGGGGTGAGGTCGAGCTGGCCTGGCGCCTGCGCGACCCCGACCACGACACCCCCTGGCTGTGCGTCACCGGGACCAACGGCAAGACCACCACCGTGCAGATGCTCGACTCGATCCTGCGCGCCGCCGGGCTGCGCAGCATCGCGGTCGGCAACGTGGGCCTCCCGATCGTCGAGGCCGTGATGGACCCGGAGCCGTACGACGTCCTCGCGGTCGAGCTGTCCAGCTTCCAGCTGCACTACACCGACTCGATGAGCGCGGAGGCCGCCGCCGTCCTCAACCTCGCGGAGGACCACCTCGACTGGTACTCCTCGTTCGGCGCGTACGCCGCCGACAAGGGCCGGATCTACGAGCGAGCCCAGCGGGCCTGCGTCTACAACGTCGCCGACCCGGAGACCGAGCGGCTGGTCCGCGAGGCCGACGTCGTCGAGGGCGCCCGCGCCGTCGGGTTCACCCTCGGCATGCCCGGCGTCGGCATGGTCGGCCTGGTCGAGGACATGCTGGCCGACCGGGCCTTCATCGAGCAGCGCGACACCAGCGCCGCCGAGCTGTGCACGATCTCCGACCTGACCCTGCACTCCCCGAGCGGCGCGGCGCCCCACAACGTCGCCAACGCACTCGCCGCCGCCGCCCTGGCCCGGGCCCACGGCGTCTCCCAGGTGGCGGTCCGCGACGGGCTGCGAGCCTTCCACCCCGACGGGCACCGGATCGCCGTGGTGGGATCGGCCGGCGGCGTCACCTGGGTCGACGACTCCAAGGCGACCAACCCGCATGCCGCGCAGTCCTCGCTGCAGGCCTACGACCCCGTGGTGTGGATCGCCGGCGGCCTGGCGAAGGGGGCGCACTTCGACGACCTCGTGGTCGCCGTGCGGGACCGGCTGCGCGGCGTGGTCCTGCTCGGCCGCGACCGCGACGTCATCGCCGGGGCGCTTTCGCGACACGCGCCGGATGTGCCCGTCATCGTCGTCGAGGACGGCGAGACTGAGGGCGATCACGGTGGACGTGCCATGGAGCGCGTGGTCGGAGCGGCTGCCGAGTTGGCCCGACCCGGCGACACGGTCCTGCTGGCGCCCGGCTGCGCCTCCATGGACATGTTCACCAACTATGCCGAGCGCGGTGACGCGTTCGCCGACGCCGTACGACGCAGGCTCTAGGCCGACCGCAGCAGACCGGACCCGACGGGAGGGGGTGGGCATGACGACCGCGAACCCCCTGGACCCGGTCGAGCGGGCCCGGCCGGTCCGTCGGCAGTCGGTCGGTGGCTGGTTCGCCGCCGTCCGGCACGCGCTGGACCGCCCGCTGACCGCCTACTACCTGCTGCTCGGCGCCTCCGCGCTGCTGCTGACCATCGGGCTGATCATGGTGCTCAGCGCCTCGAGCGTGTACTCCTACGAGAAGAACGGCAGCTCCTACGCCGTGGTCGAGCGCCAGCTGCTCTGGGTGCTGATCGGCATCCCCTGCGCGTGGATCGCGTCCCGGCTGCCGCACTCGGCACTGCGCCGGTTCGCCTGGCTGGCGCTGATCGTCTCGATCGTGCTGCTCGCGCTGACCCAGCTGGGCCTGGGCCGCACCGTCAACGGCAACACGAACTGGCTCGGGGTCGGGCCGTTCGTGGTGCAGCCCGCGGAGATCGCGAAGCTCTCGATCGTGCTGTGGGCCGCCCACGTCTATGCGCTCAAGGAGAAGCGGCTCCGGAGCCTGCACGAGGTCTTCGTCCCGGTCGTGCCCGGCATGCTCCTGGTGGTCGGGCTGGTGGTCCTCGGCCACGACCTCGGCACGGCGCTGGTGCTGATGGCGATCCTGCTCGCGATGCTCTGGGTGGTGGGCGCGCCCGGCCGCCTGTTCTCGGTCGCGCTGACCGTCGTCGGCGTGGTCGCGATCTGGCTGGCCTCGACGAGCCCCGAGCGGCGGGAGCGGCTGACGAACTTCGCCGACCCGTTCAAGGACTTCCACAACGCCGGCTGGCAGCCCGCGCACGGCCTCTACGCGCTCTCGCACGGCGGCGTCTTCGGGCAGGGGATCGGCGCCAGCCAGCAGAAGTGGGGCAACCTGCCCGAGGCGCACACCGACTTCATCTTCGCCGTGCTCGGCGAGGAGCTCGGCCTGGTCGGGACCCTGCTGGTGATCGCGCTGTTCCTCACCATCGCCTACGCCGCGGTCCGGGTCGCCGCGCACACCCAGGACGCGTTCGTGCGCTACACGACGTTCGGCATCGTGGTGTGGCTGCTCGGGCAGATGATCATCAACGTCGGCATGGTGCTCGCGCTGCTGCCGGTGATCGGCATCCCGCTCCCGCTGGTCTCCTACGGCGGCTCGGCGCTGGTGCCGTCCCTGGTCGCGCTCGGGCTGCTCATCGGGTTCGCGCGGCGCGAGCCGGAGGCCGCCCGCGCCCTGGCCCAGCGCAAGAAGGCCCGCTCCGCCGGGCTCTCGGCGGGCCGGCTCTCCTAAGGTTGCTGCGATGCGCGTTCTCCTCGCCGGCGGCGGCACCGCCGGCCACACCTCGCCCCTGCTCGCCACCGCCGACGCCCTCCGCCGGCTCGAGCCCGACGTCGAGATCACCTGTCTCGGCACCCCGCGCGGGCTGGAGAACAAGGTGGTGCCCGAGGCCGGCTACCCGCTCGAGCTGATCCCACCGGTGCCGCTGCCGCGCAAGCCGAGCGCCGACCTCTTCAAGGTCCCGGTCCGGCTCCGTGCCGCGGTCCGAGAGACCCGGGCGGTGCTCGACCGGGTGCGTCCCGACGTCGTGGTGGGCTACGGCGGCTACGTCTCGATGCCGCTCTACCTCGCGGTCCGCAAGGGACAGGTCCCGCTGGTGATCCACGAGCAGAACACCGTGCCGGGCCTGGCCAACAAGGCCGGTGCTCGCTTCGCGCAGCGGGTGCTGGTGAGCTTTCCCGACACCCCGCTGCGCCGGGCCGAATACGTCGGGTTGCCGATCCGGCCGATGATCTCCGGGCTCGACCGCGCGGCGCGTCGTGCCGAGGCGCGCGAGTTCTTCGGCCTCGACCCCGACCGCCCCACGCTCCTGGTCACGGGCGGCTCCCAGGGTGCGCGCCGGCTCAACCAGGCCGTGTCCGGTGCCGCCGCTGCCTTGGCCGCAGCGGGCGTGCAGGTGCTGCACGCCGAGGGCAAGCACGGCGGCGCCGCTCCTGCGGTGCCGGACTCTGGGGAGACCGACGTCCCCTACGTCGTGGTGGAGTACATCGACCGGATGGACCTGGCGTTCGCCGCGGCCGACCTCGCGATCTGCCGGGCCGGCGCCAACAGCGTGACCGAGGCCGCGGCCGTCGGGCTGCCGGCGGTCTACGTCCCGTTGCCGATCGGCAACGGCGAGCAGCGCAGGAACGCCGAGGCCGTCGTCGCGGCCGGCGGCGGGATCCTCGTCGATGACGCGGACCTCACGACCGACTGGGTCGTCGGCACCGTCCCGCACCTGGCCGCCGACGCCGACCGGCTGGCGGCGATGGGAGCGGCCGCGGCCGCGGTGATCCCGCGCGACGCCGACGAGAAGGTCGCGCGGATCGTCCTCGAGACCGGCCGAGAAGGGTCGGCGCCACGATGAGGGTGCCCGTCCCCGACGAGGTGCTGCCCGCGGACCGGCTCGGACGGGTCCACTTCGTCGGCATCGGCGGCGCCGGGCTCTCCGGGATCGCCCGCATCATGCTGGCCCGCGGCATCCCGGTCAGCGGCAGCGACGGCACCGACTCCCCGACCCTGGAGGCGCTGCGGGAGCTGGGCGCGCGGGTGCACCTCGGGCACGAGGCGGCCCACGTCCACGACGTCGACACGCTCGTGGTCTCGACCGCCGTGCGCGAGGACAACCCCGAGTACGCCGAGGCCGTGCGGCAGGGCCTGCGGGTGCTGCCGCGCTCGGCGGCGCTGGCCTCGGTGATGGCCGGGCGCCGCGTGGTCGCGGTCGCCGGCACGCACGGCAAGACCACCACGACCTCGCTGCTCACCGTCGCGCTGCAGGCTGCCGGAGCGGACCCGACGTACGCCATCGGCGGCGACCTGGCCGCGACGGGGGTCAACGCGGCCGAGGGCGCCGGCGAGCTGTTCGTCGCCGAGGCCGACGAGAGCGACGGCGCGTTCCTGCACTACTCGCCCTACGCGGCGGTGGTCACGAACATCGAGGCCGACCACCTCGACCAGTGGGGGACCGCCGAGGCCTACGCCGCGGCGTTCGACGAGTTCGCCGACACCGTCGACCCGGACGGCTTCCTGGTCTGCGTGGCCGACGACCCCGGTGCGGCCGCACTGGCCGAGCGGCACCGCGCGTCCGGCCGCCGGGTGGTGACCGTGTCGGCACGGGACGCCGGCGCGCTCGACGGCGTCACCCTCTGGTCGCCGGGGGACCACTACCTCGCCGACGCGCTGGCCGCGCTGGCCGCCGGCGTCGAGCTGGGGTACGACGCCGACGACCTGACCCGCGGCCTCGCGTCGTACACCGGCACCAAGAGGCGCATGGAGCGCAAGGGCGAGGCCGGGGGAGTGCGGGTCTACGACAGCTACGCCCACCACCCGACCGAGATCGCGGGCGACCTGCAGTCCGCGCGGGCGATCGCCGGGTCGGGTCGGGTCGTCGTCGCCTTCCAACCCCACCTGGTCTCGCGCACGCGGATCTTCGGCACGGCGATGGGGGAGGCGCTCGGCGCCGCGGACGAGGTCGTCGTGCTCGACGTCTACCTCGCGCGCGAGGACCCCGACCCCGAGGTGACCGGTGCGGTGGTCGCGGCCGCGGTGCCCCTGCCCGCCGAGCACGTCGCCTACGTCCCCACCTTCGACGCGGTGGCGGCCGAGCTCGTCGCCCGGGCCCGGCCCGGCGACCTGGTGCTCACCCTGGGAGCCGGGACCATCACCGGGATCGGGCCCCGGGTCCTGGAGCTGCTGGATGGCTAGCCGGATGCCTGGGCGAGACCCCGCCGACCGCAGCCGGCGCCGGTTCGCGCGCCGACAGTGGGCCCGGCGCTGGCTGGCGTGGCGGTACCTCGTCGCCGTGGTCGCGCTGGTCGCGGTCGTGGGCGGCGGACTCTGGCTCGTGTACTTCTCCAGTTGGCTGTCGGTGGCGGGCGTCGAGGTCGAGGGGGTCGGCCTGCTCAGCGCCACCCAGGTCCGCCAGGCCGCGGCGGTGCCGCAGGGCGAGCCGCTCGCGCGCGTCGACCTGGACCGGGTCCGCGCGCGGGTCGAGGCGCTGGCCGCCGTACGCTCCGCCGACGTCTCGCGGAAGTGGCCCGACCAGGTGCTGGTCGAGGTGGAGGAGCGGGTCGCGGTCGCCGTCGTCGAGATCGGCGGCCGGCTGCAGGGGATGGACGCCGACGGCGTCGTCTTCCGCGACTACGCCCAGGCCCCGCCCGAGCTGCCCCGGGTCGAGACCGGCGCCACGACCGGGAGCGAGGCCCTGCGCGAGGCGGCGCTCGTCGTCTCCGCGCTGCCCGCCGACCTGCGCGCCCGGGTCGATCACGTCGAGGCGTCGACGATCGACGAGATCTCACTCCAGCTGCACGACGGGCGGACCGTGGAGTGGGGGAGCGCCGAGGACTCCGAGCTCAAGGCGCGGGTGGTCGCCGACCTGCTGGCCGCCCGGAAGGCGCAGCACTACGACGTGAGCGTGCCCGGGCAGCCGACCACCAGCGGCTGAGTCCGGTGGGCTGATCGCGGCGTCTCGGCTCGGCGGGGGCCTGCGGGTCGGCGGTGGTGGAGCGACCCGAACTTTCGCGCGGGTCGAGGTCGTGTGGGCGTGTCGCCACCGATCGGGCGGCTGCGCTGCCTAAGGTCGTGACCACGGCGAGGTTGACATAACTATAACCCTCAGCCTGAGGGTAAGAGTTCCGCCACACCGAGCCGCTTCCCCGACGCAGATCCGCAGACCCGCAGCACCACCCGCACAGACCATCCGCACAGACCATCCGCAGAGCACCCGTACCCGAGCAGCGAGAGGCGAATCCGCCGTGGCAGCAGCGCAGAACTACCTGGCCATCATCAAGGTCGTGGGCATCGGTGGTGGTGGTGTCAACGCCGTCAACCGGATGATCGAGGTCGGCCTCAAGGGCGTCGAGTTCATCGCGATCAACACCGACGCCCAGGCCCTCCTGATGAGCGACGCCGACGTCAAGCTCGACATCGGCCGCGAGCTGACCCGCGGCCTCGGCGCGGGCGCCAACCCCGAGGTCGGGGCCCGGGCCGCCGAGGACCACGCCGACGAGATCGAGGAGGTGATCAAGGGTGCCGACATGGTCTTCGTCACCGCCGGCGAGGGCGGCGGCACCGGCACCGGCGGCGCGCCCGTCGTGGCCCGGATCGCCCGCTCGCTCGGGGCGCTGACGATCGGCGTCGTGACGCGGCCGTTCGCGTTCGAGGGCCGGCGCCGTGCCAACTCCGCCGAGGAGGGCATCGCGGGCCTGCGCGAGGAGGTCGACACCCTGATCGTGATCCCGAACGACCGGCTGCTCTCGATCAGCGACCGCAACGTCTCCGTCCTCGACGCCTTCAAGCAGGCCGACCAGGTGCTGCTCCAGGGCGTCTCCGGCATCACGGACCTGATCACGACCCCCGGCCTGATCAACCTCGACTTCGCCGACGTGAAGTCGGTGATGTCCAACGCCGGGTCGGCGCTGATGGGCATCGGCTCGGCGCGCGGCGAGGACCGGTCCGTGGCCGCCGCCGAGATGGCCGTCTCCAGCCCGCTGCTCGAGGCCAGCATCGACGGGGCCCACGGCGTGCTGCTCTCGATCGCCGGTGGCTCCGACCTCGGGCTGTTCGAGATCAACGAGGCCGCGGCGCTGGTCGCCGAGGCCGTGCACGCCGAGGCCAACATCATCTTCGGCGCGACCATCGACGACGCCCTCGGCGACGAGGTCCGGGTGACGGTGATCGCGGCCGGGTTCGACGGCGGGATGCCCAAGCGCACCGGCGAGGGCACCGTGCTGCGCCGGGAGCCCAAGCAGGCCCCGGCCCCGCTGCAGAGCCAGCAGGAGACCCGGGCCGCCGCGCAGGCGATCGCCGCGGGCTCGGACGACGCCGAGAGGAAGGAGAAGGTGCCGGCCGGCACCCAGTCGCGCCCCCAGGGCGGCACCACCCCCGACGCAGCGACCCGGCCCGCGCCCCGGCAGGTCCAGTTCGACGATGACGACCTGGACATCCCCGACTTCCTGAAGTGACGTTCCTCTACCGCGACACCGTGTCCTGGGGACCGGTGGGCACGGTGTCGGTCGGGTTCACCGAGCGGCGCCTCGACCTCGGCGACCTCGCCGCACCCGCGGTGCGCGAGGCCGCGCTGGCCGAGGTGGCCGCCGCGACCGGGGCGACGCCGTACCTCATGCACCAGGTGCACGGTGCCGAGGTGCTGCTGGTCGAGGACTGGCGCGCACCGACGTGGGACCCGCACGTCGACGCGCTGCTCACCGCGGAGCCCGGCCGGGCGCTGCTGGCCCGGGCCGCCGACTGCGTCCCGGTGCTGCTGGCGGCCGACACCGGCCTGATCGGCGCCGTGCACGCCGGCCGGGAGGGTGTCCGTCGCGGCGTCGTCACGGCCGCGCTGGACCGGCTCCGCGCCCTGGGCGCCGGCCAGGTCCGGGCCTGGCTGGGACCGCACATCTGCGGCGCCTGCTACGAGGTCCCGGCGCAGCTGCGCGACGAGGTCGCGGCCGCGGTGCCGCCCACCTGGGCCACGACCAGCTGGGGCACGCCGGCCCTCGACCTCGGCGCGGGGGTCCGGAGCCAGCTGGAGGCCGCCGGCTGCTCGGTCGTCGAGGTCGGCGGCTGCACCCGCGAGCTGCCCGTCCTGCACTCCCACCGCCGCGACGGAGCCGCCGCAGGCCGGCTCGCCGGCGTGGTCTGGAGGGCGGCATGAGCGCCACCCGCCGCGACCAGCTCGCCGGCAACCTCGAGACGGTCCGCGGCCGGATCGCCGCCGCCTGCGCCGACGCGGGGCGCGACCCCGCCGAGGTCCGGCTCGTCGTCGTCACCAAGTTCTTCCCGGCCTCCGACGTGCGACTCCTCGCGGAGCTCGGTGTCACCGATGTCGGCGAGAACCGCCACCAGGAGGCCGAGGCCAAGGCGGCGGAATGTGCCGACCTCGACCTGCGCTGGCACTTCATCGGCGGCCTGCAGAGCAACAAGGCCGCCGCGGTCGCCGGGTACGCCGACGTCGTCGAGTCCCTCGACCGGCTCAAGCTCGTCGCGCCGCTGGACCGAGGCGCCGAGCGGCGCAGCGAGCCCGTCGACGTGCTCCTCCAGGTCAGCCTCGACCCGCCCGGCGCGGAGGGCCGCTCCGGCGCCGACCCGGGCGAGCTGCCCGTCCTCGCCGCCGCGGTCGAGGAGGCCGCGGGGCTGCGGCTGCGGGGCCTGATGGCGGTCGCTCCGCTCGGGGAGGACCCGGCCGCGGCGTTCGCGAGGCTGGCCGACCTCCGCCGCGACTTCCTGCTCGATCGGCCCGACGCGAGCTGGCTCTCGGCCGGCATGAGCGCCGACCTGGAGGACGCCGTCCGCACCGGCGCGACACACGTGCGGATCGGCTCCGCGGTCCTCGGATCGAGACCTCGGTTCAAGTAGTGTCCACACCACCAAGAATGCGTCCCGCCGGGGCGCGGAGTTCCGGAGGCGAACAGTCATGAGCGGCGCGATGCGCAGGATCGGCGAGTACCTCGGCCTGCTCGAGGACACCGGCCGGTACGACGACGAGTACGGCGAGTACGCCGGGGACTACGAGACCCAGGAGACCGCACCGGTCGCCACGCGCTCGTCGAAGCGGGAGAGCCGTCCGGCGCCCGTGTCCGACCTGTCCGAGCGCCGCCGTCCGGCGTCGGGCCCGACCGGAGTGGTGGCTGAGCTGTCCCGCATCACGACCCTGCACCCGAGCACCTACAACGAGGCGCGCACCGTCGGAGAGAACTTCCGCGAGGGCACCCCGGTCATCATGAACCTCTCCGAGATGGACGACGCCGACGCCAAGCGCCTCGTCGACTTCGCCGCCGGCCTGGTCTTTGCGACCCGTGGCACCATCGAGCGCATCACCAACAAGGTCTTCCTGCTCTCGCCGCCGAACGTCTCGGTGGCGGCCGAGGACAAGCAGCGCATCGCTGAGGGCGGATTCTTCAACCAGAGCTGAGGACAACACGTGCATGTGGTCGGGTCGATCATCGAGATCGTCCTCTGGGTCTTCATCGCCCTGCTCTGGATCCGGTTCGTCGTGGACTGGGTGCAGATCTTCGCCCGCTCCTGGGTGCCGCGGGGCCCGATGCTGCTGGTCCTGGAGGCCGTGTACTCCACGACCGACCCGCCGATCAAGGCGTTGCGCCGGGTGATCCCGCCGCTGCGGATCGGGAGCATCTCGCTGGACCTGAGCTTCCTGATCGTGCTGATCGCGGCCTACGTGCTCCTCCAGATCAACCGGGAGATCATGCTCTGATGTACCCGGTACGCCGCGCGGACGGTGCCCCGGGCAATGCGCCGGGGCCGGATGCAGGCGCTATTGTTCGACGGACAGTTACTTTGACGATCAATGAATGGGTGAGGTCATGCCGCTGACGCCTGAGGACGTGAGCAACAAGCGCTTTACTCCCGTCCGGCTCCGCGAGGGCTACGACATGGGTGAGGTCGACCAGTTCCTCGATGAGGTGGAGGCCGAGCTGGCGCGTCTCACGAAGGAGAACGACGACCTCCGGTCGAAGCTGGCCACCGCGCAGGGCTCCGGAGGCGTCACCGAGACGGCACCGCAGCCGCGCGTCGAGGAGCGGGCCCCCGAGCCCGAGCCGGTCGCCGCGCCCACCCCGGTGGTCGCCGCGAGCCCGGTCGAGACGATCCGGGTCGAGACCGTCCCCGAGGCGTCCAACGCCGCGGCTCGCCTCCTCGAGATCGCCACGCGCAACGCCGACGAGCTCGTCGAGGACGCGAAGAACCAGGCCGACAAGATCGTCGGCGAGGCCCGCACCAAGGCCGAGCGTCTGGAGTCCGAGGCGAAGACCAAGTCCGACCGGATGGAGTCCGACGCGCGGACCCGCGCCCAGATGCTCGACTCCGAGACCGCCGAGCGCCGCCGCCAGATGTTCGGCGACCTGGAGCGGGAGCGCGACAAGCTCAACGGCGAGGTCGAGAACCTCCGCTCGTTCGAGCGGGAGTACCGCTCTCGCCTCAAGAGCTACTTCAGCCAGCAGCTCGAGGCGCTCAGCGGCGGCACCGAGGCCCCGATGTCCTCGGGTGACGAGGCCCCCGCGCCCAAGCGTCTGCGCTCGATCCTCGGCGAGGACGAGACCTGAGTCGCCCAGCACACCGTCGTACCACTGCGGCCGGCCCCTCGGGGCCGGCCGCAGTGCTGTTCCCGGTTCTCCGGTGTGCCGGATTGGAGGCGTTGGGGGTCACCGGCTACCCTCCACGCACACCTGTGGGTTCGGCCCACAGCCGCCGAGGCCCAAGGAGGCCCGACCATGGCTCGCACCACGAGGAAGTCGCTCGCCGGACACGCCGCCTCTGCCGCCCGCAAGGTGATGCCACGCCGACCCGCCAAGACGGCCGCGACCGAGTCGACCCCGGCGGCCACGACGGCGAAGAAGAACGGCACGGCGGCCAAGGCCACGCCGGCCCGCTCGACCGTGACGGCCAAGGCGGTCCCGGCGAAGAAGGCGGCTCCGGTCAAGAAGGCGGCCCCGGTCAAGAAGGCGGCCCCGGTCAAGAAGGCGGCCCCGGTCAAGAAGGCGGCCCCGGTCAAGAAGGCGGCCCCGGCGAAGAAGGCGGCCCCGGCGAAGAAGGCGGCCCCGGTCAAGAAGGCGGCCCCGGCCAAGAAGGCGGCCCCGGCCAAGAAGGCGCCCGTGAAGAAGGCGCCCGTGAAGAAGGCGCCCGTGAAGAAGGCATCGCCGCGCGCACTCGTGGTCCAGGAGGGTGAGGCCGCCTGGACCAAGGCCGAGCTCAAGGAGGTGCTCGACGAGCTGCAGGAGCAGCGCGAGCACAGCGCGCGGATCGTCGCGGCCCAGGAGGACGAGCTCGACGGCCTGATGCGCGACTCCGGTGACGGGGCCGGCCAGGACCAGGCGGACCTCGGTGCGACCAGCTTCGAGCGCGACCACGAGCTGACCGTGCTCAACAGCGAGCGCGACAAGCTGGCCCAGATCGAGCGAGCCCTGGCGCGCATCGACGACGGCACCTACGGGGTGTGCGAGTCGTGTGGCAACCCCATCGGCAAGATGCGGCTCATGGCGTTCCCGCGTGCGACACTGTGCATGACATGCAAGCAGCGCGAGGAACGTCGCTGACCGGCGACCAGTCTGATCCGGCCCAGCCTCGACCGACCCGACCGCGGCGTCACCACCTGCTGGCCGTCCACGCCGCGGTCGCGCTCACGGCGTACGCCGTCGACGTCGGCTCGAAGGTCCTCGCCGTCGACCGGTTGAGCGGACGTCCCGATGTCCAGCTCGTCGGCGACCTGTTCCAGCTCCACCTGGTGCGCAACCCCGGGGCGGCCTTCAGCACCGGCACCGCCTACACCGAGGTCCTCAGCATCGTCGCGATCCTCGCTGTCCTGGTGCTGCTCTACCTCGCGCGCCGGATCGGGACGGTCGGCTGGGCGGTCTCGCTCGGCCTGCTGCTCGCCGGGGTCTCCGGCAACCTCACCGACCGCCTGGTGCGCTCGCCCGGCCCGCTGCGCGGACACGTCATCGACTTCTTCATGCTGCCGCACTGGCCGGTGTTCAACGTCGCGGACATCTGCATCGACGTGGCCGCCGTGCTGATCCTCGTGCAGGTCTACCGCGGCGTCCGGCTCGACGGGACCCGGACGCCCCGCGACGCCGCGCCGCAGGAGACGCCGGAGTGAGCCGCGGTTCCGACCACCGGGTGCTCTCGGTGCCCGAGGGCCTCGCGGGGGAGCGGGTCGACGCCGCTCTGGCGCGGATGTTCGGCCTCTCGCGCACCCGCGGCGCCGAGCTGATCGCCGCCGGGAACGTGCTCGTCGACGGGGCACCGGTCGGCAAGAGCGACCGGGTGCTCCCGGGCTCGACGGTGGCCGTGACCATCCCCGTCGAGGCGGACCCGCTCGCGGTCGTCCCCGAGGTCGTCGAGGGGATCAAGATCCTGCACGACGACGACGCCATCGTGGTGATCGACAAGCCCGTCGGCGTCGCGGTGCACCCCTCGCCGGGCTGGTCCGGCCCCACGGTCGTCGGCCACCTCGCCGGCGCGGGCTTCCGGATCTCCACCAGCGGGGCTCCGGAGCGACAGGGGATCGTGCAGCGCCTCGACGTCGGCACCTCGGGCGTGATGGTGATCTGCAAGTCCGAGCACGCCTACTCGGTGCTCAAGAACGCCTTCCGCCGCCGCACCGTCGACAAGGACTACCACGCCCTGGTGCAGGGACACCCGGACCCGCTCGAGGGCACCGTCGACGCGCCGATCGGCCGGCACCCCAAGGCCGACTACAAGTTCGCGGTGATGGCCGACGGCCGGCACAGCGTGACGCACTACGAGACCCTCGAGGCACACCGGTTCGCCAGCCTGCTCGAGATCCATCTCGAGACCGGACGCACCCACCAGATCCGGGTGCACATGGCCGCGCTCAAGCACCCCTGCGTCGGCGACCTCACGTACGGCGCGGACCCCAGCCTGGCCCGCCGGGTCGGGCTGGAACGGCAGTGGCTGCACGCCGTACGCCTGGGCTTCGAGCATCCCGAGACCGGCAAGCAGGTCCAGTACGAGTCGGAGTACCCGGAGGACCTCGCGCACGCGCTCGAGGTGATCCGCGGTGCAGACTGACCTGCTGCTGAGGCAGGCGGGGCCCGAGGACGCCGGGGCGATCGCCGATCTCTACACCGCCGCCCGGGTCGCGGCGGTCCCGCAGATGCCACCGGCGGTGCACAGCAACGCCGAGGACCGAGCCTGGATGGCGGGCCAGCTCGCCCGCACCGACCGCGAGGCGTGGATCGCCGAGCGGCACGACGAGCCCCTCGGGTACGCGCTCCTCGCGCCGGTCTGGCTCGACCACCTGTTCGTACGGGCCGACGCGACCGGGGAGGGTGTCGGGACCGCGCTCCTCGACCTGGTCAAGGCGCTGCGTCCCGACGGGTTCTCGCTGTGGGTCTTCGAGACCAATGCCGGGGCCCGTCGCTTCTACGCTCGCCACGGCCTGGTCGAGCTCGAGCGCACCGACGGCGCGGCCAACGAGGAGAAGGCCCCCGACATCCGGATGGCCTGGCCGGGAGCGGACGCGCTCGGGTTCTACCGCGGTCTGATCGATGAGGTCGACGAGCAGCTCGGCGACCTGCTGGCCCGGCGCGCCGCGCTCACCCGAGCCGTCCAGGCCCACAAGACGGACGGCGCCCGCGACCCCGAACGCGAGCGTGCGATCGCCGAGGCGATGGCCCGGCGCGCGCCCGGGCTCGGCGTCGAGCGACTGGAGCGGATCGTGCACACGATCATCACCGAGAGCCTCGGCCGGTCCTGAGCCGAGCTGTGCCCTGAGCTGGCCCCGCCAGAGCCACCCGGGTCGGCGAGACGCGGTATCGCGCGCCCCACAGGCACCACCGGTCGGCCGATCCCTGCACTTCTCGGCCGAAGTTTCGGCCCAACAGTGCAGGCTTCCCCGGGTACCCGGGGAAACCGCCGCGGGCCCCTCCGGGCGTTGTCGGCGGTTGGTGCCACGATGCGGCGTACGGGCGGGTTAGGGTGGTCCCCTTCCCCCAGGTCCACGCCGCGATTCCCCCGTGGCTCTGGTTCTGCATGCCCGCACGACGAGTTTCCGCCTGAGCACATCGAGGAGTGGCCCGCGACGATGGCGACCGGCACCCAGGACTCCTTCGTCCACCTCCACGTCCACACCGAGTACTCCATGCTCGACGGGGCCTCGTTGCTCGACGGGCTGTTCCGCCGGGTGGCCGACCTCGAGATGCCGGCGATCGCGATGACCGACCACGGCAACCTGCACGGGGCGTTCGACTTCTACTCCAAGGCCCGCAAGCACGGCGTGAAGCCGATCATCGGCATCGAGGCCTACATCACGCCGGGCACGGGCCGCGGCGAGCGTCGGCGGGTGCGCTGGGGCAAGGGCGACGCGGCCGAGGAGGGCGGCGACGACGTCGCCGGCGGCGGTGCCTACACCCACATGACGATGTGGGCCGAGAGCACCGAGGGCATGCACAACCTGTTCCGGCTCTCCTCCCTGTCCAGTCTCGAGGGCTACTTCTACAAGCCCCGGATGGACAAGGAGATCCTCCAGCGGCACAGCAAGGGCATCATCGTCAGCACCGGGTGCCCCAGCGGCGCCATCCAGACCCGGCTGCGGCTGGGGCAGTGGGACGAGGCCGTCCGCGAGGCCGGCGAGCTGCAGGACATCTTCGGCCGGGACAACGTCTACCTCGAGCTGATGGACCACGGCATCTCCGTCGAGAAGCGGGTCCGCGACGACCTGCTGCGGCTGGGCCGCGAGCTCGGCATCCCGCCGCTGGCGACCAACGACTCCCACTACAACAACCCCGACGACGCGGACGCCCACGACGCCCTGATCTGCGTCGCCTCCGGCAAGCGGCTCTCCGACACCAACCGGCTCAAGTTCGACGGCGGCGGCTACTACATCAAGTCGCCGGCCGAGATGCGCCAGCTCTGGGCCCAGCACGACCTCGCCGCCGCGTGCGACAACACCCTGGCCGTCGCGGAGCGCTGCGAGGTGGAGTTCGTCGAGTCCACGGGCGGCTACATGGCCCGGGCCGACGTCCCGGCGGGCGAGACGGAGGACAGCTGGTTCCGCAAGGAGGTCTGGCGCGGCATCGAGGCCCGCTACCCCGGCGACCGGCTGACCCAGGAGGTCAAGGACCGCGTCGAGCTGGAGCTCGCGATCATCTCCCAGAAGGGCTACTGCGGCTACTACCTCGTGGTCGCCGACTTCATCCAGTGGTCCAAGCGCAACGGCATCCGGGTCGGCCCGGGTCGCGGCTCGGGCGCGGGCTCGATCGCGGCGTACGCGCTGAGCATCACCGACCTCTGCCCCCTCGAGCACGGGCTCTTCTTCGAGCGCTTCCTCAACCCCGAGCGTCCGTCGATGCCCGACTTCGACATCGACTTCGACGACCACCGCCGCGGCGAGGTCATCAAGTACGTCTCCGACAAGTACGGCGCCGACCGGGTCGCCCAGATCGCCACCTTCGGCCGGCTCAAGGCCAAGGCTGCGATCAAGGACGCCGCGCGGGTGCTCGACTTCGGCTTCGCGATCTCCGACCGGATCACCAAGGCGCTCCCGGCCGACGTCATGGGCAAGGGCGTCGCGCTCAAGGACATCTTCGAGCCCGGCCACAAGCGGTACGGCGAGGGCGGGGAGTTCCGGTCCCTGCACGACTCCGACCCCGACGTGCGCCGGATCTACGAGACCGCCGTCGGACTCGAGGGCCAGATCCGCAACTGGGGTGTGCACGCCGCGGGCGTGATCATGTCCAGCGAGCCGCTGATCGACATCGTGCCGATCATGGCCCGCCCGCAGGACGGCACGATCATCACCCAGTTCGACTACCCCATGTGCGAGTCGCTCGGGCTGGTCAAGATGGACTTCCTCGGCCTGAGCAACCTCCACATCCTCGACGACGCGGTCGCGAACATCGAGGCCAACCGGGGGGAGCAGGTCGTCCTGGAGGAGCTGCCCTTCGACGACCGGGCGACCTACGAGCTGATGGGCCGCGGCGACACGCTGGGCGTGTTCCAGCTCGATGGCGGCGGCATGCGGGCGCTGCTGCGCTCGATGCAGCCCGACCAGTTCGCCGACATCACCGCGGTCAGCGCGCTGTACCGGCCCGGCCCGATGGGTGCGGACTCGCACAACAAGTACGCCCGCCGCAAGAACGGCCGCGAGCCGATCGAGCCGATCCACCCGAGCCTGGCGGAGGCGCTCGAGCCGGTGCTGGGGGAGACCTACGGCCTGATCGTCTACCAGGAGCAGGTGATGGCGATCGCCCAGGTCCTGGCGGGCTTCACGCTGGGGGCCGCGGACAACCTGCGCCGGGCGATGGGCAAGAAGAAGAAGGAGGAGCTCGACAAGCAGTACGCCGGGTTCCAGTCCGGCATGCTGGAGCGCGGCTTCCCGCAGGCCGCGATCGACACGCTCTGGGCGATCCTGCTGCCGTTCTCCGACTACGCGTTCAACAAGTCCCACTCCGCGGCCTATGGCGTCATCACGTACTGGACCGCCTACCTCAAGGCGAACTACCCCGCCGAGTACATGGCCGCGCTCCTGACGTCCGCGAAGGACGACAAGGACAAGCTCGCCATCTATCTCAACGAGTGCCGCCGGATGAAGATCCAGGTGCTTCCGCCGGACGTCAACGAGTCCGCCCACAACTTCACGCCGGTCGGCAACGACATCCGCTTCGGCCTGACCGCGGTCCGCAACGTCGGCAGCAACGTCGTCGACGGCATCGTCGCGGGCCGGGAGGAGAAGGGCCGCTACGAGGACTTCAACGACTTCCTGTCCAAGGTTCCCGCGCACGTGTGCAACAAGCGGGTCTTCGAGTCGCTGATCCTCGCCGGCGCCTTCGACGACATGAAGCACAAGCGCCGCGCCCTGCACCTCAAGCACGAGGAGGCGGTGGACCGCTACGTCGGCCTCAAGCGCGAGGACGAGGGCCAGGACTCGCTCTTCGGCGGCTCGGGCTCCGACGACGTGGTCTTCGACGTCAGCATCACGCTGCCCGAGGTCGACGAGTGGGACAAGATGACCCTGCTCAGTCGGGAGCGGGAGATGCTCGGGCTCTACGTCTCCGACCACCCCCTGCTCGGCCTCGAGCACGTGCTGGCCAACAGCAGCGACTGCAGCATCGGCCAGCTGATGCTCGACGAGGACCGTCCCGACGGCTCGTCGGTCACGATCAGCGGCCTGGTCACCACCGTCCAGCGCAAGATCACCAAGCGCGGCGACGCCTGGGCGATGGTCACCATCGAGGACCTCGACGGTGCGATCGACGTGCTGCTGTTCCCGAGCGCCTACCAGCTCGCCGGACCGCACCTGGTCGAGGACGCGATCCTCACGGTGAAGGGCCGGCTGTCCCGGCAGAAGGACCAGCCCGAGATCCATGGCCAGGAGGTGACCGTCCCCGACCTCTCGGACGGGCCCTCCGGGCCGGTGGTGATCAGCCTGCCCTCGACCCGCTGCACGCCGCCGGTGGTCGAGCAGCTCAAGGACGTGCTCGGCACCCACCCGGGCCTGACCGAGGTCCGCCTGCGACTCTTGACCCGTGAGGAGACCGTGGTCATGCGGCTCGACGACCGGCTCCGCGTCACCCCGAGCCCGGCGCTGTTCGCCGACCTCAAGCAGCTGCTGGGGCCCGGGTGCCTGACGGGGTGAGCGGCCCCGGGCATCGCGCGTCCCTGCGCCCAGGGCTGGTCCAGCTCCTGATCGGCGTGCTCGTGCTCGCCGCCGCGGGCGCGCTGGGCGGGGTGGTCTGGGAGTGGGTGTGGACCGCCCCGGTCGGTGTGGTCGCCGACCACCAGTGGCTCGCCGAGGACGAGGCCGGCCTGCGCGGACAGTTCTCCGGGACCGGCTGGTTCGTCGTCGTCGCCACCGTCACCGGACTGCTCGCGGGCGGTGTCGTCGCGACCTTCCTCGACCGGATGCCGCTGCTCACGCTGCTCGCGGTCGTGGTCGGCTCCGCAGCCGGCACCTGGCTGATGCTCACCGTCGGCACCGCTCTCGGCCCGCCCGACCCGACCCTGATCGCGCGCACCGCCGAGAACGGCACCCACCTCCCCGGCGAGCTCGGCGTGTCCCGCCGTACGCCGTGGATCTCGATGCCCGCCGGAGCGCTGGTGGCGCTCACGCTGGTCTTCTTCGGGCTCTCCCCGGGACGCCGGCACCACCACGACCACGTCCACGAGCAGCACGACGAACACCGCCGCGAACACGGCCACGAACACCGACACGAGCACCGCCAGGATCCGCACTCGCCGGAGCACCGCGCCGGGTAGGCTCCCGCCCGTGGAGAACAGCCCGGAGTACCTCGACAGCGGCACCGGCGGACCGCTTCAGCGGCCGTCCACGCCGTCCGGCCGCAGCGGGCCCCGGACCGGTTGGATCGTCGGTGGCGGCGTCGCCGTGCTCGCCGTGGTCGGCGCCGGGGCGTGGGCCGCCTGGTCGTTCTTCGCCACCGGTCCGCAGCCGGCCGAGGCGCTGCCGGGCGCCACGATCGCCTACGCGAGCGTCGACCTCGACCCGAGTGGCGGGCAGAAGATCGAGGCGCTCCGCACGCTGCGGAAGTTCCCGGCGTTCAAGGACGAGATCGGGCTCGAGACCGACGACGACATCCGGCAGTGGATCTTCGAGGAGGTCCAGGGCTCCGGCGCCTGCGCGGATCTCGACTACGGCGACGACGTCGAGCCCTGGCTCGGCGACCGGATGGCCGTCGCCGCGGTCGACGCCGGTGAGGACGCGCCGTCACCCGTGTTCGTGCTCCAGGTGACCGACGAGGGCAAGGCCGACCGGGGGCTGGCCAAGATCCAGGACTGCAGTGGTGGGGACGGCGGTGCCTGGTCGATCGCCGACGGCTGGGCGCTGGTGGGGGAGACCCAGGAGATCGTCGACCGGGTCGCTGCCGACGCCGCCGAGTCCCCCCTCTCGGAGGACGAGGACTACCGCACCTGGACCGACGCAGCCGGCGACGCCGGCATCGCGACGGCCTACCTCGCGCCCGAGGCCGGGCAGGTCCTCGCCGACAACCTCGGTGGCCTGATGCCGCCGCTGTACGGGCTCGGCGACGCCGTCCCGGGCTCGAGCACCGACCTGCTGCCCTCCGAGGTCACCCGGGGGCTCGAGGAGTTCGGTGGCCTGGCCGCGACCCTCCGCTTCGACGACGGCTCCCTCGAGCTGGAGGTGGCCGCGGACGCCGGCAAGTCCCAGGAGGCGCTCGACGGCGCCGACCGCGGGGACGACGTGCTCGCGACGCTCCCCGACGACACCGCGGCCGCACTGGGCATCGGGTTCGCCGACGGGTGGTTCGGCGACCTCGTCGACCAGTTCGCCGGCCAGCTCGGCGGCGACCTGAGCGGTGACGAGCTCCTCGACGAGCTCTCCTCCGATTCCGGCCTCGACCTGCCCGAGGACGTCGAGACGCTGACCGGCGAGTCCGCCGCGCTGGCCATCGGGGGCGACTTCGACCTCGAGACGTTCGTGAACTCCGCAGACGGCAGCGGGGTGCCGGTCGGGCTGAAGGTGCAGGGCGACCCGGACGGGATCGAGTCCGTGCTGGACAAGCTGCGCCCTCAGCTCGACGGCGCCGAGTCCTTCCTGGGCAGCGACCGCGACGGCGACCTGATCGCCATCGGCCCCGACGCCGACTACCGCCAGCAGCTGCTCGAGGACGGGGACCTCGGCGGGTCCGAGGTGTTCGAGAACGTCGTGCGCGAGGCCGGCGACGCGGCCGCGATCCTGTTCGTGAACTTCGACGCCGGCGACTGGCTGGCGAGTCTCGCGGGCGACGACCCGGAGGTCGAGGACAACCTCGAGCCGCTGCAGGGGCTGGGTGTGAGCACCTGGCTCCAGGACGACGCCAGCCACGTGGTGCTCCGGCTCACGACCGACTGATCGCCGCCACGGTCGCGTCGGTGGCCCGCACCAGGTCGGCCGGCGCGATCCCCAGGTCCAGGCCGCGACGCCCCGCGGAGACGTAGACGGTGTCGAAGCCGAGCGCGCTCTCGTCGAGCACGGTCGGGTGCGACCGCTTCTGGCCCACCGGCGAGATCCCACCCGCGACGTACCCGGTCGCCCGCTCGGCCGCCGTCACCTCGGCCAGCGCCGCCCGGCTCGCGCCCAGCGCACGCGCCAGGGCCTTGAGGTCGAGCTGACCGGTCACGGGCACGATGCCCACCGCCAGCCTCCCGTCGACGCTGGCCATCAGCGTCTTGAAGACGACGGCCGGGTCGAGGCCGAGCGCCTCGGCCGCCTCCAGGCCGTACGACGCGGCCCGCGGGTCATGGTCGTACTCGTGGAGGGTGAACGGGACCCCGGCCCTGGTCAGCGCCACGCTCGCGGGGGTGCCACCGTGTCCGGTTCTGGTCTTCTTGGCCACTGGACCGGTCTGCACCCTTCCGTTGGTGGTGAAGGCCGACTCTCGGCCCACCGGATTTCGACGCGCTCGCGCGACTTCGTACCTCAGTCGCGTCGCTTGCTCAATCTTCGCTCACCACGCGCCCACGCTCGTTCCTCGCGTGCGCGCTGTTCGCTCAGTTCGGCGACCAGCGGGTCCGGGCCACCTCGGTGGCGGGCAGCGAGGGGATCACGTTCATCGCACGCAGCTCGGCGCGCAGCAGGTCGGTGACCATGACCAGGCGGATCGCCGCGTCCTCGGCCTCGAGCAACGACTGGCGCTCCGGCATCGGCAGGGGCGCGACGGCCGCCAGGGTCCAGGACAGGTACGTCGGGTCCCGCGGCAGGGCCCCGGCGTACGGGTCGGCCCGGATGTCGGCCAGGGCGGCTCGGTAGGCCGTGAACGCCATCCGGGCCCGGTCGAGGACCGCCTCGGCCACCGGCGCCTCGGGATCGGGCAGGTCGGTCACGTGGCCGACCGGGAAGAGCCCGGTGGTGTCGAGCCGGTCGAGCTGGATCCGCTCCAGGCCGACCGCCACCACGTCGAAGCTGCCGTCGGGGTGCGGCTCGACCTCCGTGAGCTGCACCCGGCAGCCGACCCGGTACAGCGACTGGGCGCCGTGCTCGCCCACCTCGTAGCCCTCCCGGATCGCCACGGACCCGAAGACCCGCGCCGCGGGGTCCTCGATGCGCAGCAGGTGGTGCACGAGCGCCCGGTACCGGTCCTCGAAGACCGTGAGCGGCACGCTCACCCCCGGGAACAGCACCGCGTTCAGCGGGAACATCGGCAGCGTCTCGGGCACGGTGCCAACGTAGCCGCTGGGGATGTCCGGGGTTTCGAGGCTCGCTGCGCTCGCACGTCAACCACCGGGCCGGCTCGCGGCGCTCGCACCTCAACCGCCGGACGGAGTCGGGCACGGGCCGCGCGCGCTCGTAGAATCGGGTCCATGATCCGTCGCATCGACCTGCGCGGCGCCGACCCTGGTGCCGACTACAGCGCAGCGGTTCCCCGCGCCGACTTCGACGTCGAGGCGGCGGTCCCGGCGGTGCACGCGATCTGCGAGGACGTCCGGACCCGCGGGCTGGAGGCGATCCGCGAGCTGTCGGAGCGGTTCGACGGGGTCGCCGTCGACGACCTCCGGGTGAGCCCGGAGGCGCTGTCCACCGCGCTCGAGCGGCTCGACCCCGACATCCGGGCCGCCCTGGAGGAGTCGATCGCGCGGCTGCGCGCCACCTGCGCGAACGAGCTCGAGCAGGACGCCGTCACCGATCTGGGCCCCGGTGCGCGGGTCACCCACCGCAAGGTCCCGGTCGGGCGGGTCGGCCTCTACGTCCCCGGTGGCCTGGCGCCTCTCGTCTCCAGCGTGCTGATGAACGTCGTGCCGGCCCAGACCGCGGGCGTCGGGTCGATCGCGCTCGCGAGCCCGCCGCAGCGCGAGTTCGGGGGCGCCGTGCACCCGACCATCCTGGCGGCGTGCGCGCTGCTCGGGGTCGAGGAGGTGTACGCCGTCGGCGGCGCCCAGGCGATCGCGATGTTCGCCTACGGCACCGGCCCGTGCGCCAAGGTCGACCTGGTCACCGGACCGGGCAACATCTACACGGTCACCGCCAAGCGGCTGCTGAAGGGCCTGGTCGGCATCGACTCCGAGGCGGGACCCACCGAGATCGCGATCCTGGCCGACGACACCGCCGACCCGGCGTACGTCGCCGCCGACCTGCTCAGCCAGGCCGAGCACGACCCGCTCGCGGCGGCGGTGCTCGTCACCCCCTCCGACCGCCTCGCCGACGCGGTCGCGGCCGAGCTCGAGACGCAGGTCGCGGCGACCAAGCACGTGGAGCGGATCCGCACCAGCCTGTCCGGACGGCAGTCCGGGGTGGTGCTGGTCGACGACCTCGAGCAGGGCCTGGACGTCGTGAACGCCTACGCCGCCGAGCACCTCGAGATCCACACCGAGGACGCCGCGTCGTACGCCGCCCGGGTCCGCAACGCCGGCGCGATCTTCGTCGGCCCCTACGCGCCGGTCAGCCTCGGCGACTACTGCGCCGGCTCCAACCACGTGCTGCCGACCGCCGGCTGCGCCTGCCACTCCTCGGGTCTCTCGGTGCGCGCGTTCACCAAGTCGGTGCACGTCGTCGACTACTCCCGGGCCGCGCTCGACGCCGTGGCCGGGCACGTCGTGACGCTCGCCGAGGCCGAGGACCTGCCCGGCCACGGCGCTGCGGTCAAGGCCCGGTTCAGCTGATGACCTGGCCTCCGCTGCGGGAGGAGCTGCGGGGGGTCGAGCCGTACGGCGCTCCCCAGCTCGACGTCCCGGTGCAGCTCAACACCAACGAGAACCCCTACGGTCCGTCCGACGCCTGCGCCGACGACATCGCCGCGGCGGTGCGCGCGGCGGCCACGTCGCTCAACCGCTACCCCGACCGCGAGCACACCGAGCTGCGCGCCGCGCTGGCGGCGTACCTCGGGCACGGGGTCACGCCCGAGCAGGTCTGGGCGGCCAACGGCTCCAATGAGGTGATGCTGCAGCTGCTGCAGGCGTTCGGCGGACCCGGACGCACGGCGCTGAGCTTCGCGCCGACGTACTCGATGTATCCCGAGTACGCCCGCGACACGGTGACCGAGTGGGTCGTCGGGCACCGGGAGTCCGACTTCGCGCTCGACCTCGACCACGCTCACGACCTGGTCTTGGAGCGCCAGCCGAGCGTGGTGCTGCTGCCGAGCCCGAACAACCCGACCGGCACCGCGCTGCCGCCCGAAGCCGTCGGGTTGCTGTGCAAGGCCGCTGGCGACGGCGGGATCGTCGTCATCGACGAGGCGTACGGCGAGTTCCGCCGAGAAGGCGTCCCGAGCGCGCTCGAGCTGATGCCCGAGCACCGCAACCTGGTCGTCACCCGCACGATGAGCAAGGCGTTCGCGGCGGCCGGCCTGCGGCTGGGCTACCTCGCCGCCGATCCCGCGATCTGCGACGCGATCCGAGTGGTCCGGCTGCCGTACCACCTCTCCTCGGTCACCCAGGCGACCGCGCTGGCGGCGCTGAAGCACGCGCCCGAGCTGCTCGGGAAGGTCGACGAGCTGCGCGCCGAGCGGGACGCGACCGTGGACTGGCTGCGGGCGCAGGGGCTGCGCGTCGCCGACAGCGACGCCAACTTCGTGCTGTTCGGCACCTTCGCGGACCGCCATGCTGTCTGGCAGGGACTGCTCGACCGGGGCGTGCTGATCCGCGAGACCGGCCCCGACGGGTGGCTCCGTGTGTCGATCGGCACCGCGGACGAGATGATGGCCTTCAAGAACGCACTGACCGAAGTCATGGGAGACGAGTCATGAGCCGGACGGCACGCATCGAGCGGCAGACCAGCGAGTCCAAGGTGCTCGTCGAGGTCGACCTCGACGGCACCGGGCGCCACGACGTCTCGACCGGCGTGGGGTTCTACGACCACATGCTGACCGCGTTCGCCCGTCACGCGCTGGTCGACCTGACCGTGCAGACCGACGGCGACACCCACATCGACGCGCACCACACCGTCGAGGACACCGCGATCGCGCTCGGCCAGGCGCTGCGCCAGGCGCTCGGCGACAAGCGGGGCGTGCGCCGGTTCGGCGACGCGACCGTGCCGCTCGACGAGGCCCTGGTCCAGGCGGTCGTCGACGTCTCCGGCCGGCCCTACTGCGTGCACACCGGCGAGCCCGAGGGGCAGCAGTACGTCCAGCTCGGTGGCACCATGCCCGCCTACCTCGGGTCGCTGACCCAGCACGTCTTCGAGAGCATCGCGTTCCACGGCCACTTCGCGCTGCACGTGCGGGTGCTGGCCGGCCGCGAGCCGCACCACATCGTGGAGACCCAGTTCAAGGCGTTCGCCCGGGCCTTCCGCGACGCCGTCGCGCTCGACCCGCGCGAGACCGGCGTGCCCTCGACGAAGGGCTCGCTCTGACCGCCCCACGGCTGAGCGGAAAGCCCCGCGTCGTCGTCCTCGACTACGGCTCGGGGAACCTCCGCTCCGCCGTGCGTGCCGTCGAGCGCGCCGGCGCCGAGGTCACCCTCACCGCGGACCGGGCGCTCGCGCAGGAGGCCGACGGCCTGCTGGTGCCGGGCGTGGGCGCCTTCGCGGCCTGCCTGGCGGGCCTGCGCTCGGTGCGTGGTCAGGAGGTGATCGGACGGCGCCTGGCCGGCGGCCGGCCCGTCCTCGGGATCTGCGTGGGCATGCAGATCCTCTTCGAGCGCGGCGTCGAGCACGGGGTCGAGACCGAGGGCTGCGACGAGTGGCCCGGCGTGGTCGAGCGGTTGCAGGCGCCCGTCGTACCCCACATGGGGTGGAACACGGTCGAGGTGGCCGAGGGCAGCACGCTGTTCCGCGGCATCGAGGAGGAGCGGTTCTACTTCGTGCACTCCTACGGCGTGCGGCACTGGGCGCTGGAGACCCACGGCCGCACCCGGCCGCCGCTGGTCTCCTGGGCCCAGACCGGCCTGACGGAGCACGGCGGGGACCGGTTCGTCGCGGCGGTCGAGAACGGACCGCTGAGCGCCACCCAGTTCCACCCCGAGAAGTCCGGCGACGCCGGAGCGGCGCTGCTGCGCAACTGGGTGGAGTCGCTGCGGTGAGGACGACATGAGCAAGGAGCGGGCGCAGCGCCGGGCCGAGCGCGAGCGGGAGGCCGCGGTGCTCGCGGCGGCCCGGGCGGCCGCGGCGGAGCGCAAGGAGCGTCGCGACGCACGCGTGCGCGCGGTCACCGACCGGCTGCCGAGGCCTCCCAGGCGGCCCAGCGGCCTGCTCGCGCAGCGGCGCCGACGCCAGAACGGCGCGCTGGTCGCCGCGCTCCTCGCGTTCAACGTGCTGGCCTGGATCTTCTTCGGCGAGTGGGAGATCCGGCTCGCCGCGTTCGTGGTCAGCGTGCTGGCCGCGCCCGTCCTCCACACAATGCTGTTCCGACGTACCTGAAGGGCACCATGTCTGACTACCTCGAGCTCCTCCCCGCCGTCGACATCACCGAGGGGCGGGCCGTCCAGCTCGCCCAGGGGGTGGCCGGCTCCGAGCGCACGTACGGCGACCCGGTGGCGGCTGCGATGCGCTGGCAGCAGGCCGGCGCGGAGTGGATCCACCTGGTCGACCTCGACGCGGCGTTCGGCCGCGGCTCGAACCGCGAGCTGCAGGCGAAGATCGTCGCGGCGCTGGACGTCCAGGTCGAGATGAGCGGCGGGATCCGCGACGACGAGTCGCTCGCGGCCGCGCTGGCCACCGGCTGTCGCCGGGTGAACATCGGCACCGCCGCGCTCGAGCAGCCCGAGTGGTGCCGGCGGGTGATCGCCGAGCACGGGGACCGGGTCGCGATCGGCCTCGACGTACGCGGTCGGACGCTCGCCGCACGGGGCTGGACCAAGGAGGGGGGCGACCTCTACGAGACGCTCGCGCGCCTGGACGCCGAGGGCTGCGCGCGCTACGTCGTCACCGACGTCAACAAGGACGGCATGCTCCAGGGACCGAACCTCCAGCTGCTGCGCGAGGTCTGCGCCGCCACCGACGCCCCGGTGGTCGCGTCGGGTGGCGTCACGACGCTGGCCGACATCGAGGCGCTGATGGAGCTGGTGCCGGTCGGTGTGGAGGGCGCGATCGCCGGCACCGCGCTCTACGAGGGCCGGTTCACCATCGAGGACGCGCTTGCGCTGACGCGCGGTGCGTGATGGCGCTCGCCGTACGCGTCATCCCGTGCCTCGACGTGGACGCCGGGCGGGTGGTCAAGGGCATCAACTTCAAGGAGCTCCGTGACGCCGGGGACCCGGTGGAGCTGGCCCGCACCTACGACGCCGAGGGCGCCGACGAGCTGACCTTCCTCGACATCTCCGCCTCCTTCGAGGGGCGGGCGACCACGATGGAGATCGTCTCGCGCACGGCCGAGGAGGTCTTCATCCCGCTGACGGTCGGCGGGGGAGTGTCCTCGGTCGCGGACGTGGACCGGCTGCTGCGCGCAGGTGCCGACAAGGTGGCGGTCAACACGGCCGCGATCAACCGGCCGGAGCTGGTGGCCGAGATCGCCGACCGCTTCGGCAACCAGGTGCTGGTGCTCTCGGTGGACGCCCGCCGCGCGCCTGGCACCGCGTCGGGCTTCGAGGTGACCACCCACGGCGGCCGGAGGTCGGCCGGGATCGACGCCGTCGAGTGGGCCGTGCGCGCGGCGGACCTGGGCGCGGGGGAGATCCTGCTCAACGCCATGGACGCCGACGGCACCCAGGACGGCTTCGACCTGGAGCTGATCCGTGCCGTACGGCGGGAGGTGACCGTGCCGGTCATCGCCTCCGGCGGCGCCGGCGCGGTCGAGCACTTCCCGCCGGCGGTCGAGGCCGGCGCGGACGCCGTCCTGGCGGCCACGGTCTTCCACTTCGGCACGCTGCGGATCGCGGACGTCAAGGAGTCGCTCGCCGGGTCGGGCCACCCGGTCCGCTGACGCTGCGACTGGATCGTCCGGCTCACCGGGGCCGTCTTCTTCGGCCTGGTGCTCGCGGGTGTCGGCGGGTTCTACGCGATCGCCACCATGGTGATCAGCCGGGACCGGCCGCCGGTGCGGATCCTCGACCCCGGCCTGGTGCCCGACGACAGCTTCCCCTCGGGCCACCTCGGCACCGCGATCGCGGTGTACGGCGGCACCGTGCTCGTGCTGCGGTGGCTGAGGCCCCGGGCGCGGGCGTGGGCCTGGCTGCTGCTGCTCTTGCCGGTCGCCGTGGCGCTCGCCCGGCTCTACCAGGGCGCCCACCACCCGACCGACGAGCTGGCCAGCGTGCTCTACGCGACGGCCTGGCTGGGCGTCGTCGGCAGGGTGGTGCTCGGCCTGGTCACGTCGTCGCGAGACCACAGGGTGCGAAGACGCGAGTCGGTGCTCGGCTGAGAGGTGCGAGATCCGCGCGTCGAGCCGCGCGGTCGGGTCGACCGACGGACCGACCGGGAGCCTCTCGGCGAGGTGTGCCCGTCGACGGCCGGAGGCGCCCTAGTCTCGGCTCGTGGCCTCCCGGACCCGCGCGGCGACGTACGCCCGCCGTCGCAAGCGCCGGATGGGCGCCGTCACCCACGACCTGACCGACGCCCAGTGGTTGGCGCTGATGGAGGTGTGGGGCGGGTGCGCCTACTGCGGCAACGAGGCCGCGGCCCTGCAGAAGGACTGCATGCTCCCGATCTCACGCGGCGGCCGCTACACCCTCTCGAACGTCGTTCCCGCCTGCGGGTCGTGCAACGCCAGCAAGTGCAACGCCGAGGTGACCACCTGGCTGCGCCGCAAGAAGCGCGACGACGGGGCGTTCTTGGTCCGCCAGGTGCAGATCGTTCGGACGATCGAGAGAAGTCAGAACGGTCCGCCGAAGTTCGGTCCGCTCGGGTTGTTGTAGTTCTCCACGTCGCCCTGGCTGCGCCGCTTCAGACCACGGACGTCACCGTCGACGATCCCGCTGCGGCTCGGCCAGAACGCCCAGACGGCCGCAGCGACCACGACGATCACGACGATCCCGACGATGATCCATACCATGATGTGACCCCGATCGACACTGTCCTGGAGACAGTGGGTCTCGCGAGCCTAGCCGCTCACACGCCCAGGTCGGCGGAGCGGAGTCGGGCGACGGCGTCCGGAGCGCCCTCGAACGTCAGCCCTCGGGTCTGGTCGCGTCCGAAGAGGAACAGCACCAGCTCGACGACCGGTCCGGAGACGACGACCGGGTCCGGCCCCTTGCGCACGGTCGCAGTGATGCCGGTGTCGGAGCGCCGGACCACGGCAGGGACCGGGAGCCGGCGCCCGATGAAGGCGCCGCCCCTGCTCAGCTGCGACCACAGCAGGTCGAGGTCGGCGTCCGGCAGGCTCCGCGGCTCCCACCCGGGCTGTGCCCGGCGCAGGTCCTCGTGGTGCACGACCAGCTCGAAGGTGTTCATCAGCCCGTCCAGCAGCGGCACGAGTCGCAGCGGCGGCGAGGGGCGCCGGAGCCGCTCGACCTGCACGCCGAAGGAGCGTTGGCGGCCCTGCGCCATCGCCCGGTCGGTCAGCCCGGCGAGGCGGGGGACGACGTTGCCGAGCGCCGAGACCGGCCGGCGCTCGCGGATCAGCAGGTGGTCGACCAGGTCGCGGGCATCCCATCCCTCGCACAGCGTCGGAGCGTCCGGGCCGAGGGCGAGGGCCAGGTCGCACAGCTCGGTCCGTTCCTGCAGGGCGAGGGGAGCACTCATGCCCCGAGACTATGTCGGTGGCCCCGGGGAATACCCTGTGCGGGCCGCGGGGTTGCCCGCGAGAAGGACCAGAACGACCAAGACCGGGACGACAGGGACGGGCCAGGACCAAGGTGGCGGACGAGCGCGGGAGCCGGCGTGGGACGACGCGCGAGGGATTCGCCGTCCTGGCGGTCGCCATCAGGCGGGAGCCCTGGATCTTCGCGGCCTCGACGATCGGCAGCGTGCTCTTCGGCGCACTGACCGTGGCCGACGCCTGGGTGCTCGGCTGGTCGACCGACCACGTGGTCCTGCCGGCCTTCGAGGACGGCGAGGTCGGTGGCGACCTGCTGCTGGCGGTGCTGGCGCTGTTCCTCGGCGTGGCGATCCTGCGCGCGGTCGGGATCGTCGCCCGTCGGCTCGGCGCCGGCGTCATGCAGTACCGCATGCAGGCCCACACCCGCCGCGCCGTCACCCGGCAGTACCTCGCGCTCCCGATGGAGTGGCACCAGCGCCACCCGACCGGCCAGCTGCTCTCCAACGCCAACTCCGACGTCGAGGCCGCCTGGGGGCCGATCGCACCGCTCCCGATGGCCGTCGGCACCGTGGCGATGATGGTGATCGCGGTCGTCCAGATGTTCGTCGCCGACGTGGTGATGGCGCTGGTCGGACTGCTGGTGTTCCCCGCCGTGATCGCCGCCAACCTCGCCTACCAGCGACTCGCCTCGCCGCTGATGACCCGCGCCCAGCAGCTGCGCGCCGAGCTCAGCGAGGTCGCCCACGAGTCCTTCGACGGCGCGATGGTCGTCAAGACGCTCGGCCGCGAGCCCGAGGAGACCGCCCGCTTCGCCGACCGGGCCCACCAGCTGCGCGAGGTCAACGTCCGCGCCGGGCGGATCCGCGCCGCCTTCGACCCCACGCTCGCCGCCCTGCCCAACGTGGGCGTGCTGGTCGTGCTCGCCGTCGGCGTCGAGCGGGTCCTCAGCGGGGCCACGGACGCCGGCGACGTGGTCACGGTCGCGTACCTGTTGACGATCGTCTCCTTCCCGATCCGCTCGATCGGGTGGCTGCTCGGCGAGTTCCCGCGCAGCGTGGTCGGCTATCACCGGGTGCGCTCGGTGCTGCGCGCGACCGGCGAGATGCCGTACGGCGACCGGTCCGCCGCCCGGGGCGACGGCGGCGCCCGGCTCGAGGTCGAGCACCTCGGCTACGGCTACGACTCCGACCAGCGGCTGCTCGAGGACGTCACCTTCGCCGTCGAGCCCGGCCGGACCGTCGCGGTGGTCGGCGCCACCGCCTCGGGCAAGAGCACCCTCACCACGCTGATGGCGCGCCTGGTGGACCCCGACGCCGGCCGGATCCTGCTCGACGGGACGGACCTGCGCGACCTGGGCCGGGGCCAGCTGGCCGAGACCGTCGCGGTCGTGCCCCAGACCGCCTTCCTCTTCGACGACACCGTCCGCGGCAACGTGACCCTGGGCGCCGACGTCTCCGACGACGACGTCTGGGCCGCGCTGCGGGCCGCCCAGGCCGACGGCTTCGTGGCCGCCCTCCCGCACGGGCTCGACACCCGGCTGGGCGAGCGCGGCACCTCGCTCTCCGGTGGCCAGCGGCAGCGGATCTCGCTGGCCCGGGCGCTGGTCCGGCGGCCCCGGCTGCTGATCCTCGACGATGCGACCTCCGCCGTCGACGCCGAGGTCGAGGCCCGGATCCTCGCGGCCCTGCGCGCCGGCGGGGGCGAGAGCACCCTGGTGGTGGTCGCCTACCGCAAGGCCACCATCGGGCTGGCCGACGAGGTCGTGCACCTCGAGGACGGGCGGATCGCCGACCGGGGCACGCACGCCGAGCTGCTCGAGCGCAGCGCGTCCTACGCGCACCTGGTCAACGCGTACGAGCAGCACGCCGAGCTGGTGGAGGACGCCGGATGAGCACCGTCCTGGACTCCGGCGAGGAGATCGGCGCGATCGCCACCCTGCGCCGCGGCGTGCACTACTCCCCGGAGCTCACCGAGGGGATCTGGCGTACGATGGCGCTCGCGATCCTCGCCTCCCTCGGCCAGGTCGTCGTCCCCGTGGCCGTCCAGCAGACCCTCGACCGCGGCCTGAACGGTCCCGGTGGCCCGGACGTCTCGTTCACCGTGCTCACCGGCATCGGCGCCGCGGTCGCGATCGCGGCGACCAGCTGGGCGTCGTACGCCATGACGGCGCGGCTGTTCACCGCCTCCGAGCGCGGCCTCGCGACCCTGCGGATCAAGGCGTTCCGCCACGTGCACGACCTGCCGCTGCTCACCCAGAACACCGAGCGCCGCGGCGCCCTGGTCTCGCGGGTCACCAGCGACGTCGACCAGGTCAGCCAGTTCCTGGTGTTCGGCGGCCTGCTGTTCGTGGTGAGCATCGGCCAGGTGCTGGTCGCGACCGTCGTGATGGTGGTCTACAGCTGGCAGCTCGCGCTGGTGGTGTGGCTCTGCTTCGCGCCGCTGTTCCTGTCGCTCCGCTACTTCCAGCGCAAGCTGTCCGATGCCTACGGCACCGTGCGGCGCCAGGTCGGGGTCATGCTCTCCGCGATCTCCGAGCCGGTCGTCGGCGCCGCGGTCGTCAGGTCGTACGCCGTCGAGGCCCGCACCCAGGACCGCATCGACGGCGCGATCGACGAGTACAAGGCCGCGAGCACCCGGGCCCAGGGCTTCACCGCCTTCTCGTTCTCGCTCGGCGGGGTGTCGGCGGGGCTCGCCAACGCCGGCGTGCTCATCGTCGGCATCTGGCTGGGGCTGGAGGTGCTGCCGACCGGCGCCGACATCACGGCGGGCGAGGTGCTGGCGTTCGCGTTCCTCGTCACCCTGTTCGTGGGGCCCGTGCAGATGGGCACCCAGATCCTCACCGACGCGCAGAACGCCATCGCCGGCTGGCGCCGGGTGATCGGCATCCTCGAGACGCCCGCGGACCTCGTGGACCCGGGGGAGCAGGGCCGGACGCTGCCGCGCGGCCCGATCGACGTGCACCTCCGGGGCGTCACGTTCGCCTACCCGGGCGGCCCTCCGGTGCTGCGCGACGTCGACCTCGACATCGCGGCCGGCACCCGGGTGGCCGTGGTCGGCGAGACCGGCTCCGGCAAGTCGACGATCGCCAAGCTGCTCACCCGCCTGATGGACCCCTCCGAGGGGACGGTGCTGCTCGACGGCATCGACGTGCGGGAGATCGCCCAGGCCTCGATGCGCCGCAGTGTCGTGCTGGTGCCGCAGGAGGGGTTCCTGTTCGACGACACCATCGCGGCCAACGCGCGCTACGGCCGGCTGGAGGCCACCGAGGAGCAGATCCTCGCCAGCGCCTCCGAGCTCGGGCTCGGCGACTGGGTCGCCGGGCTGCCGCACGGCCTCGGCACCCGGGTCGGCCAGCGCGGCGAGTCGCTCTCGGCCGGGGAGCGGCAGCTGGTCGCCCTGTTGCGCGCCCAGCTGGCCGACCCCGACCTGCTGGTGCTCGACGAGGCGACCAGCGCGGTCGACCCGGCCCTGGAGATGCGGATCGGCCGCGCGCTCGAGCGGCTGATGAGCGGTCGTACGTCGGTGACGATCGCGCACCGGCTCTCGACCGCCGAGAGCGCCGACGAGGTCGTGGTGGTCGATCGGGGCCGGATCGTCCAGCGCGGACCGCACGCCGCGCTGGTCGCCGAGGCCGGATCGGTCTACGCCGGGCTGTACGCCTCGTGGACGGCGCAACAGGGCTCCTGACGGCGTCTCGGCGCACCGGCACGGGATACTGGACCGGTGACCACCCTCGACCCCGCCATCGCCGGCCGGCTCAAGCGCAACCCCGACGGGCTGGTGCCCGCGGTCGTGCAGCAGCACGACACCGGCGAGGTGCTGATGCTGGGGTGGATGGACGACGAGGCGCTCGCTCGCACCCTCACGACCGGCCGGGCGACGTACTGGAGCCGGTCGCGGCAGGAGTACTGGCTCAAGGGTGAGACCTCCGGCCACGTGCAGTGGGTCAAGGAGGTCCGCCTGGACTGCGACGGCGACACGCTCCTGGTCAAGGTGGAGCAGGTCGGCGCGGCGTGCCACACCGGCGACCGCACCTGCTTCGACGCCGACCGGCTGCCCACTCCCGACCGGCCTGCCCCCGATCAGCCCAGCGCCGCCGGCCGTGGCTGAGCCCCGCCGTACCTTCGGCCCGGTGGTGCTCGTCGGCCTGGCCGCCGGTGCCCTCGCCGCCATCGCCGGTGACAAGCCGTCCGCCGCGGCGGACGGGGCGGGTGCGGGCGCGGCCCTGGTCACCTACGACGCCCACCTGCCGGTCGTGACCGCGCTCGGCCTCGTGGTGCTGGCCTGCTGGGGCGTCGTCCTGGTCACCCGCGGCCGGGTGCGCCGCGCCGTGGCCGGGCTGGGGCTTCTGGCCGCCGTCGGTGCGGTCGCCGGCGTCGTCGCCGGCTTCTCGCAGGTGCCGGACCGACTGCGCGAGGAGCTGACCCAGGTCGGCGTCACCGGTGCGGACGTCGGCCACACGGCCTGGTTCTGGGTGGCCGGCGCCGGCGCGCTGCTGTCGGTGCTGGCGACGGCGGCCGCGGTGGCCTGGGTGCCCGGCTGGCCACAGATGGGCAGCCGGTACGACGCCCCGGGAGCCGCGCCGGCGACCCCGGCGGCGCCGCCGGAGGAGCAGACCAGCCTGGACCTCTGGAAGGCGATCGACGAGGGTCGCGACCCCACGGACGCCGCGCCTGAATAGACTGTGGCCGCGACACCCACCCCAGTGACCGACGAGCCCGTCCGGACCCCGCTTCGAGGAGCCCCTGCATGTCGAACAACCACGGCAACACCCCCGCGGCCTGGACGGCGGTCGCGATCGCGATGCTGGGCTTCGTCGTCGGGGCCGTGGGCCTGCTCCTCGACCCGGTGAGCTACCCCGTCTTCTGGGTCGGCGTCGCGCTCGGCGTCGCCTCGCTGGCGGTCTTCGTCGTGATGGCCAAGCTCGGCTTCAACCAGTCGGACCACTGAGCCGGTTCCCGCCGTGACCACCACCGCGCCGCCCACCGCCTCCTCGGCCGTCTCCCGCGCGACCCGGTGGCAGCGGATGGCGGCGCCCGCGTTCACGATCGGCGCGCTGGGCGTGGCCACCTTGGCGCTGCACGTGCGCGACCCCCACGAGAGCGGCTCCTGGGGCTACTGCCCGAGCGCGGCCCTCGGCTTCTGGTGCCCGGGATGCGGCGGCCTGCGCGCCGTCAACGACCTCACCCGGGGCGACGTGGGCGCTGCGGCGTCCAGCAACCTGCTCTTCATCGCGATCCTGCCGCTGCTGGTGTTCCTGCTCGGGCGCTGGGCGGTCGACCGCTGGGTGGGGCGCGAGCGCGAGCCCGATGCGCGTCTGGTCACCGTCGGCACGGTGACCCTGTGCGTGGTCGCCGTCGTGTTCGCGGTGCTCCGCAACCTGCCGGCCGGGTCCTGGCTGGCCCCGTAGATCGAGGCTGAGGCTCGAGACGCGCGAAGGGCCGACCCCGCCGGGGTCGGCCCTTCCTCGTCGCAGCGCGTCTAGGACGTGCTGTACTCGAAGTTCGTGTCCAGGGTGCCGGTGGCGACCAGGATGATCGTGACGATCACCATCGCGATCCCGACGAACCCGGTGATGATGCCGGCCAGCGCCATGCCATCGCCCTTGAGCTGGCCGTTGGAGGCGCGGATGTCCTTGCGGGCCAGGAAGCCGAGGACCAGCGCCACGATGCTGGTCACCACCAGGAAGCCGCAGCAGATCGTCAGCAGGCCGACCAGGCCGGTCACCAGCGAGCCGATCGCCTTGCCCGAGGTCTTGGGGGGCAGGCCGCCCTGCGGCGGCACGGGTGCGCCGTACTGGGGTGGGGGAGGTGGCTCTGAGTAGCTCACGTGCTCGAAACCCTTCGTCTGGCCGTCCGTCTGCCGGCCGCTTGCTGCGGACCCTACCGGTGCCGTGACCCCGGCACCGGCGCCTCGCCGTCCGCGTCCCGAGGCGCGGTCCGCGGGCGACCGGTGGCGTGACAGACTTCCCTTGCCGTACCGCCCTGCCCGACGCCCGCTGACTGGAGTGAGTGCCCACATGTCCGTGCTCGACGACATCGTGGCCGGCGTGCGGCTCGACCTGGCGGAGCGCGAGTCCACGACCAGCCTCGCCGACCTGCGCGCCGCGCTGGCCGACGTCGACGCGCCCCGGGACCCGATGCCGCACTTCCGGGCGCCCGGCTCGAGCGTGATCGCCGAGGTCAAGCGCCGCAGCCCCAGCAAGGGCGACCTCGCCGCGATCCCGGACCCCGCCGAGCTCGCCCGGCGCTATGCGGCCGGCGGTGCGGCCGCGATCAGCGTGCTCACCGAGCAGCGCCGGTTCGGTGGCAGCATCGCGGACCTGCGCGCCGTCCGCGCGGCGGTCGACACCCCGATCCTGCGCAAGGACTTCATCGTCACGAGCTACCAGGTGGTCGAGGCCCGCGCGGCCGGCGCCGACCTGGTGCTGCTGATCGTCGCGGCCCTGGGGGACGACGAGCTGCGGCGGCTCCACGACGAGGCCCGCGAGCTCGGCCTGACCGTCCTCGTCGAGGTCCACGACGAGGCCGAGACCGAGCGCGCCGTCTCCCTCGGCGCGGAGCTGGTCGGCGTGAACGCCCGCAACCTGAAGACCCTTGCGATCCACGACGACACCTTCGGGCGGCTCGCGCCCCTGGTGCCCGACGATCGCGTCAAGGTGGCCGAGTCGGGGATCTTCGGCCCCGACGACGTGACCCGGTTCGTGCGCGAGGGTGCCCGCGCCGTGCTCGTCGGCGAGGCACTGGTGAGGGACGGCGACCCCGAGGGCGCCGTGCGCAGGATGACAGGAGTCGAGGCATGACGACCAGGCCCGAGAGGACGACGACGTACGACGCGGACGCGCTCGGGTGGTTCGGCGGACCCGAGGAGGGCTTCGGCGGCCGGTTCATGCCCGAGGCCCTGGTCGCCGCCCTGGACGAGCTCACCGTCGCCTGGCAGGACGCGATGGCCGACCCGGAGTTCGTCGCGGAGTTCGACACGATCCTGCGCGAGTACGCCGGCCTGCCGAGCCCGCTGTACCTCGCCGAGCGGCTCAGCGCCCAGGTCGGCGCCCGGATCCTGCTCAAGCGCGAGGACCTCGCCCACACCGGCGCGCACAAGATCCGCAACGTGCTGGGCCAGGCCCTGCTCACCCGGCGGATGGGCAAGACCCGGGTGATCGCCGAGACCGGTGCCGGCCAGCACGGCGTCGCGAGCGCCACCGCGGCGGCCTACTTCGGTCTCGACTGCACCGTCTACATGGGCTCCGTCGACACCCGGCGGCAGGCCCTGAACGTGGCCCGGATGAACCTGCTCGGCGCCACGGTGGTGCCGGTCGACTCCGGCAGCGCCACGCTCAAGGATGCGATCAACGAGGCGCTGCGCGACTGGGTGGCCAGCGTCGACCACACGGCGTACCTCTTCGGCACCGCGGCCGGCCCGCACCCGTTCCCCAGCATGGTGCGTGACTTCACCCGGGGGATCGGTGACGAGGCCCGCGCGCAGTGCCTCGATCGGTTCGGCCGGCTCCCCGACGCGATCGCGGCCTGCGTCGGCGGCGGCTCCAACGCGATCGGCCTGTTCACGGCGTTCCTCGACGACGCGGACGTGGCGATCTACGGGTTCGAGGCCGGCGGCGAGGGCTTCGAGACCGGCCGGCACGCCGCCACGATCCACGCGGGTGAGCGGGGCGTCCTGCACGGGGCGCGCACCTACGTCCTCCAGGACGAGGACGGCCAGACCCTCGAGTCGCACTCGATCTCGGCCGGGCTGGACTACCCCGGTGTCGGCCCGCAGCACGCGCACCTCGCCGCGACCGGGCGGGCGACGTACCTCCCCGTGACCGACGACGAGGCGATGGCGGCCCTCGCCCTGCTCAGCCGCACCGAGGGCATCATCCCGGCGATCGAGTCCGCCCACGCCGTCGCGGGCGGCCTCCGGGTCGCCGAGCGGCTGGCCGCCGAGCAGGGACCCGACGCGACCGTGCTGATCAACCTGAGCGGACGCGGCGACAAGGACATGGGCACCGCGATCGAGTACTTCGGGCTGGTCGACGGTCAGGACGCCGAGGAGCCGATCGGATGAGCACGCGCACCGCGTTCGAGAGGGCGAGGGCCGAGGGTCGTGCGACCCTCGTCGGCTACCTGCCCGCGGGCTTCCCGGACGTCGCCGGCGGCATCGACGCGATGCTCGCGATGGTCGACGCAGGCTGCGACGTGATCGAGGTCGGGCTGCCCTACAGCGACCCCGTGATGGACGGTCCGACGATCCAGGCCGCCGCACAGCAGGCCCTCGACCGGGGGGTGCGCACCGCCGACGTGCTGCGCACCGTGGAGGCGGTCGCGGCGACCGGGACCCCGACCGTCGTGATGACCTACTGGAACCCGGTCGAGCGGTACGGCGTCGCCCGGTTCGCCGCCGACCTCGCGAACGCCGGGGGAGCGGGCCTGATCACGCCCGACCTGACCCCCGACAGTGCGCCGGAGTGGATCGCGGCGGCCGACGCGCACGACCTGGACAAGGTGTTCCTGGTCGCGCCGTCCTCGACCGACGAGCGGATCGCGATGACCACCGCGGCGTGCCGCGGCTTCGTGTACGCCACCGCCGTGATGGGCGTGACCGGCGCCCGCGCGACGACCAGCGACCTCGCCGGGCCGCTGGTCGCACGTGCCAGGACCGCGATCTCCGCGGCGGGCACGGACCTGCCCGTCGGCGTGGGAGTCGGGGTCAGCACCGGCGACCAGGCCGCCGAGGTGGCGGCCAAGGACGGGATCGGCGCCGACGGCGTCATCGTGGGCTCGGCGTTCGTGCGCACGCTGCTCGACCACCCCGACGACCGGGCCGCCGGCCTGCGGGCGCTCCGGGCGCTGACCGAGGAGCTGGCAGCCGGGGTCCGGCGTGCGTAGGCGGCCCCCCGCAGCGTCCGCCCGCCCGGTCGTCAGCAGGGTCGTCGGCAGGGTCGTCGGGCTGGTGCTGGCCGGGGCGCTGGTCGCCGGCTGCTCCAGCAGCACGGCCGAGGGCGACGGCGGCTACCGCGCCGCCGTGACCCACGACCCCTACCCCGTCTCGGCCACGCCGCTGACGGACACCGACGGCCAGCCGTACTCGCTGGCGAAGGACACCGACAAGCCGGTGACGCTGGTGTTCTTCGGCTACTCCAGCTGCCCGGACATCTGCCAGGTCGTGATGGCCAACGTCGCGTCCGCGCTGACCCGGCTCGACGAGGCCGACCGCAGCTCCGTCGACGTGGTGTTCGTGACCACCGACCCGAAGGTCGACACCGAGCAGCACCTGCGCGACTACCTCGACCGCTTCGACCCGTCCTTCATCGGGCTGACCGGGGACCTCGACACGATCGCCGCGATCGGCAAGCCGCTCGCCGTGTACGTCGCCGACGGCGAGCGACTGCCCAGCGGTGGCCGCGACCTGAACAGCCACAGCAGCCAGGTCACCGCGATCACGGCCGACGACACCTCGCCGCTGCTGTGGACCCAGGACACCTCCTCGGCCGACCTGGCCGCGGACCTGCACACGCTGCTCGCCGAGGAGGCGGACCGGTGACCACCCTGATCGCGCCCCTGATCGCCCCCCTGATCGCCCAGGTGAGCGCGCTGTCGATCCCGAGCCCGTCCTCCGGCGTGTGGTACCTCGGCCCGGTGCCGATCCGCGGCTACGCGCTCGCGATCATCGCCGGCATCGTCGCCGCGATCTGGATCGGCGAGCGGCGCTGGATCGCGCGGGGCGGCCGGGCCGGCGACGTCCAGGACCTCGCGCTGTGGGCGGTGCCGTTCGGGCTGGTCGGTGGCCGGATCTACCACGTGCTCACCGACAACGACCTCTATTTCGGCGACGGCCGGCACCCGATCGAGGCGCTCTACGTCTGGCGCGGCGGCCTCGGGATCTGGGGCTCGATCGCCCTGGGCGCCCTCGGGGTCTACATCGGTGCCCGCCGCAAGGGCATCCGGATGCTCCCGGTGCTCGACGCGATGGCCCCCGGCGTCCTGATCGCCCAGGCCGTCGGGCGCTGGGGGAACTGGTTCAACCAGGAGCTGTTCGGCAAGCCGACCGACCTGCCCTGGGGCCTGGAGATCGACGCCGACCACCGCCCGCTCGGCTACCTCGAGGACCCGACCTTCCATCCCACGTTCCTCTACGAGTGCGTGTGGAACCTCGGGGCGTTCGGGTTCGTGATCTGGGCCGACCGGCGGTTCCGCCTGGGCCACGGCCGGGTGCTGGCGCTCTACGTCATGGCCTACACGCTGGGACGCGGTTGGATCGAGATGCTGCGCATCGACGACGTCGAGCTCTCCGACGTCGGCGGTCTGCGGTTCAACGTGTGGACCTCGATCGTGCTGTTCGTGGTGGCCGCGGCCTGCTTCGTGGTCAGCAGCCGGTTGCGGCCGGGCCGCGAGGAGCAGGTCTACGACGCCGCGCACGCGGATCGGGGGTCGGACGAGGACTCCGGGGACGTACCCTCCTCGGACGGGGGCGTCCGCGCCCGCCAGGATGGAGAACCGCCCGGGTGACCGGGTGCTAACCTGTCACCTCCGCTAGGGCCAATGTCGTCCCCTGCACCTGGCCGGTTCTCCCGGCCACCACTGCACTGCTTGACCAGACGACGGGAGAATGCCCGGTGCCCTACTCGCACGCATTCCCGCCGCCCCAGGGCCTCTACGACCCTCGCCACGAGCACGACGCGTGCGGCGTGGCGTTCGTCGCGACCCTGACCGGCGTCGCCAGCCACGAGATCATCGAGCAGGCCATCCAGGCCCTGCTGAACCTCGACCACCGCGGGGCGGCAGGCGCGGAGGTCAACTCCGGCGACGGCGCGGGCATCCTGATCCAGGTCCCCGACGCGTTCCTGCGCGTGGTCACCGCGCAGCTCGGGTTCGAGCTGCCCGCCCCGCACGCGTACGCCGTCGGCACGGCGTTCCTGCCCGCCGAGGCCGAGCAGGCGGCGAAGACCCGCCAGCGGATCGAGGAGATCGCGGCTGAGGAGGGCCTGACCGTCCTCGGCTGGCGCGAGGTCCCCGTCGACCCCGCCTCCCTGGGCAGTACCGCTCGCGCGGTGATGCCGTCGTTCGCCCAGCTCTTCGTCGCCGGCGCCGGAACCCGGGTCACCGGGATGGCGCTGGAGCGCCTGGCGTTCTGCCTGCGCAAGCGCGCCGAGCACGAGACCGACGCGTACTTCCCCTCGCTTTCCTCGCGCACGCTGATCTACAAGGGCATGCTGACCCCCGTCCAGCTCGACGAGGTCTACCCCGACCTGCGCGACGAGCGGATGACCTCCGCGATGGCCGTGGTCCACTCCCGGTTCTCGACCAACACCTTCCCGAGCTGGCCGCTGTCGCACCCGTTCCGGTTCATCGCCCACAACGGCGAGATCAACACGGTGATGGGCAACCGCAACTGGATGCGCGCCCGCGAGGCGCTGCTGGCCTCCGACGTCATCCCGGGCGACCTGGAGCGGCTCTACCCCGTCTGCACCCCGGGCGCGTCGGACTCGGCGTCCTTCGACGAGGTCCTCGAGCTCCTGCACATGGGCGGCCGCTCGCTGCCGCACTCGGTGCTGATGATGATCCCGGAGGCGTGGGAGAACCACGCCGAGATGGACGACAAGCGCCGGGCCTTCTACGAGTTCCACTCCGCGCTGATGGAGCCCTGGGACGGGCCCGCGTGCGTGGTGTTCACCGACGGCTCGCAGATCGGCGCGGTCCTCGACCGCAACGGGCTGAGGCCGTCGCGCTACTGGGTGACCGACGACGGCCTGGTGGTGCTCGCCTCCGAGGTCGGCGTGCTCGACCTCGACCCGGCCAAGGTCGTCCGCAAGGGCCGCCTCCAGCCCGGCCGGATGTTCCTCGTCGACACCGACGAGCACCGGATCATCGAGGACGAGGAGGTCAAGGCCGAGCTCGCGGCCGAGCACCCCTACGACGAGTGGCTGCACGCCGGCCTCATCCACCTCGACGACGTCCCCGAGCGCGAGCACGTCGTGCACACCCACGCCTCGGTGACCCGGCGCCAGCAGGTGTTCGGCTACACCGAGGAGGAGCTGCGGGTCCTGCTCACCCCGATGGCGAACACCGGGGGAGAGCCCCTGGGCTCGATGGGCACCGACACCCCGATCGCGGCGCTGAGCGCGAAGCCGCGGCTGCTGTTCGACTACTTCAGCCAGCTGTTCGCCCAGGTCACCAACCCGCCGCTGGACGCGATCCGCGAGGAGCTCGTCACCTCCCTCGCCGGCACCATCGGCCCGGAGTCCAACCTGCTCCAGCCCGCGCCGGCGTCCTGCCGGATGGTGCAGCTGCCGTTCCCGGTGATCTCCAACGACGACCTGGCCAAGATCCGGCACATCAACCGCGACGGCGACATGCCGGGCTTCATCACCCACGTCGCTCGTGGTCTCTACCCCGTCGAGGGCGGCGGTGCCGCGATGGCGCAGCGGATCGACGAGATCTGCCAGGAGGTGTCGGCGGCGATCGCCGACGGCGCTCGCATCATCGTGCTGTCCGACCGGCACTCGACCGCCGAGCTGGCGCCGATCCCGTCGCTGCTGCTCACCGGCGCCGTGCACCACCACCTGGTGCGCGAGAAGACCCGCACCCAGGTGGGCCTCCTGGTCGAGGCCGGCGACGTCCGCGAGGTCCACCACGTCGCCCTGCTCGTCGGGTACGGCGCGGCCGCGGTGAACCCGTACCTGGCCATGGAGTCCGTGGAGGACCTCGCCCGCGAGGGCTACTACGTCAAGGTCGACCAGGAGCTGGCGGTGGCCAACCTGGTCAAGGCGCTCGGCAAGGGCGTGCTCAAGGTGATGTCGAAGATGGGCGTCTCCACGGTCGCCTCCTACACCGGCGCCCAGATCTTCGAGGTGATCGGCCTGTCCCAGGCCGTGGTCGACAGGTACTTCACCGGCACCGTCTCCAAGCTCGGTGGCATCGAGCTCGACACGATCGCGGAGGAGGTGGCGCGACGGCACGCCACGGCGTACCCTCGCGGCGGCATCGCGCCCGCGCACCGGGAGCTGGAGATCGGCGGCGAGTATCAGTGGCGGCGCGAGGGTGAGCCGCACCTCTTCGACCCCGAGTCGGTCTTCCGGCTGCAGCACTCGACGCGAACCGGCCGCTACGACGTCTTCAAGCAGTACTCCGCCCGCGTCGACGAGCAGTCGAAGCGGCTGATGACGCTGCGCGGGCTGTTCCGCTTCAGGAGCGCCGAGGAGGCCGGTCGCCGGCCGATCCCGATCGACGAGGTCGAGTCCGTCTCGTCGATCGTCAAGCGGTTCTCGACCGGCGCCATGTCCTACGGCTCGATCTCGCAGGAGGCGCACGAGACCCTCGCGATCGCGATGAACCGGCTGGGCGCGAAGTCCAACACCGGTGAGGGCGGCGAGGACCCCGAACGCCTCTACGACCCCGAGCGCCGCAGCGCGATCAAGCAGGTCGCGTCGGGCCGCTTCGGCGTGACCGCGGAGTACCTCACGAACTCCGACGACATCCAGATCAAGATGGCGCAGGGCGCGAAGCCCGGCGAGGGCGGCCAGCTGCCCGGCAACAAGGTGTATCCGTGGGTCGCCAAGACCCGGCACTCCACGCCGGGCGTGGGCCTGATCAGCCCGCCGCCGCACCACGACATCTACTCCATCGAGGACCTGGCCCAGCTGATCCACGACCTCAAGAACGCCAACCCGCAGGCCCGCGTCCACGTGAAGCTGGTCTCCGAGGTCGGCGTCGGCACGGTCGCGGCCGGCGTGTCGAAGGCGCACGCCGACGTGGTGCTCATCTCCGGCCACGACGGCGGCACCGGTGCCGCGCCGCTCACCTCACTCAAGCACGCGGGCGGACCCTGGGAGCTCGGCCTGGCCGAGACCCAGCAGACGCTGCTGCTCAACGGGCTCCGCGACCGCATCGTCGTGCAGACGGACGGGCAGCTCAAGACCGGCCGCGACGTCGTCGTCGCGGCGCTCCTCGGCGCCGAGGAGTACGGCTTCGCCTCGGCGCCGCTGGTCGTCTCGGGCTGCATCATGATGCGGGTCTGCCACCTGGACACCTGCCCGGTCGGCGTCGCGACCCAGAACCCGGTCCTCCGGGATCGGTTCAGCGGCAAGGCCGAGTACGTCGTGAACTTCTTCGAGTACATCGCCGAGGAGGTCCGCGAGCTGCTGGCCGAGCTGGGGTTCCGCAGCCTCGACGAGGCGATCGGCCAGGTCGGCTCGCTCGACGTGGCCGGCGCAGTCGACCATTGGAAGGCCTCGGGGCTCGACCTCACCCCGATCCTGCACCAGCCGGACCGCTCCGCCTTCCCCGACCAGGACCTGTACTGCACCAAGCAGCAGGACCACGGCCTGGAGAGGTCGCTGGACGTCACCGAGCTGCTGGCGCTGGCGCAGCCGGCGCTGGAGTCCGGCGAGCCGGTGCGCGCGCAGGTCGCGATCCGCAACGTCAACCGCACGGTCGGCACGATCCTGGGCCACGAGGTCACCAAGCGGTACGCCGGCGCCGGGCTGCCCGACGGCACCATCGACCTGACCTTCGTCGGCTCGGCGGGGCAGTCCTTCGGGGCCTTCGTCCCGAAGGGGATCACCCTGCGCCTGGAGGGCGATGCCAACGACTACGTCGGCAAGGGCCTGTCCGGCGGCCGGATCGTGGTGCGCCCCGACCGGGCGGCGACGTTCGCCGCGAACGAGCAGATCATCGCCGGCAACGTGATCGGGTACGGCGCGACCTCCGGTGAGATCTTCATCCGGGGCGGCGTCGGTGAGCGGTGCTGCGTGCGCAACTCCGGCGCGTGGGTCGTCACCGAGGGCGTCGGCGACCACGGCTGCGAGTACATGACCGGTGGCCGGGTGGCCGTCCTGGGCCGGACCGGGCGCAACTTCGCGGCCGGCATGTCCGGCGGCGTGGCCTGGGTCCTCGACCTGGCGCCGGGCCGGGTGAACCCGGAGCTGGTCGAGCTCGGGCCGGTCGGCGGCGATGCCGCGGCCGAGCTGGAGCAGCTGGTGCGCACGCACCTCGAGGAGACGGGCTCCACCGTCGCCGAGGAGCTGCTCGCCGACTGGGAGACCGCGCTGACCCGGTTCACCGAGATCGTGCCCACCGACTACCGCAAGTCGCTCGAGGCCAGGGCCAAGGCCGAGGCCGACGGCCTGGACGAGAACGAGACCGCCCACGCGATGATGGAGGCTTTGCATGGCTGACCCCAGAGGCTTCCTCAAGAACGGCCGGGAGGTCGCCGAGCGGCGCCCGGTCGAGGAGCGGATCCAGGACTGGAACGAGGTCTACCCGGGCTCCGCCGGGCGGGCGCTGCTCCCGATCATCACCGAGCAGGCCGGGCGCTGCATGGACTGCGGCATCCCGTTCTGCCACCAGGGCTGCCCGCTGGGGAACATCATCCCCGAGTGGAACGACCTGGTCTGGCGTGATGACTGGGAGGGCGCCATCGAGCGCCTGCACGCGACCAACAACTTCCCCGACTTCACCGGCCGGCTCTGCCCGGCGCCCTGCGAGACCGCCTGCGTGCTCGGCATCAACCAGGACCCGGTGACGATCAAGAACGTCGAGGTCGCGATCATCGACAAGGCGTGGGACTCCGGCTTCGTGCGTCCCCAGCCGCCGGAGTGGCTCTCCGGCCGCACGGTCGCGGTGGTGGGCTCCGGCCCCGCCGGCCTGGCCGCCGCCCAGCAGCTGACCCGTGCCGGCCACACCGTGGCCGTCTACGAGCGCGCCGACAGGATCGGCGGGCTGCTGCGCTACGGCATCCCCGAGTTCAAGATGGAGAAGCAGCACCTCGACAAGCGCCTCGAGCAGATGCGGAGGGAAGGAACCGTGTTTCGGGCCGGCGTCGATTGTGGTTCCGACCTCGACGGACCAGCACTGGTCGACCGGTACGACGCCGTCGTGCTCGCCATCGGCTCCACCGAGGCGCGCGACCTGTCGGCCCCCGGCCGCGAGCTCGGGGGGATCCACCAGGCGATGGAGTTCCTCCCGCAGGCCAACCGGGTCGCTCTCGGTGAGGAGGTCGACGGCCAGATCACCGCGGCCGGCAAGCACGTCGTCATCATCGGCGGCGGCGACACCGGGGCGGACTGCCTCGGCACCTCCACCCGTCAGGGTGCCGCGTCGATCACCCAGCTGGAGATCCTGCCGGAGCCGCCCGGGGTGCGGCCGGCCGGACAGCCGTGGCCCACCTACCCGATGGTCTTCCGGATCTCCTCGGCCCACGAGGAGGCGACCGAGACCGAGCTCGGCAGCCGGGTCTACGCCGTCTCCACCCAGGAGTTCCTCGGCGACGCGGACGGCAACGTCCGTGCCCTGCGGCTGGTCGACGTCGCCCCCTCGACGGTGCCCGGCGAGGAGGGCCGGCTGGTCGAGGTCGAGGGCTCCGTGCGCGAGATCCCGGCCGACCTGGTGCTGCTCGCGATGGGCTTCACCGGGCCGCAGCAGGCGGGCCTGGTCGAGCAGCTCGCCGTGGACCTGGACGAGCGGGGGAACGTGGCTCGCGACGCGCGGTACATGTCCTCGGTCGACGGCGTCTTCGTCGCCGGCGACGCCGGGCGCGGCCAGTCCCTGATCGTCTGGGCGATCGCCGAGGGCCGTGCCGCTGCCGCCGCGGTGGACACCTACCTGACCGGCTCCACGACGCTGCCCGCGCCGATCCCGCCGACCGAGCGCCCGCTGGTGGTCTGAGGACCTGACGGCCGGGACCAATGGCACGTTCTGGCCCCGACCTCGCAGGTTACCGGGAAGTTAGGTCTTGGAACGATCAAAGTCGCGGTAGGGTGAAGCACGTGCGTAGAGCGAAGATCGTGTGCACCCTGGGCCCCGCGGTGGCGAACCCCCGACGGATCCGTGAGCTGGTGTACGCCGGCATGGACGTCGCCCGCCTGAACATGAGCCACGGCTCGCACGAGGACCACGCGGCGGCGTACCGCCTCGTGCGCGAGGCCTCGGACGCGAGCGGCCACGGCGTCGGCATCTTCGCCGACCTCCAGGGCCCCAAGATCCGGCTCGAGCGCTTCGCGAACGGGCCGGTCGAGCTGCGCCGCGGCCAGGAGTGGACGATCACCACCCGCGACGTGCCCGGGGACGACCGCGAGTGCGGGACGACGTACAAGGGCCTGCCCGGTGACGTGAACGTCGGCGACCCGATCCTCATCGACGACGGCAAGGTGCGGCTGCGGGTCACCCGGGTCGACGGGCCGGACGTGCACACCGAGGTGCTCGTCGGCGGCAAGGTCAGCGACAACAAGGGCATCAACCTGCCCGGCGTCGCCGTGTCCGTCCCCGCGCTGTCGGAGAAGGACATCGAGGACCTGCGCTTCGCGCTGCACCTCACGGTCGACTTCATCGCGCTGAGCTTCGTGCGCGACGCCAAGGACGTCGAGGACGTCCGCCAGATCATGGACGAGGAGGGCGTGCACCTCCCGGTGATCGCGAAGATCGAGAAGCCGCAGGCCATCGAGAACCTCGACGAGGTGATCGCGGCGTTCGACGGCTTCATGGTCGCCCGCGGCGATCTCGGGGTGGAGTGTCCGCTCGAGGACGTCCCGTTCCTGCAGAAGCGGATCGTCGAGAAGGCCCGTCTCAACGCCAAGCCGGTCATCGTCGCGACCCAGATGCTCGAGTCGATGATCGGCAACCCGGCGCCGACGCGCGCCGAGGCCTCCGACGTCGCGAACGCCGTCCTCGACGGCGCGGACGCGGTGATGCTGTCCGGTGAGACGAGCGTGGGGGAGTACCCCGTCCACACCGTGGAGACGATGGCGCGGATCATCGCGGCGACCGAGGCGCACGCCCTTGCGCAGCCGTCGGGCCGCGCCGCGCTCGCGGAGATCGACTGGGACCCGCACACCCGCGGCGGCGTGATCGCCAAGGCGGCCGAGGAGGTCGCCGAGCGGGTGGGGGCGAAGTACGTCGTCGCGTTCACCCAGAGCGGCGACTCCGCGCGCCGGATGTCGCGCCTGCGCGGTCCGATCCCGATCCTCGCGTTCACGCCGGTCGGGGTGGTGCGCTCGCAGCTCGCGCTGACCTGGGGCATCGAGACGTTCCTGACCACACCCGTCGAGCACACCGACGAGATGGTCCGCCAGGTCGACGACCAGCTGCTCCGGATCGGCCGGGTCCGCGAGGGCGACCTCGTCGTCATCATCGCGGGTGCGCCTCCGGGCATCCCCGGCTCGACCAACGCGCTGCGGATCCACCGGATGGGTGACGCGATCAACCAGGTGGCGCCGGCGTACCGCCGGGGCTGATCGACCTCAGCGCAGCCAGGACCGCGTCGACGCGATGTCGTCGACCGTGCACGGCTCGCCGTGCGGCTTGACCAGCACGGGCTGCGGGTAGGTCCGCCCCTCGGCGGTCGCCTCGAGCGCGACGCCGGTCAGGTGCCCGGGCGCGCTGGGATCCGTCAGTCGCACCACGACCAGGACCGCCTGGAGCCCGTCGGCCGGCGACAGCGTGCGGCCCACCAGCGGACGACGCTCGTCCCAGTCGGCCAGCGAGTCGGCCAGCCCGGCGTTCTTCATCGGCGGGTAGTCCAGGATGATCCCGCGGATGCTCGGGTTGCCGCTGAACGCGACCGTGTCGGTCTCCACGACGTCCAGGTTCTCCGCGTCCCGCAGCTCGACGCCCTCGAGCGTCACGTCGGCGCCCTGGGCGGCCAGGGAGCCCGGATGCAGGATCAGCTCGCCCTCCGGGTCGGACACCACGCACCGGGCCGGGTCGGCCGCGGCGGTCGGCGCCGGGCCGCCGGTCCGGTCCCCGGCTGCCGCATCGTCCGGGGACGCGTTGCACCCGGCGAGCAGCGCGCCGGCGACCAGCAGTGCGACCACACCCGTGGTCCGGACCCGGTCCATGCGGGTCAGCGTAGCCAGCACGCTCACGCCGTCAGCCCGATCAGGGCGTCGAGCCGGGCGACCCCGGCCGCCGACAGGCCCGTTCGGACCGGTGCTCCGGGTGGTGCCCCGGGTGGGATTCGAACCCACACTGGACGGTGTTTGAGACCGCTTCCTCTGCCGGTTGGGATACCGGGGCGCGCGCAGCACCCTATCCGAGACGGCTGTGTCGGCCGCACCGGCCGGCGGATAGCCTGCTGTCCGTGAGTGAGACCCAACAGCCGGCCCCGCAGCCCGGGGGCGCCCTGCCGCGGCGCGTCGTCATCGCCGAGGACGAGGTGCTGATCCGCATGGACCTCGCCGAGATGCTCGGCGAGGACGGCTACGACGTCGTCGGCCAGGCGGGCGACGGGGCCACGGCGGTCCAGCTCGCCGAGGAGCTGCGCCCCGACCTGGTGATCCTCGACGTGAAGATGCCGGTCCTGGACGGGATCGCCGCCGCCGAGCGGATCGCCGAGGCCCGGATCGCCCCGGTCGTGATCCTGACCGCCTTCTCGCAGCGTGAGCTCGTCGAACGGGCCCGTGATGCCGGCGCGATGGCCTACCTCGTCAAGCCGTTCTCCCGCTCGGACCTGGTGCCGGCGATCGAGATGGCGGTCAGCCGGTTCGCCGAGCTGGCCCTGCTCGAGGCCGAGGTCGCCGATCTCACCGAGCGCCTCGAGACCCGCAAGGCCGTGGACCGGGCCAAAGGCGTCCTGCAGGAGCAGCTGCACCTCTCCGAGCCCGACGCCTTCCGCTGGATCCAGAAGACGGCCATGGACCTGCGCCTGTCCATGCGCGAGGTGGCCGAGGGCGTCGTCAGCCACGGGGTCAGCTGAGGTCCGATCGGACTGGTCTAGTCCGTATTCTTCCCGGGTCGGAGACCTCCTCCGGCTCCGGAACCCGAAGGTCACAGTTCCGCAACGAGCCGCTCGTGCAGCGTCGTCGTCCTGATCTTGCGCTACTTTGACCGCACGCCGACGGAGGGTGTCGGCGCTTCTCGAGACCAATCGGAGGCTTCATGAATCGCCCCAAGAAGATCGCGCGTCTCGGCGCACTGGTGCTGTCCACCTCGCTCGTGCTCGCCGCCTGTGGTGGCGGCAGCGACGACGAAGAGCCGGCCGGCACCGAGAGCAGTGCCCCTAGCGGCGAGAGCTCGGCACCTGCTGGCGCCGGGATGCAGCTGTACTTCGTGGACGGGAACACGGCGAACTACTCCGAGGACTTCGATCCCGGAACGCTCGAGGGCGTGAAGGCGACCTACCCGGGGGCGGAGCTGGGAGACGACTTCAAGAACCGGATGCTGACGGTCGACCCGAAGCTCAAGGACTTCACCTACGGCCCGGAGTCCTACGACGCCACGGTCGTTGCGGCGCTCGCAGCCGTTGCGGCCAAGGCCGACTCGGGCAAGGCCATCGGGTCGAAGATGCAGGAGGTCTCGGCCGAGGGTGAGAAGTGCACGACCTTCAAGGAGTGCGCCGACCTGCTCGCCGACGGTGCGGACATCGACTACGACGGCGTGTCCGGGCCCATCGACCTGAACTCGACCGGAAGCCCGTCCGCGGCGACCATCGGCATCTTCCAGTACGGCGCCGACAACAGCTACTCCCCGATCGACTACGTCACCGGCGAGATCCCCGACGTCGCCTCGGTGAAGGCGGACCAGAAGATCAGCGGCGACATCCCCAAGGGCGACGGCACGCTGACCGTCGGCACCCTGCTCCCGCAGAGCGGTGACCTCGCCTTCCTCGGCCCCCCGGAGTTCGCGGGTGTCGACCTGGCGGTGAAGGACATCAACGAGGCGGGCGGCGTCAACGGCAAGCCGGTCAAGCAGATCAAGGCCGACTCCGGTGACGGCACCCCGAACATCGCGCCGTCCGAGGCCGACAAGCTGCTGCGCGGCGGCGCCGACGTGGTCGTCGGTGCTGCTTCGTCGTCGGTCTCGCTGAGCGTCATCGACCGCATCACCGCGGCCGGCGTCGCCCAGGTCTCGCCGGCGAACACCTCGACGGCGTTCGACACCTACGCGGACAACGGCCTGTACTTCCGTACGGCCCCGTCCGACGTGCTCCAGGGTCAGGTGATGGCCTCCACGCTGATCGGCGACGGCAAGCAGAACGTTGCGATCCTGGCCCGCCAGGACTCCTACGGTGAGGCGCTTGCCGACAACGTGAAGAAGTTCTTCGAGCAGGCCGGTGGCACCGTGGTGTCGTTCCAGCTCTACGACCCGAACGCCGCGACCTTCAGCGCCGAGGTGCAGAAGATCGCTTCCGAGGACCCGGACGCCATCGTGCTGATCGCGTTCGACGAGACGAAGAAGATCGTGCCCGAGCTGATCAAGGCGGGTCTGGGACAGGGCGACTGATCGCCCTCGCCTGACCGCACCGAGAACACAGCGAGGCGCCTCCCGGTCAGCCGGGAGGCGCCTCGTCGTTCGTTCTGCGGACCGTGGTCGGCGAGGGCGTACTAGCCCTTCTTGGCGAGCGTGCCCAGGTAGAGCTCGATGACCTTCGGGTCGTTGGCCAGCTCGTGGCCGGTGGCGGTGTAGGCGTTGCGGCCCTGGTCGAGGACGTAGCCGCGGTCGCAGATCTGCAGGCACCGCGCGGCGTTCTGCTCGACCATGATCACCGAGACGCCCGCCTTGTTGATCGCGCGGGTCTGCACGAACACCTCGTCCTGCATCGCGGGGGACAGGCCGGCCGAGGGCTCGTCGAGCAGCAGCACCGACGGCTCCATCATCAGGGCACGCCCCATGGCCACCATCTGGCGCTCGCCGCCGGACAGCGACCCGGCCCGCTGGTTGCGGCGGTCCCGGAGCGCCGGGAACAGGCCCGCCACGAAGTCGAACCGCTCCGCGAACTTCCGCGGCGCCTGGTAGCAGCCCATCTGCAGGTTCTCGGCGATCGTCAGGCTGGGGAACACGTTGTCGGACTGGGGGACGAACCCGAGTCCCTTGGTGACCAGTGCGTCGGCCCGGTCGTCGGTGATGTCCTCGCCGCGCAGCTTCACGCTGCCGCTGTGGATGCGCACCAGGCCGAAGAGGGCCTTCAGCAGCGTGGACTTCCCGGCCCCGTTGGGGCCGATGATGCCGACCAGCTCGCCGGGCTGGCAGTAGAGATCGGCACCGTTGAGGATGTTGACCCCCGGCAGGTAGCCGGCGATCAGGTCGTCGGCGCGGAGGACCGCGCCCTCGGCCGCCGCGAGGTGCTGGGCACGGACGTCGCTGGTGGTCTCGTTCATCGGGTCTCCTCGTCGTCGGCCCGGAGCTCGGCCTCCACCTCGGCAGCGAGCACCGACTCCTCGATCTCAGTGATGTCTGTGTCGTGGTGCGCGCCGAGGTAGGCGTCGATCACCCGCTGGTCGGCCATGATCGAGGCCGGAGGTCCCTCGGCGATCACCCGGCCCTGGGCCATCACGACGACCCAGTCGGAGATGTCGCGGACCATGTCCATGTCGTGCTCCACGAACAGCACGCTCATGCCGTCCTCGCGCAGCGACTTCACGTGGCCGAGCAGCGACTGCTTGAGCGCGGGGTTCACCCCGGCCATCGGCTCGTCGAGCATGATCAGCTCCGGATTGACCATCAGCGCACGCGCCATCTCCAGGAGCTTGCGCTGCCCGCCGGACAACGAGCCCGCGAAGTCGCCCTCCTTCGCAGCCAGGTTGAACCGGCCGAGCAGGTCGCGGGCCCGGACCGTGATCGAGTCCTCCTCGGCCTTCCAGAGGAAGCGGAAGGGCGCCGCCCAGAACCGCTCACCGCGCTGTCCCGTGGCGCCCAGCCGCATGTTCTCCAGGACCGTGAGCTTGGAGAGCACCTTCGTCAGCTGGAAGGTGCGCACCATGCCCAGCCGCGCCACGTGCGAGGCAGACACGCCCTTGAGCGACTTCTTGTTGAACGTCCACTCGCCCGTGTCGGGCTGGTCGAAGCCGGTGAGCACGTTGAAGAACGTGGTCTTCCCGGCGCCGTTCGGCCCGATCAAGGCGGTGATCACGCCGCGCTGGATCTCGAGGTGGTCGACGTCGACGGCGCGGAGCCCGCCGAAGGTGCGAGTGATGCCGTCGACGACCACGATCGGGTCCTTCTTGGAGACTCCGGGCTCGGGGTCCACGCCGACGAGGTCGGAGGCCCGGCTGCGGGTGTCCTGCATGTCATCGGGCATCGATCGCGATCTCCTTCTTGTCCCCGAAGATCCCCTGCGGGCGGAAGATCATCAGCAGCATGAGTACGAGGCCGACCACGGCGAACCGGATGTTGCCGACCTGGTCGGGGCTCATCAGGTCCGACGGAATGATCGGGTTGTCACCGTTCGACAGCTTGGTGAGGGCCACACCTAGGAACGACAGCACCGCCCAGAACAGCACGGCGCCGACGGCCGGCGACATCACCCGGGCAGCGCCACCGAGGATCAGCATCGTGAAGGCGATGAAGGTGAAGTCGGTGTTGAAGCTGTCCGGCTGCACCGAGGCGAGGCCGAGTCCGCCGATGAACCCGCCGATCGCGCCGATGACGCCACCGAGGATGAGCGCCTGCATCTTGTAGGAGTAGACGTTCTTGCCCAGCGAGCGGACCGCGTCCTCGTCCTCGCGGATGCTCTTGAGGATGCGACCCCAGGGCGAGCGCATCAGCAGCCAGACGAGGACACACGTGAGGACGACGAGGATCCAGCCGACGGTGATCACCCAGAGGTCGTTGCGGCTGAAGCTCAAGAACCCGTTGGGGAGATCCGGGAACGGGTTGAGCGACCGGAAGCCGAGGGTGAACCCGCTGACGCCGTCGCGCGCGTGGAAGTAGTCCTTGAAGGACGTCGAGAACACCAGTCGCAGGATCTCCGCGACGGCGATCGTCACGATCGCGAGGTAGTCCGCGCGCAACCGGAGCGTGGGAACGCCCATCACGAGAGCGAGCAGGACGGCGCCCACCACCCCCAGGAGCAGCGCCACGACCAGCGGCAGGTCGAACGAGGCGATCGCGACGCCCATGGCGTACGCGCCGGCGGCGGAGAAGGCTGCCTGGCCGAAGTTGAGCAGGCCGGTGTAGCCGTAGTGGATGTTGAGGCCCATCGCGGCGAAGACGAACGAGAGGGCGTACGGCGAGAACGCGTCGTGCAGCGGGGTGCTGATCAGGTCCATGACTTATTCCTCTCTCGTTCTCAGCCGATCCGTTCCCGGCGGCCCATGATGCCTTGGGGACGGAAGAGCAGGATCAGGACCAGCAGCAGGAGTGCGCCGGCGTTCTTCAGGTCGGACGGGATGACCAGCGTGGAGAGGTCGATCAGGACGCCGATGATCAGGCTGCCGACCAGGGCGCCCCACACCGAGCCGAGCCCGCCCACGCACACGGCCGAGAACAGCAGCAGCAGGACGAGCTGGCCGATCTGGAAGGTGACGCCGAGCTGGAAGCCGAGGAAGACGCCGGCCAGGGCGGCGAGCGCGGTGCCGATGATCCACACGACCGAGACGACCCGGTCGACGTTGATGCCGGTCGCGGACGCGAGCGCGGGATTGTCGGCCACGGCCCGGGTCGCGCGACCGAGACGGGTGTAGGAGAGGCCGAGGATGACCGCCAGGAGCACGACGATGCAGGTGCCGGCGATCGCGATGTCCCGGTCGGTGTAGGTGAACAGCCCGCCGGCGTCGTGCCCGGCCGGGGTGAGGTACTCCTGGTAGTTCAGCAGGCGACCCTCGGTGAAGTACTGGAAGACGTTCTTGAGCAGGAACATCAGGCCGATGGAGACGATCATCATCGCGATCAGGCCGGTGCCCCGGTGCCGCAACGGTCGCCAGAGGCCGAAGTCCTGGACCCACCCGAAGACGGCCGCGAGCGCCACGGTGATGACCGCCGCCCACACGAACGGGATGCCGGCGGACGTGTTGAGGTAGTACGCGACCACGGCGCCGAAGGTCACCAGCTCGCCGTGCGCGAAGTTGGTGAGCCCGGTGGTGCCGAAGATCATCGACAGGCCGAGCGAGGCGAGCGCGATGATCAGGCCGAACAGCGCGCCGCTGTAGACCAGCCCGGGCAGCCGGTCCCAGGTGGTCTCGACGTGCCGGGTGTCCGGCCCGATGGGGAAGGCGAGCGGCAGGGTCTGGTTCGGGAGCAGGGTGACCTCGCGGACGTTGTCCTCCGTGCGCAGCTCGACGCCCTCCGGCAGAGTGTCGACGACGAGCTCGACGGTGACCTGACCGCCCTCTCCGGGGACCTCGACGGAGAACTTTCCGTCCGGTCCGCTGGTTCCGGTGTACTCCTGTCCGTCGGCCGTGGTCACGTTGATCTCGACGCCCTCGACCGGGGTGTTGCCCTCGGCCGAGTTCACCAGGGTGCCGACGATCGTGTTGCCGTCCTCGGCCGCCTGGGCCGGTCCGGCACCGAGGAGGCTGGCGAGCACTGCGAGCAGCAGGGCGGCGAGTGCGAGCGGGGCCGAACGCGGCCGCGCGCCTCGCCGAGCACGATTCTGACGGTAGGGCATAGGGCTCCTTCGCCGCGCTCCGCAGAGCATCGTTGGGCGGTTCGTACCGGTCGGTCGGCGGATCATAACGCCGCCGGGGGTGCTGGTGCTGCCGACGCGAGCGCGACGACCGCTCGACGAAGATAACGACTCGGGAACAGGTTCGCATCGGCTGACCTGATACCGGGGCCGATCTGGGCCGGGTCAGAGCACCTTGGACAAGAACGCCTGGGTGCGCTGGTGCTGTGGATCTGAGAGCACCGCGCGCGGGTCGCCCTCCTCGACGATCACGCCGTCGTCCATGAAGACGAGCCGGTCGCCGACCTCGCGGGCGAAGCCCATCTCGTGGGTGACGACCATCATCGTCATGCCCTCCGAGGCCAGGTTCTTCATGATCGCGAGCACGTCGCCGACCAGCTCGGGGTCCAACGCGGAGGTCGGCTCGTCGAACAGCATCATGTCGGGATCCATGGACAGGGCTCGGGCGATCGCGACCCGCTGCTGCTGGCCGCCCGAGAGGTGGGCCGGATAGACGTTCTCACGATCGGCAAGGCCGACCTTGGCCAGGTTGCGGCGGGCGATCTCGACGGCCTCGTCCTTGGAGCGCCTCTTCACCCGCCGTTGGGCGGCACAGAGGTTGCCCAGCACGTTCATGTGCGGGAACAGGTTGAACTGCTGGAACACCATCCCGATGCGGGATCGGACCGCGTCGAGGTCGGTCTCCGGATCGGTGATGTCGATCCCCTCGACGAGGATCTTGCCGGAGGTCGGCTCCTCGAGCCGGTTCACGCAGCGCAGCAGCGTGGACTTCCCGGACCCGGACGGGCCGATCACGCACACGACCTGGCTCTGGTCCACGCGGAAGTCGATGCCCTTGAGCACCTCGTGCTCGCCGAAGTACTTGTGCAGGTTCGAGACCTGGATCGCCGGGATGCTCATCGGGCTGCTCTCTGCTGTCGTCGCTCGAGGAACGCCACGAGCTGGCTGGCCGGGATCGAGATCACCAGGTAGACCAGTGCGATCGCCAGGAGCGGGCTCGCATTGGAGTAGTTGACGAGGCCCTGCTGACCGAACGACGTGAGCTCGACCTGGTCGTACTGCATGCCGACGAACGTCAGCAGCGAGGTGTCCTTCACCAGCAGGATGAGCTCATTGGTCAGCGGTGGGATCACGATCCGGACCGCCTGGGGCAGCGTCACCGTGACCATGGTCCAGAACCCGTTCATGCCGAGCGACTGCGCGGCCTCGCGCTGCCCCTTCGGGACCGCCTGGATGCCGGCGCGCAGGGTCTCGGCCATGTAGGCCCCGGACACCATGATCAGCGCGATCAGGCCGGCGCCGATGGTCCCGCCCGGAGCTGTCCAGCCGAAGGCGAGCGGCACGCCCAGTGCCATGAAGATGATGACGACCAGCGCCGGGAGGCCGCGGAAGAACTCGATGTAGACCGTGGCCAGCCAGCGGTAGAGCCGCAGCGGCGAGAGCCGCATCAGGGCGAGCACGAGGGCGAGTGCGATGCCGCCGGCGAACGCGATCACCGTGTACTTCACGGTGTTCTTGGCAGCGATCAGGACGATGTCCGGCCACAATCCCTTCCAGGTGTCCCCGTCCAGGAAGTTCTTCGAGATCGCGTCCCGGTCCGCTGTCACGACGACGATGGCGACGACGGCCAGCAGGACGGCGTACGCGACGCCGTCCCGCAGCCGCCGCTTGGTGGCCCGCTTCAGACTCACTGGTCCGTGGCGAAGTAGGTGTCGTAGATCTTCTCGTAGTCGCCGTCGTCCTTCATGGTGGCGAGCGCCTCGTTGACGGCGTCGATGAGGCTGGTGTTGTCCTTCTTCATCGCCAGGCCGTAGCTCTCACCGGTGTCGTAGGTCTCCACGACCTTGAACTCGCCGGCGGCCTTGGGGTCGTTCTGGTGGTCCAGGTTCACCGGGAGGTCCTGGAGCAGCGCCTCGACCTGCCCGGCCTTGATCGCGGCGTACATCTCGCCGTCGCTCGGGAACACCACGACGTCGGCGCCGGAGGCGTTCTCGTTGGTGTAGGCCTCGCCGGTGGTGCCCTTCTGCACACCGACCTTGACGCCGTCGAGGTCGTCGATCGAGGTGATGCTGGAGTCCGCAGGCACGAGCAACGACTGCTCGGAGTCGTAGTAGCCGTCGCTGAAGCCGAGCTTCTGCTCGCGCTCGGGGGTGATCGTCATCGCGCTGGCGGCCATGTCGCACTGGCCGGACGCCAGCGCGAGGCCGCTCTGGAGCGCGTTGAAGTCGGAGTCCTTGATCTGGACCTGGAGGTCGAGCTGCTCGGCGATCGCGTTGACGATGTCGACGTCGAAGCCGGCGAACCCGGTGTCGGTGGTCTTGTCGAAGTTCTCGAACGGCGGGTACGGCACGTCGGAGCAGACGGTCAGGGTCCCGTCGGAGATCAGGTTCAGGTCCGCGGCGCCGCTCGGGCTGTCGGAACCCGTCGTGTCCGAGCCGCCGTCGGACCCGCAGGCAGAGGCGGTGAGCGCGAGGGCGGACAGGACGGCGGCGGCCAGGGTGGCGCGGGGTGTCAGGCGAATCAGCATGGCTGCACATTAGACCCGCGGCGTGTCACGTGGATCACAGACCCGTCTCAATCTGCAGAGTCTCAATGCAGAGCCTCAATGCAGCGTCGCTGCGACCTCGACCAGCACCGGCGCCACGAGCAGCGCCGGCAGCAGATCGGCGACCGGAATCTCCCGGATCCGGAGCAGCCGGAGCGCCACCCCCACGAGGAGCAGCCCTCCGGTCGCGGTGATCGCGGCCAGGTGGGCGTCGGGGAGCACGTCGCCGACCCCGAGGCCGACCAGTGTGAGGGAGCCCTGCACGACCACGACCGTGAGCGCGCTCGCCGCGACCCCCCAGCCGAACGAGGCGGCGAAGGCGACCGCGGCGAACCCGTCGAGGGCGGCCTTGAGGAGGAGCTGGTCGGCGCCGTTCCCGAGGCCGTCGTCGAGCGATCCCAGGATCGTCAGCGGGCCGGTGCAGAACACCAGCGACGAGACGACGAACCCCTCGACGAAGCGGTGCCGCTCGACCGACCCGCTCTCGCGGGTCAGCCGGACCTGCAGCCAGCCGCCGAACGTCTCGACCCGCTGCTCGAGCCGGAGCAGCGAGCCGCCGATGCCGCCGATCAGCAGCGCGCCCAGCACGATCAGCATCGGTGCGCTGTCGCCGACCTTGTTCGCCAGGTCGCCGTCGAGCACCGCCATCGCGGCGGTGGCGGCGATCAGCAGCGTCACGAGCCCCAGCGCGTCGGTCACCAGGTCGCGGGTGCGCACCGGCAGGCGGTTGCCGAGGAGGACGCCGACGGTGGCGCCGAGCAGCACCGTGACGACGTTGACGATGGTGCCGATACCGGGGAACACGGGACTCCTCTGACAAGACAGCGGGGCTGAGCGTAGTCTCCTGCAGTGGTGCCGCGTTCGGGGGACGAGAGACGTGGCGTAGCACGGAGGTCCGGAAGGCCAATGACTCGATGAGCCGCTCTTTGGTGTCGCTCCGCATCGCCGTGCCCGCGGACGCGCCGGCCCTCGCGGACCTGTGGACCGACGTGCTGCGTCGTACCGGCCCCGAGGACCAGACCGCCGACCTCGAGGTCCTCCTGAAGCGGCTCGAGAGCTGCCCCGACCAGCGCATCGTCGTGGGGGAGTACGACGGCGAGTTCGCCGGCGCCGTCCACCTCGAGGCGACGACCATGTCCGCCCTCAACCTGGAGCCCGTCGTGCGCGCCCTCTCCCCGCACGTGCTGCCGCGGTTCCAGCGGCACGGCGTCGGCCGCGCGTTGATGGACGCCGCCGTCACCTGGGCCGAGGAGCTGGGCGTCAGCCACGTCGCCACCGCCGCGGTCGCCGGCTCGCGCGACGCCAACCGCTTCATGGCGCGACTCGCCCTGGGCCCCTACGCCGTACTCCGGGTCGCGACCACCCACGCGGTGCGCACCCGGCTGACGGCGTGCCGCCGCCCGGCCCAGTCCAGCGGCGGCCGCCAGCTCACCCAGGTGCTCGCCGCCCGCCGCTCGATGCGCCGCAGCCGGGCCGGCGTGGAGAACTAGCGGAGCCGCGCCAGCGGATCCGCTGATGGTGGTCGAGCGAGTCGCGCCACCGAGGAACGAGGTCGTGACCGACGTGTCGAGACCGGTCGAGCTGCCTCGGACGTCTCAGCCGGCGTACCGCTCCCGCGGCATCAGCGCGCAGGTGATCCGCGTGGTGCACACACGCTTGCCGCGCTCGTCGGTGATGACGACCTCGTAGGTCGCCATGGTGCGGCCCAGGTGGATCGCCGTGGCCGTGCCGGTGACCGTGCCCGCGGTGGCCGAGCGGTGGTGGGTCGCGTTGATCTCGATGCCGACCGAGAGGCGGTCGGGGTGGGCGTGGACGGCGGACCCCACCGAGCCCAGGGTCTCGGCGAGCACCACGGACGCCCCGCCGTGGAGCAGGCCGTAGGGCTGGGTGTTGCCCTCGACCGGCATCGTGCCGACGACCCGCTCCGCGGAGATCTCGGTGAGCTCGATGCCCATCTTCTCGTTGAGGGCGCCCATCCCCTGGGGCATCGAGGCGATGTAGTCGTCGACACCCATCTCGGGGCCGGTCTCGGGGCCCGTCGCGGGGCTGGCCTCGGGGCGCTGGTCGTCGCTCATGCACCCATTCTGGCCGTCGGTGCCCGCCGCTAGAGTCGCAGGGTGCCACGCCTCCTGCTCCTCGACGGTCACTCGCTCGCCTACCGCGCGTTCTTCGCGCTGCCGGTGGAGAACTTCTCGACCACGACCGGGCAGCACACCAACGCGGTCTACGGCTTCACCTCGATGCTGATCAATGTGCTGCGTGACGAGCAGCCGACCCACGTCGGCGTGGCCTTCGACGTGTCCCGCCAGACGTTCCGGCTCGAGGAGTACGCCGAGTACAAGGCCAAGCGCAACAAGACGCCGACCGAGTTCAGCAGCCAGCTGCCGTTGATCGAGGAGGTGCTCGACGCGCTGCGCATCCCGTTCCTGAAGAAGGACGGCTACGAGGCCGACGACATCATCGCGACCCTCGTCACCCGGGCTCTCGAGGACCCGGAGATGGAGGTCCTGATCCTGACCGGCGACCGCGACTCGCTCCAGCTCGTCACCGAGCGCTCGACCGTGCTCTACCCGATGCGCGGCGTCTCCGACCTGGCCCGGATGACGCCGGCCGCGGTCGAGGCCAAGTACGGCGTGCCGCCGACCCGCTACCCCGAGCTCGCGGCGATCGTGGGAGAGACCTCCGACAACCTGCCCGGCGTGCCGGGCGTCGGCCAGGGGTACGCCGCCAAGTGGATCAACCAGTTCGACGGCCTCGACAACGTGATCGCCCGCGCGGACGAGATCACCGGCAAGAAGGGCGAGGCGCTGCGCGCCCACCTCGGCGACGTGATCCGCAACCGCCACCTCAACGCCCTGGTCTGCGACCTCGACCTCGACCGGACCCCGGCGGACCTCGCTGTGCAGCCGTGGGACCGCCACGAGGTGCACACGCTCTTCGACGGCCTCGAGTTCCGGGTGCTGCGCGACCGGCTCTTCGAGACGCTCACCTCCGAGGAGGAGATCGACGACTCCGGCTTCGACGTCACGATGAGCGTCCTGGCGGCCGGCGAGCTGCCCGCGTGGCTGGAGCAGCACGCCGCCTCCGGCGAGCGGGTCGGCCTGCACGTCGCCGGGCGCTGGGGCGCCGGCACCGGCGACGTGACGTCGCTGGCGTTGGCCACCACCGACGGCGTGGCCGCCTGGGTCGCCGCCGACCAGCTCGACGTCGCCGACCAGACAGCACTCGCGGCGTGGCTGGCCGACCCCGAGCGGCCCAAACTCCTCCACGACGCGAAGGGGCCGATGCTCGCCCTGGCCGCCTGCGGCCTGCCGCTGACCGGTCTGGGCCGCGACACGGCGCTGTCGGCGTACCTCGCCCGGCCCGACCAGCGCTCCTACGACCTCGCCGACCTCACCGTGCGCTACCTCAAGCGCGAGCTCAAGCAGGGCGACGCCGACGACGGACAGCTCAGCCTGGACGGCCTCGACGACGCCACCAGCGGGCAGCGCGCGGGCGAGGTGGAGATGCTGCACGCGCGGGCGGTCCTCGACTTGGCCGCCGCCCTCGACGACGAGCTCGAGGAGCGTGGCGGCACCCGCCTGCTCAACGACGTCGAACTGCCGCTGGTCGACCTGCTGGTGAAGATGGAGCAGACCGGCATCGCCGTCGACACCGACCACCTGGAGGCGCTGGAGGGCCACTTCGCCGCCGAGGTGCGCGACGCCGCCGAGCAGGCGTTCGCGGTGATCGGCAAGGAGATCAACCTCGGCTCGCCCAAGCAGCTCCAGGCGGTGCTGTTCGACGAGCTCGGGATGCCGAAGACCAAGCGCACCAAGACCGGCTACACGACCGACGCGGACGCGCTCCAGGCGCTGTACGTCAAGACCGAGCACCCGTTCCTGCTGCACCTGCTGCGCCACCGTGACGTGACCCGACTGCGGCAGACGATCGAGGGCCTGCTCAAGACGGTGGCGGGCGACGGGCGCATCCACACGACGTTCAACCAGACGATCGCCACGACCGGTCGCCTGTCCAGCACCGATCCCAACCTCCAGAACATCCCGATCCGCACCGAGGAGGGCCGCCGGATCCGCGAGGGCTTCGTGGTCGGTCGCGGGTACGAGTCGCTGATGACCGCCGACTACAGCCAGATCGAGATGCGGATCATGGCCCACCTGTCCGAGGACGACCTGCTCATCGAGGCGTTCAGATCGGGTCGCGACTTCCACTCGATCACCGCCGCCCGCGTCTTCGACGTGCCGGCCGACGACGTCACGGTCGAGATGCGGGCCAAGATCAAGGCGATGAACTACGGCCTCGCCTACGGCCTGTCCGCGTTCGGCCTCGGCCAGCAGCTCGGCATCGAGCCGAGCGAGGCGCGCGGGCTGATGGACGAGTACTTCCAGACCTTCGGCGGCATCCGCGACTACCTCGCCGGCGTGGTCGAGGAGGCCCGCAAGGCCGGGTTCACCGAGACGATCTGGGGTCGCCGGCGCTACCTGCCCGACCTGACCAGCGACAACCGCCAGCGCCGCGAGATGGCCGAGCGGATGGCGCTCAACGCGCCGATCCAGGGCTCGGCCGCCGACCTGATCAAGATCGCGATGCTCAATGTCGACCGGGCGATCGCGGCGGCCGGGTTGGCCTCCCGGGTGCTGCTCCAGGTGCACGACGAGCTCGTGTTCGAGGTCGCGGTGGGGGAGCAGGAGGCGCTCGAGGCGCTGGTCCGCGAGCAGATGGGCGCCGCCGCCGCGCTCGCGGTCCCGCTCGACGTCTCGGTCGGCTTCGGCCGCAGCTGGCACGAGGCGGCGCACTGATGAAGAGCATCGGGTTCCTCTCCTTCGGCCACTGGACGCCCTCGCCGCAGTCCCAGGTGCGCACCGGGGCCGACGCCCTGCTGCAGTCGATCGACCTCGCGGTCGCGGCCGAGGAGGTCGGCGTCGACGGCGCGTACTTCCGGGTGCACCACTTCGCCCGGCAGCTCGCGTCGCCGTTCCCGCTGCTCGCGGCGATCGGGGCCCGGACCAGCCGGATCGAGATCGGCACCGGCGTGATCGACATGCGCTACGAGAACCCGCTCTACATGGCGGAGGAGGCCGGCGCCGCAGACCTGATCTCCGGCGGGCGGCTCCAGCTGGGCGTCAGCCGCGGGTCGCCGGAGCAGGTCGTCGACGGCTACCGCTACTTCGGCCACCTGCCCGCCGAGGGCTCCGACCACGCCGCGATGGCGCGTGAGCACACCGCCGTGCTGCTCGAGGTGCTCAAGGGGGAGGGCTTCGCCGAGCCGAACCCGCGGCCGATGTTCCCGAACCCGCCCGGCCTGCTGCGTGTCGAGCCGCACTCACCGGGCCTGCGGGAGCGGATCTGGTGGGGCGCCGGGTCGCGGGCGACCGCGGAGTGGGCGGCCGAGCAGGAGATGAACCTGATGAGCTCGACGCTGCTCACCGAGGACACCGGCGTGCCGTTCCACCAGCTGCAGGCCGAGCAGATCCAACGGTTCCACGACGCCTGGCGGGCCGCCGGCCACGAGCGGGCGCCGCGCGTCTCGGTCAGCCGGAGCATCTTCCCGGTCGTCACCGACCTCGACCGCACCTACTTCGGTGATCGGAGCGGCGAGGACCAGGTCGGCCGGCTCGAGGGCGGCCTGGCCCGCTTCGGGAAGACGTACGCCGGCGAGCCCGACGCCCTGGTGGCCGAGCTCGCCCAGGACGAGGCGATCGCCGCGGCCGACACGCTTCTGCTGACGATCCCCAACCAGCTCGGCGTCGACTACAACGTGCACGTCCTCGAGAGCGTCCTCACCCACCTCGCGCCGGCGCTCGGCTGGCGGTGAGCGGGTCGGCCTTGACCCTGTGGAGCCCGCCATCTAACGTACATACAAATAGACGTTAGAACTTCGTCGGAGTGTGGCCATGGACTGGGCGGGATGGTCTCTCTTCGGCCTGCTCGCCACGGTCGGTCTCACGGCCCTGATGATCAGCGCGCAGCTCGGGGGGCTCAGCCGGCTCGACCTGCCGCTGATCCTGGGCACGGTCGTCACGCCGGACCCGGACCGGGCACGGGCGGCCGGCTTCCTCATCCACCTGGCTGTCGGGCAGTGCTTCGCCCTCGGCTATGCCGGCTGCTTCGTGCTCCTCGGGCAGGCCACCTGGTGGATCGGAGGCCTGCTCGGTGCGCTCCACGGTGCGGTCGCGTTGACCGTGATCCTCCCGATGCTGGTGGGCGTGCACCCGCGGATGGCCTCGCACCGGGCCGGCCCGCAGTCGGTCGCCGTCCTGGAGCCGCCCGGGCTCATCGGTCTCAACTACGGTGCCCAGACCCCGCTGGTCACCATCGCCGCGCATGTCGCCTACGGCATCGCGCTCGGTGCCCTCCTCGAGATCTCGTGAGCGGGAGCCGCACCCGGGAGCCCGTGCCGATCGAGGACTACGCACTGCTCGGCGACACCCGCACGGCGGCGCTGGTCGACTCGGACGGCTCGATCGACTGGCTCTGCATCCCCCGCTTCGAGGGGCAGCCGGTCTTCGGTCGCCTGGTCGGCGGGGAGGCCGCAGGACACTTCAAGCTCGGCCCGGCCGGTCCGGCCGGGCCGGTGACCCGCCGCTACCGCCCGAGCACCAACACCCTCGAGACGACCTGGGAGACGCGGTCCGGGCGCCTCACCCTGACCGAGGGCATGGTGGCCGAGGTCAGCGGGGAGCTGCTGCCGTCCACGCTCCTGGTCCGCCGGCTGTCGGCCGAGGGCGGGCCGGTGGCGGCGGTGATCGAGTTCGACCCACGCCTCGGCGACCGGCACCGACGCCCCCGGGTCCGGCGCCGGGGAGCGCTCCTGGTGTGCACCTGGCCGGCGCTCGCCGTCGCGTTGACCATGGACTCGCCCGCGCAGGTCGAGCCCGGCCTCGCCCAGCCGTTGACGATCACCCCCGGCCACCCGCTGACCTGCGTGTTGACCGTCGCCGACCGAGAGCCACTGGTCCACGTCGACCCGGTCACTGCCTGGAACGCCCTCGAGCGCGACGAACTGCGCTGGCAGGACTGGTGTGCGGAGATCGACCCGGACCTGCCCCACCGCGACGCCGTGGTGCGCAGCCTGCTGACCCTCCGGCTGCTCACGTACTCACCGTCCGGGGCGCCGGTCGCAGCGCCCACGACCTCGCTGCCGGAGAGCCTCGGCGGCGGCCGGAACTGGGACTACCGCTACTCCTGGCCACGCGACGCGAGCATCGGGGTCGCCGCCTTCCTGGGTGCGGGAAAGCAGGCCGAGGCGCGTGCGTTCATGGCCTGGCTGCTCAGCGCCACCCGGCTGGACCGCCCGCGCTTGCCCGTCCTGCTGACCCTGCACGGCAAGCACCCGAGGTCCGAGCGCGAGCTGACGGCGTGGCCCGGCTACGCCGCGAGCACGCCCGTGCGCGTGGGGAACGCAGCATCTGCGCAGCACCAGCTCGACGGGTACGGGTGGGTGCTCGACGCCGCATGGCTGCTCTCCCGCTCCGGCCACCGTCTGTACTCCGAGACCTGGCGGGCGATGGCCGGCTTCGCGGACCGGGTGGCGGAGCACTGGCGAGAGCCCGACGCCGGGATCTGGGAGATCCGCGCGGACTCCGCCCACCACGTGCACTCCAAGATGATGGCGTGGCTCGCCCTGGACCGGGCGGTCCGCCTGGCCGAGCACCATCGCACGGCCGGCTCCCGCCGGCGCCGGTGGTCGCAGGAGCGGGACGCGCTCCGCGAGGACATCACCCGGCACGGCTTCGACCCCGAGCGTGGGACCTACACGCGCAGCTACGGCTCGGCCGAGGTCGACGCGGCGCTCCTGGTCCTACCGCAGCTCGGCTTCGAGGCGCCGGAGTCGGCACGAGTCCAGGGGACCCTCGACGCGGTCGCTCGCGAGCTGGATGCCGGCCGTCCGCTGCTCTTCCGCTACCCGCCGGGACATGACGGCCTCGACGGCTCCGAGGGCGCCTTCCTTCCGTGTTCGTTCTGGATGGTCCAAGCACTCGCGCGCAGCGGCCGGCTCCCCGAGGCGCAGGTGCTTCTCGATGAGCTCGTGGCGCTGGCCAGTCCGGTCGGGCTCTACGCCGAGGAGATGGACCCGAGGACCCGGCGCCATCTCGGCAACTACCCCCAGGCCCTGACGCACTCGGGCCTGATCCAGGCAGCACTCGCCCTCCGGGACGCGGCGGCGACCGAACGCTAGGACGCGGGAGCGGGCTCCTCGACCGGCGCCGACCTGGTGACGCGCAGGCTCACGGCCAGCAGGGCGACCAGCAGCACGGCGTCGACGCTGATCACCACGGTCAGCAGGCCGCGCAGCGTCTCGGTCGTCAGGCCGAGCCCGATCATGGCCAGGAACGCCGCCCACACCAGGTACACCGCCCGCTGGCCCTGGCGGGCGAGCACCGCGTAGACCAGCAGCTGGAGCATCGAGAGCACGGTGCCGAGGATCGCGTAGATCCACAGGTGGTCGGTGATCTCGGTGTAGCGAGCGCCGCCGACGAACACCAGCGCCAGCTGGGGGAGCAGCGCGGCCCCGGCCGTGGCCGCGGCGCCCAGCAGGGCCACCACGCCCAGGCTGCCGGTGAGGGCGCGGCGCCGCTCGCTCGTGGTCGACATCGACGGGAAGGCGATGACCACCACGAACTGGGGGAGGAACAGCACCGCCTTGGTCAGGATCAGGCCGCCGGCGTACAGGCCGGCGTCGTGGTCGGCGAGCACGTTGCGGGCCACGATGATGTCGGCGTTCGAGAGGGCGAAGAAGGCGAGCAGCACCTGGGAGTTCAGGGCGGACTCGCGGATCACCCGGCGGAAGCCGTGGTTCTCGCTGGGGACGCCGGGATCGAGGCGGCGACGCAGCAGCCACCAGCCCGCCACCACCGGTGCGCACGCGCCGAGGCCGGTGCCGACCAGCGCGGCGAGCTCGGTGGGCTGCCAGGCGATCAGCGCGGTCCCGACGATCAGTCGCGGCACGCCGCTGAGCACGTACAGCACCGACAGCGCCTGCCAGCGCCGCTCGCCCTGGAGGATGCCGGCCTGGCCGCCCATGATCGTGAACGGGACCGAGACCACGGAGACCAGCGCCGCCGTGAGCAGGCTGTCGAGCTGCAGCACGACGTTCAGGAGCGGCGAGACCAGCAGGAGCAGCACCCCGAGCGCCGCCGCGGCGCGGTAGGTGACCCCGAGGATCGTCTTCTCGATCTGCGCCACGTGGGTCGGCTCGGCCGCGATCCGCCGCGCCGCGGTCGCCTGCAGGCCGAGCTGCAGGACGGTGATCACCAGCAGGGTCGCCATCAGGCTGGCGAGCGCGCCGTACGAGCTGGGCCCCAGCATCCGTGCCGCGATCATCGTGAAGCCGTACGTCGCCACGTTCATCAACGCCATCGCGACGGCGATCGAGCCGCCGCCCCCGAGCAGCTCTCTCAGGCGACGGGTAGGTGGGGTCACGGAAGGGAAGCGTATGCGAGACTCGCGCGCGTGATCCGCGCCGGTGCCGTGCTGCGCTTCAGGCACCCGAGCGTGCTGCTCCGGAAGCTGCCGCTGTAGTGCGAACGTCCCGGTGGCTGGTGCCTGCGTGGGCGATCGCGGTCGCCGCGCTGGTGCTCGGGCCGGCCCTCGGGCCCGGTTACCTGCTGACCTACGACATGGTGTGGGTGCCCGACCTCGCCCTGCGCCCGGACTTCCTCGGGCTCGGATCAGCGCTGCCGCGAGCGGTGCCCTCCGATGCGGTCGTCGCGGTGCTCGACGAGGTGCTCCCCGGGATGCTGCTGCAGAAGGTCGTGCTCGTCGGTGCGCTCGTGGTCGGCGGGCTCGGCGCCGCCCGGCTTGCCGGCCGGGCCACGGCCGCCCGCCTCGTCGCGGTCGGCGTCTACGTCTGGAGCCCGTACGTCGTCGAGCGGCTCTGGATCGGGCACTGGCCGCTGCTGCTGTGCTGGGCGGTCCTGCCCTGGCTGGTCGCGGAGGGGATCCGGCTGCGCGCCGACCCGCGGATCGGCGCCGCCCTGCCGTTCCTGCTGCTCGCCGGCAGCCTGAGCGCGAACGCCGGGCTGATGGCCGCGACCGCCCTCCTCGCCGTCGGCGCCACCCGGGCCACGGTGCCCCGCCTGCTCGGGCTCGTCGTCGCCGCCAACGCGCCCTGGGTGGTCGCCGGCCTGCTCCACCTCGACACCGCGACCTCGAACGCCGCCGGCGCGGTCTTCGGCCTGGACGCCGAAGGCCCGCTGCCCGCGCCGCTCGCCGCGCTGACCCTCGGTGGCATCTGGAACGCCGAGGTCGTCCCCTCCTCACGCGAACTGCTGGTCCTGCCGCTGGTCCTGACCCTCTCGTATGCGGCGCTCGCCGCCATCGGAGCCCGGCCGCTGGCGCGACGCCTCGGCGGGCGCGTGACGATCGCGTTGGTCGGGCTCTGGGCCGCGGGGTACCTCGTCGCGGTGCTCTCGTGGGCGAGCCCGGACACGGTCGGGTGGCTGGCCGGGCACGTGCCGGGCGGGGGGCTGCTGCGCGACGGCACCCGATCGCTGGCGCTCTGTGCGCCCTTGACCGCCGCGCTCGTGGCGGCTGGTGTGCAGCGCTGCGTCGAGTGGTGCGCGCACCGGGCGGCGAAGCTCCTCGTCATGGCTGCCGGTGCGCTGCTCCCGCTCGCCTTCATGCCCGACGCCGCGTGGGGGATCGGGGGGCGCCTGGAGCCCGCGGACTATCCGGCGGCGTGGGCGGCGGCGCGCGCGACGCTGGGCGATGGACGCGCCGACCTGCTGGTGCTGCCGTTCACCAGCTACCGGGCACCGGCGTGGAACCACGACGGCAAGGTCCTCGACCCCCTCCCGCGCTACCTCCGGCCCGACTACGTCGTCAACGACCAGCTCGTCGTGGACGGCCGGGTCATCGCGGGGGAGGACCCGCGGGTCCCCGATGTGCTCGCAGCGCTGGCGCTCCCGGACGCCGATGACCGGGCGGCCGCGCTGGCGCAGCTCGGCATCGGTGCGGTCGTCCGCGATCGCACGGTGCCGACCACCCGGGCATCCGACGCAGCGGTCGGCGGCACGGCCGTGTTCGACGGCGGGGGCCTGGACGTGGTCGTGCTCGACGCGCCGGTCCACGAGCGGCAGGTCCCGGCCGGCTGGCTGGTCGCCCTCGGCCTGGCGTGGGCGGCGTTCCTCGGCCTTGCGGGGTTCGGGGTGTGGAACGGGGGCCGGGCCATCTCGTCGAGAATGCGGACCCGCCCAGGTCCTGGGTGATACCGTCGGCCGCGAGAGGGAGGAACTCACGTGCAAGCTTTTCTGATCACCTTCGCGAGCGTCGTCGTCGGCGGCGGTCTCGCGGGTGCGACCGTCATCGGTCTCGTGAACTCGCAGACCGCGCCTCCCGACAAGTCGCCCGCCAACGTGAGCAACCCGGTCCTGGAGTACGGCGTCACTCAGTGAGCTAGCGGCGCTAGTCGGTGGCGTCCTGGTCGTTGACCAGCTCGCCGCCCAGCGCGCTCACCACGACGTGCGCGAACGCTGCCTGCGCGTGTTCCCAGGTGTAGCCGGCGCTGTGCTGGACAGCGCCCTCCGCCAGCCTGGCCCGGCCCTCGTCGTCGCGCAACAGCCGGCCGAGCGCGGCCGTCAGCTCGCCGGGGCTGCCGACCAGGACACCGGAGACGCCGTCGACGATCGACTCGCGGGTGCCGCCTGCGTGGGCGTAGGCGATGGTGGGCGTCCGGTGCGCGGCCGCCTCGCCGACGACCAGGCCCCACCCCTCCTTCAGAGAGGGCAGCGCCATCAGCCAGGACTCCTCGTAGATCTCCTGCTTGCGGAGCTCGGTCACATGACCCTCGAAGACCACGGACCCGCGCGCGACCTGCTCGGCGGCGTAGGTGTGCAGCTCGCCCTCCCACCAGCCACTGCCGACCACGCGCAGCCGGAGGTCCGGGAACTCCGTCACCAGGGTGGCGACCGCGTCGATCGCGTGCTCCACCTGCTTGTGGGGGACCAGGCGGCCGACCACGCAGATGGATGGATGGGCCGACTTGCGAGCCTCGACTCTGACGACCGGGTCCGTTCCGTTGTGCACGACCGCGATCCGCGGCCCGGTGACGCCGAGCTCCCGGAGCTCGGCGCGGGTCGCGCGGGAGACCGCGACGTACTGCTGACGGCGGTAGAGCCGGGGCGCGACCCGGCTCTCGATCCACCATCCGACCCTGCCGGTCAGGCCGGGGTAGACGACCGGCCACTGCTCGCGGTGCACGTGGTGGACCAGCACGACGATCGGCTTGCGGGTCACCAGGGCCGTGAAGAACGGGAGCCCGTTCTGGACGTCGACCACGACGTCGACCCGACCGAGCTGCCGGCGCAGCAGCGCCCACATGCCGAGGAGGTAGACCGAGAGCTTCGAGCCGCGGCGCACGAACCTGACGCCGTCGACCGTCTCGTCGGGAGCGGCGCCTGCGTACGCGGCGCAGAAGATCGTGACCCGGGCACCCCGAGCGACCATGCCGGCGGCCATCTTCTCGAGGTACCGCTCCGCGCCGCCGCCCTCGGGATTCCGTGTGTCCCGCCAGCTGAAGAACGCCACGTGGCGCCCGGCAAGCGCATCGGTCATCGGCACGGGGCGAGGTTACCCGCTGGTTCGGATAGGGTGCCGCGCATGCCGTGGCAGCCCGATCTCAGCCGGTCGGTACGGCTGTTTCGGGACTTCCGCGTGGAGCAGACCGACCCGAGGCGCTTCTACACCGCGCTCGCGCAGGACTCGGTCGGTCAGCTCTCGGCGTACCTCGCGCTGGACGGGCGTGGCCTGACCGGTGCGACCCTCCTCGACGTCGGGGGCGGCCCCGGCTACTTCCGCGACGCGTTCCGGGCCGCGGGAGCGACGTACTGGGCCCTGGACGCCGACGTCGGGGAGCTCGCCGGACTGGGCGGCATCGCCGCCGGCACGGTCGTCGGCGACGGCATGAACCTGCCCTTCCGCGACGGCTCGGTCGACGTGTGCTACTCCTCGAACGTGCTCGAGCACGTGTCGCGGCCGTGGGACATGGCCGACGAGATGCTCCGGGTCACGCGACCCGGCGGGATCGTCTTCATCTCCTACACGCTGTGGTGGGGTCCCTGGGGAGGACACGAGACCTCGCCGTGGCACTATCTCGGCGGCGACCGCGCGCGGCGCCGCTACCGTCGGCGGCACGGGCGCGAGCCCAAGAACAGGTACGGCGAGTCACTGTTCCCCCTCACCGTGCGCGACGGGGTCGCCTGGGTGCGACGCCAGCAGGCGGGCGACGTGCTCGCGGTGATCCCTCGCTACAACCCTCGGTGGAGCTACTGGATGTCTCGGGTTCCGGCCCTCCGAGAGGTGGTGACGTGGAACCTCGCCCTGGTGCTGAGGAAGCGCTGACCACGCAGGCGCCGATCAGCGCGGTGGCGCGCTTCCGACTCCGCCTGGCCGGGGCCTGCGCACTGCTGGTCGGTCTGGCCCTGGTGCAGTCGCCGGGACTCCTCGTCGCAGACACGAAGCTCGACCTCGCCGTGGCGCCCGGTCGCTTCCTCCTCCGGTCCGTCCACCTGTGGGACTCGACCGGCGCCCTCGGCCAGCTCCAGAACCAGGCGTACGGCTACCTGTGGCCGATGGGTCCGTTCTTCCTCGGCGGGATCGAGAGCGGGCTGCCCGCCTGGGTGGTGCAGCGGCTCTGGCTCGCGCTGGTCCTCTGCGTCGCGTTCCTGGGCGTGGCGCGACTCGCCCGGGAGCTCGGGGTCCGGTCGGACCTGGCCTGCGTCCTCGGCGGCTTCGCCTACGCCTTGTCGCCACGGATGTTGAGCACGCTCGGGCAGATCTCGATCGAGGCCTGGCCCAGTGCGATGGCACCGTGGGTCCTGCTGCCACTGGTGATCGGCTCGACCCGGGGCTCCGCCCGACGGGCCGCGGCCTGGGCCGCTCTCGCTGTCGTGATGGTGGGCGGGGTCAACGCGGCCGCGACCTTCGCCGTGCTCCCGCTCGGGGTGCTCTGGATCCTGACCCGGGGGCGCGGCAGCCGGAAGCTCACGCTGCTCCTGTGGTGGCCTGCGCTCACCGTGGTCGGAACGCTCTGGTGGCTCATCCCGCTGTTCGTGCTCGGGGCCTACAGCCCGCCGTTCCTCGACTTCATCGAGTCGGCGTCGAACACCACCTTCCCCACCACGGTGTACGACGCGTTGCGGGGCACGTCGAACTGGGTGGTGTACGTCGGCTCCACCTCGCGCGCCGGCAACGACCTCATCCGGGACCCCATCGCGATCCTCAACAGCGCCGCCGTGGTGGTCCTCGGCCTGGTCGGGATCGGACAGCGGCGAAACCCGGAGCGGGTGTTCCTGTGCCTCAGCGTCCTCGTCGGCATGGTGCTGGTGACCATGGGCCACACGGGCGCGACCCAGGGTTGGTTCGCCGAGGACCTGCAGGCCGCGCTCGACGGTGCGCTGGCGCCCTTGCGGAACGTTCACAAGTTCGACCCCGTGGTGCGCCTGCCGATGGTGCTCGGCCTCGCGTGGGCCGTCGACGCGCTGATGGCCCAGCGCCGGCGGGCGCCGGCGCCGGACGCCGACCGCACGACGACCACGCTCGACCGGGTGGCGGCGCTCGGGCTGGTGCTCGCCTCCGTCGCGGCCGTTGCGGGCGCGGCGATGCCGGCCGGTCTGGGGCGGATCACCCCGACGGGCGGGTTCGTCGCGGTCCCCGGCTACTGGTCGCAGACGACCGACTGGCTCCGAGAGCGCGACGCGACCGCCCTCCTCCTGCCCGGCTCGTCGTTCGGCGACTATGTCTGGGGCTTTCCGCAGGACGAGCCGATGCAAGCCCTCGCCCGGAGTCCCTGGGCGGTCCGCAACGCCGTCCCGCTGACGCCTCCGGGCAACATCCGCATGCTCGACGAGATCGAGACGCGGCTGGCCCAGGGCAGTGGGTCGCCGGCGCTCGCGTCGTACCTGCGTCGTGCCGGCATCACCCACCTGGTGGTCCGCAACGACCTGGCGCGCAGCGGCGACGTACCCGACCCGGTGCTGGTGCACCAGGCACTGGCGGGATCGGCGGGCATCTCCCGGGTCACCTCGTTCGGACCGGAGATCGGCGGCGCCGGGCACATCGACACCGAGGACGACTCACGCATCGTCGTCAACGGCGGCTGGCAGGCCAGCTACCCGGCGATCGAGGTGTACGCGGTCGACGGCGCGGCGTCGGCCGCCGCCCGCACGAGCCAGGTCGTCCCGGTCGTCGTCGGCGGCCCGGAGGACCTGCTGGACCTCACCCGCCTCGCCGTGCTCGGCGACGAGCCCACCCGGCTGGCCTTCGACGTGCCAGCGGACCGGGACCCGGGCGCGCCGGTGGTGCTCACCGACGGCCTTCGAGCCGTCGAGAGGCACTTCGGCCGGCTCCACGACGGGCAGTCGGCGACGCTCGCCCCCGGCGACCCACGGCGCCTGGCGAACCCGACCCGCGACTATCTCCCCGAGGGCGCGGGCACCTGGGAGACGTGGGCGCGCTACGGCGGCATCGCCACCGTGACCGCCTCCTCGTCCCGCTCCGACGCCACCAGCCCGGGCGTCGTCCAACGCGGTCAGCTCCCGTTCGCCGCACTGGACGGGTCGCGGAGGACCCGCTGGGAAGCCGCGGTCCCGGGCACCGACACCTGGTGGCAGGTCGACCTCGTCGGGCCCCGGTACCTCGGCGAGGTGACCGTGACGGCCGGGCCGGACGAGAGCGAGGTCGTCCGGGTGGAGGCCGGCGATGTCACGACGGAGCCGGTCACCGTGCGAGCGGGCGCGAGCCGCACGATCGCGGTCGGCGCCCAGGACGTCGAGACGGTCCGCGTGGAGGATGCCTCGGGACGCCCCGGCCACCGGCTGGCACTCGCCGAGGTCGAGCTGCCCGGCGTGGACGCGACCCGCGAGCTGGTGCTGCCGGCCGTCCCCGAAGCATGGGGCACCCCTGCCCGGATCGCGTTGCGTGCCGTGTCCGACGGGCGCACCGGCTGCGCCGAGGTCGATGGATCGGTCCGCTGCGTGCCAGGGCGAGAGGTCGCCGCCGAGGAGCCCCTCGGGTTCCGGCGGGTCGTCAACCTGCCCAGGGCCGCCACCTACGACGGGCTCCAGCTGCGCGTCAGCGGGCGGTCCGGAGGCCGCCTGCAGCGCCTCCTGGGCCGGCAACAGTTCGGCCTCGTGACGACCTCGTCGCACAGCAATCCCGACCTCCGATCGTCGGCGCTCGCGGCGGTCGACGGAGACCCCGGCACGACGTGGTCGGCGGCGCTCTCCGACCTCCACCCCCGGCTCGACGTCCGGTGGCTGGGCGTACGCACGGTGCGCGGGCTCGAGCTGCGGCTGCTCCCCGACGCCGATGCTCGGATCCCGAACGAGCTCGTGCTCAGCTGGCCCGGTGGGCAGCGCGTCGTCCGGGTCCCCGACGACGGCGACGTCCGGTTCCCCCCGATCCGCACCGACCGACTCACGATCGCGGTCGAGGAGGCGGACCCAGCGGTCGACCTCGACTTCGACCAGGCCGCCTCGCCGGTGCCGATCGGCATCTCCGAGCTGCGGGTGCTGGGCGTGCCCTACTTCCCCCAGTCGCACGAGGGCACCATCCGCACCCGATGCGGAGCGGGACCGGACGTCACCGTTGCGGGGCAGACGTTCCACACCAGGGTCCGGGCGACGGTCGAGGACCTCTATGCCGGCAGCACCGTCGGGGCGCGGATCTGCCGCGCTGCGCCGGTGACCCTGCCCTCGGGGGAGAGCAGGATCTCGGTCACGGCGTCCAGGAGGTTCACGCCCGTCTCGCTCGTCCTGTCCGACGGCGTCGCGTGGTCGTCGGGGGCGGCCGCCGCGGCTGTCGACCGGGTCTCGCCGGTCGACTTCCGGGTGCGTCCGGCAGGATCGGGTGGCCTCCTGACGGTGCAGCAGAACGTGAATCCCGGCTGGACCGCCGTCCAGGACGGCGACGCTCTCGCGCCCGTGCAGGTGGACGGGTGGAAGCAGGGCTGGCAGCTCGAGGGAGGCGAGGACGTGCGGGCCGAGTTCGAGCCCGACCGGACCTATCGCGCGGGCCTGGGGGGCGGCGCCGTCGCCGTCCTCGTCCTGCTCCTGCTCGCCCTGGTGCCGTGGCGGCGGCTTTGGAACGGCACGTCCCGGCCGGCTCTCGCCGCCGGGCGCGTCCGCGGCGGGGTGCTGGCGAGCGTCGGTCTGGGAGCGGCCGGGATGCTGGCCGGCTGGCCGGGCCTGGTCGTCGGGGCGGTCGCGATCGTCGCGGGCGCCCTTTCCGGGCGCCGTACCGGTCTACTGCCGTGGCTGGTCATCCTCGCGATGGTGCCGGCGGCCGCGGCGTACCTCTGGCGTCCGTGGGCGAGCCCGCACGGCTGGGCCGGCGCGCTGGCCTGGCCGCACTACCTGGTCGTGGTCGCCCTCTGCCTCGTGCTCGGCGCGCTGGTCGAGCGGCGGCGTCCGACGTTGCGCAGCCGCATCGCCGGCCGTTCGACCGCCCGGTAGGCGATCTCGGACGCCGCCAGGCTGAGCGCCACCGTCAGTGTCCAGATCTGCCAGGTGTGCCCGCCGAAGAGCGGGAAGCCGACGCCCTCCATCACGAAGTAGAGGATCGGCAGATGGAGGCAGAACACGCTGTACGACACGTGGCCCAGGTGCCGAGGCAGGCGGGCGGACATCACGCGCGCGTAGCTGCCCTTGTCCGGCGGCCGTAGGCCGCTGATGACGACCAGGCCGCCGATGGCGGCGTACAGCAGACTCTTGGTCAGCGCCTCGACGTCGGTGGCCACGTAGAGGAGGGTCGGGCCCGCAACGGGGGTCGAGGCCACCAGCATCAGGCCGAGCACCAGGACCCAGCAGACGCCCGGCGAGCCCTCCAGCGCCTCCAGCAGCTGGGTCGCCGGACCCGGGCCGCGGCCCGGCCTGCGGGCCTGGCGCAGCACGTCCGTGAGGGCCACGGCGAGGCCCACGGCGAACCAGGTCAGGTACGACGGCAGCCAAAGGGTCGGCGCGCCGTCGCTGCGCTCGCCCGCAGCGGCAGCCAGGTGGAGGTGCCACCAGGAGCTCAGGACGACCATCGCGAGCAGGACCAGCGCGACACGTCCCGGCCGCAGCGGCCGGTGCGCGCGACCCAGGACGAGCAGCATCAGCAGCGGGAGGACGATGTAGAACGAGACCTCGACCGAGAGGCTCCACATCTGCGTCAGGCCTTGGGGCAGGGCGTCGGCGAGGTAGATGTTGGTCAGGCTCAGCGAGCGGACCCACTGCGCCGCCGAGGCCGGCCGGTTCTCTGGGATCAGGGTCAGGGCCAGCACGACGGTGACGGCGTACACCGGGTAGATCCGTAGCACGCGCTTCCAGTAGTAGCGGCCCGTCGACGGCGGCGGGGCGTCGACCATCCGGCGCGCGAAGTGCGGGCGGCTGAGGAGGAAGCCGGAGAGCACGAAGAAGATCGCGACGCCCACGTCGAGCCGCGAGAGCAGGTTGCCCCACGTCCCGTTGCGCACGTACGCGCCGGACTGGAACGCGACGTGGGTCGTGAGCACCGCGAGGGCGCCGACCGCACGCAGCGAGTCGAGCACCGGGAACAGCGGCGCGACCTCGACGCCCGCGGGCCTGTGGTCGCCCGTCACGAGGGTCCCGCCTCTCCGGTCGTGGGCTGTCCGACATCGATGGTGTCGACGCACACGGCGACGTCCTCGCCGAGGCCGCTGAGCCGCACCGTCGTGAAGCGACCCTCGACCTGGGCGTAGAGCGAGTGGGCGCCCCGCTGCACCTCGACCTGCTGGGAGGTCTTGCCGGCACTGACGGTCATCGTCGAGTCCGCCGAGGCGAGGTACCCGATCCGGATCCACCAGTTCCACTCGAAGGCCGTGCTCCGCAGGGGGATCGAGCGCCCGGCACCCTGGACCAGCCAGCCACAACCGGGCCGCGGGCCGGTGCGGGATGTCACGCTCGGATCCACCCGGGCCTCCTCGAGCCGGCCCTCGTCGGTGACCACGTTGAGATCCTCGGACCAGGCCGGGAACGCGAGGCTGTCGGTGACCAGCGAGGAGAACGTCACCAGCCGATTGTCGGGCGCGAGCAGTCCGGAGACCACGTCCTCGGGCAGCGTGCGGTCAGCGACGTCGACGGCGCCCGACTCCTCGACGTCCTCGCGGAGGTTCGTCAAGAAGGTCCGACCGTCGTCGTGGGCGTTCCACCACGAGAGATAGGTCAGGCCGCTCGCCACTCCCGAGACGGTGATGGCGGCGGTCAGCAGCGCCACCGCCGGGCGGGGGATCGCGAGGTCGAGACGGGGACGTCGGCGCGGGGAGCTCGATCCCTCGGCGCCGACGAGCTCCAGGAAGGCGAGGCCCACCGACAGCGCGAGCACGCACGCCACGTCCGTCAGGTAGCGGTACTCCCGACCGATGGCAGGTCCGAAGGGCTCCACGCGGGCAGCCACGACCAGGGCGCACAGCGCGCCGAGGTAGCCGGACAGCAGCAGCCAGGCCCGCAGGGTGCGCTCGCGACGGAGGGCGCCGTACAGCACGACGAGGACGATGAGCACCCAAGCCAGGTTCACGGTCCATGACGGTGGGTCGGCGTAGCCCGCTCCGCTCCACAGCCACGGGCCTCCGACGGCGCCCGCGGGGAAGCCGGTCGCGAGCATCGCCTCCACGGCCTGTCCGGCCGCCCCGGCGGTCGGCGGGTCATAGGGCTGCCGGACGTGGTCGGTGTAGTAGACCAGGTACGCCGCCAGCAGGGGCAGGCCGAGCGCGACCGCCGGCCAGTAGCGACGCAGCAGCCCGAGGACGCGGCGCACCGGCCTCCCGGTCGCGAAGTAGGCGAGGGCCAGGTACCCGAGTACGGGGAGGATGAGGAGGGCCTTGACGTCCCCGAGCAGCCCGACGGCCACGCCGAAGTACGCCACTCCCGCCCAGACCAGGCGGCGCCCGCGCAGGTAGCGGACGGCGGCGCCGACCGCGAGGAAGAGCCCGACCTGCATCGACAGCTGGCTCAGGCACGCGGTCCACCACATGGTCGCCGGCACGGTGATGGAGGTGAACAGGTAGAGCGACAGCGGCACGAGAATCCCCGGCCGGCGTCCGAACAGCGTGACGAGCATCCACACGGCCGCGACGCTCGCCAGCGCCTGGATCGCCAGGGTGCTGGCCAGCGCCAGGCCCCAGTCGAGCGGCCCGAGCTCCGCCACCACCCACGCGAGCGCGCGCCCGAGCGGCATCAGGTGGTTGTTCCAGGGTGCAAGAAGGTACTCGGTGTCGAAGTGGGCCTCCCGGGCGTCGAGGATCAGGCTGAAGTCGTCCTGGTGGAACCAGGTGCCCGACAGCGCCCAGGCGCGCAGGCCGAGCTGCGCGAGGACCAGCAGCACCGCGGCGCTGAGCACGAGGTCCCGGGTGTGGCCCGAGCGTTCGGCCTCCGCGAGCCAGCGCCCGGCCCGGGTGAACAGCGTTCGCACGAGACCTCCTCAGCGCGGGAGTCTGCCACACCGATGACCCCGGAACCGTGCGGTCCGATCGCCCCGCCGCGGTAGTTTGGGCGAGACCACTCGAACCCGAGCCGACCGACACGACGGAGTAGCAGCAGCGTGGCAGATCAGTTCGACTTCGACGTGTGCGTGGTCGGCGGCGGCGGGCACGTCGGGTTCCCGCTGTCCGTGGCGTTCGCATCTCGGGGGCTCCGCGTCGCGGTCTACGACGTGAATGCAGCAGCCGTCGAGACGATCGCCGCCGGGCGCGCCCCGTTCCTCGAGCCCGGCGTCCACGCACCGCTCGCCGACGCGCTCGCGTCGGACCGCCTGGTCGCGACGACCGACCGCGAGGTCGTCCGCCGGGCCGAGCACGTCGTGATCGTGGTCGGCACCCCGGTCGACCAGTACCTCAGCCCCGACCCCGAGGCCGTGCCGCGGGTGGTCGGGGAGCTGGAGGACCTGCTCGTGGCCGGACAGTTGGTCGTCCTCAGGAGCACGGTCTTCCCCGGAGTGACCCGCCGGGTCGAGCAGCTCCTCGCTGGCAGCCACCCGGAGGTCGACCTGGCGTTCTGCCCCGAGCGGATCGCCGAGGGCCGGGCCATGACCGAGCTCTTCACGCTGCCACAGCTGGTGGCTGCTCGCAGCGACCGGCCGATGCAGCGCGCAGCGGCCCTGTTCGGCAAGCTCACCGACACCATCATCGAGCTGGCGCCGGAGGAGGCCGAGCTCGCGAAGCTGTTCACCAACTCGTGGCGCTACATCAAGTTCGCGGCCGCCAACCAGTACTACATGATCGCCAACGACCTCGGCCTGGACTTCGCCCGGATCCGTGACGCGATGACCACGGGCTACCCCCGCTCGGCGGACCTGCCGGGCGCGGGGTTCGCCGCCGGCCCCTGCCTGTTCAAGGACACGATGCAGCTCGCCTCGGTGACCGGGGGGGCCTTCGCGCTGGGGCACTCCGCGATGCTCGTCAACGAAGGCCTCCCCGACTACCTCGTCCGCGGGATGGAGCAACGGCACGACCTCCCGGCGCTCACCGTCGGGATCCTCGGCATGGCCTTCAAGGCCGAGAGCGACGACCGGCGCTCGAGCCTGTCCTACCGGCTCAAGCGGGTGCTGTCCTTCCGCGCCGGTCGCGTCCTGACCACCGACCCGTACGTCGCCGACGACCCCGACCTCCTGCCCCTGGACCGGGTGCTGGCCGAGGCCGACCTGCTCGTGATCGGGGCGCCGCATGCGGCCTACCAGGACCTCGAGTCGGCGGTCCCGGTCGTCGACGTGTGGAACCTGCTCGGAGCGGGGTCGGCCCTGTGACGCCCACAGCCGTGTCCGTGATCGTCCCGGCCTACCACGAGGCCGAGGGCATCGGGCGGGTGCTCGACCGGCTCATCGACGCCATCACCCTCGAGTTCGAGGTCCTCGTGGTGGTCGACGACGAAGGCGACCCGACCGTGGCCGCCGTGCGGCAGCACGTGCCCGACGACCCCCGCGTGCGGACACTCGTGAACACGTACGGGCGTGGCCCCGCCAACGCTATCCGGTACGGCATCGACGCGGCCCGCCACCCGGTCGTCGTCGTGACGATGGCCGACGGGAGCGACGACCCACGGATGATCGACCCGCTCTCCCGGCTCGTGGAGCGGGGCGTGGTCGTCGCCGCGGCCTCGCGCTACTCGCCCGGCGGCCAGCAGGTGGGTGGGCCGGTCCTCAAGGGCATGCTGTCGCGCGCCGCGGGCCGCACGCTGGGGACCTTCGCCCGCGTCGGCACCGACGACGCCACCAACAGCTTCAAGGCCTTCGCCACCGACTTCGTGCGCGAGGTGGGCATCGACAGCCGCAGCGGCTTCGAGATCGGGCTCGAGCTGACAGCGAAGGCCCGGCGGTTGCGCCGCCCCGTCGCCGAGCTGCCGACCATCTGGCTCGACCGCACGGTCGGAGAGTCCAGCTTCGACCTGAAGGACTGGATCCCCAAGTACCTGCGCTGGTATCGCTTCGCCTTCGGCCCCCAGCTCACCGTGGAGCAGGTGCGCGCCGAGGGTGCGAGAATCGCCGCTCGCAACGACAGGAGGGTGCGTCCGTGACCGAGGGATCGGGCCAGCGGGTCCTGGTGACCGGGTCGGCCGGGTTCATCGGCGGCTACGTCGTCGAGGACCTCCTCCGTCGTGGGTACGCCGTCACCGGGATCGACAACTACTCCAAGTACGGTCCGGTGACGAAGTCCTATGACAACCACCCGTCGTACCGCTTCGTCGAGGGCGACGTGCGCGACCTCGAGCTGATGGCCGACCTGGTGACCGACTGCGACCACCTCATCGCGGGGGCGGCCATGATCGGCGGGATCTCCTACTTCCACACCTACCCGTACGACCTGCTCGCGACCAACGAGCGGATCATCGCGGCCACCTGCGACACCGCGATCCGGGCGATGCCGGCCGGTCGGCTGCGCAAGGTGACCTACCTCAGCTCCTCGATGGTCTTCGAGTCCACGGACCGGTGGCCCTCGAAGGAAGGGGACGAGCGGGCGATCCCACCTCCGCTGTCGTCGTACGGCTTCCAGAAGCTCGCGGTCGAGTACTTCGCCCGCGCGGCCTGGGACCAGTACCGCGTCCCCTTCACCATCGTCCGCCCGTTCAACTGCGTCGGGGTCGGAGAGGGCCGCGCGCTCGGCGACGTCGAGATCCCGAGCGGCAACATCAAGCTCGCGATGAGCCACGTCGTCCCGGACCTGATCCAGAAGGTGCTCCGGGGCCAGGATCCGGTGCACGTGCTCGGCGACGGCAGCCAGGTGCGGCACTACACCTATGGTGCGGACCTCGCCGACGGCATCGTCCGCGCGATGTCGTCCGAGCGGGCGCTGAACGACGACTTCAACCTCTCCACCGCGCAGTCGACCACCGTGCTCGAGCTGGCCGAGCGGATCTGGCGCAAGTGCCACGGGCCCGACCGCCCGTTCTCGGTGGTGAGCGACGAGCCGTTCGCGCACGACGTGCAGCGTCGCGTCCCCGACGTCACCAAGGCCGAGGAGATCCTCGGCTTCCGGGCCACCACGACGTTGGACGAGATGCTCGACGTGGTGATCCCGTGGGTCGCCCAGGCCGTCCAGGACGGGCTGATCTGAGGCCGCCGCGTCAGACCCGCCGGCCGACGACCAGCATCTGCTTGCCCAGGACCCGCCAGGCCGGTCGGCAGCGCAGGTAGCCGCGGACCATGAACGGCCGCACCTCGAACCGGGCGTCCTTGATCGTGTAGGGCAGGAACCTGCCGATCCGCTCCTCCACCTCGTAGCCCGAGAGCTCGAGGGCCTCGGCGACGCTGAGGTCCGTCAGCGGCAGGTGGTGGTCGAGGTAGTCCCAGTAGCGTCCGGGCAGGTGCCGGATGTTCGGCATCAGCACGACCAGGCGCCCGCCGGGCCTGGTCACCCGGTGGCACTCACGCAGGGTCGACATCAGGTCGGCCTTGGTCGGCAGGTGCTCGAAGAAGTTCGAGGTGAACACGGTGTCGACGACGCCGTCCGGCAGCGCACCGAGGTCATCGGAGCGCGTGGTCAGCACCTCGACCCCGAGGGCGGCGTGGGCGGCGGTGTCGGGGTTCAGGTCCACGGCGATCCGTCGCCCTGCGGAGACCGCGTTGACGAACTCACAGCTGCCCGCGCCCAGGTCGACCACCGTCGCGTCGCGCGGGACGTAGCGCTGGAAGACCTCGCGGACCAGCACCTGCCACAGCATCCGCTTGCCAGCGAGCTCGCGCTCGTCGAAGCGGTTGCGGTAGATCGCCGGCAGGTCGTCGCCGGCGGAGCCCTCGGTCATGGCAGAGGACACTAGCCCGACCCCCGGCAACAAATCGGAGACGACTGTGACAGACGCCGCATTTCTACCCGCGGGTACTGCTACGGTTCACCGGATCGCAACATCCTTGGGAGGGGACGTGAAGCGTAAGTGGTTCGGCAGGGTGCTCCTCGGCGTGGGTGCCTTCCTGCTCGTGGCCGGGCTGCTCGGCATCGTCTGGGCACCGGGCGTCGTCAAGAAGACGCCGCTTGACGTCAACCAGGTGACGCACCTGTCGGGCACCGTCCAGAAGCTCAACGTCGAGACCGGTGAGCTCGAGGAGAACCCGGTCAAGGTCCAGAGCATCACCAAGACGGACTCCGAGCACTCCGACGACGAGATCGTCAGCTGGGTCCAGACCACCTGCGTGGTCATCGACGTCAACGACGCGCCCGACTGCGTCGACGGCGACGACGAGCGCCTGGTCTCCGCGAGCACCGACGTGTTCGCCAGTGACCGGGTCACTGCGCTCGCCGTCAACGACACCGACTACCTCCCGGCCGACGCCACGCCGCACGACGGCCTGATGAACAAGTGGCCCTTCGACGCCGAGAAGACCACCTACCCGTTCTGGGACGGCACCGCCGGCCACGCCATCGACGCCGTCTACGACCGCACCGAGACGCTCGCCGGCATCGAGTGCTACGTCTACAAGGCCTCCGTCACCGACGCCCCGATCCAGATCGCCGAGGGCATCGACGGCACCTACGACAACAACATCGAGATCTGGGTCGAGCCCAAGACCGGTGCGATCCAGCAGCAGACCCAGGACCAGCAGCGCTACCTGACCGACGGCACCCAGGTCCTCGACCTGAAGATCGGCTTCACCGACGACCAGATCCAGCAGTTCGCCGACGACGCCGAGACGAACATGCGCACGCTGGCGATCCTGACCGTCTGGCTGCCGATCGTCGGCTTCACGGGCGGGGCGCTCTGCGTGCTCGCCGGGCTCGCACTGCTGCTCACCGCTCGCCGCGCGGCCGCCGGTGGCGCGTCCGGCAAGCGCGAGATGGCCGACGCCGCCAGCTGACGGGTCAGCCGAGTCTCGACACGGCGGTCGCGACCTCGCGAGCTCGGTCGCGCGCCTCGCTCGACCACCACCGTCGGGTCCGCTAGCGCGTCCCCGACAGCCTCGCGCCGAAGATCGCGGTGCCCGGCGTGTACCGACCGCGGGTCAGCGACCAGCCGCCCCAGACCCGGTCGTGGTCCTCGGGCCACTCCGGCTCGAGCAGGTCGGTGAGCGAGAAGCCGTGCCCGGCCAGCAGCGCCACCCAGTCGCCGAGCGTGCGGTGGTGCTCGACGTACGACACCACGCCGGTGGCGTCGTCGACCTCGACGTACGGCGTGCGGTCCCAGTAGGACTGGCTCGCGACCAGGCCGGCCTCGGTCGGGTCGTCGGGGAACATCCACCGGGTGGGGTGGGTGATCGAGAAGGCGTAGCGGCCGCCGGGACGCAGCACCCGCGCGGTCTCGGCGACGGCGTCGGCGATGTCGCTGACGAACTGGAGCGCGCCGAACGAGGAGAACACGACATCGAAGGAGTCGTCGGCGAACGGGAGCGCGGTGGCGGTGCCGAGCACCGACGGGACCGCGAGGCCGGTGTCGAGGTCGATGCGGCGCGAGTGCTGGAGCTGGCGGAAGGAGAGGTCGAGGCCGTAGGCCCGCCCGCCCTGGCTGCGCACCCACCGAGAGCACTGTCCGGCGCCGGACCCGACCTCGAGCACGTCGCGCCCGGCGACCTCGCCGAGCACCCGTGCCCGCGCCTCGGTGAGGCCCTCGGGCCCCCAGACGAAGCCGACGTCGCCGAGGAACTCCCCGTGGGTGGACTGGTACTCGTCGGCGTAACGGTCCCAGTCCGGGCCATTGGCCCGGCGGGACTCGTCCTCGGTGACCGGCCGACGCTCGACCCGCACCGGAGGATGGTTCTCCACCCTCGGAGCGTAGTCCCCGGCCCGCGGGGGACCGGGGCCGGTCACCCGCCGGGTCGCTCGGTTGGACGAACTTCTCGCGCCCCGCGTAGTCTCTAGGTTGCGCCGGAGGTCTGCCCGGGTCCCAGACGGAGCGGACACGCGCTCGCTTTCCATCCCATGGTTGGTGAAAGACGACCTTCGACGTGCCCGCACGACTTCTATCCACCCAAGGAACAACCTCCCTTATGACGAGCACGATCTCTGTTCTGCCGGACTACGACGCACCGCAGGTCGCGGTCAACGACATCGGGTCCGAAGCGGACTTCCTCGCCGCCATCGACGAGACGATCAAGTACTTCAACGACGGCGACATCGTCGCCGGCACGATCGTCAAGGTCGACCGCGACGAGGTCCTCCTGGACATCGGCTACAAGACCGAGGGCGTCATCCCCTCGCGCGAGCTGTCGATCAAGCACGACGTCGACCCCTCCGAGGTCGTCGCGGTCGGCGACGAGGTCGAGGCCCTGGTCCTCCAGAAGGAGGACAAGGAGGGTCGGCTGATCCTGTCCAAGAAGCGCGCCCAGTACGAGCGCGCCTGGGGCACGATCGAGCAGGTCAAGGAGGAGGACGGCGTCGTCGAGGGCACCGTCATCGAGGTCGTCAAGGGCGGCCTGATCCTCGACATCGGCCTGCGCGGCTTCCTGCCCGCCTCGCTGGTCGAGATGCGCCGCGTGCGCGACCTGCAGCCCTACGTCGGCCAGACCCTCGAGGCCAAGATCATCGAGCTCGACAAGAACCGCAACAACGTGGTCCTGTCGCGCCGCGCCTGGCTCGAGCAGACCCAGTCCGAGGTCCGCCACGGCTTCCTGACCCAGCTCCAGAAGGGCCAGATCCGCAAGGGCGTCGTCTCCTCGATCGTCAACTTCGGTGCGTTCGTGGACCTCGGTGGCGTCGATGGCCTCGTCCACGTCTCCGAGCTGTCCTGGAAGCACATCGACCACCCGTCCGAGGTCGTCGCCGTCGGCGACGAGGTCACCGTCGAGGTCCTCGACGTAGACATGGACCGCGAGCGGGTCTCGCTGTCGCTCAAGGCGACGCAGGAGGACCCCTGGCAGCACTTCGCCCGGACCCACCAGATCGGTCAGATCGTGCCGGGCAAGGTCACCAAGCTGGTGCCGTTCGGCGCGTTCGTCCGCGTCGAGGAGGGCATCGAGGGCCTGGTGCACATCTCCGAGCTCGCCGAGCGTCACGTCGAGATCCCCGAGCAGGTCGTCCAGGTCAACGACGACGTGATGGTCAAGATCATCGACATCGACCTCGAGCGGCGCCGGATCTCGCTGTCGCTCAAGCAGGCCAACGAGACCGCGACCGCGGCCGACGTCGAGGACTTCGACCCCACGCTCTACGGCATGGCGGCGACCTACGACGAGCAGGGCAACTACGTCTACCCCGAGGGCTTCGACCCCGAGACCGGCGAGTGGCTCGAGGGCTTCGACGAGCAGCGTGCGGTCTGGGAGGACCAGTACGCCAAGGCGCACGCCCGCTGGGAGGCGCACGTCAAGCAGCAGGCCGAGGCCGCCAAGGCCGAGGTCGAGGCCGGCGAGGCCACGTCGTACTCCAGCGGCGGCTCCGACGACTCCAGCTCCTCCGACGGCGGCTCGCTCGCCTCCGACGAGGCGCTGCAGGCTCTCCGCGAGAAGCTCACCGGCGGCAACTGAGCGCCGCCGGCGGAGCGTCCGCTGTGTTGGCGGGCCTCGACGACCGCTTCGCTCCAAGGTCGCCTTCGGCCCGCCGCCTTGCGGCCGCACTCGCCGGACGACGCTCAGCCTGACACTGGACTGAACAGCACGAAGGCCCGCCCCGGGATGACCGGGGCGGGCCTTCGTGCGTCTCGAGGGTTGGTGCCTCAGGCGGCCCAGGGGGAGCGGAACTGCGGGTCCGGGGCGTGGGACGTGGGCGGCCGCTGGGGTCCGCGGCCGTCGTGGGCGAGCAGCTTGATCATGGCGATGCCGAGCACCGCGACGATCGCGAGGAGGATGATCACGGAGGTCATGGCAGTAATCATGCGCGCGTGTCATTCCTGCCACGAGTGGCAGGAATGACAGTATGCATTGATTTTCTGCCACGTCTGCGGCAGGCTGGTCCGGTGCACAAGGTCGCGGTCGTGGTCCAGGACGGGGCGGAGCCGTTCGGGCTCGGCTCGTTGGTCGAGGTGTGGGGCGAGCCGTACCACCCCGAGGACGACAACCCGGTCTTCGACTTCCGGGTCTGCACGCCGCGCCCGGGCCGGGTCCGCGGGCGCTCCGACTACGACCTGGTCGTCGAGCGCGGGCTGGAGGCCACCGAGGACGCCGACCTGGTCTGCCTGAGCCCGAAGTACGAGTTCCTGCGCCACGACCCGGTCGTGATGGACGCGGTGCGCGCGGCGTACGAGCGCGGCGCGATCATCTACGCGCACTGCTCGGGGGTCTTCGAGCTCGGCGCGGCCGGCCTGCTCGACGGTCGCGAGTGCACCACGCATTGGCGCTACACCGACAAGCTGGCCGCCCTCTACCCGCAGGCGGACGTCCGGCCCGACGTCCTGTACTGCCACGACGGCAACGTGCTCACCGGCGCCGGCGCGGCGGCCGGGATCGACGCCTCGCTGCACCTGGTGCGCGAGCAGTTCGGCGCCAGGGCGGCGGCCGCGACCGCGCGGCGGATCGTGGTGCCGCCGCACCGCGACGGCGGGCAGGCCCAGTTCATCGCCCGGGCGGTCCCCGACTGCGAGGCCGAGACCCTCGGCCCGCTGCTGGAGTGGATCGTCGACAACCTCGGTGAGGACCTCGGCGTCGAGGCCCTGGCCCGTCGCAACCACATGTCGCCGCGCACCTTCGCCCGGCGGTTCCGTGCCGAGACCGGCACCACGCCGCACTCGTGGGTCACCCGCCAGCGCGTCCAGGCGGCCGAGGAGCTGCTCGAGCGCACCGACCACTCGATCGACTGGATCGCCGACGAGGTGGGCTTCGGCAACGCCGCGACGCTGCGCCACCACTTCGGCCGGGTGCGTGGGCTCAGCCCGCAGCAGTACCGCCGCCGCTTCGCCGGTTAACGGCTCAACTGATCTCGCAGGACCTTCCCGGTCGGGGTGCGGGGCAGGTCGTCGAGATGGCGGTACGTCTTGGGGCGCTTGGGCGGCGCCAGCCGCTCGCGTGCGAACGCGTCGAGCTCGGCCGCGGTGGCGGTGCCGACCACCGCGGCGCACACCCGCTGGCCCCAGTGCTCGTCGGGGACGCCGTACACCGCGACGTCCTCGACGCCCGGGTGCTCGCGCAGCGTGTTCTCCACCTCGAGCGGGTAGACGTTGACGCCGCCGGTGATGAGCAGGTCCTCGCGGCGCCCGTCGAGGTAGAGGTACCCGTCCGCGTCGAGGCGGCCGAGGTCGCCGACGGTGAACGCACTCGTCCCATCGGGACGGGCCCGCCAGGCGGTCGCTGTCCTCTCCGGATCGCCGAAGTACTCGAAGCGGGCGTACGGCGGCACCGTGCACCAGATCGTGCCGTCCGCGTCGACCTCCAGGGCCCGGCCCGGCCGGGCCCGCCCCACGGTGCCGGGGCGCTCGAGCCACTCCTCGCTGTGGCACGCGGTGAACTGGCCCTCGGTGGAGCCGTAGAACTCCCAGGTCGACCCGGGCGGGAACGCCTCGATCAGCCGGCGCTTGAGCGCCGGCGGGCACGGGGCGCCGGCGTGCGCCACCAGCCGGAAGCAGGACAGGTCGGGCCGGCCGGCCCCGGAGTCGGCCAGCGCGTCCCAGTGCGCGAACAGCCGCTGGAGGTGCGCCGGCACGCAGAACATCGTCGTCGGCCGCTCGCGCTCGATCGCCCCGGTGATCCGCGCCGGGTCGAAGCCGCCCGGGGCGACCACGCGCCCGCCGGCCAGCGCGGTGCCCATCGCGAAGCGCAGCGGCGCGGAGTGGTACAGCGGGCTGAGGACCAGGTTCACGTCGGCGTCCGTGAAGCCCCACAGGTCGCGCTCCTCGGCGACGAGCGCGGCGGCGTCGGCCTCGGTGAGCAGCCCGCTGTAGACGCCCTTCGGGGTGCCCGTGGTGCCGCTGGTGACGTGCATGGGGCGGGCCCGCGGGAGCGCCCGGCGGAACCGGGCGGGGGTGTTCGCGACCATCGCCGCGACCTGGTCGGCGGAGTCGACCACCAGGTCCGGGTGCAGGGTGGCGAGCAGCCGCTCCCGCTCGTAGGCCGTCAGCCGGGGGTCGAGCGGGATCGGGAACATCCCGGCTGCGAGCAGCGACATCACCAGGTCCAGGTAGTCGAGCGACCCCGACACCAGCAGCGCGACCCGGGCGCCCTCGCGCAGCTCGAGGTGGTCCACAGCGCAAACCTACTGTTGCCGGACGCGCGAGAACCCGCCGTACGCCGTGGCGCCGGCCCAGCCAGCCCGCACTCCCCATCCTGGTGAACCCGCCCGGGACCAGGACCGTGCTGTCCGTCGCCCGGAGCGCGAGCCTGTCACCGGTGTCGGCCGGGCCGGTGGCACGAATGCCGCCGGCCCGGCCGTTGGTGACTAGTAGCGGAACTGCCCGACGAGCTGCTGCATCTTGGCCGCCATCCGGGCGAGCTCCTCCGCGGCCTGGCTGGTGCTCTCGGCGGCCATGGTCGTGTCGGAGGAGGACCGCGCCACGCCGGTGATGTTGTCGGCGATGTCGGTCGAGCCCAGCGCCGCCTCGTTGACGTTGCGCGACATCTCGTTGGTCGTCGCGGTCTGCTCCTCGACCGCCGAGGCGATCGTGGTCTGGGCGTCGTTGATCTGGGCGATGATCCCCGAGATCTGGCTGATCGCCGCGACCGCGGCCTCGGTGTCGGTCTGGATCGTCTCGATCCGGCGGCTGATGTCCTCGGTGGCGCGGGCGGTCTCCTGGGCCAGCTCCTTGACCTCGTTGGCGACCACGGCGAAGCCCTTGCCGGCCTCGCCGGCACGGGCGGCCTCGATCGTCGCGTTGAGCGCCAGCAGGTTGGTCTGCTCCGCGATCGAGTTGATCACCTTGATCACGTTGCCCACCTCGGAGGAGGACTCGCCGAGCTTCGCGACGGTCGCGTTCGCCGAGTCGGCGACCCGGACGGCGTCGGCGGCGACGTTCGCGGCGCTGGTGGCGTTCTGGGCGATCTCCCGGATCGAGGCCGACATCTGCTCGGTGCCGGTGGCGACGGTCTGGACGTTGCGGGAGACCTGCTCGGCGGCGCTGGACACCACGCCCGCCTGGGTCGCCGACTCCTGGGCCGACCCGGACATCTGCCCGGACACGCTGGACAGCTCCTGGGAGGCGGACGCGAGGGTCTCGGCGTTGGCGGCGATGTCGGACATCGCCTCGGCCAGGCGGCCGCTGGCGACGTTCAGCGCGGTCGCCATCTGCCCGACCTCGTCGGTGGTGTCGAGGTCGAGGTACTGGGCGAGCTCGCCGTCCGCGAGACCCCGCAGGGCGACGGCGGTCTGGTCGATCGGCCGGGTGATCCGACGGGCGACGAACAGGGATAGCGCCAGGGTCAGCAGCAGGCCGAGCCCCAGTCCGAGGTAGACGATGGTGCGCGCGTTCGTGTACGTCGAGCGAGCCTGCTCGACCGAGGCGGCCGCCTCGCCGTTGATCATGGCCTCGAGATCGTCCAGGGTCTGCCCCATCGCGTCGACCAGCGGCACGACCTCCTGGGCCCTGAGCGCGGTGAGCTCGGTCATCTTGCCCTGCCTCGCGAGGTCGAGGACCTCGCCGCCGGCGAGCTCGGTGTAGGCGGCCCAGTTCGCCCGGAAGTCCGCCATCATCTGCAGGTCCTCGGGGTCCAGGTCCTTGTCGAACGTGGCGAGCGCGGCGTCGACGGCGTCGATGTCGGCGAGGTAGGCGTCGTGCGCGGGGCCGTCGGTGACCTGCAGCTCATCCTCGGTGGCGTCGATCCGGGTCTGCAGGAACGCCTCGCGCACGGTGTTGACGTGTCCGACCGGCTTCATTCCCTCGGTCTCGATGGCGGCCGCCTCGTCGGCGATGTTGCCCATCTCGATGATGGCCAGCTGGCCGATGGTCCCCGCGAGCACGATGCCGATCAGCGAGACGGCGAGCACCTTGGTGCGCAGCCGCCGGTTGTCGAACCAGCGCATCAGATGCCGTCCGGGCCGTCCGGGCCGTCCGGAGGCCAGCGGCTGCGTTGGGGTGGTGGTCGTTGTTGACATGGTGGCGAGCTCCTCGCGTCTGGCCGCCTGGCGACGGTCTCTTCTGGATCGCCCGAGAACGCGACCCGTCACCCCCGCAGGTCCTCCGTGTCGCCGAGGTCCCGATCGGCGGGCTGAGACGGCGTCTTAATCCGCGTGGCCCAGATCACGGTCCGGGTCTCCGGCTCCGGTGCGGCGGTGGTCGACCACCGATCGCACAGGGCACGATGTGCGGCATGCGAAGGCTTCTCGCCGGCTCGGGCGTACTCGTGGCCCTGGTGCTCGGTTCCGGCGGGCCCGCCCCGGCCGTGATCGTCGTGGCGAGCGCCGAGGAGCCGGTCTGCTCCGGGGCCACCGTCGTCGACGGCGCCGGGGTGCTCGACGACGCGCGCATCGAGCAGGCGGCCGCCGCGTTCGGCGACGGGATCGTCGTCAAGGTGCTCAGCTACCGCTCCACCGACGGGGAGGACCTCTACGACCGGGTCCTCGACGAGCGTGAACGGTGCGGAGGCTGGGGGTTCCGGCCGGGCCGGGGAGAGTCGCTCCTGGTGCTGGCCGTCGCGACCGAGGACCGGCGGCTCGCCAGCCACTACGACGGTCGCGCCCAGGACCGGTTCGAGACGGCCCGCGAGCGCGCGGAGGTCGACGGCATGGGCGCGAGCTTCGGCAACGGCCAGTGGACGCGTGGCATGGTCGACGGCCTGGCGATCTACGCCCGCGCGTACGCGCGCGGCGCCGGCGGCGGGAATGGCGGCGGGAACGGTCCGCCGTCGACCGGCGGGCCGAGCCTCGGCGAGCTCCCGGAGGCCGGCAGCACCTCCGAGTCGTCCGGACCGTGGCTGCTCCTCCTCCCGGCGGCGCTGGTCGTCGGCGGAGCCGGCTGGGGTGGGCTGGTGCTGGCTCGCCGGCGCCGGGCCCGGCGCGCGGCCCGCGCGGCGCTGGCGGCCGCCACCGACGACCTGGCCGCCGCGTGGCTGGACGTGGAGCAGGCGCGCGAGTACGTCGACGCGCGGGTCGCCTCGCTGCCGTCGGTCGACGACACCACGGTGAAGCAGGTCCGCACCGACCACCGGGCCGCGACGGCGGCGCTCGAGCACGCGACGGCGGCGTACCTCACGCTCTCGCAGACCTACGACGTCGCGCGGGTCGCCCGCCTCGACGCGGGCGAGGCGACCGCCGGGGTCGCCCCGGTGACGGCGGCGGCAGCCGACCTCCGCGCCGCCCACGCGGAGCTGGCCGGGGTCGAGGCGGCGGTGACCGCGTTCGAGGGGCTGCGCGACGACCTCCCGGAGCAGGTGACCGCGCTCCGCGGAACCGCCGGGCACCTGACCGGCCTGCTGGAGCGACGGCGCGCGGAGGGCTACCGGACCGGCGACCTGGACGGGGCACCGGGCGCGGCCGAGCAGGCCGCCCGCGACGCGGAGGCGCTGGGCGGCCAGCTGCGGTTCGGCGACGCCTCGCTGCGCCTGGGCGCCGCTGCCGAGGCCCTCGCCGAGCAGGTGGCCTGGCTGGAGGGGCTCGACGACTACCGGGCCGCGCTCGCCACCGACCTGGCCTCGCTGGAGGCCCGCTGCGCCGACCTGGACGCCGCGATCGCCGACGCGCGGGTCACGCTCGAGCACCTGGACTCGACGTACGACGCCTCCTGCACCACCGGCGTGCGCGACCGGGTCGAGGCCGCGGCGCTGGCCCGTCGGCGCCTGGACGGCGAGCTCTCGGCGATCCGGAGCGACTCCTCGATGGCGACCCAGGAGTTCCGGCGCGCGCGGGAGCAGGTCGGTGCCGCCGCGCAGACCGCGGACCGGATCACGACCGACGCCGCCGCGGCGGGGGACCGGGAGAGCGAGCTGACCGAGCTCACGGCCCAGCTGCCGCTCACCGCCCAGCGCCTCGCGGCGGACGCGGCCGGGGTCGGTGCCCGGATCGAGGCGAACCCGACCGCGATCTCGTACCTCGACGTGGTCCCGCCGGTCGCCGAGCTGGAGGCGGAGGCCGCGCGGCTCGGCGACCGGGCCCGGCAGCCGAAGGCGCCGCTGCTGGCGCTGCGCGACGACCTCGACACCCTCGGCCGTCGGGTCACCGAGAGCGCCGGCGTCGTCGCGGCGATCATCGCCGCCTACGAGGACGCCCAGCGACTGCTGGCGGCGGCCGGAGCGGCCGTCGCGGACGCACGGGACGAGGTGGATCGCGCAGATGTCGGCAGCGCCGCCCGCGCGACCCTCGCCGAGGCCGAGGACGCCCTGGTGCGCGCCGACGGCGCCGACACGCTCGACGCCGTGCGGCGGGCGGCCGAGGAGGCGCGCGACCTCGCCAACGACGCCGCCGCCCGGGCTCGGCGCGACCGGCGCGGGGCCGAGCAGCGACGTGCGGCCGCGCGCCGCGGGTCGGGGGGTGGCTCGTTCCTCGGCGGTGGCGGTGGCATCGGCGGCTTCGGCGGAGGTGGGCGCGGCTTCGGTGGCGGGGGCTTCGGGGGCTTCGGGGGCTTCGGCGGTGGCGGTGGTGGCTCCCGCGGCTTCGGCGGTGGCGGTGGGTCTCGAGGAGGAGGCGGCGGAGGCGGGTCTCGGGGCTTCTGAGCGGTTCGCCTGACGGGAGCCTCCCGGTCGGGGAGGCTGTGCGGATGAACCTGCCCCGAGTGGTCATCGGCGTCCTGCTCCGCTCCGTCGTGATCGCGGCGGTGATCGCGGCCTACGTGGCGGTGATCGCCCGCAGCGAGAGCACCGACGCCCTCGGCGCCGGGCTGCTCGCGTTCCTCATCCTGGTCGCGATGGCGTTCGTCTGGGCCGTGGTCGACGGCATCCGGCACGGCCTGCTCGAGGCCCTGCTCACCTGGGTCCTCACCTCGGCCGTCGCCGGCGTCGGCATCCCGGTGGTGCTCGCGCTCACCGACGACCGCGACCTGGCCGCCGAGGTGAGCGACGGTGCGGTCTTCTTCGCCGTCGTGCTCGTGGTGCCGGCCGCCCTCGGCTTAGCGCTCGGCGGCCTGGTGCACCGGTTCCGCGGCCGCCCCGAGGTCACCGCCTGACCGCCCGTCGCGGCTCCGGCAGGATGGCCCCATGAGAGTGGGACTGACCGGCGGCATCGCCTCGGGCAAGAGCACGGTGTCGGCGATCCTGGCCGAGCTGGGGGCGGTGGTCATCGACGCGGACCGGCTGGCCCGGGAGGTGGTCGCGAAGGGCACGCCCGGCCTGGAGCAGGTGGTGGCGGCGTTCGGCCCCGGGATCCTCACCGAGGGCGGCGAGATGGACCGGGCCGTCGTGGGCCGGATCGTGTTCGCCGACGAGCAGCAGCGCAGGACGCTCGAGGCGATCGTGCACCCGCTGGTGTTCGAGCGGTACGCCGCGCTGGAGGCGGCCGCCCCCGCGGACGGGATCGTGGTCCACGACATCCCGCTGCTGGCGGAGTCCGGCCGCGCCGCGGACTTCGACGCGGTGATCGTCGTCGACGCGCCGCATGAGACCCAGGTGGAGCGGCTGCTGCGCGACCGGGGGATGACCCGCGAGGATGCCGAGTCGCGGATCGCCGCTCAGGCGACCCGCGAGCAGCGCCGCGCGATCGCGACGTACGTCATCGAGAACATCGGGACGCGCGAAGACCTCCGTCAGCGTGTGGCGGAGGTCTTCGAGCAGCTGCGCTCAGGCGGTTCCTCAGGCGGCTAGATCAGGGTCACCCAAGCGGCGGAGCTTCTGCAGCGCCTCGCGCTCGAGCTGGCGCACCCGCTCGGCGGAGATGCCGTGCTTGGCGCCGATGTCGGCCAGCTTGTGCTGGCGCCCGTCGGCCAGGCCGTAGCGCGACCGGATGATGTCGGCCGCCCGGTCGTCGAGCTTGCCGACCAGGCTGTTGAGCCGGTCGCGCGACTCGACGTCGATGAAGTTCAGGTCCGGACCGGGCGCGGTCTCCTGGGCCATCAGGTCGCCCAGCGAGGTGTCGCCGTCCTCGTCGACGGGGGAGTCGAGGCTGACGTGCTCGCGGCCCCAGGCCATCAGGTCGAGGACCCGGTCGACGTCCATGCCGAGCTCCTCGGCGATCTCGCGCGGCTCGGGCTCACGGCCCAGCTTGCGCTCGAGGGTCCGGCGCGCGCCGCCGACCTGGTTGAGCTCCTCGACCACGTGCACGGGCAGCCGGACCACGCGGGCCTGCTGGGCGATGCCGCGGGTGATGGCCTGGCGGACCCACCAGGTCGCGTAGGTCGAGAACTTGTAGCCCTTGGTGTAGTCGAACTTCTCGACCGCGCGGATCAGCCCGGTGTTGCCCTCCTGGATCAGGTCCAGCATCGGCATCTGGGCGCGGCCGTACTTGCGCGCGATCGAGACGACCAGGCGCAGGTTGGCGGTGATGAACGTGTCGACGGCCTTGCGGCCCTCCTCGGCGAGCCACTCGAGCTCCTCCTGGGTCGCCGTCATCGGCGCGCCGCCCTTCTTGCGGCCGACCCGGCCCTCGGCGAGCAGGTTCTCGGCCATCAGGCCGGCCTCGATCGCCTTCGACAGCTCCACCTCGGAGGCGGCGTCGAGCAGCGGGTTGCGGGCGATCTCGTCGAGGTACAGGCCGACGCTGTCGCGGCCCTCGATCTCTCGAGTGCCGGTGCTGACAGCGGTGCGTACAGCCATGGGTCGCCCTCCAATCTCACGTGGGCAGCGCTGTTGCGCTCCCACACGTCACGTACAACGTCCACGGTGACCAGCGGATTCCCTGGCCAAACCTCGAACCTCTCACCCCGAATGACGTGCGAGTGGCCCGCGGAGTTGCGTCGGCGGCGTACTCTCAGGGACTTCTCAGGGGACCTCGGGGCTGCGGACCCCGCCCGGGCGGTCCGCGAGACCCATCCGGTCGAGCATCCAGGCGAGGGCGAAGGCGCGGTCGTGCCAGGCCTTGTAGCGGCCCGACACGCCGCCGTGCCCCGCCGCCATCTCGGTGCGCAGCAGGAAGTCGCGCCGCCCGACCGCCGTCGCCCGCAGCCGGGCGATCCACTTCGCGGGCTCCACGTAGAGCACCCGGGTGTCGTTGAGCGAGGTCTCCGCCAGGATCGGCGGGTAGTCCTGGGCGGCGACGTTGTCGTACGGCGCGTACGACGCCAGGTACTCGTACACCTCTGCGTCGGTCGTCGGGTCGCCCCACTCGTCGTACTCCGGCACCGTCAGCGGCAGGCTCGCGTCGAGCATGGTCGTCAGCGAGTCCACGAACGGCACCCCCGCGACGATCCCGGCGAACAGCTCCGGCGCCTGGTTCGCGACCGCGCCCACGAGCAGCCCGCCGGCGCTGGCGCCCTCGGCGAGGAGCCGGTCGGGAGTGGTCCAGCCGGTGGCGACCAGGTGCCGCGCGCACGCGACGAAGTCGGAGAACGTGTTCTGCTTGCGCATCAGCTTGCCCTCGTCGTACCAGTGCCGCCCCATCTCGCCGCCGCCGCGCACGTGCGCGATGGCGAACGCCGCGCCGCGGTCGAGCAGGGACAGGCGGGCGATCGAGAAGTACGGGTCGATCGAGGTCTCGTAGGCGCCGTACCCGTAGAGCAGCACCGGCACCGGTCCGGTGCCGCCGCCCGCCCCAGAATCGAGGGGAGTCTCCCGCGACCCGCGCTTCGCGACGATCGAGATCGGGATCCGCGCGCCGTCCTCGGCGCTCGCCCACAGCCGGTGCTCCTCGTAGTCGGCCGGGTCGTAGCCGCCCAGCACCGGCGCGCGCCGCAGCAGCGTCAGCTCGCGGCTGCGCACGTCGTAGTCGTAGACCGACGACGGGACCGCGAGCGAGGTGTAGCCGAGCCGGACCACCGGCTGGTGGAAGCCGGGGTTGCCGGCCGTCCCGACGGTGAAGATCTCGCGGTCGAACTCCACGAGGTAGTCGTCGGTGACGCCGCCCTCGCCCTCTCCCTCAGCGCCGAGCTCCAGGATGCGCAGCTGGGTGAGGCCCGCGCTGCGCTGGTGCACGACGAGGTGGCCGGCGAACGCGTCGACGTCCTCGAGGCGTACGGCGGGGTCGTGGGGCACCAGCGGCCGCCACTGCTCCGCGGGGGTCGGCAGCACCGGCGCGGTGCCGAGCTCGAAGTCGGGACCGGCGTGGTTGTGCAGGACCAGGAAGACGTCCTCGCCCGCGAGCACCGCGTGCTCGAGCGAGTACTCCAGCCCCTCGCGCCGCTCGGTGAACACCCGCCAGCCCGCGTCCGGGTCGTCGGCGTCGAGGAAGCGGTACTCCGAGGTGGTCTTCGACGCCGAGGCGATCACCAGGAAGCGGTCGGTGCGCGTGCGACCGACCCCGACCCAGAAGCGGCCGTCGGTCTCGTGGTGGACCAGGACGTCCTCGTCCTGGGTGGTGCCCAGGCGGTGTCGCCAGATCTTGTCCGCGCGCCAGGTGTCGTCGACGGTCGTGTAGTAGAAGCTCTCGCCGGCCCGGTCCCACGTGGCGCCGCCGAGGACCCCGGTGATCTCGTCCGCGCGCAGCTCGCCGCTGTCGATCTCCAGGACGCGGATCGTGTACCGCTCGTCGCCCACCACGTCGGTGGCGTAGGCCAGGAGGTTGCCGTCGGGGCTGACCGAGGAGCCGCCGAGGGAGAAGAACTCGTGGCCCTCGGCGAGCGCGTCGAGGTCGAGCAGCACCTGTTCGCCGGGCAGCGCCGGCTGGTCCGGGTGGGTGTCCTCGGCGGGCTTCGGCGGCGTCCAGTCGTCCGGGTCGGCGACCGGGACGCGGCAGCTGGCGCCGTACTCCTTGCCGGCGAAGGAGCGGCCGTAGTACCAGAAGCCGCGGTTGCGGGTCGGCACCGACAGGTCGGTCTCGCGGGTCCGGGCCCGGATCTCCTCGAAGATCGACTGGCGCAGGTCGGCGAGGTGGGCGGTGCGCTCCCTGGTGTAGACGTTCTCGGCCTCGAGGTAGGCGACGACCTCGGGGGCCTCCTTCGCGCGCAGCCACTCGTAGTCGTCGACCCGCCGGTGCCCGTGGTGCTCGGCGATGGTCGGGCGTCGCTCAGCGGTCGGCGGCACGAGAGAGGGCTGCATGGGCGCGACGATAGCGTCGGGACATGGAGCGGCCCCGGATCGACCTCAACGCCGACCTCGGCGAGGAGATCACCGACGACGAGTCGCTGCTGGCCGTCGTGACCAGCGCGAACGTCGCCTGCGGCTACCACGCCGGCAGCCGCGCCGTGATGCGCGCGGTCTGCGCGGAGGCGGCCCGGCGCGAGGTCAGCCTGGGCGCCCAGGTCTCCTACGCCGACCGCGAGCACTTCGGGCGGGTCGAGCTCGACGTCTCCTACGAGGTGCTCCGCGAGCAGGTCGCCGACCAGGTCGGCGCGCTGTCCGAGATCGCCGCCGAGGAGGGCACCGCGGTCCGGTACGTCAAGCCGCACGGTGCGCTGTACCACCGGGTGCTCGACGACGAGGCCCAGGCACGGGCGGTCCTGGACGGGTCCGGGGTCCTGCCGGTGCTGGGGATGCCCGGCGCGCTGCTGCGGCTGGCCGCGGCCGCCGGCCGGACGGTGTTCCTCGAGGGCTTCCCCGACCGGGGCTACGCCGCCGACGGCCGGCTGCTGCCGCGCTCGGCGCCCGGTGCGCTGGTCGAGGACCCGGACCGGGTGGTCGCGCAGGCGGTCGCGCTGGCGAGGAGCGTCGACTCGGTCTGCCTGCACGGCGACACGCCCGGCGCGGTCGGGCACGCGCTCGCCGTACGCCGGTCCCTGCAGGAGGCCGGCTTCGCGCTGCGGCCGTTCGCGTCGTAGGGCAGCAGCTCGTCCACAGGTTGGTCCACAGGTCTGGACCGCGACCTGTGCACAGCGTGCTCCTGTGGTGGACAGCAGGGGCTGAGCTGTGGAGGAACCTGTGGGTTCGCGGGAAGGCCTTGCGGGGTGCGCGCGGCCTCCCGTAGAACTCTCCTACCGATCCACCGCTTGCGGGGGATCGGGGATCGGACAGGAACGAGGATCCGTACCGCGAGGCGACTCGCGGCGTCGGCCCGGTGACGGGGACGGCGGGGTCCGAGGGCCGGTCCGGTGGACCGGGCGTCACCTCTCCGGTCGAGCCGAGGGGCTCCTGGTGCTCATACCACCGGGAGCCCCTCACCCATTTCCCCGCCATGCTGGGTCTCATGCCTGTGCAGCTGCGTCCGTTCGGCGCCACCGCCGCGCTCGCCGAGGTCGGCGACCCCGCGACCGCGCTCGCGTTGGCCACCTGGGCGCGCGCGAGCGGCGTGGCGGCACTCGAGGTCGTGCCGGCCGCGGAGACCGTGCTCTTCGACGGCGTGACGGACCTGCCGGCCCTCGCCGCGGCCCTGCGCTCCTGGTCCCCGTCCGACGCGCGCCCCGACGGCGACCTGGTGGAGGTCCCGGTGACCTACGACGGTCCCGACCTGGCGTCGGTGGCGCAGGCATGGGGCACCGACGTCGCGGGCGTCGTGCGGCGGCACACCTCGGTCGAGTACGTCGCGTCCTTCTGCGGGTTCGCCCCCGGGTTCGCCTACCTGGCCGGACTGCCCGCGGAGCTCGCCGTACCTCGCCTGGACTCGCCGCGCCCCCGGGTCCCGGCCGGGTCGGTGGGCCTGGCGGGTCCGTGGTGCGGGGTCTACCCCTCGGCCTCACCCGGTGGCTGGCGGCTGCTGGGCCGCACCGACGCACCGCTGTGGGACCCCGATCGGGAGCGGCCCGCGCTGCTCGCTCCCGGCACCCGCGTCCGGTTCGTGCGGGCATGAGCCTCCACGTGCTCGCGGCCGGGCCGCTGACGCTGGTCCAGGACCGGGGCCGGCCCGGACTGGCGCACCTCGGCGTCCCGCGGGCCGGTGCGCTCGACGCGCCCGCGGCCGCGCTGGCCAACCGGCTGGTCGGCAACGACGCCGACGCCGCGGTGCTCGAGGTCGTGCTCGGCGGGCTCGAGCTGTACGCCGAGGCTGCCTGCTGGGTCGCCGCCACCGGGGCGCCCGCGCCGCTGGAGATCGACGGCTCGGCCCGCGGCCACGGCCGGGCCGAGCGGCTGGCCGCCGGCGCGACCCTGCGGCTGGGCCGACCGCCGACCGGGGTGCGGACCTACCTGGCGGTCGCCGGCGGGATCGCGGTCGACCCGGTGCTCGGGTCGCGCTCGACCGACACCCTCGCGTGGGTCGGGCCGCCGCCGGTGCGGCCGGGTGTGCGGCTGCCGCTCGGTCGCCCGCACGCGGTGCCCCGTCCGCTGGACACCCCGCCCGCGTACCGGCCCGGACCGCTGCGGGTCACCCCGGGCCCGCGCGCGGACTGGTTCGCGAGCGACGCGCTCGACCTGCTGTGCGGCTCGACGTACGTCGTCGAGGCGGACTCCAACCGGGTGGGGCTGCGCCTGGACGGGCCCGCGGTGACGCGGATCCGCTCCGGCGAGCTGCCCAGCGAGGGCATGGTGCTCGGTGCGGTGCAGGTGCCGCCGAGCGGCCGCCCGGTGGTGTTCCTGGCGGACCACCCGCCGACCGGCGGCTACCCGGTGCTCGCCGTCGTGCATCCCGAGGACCTGTGGCGGTGTGCGCAGCTGCGGCCGGGGGAGCGGGTCCGGTTCAGCCCGGCTCCGCCTCCGGATCCTGCGGCTGCGGCGGCTGCCAGGCGGTGAGCCGGGGGTCGTCGTCGGCGTAGCTGCGCACCGGGCCCGGCGGGGTCTCGGCGGTCTCGAACCGCACCGTGACGACGCCGCGGCCCGATCCCCACACCCAGCCGCGGCCCATCTCGGCGTGCGCGACGTCCATGCCGGGCGCCCAGCTCTGGCGGGAGTGGTGCGGCACCTCGATCTCGGGCAGCTCGACCTCCTCCTCGCCGGTCTCGCCGAACAGGTCCTCCTGGATCCAGTCGGCCAGGCCCGAGACGCCCACCCCGAGCAGCCGGACGCCGCCGGACGTGTCCAGGTCGGCGAGCAGCCTGCGGGCGAGCCGGGCGATGGTGCCCGCTCCGTCGGTGGGGGAGGCGAGGGTGGTCGAGCGGCTCAGGGTGGTGAAGTCGTGAAGGCGCACCTTGATGGTCACGGTGCGGCCGGACAGGCCGTGCTTGCGCAACCGGTCGGCCACCTCGCCCGCCTGGCGCGTCAGCAGCCCCTCCATCAGGCGCCGGTCGGTCAGGTCGGTGTCGTAGGTGCCCTCGACGCTCACCGACTTGGCCTCCCGCTCGGCCACCACCGGCCGGTCGTCCTGGGCGCGTGCCAGGTGGAAGAGCCAGTGCCCGTTGGCCTTGCCGAGCAGCCGGACCAGCTCGTCCTCGCTCACCGTCTCGAGGTCGGCGACGGTGTGGATGCCGACCCGGCGCAGCCGCTCCGCGGTAGCCGGTCCCACGCCCGGAATGACGGTGACCCGCATCGGGCGCAGCAGCTCCTGCTCGGTGCCGGGCGCCACGACGACCAGGCCGTCGGGCTTGTCGAGGTCACTGGCGACCTTCGCGACGAACTTCGAGGTGCCGACGCCGACCGACGCGGTCAGCCCGCCGGTCACCTCCTGGACCCGGGCGCGCAGCTCCTCCGCGAACGCGGCGACGGTCGGCACGGTCAGGTCCGGGAGGCCGGCCTGCTCGAGGTCGACGAACGCCTCGTCCAGCGACAGCGGCTCGACCAGCGGCGAGACCGCGCGCAGCACCCGCATCACCTGGGCGCTGGTGTCCCGGTAGGCGTGGAACCGGCCGCTCAGGAAGGCGGCGTGCGGGCACCGCGACCGGGCCTCCCGGGTCGACATCGCGGAGTGCACGCCGTACCGGCGCGCCTCGTACGACGCGGTCGCGACGACGCCCCGGCCGCCGATGCCGCCCACGACGACGGGCTTGCCGCGCAGCGAGGGCTTGTCGCGCTGCTCGACCGCCGCGAAGAACGCGTCGAGGTCGAGGTGGAGCACCGACGCATCCGCACGCACGGGCGCAACGTACCTCCTCGCACCGACCGGCCCGCTCACCCTCCACAGATGCCGGCCCGACCACCTTCTCCACAGCCCCGGCCCGGACCGGCGTCGACGGTCGGTGTGCGCGGGGAGGTTCGACCCATGACTGCTTCTCTTCCCGGTTCCACTCCCGGTTCCACTCCCGGTTCCACTCCCGGTTCCACTCCGGGTTCCACTTCCGGTTCCACTCCGGTCCCGCCGCCGGTCACCACCATGACCGCCCGCACGCCCGAGGACATGCTCGCCCTGGTCCCCGTGGTCCTCGGCTTCCTGCCGACCGACTCGGTCGCCATGCTCACGTTCGGCTCCCGGCGACCCTTCCACGCCCGCGTGGACCTGCCGACCGCCGGTACCGATATCCCCAAGGCCGTCGAGACCCTGCTCGCGCCCGCTCGCGCGCACGGTGTCGCCCAGGCCCTGTTCGTCCTCTACTCCGACGACGACCGGCTCGCGGCCGCCACCAGCCGCGCGCTGTGCCGCGCCTTCGTGGACGCCGGCGTGCAGGTGATCGAGGCGCTGCGCACCGACGGCCACCGGTGGTACGCCGCCCATGGCCGGCGCCCCGGTGTCCCCGCCTGGGGCGTCCCGTACGACCTCTCCGCCCACCCCTTCCTGGCCCAGGCGGTGCTCGATGGCCGGGTCCTGCACGGGTCCCGCGAGGAGCTGCGGCGCACCCTCGACGGCGACGTGGAGCGCACGGGCCGGGTGGTCGCCGCGCTCGCCGCGCTCGGCGGCCGCACCGGCGACCCGCCGCCGCGGGCGGCGGAGGCCCTCTGGGCCCGCGACCTCGTGGTCCGCCACACCCGGGCCGGATCGGCGCCGGAGGACGAGGAGGTCGCCCGGCTGCTGCGCGGGCTCCTCGAAATCGAGGTGCGCGACGCCGCGTGGGGCCCGCTGGACCGCGCGAGCTCCCACGCGCACGTCGCGTTCTGGACCGACGTCGTGCGCCGGACGCCGGTGCCGCTGCTCGCGGCGCCGGCCGCGCTCCTGGCGTTCGCGGCCTGGCAGGCCGGTCACGGCGCGCTGGCCTGGTGCGCGTTGGACCGCAGCGCCGAGGCTGACGAGGACTACTCGCTGGCCGCGCTGGTGGCCCAGGCCCTCGAGCGCGCCGTGCCGCCGGATGCGTGGGACGAGCGGGCCTGTGGCTGAGCCGGCATCGGCGGTCTCGGTGCGAGGGGCGCCGGCGACGAGCCGGCATCGGTGGGTGAGGTGGGAGGGGCGCCGGCGACGAGCCTCGAAACCACCGGACCGCTGAGGGCTGTGCTTCGGCTACCGGCTGGCCAGTGGTTGCGGTTCTCGGCAGCTAACGGGACAGGTGGGCGGGTGGTTGCCGCCTGCCTCCCGGCGTGCTGACCGACGCCTCGACGCTGACTCGAAGTTCCTTTCGAGATCCTCTCGTCACGCCTGTTGACTTTCCGAGCACACGTTTGATACTATGCTGGGACGCAACAGCTCTCGGGAGCCGCCCATGACCGCCATGGCCCAGCCACGACACCACGTCTCGCGCGCCGTCGCGGCCCTGGAGACCACGTTGGACGACGTGGCCGACACCTCGCTCTGGTCGATGGACCCCGCCGAGACCGCGCAGACCTTGACCCACCTGACCCAGGTCGCCGCCCGGGTCGCCGAGCTCGAGGCCCGGGTCGCCACCCACGCCGCCACCGTGGAGGTCGCCGCACGCGACGGCGCGACCTCGTTGACGTGCTGGTGGGCCCACCAGACCCGACAGACCCACACCCAGGCATCACACAAGACCAGGCTCGCCACCCGGCTGACCCAGCACCAGCCGACCCGCGACGCCCTGGCCGCCGGGACCCTCCTGGTCGACCAAGCCCAGGTGATCATGACCGCCGTCGAGGCGCTGCCCGACCAGGTGGACCCCGCCCTGGTCGACCAGGCCGAACGACACCTGGTGCGCGAGGCTGCCCACTTCGACGCCGACGCGCTACGCAACCTCGGCAAAGGACTCCTCCACGTCATCGACCCCGAAGCCGGCGACGCCCACGCGGCCAAGCTCCTCGAGGCCGAGGAACGCCTCGCCGCCCAAACCACGCGACTCACCCTGACCGACCTCGGCGACGGCACCACCCGGCTACGCGGAACCTTGCCCACCGCCCAGGCCCAGGCGCTCAAGAAACAGCTCCTCGCCTACGCCGCCCCCAAACACCGCGCCGCGGTCGACGGTTCCGTGGGTGAGCGGGTGCCGGGGCCCGAACGGATGGGCCGGGCACTGTGCGAATGGATCGAGCGCTACCCGACCGACCGACTCCCACACGCCGGCGGCGTGTCGGCGACCGTGGTGGTCACCATCCCCCTCGAGACCCTCCTCGGCGGCCTCAAGCCGGGGGTCCTGGACACCGGCACCGGCATCTCACCGAGCCAGGCCCGACGCCTCGCCTGTGAGGCCGGGATCATCCCCCTCGTCCTCGACGGCAACAGCCAACCCCTCGACATCGGCCGCCGCCGCCGGTTCCACACCACAGCCCAACGCCTCGCCATCGCCCAACGCGACAAGACCTGCACCACCCAAGGCTGCGACTGGCCCCCCGGCCTCTGCCACACCCACCACAACCACCCCTGGGCCACCGGCGGCACCACCACCGTCAACGACGGCCGACTCCTCTGCCCCAAACACCACGCCCGAGCCCACGACCCCCACTACCCGATGACCCAACTCCCCGGCGGGAAAGTCGCCTTCACCCGGAGGACATAAGCCGACGCGCCATCGGCCCGTCTCTCGGCCCGTCACCACAGCCCCACGACCACCACCCACCCGCCGGCCGGACACCGCACCCCCGCGCAGAGCCTGGTGCGCGCCCGCCGGCGCGCCCGCGGCCGGATCAGAGCCAGCCGCGGCGGACGGCCTCGACGCCGGCCTGGAAGCGGGAGTCGGCACCGAGCTCGCTCATCAGCCCGGCGACGCGGCGGCGCACGGTGCGCAGGCTCAGGCCCAGCTTGCGGGCGATCAGCTCGTCCTGGGCGCCGGTGGCGAGCTGCTGGAGGAGGAACCGCCGCAGGTCCGAGCGCGGCTCGCCCTGCTCGAGCTCGGGGACGGTGGACGCCCGCTCCCAGAGCATCTCGAAGAGCAGCGCGAGCGCCTCGACCAGGCCCTGCTGGCGCACGAGGGTGCGCGGCTCGTCGACGAACCCGAGCGGCTCGGGGAGCACGGCATGGGTGGTGCCGATCACGAACATCCGGGTCGGGACGTCCGGGAGCACCCGGATCTCCTCGCCGGCCTCGGCGCGGGCGCGCACGACCTCGGGCGCCTCGCGGAGCACCCGGACCGGGTAGATCGCCCGGGACCGGCGGCCGGAGGCGACCAGGTCGCGCACCACCTGGACCATCGGCCCCTCCCGGTGCACCCGCCACTGGTCCGGGCGCAGCCAGGCGAGATCCCCCTTGCTGTGCTGGATCAGGGCGGCGATCAGGGGGCCCGGCTGGCCGCCGGAGCTGATCTCGCCGTCGATGGGCCGGACGTCGTGCACCTCGCCCTCGGCCGGGCGGGCGGCGCCGGCGACGAGGAGGGGTACGGCGCGCGCCAGCTGCGCCACGTCGGCGTGCGCCTGGGACGCGGTCTCACTCAGCTCGACGATCAGCCGGGCCAGCGCCCGCGCCGGCGCCTCGACGTGCACCCGGTCGTCCTCGAGGTGCACGATGCCGCGCTCGACCAGGGGCTCGAGGTCGACCAGCAGCTGGTCGGGCGTGCGCAGCACCGCGGCGGCCACGAAGGGCAGCCGCTGGCCGGAGTGGCGCACGACGCGCTCGTAGGTGCGCTCGACGGCCGGGCTGAACCCGAGGGCCGTCAGGACGGTGGTCGGTTCGGATCGGACCATCGTGGCATCTTAGTGCCAGAGGCAACTTCTCTCCGGCTGGCACGGAGAGGTCAGTGCCATGATCCCGGCACGCGCCACGGCCGCGCACCGATCTCGGGGCATGGTCGAGCCGGGACGACCCGCATCGGGGGATCGGTCGTCCCGGTGGCGCAACCATCACAGCGACGGGACGCTCAGCCGCGCGCGCTCAGCGGTCGGCCTCCGGCTTGAGGAGCGGGAACAGGATCGTCTCCCGGATGCCGACCCCGGTGAGCAGCATGATCAGCCGGTCGACCCCGATGCCGGTGCCGCCCATCGGCGGGGCGCCGTACTCCAGCGCCCGCAGGAAGTCCTCGTCGAGCTGCATCGCCTCGGCGTCGCCGCCGGCGGCGAGGAGGGACTGCTCGGTCAGGCGCTCGCGCTGGATGACCGGGTCCACCAGCTCCGAGTAGCTCGGGGCGAGCTCCATGCCACCGATGATCAGGTCCCAGGCCTCGACCAGGCCGGGGGTCGTGCGGTGCGGTCGGGCGAGCGGGCGCACCGACTCGGGGTAGTCACAGACGAAGGTCGGCTGGATCAGGGTGTGCTCGACGAGCTGTTCGTACAGCTCCAGGATGATCTCGCCGGCCCCCCAGGCGGGCTTGAGCGCGATCTCGCGGGCCTCGGCGAGCCGGCGCAGGGCCCCCGCGTTGTCGTCGCTCTCCTCGGTGGAGATCTGCTCGCCGACCGCGTCGGAGACCGCGTCGGCGATCGGCAGCCACCGCCACTCCCCGGACAGGTCGATCTCGCGGCCGTGGTGGTCCACCACGGTGGTGCCGACGCCGGCCGCCTCGGCGGCGTTGAGCACGATCGACCGGGTGCGCTCGGCGGCGGTGAACTGGTCGCCGTACGCCTCGTAGAACTCCAGCATCGTGAACTCGGGGCTGTGGGTCGAGTCGACGCCCTCGTTGCGGAAGATCCGGCCGAGCTCGTAGACCCGGTCGACCCCGCCCACGACGGCACGCTTGAGGAACAGCTCGAGGGCGATGCGCAGCGTCATCGGCTGGTCGAACGCGTTCAGGTGGGTGCCGAACGGGCGCGCGGCGGCGCCGCCGTGCACCATCTGCAGGATCGGCGTCTCGACCTCCACGAAGCCCGCCTCGTCGAGGGAGGACCTGATGGAGCGGAGCACCGCCGCCCGGGTGCGGACCATGTCGCGCGCCTCCTGGCGCACGATCAGGTCGGCGTAGCGCTGACGGACCCGGGACTCCTCGGACAGCTCCTTGTGCAGCACCGGCAGCGGCCGCAGCGCCTTGGAGGCCATCGCCCAGCGAGACGCCATCACCGAGAGCTCGCCGCGCTTGGAGGAGATCGCCCGGCCCTCGACGAACACGTGGTCACCGAGGTCGACGGTGTGCTTCCAGTCGTCGAGCGCCTCCTCGCCGACCTCGGCGAGGCTCAGCATCACCTGGAGCCGGGTGCCGACCCCCTCCTGCAGGGTCGCGAAGCAGAGCTTCCCGGTGTTGCGGACGAACACCACGCGGCCGGTCACGCCGACGACGTCCTGGGTCTCCTCCCCGGCCTCGAGGTGACCCCAGGTCTCGCGCACCTCGGCCAGCGTGTGCGTGCGGGGCACTCCGACGGGATAGGCCTCGCGGCCCTCCTCGAGCAGCCGAGCCCGCTTGGCCCGGCGCACCCGCATCTGGTCGGGCAGGTCGTCGTCGGGTGGGGGCGTGGGGTGCTCGGTCACCGGGCAAGGCTACCGACGCCCGCCCGACGCTCAGGACGCCAGGCTCAATCGTCCAGGTCGCCGAGCAGCTCGTCGTACGCCGCCGGGCTCGAGTCGCGCAGGAACTGGGAGCACCGCTCCCACTCGGCGGTCTCGCCGATCTGGCGGGCGGCCAGTGCGAGCAGTCCCAGCGACTGCAGGAACCCACGGTTCGGCTCGTGCTCCCACGGCACCGGCCCGTGGCCCTTCCAACCGTTGCCGCGCAGCCGGTCCAGGCTGCGGTGGTAGCCGACCCGCGCGTACGCGTAGACCGTGACCAGGTCGTCGAGGTCCTCGGCCTGGTCGGCCAGCAGCATGCCGAGCGTCGCCCAGGCGAGCGGCGACTCCGGGTGCCGGCGGACCACCTCCATCACGTCCGCACCTTCGACGAGCTCGGCCGCCGCCGGGTCCTCGGGAAGATGGATCGGCGGCGGGCCCGCCATCAGGTCTGCACCAGGCGTCAACGAGTTCATGGGTGCGATTGTCCACGGTGGGGTGTTGAGTGTGCTGCGTGACCCGACCCGCCGCCTCGCCGGACGTGACCGCGACCTCGGAGGAGAAGGAGCCGTGGCCGGCACTGTTCGCCCTGTGCATCGGCTTCTTCATGATCCTCGTCGACACCACCATCGTCTCGGTGGCGACGCCGGCGATCATCGAGGACCTCCGCGCCGACGTGAACGACGTCGTCTGGGTGACCAGCGCCTACCTGCTCGCGTACGCCGTGCCGGTGCTGATCACCGGCCGGCTCGGCGACCGGTTCGGGCCCAGGCGGCTCTACCTCACCGGGCTGACCGTGTTCACCCTCGCGTCGTTGTGGTGCGGGCTCACCGGGTCCATCGAGATGCTGATCGCGGCCCGGGTGCTCCAGGGCGTCGGCGCGTCGATGATGACCCCGCAGACGATGGCGATCATCACCCGGATCTTCCCCGCCCACCGGCGCGGGTCGGCGATGGCGCTCTGGGGCGCCACCGCGGGCGTCGCCACCCTGGTCGGCCCGATCCTCGGCGGCGTGCTGGTCGACGGCCTGGGCTGGGAGTGGATCTTCTTCATCAACGTCCCGGTCGGGCTGGTCGGGTTCGTGCTCGCCGTGCGACTGGTGCCGCGGCTGGAGACGCACGACCACCGCTTCGACTGGCTGGGCGTCGGGCTCAGCGGCGGGGGCATGTTCCTGCTGGTCTTCGGCATCCAGGAGGGCCACCAGTACGACTGGAACGGCGTGATCTGGACCCTGATCGCGTCCGGCCTGGTCGTGCTCGGCGGGTTCGTGGTCTGGCAGGCCCGCAACCGCCGGGAGCCCCTGGTGCCGCTGAGGCTGTTCGCCGACCGCAACTTCACGCTGGCCAACGTCGCCATCTCGGTGATGGGCTTCGCGATCACCGCGATGGCGATCCCGATCATGATCTGGGCGCAGGTCGTGCGCGGCCTCAGCCCGACCCGGTCGGCCCTGCTGCTGGTCCCGATGGCGGTGATGACGATCCTGCTGGCCCGCAACGTGGGCCGCCTGACCGACCGCGTCCACCCGCGCCAGATCACCAGCTTCGGGTTCGCGTGCATCGTCGCGTCCCTGGTGTGGCTCTCGGTGCTGATGACGCCCGACACCTCGATCTGGTGGCTGGTCCCGGCGATGGTGCTGCTCGGCATCGGCAACGCCTGCGTCTGGGCGCCGAACAGTGCCACCGCCACCCGCAACCTGCCGATCCGGCTGGCCGGCGCCGGCTCCGGGGTCTACAACGCCACCCGCCAGGTCGGCGCGGTGCTCGGCTCGGCGGCGATCGCGGTGCTGATGGACGCGCGCCTTGCTGCGGAAGGGCTCCCGCCGTTCACCGGCGAGGGTGGCGACGGCGGCCCGGTGCGGCTGCCTCCGGCCGTGGCCGATCACTTCAGCCAGGCGATGGCGACCTCGATGCTGCTCCCGGCCGCGGTGCTGGTCCTCGGCTTCGTGGCGGTGCTGTTCTTCGAGCGGCCCCAGCACGCCGGCTTCGAGTGACCGCGGACGTCAGACGGGCGGAGCCAGTGGCTCCGCCCGTCTGATCGGCCCGTCTGATCCGCCTGTTCGGGTCCGGGTCAGCCGATCGAGTGGCCGGCGGCGCGCAGGTTCTGGCACGCCTCGACGACCCGGGCGGCCATGCCGGCCTCGGCGGCCTTGCCCCAGGCGCGCGGGTCGTAGAGCTTCTTGTTGCCGACCTCGCCGTCGATCTTCAGCACGCCGTCGTAGTGGTTGAACATGTGCGCGGCGACCGGCCGGGTGAACGCGTACTGGGTGTCGGTGTCGACGTTCATCTTCACGACGCCGTAGTCGACGGCCGCGCCGATCTCCTCGGCGGTCGAGCCCGAGCCACCGTGGAAGACCAGGTCGAACGGCTTCGAGCCGGCGGCCAGGCCGAGCTTCTCGGCGACCGCCTCCTGCGCGGCCTTGAGGATCTCCGGGCGGAGCTTGACGTTGCCCGGCTTGTAGACGCCGTGCACGTTGCCGAAGGTCAGCGCGGTCATGTAGCGGCCGTTCTCACCGGCGCCGAGCGCGGCGACGGTCGCCAGCGCGTCCTCGGGGGTGGTGTACAGCTTGTCGTTGATCTCGCCGACGACACCGTCCTCCTCGCCACCCACGACGCCGATCTCGACCTCGAGGACGATGTGCGCGGCCGCGCAGCGCTTGAGGAGGTCCTGGGCGATCTCGAGGTTCTCCTCGAGCGGTACGGCGGAGCCGTCCCACATGTGCGACTGGAACAGCGGCGCCTCGCCGCGGGCGACCCGCTCGGCGGAGATGTCGAGCAGCGGCCGCACGAAGCCGTCCAGCTTGCCCTTGGGGCAGTGGTCGGTGTGCAGGGCGACGTTGACCGGGTAGTTCTTGGCGACCTCGGCGGCGTACGCGGCGAACGCGACCGAGCCGGTGACCATGTTCTTGATCGACGGCCCGGAGAAGTACTCCGCACCGCCGGTCGAGACCTGGATGATCCCGTCCGACCCCGCGTCGGCGAAGCCCTGGAGCGCCGCGTTCAGGGTCTGCGACGACGAGACGTTGATGGCCGGGAACGCGAACGCGCTCTTCTTGGCCGCATCCAACATCTCGGCGTACTTCTCGGGGGTGGCGATGGGCATGCGGACTCCTCGTGCGAACGACTGAACGGATCGACTTCGACCCTAGTGCCTGCACGAAGGCGCCCGTAGGGACCTCCGGCCCGGGATCCCGGGCCGGCCGGACCGGGTCCCGCCGACCCGCTGCTGCGGCGTCGACCCCGCGCTAGCCGCGCCAGGCGCCGCCGCCGGACAGGTCGGCGTACGCCCGCACCCACGCGTGCATCGCGATCGCGGCGGCCGCGGAGGCGTTGATGGACCGGGTCGAGCCGAACTGCGCGATCGAGAACGTGCCGTCGCACGCCTCCCGGGCGGCCTCGGAGAGGCCCGGCCCCTCCTGCCCGAACAGGAAGCACACCCGGCGCGGCACCTCGGTGGTCTCCAGGTGCGCCGAGCCCGGGAGGTTGTCGATGCCGTGCAGCGCGACCGGGCCGCCGGGGTGCTCGCGGAGGTGGTCCGCGAGCGCGTCGACCGTCGGGTGGTGGCGGACGTGCTGGTACCGGTCGGTCACCATGGCGCCGCGGCGGTTCCACCTCCGGTTCCCCACGATGTGCACCTCCGCCGCCAGGAAGGCGTTCGCGGTGCGCACGATCGTGCCGATGTTGAAGTCGTGCTGCCAGTTCTCGATGGCCACGTGGAAGTCGTGCCGCCGGGTGTCCAGGTCGGCGACGATCGCCTCGACCGACCAGTAGCGGTAGCGGTCGACCACGTTGCGCCGGTCGCCGGCGGCGAGCAGCCCGGCCTCGTACTCCTCGCCCGTCGGCCACTCCCCCGGCCACGGTCCGACACCGACCTCGGGCGGTCCGTGGGGCATCGGGTCGTACGGTGCGCGCTCCTCCACGCCGGTAACGGTACGGCGAACACTTCGCGTTCAGCGCGAGGCATCAGGACCTGGCAGGTACCGTTGCCGCGTGATGAGCGTCCTCCCTGGGCAGACGATGCTGCTCGGCATGGACTGGATGGACCCGAACTGGCTCCTGGACCAGTTCGGCGCGGAGTTCTACTGGATCAGCCTGCTGATCGTCTTCATCGAGTGCGGGCTGTTCTTCCCCTTCCTGCCCGGTGACACCCTGCTGTTCGCGCTGGGGCTGTTCCTCAACGCCGAGCGGATCGACATGTTCCCCGGCGGGCCGCTGGTCGAGCTGGTCATCGCCTCGCTGCTGCTGAGCGCGGCGGCGTTCCTGGGCAATGTCGCCGGCTACGAGATCGGCCGCGCCATCGGCCCCCCGCTCTACCACCGCGACGGCCGGCTGCTGAAGAAGAAGTACTTCGACCAGACCCACGACTTCTTCGATCGGCACGGCAACAAGGCCCTGGTCATCGGCCGGTTCGTGCCGTTCGTGCGCACGTTCATCACCGTGGTCGCGGGCGTGACCCGGATGGAGCGGCGCCGGTTCTTCCTGTGGAGCGCGGTCGGCGCGGTGCTGTGGGTGCTGAGCATCCTGCTGCTCGGCTTCACCCTCGGCGGGGTGTTCCCGAGCCTGGGCGAGAACATCGACAAGGCGCTGCTGGTCATCCTCGCCTTCACCGTGGTGCCGATCGCCTACGAGTGGTGGCGGCACCGGCGTGCGGCGAGCCGCCGTGGCGCCGACCAGACCGGCAGCGACCAGGCGGGCACCGACCGGGGCGGCCTGCCCGACCTCGACGTCACCGGCGCGGACGCGACCCGCCGCGACTGATCTCTCACGGGTCGGCGCACAGGTCAGGCGCCGGCCTCACGGGCCGCATCGAGCTCGGCCTTGGTGAGGACCGCGCGCACCTCGAGCCCGACGTCGGCGAGCGGGTTCTCGCCGGCCGGGCTGCGGTCGATGGCGCAGACCACGACGTCGACCTCGGCGCCGGCCGCGCGCAGCGCCCGGGTCGCCTCCCGGACGGCACCGCCGGTGGTGATCACGTCCTCGATCAGGGTGACCCGCCGCCCGGCGACGTCCGGGCCCTCGGCGAGCTTGCAGGTGCCGTACTCCTTGGCACTCTTGCGGACGAAGAGCGCGGGCCGACCGGTGAGGCTGCTGACCATCGTGGCGATCGGGACCCCACCCAGCTCCAGGCCGCCGAGCAGGTCGGTGCCGTCCGGCAGCAGCCCGACCATCTCGCGGGCCACCCGGAGCAGCAGCCGCGGGTCGGCCTCGAACAGGTACTTGTCGAAGTACTCGGTCGCCTGCTGACCCGACCGCAGGGTGAACTGCCCGGTCAGGCGGCAGACGGCGTCGATGTCGGCGGCGAGCGTCTCGTCCTGGGTCACGGGCGCACCCTAGCGACCGCCGTGTCGAGACCGCACTAGGGTCGGTCGCATGCTCGCCCACCGCCTCGAGGGCATCCCGCCCACGATCTTCTCGGAGATGTCGGCGCTCGCCGTGCGCACCCGGTCGGTCAACCTCGGCCAGGGCTTCCCCGACGTGGACGGCCCGCCGGCGGTGATCGCCCGCGCGGTGGCCGCGCTCGAGGGCGGCCTCAACCAGTACGCACCGGGCTCCGGGGTCCCCGCCCTGCGCCAGGCGATCGCCCGCCACCAGCTGCGCCACTACGGCCTCGAGCTCGAACCGGACAGCCAGGTCGTGGTCACCACCGGGTGCACGGAGGGCATCGCCGCCGCGCTGCTCGGGCTGGTGAACGCCGGCGACGAGGTGGTCGTGCTCGAGCCGTACTACGACTCCTACACGGCGATGATCCAGATGGCGGGCGGCGTACGCCGTCCCGTCACCCTGCGGGCGCCGAGCTTCCGGCTCGACGCCGACGAGCTGCGGGCGGCGATCACGCCGCGGACCCGGTTCGTGCTGCTGAACTCCCCGCACAACCCCACCGGCACCGTGCTCACCCGGGCCGAGCTGCAGGCGGTCGCGGACGTCGCGATCGAGCACGACCTCGTGGTGATCACCGACGAGGTCTACGAGCACCTCGTCTTCGACGACCACGAGCACGTCCCGATCGCGACCCTGCCGGGCATGTTCGACCGGACGCTCACCCTCTCCAGCGCCGGCAAGTCCTACTCGTTCACCGGCTGGAAGGTCGGCTGGGCCACCGGGCCCGCCGAGCTGGTCGGGGCGGTGCTGGCGGCCAAGCAGTGGCTGACCTTCACCTCGGGCTCGCCCCTGCAGCCGGCGATCGCGTTCGCGCTCGACGAGGAGCCGGACTTCCCCGCCCGGCTGGCCGCCGGGCTGCGTGCCAAGCGCGACCTGCTCTGCGCCGGGCTGGCGCGGGTCGGGCTCGACGTCCAGGTTCCCGAGGGCACCTACTTCGCCAGCACCGACGTCTCCGCGCTGGGCTGGGCGGACGCCCGCTCCTTCTGCCTCGCCCTGCCCGAACGCGCCGGCGTCGTCGCCATCCCGACCCAGGCCTTCTACGACTCCGACGCCGGCCGGCACCTGGTCCGCTGGGCGTTCTGCAAGGAGGCCGGGGTCATCGAAGAGGGCCTGCGCCGGTTGGCCGGGGCCGACCTCACCGCCTAGCCCTGGTCGGGACTACGTCAAGGGCGGCCGGGACTGGAACCAGGGGGCGGCGTCGGGGCGGACCAGCAGCAGGACGGTGCCGACCGCGGCGACCAGGGGGACGACCAGCAGGAAGCCGCCGGCGACCAGGCCGACCAGGCACAGTGCGGCACTGACCCCCGCGGAGACGAGGAGCACGACCCGGGCCCAGCCGACACGGCGGTAGACCAGCGCCGCGAGCACGCCCGCGGCCACGCACCACAGGACGATCACGGCGCTCATCGCGAGCGAGACGCCGATCAGCATGCCGTCGGAGACGCCCTGCTCGGTCAGGTCGGGGCGCTGGCGGTGCACCTCGTCGAGGAGCGGGTCGGGGTCCACGGCGAGCACCACCGCGGTGAGCAGCAGGCCGAGCGCCACGAGACCGCTGGACAGCCAGGTCAGCGCGCACGCGGCGACCACGGGCCGCGGCCGGTCCGCGGCCGAGCGGGTCGGCGGCCCGGCCACCGGCTGCTGGGTCCACGGCTGCTGGGTCCACGGCTGGTGGGCCGGAGGGTGCTGGGCGGGCGACTCGCTCGAGGACGGTGCGGCCGGCGGGGCGACCGGCGGGGCGACCGGCCGGGCGGCCGGCGGTGCCGGCACCGCGGGTGCGTTGCCCTCGAACCACGATCGCGACGGCTGCAGCCACAGCATCACCGCGGACGCGGCGACCACCGACGACACGAACCCGCCGGTCACCATCCCGCTCAGGAACAGCGGCACCGCGAGCACCGTGAGCGCCAGCCGGGCGCTGCGGCTGCGCCGCAGCACCTGGTAGCCGAGGATCGCGGCCGCGGTCGCGCAGCCCGCCGCGACCATCGAGACGACGCGGAGCGCCGTGATCGCGCCGTCGACCCCGATCCCGAGGTCGGCGCCGGGCGGCTCGGCGAGGAAGCGCTCCACCGACTCGCGGGTCTCCAGCGTGTGCAGCGCACCGATCCGGTCGAAGACCATCCCGACGACGATCGCCGAGCCGGCCATGATCAGCCAGGCCGCCAGGGTCACCTGGCGCGGACGGGTCGGGGTCGATGGGCTCACGCCCTCATTTGATCACGTGACCCCAGGACGTCCGGCGGGCAGCATCACCCGGCGGTGAGCACCAGGCCGTCGCCCTCCGGTGCCCGGTCGACCGTCACGCCCGCCCCGTCGACCACCTCGCCGCCGATCAGCAGCTTCGCGAGCGGGTCGCCGATCGAGCTCTGGATCAGCCGGCGCAGCGGACGGGCGCCGTACGCCGGGTCGTACCCGACGTCCGCGAGCCACTTCCGGGCGGCGTCGGTGACCTCGATGCTGATCCGGCGCACCGCGAGCCGCTTCTCCAGCAGTGCGAGCTGCAGGTCGACGATGTGGGTCAGGTCGTCCATGGTGAGCGCGTCGAAGACCACGATCTCGTCGAGCCGGTTGAGGAACTCCGGCTTGAACGAGGAGCGGACCACCGCCATCACGGACTCGTGCTTCTTCTCCGGGTCCAGCGTCGGGTCCACCAGGAAGCCCGACCCCAGGTTGCTGGTGAGGATCAGCAGCGTGTTGCGGAAGTCGACGGTGCGGCCCTGGCCGTCGGTCAGCCGGCCGTCGTCGAGCACCTGGAGCAGGATGTCGAAGACCTCGGGGTGGGCCTTCTCCACCTCGTCGAGCAGGACGACGGAGTACGGCCGGCGGCGGACCGCCTCGGTGAGCTGGCCGCCCTCGTCGTAGCCGACGTAGCCGGGAGGCGCGCCGACCAGGCGGGCGACCGCGTGCTTCTCGGAGTACTCGCTCATGTCGATGCGCACGATCGCGCGCTCGTCGTCGAAGAGGAAGTCTGCGAGCGACTTGGCCAGCTCGGTCTTGCCGGTGCCGGTGGGGCCTAGGAACAGGAAGGACCCGGTGGGTCGCTGCGGGTCGCTGATGCCGGCGCGGGAGCGGCGGACGGCGTCGCTGACCGCGGTCACGGCGGCCCGCTGCCCGATCAGGCGCCGGCCGATGACCTCCTCCATCCGGAGCAGCTTGGCGGTCTCGCCCTCGAGCATCCGGCCGGTCGGGATGCCGGTCCAGGCCTCGACCACCTCGGCGATCTGCTCGGCGCCGACCTCCTCGCCGACCAAGGGCTCGATGTCGGAGCGCTCGGCGGCGCCGGCGGCCTCGATCTGCCGCTCCAGGGCCGGGATCCGGCCGTAGAGGAGCTCGCTGGCCTTGCCGAGATCGCCCTCGCGCTGGAGCCGGTCGGCCTCCATGCGCAGCTGGTCCAGCTGGCGGCGCAGCTCGCCCTCGCCCTCGAGCGTGGACTTCTCCCGCTCCCAGCGGGCCTCGAGGGAGCGCAGTCCCTCCTCGTGGTCGGCGAGGTCCTTGCGGAGGTTGGCCAGCCGCTCCTTGGAGGCGTCGTCGCTCTCCTTCGCCAGCGCGAACTCCTCCATCTTCAGCCGCTCGACCGCGCGGCGCAGCTGGTCGATCTCCTCGGGCGAGGACTCGATCTCCATGCGCAGCCGCGAGGCGGCCTCGTCGATGAGGTCGATGGCCTTGTCGGGCAGCTGCCGCCCGGAGATGTAGCGGTCGGACAGGGTGGCGGCGGCGACCAGCGCGGCGTCGGTGATCCGCACGCCGTGGTGGGCCTCGTACTTCTCCTGGATGCCGCGCAGGATCTGGATGGTGTCCTCGACGCTGGGCTCGCCGACGAAGACCTGCTGGAAGCGGCGCTCCAGGGCCGGGTCCTTCTCGATCCGCTCGCGGTACTCGTCGAGCGTGGTCGCGCCGATCATGTGCAGCTCGCCGCGGGCGAGCATCGGCTTGAGCATGTTGCCGGCGTCCATCGCGGAGTCGCCGCCGGCGCCCGCGCCGACGACCGTGTGCAGCTCGTCGATGAAGGTGATGATCTGGCCGCCGGCGTCCTTGATCTCCTCGAGCACGGCCTTGAGCCGCTCCTCGAACTCGCCGCGGTACTTCGCCCCCGCGACCATGCCGGCCAGGTCCAGGCTCAGCACCCGGCGGCCCTTGAGCGAGTCGGGCACGTCCCCGGCCACCACCCGCTGGGCGAGGCCCTCGACGACGGCGGTCTTGCCGACGCCCGGCTCGCCGATCAGCACCGGGTTGTTCTTGGTCCGCCGCGACAGCACCTGCACGACCCGACGGATCTCGGCGTCGCGGCCGATGACCGGGTCGAGCCGGCCGTCGGTGGCCGCCTGCGTCAGGTCGACGGAGTACTTCTCCAGCGCCTCGTACGTCGACTCGGCGTCCTGGCTGGTGACCCGCCGGTTGCCGCGGACGGCCGTCAGCGACTCCCGCAGCCCGTCGGCGCTCAGGCCGGCGTCGGTCAGCGCGGTGCGGGCGCTGCTCTCGACGGTCGCGAGCGAGATCAGCAGGTGCTCGCTCGCGACGTAGTCGTCCTTCATGCCCGACGCCAGGTCGAGAGCCCCGGCGAGGACGCGGGTCAGCGCCGCGGAGGCGCTCGGCTGCTGCACGGTGGCGCCGGAGGCCTTCGGCAGCCGGTCCCGCTCGGCCGCGGCGGCCCGGACCAGGGTGGGCACGTCGACGCCGGCCTTCGCGACCAGGTTGGCCGCGGTGCCGTCCGTCTGGAGCAGCAGCGCCACCAGGAGGTGGATCGGCTCGGTGTGGATGTTGCCGGCGGTGGTGGCCGACAGCTGGGCGGCCTCGATCGCCTCGCGGCTGCGGGTGGTGAACTTCTCGGCCCCGAACTGGCTCATGTGCGTCATTCTCCTCGTGTCTGCCTGCTTCTGCTCAGCGCGCGCCGGACAGCCCTGCACCGGCTCTGCTCGATCCAACGCTGCGAAAGTTGAGTCTGTTCCACTCAACTCTGGGGAGATCTCGCAGGTCGGAGAGGATGGCCCCGTGCCTGACCCCGGACCCGCTCCCGTGCCCACCCCGCCCCTGGAGCTGACCGCCGACTGCAGTCGCTGCCACGCCTTGTGCTGCGTGCTGCTGCCGTTCCGTCGCGAGGGAGGGTTCGGAGCCGACAAGCCCGGCGGGGTGGCCTGCCACCACCTGCAGGCCGACGACCGGTGCGCGATCCATGCCGACCTGCGCGAGCGGGGCTGGCCGGGGTGCACCGTCTTCGACTGCTTCGGCGCCGGCCAGCAGGTCACCGAGGTGACCTACGGCGGCGCCTCCTGGCGCGACCTCGACAGCGCGGGCGACCTGGGCGAGATGGCCGCGGTGCTCTCGGCGCTGCGCCGGGTCCACGAGATGCTCGTGCACCTCCAGGAGGTCGCGCGCCGCGCACCCGACCCGGCCGCCGACGACCTGGTCGGCCGGCTGCTCGCGCTGCGCGACAGCACGCCGGTGGAGATCCTCACCGCCGACCTCGACGAGCTGCAGGACGTCTGCGGTGAGCTGCTCGCCGCTGCCAGCCGGCGACTGCGCGACCCCGCCGGTGCGGACCTGACCCGCGCCGACCTCGCCGGCCAGGACCTCCGGCAGCGGGACCTGCGCTCGGCGTCGCTGCGCGGCGCGCTGCTCCTGGGCGCCGACCTCCGCGCGGTGCGGCTGGCGAGCGCCGACCTCCTCGGCGCGGACCTGCGCGGCGCGGACCTGCGCGGCGCGGACCTCGCCGACGTGCTGTTCCTCACCGCGCCCCAGCTGGCCGGGGCGCGCACCGACGACACGACCCGGGTGCCGGGCCACCTGCCCCGATCGGCGACCGGCGCCGGGGGGTGATCTGGACCACCTTCCGCCGATGTCGGCGAACCCGCCGATGCCGGCCCGGGGCGGATCTACGGTGATCCGACCCCGTCCCGGAGGGAGGCACGATGACCGCCGTGACCAACCCGACGGTCTCGCGCCGCGTCGTCATCGTCGATGACACCCCGGACCTGCGTGCCCTGCTGCGGATCGCGCTCGAGCGGGCCGGGTACGTCGTGGTCGGCGAGGCGGGGGACGGCCGGGCGGGGATCGACGTGGTCCGCGAGCAGCGTCCCGACCTGGTGATGCTCGACCTGTCGATGCCGGTGCTGGACGGGCTCGAGGCACTGCCCCCGATCCGTCGGCTGGTCCCGGACGGGACGATCGTGGTGCTCTCTGGATTCGGGCCCACGATCATGTCCGAGCGGGCCCTGGCGCGCGGCGCCGACGGCTACGTGCAGAAGGGTGCCTCGCTGCGCTCGATCGTCGAGAGCGTCAACGGCCTCGTCGACGGGACCGTCGACGGCACCCGGCGCGGCGTCGGCGCCGCAGCGGGCACCCCGCTGGTGCGCCCGCTCGCCGGCGGCCCGGAGGACGGCCCGGCGGACCGGACGGACGAGGGGACGGGCGAGGGGACGGGCGAGGCGGCCACCGTCGACACGCGGGCGGCCGCACCGCCGGTGGGCCCGCACGTGTCCTCCTGGGAGGCGCTGGGCATGGCACCCGTCGGGGTGCTCGAGCTGGCCGACGAGCCGCTGTTCCGCGTCGTCTACGCGAACTCGGTCGCGCAGCGGCTGCTCGGCACCGAGGTCTCCCCCGGCTCGCCGCTCGGCCTGGTGTCGGCCGAGCTCGCCGGACTGGTCTCCCACCACCGGCTGGAGGCGGACGCCTCCTTCGAGGTCGCCCTGGAGACCGGTCGGGCCCGGGCCACGGTGCGGCGTACCGGCTGGTCGCTGTGCGTCTACCTCGACTCCGCGGTCGACGACGTCGCGCTGCTGCGACGCGCGATCGCCACGTCGGCCCACGAGATCCGCGGCCCGGTCGCGGTGATCTGCGGCACCGCGGAGACCCTCCAGCTGGCGCCGGACCTCTCCCAGCGCGAGCTGCAGCGGATGGCGCAGTCGATGGCCCGCCAGGCGCGGATCCTGGACGGGATCACCGCCGACCTGCTGACCGCGGCCCAGATCCAGCGGGGCACGCTCCGACTGGACATGCAGCCGGTCGCCCTGCGGTCGCTGATCGAGGGGGTGGTCGCCGACCGGTACGCCGTCGACCTGGTCGTCGAGGACGACCGCCCGGTCCGCGCCGACCCGCTGCGCGTCGAGCAGGTCCTCACCAACCTGCTCAGCAACGCCCACAAGTACGGCCGGCCGCCGGTGACCGTGCGCGTGTACGCCGCCGGCGACCGGATCTGCGTCGACGTCGGCGACCAGGGCGACGGCGTGCCGCCGGAGTTCCGCCCGCAGCTGTTCCGGGAGTTCAGCCGCGCCCGGTCCGCGGTCGCGACCGGCACCGGGCTCGGGCTCTACGTCGTCCGCACCCTCGCCGAGGCCCAGGGCGGCACCGTGTCCTACACGCCCGGGCGTCCATGCGGCTCGGTGTTCACGCTCAGCCTGCTGCCCGCCTGAGCGCCGGCCGGCCGGGGCCCACGGGCGAGCCGTCAGCGGCCGCGGCGCCAGACCACGACCGACTGGCCGGGGTCGGGTCCGCGCAGCACCGGCAGCGTGTTCGGCCGGCCGCCGGCGCGCGCCGACACCGCCTGGCGCAACGCGTCGCGCAGTGCCGCGACCTCGTGCTGGAGCTCCTCGTTGCGCTGCGCGAGCGCGGCGGCACGGTGCTCGAGGTCGAGGATCCGGCGTACCCCCTCGATGCCGATCCCTGCGGAGGTGAGCCCGGAGATCTCCCGAAGCCGCTCGATGTCGCGGTGGGAGTAGCGCCGACCGCCGCCGACCGTGCGGCCCGGCGAGACGAGGCCGAGGCGCTCGTAGGTGCGCAGCGTCTGCGGGTGCAGCCCGCTCAGCTCGGCGGCGACGCTGATGACGAACACCGCGGCGTCGGGGCCGGGCGGCTCGAACGGCGGTCGGCGGGTGGGCATCTCACGCCTCCTCGAAGAGCTTGGAGCGCAGCGGCTTGCCGGCGGTCGCGTCGCGGTAGGCCTGGACGGCCGCCCGGGCGGCGGTGTCGAGCACCGCGGGCACCTGGACCTCGACCGTGGCGAGCAGGTCGCCGCGGCTGCCGTCGGGCTTCGGCGCGCCCCGGCCGCGCACCCGGAACGTCCGCCCGTTGGGGGTGCCCGCGGCGACCTTGAGGGTCACCGCTGCGCCGCCGAGGGTCGGGATCTTCAGGTCCGCGCCGAGCGCGAGCTCGTCGAAGGAGACGGGTACGTCGAGGGTGAGGTTGTCCCCCTTGCGGCCGAACAGCCGGTGCGGCGAGACCTTGACGGTGACGAACAGGTCGCCGGCCGGGCCGCCGTTCTCGCCGGCCCCGCCCTTGCCGCGCAGCCGGATCCGCTGGCCGTCGCGCACCCCGGCCGGGATGCGGGCCTGGATGGACCGCGCCGAGGTGCCCCGCCCGGAGCCGTGGCAGGTCGGGCAGGCCTCGTCGTACACGAGCTGCCGGCCGCCGCAGCGGGGGCAGGTCTCGTTGATCGAGAACGCCCCGCCCGCGGAGGAGACCACGAAGCCCGCGCCGTCGCACTCCGGGCAGACGTGCGGCTTGGTGCCGGGCTTGCCACCGGTGCCGTGGCAGTCCGGGCAGGGCGCGTCGGAGGTGAGTCGCAACGAGATCGTGACGCCGTCGATGGCGTCGGTGAAGCTGATCGTCGCGGTCGTCTCGACGTCCGGGCCCTTGTGCGCCCGCGGCCGCTGCTGCTGCCGGCCCCGGCCGAAGCCGCCCCCGAAGAGGTCGCCGAACATGTCGCCGAAGCCGCCACCACCGCCACCGGAGGCCCGGTCGCGCAGCAGGTCGTCGAGGTTGAACCCCCCACCGCCCTGGCCGCCGCCGCCGAAGCCATAGCGGTTGGCGCCCGAGCCGTAGAGCTCGCGCATCTCGTCGTACTTCTTGCGCTTCTCGGGGTCCCCGACGACGTCGTAGGCCTCGGCGACCGCCTTGAACTTGTCGTGCTTGGCCCGGCTGTCGGCGGAGTCGCCCGGGTTGGAGTCGGGATGGTTGGCGCGCGCCAGCTTGCGGTAGGCCCTCTTGATCTCGTCGGTCGACGCGGACTTCGTCACGCCCAGCTCGGCGTAGAAGTCCTTCTGGGCCCAGTCGGCCCGGAAGCCGTCAGTGGTGCTCACCCACGCACCCCCCTCTCCGTCCTCGTCGTGATCGTTCGCGTCAGCCCGTCACCGGGTTCGATTCACTGGGTTCGATTCACTGGGTTCGATTCCTGGGCCGTCGGCCCGCTGGGCGGGTCGACGACCAGCACCTGTGCGGCCCGCACCACCCGCTCGCCCATCCGGTAGCCGGCCTTGGCGATCACCTTGCAGGTGGTCACCGCGACCTCGGGGTCCTCGCCGATGTGGGAGAGAGCCTCGTGGATGGTCGGGTCGAACGGGTCGCCCGGCGCGCCGAACCGGGTCAGCCCGAGGCCGACGACCGCGCGCTCGAGCTGCTCGGCGACGGCCTTGAAGCCGCCCTCGAGCTCGTTGTGCTCGCGGGCCCGGTCGACGGCGTCCAGGACGTCGATGATCGGCGTGAGCGCGACGTACGTCGCGTTCTGGCGGATCAGCTCCCGGTCGCGGTCGACGCGCCGCTTGTAGTTGACGAACTCGGCCTGGAGCCGCTGGAGGTCGCCGGTGAGCTCCGCGACCGCCCGCTGGGCGATCGTGAGGTCGTCCTCCAGCTGCTGCGCGGCCGCCGGCTCGGCGGACTCGGGGGCCTCCTCGGGGGCCTCCGGGGGGCTCTCGGCGTCCGGAGACGGCGGCACCGCAGCCTCCTCGGCCGAGAGCTCCTCCTGGGTCTGGGGCTCCTGGGTCACTTGGTCTCGCCCTCGGCCCCGTCGTCCGCGACGCCCTCGTCGACGATCTCGGCGTCGACGACGTCGTCGTCGGACTCACCGGTCGCGCCCGCCGAGCCCCCGGCGGCGGCCGAGTCGGCCTCGGCGGCGGCGTACATCGCGGCGCCCATCTTCTGGCTCGACTCCCCGAGCCTGGTGACGCCGGCCCGGATGTCGTCGGCGTCGGCGTCCTCCTTCTCGAGGGTCGCCTTGAGCGCGTCGACGTCGGTACGGACCTCGGTCTTCACGTCGTCGGGCAGCTTGTCGCTGTTCTCCTCGAGGAACTTCTCGGTCGTGTAGACGAGCTGCTCGGCCTGGTTGCGGGTCTCCACGGCCTCGCGACGCTTGGCGTCCTCCTCCGCGTACTGCTCGGCCTCACGCACCATCCGGTCGATCTCGTCCTTGCCGAGCGCCGAGCCACCGGAGATCGTCATCGACTGCTCGCGACCGGACGCCTGGTCCTTCGCGGAGACGTGCACGATGCCGTTCGCGTCGATGTCGAAGGTGACCTCGATCTTCGGGATCCCCCGCGGCGCCGGCGGCAGGCCGGTGAGCTCGAAGTTGCCGAGCGGCTGGTTCTGCGCCCACATCTGGCGCTCACCCTGGGCGACCTTGATCTCGACCGAGGGCTGGTTGTCGTCGGCGGTGGTGAAGATCTCCGAGCGCTTGGTCGGGATCGTGGTGTTGCGCTCGATCAGCGTGGTCATCACGCCGCCCTTGGTCTCGATGCCCAGCGACAGCGGGGTGACGTCGAGGAGCAGCACGTCCTTGACCTCGCCCTTGAGGACACCGGCCTGGAGCGCGGCACCGACCGCGACGACCTCGTCGGGGTTGACGCCCTTGTTGGGCTCCTTGCCGCCGAGCAGCTCCTTGACCACGTCGGTCACGGCGGGCATCCGGGTCGAGCCGCCGACGAGCACCACGTGGTCGATGTCCTTGACGGCGACGCCGCCGTCCTTGAGCACGCTCTGGAACGGCTTCTTGGTGCGGTCCAGCAGGTCCGCGGTGAGCTTCTGGAACTCGCTGCGGGTCAGCTTCTCCTCGAAGTGCAGGGGGCCGGACTCGCCGTGGGTGATGTAGGGCAGGTGGATCGTGGTCTCCGAGGAGGAGGACAGCTCGATCTTCGCCTTCTCGGCGGCCTCCTGGAGGCGCTGCTTGGCGATCTTGTCGGCCGCGAGGTCGACGCCGTTGTTGTCCTTGAACTTCTTGACCATCCAGTCGACGACCCGGGCGTCCCAGTCGTCGCCACCGAGGTGGTTGTCACCGGAGGTCGCCTTGACCTCGACCACGCCCTCGCCGATCTCGAGGAGGGACACGTCGAAGGTGCCGCCACCGAGGTCGAAGACGAGGATGGTCTGGTCGTCGCCCTTGTCGAGGCCGTAGGCCAGCGCCGCCGCGGTCGGCTCGTTGACGATCCGCGAGACGTTGAGGCCCGCGATCTCGCCGGCCTCCTTGGTGGCCTGGCGCTGGGCGTCGGAGAAGTACGCCGGGACCGTGATGACCGCGTCGGTCACGGGCTCGCCGAGGTAGGCCTCGGCGTCGCGCTTGAGCTTCTGCAGCACGAACGCGCTGATCTGCTGCGGGGTGAAGTCCTTGTCGTCGATCTTGGTCTTCCAGTCGGTGCCCATGTGCCGCTTGACCGACCGGATGGTCCGGTCGATGTTGGTCACGGCCTGCCGCTTGGCGACCTCGCCGACGAGCACCTCGCCGGACTTGGCGAAGGCGACCACGGACGGGGTCGTCCGGGCACCCTCTGCGTTGGCGATGACGGTGGGTTCGCCACCCTCGAGGACGGCCACGACGCTGTTCGTCGTGCCCAGGTCGATGCCGACCGCACGTGCCATCTCTGCATACCTCCGTGTGTTGAAGACTCAGGGTTCAGACTCAGGGCGCCAATCCTGCGCCGCCACGACGAGTCTGGCAAATAACTTGAGTCGACTCAACTCAAGTTCGTTCACCAGGCCCAACGCAGGTCGCGGTGCGGGATGTTCCCGGATCGGGGAGGTGGTTCTGGCCTCGTCGGCGGCCGCGCCGGCGGACGCGGCGCTCAGATCCCGAGCGAGCGACCCCACGTCTCCAGCAGGTGCGCCAGGCGGGCCCGCTCGAGCTCGGTGAGCGTGCCGACCAGCCGGTGCTCATTGGCCATGTGCGCCTCGAACGCGCGGTCGATCAGGTCGAGGCCGGCCGGCGTGAGGGCGACCACCCGGCTGCGGGCGTCGGCCTCGCCCACCCGGCGGGTCACCCAGCCGTGCTCGGCGCAGCGGTCGACCCGCTTGGTCACCGCCCCCGAGGACACCATGGTCGACGCGGCCAGATCGCCGGGCGTGAGCTCGTACGGCGCTCCGGTGCGGCGCAGCGTGGCCAGCACGTCGAACTCGCCCTCGCCGAGACCGAACCGGGCGTAGACCTCCACGAGCTCCTCGGTGAGCCGCGCGGCGACCCGGTGCAGGCGGCCGATGACGCCCTGGGGCGAGGGATCCAGGTCCGGGCGCTGGTCGCGCCACTGCGCCATGATCCGGCCGACGTGATCCAGGTCGCTTGCCACACTCGGAATATATCTGACGTGGAAGGTATTCTGTCTTCCGTGGAAACTAACTGGCGGACGCTGAGCCTGACCGCGCTGGCGCCGATCGCGTGGGGCTCGGGCTACTACGTCACCGAGGCGTACCTGCCGCCGGACCGGCCGCTGTTCGGAGCGATGGTCCGGGCGCTGCCGTTCGGCCTGGTCCTGCTGGCCTTCCGGCCCCAGCTCCCGCGGGGCGAGTGGTGGGGCCGGGCGCTGCTGCTCGGCACGCTCAACGTCGGGGCCTTCTTCGTGCTGATCTTCGTCGCGGCGTACCGCCTGCCCGGCGGGCTCGCGGCCACCCTGACCGCGACCGCGCCGGTGATGATGATGCTGCTGGCCTGGGGCCTGGTCCGCGAGCGTCCGCGCGCCGCCTCGCTCGCCGGGGCGGCGGTCGGGTTCACCGGGGTCGCGCTGCTGGTCCTGCGCGGCGGCACGGCGGTCGACCCGGTCGGCGTCGCCGCGTCGTTCGCCGCGGTCGCCATGTCCTCCCTCGGCTACGTGCTGATCAAGCGGTGGGAGCCGCCCGTCGACCTGCTGACGTTCACCGCCTGGCAGCTGGTCGCCGGCGGCCTGGTGCTGCTCCCGATCGCCCTCGTCGTCGAGGGCGCACCGCCGCCGCTCGACCTGCGCGCGGTGGGCGGCTTCCTCTACCTCGGCCTCGTGGCGACCGTGCTGGCGAACGCGCTGTGGTTCCGCGGCCTGCGCCGGCTGCCCGCCGCCGCGGTGTCCCTGGTCGGCCTGCTGAACCCGGTCGCCGGCACCGTGGTCGGCATCGCGCTGGCCGGGGAGCTGTTCGGGCCGACCCAGGCGCTCGGCATGCTGCTGGTGCTCGGCGGCATCCTCGTCGGGCAGCCCGCGATCGCGGACCGGCTGCGGGTGCGGCTGCGCGCGCGGGTGCGGACTCAGCCGATGGTGACCCTGACCTCGTTCGACTCCAGCCCGGTGTCGGTGTCGACGACCCGGAACCGGTTCGGGCCGGAGTAGCTGGTCGCCACCGAGGTCTGGAACGTCTCGTCGCTGACCGAGGCGGTGACGGGGAAGTCCCGCCACGACCCGCCCGTGAACCGCTGCACCTGCAGGATCGCGCCCTCGCCGCCGGGGTAGACGCCGGTGAGGCCGAAGGTCTCCATCGGCCCGGCCGAGGTGGTCGAGGCGGACAGGGTGATCTGCTTGCGGGGGGACTTCGACTTCGTCGGTTCGGTCGACCGGTCGCTGCTCGCCGGCGTTGACTGCCCGGGCGCGAGCGTGATCTCGGGTCCGCTGGCCGCCGGCGTCTTCTCCGGCCGGGGCAGGTACATCGAGCGCTCCGAGCCCGCCCCGTCGCCGCCGCCGTCGCCGCCCAGGCCGAGCACGCTGGCCCCGGCGATCATGACCAGCCCCAGGATCAGTCCGACGACCAGGGCGACACCCACGAGAGCCACCAGCCCGGTGACGACCGGGTGCCGCTCGTCGGGGCGCTCGGGCAGCTGCTCGGACACGCGGTCATCTCCCCCGGCTCGTGGCGTACGTCGTCACCATTGTCGGTGACCCACGCAAGGCCGACCAAACGGGTGGCGGCTCGCGTGCCGGAGGAGGCTGCTGACGGCGGGCTCCTAGAGGCCGCGCTTCCAGACGATCTCCTCGTGCAGCCGGCGGCTGCGCCAGCCGTCGGGGGTGCGCACCATCGTGTGGTGGTACAGGCCGCCGAACTCCACGACCTGGGTGTCGTCGGCCCCGTCCTCGCCCTGACCCGGGAGCGGCATCGGGTTGTGGAAGTACGCCGTGACGACCGCCTCGTCACCGCCCCGCCCGTCGCCCGGGAACCGGACCTCGACCTGGGCCAGCGAGTGCATCCGCCGGGGGAAGAACGCCGGCAGCACCTCGGCGAGCCAGGCCTTGACCGCCGGGTAGGTGTCGGCGATGCCACCGGACTCGGTGTAGTCGATCTCGGCGTCGGGGGTGAACACGGCGTCGAGCGCGTCCCACTCCCCGGTGTCGATCGCCCGGGTGTAGCGCACGAGCACCGCCTCGATCTCGAGGCGGTCGCTGATCTCCTGGAGGTCCACGGCGCCACTCTGGCAGAAAACTGGAACACGTTCTAGTGTGTGGTCTCGACAGGCTCGTCCACCGACCGGACACGAGGGATCCGATGAGATTCACCTACGCCGAGGCGATGACCCAGGCGCAGTTCTACGCGCCGCTCGCCCAGGCCGCCGAGCGGGCGGGCTACACGTCGATGACGGTGGCCGACAGCCTGATCTACCCGAAGGACTCCGACTCGAAGTACCCCTACACCGACACCGGCGACCGGGAGTTCCTCGAGGGCAAGGAGTTCATCGAGACGATGGTGCTGTGCGCGCACCTGTTCGCGCACACCACGACGCTGCGGTTGACCCCGTTCGTGCTGAAGCTCCCGATCCGACCGCCGGTACTGGTGGCCAAGCAGGCCTCCTCGCTCGCCTACCTGTCGGGGGACCGGCTCGGGCTCGGCGTCGGCATCTCGCCGTGGCCCGAGGACTTCGACGCGATGGGCGTGCCGTGGGAGCGCCGCGGCAAGCGGATGGACGAGTGCATGGACGTCCTCCGCGGCCTGACGACCGGCGAGTACTTCGAGTACCACGGCGAGTTCTACGACGTCGACGCGCTCAAGCAGTGCCCCGGCGCGGCCGAGCGGATCCCGCTGCTCGTCGGCGGGCACGCCGACGCCGCGCTGCGCCGCGCCGTACGGAAGGGCGACGGCTGGATGCACGCCGGCGGCGACGGCGAGGAGCTGGACCGGCTGCTCACCCGGCTCGCCGAGATCCGACGAGAAGAGGGAGTGGCGGGCGACGATTCCTTCGAGGTGCACGTGATCTCCTACGACGCCTACGACGTCGACGGGATCAAGCGGCTGGAGGACAAGGGCGTGACCGACTGCATCGTCGGGTTCCGGGTGCCCTACATCAAGGGCCCGGACACCGAGCCCTTGGAGAAGAAGATCGAGCACCTCGAGCGGTACGCCGAGCAGATCATCCACAAGGCCGGCTGATGGGTGACCTCACGCGTCCCCTGCAGGACGCGATCGCGGAGGCGGAGAAGCTCATCGAGAGCGCGCCGTTCATCCGCACCGAGCAGGACCTGCTGGAGGGCTACGACTACCTGTCCGGTCGGATCCGGATGGCGATGCAGATGGCCTTCGACCACGACCTCGAGCGGCCGCTGTTCATCAACCCCACCCACCAGTTCTCCCGGCAGGGCCTGGACAACCCGGACGCCATCTACTTCAACGCCTACCTGAAGGAGGGCGTCGAGTACGCCGTGCGCGGGGTGCGCGGCAGCACCGCGGACCTGTCCTTCCAGGTGATGGGCGGGGCGTACACCGCCGACGCGGCGGCCACCTCGATGCTCGCGTTCGACGACCGCGAGCTCGACATCGCCGCCGACGGCTCCTTCGAGTTCACCTACGTCGCCGAGCCGGGCGCGAAGACGATGATCGTGCGCGAGGTCTACAACGACTGGGACACCGAGGAGCGCGGCCGGCTCTGGATCGAGCGCACCGACACCGTCGGCCGGCCGGCGACCCCACTGACCAGGGACCGGCTGGCGAAGAGGTACGAGGTCGCCGCCAAGCTGCTCACCGGATCGATCCAGACCTGGCTCGCGTTCCCGCAGTTCTTCGAGCGCAAGGAGCCGGCCAACCGGCCGACCCCGCCGCGCTCGACCCCCGGCGGGCTGTCGTCGCAGCGCTCCTCGATCGGCCACTACGACCTCACCGAGGACCAGGCGCTGATCGTGACGGTGCCGGAGTGCACCGACTGCGCGTACCAGGCGATCCAGATCGGCTCGGACTGGTACGTCTCCACCGACTACGAGACCCACCAGACGTCGCTGACCAAGGCCCAGGCCGTGGTGGACCCCGACGGCCTGATCCGGTTCGTCATCTCCGAGCGCTCGCCCGCGGGCCCCGACGCGCGGATCGCCAACTGGCTCGAGTGCACCGGCCACCGCACCGGCTCGATCATGCTGCGCTGGCAGCGCCTCGAGCGCGACCTCGGCCCCGAGGACGGCCCCGTCGTCGAGGTCGTCGACCTGGCCGCCGTACCCGACCGGCTGCCCCACTTCACCCCGATCACCACCGAGCAGTACGCCGAGCGGATCGCCGCCCGGCAGCGCTCCGTCGCCCGAAGGATGCTGAGTTGAGCACTGAACTTGGTTACGCGCAGGCCCACGACACCTCGATCGAGGAGCGCTACGCCGCCGTCCCCCTGCTGAGGGGCAAGGTCGTGGTGATCTCCGGGATCGGCCCCGGCCTGGGCCGGGCGCTGGCCGAGGAGGCCGCCAAGATGGGCGCCGACCTGGTGATCGCCAGCCGCACCGAGTCGCGGCTGCACGAGCTGCAGGCCGAGCTCGAGGGCTACGGCGGCAAGGTCGTGAGCGTCGTCACCGACGTCACCGACGAGGACTCGCGCGCGAGTCTGCGCGACCGGACCCTCGAGGCGTTCGGCCGCGTCGACTGCGTGATCAACAACGCCTTCGCGATCCCGCCGATGGACCCGATCACGCAGATCGACCCGCGCAAGCTCGCGAAGGTCAACGAGACCAACGTGTTCGCGCCGCTGCGGCTCTCGGCGCTGTTCGCCGACACGCTCGCGGAGACGAAGGGCTCGATCATCATGCTGAACTCCTGCGTCTCCTTCTCCTCCCAGCCCGAGTACGCCGGCTACAAGCTCTCCAAGGGCGCGCTCGAGCACCTGGCGTCGTCGCTGGCGACCGAGCTCGGCCCGCGCGGGATCCGGGTCAACAGCGTGGCGCCGTCGTACATCTACGAGGACGTCAACCGCGGCTACTTCGACTTCCTCGCGGCCGTCGAGGGCAAGACGCACGAGGAGGTGTACGCCGAGAAGGCGGCGCCGACCGACCTCCGGCGGCTGGCCTCGGCGCAGGAGGTCGCCCGCGCCGCGCTGTTCCTCGCCTCCGACCTCGCCTCCGCGGTGACCGGGCAGATGCTCACCGTGGACTGCGGCGAGTTCCACGACTGATGACGACGTGGCGGCGGGTCGGGAGGCCTGGCCGAGCAGACAGGAACACCGACCGATGAGCGACAACGTGATGACCCGGGAGCGGGCGGACGTCGGCTCCTACGAGGACATCGCCGCCGCCGCCGTCCGCACGACCGGCCTGAGCGACTTCGGCGACGGCGCGCACGAGGAGGGCCTGCGGGTCCTGGTCGACGACCTCGCCTCGCCCGACGCCGGGCTGACCCCGCGGGGCAACTACTTCCAGCGCTCGGAGGTGAAGAGCGCGCTGGTCGGCGTGCTGCTCACCCAGGCGCAGTTCGCCGCGCACCCCGAGCACCGGGACGTCCCCATCGAGCGGCCGGTCTTCGTGATGGGGCTGCCGCGGACCGGCACCACCGCGCTGCACCGGCTGCTGCACGCCGACCCGATGGCCCAGGGGCTGGAGATGTGGCTGACCCAGTACCCCCAGCCGCGCCCACCGCGGGACACGTGGGAGCAGGACCCGATCTTCGCCGCCATGCAGCAGGCCTTCTCCGCGCACCACGTGGAGAGCCCGGAGTTCATGGGGATCCACTACATGGACGCGACCACGGTCGAGGAGTGCTGGCGGCTGCTGCGCCAGACCGGCAAGTCCAACTCCTACGAGTCGCTGGCGAACGTGCCGCGCTACACCGCCTGGCTGCAGGATCAGGACTGGACCGACGCCTACGCCCGGCACAAGGAGAACCTGCAGCTGGTCGGCCTCAACGACCCGGAGAAGCGCTGGGTGCTCAAGAACCCCTCGCACCTGACGGCCCTGGACGCGCTGATGGCCGTCTACCCGGACGCGCTGATCGTGCACACCCACCGCGACCCGGTCGTCTGCATCGCGTCGTCGTGCTCGCTCTCGGCCGAGACGACCGCGGGCCACAGCACGACGTACGTCGGCCGCACCATCGGCTCGACGCAGCTCGACCTCTGGTCGCGCGCCTACCACGCGTTCCAGGACGCGCGGGCGCACTACGACCAGGTCCAGTTCGTCGACGTCGCGTTCTCCGACCTGCGCGCCGACCCGCTCGGCGTGACCCGCGGCGTGTACGACGCCTTCGGCCTCGACTGGACCCCCGACGTCGAGGCGGCCATCGCCGAGCTGGACCGCGAGTCGAGGTCCGGCAAGGCGGCCCCGTCGCACTCGTACTCGCTCGAGGACTACGGCCTGACCGACTCCGAGGTGCGTGCGGCCTTCGACCGGTGAGCGCCCTCGCTCGCGGCCGCCTCCGTCGCGTCGAGACACCTGAAGCGGCCGGGCTCCGGCGGCGAGGGCAGCCGTTGCGGGTGTCTCGACGCTGACTGCGGCCGACCTATGGTGGCAGTGACCCGTCGTCCCAGGAGCAACCATGAAGATCGCCGTCGCCGGCGCCACCGGCCTCATCGGAGCCCAGCTCACCGCACTCGCCCGGGAGGAGGGGCACGAGGTCGTCGAGCTGGCCCGGTCGACCGGGTTCGACCTGCTCCGACCCGAGGGCGGCGACGCTCTCGAGGCGGCGCTGGCCGGGGTCGAGGCCGTCGTGGACGTGACCTCCAGCCCCGGCATGGAGGACGCCGAGGCGTTCTTCACCACCGTGGCCCGCAACCTGGGGCAGGCGGCCACCGCCGCCGGGGCGTCCCGGACGGTCGTGCTCTCGATCGTGGGCGTCGACCGCAGCCCGGACTTCGACTACTACGTCGCCAAGCTCGCCCACGAGCGCGCCACCCGCGAGCACGCGCCCGGCCCGGTGGTGCTGCGGGCCACCCAGTTCCACGAGTTCGCGGGCCAGATGCTGGCCTGGAACACCCAGGACGGCGTGGTCCGGGTGATGGACGTCCCCAGCCAGCCGGTGGCGACCGGCGAGGTGGCGCGGGTGCTGCTCGACCTCGCGACCGGGGCGCTGGCCGGCGACCAGGACCTCGCCGGCCCGCGGCCCGAGCGGCTCGTCGACCAGGTGCGGGTGCTGGTCGAGCGCGCCGGCTCGGACGTCACCGTCGAGGCGGCCCCGGCCGCGCCGAGCATGGCCGGCGGCTCGATGCTGCCCGGGTCGGATGCCCTGCTGCGCGGACCCGACTGGGCGACCTGGCTCGACCGGCAGGCCTGAGGGGTCGCGGGTCCTGCCGCACCTGACCGGCGGCCGCGGGGACGACCGGGTCGCCGCGACCTGACCTAACGAGTCGTGACGCGGATCCGTGCGCCGTGGCGCGGCACGCTGGTGATGTTGCGGACCTTCGGCTCGTCGGTGCCGATCGCCTCCACGTCGTACGCCGTGAAGACCTCGCGCAGGACCGCCACCCCCTCCATCAGCGAGAACCCGGCACCCAGGCATCGCCGCACACCGCCGCCGAACGGGATCCAGGTGTTGGCGGGCGGATTCTGGCCGAGGAACCGCTCGGGCCGGAACACGTCCGGGTCGGGATGGTTGTCCTCGCGCTGGTGGGCGATGATGATCGACGGCCCGACCGTGGTGCCCTTCGGCAGCTCCCAGCCCCCGACGGTGGCCGGCGCCTGGAGGGTGCGCACCACCATCGGGATGATCGGGTGCAGCCGCAGCGACTCCTTGAGCACCGCGTCGAGGAAGTCGTCGTCGCCCTCGGCGGCCGCGCGCTGGCACCGCGCGAGCAGCGCCGGGTCGCGGCCCGCCTCGTAGAGCGCCCAGGACAGCCCGGAGGCGGTGGTCTCGTGGCCGGCCAGCAGCAGGGTGACCAACTGGTCGCGCAGCTCGTTGTCGCTCAACCGCTCGTCGGGCCGCCCTGGCGTCCCGCCGTCCTCGCCCTGGAGGATCAGGCGGGAGAGCACGTCGGTGCGCTCCGCCAGGTCGGGGGCGGTACGACGGTCGCGGATCTCGGCGTACATCAGCCGGTCCAGCTCGCGCTGGTTGTCGACGGTCGCCTTCCAGGGGCCGAACCGCTGCAGCCAGGGGTAGCCCCAGCCGAGCAGGACCGCGGGGCTGATGTTGACCGTCCGGTTGACCCGGGGCCGCAGCTGGGCGAGCCGCGCCTGGTCGGTGACGCCGAAGACCACGCGCAGGATCACCTCGAGGGTGAGCGCGTTCATCCGGTCCAGCGCGCGGAACTCCTGGCCGCTGCGCCAGCTGCCGACCTCGGCGCGGGCGACCTCGGCGACCAGCGCCTGGTACTCGCGCAGGGCGTGGCCGTTGAACGCCGGCATCAGCAGCTTGCGGGCCCGCTTGTGCTCGCGGGAGTCCTGGAGCAGCAGCGAGTGCTCGCCCATGATCGGGCCGAGGATGCCGTTGGCCTTGCCCGCGTGGAAGACCTCCGGGTCGCCGGCGAAGATCTCCTTGGCGTGCTCGGGCCGGGTGAAGAACACCAGCGGCCGGCCGCCGGGGGCGAGCCGCACGGTGAAGACGTCGCCGTACCTGCGCCGCAGGTAGGGGTGGAACCGGTGCCGGAAGCGGAGCAGCCCGGCGGTCTGGACGAGCACCGGCCACCGCGGCCCGGGCGGCAGCCCGGCGCGGTCGACCGGCGGGAGCTTGCCCTGGTTGCCCGGGCTCATCCGCCGCATCCGCTCGCTGGTCAGCTCGCTCACGTCGTCCAGGGTCGCCATGGACCGACTCTAGGTCGCATCAGCCGAATTGAATAGTCGTCAATAGCGCTCGCCGGCCCGGCCCCGGCGGTCAGCCGGCGCGCTCGATGACGAACGAGGACAGGAAGCCGACGGTGGCGATCAGGCCGGTGACCAGGTGGGCGCGCTCGAAGGCCTCGGGGATCATCGTGTCGGCGACCATCGCCAGGATCGCGCCGGCGGCAAGGGCGGTGATCGCCGCGACCGTCTCGCCGGAGGCGCCCTGCAGCGCCAGGACACCGACGGCACCCGCGATGCCGCTGGCGACCGCGATGCCGGTCCACACCCCGAACACGTAGCGCGCGCTGCGGCCGTTGCGCTTCATGCCCGCCGAGCTGGACAGGCCCTCGGGGAGGTTGGAGATGAAGATCGCGGCCAGGACGGGTACGCCGACGCCACCGCCGCCCAGCAGGGAGAGGCCGAGCACCACCGACTCCGGTACGCCGTCGAGCAGGGCGCCGACCGCGATCGCCGTGCCGCTGCCCGACTGCTCGTCCTCCGAGGGCTGCTCGTCGCCCGCGCGCTTGCGGTGCCGGGCGCCCCGACGGGCGAGGAGGATGTTCGCGGCGACGTAGGCGATCGCACCGACGAGGAAGCCGCCGCCCGTGGCGGCCAGGCCGCCGGTCCGCTCGGCCTCGTCCATCAGGTCGAAGGCCAGCGCGGAGATGAGCACCCCCGCGCCGAACGCCATCACGCCGGCGACCACGATCCGCGGGACACGCACCGACCACGCGATCGCCGCGCCGATGACCAGGGCGCCCCCGGCGAGAAGCCCCCAGAGTCCTGCCTGGATCCAGATCGGCACCCGGTCACCCTAGACGGACGGGCCCGTCCCTGGCCCGGCGAGCGGTGATCCAGCAACCGGCCCGCCTGCCAGAACGGTTGCTCAGGCACCGCCCACCCCGGCCCGCGGGGCCGCTAGCGACCCGGCGGAGCCAGCACCCTCGAGAGGAAGGCCACCTGGTGGCGTACGGCGGCCTCGTGCCAGGGCTTGCCGGGCCACACGTCGAAGTGGTCGCAGGGGTAGTGGCGGACCTCGGCGCGGCCGGCGAAGGCGGCCTTGGCGGCGGCCCGCGGTGGGGCGCTGCGGTCGAGGTCGGCGATCTGGACGAGCAGCGGGGCGCGGACGTGCCTGGCCTGCCGGCCAGGCCGGTGGTTGCCGAGCTCGAGGCCGACCGAGGCGTCGATCTCGTTGCGCCAGGTCGGGCCCGCGAGAGCCAGGTAGTCCTCGAGGCAGCCGTCCAGCGTCAGCGCGCCCAGCTCCCCCGGGCGGGCGACGACCGGCATCATCCGGGTCGCGCCGACCCGGCTGCGGACGCCGGCAACGGTGGAGCGCAGCATCGCCGACGGCCGGTGGTGCGACAGCGCGTGCCGGCCGGCCGCGAGCCCGTCGACCAGCGGGGTCAGCGACACGACGGCCGCCACGTCGTCGCGGTGCGCCGCGGCGGCCAGCACGTGCCCGCCGGCCAGCGACACGCCCCAGAGCACCAGCCGCGCCGGGTCGACGCCGGGCAGCCGCGCGGCGGCCGCCATCGCGGCCCGGTAGTCCTCGAGCTGGCCGGCCATCGAGACGGTCTGCCGGGGCGAGCCGCCGCTGGCGCCGAAGCCGCGGTAGTCGAAGGCGAGGACGTCGAGCCCGGCCGCGGCCAGCGCCTCCGCGAACGGCTGGAGGCCGGAGTCCTTGGTGCCGCCGAGCCCGTGCGCCATCACGGCCACCGGCCGGCCGGCCTCGGTGGCGAGCGCCTCGCCCTCGCCGGTGAAGTGCCAGGCGTGGCAGTCCGCCCGGTCCCGCCGGGGGCCCGAGGGGAAGGCGATCTCGTCGTACTTCACTGGGTCCTCCCGTAGATCGAGCTCAGCCACACGTGCACGACCGCGTCGACGTGGCGGTCCCAGTCGAAGTCCGCGGGTGCGCGGACGACGCGCGCCAGCGTGCGGTCGTTGAGGTCGAGGAGCGCGGTGGCGATCGCCCGCGCGTCCACCCCGTCGGGCGCTGCGCCGCTCGCCCGCTCGCCCGCGATCACGTCGGCGAGCACGCCGATGAACGTCTGCTGGAAGGCGTCCCACTGGTCGCGGACGCCGGGGCTGGTCGCGCGGGCGTCGAGCAGGGCGCGGTAGAGGTGCCTCCGCTCCCCCCAGCCGACGAAGATCGCGCGGATCGCGGTCACCAGGCGATCGCGCATCGAGCCGTCACCGCCCAGCAGCTCCGCGGCGCCGAGGCCCTCGTCGTACATGTCGTCCATCAGCGCCGCGACGGCGGCGGCCTTGTTCTCGAAGTAGAAGTAGAACGCGGACCGCGTGACCCCGGCCCGGCGGGAGATGTCGGCGATGTTGATCGCGTCGAGCGGGCTGTGCTGGAGCCGGTCGTCGAGGGCGGCGAGCAGCGCGGTGCGCCGCTCGTCGCCCCTGGTGGCGCTCACGAGGCCCGCCCCGCCAGAAGCGGCGCACCGTCGGCGGCGGCGCGCTCGCGGCCGCGCGGGATCTCGCGGGCCCGCAGGTCGTGCTCGTAGACGAAGTAGTCGAGCTGCTGGGTGTGGCGGGGCCGGTCGAGCATGTGCCCGGTGTACTTCTGCTGGTCCTGGACGATCACCCGCTCCATCTCCTCGACGGGCGGCAGCCGGTACAGGCCCGCGGCGTACGCCGCCACCAGCCGCGCCTGGGCCTCCACGAACGGGAACAGCGTCGGGGTGGCCTGCGCGAAGCCGGCGAAGACCAGGTCGTCGATGCCGGGCTTGAACATCCGCTTGTACAGGCTGATCTGGTTGTCGGGCGCGCTGATGAACGCGGGGTCGAAGAACGGGAACGTGATGTTGTAGCCGGTGGCGTACACGATCACGTCGAAGTCGCCGCTGGTGCCGTCCTGGAAGTGCACGGTCCCGCCGTCGAGCCGGGCGATGTCACCCTTCGGCGTGAGGTCGCCGGACCCGAGCCGAAGCGGCAGCTCGACGGACTGGGTCGGGTGCGCCTCGAAGAACTTGTGGTTGGGCTTGGGCAGGCCGTACAGCTCGGGGTTCGAGCCGGCCATGAACTGCATCTTCTGCACGAACCAGCGCTGCCACTTCAGCGGGAGGTACGGCGTGGTCACGTAGTACTTGTCCGCGGGGAGGCCGTAGGTGTACTTCGGCACGATCCAGGCGCTCGACCGGGTGGAGAGCGTCACCTCGTTCTGCAGCGACCGCGAGGACAGCTCGACGGCGATGTCGGCGGCGCTGTTGCCGATCCCGACGACGAGGATCCGCTTGCCGGTGAAGTCGAGCGGGTCGTGCGGGTCGATGTAGTGGTGGGAGTGGATCGAGTCGCCGGTGAACTCGCCGGGGAAGTCCGCGAACCGCGGGTCCCAGTGGTGGCCGTTGGCGACCACGAGCAGGTCGAAGCGGCGGGTGCCGGTCCGCTCGGTCCGCAGCTCCCAGCCGCCCGCGGGCAGCCGCTCGGCGTGCACCACGCCGTTCTGGAACTCGATGCGCTCGAGCAGGCCGAACGCGTCGGCGTAGGAGTCGAGGTAGGCCTTGATCTGGGTGTGGTGCGGGAAGTCGGGATAGTCCTCCGGCATCGGGAAGTCCTTGAACGACAGCCGGTGCTTGGAGGTGTCGATGTGCAGTGAGCGGTAGGCGCTGCTGCGCCCGTTCGGGTTGCCGAACGCCCAGTTGCCGCCCACCCGGTCGGAGGACTCGAACGTCGTGTAGTCGATGCCGTAGTCGTCGAGCATCTTGCTCGCGGTCAGGCCGCTGATGCCGGCGCCGATCACCGCCACCGTGGGCCGAGCCGCCTGGCTCGTGGGTTGCGCCACCGGACCTCCTGAGTTGAGTGGAACGTGTTCTAGTCCAGGACGCTAGGTCTTGGACTGACACGCGTCAACTGATCGCGCCGGACGATGCCCAGGTCGTGGTCGGGAGCGCCGGGTCACGCTGAGCAGCTCGTGCGCCGGCACCGGGTTGTCACGCTGCGCCTTGCAGGTCAGCCGCGTGGCGGTGCCCGGGTCGTGGGTGGTGCGGACCTGGACGTCGTACGTCGCGCCCGCGACGGCGAAGGCGGCCGTCGTGACGTCGCCCGCCACCGAGCGTCCCACCAGCACGACGTCCGGCTCGCGGGTCACGGCCAGCTCGCGGCGCAGCAGGATCTCGGCGGCCTGGACGCCCATCGGCTGGGAGGAGCGGCCCCGCAGGTGGTCCAGGTCGAGCTCGCCGGCGAGGTGGGCGCCCGCGACCGCGAGCGCGGCGGCCGGGTCCAGCCGGCCGTAGTAGAGGCCCTGCGGCAGCACCACCATGTTGCCGGCGAACCGGTCGCCGCCGATGTGCGAGACCTCCCAGGTCTCCTCGGGGTGCGCCCGGCCGAGGGCCTGTGCGACCGGGCGGCCCCGCTCGGCGCAGCAGGCGTCGTGCCGGCCGTTGGTGCACACGCAGAACAGGGCGCCGTCGTACGCCGCCAGGCCGGTCGACCCGCCGGCCCGGAACCCGTCGAGGTCGAGGTCGAGCACGTCGCGCACGTCGCCCAGCCGGCCGGACTCGATCCGGGGGTGGACCGGGTCGGCCTGCGCGGCGAACACCCGGACGCCGGCGCCGTCCGGCTTCGAGCTGAACCTCCGGACCAGCAGGATCTTCGCGCGCAGCGCCCGGGCCCGGTCCTTGAGCGCGGCGCCGACCCCGTCGGGCAGTCGCGCGTCGAGGAGCGCGTCGCTGCCCCACGGCCCGGTGTGCTCGACCAGGAGCCAGGTGCGGACGTGGGTCGCGGTGCCGGCGACCGGCTCGTCGCGCAGCACGCTGGCGGCCGCGCAGCGGAAGGCGGGCGGCGGGGGCGCCGGGCTCACCGGACCTCCAGGAGGCCCTCCCGGACCAGCCGTCGGCACAGCACCAGGCGGCTCTGCTCGTCGAGCGGCAGGTCGGCCGGCGTCAGCTCGCCGCGGGAACGGACCTCCTCGAGCGCCGGGCGGATCCAGGCGGGCACCGTCAGCGACCGGTCGCCGAGCAGCACCTCGATCCGCTCGCCGCGGTCGAGGAGGACGCACGGGTGGCCGGGGCGGCGGCGCAGGGTGGTGGTGTCGGTGATCGCACCGCGGGCGAGCACGTCGTGCAGGCCGCCGTCGAGGCGCGGCGGGCGCGAGGTGAGGAAGCGCCGGACCTCCGCCTCGACGGCCGCAGTGGCGTCCAGGCGGCGCACGGCCTCCGCGAGCCGCTCGAGCCGCTCGGCGAGCGGACCGGCGAGGGCAGCCGGCTCGTCGAGGTAGCCGGCGGGCAGGTGCTCGTCGGGCACCTCGCCGAGGGCGGTGGCCACCGTGCGCTCGACCAGCCCGCGCCAGGTGAGCTGGGTGATGCCGAGCGTCACGTGCAGGGAGACGGTGTCCTGGGCGCGTGCGGCGTGCGGGGTGCCGGTCGGCAGGTACATCGACACCCCCGGCTCGAGCAGCACCTCCTCGGGGCCGTCCGGCCCGTGCACCTCCCACCGCTTCGAGCCGGCGGTCTGGAAGACGAACACGTCGTGGGAGTCCGAGTGCACCGCGAAGCCCTGCGCGCCGGGCGGGGTCAGGTAGGCGTTGGCCTGGCAGGGGTGGCCCAGCTCCAGCTCGAGCTGGGCGATCAGCCGGGTCAGCGGCGGCCAGTAGCGGTGCAGGCCCTGGAAGACCACGGTCGCGCCGTCGTCGAAGAGCGCCAGTGCCTTGCGGGCGTCGACCAGCCCGGTCAGCGGCTTGCCGGCGAGGGTGGCCCGGCGGGTGTACGCCGACTCCGGGAGCACGGAGCCGTCCTTGGCCATCCGGATCGACGGCGTGCGGAGGGCGGCGCCGGCCAGCAGGTGGTCGGCATCGGCGAGCGACAGCAGGCCGACCACCCCCTCGGGGTCGGCGGGGTCGGTGCGGTGCAGGTGCACGCGTGACGCCCAGACCTTCGCGAGGAAGGTCTGGGCGTCACCGCTCAGCAGGTCGAGTGCGCTCCTCACTCAGGAGGCGCCCCCGTCGGTGCCGTCGCCGTCGGTCCCGTCGCCGTCGGTGCCGTCGCTGTCCGAGCCGTCGCCGTCGGTGGTGTCGGTCGCGTCGCCGTCGGTGCCATCCCCGTCGGTGCCGTCGGCGTCACCGCCGTCGGTGCCGTCGGTGCCGTCGGCGTCACCGCCGTCGGTGCCGTCGGCGTCGCCGCCGAGGCCGGTAGTGGGGTCGCCCGCGGGGGCGGTGCTCATGTCGTCGTCGCTCAGAGGCTCTTCGGGCGTGGTCGTCATCTGACGTCCTCCTGGGTCGGTGGGGCTAGTGCTGGTCGCTGGGGAAGGGGTCCGCGATCATCCGATCCTGTACCCAGCCGACCACGGCGTACACCGGCGCGGCCTTCGTCCTCAGGTCCGCGCAGCTCTGCCGGCGCGGGGCGCCGAGCGACTCCTCGACGTCGACCAGGTACGCCGCGCCACCGGCCTCGAGCCGCACCCGGCCGCTCTCGACCGCGACCACGCGGACGTCGTCGAGGCGATCCAGCCCGAGCTCGGCACGCAGGTGCAGCTCGGCGACCTGGGCGGCCCCGGGCAGCCCGGAGCGGCCGCGGGCCAGGTGGGCCGGCAGCCGGCCGGCCTCCAGCGCGGCGCAGGCCTCGACCGCGGACGCCGGGTCGAGCCGGCCGAGGACCACGCCCGCGGGCAGCGCGAGCAGGGTGCCGGAGAACCGGTGCCCGCCCAGGTGGCTGGTCTCCCAGGTCGCCTCGGGCCAGCGGTCGGCCAGGGCGGCGGTGACCGGGCGGCCGCGCTCGGCGCAGCACAGGTCGCGCCGACCGTTGGTGCACACCAGCCACAGCGGTCCGGCGTACGGCTCCCACGCGAGGTGGCCCAGCGGGTCGTCGGCGACCGTCGCGGTGCTAGCGAGCAGCTCGCCGGGGTCGGCGAGCAGGGCGGTGCGCAGGACCGGCCGGTCCCCGAGCACGGCCGAGAAGACCCGCACCCCCGGCCCGGACGTCCCACCGTGGCGGCGGATCAGCTGGACCCGCACGCCGTGGCGCGCGGCGATCCCGGCGAGGTGGTCGCGCACCGCCTCGGGCAGCCGGCTCTCCGCGACCGCCTGCCGGCCCCACGGGCCGGGCTGCTCGACGAAGAGCCACGCGGCCTCGGTGGGCGCGGAGCCGGCCATCGGCTCGGTGTCGAGCAGGCTGGCCCCGGCGCAGCGGAAGGCCGAGTCGGCGGTCGTGGTCACGGGTCACGAGTATGTCTGCCCGGTGGGCGGCGAGCCGACCAGCCTCCGGCACCGGCCACCCGCTGGCACCCGACGGGCCGCGCGTGATCGGGGACACACCCGCCGGGCTTCGACGTTCGGCGCCCTGTTCTCTAGGGTCGAGCCGTGTATATTCGCCGGGTGCGCAGGGTGACGGTGGTCGGACCCGGGATGCCCGGACCGGTCGCCGTGCTGCTGCTCGCGTGCCTGGCACCCGCCGAGGAGGCCCGATGACCGACCAGCGCGCCGTGCGACAGCTGCGCCACGACCCGGCGGACCGCCCGCTGATCACCATCTGGGAGGTCACCCGCGCCTGTGCCCTGGTCTGCCGGCACTGCCGGGCCGACGCCCAGACCCGGGCGCACCCGCGTCAGCTCACCACGGAGCAGGGCCGGGCGCTGCTGGCCGACATCGCGGGCTTCGGCACGCCGTACCCGATCGTCGTCCTGACCGGCGGCGACCCGTTCGAGCGGCCGGATCTCGCCGAGCTGGTGAGCTACGGGACGTCGCTGGGTCTCCACGTCGCGCTCTCGCCGTCGGTGACCCCGCGGCTCACCCCGGACGTGCTCGCCGACCTGCGCGCCGCCGGTGCCGTCGCCATGTCGCTGTCCCTGGACGGCGCGGCCGCCGCGACGCACGACTCGTTCCGCGGCGTGCCCGGGGTCTTCGACGACACCCTGCGCGCCGCCCGGTGGGTCAAGGAGGCGGGCTTCCGGCTGCAGGTCAACACGACCGTCACCGAGGCGAACGTGGCCGAGCTGCCCGACGTGCTGCGCACCGTGATCGGCCTGGACGCCTCACTCTGGAGCGTGTTCTTCCTGGTGCCGACCGGCCGCGGCACGGCGCTGACCCCGCTCTCGGCGCCGGGCGTCGAGGACGTGCTGCACTGGATGCACGACGTCTCGGACCTGATCGCCGTCAAGGCCACCGAGGCGCCGCACTACCGGCGGGTCGCGATCCAGCGGGCTCGGGGCGACCACGTCGAGCTCGGCGAGCTGTACCAGCGGCTGACGGCGGCGACCGCGAGCCTGCGCCTGGGGCGCACCGAGCAGCTGCGTCGGCCGCGGCCACCGATCGACGTCAACTCCGGCCGCGGGTTCGCGTTCATCGACCACCTCGGCGACGTCTACCCCTCCGGCTTCCTGCCGCAGCGCTGCGGCAACGTCACCGAGCAGGGCTTCCGGGAGCTCTACCGCACCGACCCGCTGCTGCGGTCGCTGCGGGACCCGTCCGCGTTCCACGGCAAGTGCGGGACCTGCGAGTTCCGCGAGGTGTGCGGCGGATCGCGCTCGCACGCGTACGCCGTCACCGGTGACGTGCTCGGCTCCGACCCGACCTGCGTGTACGTCGCCGCGAGCTGACGGCTAGCCGATCAGCCCGCGGCGCCGGGCGATCGCGGCGGCCTCGGTGCGCCCGGCGGCGTCCAGCTTGCCGAGGATGTTCGAGACGTGGACCGAGACCGTCTTCGCGCTGATGAACAGCTGCTTGGCGATCTCGCCGTTCGACCGACCCTGGGCGACCAGCTGGAGGATCTCGCTCTCGCGGGGCGTGAGCGAGTCGGGCGCCGACTCGGCGCGCGCCGGGGCGCCGCCGATCGAGCGCAGCTCGTCGAGCAGCGGCCGGGCGCCCAGCTGGTGCGCGGTGACGCGGGCCAGGTCGCCGAGCTCGCGGCCGCCGGCGAGGTCGCCGGTGGCGCGCAGGATGCCGGCCAGGACGGTGCGCACCCGGGCCAGCTCGTGGACGTGCCCGAAGTCCTCGAAGAGCACCACCGCGTCGCGCCAGGTGCCGACCAGCGCGTCCAGGGGTGGCGCGTCGACGCCGGCCAGCCACCGGACCCGGAGCGTCTCCGCCTCCAGCCTCTTCATCCAGGCGCGGCCCTCCGGACCCCAGTGGCCCGACGGGTCGGAGTAGCGCTGGAGCACGACGGCCCCGTCGGCGTGGATCCGGTCGACGCGGACGGCGTACGCCGAGCGCTCGGCACCGGAGAGTCCCGGCATCGCCTGGGCGACCGCGCCGATGGCGAGCGCACCGAAGCGGATCCGCGCGCTGAACCACTCGTGCCACAGCCGCCCCAGCACCCCGACGACGTCGTCGTAGACCTGGAGCGCGCCGTCGGCGTCGCCGGCCCGGCCCGCCTGCACGATCTCCAGCGCCGCCGAGTGGATGGCGACCGCGCCCTCCCGCGACCAGAAGCGCCGCAGCTTGCGGGCCTCGGCGGCGACGTCCGCGCCGCGACCCTGCTCCACACTCAACCGCAGCGCCGTGAGGATCGCCCGCGGGATGGGCGGCGGGCTCTCGCCGTCCAGGACCGTGAGGGCGAGCACGTCGTCCCACGCCCCACGGACGTAGCGGACCCACGAGAGCTGCACCCGTGACTCCAGGGCGTACGGCGCCCACGTCAGTCCGTCCGCGGCGGCGCGGTCCATGGCGCTGCGGAACCACCGTTCGGACTCGTCGAACTCCCCCCAGTCCTCGAAGGACCGGCTGAGCAGGAACCGCGCCCGCAGCTCGGCGTGGACCGCGCCCGACCCCTGGGCCCGGGCCACCGCGTCGACGAGCGCGGAGCGCAGCCCCTCCTTGGGGCCGGCCTTCTTCAGGCCGCTGAGCGTGGTGATGACCTCGGAGGCGAGCTTGTCGAGGTTGAGCCGCTCGTTGAGGGCGAGCGCCTCCATGCCCGCGACCTCCGCCTCCTCGTAGCGCCCCCTCCCCGCCAGCACCCGGGCGTGGGTGGTGAGCGCCCGCGCCCGCCACCGGTTCTCGCCCTCCGGCGCCAGCGCGAGCGCCTCGGCGGAGACCCCGATCGGGTCCTCGTCGGTGTCGACGTTGATGAGGATGCCCGCGCGGGTGGTCAGCATCCGCGAGCGCCACTCCGGCGGCGCGTCGTCCGGCAGCCGGTCGAGCTGCTCCTGGATCAGGGCGACGGCGCGCTGCGGATCGCCGCTCTCGCTCAGCGCCTCCGCCGCGCTCTGCACCAGCGTGGAGACGTCGACCTCGGCGCGCTCGCAGCGACGCGGGTCGACGAGCAGCTCGAGGGCCTGCTGGTAGTGGTACGCCGCCTCGTCCGGGCCACCGACGTCCCACGCCTCGCGACCGGCCTGGATGCTGGCGCTCAACGCGGTGTCGAGGTCGGTGGCCAGCCGGGCGTGCCGGGCCAGCTCGGCCGCGGTGCCCGCGGCGGCCCCGGACCGGAGGGCGGTGACGTACTGCGCGTGCAACCGGACCCGCTCACCCGGCAGGAGGTCGTCGTACACCGCCTCGCCGAGGAGCGCGTGGCGGAAGGAGTAGCGGCCCTCGCTGGCCAGGAGGATGTTCATCTCGACCGCCTTGCGCAGGCCCTCGTCGAGCGCCGCCGCGTCGAGCCCGGAGGCCGCGGCCAGGGTGTCGTGGGAGACCCGGCGGCCGGAGACGCTGGCCGTGCGGACCACCTGCCGCGCGGTGTCGTCGAGCCGGTCGAGGCGCACGAGCAGCACGTCGGCGAGGTCGGCGGGGACCCAGCGGCCCGGGCCGGCGGCGGCGCTGGTGAGCTCCTCGACGAAGAACGCGTTGCCCTCGGCGCGGTCCACGATGTCGGCGAGCTCGCGCTCGGCCAGGCCCTCGGGGGCGAGCTCGGCGATGAGCGCCCGGACGGCGCCCTCGGAGAGCGGGGAGAGCGCCACCCGGTGCACGCCGCGGATCCGGGACCATTCGGCGACCTGGGGGCGCAGCGGGTGCCGGCGGTGCAGGTCGTCGGAGCGGTACGACGCGACCACCGAGACCGGGCCGTCGAAGGGCCGGGTGAACAGGAAGCTGAGCAGGTCGCGGGTCGACTGGTCGGCCCAGTGCGTGTCCTCGATGACGAGGAGCAGCGGCGCCTTGACGGCGGCCGTCTCGAGGAGGGTGTGCACGGCCTCGAAGAGGTCGCCCCGGTCGAGGGCGCCGGGGTCGCCGCCCGGGTCGCCGCCGGAGCGGTCCGGGGAGCCCAGCACCCGCCGGCCCGGCTGGAGGCGCGCGAGCGCGGGGTGCCGGCCCGCGACGTCCGCGACGAGGTCCGGGAGGTCGGCGGCGAGCCGGCCGAGGACCTCGGAGAACGGCAGGTACGGCAGCGCGCCGTCGCCGAAGTCGAGGCAGTGGCCCGCCACCACCTGCCAGCCCTCGGCGAAGGCCAGGTCGCGCAGCTCGGTCAGCAGCCGGGTCTTGCCGACGCCGGCGTCGCCGGAGAGCAGCACCAGGCCGGTGTCGGGGCCGGTGCCGAGGCCGGCGTCGGGGCCGGTTTCGGGGCCGGTCTTGGGGCCGGGTGCGCCGGTCCGGTGCGGACGGACGCCGAGCAACGAAGCGATCTCCGTCAGCTCGGCGTCTCGCCCGACCAGGGTCCGGCTGGTGTGTGCGGCCACGCCGTCCATGATCCCTTGTTCCGGGACCAGGCGCAGCGTCGGCTGGCTCATCGCGGCGCGCCGCTCAGCGCACCGTCGTCCAGGTCTGCCCGTCGACGTCCCGGTGCCGGCGTACCAGCGCGCGCCGCTTGCGGCGGCCCGCCAGGTCGGCCTGGACCCGGTTCAGCCGGTACTCCAGCTCGGTCTTCACGTAGTCGCGGTGTGCGGTGTTCTCGGTCATGGCGGGCTCCTCAGCTCCTCGGTGATGTGCCGAGGCTCGCTCGCTGAGGTAGGCCCGCGCATCGGGAAGGTGCCCTATCCGGTCGGCACCGGCTCCGGAGGTGCCTTAGGCGGCTGGGGCAGCCGGCCCGAGGTCCGCCGCCACTGCCCGGGGGAGAGGCCGTGGGCGCGCTTGAACGCCCGGCTGAACGCCTCCTCCGAGTCGTAGCCGACCCGGTGCGCGATCGCCGCCACGCCGAGCTCGCTGGACTCGAGCAGGTCCCGGGCCAGGTGCATCCGCCAGCCGGCCAGGTACCGGATCGGGGGCATCCCGAGCACGGTTCGGAACCGCTCGTCGAGGAGCGACTCGGACACGGCCGCCGTCCGGGCCAGCTCGGCCACCGTCCAGCGGGTGGCGGGGTCGGCGTGCATCGCGGCCATCGCCGGCGCCAGCACCGGGTGCAGGAGCGCGCCGAGCCAGCCGTGGTGCGCCGCGGGCGCGTTCGCGAGGTGCAGCCGGAGCACCTCGACCAGCAGCAGCTCGGGCAGCCGCGGCGGCACCTCGAACCGGCCGTCCGCGAGCCGGGCGGTCTGGTGCACGGCGTACGCGATGCTGGCCCCCACGAACTCCCGGGCCTCGCCGACCGGGCTCACGACGAACACCGGAGGCAGCGCGGCGAGCTGCGGGTCGAACAGCGGGTCCTCGCTCGCGAGGTAGCCGCACACCACCTGGGTCGGCGCGCCGCCCCCGCCGTGCTCGATGGCGGGCATCCGGGTCCACGGCGGCTGCTCGACGAGGCTCCCGAGCTCGACCAGCTCGGCGGCCTCGACCCCGCCCATCCGGTGGGTGTCGCCGTAGGGCAGCACGATCACGTCGCCGGCGCCGGCCCAGAGCCGGTCCCCGTCGCCGACCTGGATCCAGCAGCGACCACGGACGATCACGTGCATGAGGACGACCCGGCTCGCGCCGGGGACGAGGAGGGCGGCGAGGTCGGCCCCCGGGACCGACTCGTAGGCCCAGGCCTCGCTGTAGGACCCGCGCAGGAAGATCGCGCCGTCGAGTCGGAGCTTGGCGAGCGCGTCCGTGAGCGGGTTCGTCATCTGCTCAGCATGCGTCCGTGCGAGGCCCACGACCAGATCCCGGACGGGTCATGTGGTCCGGGCGATCAGTCATGGTCCTCGGCTGCCGTGCCGCCGAGACTCGATGGACCAGCAACGAGAGGAGAGCCCGATGCCGCTCTACATGGACGTCCACGAGGCCCTGCCGGAGGGCGCGACCGCCGCCGACGTGGCGGGGGCGCACGCCGAGGACCTGAAGATCCAGGGCAAGTACGGCGTGGACTACCGCAGCTACTGGGTCGACGAGGCGAACGGGAAGGTGTTCTGCCTGGTCGACGCCCCCAACCCGGAGGCGGCCGCCGCCGTGCACCGCGAGGCGCACGGCCTGGTGGCGGACCACATCCACGAGGTGGTCGCCGGCGACTGAGCCGCGAGGCCCGGCCCCCGCGTCACAGCGGGCGTCCGGCGGCCCAGGTCTGCCGGACGAGGGGGACGCCGGGGCGGTAGGCGAGGTGGACGTGGGTGGGGGCGTCGAGCACGACGAGGTCGGCCCGGCGTCCCGGCAGCAGCGCGCCGACGTCGTCGCGGTCCAGCGCCTCCGCGCCGCGGTAGGTCGCGGCGTGCACGGCCTCGGCCGGCGTCATCCCCATCTCGCGGACGGCGAGGGCGATGCACAGCGGGATGCTGCTGGTGAAGCAGGACCCGGGGTTGCAGTCGCTGGCGAGGGCGACCCGGACCCCGGCGTCGAGGAGCCGGCGGGCGTCGGGGTAGGGCTGCCGGGTCGAGAACTCGACGCCGGGCAGCAGCGTGGCGATGGTGCCGCTGTCGCGTAGCGCCGCGACGTCCTCGTCGCTGAGGTAGGTGCAGTGGTCGACCGCGACCAGGCCGAGCTCCGCAGCGAGCCGGACCCCCTCGCCGTAGGTGAGCTGGTTGGCGTGCAGCCGGCCGCGGAGGCCGGCGGCCGCGCCGGCCCGCAGGATCGTGCGGGCCTGGTCGGCGTCGAAGGCGCCGCGCTCGCAGAACACGTCGATCCAGCGGGCGTGCTCCTTGGCCGCGTCGAGCATCGGGCCGGTGACGAGGTCGACGTACTCCCCCGGGTCGCCCTCGGGGACGACGTGCGCGCCGAGGAACGTCGTCTCGTCGGTGAACTGGCGCGCGACCGCGAGGCTGCGGGCCTCGTCGTGGACGCTCAGCCCGTAGCCGCTCTTGATCTCGACGGTGGTGGTGCCCTGGCGGCGCATCTCCTCGACCAGGCGGGCGACGTGGCTGGTGAGCTGCTCGTCGGTGGCTGCGCGGGTGGCGGCGACCGTGGTGCGGATGCCGCCGGCCGCGTACGGCGTCCCGGCCATCCGGGCCGCGAACTCGGCGGCCCGGTCGCCCGCGAAGACCAGGTGGCTGTGGCTGTCGACGAAGCCGGGCAGCACCGCGCGGCCGCCGGCGTCGACCAGCTGGTCGGCGGCGGGCGCGTCGGCGGCGCGGCCGACCCAGGCGACGTGCGCGCCCTCGAGCAGGAGCGCGGCCTGCTCGACGACCCCGAGCAGGCCCCGACCGTCCTCGGCGGCCTCCGGGTCGTTGGTGACCAGCTCCCCGATGTTCGTGATCAGCGTCGTGGTCACGGCACCCTCCCCGCCCTCCCCGTCAGTGTGCTCACCATCAGTGCGCTCAGCGCCGCGTCGAGCTCGCGCCCGATCGCCTCGTGGTCGTCCCTGGTGGCGACCACCCGCCCGCCGATCACCACCTGGGTGACGTCGGCGCCCGTCGCGGCGAACACCGCGGTGTGCTCGTCCGCGCCGGTGCCGGCCGTGCGCGGGCTGGCGGTGTCGATCGTGACCAGGTCGGCGGGCTCGCCCACCGCGATCCCGCCGGCCGCCCCGATGGCGAGCAGCTCGGCGGCCGACCAGTGCCCGCGCTCCCGGGTGACCAGCCGCTCGTCCATCTCCAGGCCGCGCAGCTCCTCGAACGGGTCGATCACCGCGTGGCTGTCGCTGCCGATCGTGATCCGGCAGCCCGCGTCCGCGAGCCGGCGCGCCGGGCCGATGCCGTCGGCGAGGTCGCGCTCGGTCGTGGGGGTGACGCAGACGTTCGTGCGGGTCGCGCCGAGCAGCGCGATGTCGTCGTCGGTGAGGTGGGTGGCGTGGACCACCGTCGTGCCCGGACCGAGCAGGCCCTCGTCGTGCAGCAGCCGGGTGGGGGTGACGCCGTACGCCGCCAGGCAGGCCTCGTTCTCCTGCTGCTGCTCGCTCAGGTGGACGTGCAGCGGGTCGCGTCCGCGGAACACGTGCAGCTGCTCGCGCGGGACCGCGCGCACCGAGTGGATCGCGGCCGGGCCGTCGCCGACCCGCGCGGCCCACTGCTCGGCGGTGCCGTCGCTGAAGCGGAGCTGGGCACCCTCGGGAGGCGCGCCGAAGCCGCTGCTGACGTAGCAGGTGTCGAGCAGCGTGATCCGGATGCCCGCCTCGGCCGCGGCCGACCGCAGCGCGTCCCCCATCGCCGGCTCGGGGGCGTGCAGGTAGTGGAACTCCGACACGCTCGTGTAGCCGGCGGCGACCATCTCCCGGTACGTCGCCCGGGCCAGCGCGAAGTACGCGTCGGGGGCGAGCCGCGCCGCCACGTCGTACATCTGCTCGCGCCAGGTCCAGAACGTCCCCCGCCCCACCTGGGTCCGCCCCCGCAGCGCCCGGTGGAACGCGTGGCTGTGGTCGTTCCTCAGCCCGGGGATCGTGAGGCCGGGGAGCCGGGTGGTTTCCCCGGGTACCCGGGGAAACCGGTACTTCTCGGCCGAAACTTCACCCGACAAGTGCAGGTTCTGCCCTACCGGTGTGACGGATGTGAACCGGCCGTCCTCGATCTCGACCAGCACGTCGTCGCGGACGGCGCCGTCGACCCACGCCCGCTCCAGGAGGTACGCCGAGGAGGACTCGCTCACCGGGTCAGCCGTTCCAGGGTGTCGGCCAGGGCGGAGACGCCCACCAGGCAGTCGGGGAGCTCCGCGTGCTCGGCCGGCGAGTGCGAGACGCCGGTCGGGTTGCGGACGAACAGCATCGCGGTCGGGATGCCGGCGGCGGAGAGGATGCCCGCGTCGTGGCCGGCCTGGGTCGGGATCACCGGCCAGTCGCCGCCCTCGTGGTCGGCGGCGACCCGCGCGGCCAGCGCAGCGTCGAACGCGACCGCCGGCGACACCGACTCGACGGTGACCACCAGCGCGGTCCCGTCGCGCCCGGCCCGGTCGGTCGCCTGGGTGGTGATCCCCTCGACCAGCGCCGCGAGGGACTCCTCGGTCGCGCACCGGGCGTCCAGCCAGGCAGTCACGTGCGAGGGCACCGCGTTGGTCCCGTTCGGCTCGACCGACACCCGGCCGAACGTCGCCCGCTCGCCGGCGAGCCGCGCCTGCTTGTTCGCGCCCAGCGCGGTGAACGCGTAGGTGAGCATCGGGTCGGCGCGGTCCTCCATCCGGGTGGTGCCGGCATGGTTCGCGGAGCCGGCGAAGTCGAACCGGTAGCGCCCGTGCGGCCAGATCTCGCTCGCGACACCGACGGCCGCACCGCGGTCCACGAGGTCGCGGCCCTGCTCGACGTGCAGCTCGACGAACGTGCCGACCGAGGACAGCAGCGAGGAGGACGCGCCGCCCGCGACCACGTCACCGAAGGCCACGCCGTCGCGGTCGCGCAGCTCGCGAGCCTGGTCCCACGACACGGCGCCGGTGGCCAGCCGCGAGCCGAGGCAGGCCAGCCCGAAGCGCGAGCCCTCCTCCTCCACGAACACCGACACCCCGATCGGCCGCGCCGGCGCGACGCCGCGCGAGCGCAGCAGGTCGAGCGCCGCGAGCCCCGACACGACGCCGAGCGGGCCGTCGTACGCGCCGCCGTCGAGCACGGAGTCCAGGTGCGACCCGGTGAGCACGGCAGGTCCGGCGCCGACGTCCCACCAGCCCACGACGTTGCCGTAGGAGTCGCCCTCCACGCGCAGCCCGCGGGCCCGGCACTGCTCCACGAACCACGCGCGCAGCTCGGTCTCGGGAGCCGTGAAGGGCGAGCGGTTGTAGCCGCCGCTCGTGGCCGAGCGCCCCACCGGCGCGAGGTCGGCCCACATCCGCTCGAAGTCGTCAGGCACGGTGCCCTCCATAATCCGGTCCATGGAGTTCCAGGACGTCGTACGCCGCCGCCGCATGGTCCGCAACTACGCGACCGACCCCGTCGACCCGGCGATCGTCGACCTCGCGCTGCGCAACGCCACCCGCGCGCCGAACGCCGGCTTCAGCCAGGGCTGGGCATTCCTTCTGCTCGACACCCCCGAGGACGTACGGCGGTACTGGGTGGCCACCGCCGGCGACGACGGGGTCGCCCACCCCGACCGGTGGCTGGCCGGCATGATGCGCGCCCCGGTGGTGATCCTGCCCTGCTCGAGCAAGGCCGCCTACCTGAGCCGGTACGCCGAGCCCGACAAGGGCTGGGCCGACCGCGACGAGACGCGCTGGCCCAAGCCCTTCTGGGACATGGACACCGCGATGGCGAGCCTGCTGATCCTGCAGACCGCCACCGACGCCGGGCTCGCGTCGTGCTTCATCGGGATCCCGCCCGATCGCGACGCGGCCGTGCGGGAGGCGTTCGGCATCCCCGACGAGTTCGACCCCGTCGGCGTGGTCACCATCGGTCACCACCCCGAGGACCCCGCCGACGCGGGGGCCGCGGGCTCGCCGGCGCGCCGGCGTCGCCGGCCGGTCGAGGAAGTGGTGCATCGCGGTAGGTGGGGGCACGGGGCCAGTCCATCGGCGTGAGCGTCCGGGGTCAACGACCCCGACGGGTCCGGCCGTCTCGCATCCGAGACCGGCGCCGGGCTACTAGCCTCGGCCCGTGACCCGCCCCACGAACCCGCCGGCGACCCATCGCGCCGTCGGCAGGCTGCAGGCGCTGGTCCGCATCCCGACGGTGTCCGACCGCGACCCCGATCGGGTGGACACCGGCGCGTTCGACCGGCTGCTCGAGGAGCTGGCCCGGCAGTTCCCGCGGCTGCACGAGCGGCTGGAGGGCACCCGCGTCGACACCCACGGCCTGCTGTTCCGCTGGCCCGGTCGCGCCGCGGACCGCCCGGTGGTGCTGATGGCCCACCTCGACGTCGTACCCGTCGACGAGACCGCGCCCTGGCGCTACCCGGCGTTCGGCGCCGAGATCCACGACGGTGCCGTCTGGGGCCGCGGCACCCTCGACGACAAGGGCGCGGTCGTCGGCATCTGCGAGGCCGTGGAGACACTGCTCGAGCAGGGCTTCGTGCCGAACCAGGACGTGTGGCTGTCCTTCGGCTGCAACGAGGAGGTCTCCGGCACCGCGGCGGCCCTCGCGGTCGCCGAGCTCGAGGCCCGGGGCGTCCGGCCGTGGTTCGTCGTCGACGAGGGCGGCGCGATCGCGTCCGAGGCGTTCCCCGGCGTCGGCGCGCCGATCGGCGTGGTCGGCGTGACCGAGAAGGGCGTCACCTCCCTCGAGCTGCGCGTCGACGGCCGCGGCGGGCACGCCTCGACACCGGCGCGGATGGGGCCGACCGCCCGGCTGGCCCGCGCGATCACCCGGCTGGACCGCTCACCGATGCCGGCGAGCGTCCCCGATCCGACCATCGAGCTGTTCCGCCGGATGGCGCCGCACGCGTCGCTCGCGCTGCGCCCGCTGCTCGCGAACGCCGGCCGGCTGCGCCCCGTCCTCACGCGGGTCCTGCTGACCGCCGGTCCGGAGCCGGCCGCGATGACCCGGACCACGTTCGCGGTCACGACGCTGTCCGGCTCGCCGGCCCTCAACGTCATCGCCAGCACCGCCCGGGCCGGCGTCAACATCCGGATCATGGTCGGCGACACGGTCGCCGGCGTCCTCGAGCACGTACGGCGCGCCATCGCCGACGACCGGGTCCGGATCGAGGTGGTCGAGCGCAACGAGCCGAGCCCCGTCTCGCCGATCGACGACGAGGCGTTCGCGCTGCTGGAGGCCACGATCGCCGACGTGTTCCCCGACGCCGTGGCCGCGCCGTACGTGATGATGGCCGCCACCGACTCGCGGTTCTTCACCGCGATCTGCGCCCGCGTCTACCGGTTCGCGCCGTTCCGGATGTCGAAGGCGCAGCGCGAGTCGATCCACTCCTACGACGAGCACCTCGGGGTCGACGCCCTCGTCGACGGCGTGCGCTGGTACCAGCGCCTCATCGAGAGGATCCCCTGATGGAGCCCGTGACCCGACCCCCGACCCGGGCCCAGATCCAGCCGCGCCACTCGCTGTTCGCGGTCGTCGGCTTCCTGGTCTGCGTGGAGCTGGCCAGCGGCATCCTGCAGGGCTACTACACGCCGATCTTCAGCGACATCGCCGACCACCTCGCGATCGCCGACGCCGATGTGAACTGGTTCGAGGCGGCGCAGCTGGTCGTGTCGGCGCTGGTGGTGCCGCCGCTGGCCCGGCTCGGCGACCTGGTCGGCCACAAGCGGGTGCTGTTGCTCTCGACCGCCGTGACCGCGGCGGGATCGTGGATCCTGGCCGTCGCCCCGTCGTTCTCGACGTTCCTGGTGGGCGCCGCGCTCCAGGGCGCGTACGTCGTCTGGCTGCCGCTCGAGGTCGCGATCATCTACCGGCGGACCGCCGGCACCGGCCGGCAGAACCAGCTGACCCGCCGGTCGGCGGCGGTCCTGGTCGGCGCCCTCGAGCTCGCGGTGATCGTCGGCGCCGTGACGAGCGGCGCCCTGGTCGAGACGACCTCGATGACCGTGCTGCTGGCCCTGCCCGCGGTCGCGGTGACCGCGTGCTTCGTGGTGATCTGGCTCGGCATCGAGGACCTCCCCGGCACCGCGACCGGCGGCCTGGACCTCGGCGGCCTCGGCCTCGTCACGACCGCGGTCGGGCTGGTGATGGCGGGGCTGATCGTGGTCCGCGTCGACGGCGTGGGCAGCGTGCTCGCCTGGGCCCTGGTCGTGCTCGGTCTCGCCGCCCTGGTGCCGTTCGTGCGCTTCGAGCTGGGCCGGGCCGAGCCGCTGATCGACGTACGCCTGCTCCGCGAGCCGGGGCAGTGGCCGGTGCAGCTCACGGCGTTCCTGTTCGGGATGTCCGTGCTCGGCGCCCAGATCCCGCTGTCGACGTTCGCGCGCACCGACCCCGACGTCGCCGGCTACGGCCTGGGCGCGGGTGCCGGGTTCGTGTCCACGTTGATCGGCCTGTACGTGATCTTCCTGGCGATCGGCGCGTTCACGCTGCCGCTCACCACCCGCGCGCTCGGACCCCGCGGTGCGCTGGTGTTCTCCTCGCTCCTGGTGGCGGCCGGCTACGCGCTGTGGCTGCCGTTCCACGACGCGACCTGGCAGGCGCTGGTCAACATGGCCGTCGCCGGCCTCGGGTCCGGCGCGCTGGTGGCCGCGCTGCCGGCCACCGCGGCCGCCGCGGCGCCTCCCGAACGGACCGGGTTCGCGACCGGCATGACCAATGCGACCAAGACGGTCGGCGGCGCGATCGCGTCCGCGATCTTCGCGATCGCCCTCTCGGCCACGGGCAGCATCGACGACCCGACCGAGGGCCATGCCGCGCTCTCGGGCTACCTCACGGTGTGGACGGTGTGCGCGGTGGCGGCCCTGGCCGCCGCGGTCGCGCTGCTGGCCGTGCCGCAGGTGGTCGCCGAGGACCCCGAGCCGGTGCTCCGCTAGGCCGACCGGGGCCGATGGTCCCGGACGTTCGTGGGGTCTCCCGCGCGGAAGAGCCTGATCTCCTCAGGGACTATCGTCGAGGGGGCAGGAGGTGAGCACCGGATGCCCGAGCGCGACCAGCAGCCCGACGCCGACCAAGAGGGCCGGGAGAGCCGGGAGGCCGGACGTGCGGCGGCCCGGGCCCGGATCGAGCAACAGCAGACCTGGGTGGACCTGCAGGTGCGTCAGGCGATGGAGCGCGGCGAGTTCGAGAACCTGCCCGGCGCCGGCAAGCCGATCGCGGGACTCGGCGAGCAGCACGACCCGGACTGGTGGCTCAAGAGGCTGGTCGAGCGCGAGCGGATCACGGTCCTCCCACCCAGCGTCGCGCTGCGCAAGGAGGACGCCGAGCTGGACGCCACCCTCGACCGGCTGCACTCCGAGACCGAGGCCCGCGAGCACGTCGAGGACTTCAACGCCCGCGTGATCGCGGCGCGCTACTCCCTCTCGCCCGGCCCCCCGTTGATCACGATGCCCCGCGACGTCGGCGCCACGGTCGCCGCGTGGCGCGAGCGGCGCGCCGCCCGGCGTACTCCTCGGTACGAACCCGCCGCACCGCCGCCGAGGCGGCACTGGTGGAATCGTCGCAGCAGACGTCCCGAGGGAGGGTCATGAACGCGGTCGTGAGCAGGGTCGGTGTGGTCGGTGGCGGGCTGATGGGCTCGGGCATCGCCGAGGTCAGCGCGCGAGCCGGCCAGGACGTGGTCGTGGTCGAGTCCTCGGAGGACGCGGCCAAGGCCGCGCTGGGTCGGCTGGAGAAGTCGTTGTCGCGGGCGGAGGCCAAGGGCAAGATCGGCTCGGCCGACGAGGTGCTCGGACGGGTCCGGGTGGTCACCGACCTGGACGCGCTCGCCGACCGCGAGGTCGTCGTCGAGGCGATCGTCGAGGACGAGACCGCGAAGGTCGCGCTGTTCAAGCACCTCGACGCGGTCGTCGCCGCCCCGGACGCGATCCTGGCCTCGAACACCTCCTCGATCCCGATCATGAAGCTCGGCGTGGTCACCTCGCGGCCGGCCCAGGTGATCGGGGTGCACTTCTTCAACCCGGTGCCGGTGCTGGGGCTGGTGGAGCTGGTGCCCTCGCTGCTGACCTCGCCGGAGACGACCGCGCGGTCGCGGAGCTGGGTGGAGGGCACGCTGGGCAAGCAGGCCATCGACTGCCAGGACCGGGCCGGGTTCGTGGTCAACGCGCTGCTGATCCCGTTCATCCTGTCCGCGATCCGGATGTTCGAGTCCGGGTTCGCCTCGGCCGAGGACATCGACCGGGGCCTGGTGCTGGGTGCCGCGCACCCGCAGGGGCCGCTGGCGCTGGCCGACCTGATCGGCCTGGACACCACCAAGGCGGTCGCCGAGTCGCTCTACGAGGAGTTCAAGGAGCCGCTGTACGCCGCTCCCCCGCTGCTGCAGCGGATGGTCGACGCGGGCCTGCTGGGCCGCAAGACCGGGCGGGGCTTCTACACCTACGGCTGAGCGGAGACGCGTCAGCGGATCCGCTGATGGGGGTCGAGCAAGCCGCGCGACTGAGGGACGAAGTCGCGACCGGCGTGTCGAGACCGAGTCGCTCACCGATCGGATCGGCTGTCAGATGCGTCATACCGACGCGTAGCCGCCCGCTGCTACCTTCCGGCCCATGACCGGATCGCGCAGCGCCAAGGACTTCTTCCGACCCCTCGCGGTGGGGGCGCCGACGCCCCTGACCGAGATCCCGGCCCGGCCGAGCCGGGCGATCCACTTCTTCGACCCGAGCAACCCGAAGATGGCGAGCAAGGTCCCCGACCTGGTCGGCAAGGTGGACGTGCTTCTCGGCAACCTCGAGGACGCGGTCAAGGCCGACAACAAGCTCGCCGCCCGCGAGGGCCTGGTGAAGATCGCCCAGGCCACAGACTTCGGGCCCACCCAGCTGTGGACCCGGATCAACGCCCTGGACAGCCCGTGGGTCTTCGACGACCTCACCACCCTGGTCCCGGCGATCGGCGACAAGCTCGACGTGATCATGGTGCCGAAGGTCCAGGGCGCCGAGGACATCCACTACGTCGACCGGCTGCTCGCCCAGCTCGAGGCGAAGGCCGGGCTCGACCGCCCGATCCTGGTGCACGCGATCCTCGAGACCGCCCGCGGCGTCGCCAACGTCGAGGAGATCTGCGCCGCCAGCCCCCGCATGCAGGGCCTCAGCCTCGGCCCGGCCGACCTCGCCGCCGATCGCCGGATGAAGACCACCCGGGTCGGCGGCGGCCACCCGGGCTACCTGGTGCGCCAGGACCCGCCGAAGAACGACGTCGGCGTGGCCGACATCGAGGCCAAGCGCGCGACGTTCCAGCAGGACCTGTGGCACTACACCATCTCCCGGATGGTCGACGCGTGTGCGATGAACGGGATCTACCCCTACTACGGCCCGTTCGGCGACATCGCCGACACCGTGGCCTGCGAGGACCAGTTCCGCAACGCCTTCCTGCTCGGCTGCGTCGGCACCTGGAGCCTGCACCCCAAGCAGATCGAGATCGCCAACCGGGTGTTCAGCCCCAGCGTCGAGGACGTCACCCACGCCCGGCGGGTGGTGGCCGCGATGGGCGACGGCACCGGCGCGGTCATGCTCGACGGGAAGATGGAGGACGACGCCTCCGTCAAGCAGTGCCTGGTGATGGTCGAGCTCGCCGAGCAGCTCGCGGCGATCGACCCCGAGCTGAAGAAGGCGTACGACGAGATCCGGGTCGACGGGGTGGACGCATGAGTAGCACCTCGCCGGCCGGCTTCACGCCGCTGCGCAGCGTCCTCTACATGCCCAGCTCCAACGAGCGTGCCCTGGAGAAGGCCAAGACGATCGCCTGCGACGGGCTGATCCTCGACCTCGAGGACGCGGTCGCGCCGGACGCCAAGGCCGCGGCCCGCGACGCCGCCTGCGCGGCCGCCGCGAGCGGCGAGTACGGCCGCCGTACCCTCACGATCCGGGTCAACGGCATCGGCACCGAGTGGCACGACGCCGACCTCGAGGCGGCGGCCCAGGCCGGGCCGGACGCCGTCGTCGTCCCGAAGGTCGACAGCCCGGCCGCGGTGGGTCGGCTGGTCGACGCCCTCGAGCGGTACGGCGCCCCCGACCGCACGACGCTCTGGGCGATGGTCGAGACCCCCGTCGCGATCCTCGACGCGCTCGCGATCGCCCGGGCGTCGCAGCGGCTGAGCGCCTTCGTGATCGGCACCAACGACCTGGTCAAGGAGCTGTACGCCGAGCACGTGCCCGGCCGGGCGCCGATCCTGCCCAGCCTCCACACCGCGCTGCTCGCGGGCCGCGCCGCCGGCATCGCCGTGCTGGACGGCGTCTACAACGACGTGCAGGACACCGACGGGTTCCTCGCCGAGTGCCGCCAGGGCCGCGAGCTGGGCTTCGACGGCAAGACCCTGATCCATCCGAGCCAGGTCGAGGGCGCCAACGAGGCGTTCGCGCCCAGCGAGCAGGCGGTCGAGGAGGCCCGCGGGCTGATCGAGGCGTGGGAGGGCGGTCAAGGCTCCGGCGTGGTCACCTACAACGGCCGGATGGTCGAGAACCTGCACGTCGAGTCGGCCCGACGGGTCCTCGACATCCACCGCGCGATCCGGTCGCTGGGCTGACGGCGAGGATCCGGGCACAGCCCGATCTGACGGGAGGGTTTGCGGGCCGAGATCCGCTGGGTACTACCGATCAGGGGTTACTCACAGGGAGGTTTCGCAAATGATCATTCTCGGCTTGATCCTGCTGATCATCGGGCTGGTGGCCAGCATCCCGATCCTCACGACGATCGGCATCATCCTGCTCATCGTGGGGCTGATCCTGAACCTGGTGCCGATCGGAGGCACCCGCCGCAGGGTCTTCTAGTCAGTCGTCGCCGCGCCGCAGCTGCTCGTCGAGCCAGAGCTTGACGCTGCCGAGCACGCCGGCGACGTCGTGGACCAACCTGCCCACGGCGTCCTGGCTCTGCCGGAAGGTCTCGGAGTAGCTGCGCGCGGCGGCCGTCGCCGCCTCGGAGACCCCCGCCTGGTCGTCGTCCTGGCGGCGCGGGTAGTCCCCGGCGAGGATCCGCGTGTACTCACCGGAGTCGACCCAGCGGCGCAGCTCGGTCGCGTGGACCACCAGGAACGGGTGGGAGCGGTTCTCGACGAGCAGCATCTTCAGGACCGAGTCCCGCAGGTCGGCGTCGTCGTACTCCTGGCCCTGCGCGAAGAACGACGTCGCGTCCAGGTCCTCGAGGTGCCCGCCACTGGCGAGCTTCATGTGCACCCGGAACGCGGTGGCGGGGTCCTGGGTCGCGAGCAGGCCGGCCCGGTCGGCGGAGAGCTCGGCCTTGCGCGACCACTCGTGCAGCGCGGCCATGATGGCTCGGAAGCCGAGGCCGCCGACGGGCACGGCGCTGAGCACGCCCGTGAGCTGGATCAGCCGCTGCAGCAGGGTCTGGTAGACCGCGTGGCCGCTCATCGCGTGGCCGAGCTCGTGGGCGACCACGAAGCGCAGCTCCTCCTCGTCGAGCAGGTCGACCAGGCCGGAGTTGAGCACGACGAACGGCTTGCTCATCCCGATGGTCATCGCCCCGGGCACCGGGTTGGCCACGACGTACATCTCCGGCAGCTCCGGGGCGTCGAGGGTGCGCCCGACCTCACCCAGGAGCCCGTGCAGGCGGGTGAACTGGCGCTCGTCGACGCGCACCGCGGAGCCCAGGAAGACCAGGCGTACGGCGCGTTCGTTGAACAGCCCCGAGATCGCCTTGAGCAGGGCGTCGAACCCCTTCAGCTTGCGCAGCGCAACCAGCGCGCCGCGGTCGGCGGGGTGCTCCCACGCGCGGGAGCTGATGTCGGTGAGGGTCGTGCGGGACCGAGCCGGCTGGGGCGTCACGCCCTCACTCTGGCACGCGCCGGGTCGGGTCCGGCCGGACTTCTCGGGCAATCCCTGCGCTTCTCGGCCGAAGTTTCGGCCCAACAGTGCTGGTTTCCCCGGGTACCCGGGGAAACCGCCGCCCCGCTCAGCCCTCGCTCATCGGCACCCGCACGCCGCGCTCGCGGGCGACCTCGACGGCGCGGTCGTAGCCGGCGTCGACGTGGCGGATCACGCCCATGCCGGGGTCGTTGGTGAGCACCCGCTCGATCTTCTGCGCCGCGAGGTCGGTGCCATCGGCCACGCAGACCTGGCCGGCGTGCAGGGACCGGCCGATGCCGACGCCGCCGCCGTGGTGGAAGGAGACCCAGCTGGCGCCGGAGGCGGTGTTGACCAGCGCGTTGAGCACCGCCCAGTCCGCGATGGCGTCCGAGCCGTCGAGCATGCCCTCGGTCTCGCGGTACGGCGAGGCCACGGACCCGCAGTCCAGGTGGTCGCGGCCGATCACGATCGGGGCCTTGAGCTCACCGGAGGCGACCATCTCGTTGAACTTCAGCCCGGCGAGGTGGCGCTCGCCGTACCCGAGCCAGCAGATCCGTGCGGGCAGCCCCTGGAAGTGCACCCGCTCCCCGGCCATCGTGATCCACTTGTGCAGCCGCTCGTTGTCAGGGAAGAGCTCGAGGATGGCCCGGTCGGTGGCGGCGATGTCGGCCGGGTCGCCGGACAGCGCGGCCCAGCGGAACGGGCCCTTGCCCTCGCAGAACAGCGGCCGGATGTAGGCCGGCACGAAGCCCGGGAACTCGAACGCCCGGTCGTAGCCGCCCTTGCGGGCCTCGTCGCGGATCGAGTTGCCGTAGTCGAAGACCTCGGCGCCCTTGTCCTGGAGCTCGACCATGGCCCGCACATGCGCCGCCATCGACGCCTGCGCCTCCTTGGTGAAGCCCGCCGGGTCGGCCTCCCGCCGGGCCGCCCACTCCTCGAACGGGACCCCGACCGGCAGGTAGTAGAGCGGGTCGTGGGCGGAGGTCTGGTCGGTGACGATGTCGACCGGCACGTCGGTCTCGAGGATCCGGGGCAGCACCTCGGCGGCGTTGCCGAGCAGGCCGATCGACAGCGGCCGCCGCTCGTCGCGGGCCTGGGTCGCGAGCGCCACCGCCTCCTCGAGCGAGGCCGCCTGGACGTCGAGGTAGCGGTGCTCGATCCGGCGCCGGATCCGCTCGGGGTCGCACTCCACGCAGATCACCACGCCGTCGTTCATCGTGACGGCGAGCGGCTGGGCTCCGCCCATGCCGCCCAGCCCCGCGGTGACGGTGATGGTGCCGGCCAGCGTCCCGCCGAACCTCTTGTCGGCGACGGCGGCGAACGTCTCGAAGGTGCCCTGGAGGATGCCCTGGGTGCCGATGTAGATCCACGAGCCGGCGGTCATCTGGCCGTACATGGTCAGACCGAGGTCCTCGAGCCGGCGGAACTCCTCCCAGTTGGCCCAGTCGCCGACCAGGTTGGAGTTCGCGATCAGCACCCGCGGCGCCCACTCGTGGGTCCGCATCACGCCGACCGGCTTGCCGGACTGCACCAGCATCGTCTCGTCGTCACCGAGCGTGGTCAGCGTCCGCACCAGCGCGTCGTAGGCCTCCCAGGACCGCGCCGCCTTGCCGGTCCCGCCGTACACGACGAGGTCCTCGGGGCGCTCGGCGTTCTCGGGGTCGAGGTTGTTCATCAGCATCCGCAGCGGCGCCTCGGTCTGCCAGGAGCGCGCGGTCAGCTCGGTGCCGTGGGCGGCGTGGATGGGCAGGCGGGGGTTGTGGCTGGTGGTCACGACAGTTCTCCGATCACGGACTCGGCGGCATGGAGTACGGCGCCCGAGGAGACCAGGCCGACGACGGCCTCGATCTCGGGCGAGAGGTGCCGGTCGGGGCCGGGGCCGGCGACCCCGGAGTCGCGCAGCAGCCGGACGACCGCACCGGTGGCCGGCGACGGCTCGAGGGGGCGGCGCAGGTCGAGGGCCCGGGCCGCGGTCAGCACCTCGATCGCGACCACCCGGGCCAGCCCGTCGACGGAGCGGCGCAGCTTGCGCGCGGCCGACCACCCCATCGAGACGTGGTCCTCCTGCATCGCGCTGGAGGGGATCGAGTCGACCGACGCCGGCACGGCCAGCCTCTTCAGCTCGGAGACGATGGCGGCCTGGGTGTACTGCGCGATCATGTGGCCGCTGTCGACCCCGGGATCGTCGGCGAGGAACGGCGGCAGCCCGTGGTTGCGCGCCTTGTCGAGGAACCGGTCGGTACGCCGTTCGCTGATCGAGGCCACGTCCGCGGCGACGATCGCGAGGAAGTCGAGGACGTAGGCGACCGGCGCGCCGTGGAAGTTGCCGTTCGACTCGACCCGCCCGGCGTCGGCGAGCACGACCGGGTTGTCGACCGCCGAGGCGAGCTCGCGGGCCGCGACGGTCGCGGCGTGCTCGACGGTGTCGCGGGCGGCGCCGTGGACCTGGGGCGAGCAGCGCAGCGAGTAGGCGTCCTGGACCCGGTTGCAGTCGGGGCCGCGGTGCGACGCCACCACGCCGGAGTCGGCGAGCAGCGCGACCAGGTTCGCGGCCGAGAGGGCCTGGCCCGGGTGCGGCCGGATCGCCTGGAGCTCGGCGGCGAAGACCCGGTCGGTGCCGAGCTGGCCCTCCACCGACATCGCGGCGGCGATGTCCGCCGTGCGCAGCAGCAGCCGCAGGTCCTCGATCGCGAGCACCAGCATGCCGAGCATCCCGTCGGTGCCGTTGATCAGCGCGAGGCCCTCCTTCGCCGCCAGCTCCACCGGCTCCAGTCCCACCGCGGCGAGCGCGTCGGCGGCCGGCAGCAGCGCGCCGGAGGCGTCGTGGACCTCGCCCTCACCCATCAGCGCCAGCGCGCAGTGCGCCAACGGGGCCAGGTCGCCCGAGCAGCCGAGCGATCCGTACTCGCGCACGACCGGCGTGATGCCGTGCTCGAGCAGCCCGGCGAGCAGGCGGGCCGTCTCGACCCGGACGCCGGTGTGCCCGGTGGCCAGCGTCGAGAGCCGCAGCAGCATCAGCGCCCGGACCACCTCGCGCTCCACCTCCGGCCCCGAGCCGGCGGCGTGCGAGCGCACCAGGGAGCGCTGCAGCTGGGCGCGCATCTCGGCGGGGATGTGCCGGGTCGCGAGCGCGCCGAAGCCGGTCGAGACGCCGTACACGGGCTCCTCGGACGCGGCCAGCTCCTCGACCACCTCGCGCGCCCGGGCGATCGCCGCCAGCGCGTCGTCGGTGAGATGGACCGGGGCGCCGTCCCGCGCCACCGCGCGGAGCTCGGTGAACGAGACGGGCCCGACACCGACGCCGACCGCTGGGCCGGTCGCTGGGCTGTGCAGGTGGTTCATGACCGCCATCCTCACCCGCTCCGACCGCGTCGACCAGACGGTGCCGGCCGACCACAGTCTGAGATCCGAGACACCCGAGGTTACTCGGGCGTAACCACGTCCGCGTGCGGCCGTTGGACCCTGCGGAGGCTGGGACGCGGCGAGGGACGACGCGAAGGTGCCGGATGTCCGGGCACACCAGTCCATCCGACCCGAGGAGGGCACCTTGACCGAGCACACCCACGACCGTGGGAACCAGCACGATCTGTCTAGACCATGGGGTTCGGGCGCCGCACAGCGGGCACCCCGTACCCGTACATCCGCAACGCAGGGGGGATCCCAGATGAAGCGCCGTCGAACCGTCGTCCTGTCCGCCATCGCCGCCGGTCTGCTGACCGCCACGCTCGGCATCGCCCCAGCCGCGACGAGCGCACCCGCCACCACCGGCGGGTCCGGGACCGCCGCCAAGGCCACCAGCAACAGGTCCACCAGCGACATCGCGCTGAAGGGCTACGGCTACGGCACCCGCGTCGTCGGCGGCGAGGTGCCGGCCGGCTCCAGCATGACCGCGTTCACCGCGCTCGGGTGCGCCGTCAAGACGGGCCTCGACCGCACCAACGAGATCGCCGAGGCCGACCTCCAGGGCAACGGCACCGTCTCGGGCGTCAAGACCGAGCTGTGGACCCGCAACATCGACGGGGCCCGACACTCCTACTCGCGCAACGCCATCGCGTCGCTGGTGCTCGCGGACAGCCCCTTCGGCTCGCTGAGCATCCGCGGCATCACCTCGCTCTCGCACGCATGGCACGACGCGAAGGGCTTCCACGCCGAGACCGAGAGCAGCGTCGGCAAGATCGTCTTCACCCCGCCGGCCGGCGACCCGCAGGTCCTCGACCTCCCGACCCCCGGCCAGCCGGTCCCGGTCCCGGGCCTGGGCACCATCTACCTCGGCGGCTCGGGCAAGAAGGTCACCGACACCGGCGCCGCAGCCCGGGCCACGGCCCTGCGCGTCGACCTCACCCCGTCCACCGGCAGCGAGGTCTACGTCGCCCGCACCACCGCCCAGGCGCTCTCGGGCGTCAAGCACGGCCGGTTCGGCGGCTTCTCCGCCGGCACCGAGGTCACCGCGCTGGACAGCACCCTCCACAGCGGCCGCAACCCGTTGACGCTGATGCCGTGCCAGGGCACCAACGGCGAGGTCCAGTTCAAGGACAACGCGACCGTCGACCTCGGCGGCCAGGTCATCCTCAACGGCGTGAGCAGCCGCCAGCGCGGCACGCGGTTCCCGGGCAGGAGCGTCGCCTGGGAGCGCGGCTCGGTCGCCGAGCTGAACCTCGGCGGCGGCCAGCTGGTCGTCGACGCGGTGGTCGGCAAGGCCACGGCGATCCGCAAGAGCACCGGCAAGCTGATCACCAGCACCGACGGCAGCACGGTCGGCTCGATCACGGCGAACGGCGAGCCGCAGACGTTCCCGGACACCGGCGTCCTGGAGATCCCGGGCGTCGCCAGGCTCGAGCCCATGGTCGTCACCGAGGTCGCCGGCGGCATCTCCGTGGTCGCGCTCCGGATCACGCTGCTGGACGGCACCGGAGCGGTCATCGACCTGGGCGTCGCGAAGGCCACCATCCGCGCCAACTGACGGGCCAGCTGGCGGGCCGACTGACGGGCCAACTGAGGGGTTCGCCACGCCTCATCCTGCGAGACGCGGCGTCGTACGTCGTGTCGCCGGGCGTTGACTGGGTCCGTGACCCTGACCGCCCGGCGACCCGACGTCGGCGCCGCGCGTCGTTGGTCGATGCTCGGCGCCAGCACGCTGGCCCAGGCCGCGACGGCGGTGATGGTGCACGGACCGGCGTTCCTCATCCCGACGCTCCACGAGCGGGAGGGGATGGGCCTGGCCGAGGCCGGGCTGGTCGCCGCAGCGCCGACGCTGGGCGTGATGCTCACGCTCGTCGCGTGGGGTGCCGTGACCGACCGGCGCGGTGAGCGCTTCGTGTTGCTGGCCGGCCTCACCGCGACGGCGCTGGCCGGGGCGGCAGGTGCCCTGACCGGCGGTACGACGCTGCTGGCCCTCGCCCTCTTCCTCGCCGGCGCGGCGGCCGCGAGCACCAATGCCGCGAGCGGGCGGGTCGTGGTCGGCTGGTTCCCGCCCGCGCGCCGCGGCCTGGCGATGGGCGTCCGGCAGATGGCCCAGCCGGTCGGCGTCGGGGTGGCTGCGATCTCGATCGCCGTGGTCGCGGACGTCGCCGGGATCCACGCCGCCCTCTGGGTGCCGACCCTCGCGTGTGCGCTCGCGGCCGTCGTCGTGGGCCTGGTCGTCGTGGACCCGCCCCGGCCACCGCGGCGCGACGGCGCGGCCGCGAACCCCTACCGCGAGGACACCTACCTCGCACGCATCCACGGCGTCTCCGTGCTGCTGGTGGTCCCGCAGTTCGTCGTGTGGACCTTCGCCCTGGTCTGGCTGGTCCAGGACCGGGACTGGTCACCGGCCGCTGCGGGCGCGGTCGTCGCCGTCGCCCAGCTGGCGGGGGCGCTCGGCCGGATCACGGTGGGGCACCTCTCCGACCTGGTCGGCAGCCGGCTGCGGCCGCTGCGGTGGGTGGCCCTCGCGGCGGCCGCCAGCATGGGCCTGCTCGCCCTCACTGCCGGCCTGGACCTCGGCGTCGCGGTGCTGCTCGTCGTGGTCGCGACGCTGGTCACGGTCGCCGACAACGGCCTGGCCTTCACAGCGGTCGCCGAGCGCGCCGGGCCGTACTGGTCGGGCCGGGCGCTCGGGGTGCAGAACACCGCCCAGTTCCTCGCGGCGTCGGCCGTGCCGCCGGCGGCGGGGCTCGTGGTCGCGGGCGCCGGGTTCCCCGCGACGTTCGCCCTGGCGGCCCTCTTCCCGATCCTCGCGGCGCCGCTCGTCCCGGTGCGCGAGGAGCGCGCCCTGCACTGACTGTGCGCCGGGCGGGACGGGCGAAGGGACTGCACCACGGCCCAGCGGGGTACGGAGGCCTTGGGGGTAGCCGACCAGGGAGGACCCAATGACCACCGTGATCGTGATCGTCGTCGTGCTGGTGGTGCTCGCCATCGCCGTCGCGGCCTATCTGATGAGCAAGCGCCGGAACGAGCAGCGCCGGCACCGTGCGGACCAGCTGCGCACCAAGGCCGCGGCCCAGGGTGGCGCCGTCGACGCGTCCCGCCAGGAGGCCGCAGCCGCCGAGGCGCGGGCCGAGGTGGCGCGGGCCGAGGCCGAGCGTGCAGAGCAGCAGGCCGCCGAGGCGCGCCAGGGGATGCACATGGACGAGGCCCGCCGGGAGGACTCGCTGCGCTCCGCCGACGCGGTCGACCCCGACGTGGACCACCGCACGGACGGCTACCGCCCCGGTGCCGCCGGCTCCCGGGACACCTGAGGGCCGTCCTGCCACACCGGCCCTGATCCAGCCCCAGACCCGGCACCCGCCGGACGCGCCGTAGTCTGCGCCGCATGAGCCAGGTCCCCGCCGCGACCCGCGCCCTGCGGGTGCTGCGGTTCCTGGCCGGCCAGCCCGACCCGGTCGCGCTGGACCGGATCATGCGCGCCGTCGGCCTGCCGCGCAGCACCACGTACCACCTGCTGCACGCGATGATCGACGAGGGCTTCGTCGTGCACCTGCCCGACGAGCGCCGGTTCGGACTCGGGCCGGCGGCCTTCGAGCTGGGCAGCGGCTATGCGCGGCAGGAGCCGCTGCAGCGGATCGCCCGCCGGCCGCTGGCCGACCTGGTCGACCGGACCCGCCAGTCCGCGCACCTCGCGATCCTGCACGGCCGCGAGGTGCTCTACGTCGTCGAGGAGCGCGCGCCCGGGCGGCCGCCGCTGGTGACCGACGTCGGCGTGCGGCTGCCCGCCCATCTCACCGCGAGCGGCCGTGCGATCCTCGCCCTGCTCCCCCAGACCCAGGTGCGGGCGCTCTACTCGCAGCCCTCCGACTTCGTCGACCGGCACGGGGTGGGGCCACGCACCCTGAGCGCGCTGCGCCGGGTGCTCACCGACACTCGGCAGCGCGGCCACGCGGTCGAGAACGGCGAGATCACCCCCGGGCTGGCGAGCGTCGCCGTCGCAGTCCTCGACCACAACCGGCACCCGGTCGCAGCAGTGGCCGTCACCTACCCCCAGGCGGCGGGCCACGAGGACACCGCCCACGCCGAGCTCGCCGCCGCGGTCGCCGCCACCGCCGGTGCGCTGACCCGCAGGATCGGCGGTCCCCACGATCGATGACCCATCACCCGCGTCCACCCGGCTCGTTGAGGCACCAGACGAGGCGAGGAGTGCTGGGTGAGAGAGAAGAGTCCGGCCCGACGGCTGGCCTGGGCCCTGGTGGCGGCGGTGGTCGCGGTGGGCACCGCGATCTCGATGGGCGGGGCCGCGGGGCAACGGCCGGGCGGGCTGGGTGAGCGCTACGCGTTCGCCCAGGACGCGCTCGGCGGCCTGGGCGTCGACAAGAACGCGATCTCCCGGGCGGGTGACCTGGGCGACCTGACCCGGGACCCCACGACCGCGGCGGAGAAGGCCGCGGCCACGGCGTACGTCGACCGCGAGCGCGCACTGCCCGACCCCGAGCTGACGACGGCACCGGTCACCGGCCCGCGGCACCTGCACCCGCAGGACCGCTACGCCCTGGCCGGGGGCTGCTACACCCTCACCGCGGACGGCGACCCGTTCTACTTCAAGGCCACGGACCTCGGCAGCTACCTGATCTACGACGCCGACCGGGCCTTCCTGCTCGCCGACGGCAGCCGCGCCGACCAGCCGGGCGCCGACGCCGTGTGGGACATCTCCCGCGCGGGCGCGGGCCGCTACTCCTTCCGCAACGGCACCGGCGCGCTGACCCTCGAGGGCGCGACGTCGTTCCGGCCGACCCGCGCGGCCGGCTGCACGCCGTACCCCGAGTCCCAGATCGACATCAGCGGCCGCCCGCACGCGGGCGTGACGCCGTTCCAGGAGGTCCGTGGCTACGTGGACGGGCACACCCACGGGATGGCCTTCGAGTTCCTCGGGGGCGACGTCCACTGCGGCAAGCCCTGGGACCGGTACGGCGCGCCGTACGCGCTGGTCGACTGCCCCGACCACACCGCCACCGGCGGGTACGGCGGCGTCCTGGAGTCGGTGCTCTCCGGCGAGCCGCACCACGACCCGGTCGGCTGGCCGACCTTCAAGGACTGGCCGGCGCCGAACTCGCTGACCCACGAGGGCACCTACTACCGCTGGTTGGAGCGCTCCTGGCGGGGTGGCCAGCGGATCTTCGTCAACCTGCTCGTCGAGAACAACCAGCTCTGCCAGATCTACCCGATCAAGCGGAACTCCTGCGACGACATGGAGTCGGTGCGCCTGCAGGCCAAGGACATGTACGCCATGCAGGACTACATCGACGCCCAGTTCGGCGGTCCCGGCAAGGGCTTCTACCGGATCGTCAAGAGCCCCTACCAGGCCCGGAGGGTGATCAACGCCGGGAAGATGGCGGTGGTCATGGGGATCGAGACCAGCGTCCCGTTCGGCTGCACGTTCAAGGCGCAGCCGGGCGGCGACGTGCCGGCCTGCGACGTCGACGACATCGACGCCCAGCTCGACCAGGTCAAGCGGATGGGCGTGCGCCAGATGGAGCTCGTCAACAAGTTCGACAACGCGCTGTCCGGCATCGCCGGCGACAACGGCGAGGTCGGGGTCGCGGTCAACAGCGCGAACTTCCTCGAGACCGGCACGTTCTGGGACATGGAGCACTGCGAGCCCGAGATCCCGGGCGCGCACGACCACAACCAGCTCGCGGCGCCCGACATCTCGGCCGGCCAGCAGGACGCGCTGTTCGGCGCGATCGGCGAGCTCTTCGGCCCGCTCAACCTGCCGGCGCTCCCGGTCTACCCGCCGCCGGACCACTGCAACAGCCGCGGCCTGACCACGCTCGGCGAGTACACGATCAAGGGTCTCGCCCAGCGGCACATGATCTTCGACCCCGACCACATGAGCGTGAAGGCCCGGACCCAGGCGCTCGACCAGATCGACGACCTGGGGTACCACGGCGTCATCTCCAGTCACTCCTGGGCCACGCCCGACGCCTACCCGCGGATCTACGAGGAGGGCGGGTTCATCACGCCGTACGCCGGCGACTCCACCGGCTTCGTCGAGAAGTGGCGCACCCACCTCGGCTGGGCGGACCCGCGCTACTACTGGGGGATCGGGTACGGCGCGGACATGAACGGACTCGGGGCGCAGGGCGACCCGCGGGGCGCGGACGTACCCAACCCGGTCGGCTACCCCTTCACCGGCCTCGGCGGCGTGCAGGTCGACCGGCAGCACGCCGGCGAGCGCGTCTACGACATCAACGTCGACGGCGTCGCGCAGTACGGCCTCTACCCCGACTGGATCCAGGACCTCGGTCAGGTCGCCGATGCCCAGCACCAGGGCGACGGGGCGCGGATCAAGGACGACATGGCACGCGGCGCCGAGGCGTACCTGCAGATGTGGGAGCGGGCCGAGGGCATCGCCCCCGACTCCTGCCGCAACCCCGGCCTGCGCAAGCCGCTCGGCCGGGCGCTCGCCCTGGTCCGCCCCGGGATGACCACCAAGCAGGTGATGCAGGCCGTCGGCCAGCCCTACACGCGGCTCGGCACGACGTACGGCTTCTGCGCGAAGACGTCCTCGGACCCGAAGGTGCTGGTGACGGTGACGTTCTCCCGCGCAGGTCGGGTCGCCGAAGTTACCAACCGGTAGGATCCTTCTCACGCCTCCGGGGGACTGACGGACCCCGCGACTGCCAATAGGCTCGCGGGCACGCCCCGGCTGAGACATCCGGGGCGACATCGGGCGGCGACACCAAACACGTGACAGGGAGCTACCAGTGACTGCAGTGCTGATCTTGGGTCTCGTGATCAACGCGATCGCCCTGCCGATCGCGGGGAAGCGGGCCCTGTTCCTCTACCGCCTGATCAGCAGCGGCCAGCCTGCCCCCGACCGGATCGCGGGGGTGACCCGGCGCCTCGGCGCCGCCGCCAAGCGGCAGGTCGTCGAGGTGTTCGGCCAGCGCAAGATGCTGAAGTGGACGGTGCCCGGCTCCGCGCACTTCTTCGTGATGTGGGCCTTCTTCATCCTCGCCACCGTCTACTTCGAGGCGTACGCCGTCCTGTTCGCGCGCGACCCCGGCTGGCACTGGCTCGTCTTCAACAGCTGGGGCGTCCTCGGCTTCCTCCAGGACTTCATCGCCGTGATGTGCACGCTCGGCATCGTGGTCTTCTGGGCCATCCGGCTGCGCAACCAGCCCCAGCAGATGGGGCGCAAGTCCCGCTTCTTCGGCTCGCACCTCGGACCGGCGTACTTCACGCTGTTCATGATCTTCAACGTCATCTGGACGATGTTCCTGTTCCGCGGGGCGGTCGAGTCCCGCGACATGGGCACCGAGCACGGCTACGGCAAGGCGGCGTTCGTCTCCTACCTGCTCGGCAAGGTGCTGCCGGACAGCACCGCCCTGATCGGCATCGGCCTGCTCCTGCACATCGGCGTGATGCTGGCGTTCTTGATCTTCGTGCTGAACTCCAAGCACCTGCACATCTTCCTGGCGCCGCTCAACGTGCTCTTCGGCCGCGAGCCGAAGGCGCTCGGTGCGGTCAAGCCGCTGATCTCGGCGGGCAAGCCGGTCACGCTCGACGACATCGACGACCTCGACGAGGACGCCAAGCTCGGCGCCGGGGCGATCGAGGACTTCACCTGGAAGGGCCTGCTCGACATGGCGACCTGCACCGAGTGCGGTCGATGCCAGTCGCAGTGCCCCGCCTGGAACACCGAGAAGCCGCTGTCGCCGAAGCTGATGATCATGGCGCTGCGCGACGCGTCGTTCGCGAAGGCGCCGTACCTCCTCGCCGGCGAGGACAAGCGCGCCGGCCTGCTCGAGGGCAGCGACACGCTCACCAAGGAGGCGGAGCGGCCGCTGGTCGGCGACACCGGTGACGAGTGGTTCTACATGCCCGAGGACGGCTCGGCGGTCATCGACCCCGACGTGCTCTGGTCCTGCGTCACCTGCGGCGCCTGCGTCGAGCAGTGCCCCGTCGACATCGAGCACGTCGACCACATCGTCGACATGCGCCGCTACCAGGTGCTCGTCGAGTCGAACTTCCCCAGCGAGCTCAACCAGCTGTTCCGTGGCCTGGAGAACAACGGCAACCCGTGGAACATGTCGCCCAACGCCCGGATGGACTGGGCCAAGGGCCTGGACTTCGAGGTCAAGGTCGTCGGCGAGACGATCGAGTCCCTGGACGAGGTCGAGTGGCTGTTCTGGGTCGGCTGCGCCGGCGCGTACGAGGACCGGGCGAAGAAGACCACCCGCGCGGTCGCCGAGCTGCTCGACATCGCCGGCGTGTCCTTCGGCGTCCTCGGCAACGGCGAGACCTGCACCGGCGACCCGGCCCGGCGAGCCGGCAACGAGTTCGTCTTCCAGGGGCTCGCCCAGCAGAACGTCGAGACGTTCAAGCAGACGCGGGTCAAGAAGGTCGTCTCGACCTGCGCCCACTGCTTCAACACGCTCAAGAACGAGTACAAGGAGTTCGGCATCGAGCTCGAGGTCGTGCACCACACCCAGCTCCTCAACCGGCTGGTGCGCGAGGGCAGGCTGACCCCGGTGAACGACGGCGCCGGCGCACACCAGCGCAAGATCACCTACCACGACCCGTGCTACATCGGCCGCCACAACGGGGTGTACGCGCCGCCGCGCGAGCTGCTCCAGGTGCTGCCGGGCGCCGAGGTCGTCGAGATGGAGCGCAACTCCGAGCGGTCGTTCTGCTGCGGCGCCGGTGGTGCTCGCATGTGGATGGAGGAGACCATCGGCGAGCGGATCAACGAGAACCGCACGGCCGAGGCCGTCGGGACCGGCGCCGACCAGATCGCGGTCGGCTGCCCGTTCTGCCGGGTGATGCTCTCCGACGGGCTCACCGCCCAGCAGGACAAGGGCGCGGCGCGCCCCGAGGTCGAGGTCCTCGACGTCGCTCAGATGCTGCTCGCCTCGGTGAAGGGCGTGATGGCCACCCGGCACGCGCCGGGCTCGGTCGGCACGACCGCGCCTGCGGCCCGCTCCGAGGAGACCAAGGCGGAACCCGAGCCGGGTGACGCGACCCAGACCGCCGACACCGTCACCGAGACCGCGGACGTGGGGCCGGCGGCGAAGGCCTCCGGCGGGTCGTCGCTGTTCGACACCCCGGCCGACTCGGTGACCGCCACGGAGGACAAGTCCGTCACGGAGGAGGCCCAGGCCGCCAAGCCGGCGTCCTCGGGCGGCTCACTGTTCGACCTCGGCGGCGACACCGACTCGACCGTCGAGGCGAAGCCGACGCCCGAGGCGCAGACCGAGGTCGCCAACACCGGCAGCGACACCGCGACCACCGGGTCGTTGTTCGACATCGCCGACGACAAGCCGGCCGAGCAGGCGGAGCAGGCGAAGGCGGAGCAGGCGAAGGCGCAGGAGCCGAAGGCCGAGACCCCCGAGCCGCCGGCGCCGACGACCGCGGCCGCCGGCCCGGACCTCGGCTCGGGCTCGCTGTTCGACATCGCCGCCGACGAGCCGGCCGCCCCGGCACCGAAGGCCGAGGAGCCCAAGGCCGAGGAGCCCGTGGCCACGGCACCGAAGGCCGAGGAGCCCGCGGCCGCCGCACCCGCGGTCGAGGAGAAGCCCGAGATCGACCTGGGCTCGGGCGGCTCGCTGTTCGACATCGCGGCCCCCGACCCGCAGGAGCTCAGCGCCTCGGCGACCGCGGCCGCCAACGCCGCCTCCGGCACGACGCCGGAGCCGGAGCCGGAGCCGGAGCCGGAGCCGGAGGCCGAGCCCGAGGCCGAGCCCGAGGCCGTTGCCGAGCCCGAGGTCGAGGAGCCGGCGGCGGAGCAGTCCGCGCAGCCCATGGAGGAGAAGCCGAAGCCGCCCGCCGGCGGCGCGGCGCACCAGCCGAAGACCGATGTCGACATCAACGACACCGGGTCGCTCTTCGACCTGTGACCCGACGGGTCGTGTGCCCCTGGACGCGCCATGGCGCGTGGTGGGGCACACGACCCGTTCCTCGTTCCGGGCCCGAGGCGTGGCGGACCTGCACCGAGATGGGCGAGTACGCCGGCCGGGCCTGCCCGCTCTCCCCCGTGGACGTGCTGACGGAGCACCGCGCGGTCGCCTACGTCGAGACCTCGGACAGCAGCTGCCTGCAGACCTACGGCCCGGTGCCGCCCGACCTGCGCAAGCTGGATCGGGTCGCGATCGTGCCGGCCCCGGGCTCGGTGGACTCGTGCACCGACGACTTCGCGGTGCAGCTGTTCATGAACGCCGACGGCGACCTCGCGGCCGTCTCTCTTCTCATGGGCGAGCCCTAACGTCGACAGTGTGGACCCGCAGGCGTACGTCGACGCCAGGTGGCACGCGCTGCTGCGTGCCGCGGTCGACCTCGGGGTTCCCGAGGAGGACGCCCCGGCGCTGGTCCGGCGGGTGCTCGCCGACCAGCACCGGCGGATCCGCCGCGCGGAGGACCCCGACCCGCTCGTGCACGCCGCCCTCGCGGACGCGATCCGCGGGCCCCGCCCATCCCGACGGCCACCGTGGCGGGTCCTCGCGGGCACCCTCGGTGCGCTCGCCGTGGTGGTGGCCGCGGTTGCGGTCACCCGTCCGGACCACCCGGCCGCCGACCACCTCGGGCCCGATCAGGTGCCGTCGGTGTTCGGCTACGACGACCGGGCCGCCCACGACCTGCTCGCCGGGCTCGGTCTCGAGGTCACCGTCGAGCCGATCCGGGCGTGCGAGGTCGCGGGCCGCGCGCTGGGCAGCGATCCCCAGCGCGGCGAGCGGTTCGAGCGGGGCGACGCGATCACGCTCTACACCGCGGTGCCGGCGAGCATCACCTGCCTGACCGACTACCAGCGGCGCGCGACCGCCTGGCAGCTCGTCGACCTCGCCGGCGGGCGGGGCGCCGGGCCCCCGTTCGCCGACCGGGTGCGCGTCTACACCGGGGCCGAGGCCCCGACCGTGCTCACCCACGACCAGGCGGCCGACCCGGACGCGTGGGCGCGGACCGGCGTGCTGGACGCCCTGCAGGAGGCGGTCTCCGGGGTGCTGCTGACCGACGAGCGGCCGCCGACGTACGCCGTCCCGGCGGTCCGGATCGTGCCCGCCACCGAGGGCCTGGGCGCGTGCGGGGCGCCGGAGCCGTGGGTCGCCGGCAGCGGCGACGCGTTTGCCGTGCTGGTCCTCCCGCCGGACCGGTCCGGCTGTCCGCTGCGGCTCGAGGTCTACCGCGAGGACGGCGCGGTCGACGCCGTCGCGCTCTACGCCGGGTCGTCCTGAGGGCGGTCGTGGTGGGCCGGCACCACGACCGGGCGCAGGCGTGCCCAGGTCACGAACCCCACGCCGACGACGATCATCACCAGGCCCGCCCAGAGGTTGGCGTTGACATCGCCGGTCTTGTCCGACTCCTGGTCGCCGAACAGGCCCATCAGGGTGAGGATCACGCCGTACACGCCGACCAGGCCGCCGATGATGTTGCGGATGTCGAGCAGGCCGGCGGTGTGCCGACCGGTGCGGGCGCTGGAGTTGCTCTCGGACATGGCGTCTCCTCTAGAAGATGACGTTCAAGATGATGACGAGGACCAGGGCTACCCCGGCGAGCGGGAGCGTGCGCTGGTACCACGGGTGGCCGGCCTCGTCCGGATCGACGAGGTCCTCGCGCGGGGTCTCGGAGTAGACCAGGCCGCGCAGCTCCTCCACCGGCTTCGCCGGGGTGACGGCCGAGACCGCGATGCTCAGCACGATGTCGACCACGAACGCGACACCGGCGGCGACGAACGCGGCGCCCTGGCCGCTGATCGGCAGCGTCCCGGTGCTCCAGGAGCCGAACGCGTCCTCGCTGAGGAACGCGACGACCACGGCCGACACGGTGCCCGCGACAAGACCGACCCAGCCCGCGGTCGCGGACATCCGCTTCCAGAACATCCCGAGGATGAAGGTCGCGAACAGCGGCGCGTTGAAGAACCCGAACAGGACCTGGAGGTAGTTCATGATGTTGCTGAAGTTGCTCGCCAGACCGGCGGTGAAGATCGCGATCACGGTGGCCACCACCGTCGCGACCCGGCCGACGACCAGGTAGTGGTGGTCGTCGCGGTCCTTGCGGACGTACTGCTGCCAGAGGTCGTAGCTCAGCACGGTGTTGAACGCGGAGATGTTGGCGGCCATGCCGGCCATGAAGGCGGCCAGCAGGCCGGTGATCGCCAGCCCGAGCAGGCCGTTGGGAAGCACGTCGCGCATCAGGTAGAGCAGCGCGTCGTTGTAGGCGACCCCGTCCCCCGACGCGCCGCCGGGCACGCTCTGGCCGGCCTTGACCTGGCCGATCTCGGTCACCAGGCCGGCGGCGATCATGCCCGGGATGATCGTGATGAAGGGGACGAACATCTTGGGGAACGCGCCGATGATCGGGGTCTTGCGGGCCGCGGAGATGGAGTTCGAGGCCATCGCGCGCTGGACCTCGACGAAGTTCGTGGTCCAGTAGCCGAAGGACAGCACGAACCCGAGCCCGAAGACGATGCCGATCACCGAGAGCAGCGAGGAGTCGAACCCGGTCAGCGGCAGCCCGGGCCAGGAGTTCAGCTGCTGGTCGGCCGGCGGGATGACGTCGGGGTGCGCCTGGGCGGCCTCGGTGATCTTGTCCGAGAGCCCGCCCCAGCCGCCGATGCGGTGCAGCCCGATCAGGGTCAGCGGAAGCAGTCCGGCGACGATCACGAAGAACTGCAGGACCTCGTTGTAGATCGCCGCGCTCAGGCCGCCGAGGGTGATGTAGGAGAGCACGATGGCGGCCGCGACGATGAGCGCCACCCACAGCGGCCAGCCGAGCAGCGCGTGCACGATGCTGCCGAGCAGGAACAGGTTGATGCCGGCGATCAGCAGCTGAGCGACCGCGAACGAGATCGCGTTGACCAGGTGGGCGCCGGTCCCGAACCGGCGGCGCATGAACTCCGGCACCGAGCGGACCTTGGAGCCGTAGTAGAAGGGCATCATCACGACACCCAGGAACAGCATCGCCGGGATCGCGCCGATCCAGAAGTAGTGGACCGTCGGCAGCCCGAACTGCGCTCCCGACGCCGACATGCCCATGATCTCGACGGCGCCCAGGTTCGCGGAGATGAAGGCCAGGCCGGTGACCCAGGCGGGCAGCGAGCGGCCGGAGAGGAAGAAGTCGACCGAGTCGGAGATCTGGCGACGGGCGATCACGCCGATACCGAGGACGACCGCGAAGTACAGCGCGACGATCAGGTAGTCGATGAGGTTGGCCGAGATGATCGTGTCGCTGGCCAGGACGGTCGGACTCGCCATGGTGAAGACCTTTCCGTGCAACCGATCCGGTGATCGGGTCCGCGGTGGACCAACGGATCACGTGCCCGGACACCCGCCGGCCGAAACCTCGCACACCATGATGACGCCATGATGACGTCACCCGGTGTTGACATGACGTCATTGTGATGTCATCGTGGTGCGCATGGACATCACGCCGTACGTCGAGAGCCTCCGCCGCGACCTCCTGGCCGCCGCCGAGGCGGCCGGGCCGGAGGCCCGGCAGGCGACCGAGCGGCTGGCCTTCGCCCTCGACCCGGCCGCCCGGCTCGCCCTGATGGAGGCGGTCTCCCAGGCCGCCGCCGAGATCACCGCCGAGCTGCCGGACGGCGGCGTGGACGTCCGGCTCAACGGCCGCGAGCTGGACTTCGTCGTGCACACCACGCCGGCGTCCCCCATGGAGACGCCGGCCCCGACCACGCCGGACGACGAGCCCGAGGACGACGGCAACGTCGCCCGGATCACGCTGCGGATCCCGGAGTCGGTCAAGACCAGGGCCGAGGAGCTGGCCGCCCGCTCCGGACACTCGCTCAACACCTGGCTGGTCACCGTGGTCCGCGCCGCGACCCGGGAGAGCGCGATCAACGTCGACATCGACCTGTCCAGCATCCCCTTCCTCAGCGGCAACGACCCCTTCGGCGGCAAGCGCGGGAACCGCCGGATGACCGGCTGGATCTAGCCACCACTCGGACTCCCGGGACCGGCACCAGGCCGGCCCGTGGCTGACTACACCCTCACGCAGGAGAGCACGATGACCGAGCACCACTTCGAGACCCCCCGACCCGTCCGCCTGCTCGCCGAGATCGGCAAGGGCTCGGTGAAGATCGAGGCGACCGACACCACGCAGACCCACGTCGAGGTCCGCGGCCGCGACGCCGAGCAGACGCTGGTCCGCCAGGACGGGGACCAGGTCAGCGTGATCGGCCCCAAGCAGCGCGGCGGCTTCTTCGGCGGCGACAGCCGCCTCGACGTCGTCGTCACGCTGCCCGCCGCCAGCGACCTGGTGGTCCGCACGGGCAGCGCCGACATCATGGTCAGCGGCACCGTCGCCACCACCCAGCTCAAGAGCGGCTCGGGCGACGTCGAGGTGGACACCGCCGACGGTCCCCTCGTGGTCGAGACCGGCTCGGGCGACGTCCGCATCGAGTCCGCCCGCGCCGACCTCAAGGCCAAGAGCGGATCGGGCGACGTGCTGGTCGTCGACGCGGCCGCCGCCGTACTCGTCTCCACCGGCTCCGGCGACGTGCAGCTGTGGAACACCCGCGGCACCGCCGTCGTGAAGACCGGGTCCGGCGACCTCAAGGTCGGCGAGGCCGAGGGCGACGTCGCGCTGACGACCGGGTCCGGTGACCTGGTCGTCACCCGGGCGCACCGCGGTCGGGTCACGGTGAAGGGCGCCTCCGGGGACGTCGCGATCGGCATCCCGGCCGGCGTCCCGGTGTGGACCGACATCGCCACCGTCGCCGGCGAGATCCGCTCGAGCCTCAGTGGCACCGGGCAGCCCCGTGAGGGGGCCGACCACGTCGAGGTGCGGGCGAAGACGGTCAGCGGCGACATCCACCTGACCGAGGCCTGACCGAGGTCTGACCCCTGCCGTCCCAGCCGTCCACCCACCACCCACCCGTAGGAGAACGTCATGGAGTACAGCAACGTGGTCCTCGACGCCGAGGTCGCGCGCCAACAGCTCGCCGAGCGGATCGCCCGCGCGAGCGCCCCCCGGGTCCCCGCCACCACCTACCGCCACCTGCTCGCCCAGCGGCTGCGCCGGGCCGCGACCCGGATCGACAACTGATCAGGAGCGCATCGCCACGCCGCGGCGCCAGTAGCCCATGAAGGCGACCTGCCGGCGGTCCAGGCCGAGGTCGGTGACCAGGGCCCGGCGCAGCGCGGTGACCAGACCGGACTCCCCGGCGATCCAGGCGTAGAGGTCGTCGAGGTCGTGGCCCACGAGGGTCACCGCCGCGTCGACCTCCTCACCGGAGGAGGAGTACGTCGGCGTCTCCCACAGATCGGGGTCGACCTCGCCGACCTCGTCTGCGTCCTCGTCCCGCAGGCCGCCCACCCCGAGGTGCTCGAGCACGGCGGCGTGCACGAGCGACCCGAGCGGCGCTCCCTCGCGCGGCAGCCAGACGACCTGCACGCCCTCGGGGTGCGCGACCGACTGCACGTCGGCGGCGGTCGGGACCTCGAGGAAGACCGCCCCCCGGGCCCGCCAGGGCAGCTGGCCCAGGATCGCGCACACCGCCGGGACCGCGGTCTCGTCGCCGACCAGCAGCAGCCGCGACGCCGTACCCGGCTCGAACTCGATGCCGCCGAACTCATGGCCGCGACGCGGCGCCAGCAGCACCAGCCGGTCCCCGACCCGGGCCCGCGCGGCCCACGACGCACCGGGGCCGGCCGGGCCGTCGGCACCGTGGACGGCGAAGTCGACGACCAGCCGGGTGTCGGAGCCCGCGCCGCGGACGTCGCGCACGGTGTAGGTGCGCAGGTGGCCGCGCTCCTCGACCGGGCGCTCCAGCCAGGCGGCGTACCAGGACTCCTCCGCGCCGGTGAACGAGGGCAGCGGGCCGTCGCCGTGCGGGAGGATCAGCTTGATCCGCTGGTCGTACAGCGGCCCGTCGACGCCGAAGTCGGCGAGGCACGGGCCGCCCAGCTCGACCCGGACGAAGGACGGGGAGAGCCGTTCGACCCGGACCACCTCGACCTGGTCGAGGATCATCGGCAGCCGGGTCGGGGTGATCGTCATGAGGTTAGGCTAGCCTAACCCCATGGTTCAGATCCGGGTGCGGTGGAAGTTCTGGTACGACCGCGAGGGCGTCGGGCCGCGCTGGCCCTGGTAGCGCGAGCCGTACTTCGCCGAGCCGTAGGGGTGCTCGGAGGGCGAGGAGAGCCGGAAGAAGCAGAACTGGCCGATCTTCATGCCGGGGTAGAGCTTGATCGGCAGCGTCGCGACGTTGGCCAGCTCGAGCGTGACGTGCCCGGAGAACCCGGGGTCCACGAAGCCCGCGGTGGCGTGGGTGAGCAGGCCGAGGCGACCGAGCGAGGACTTGCCCTCCACCCGTGCCGCGATGTCGTCAGGCAGCGTGACGACCTCGTACGTCGACCCCAGGACGAACTCGCCCGGGTGCAGGATGAACGGCTCCTCGCCCTCGGGCTCGACCAGCCGGGTCAGGTCGGACTGGTCTGCGGCGGGGTCGATGTGCGGGTACTTGTGGTTCTCGAAGACCCGGAAGTACCGGTCCAGCCGCACGTCGATCGACGACGGCTGGAGCATGTCCGGGTCGTAGGGCTCGAGGGCGACCCGCCCGGCGTCGATCTCGACCAGGATGTCGCGGTCTGACAGCAGCACGCGGACAACCTACCGGCCCCCACCCGCCGTGGGCAGCGGACGCCGGGACCGCGAGAATGGCCCGGTGAGCCTGCACCGGTACGTCGCCCTGGGCGACTCGTTCACCGAGGGCGTCGGGGACCCCGACCCGGACCGCCCCAACGGCCTGCGGGGCTGGGCCGACCGGGTGGCCGAGGTGCTGGCCCGGCAGACCGACGACTTCGGCTACGCCAACCTCGCGATCCGCGGCCGCAAGCTGCCCGCGATCCTCGACGAGCAGCTCGACGCCGGCCTCGCCCTGGGCCCCGACCTGGTCACGATCCACGGCGGCGGCAACGACGTGCTCCGGCCCCGGGTCGACGTCGATGCGCTCGCCGCCCGGTACGAGCAGGCCATCGGGCGCCTCTCGGCCAGCAGCGCCCGGGTCGTCATGTTCACGCTCTTCGACCCCGGCACGACCGGGGTCTTCGCCGCGATGCGGGGCCGCTTCGCCGTGTTCAACGAGTGGGTCCGCGAGATCGCCGACCGGCACGGGGCGACACTGGTGGACCAGTGGCGGATGCGCGACGTCGAGCTGCCCGCGGTCATGGACACCGACCGGATGCACCTGAACTCCGCCGGCCACGCCTACATGGCGACCAAGGTCCTCGACGCGCTCGGGGTCGCCCACGAGCTGGTCCGGCCGAGCCTCGCCCCGATCCCCGTGCTCGACCGCCGCGAGCGGCTCGCCGCGAACGCGCGGTGGAGCCGCGAGTTCCTCGCCCCCTGGGTGCACCGGCGGCTCACCGGCCGCTCGTCCGGGGACCAGGTCAGGCCCAAGTACCCGACGCTCGTGAACGTCCCCGGCCCCGCCGTACCCCGGGTCATTTATCCGGGCGGGGAGGGATCGATATAGCATGTGCGCCGACCCGCCTCCCGCGGGTCGTGCGGATGTAGCTCAGTTGGTAGAGCGCGACCTTCCCAAGGTCGATGTCGCGAGTTCGAGTCTCGTCATCCGCTCCAATACCCCGCCGGTCGCGCCCACGAGCGCGTCGCTCCGCCCGACGTCGATGTCCGCGTCTCGCGCGTCGACTTCGTCGCCGCGCGGGCCGCGGATTCGCTCTTGGGGTCAGTCGCCAGACGGTGTGGTTGCGGTAGGCGCGTCCGTTGCGGTTCACACCCGGGAGCCGGTCGACAGGCCGACGGGCTCCTCTTGCCTGTGGCCAGTGGGGAACTTGACTAGACCAGTGACGCAAGGTGACAGTGGGACGGCTGGTCTTCCCCACCGTCTCGAGGTCGTCCCATGTCTCGCCGTCCCCTCCTGATCCTCGCCGGCACCCTGGTCGTGCTGCTCGCAGTGACGCCGTTCATCCCACGCGGAGAGGACGACGACGGCGCGATCGCGCCCACCGGGGAGGGCAAGGCGGGGGCGCTGCGCCCGGCCACGACTGCGGGCTGGTCGCGGGTGACGCCGCAGCTGCAGGACGAGATCGACCGGGTGGTCGCGGAGGGCCGGGCCCTCGGGCGGGTCTCGGGCCGGGCGACGCCCGAGCAGCTCGCCGCCTCCGCGGTGCGCTGCGCCGACCTCGAGGGCCAGCGCTACTGCCTCGGCACCGGCTGGACCGAGGACACCCAGGACCAGGTCCGCGACCGGATGGCCAACGCCGCCCGCCGGATCGCCGCCCGCCCCGCCGCTGCTGCGCGCGGCACCGGCGACCTGGACGCCGCAGCGGTGCTGGAGCAGCGCGCGCGGCTGAGCCCGACGGCTCGCGCCGCCGCCGACCGCGCCGAGCTGACCATGGCCGCGCGGTCGGTCGCGAAGGTCTGGCTGCTGCGCCACGAGATCGAGGGCGTCCCGCTGCCCAGCGGCTTCCTCGAGGCGCACCCCGAGGCGCGCGCCGTGCCCGTCGCCAAGACATCGGCCAGGACATCGGCCTCACCCACGCCGACCGCCGCCCCGACCCGGGCGAGCGTCAAGACGATGCGCGACTACCCGCGGCGCGTCGCGATCCTGAACCCGAAGCAGGTGGCGTCGCAGAACCGCACCTACTGGTGCGGCCCGACCTCGATGCAGATGATCGCGTGGGGCTGGCGCGACCGGCATCAGAAGCAGCGGCACTGGGCCCGCCGGCTGCACACGACCAGCAGCGGCAGCTCGGTCTACGACATGGTCCGCGTCGTCAACCAGAGCACCGGGTGGGACCGCGAGGACCATGCCGGGCCCTACATCGTGCTCGACATCGGCCGCTACGGCTTCCGCAAGTGGATGCTGCTGATGATGCGCCACCTCGCCGACTACCACGCGCCGGTCGTGCTGCACCCGGTCCTGCTCAAGCGGTTCTACCCCTACCTCGACGACGACGCCTCGGGGCACTTCCAGGTCGGTCGCGGCTACACCAAGCGCGGCGCCAAGCCCGACCTGCTCAGCTACTTCGAGCCGTGGAACCAGCAGCGCTTCGACCCCTCCGAGCCCTACATCTCCCGGGTGCAGTGGCGCAACGCGTACAAGAGCTACCGCGCCAACCAGGCCCATTACGCCCACAACGTGGGGGTCTGATGCGGGCCCTCCGGTACGCCGCGGCCGCGGTCGTGCTGGGGCTCGCGCTCGACGGCTGCAGCAGCAGCGACCCCGCCGAGCCGGCCCCGAACCCGTCGGCCCCGAACCCGTCGGCGACGGCCCCGAGCACCGCCCCGGGGTCGTCCGGCTCGGCGCCCACGACCGACCTCCTCGACTGGCAGCCGGTCGCCGGGCCGATCGCGGCCACCGTCACCCGCAGCGGCGACTGGACGCTCACGGTCGACCGCGGCGGCCGCGGCTACCGGCTCGACGGCCCGAAGCCGACCGGCGGCGCGGCCGGACCGGGCCTGCGGGTCGGCGACGCGCTCATCGACGGCGACTGGGCGGTCGTCGTGCTGCAGGACAAGGCCGAGCAGCGCCCGATGGCGGCCGAGGTCACCGACCTCGCGACCGGCGAGCGGTTCCGGATCGACGGGCGCTCCGACGTACCCACCACGACCGGCGGCACCTGGGCCCTCGGCGAGGGGCAGCTCGTGCACGCGACCGTCGGCCCGAAGGGCGCGTACTGCGTCGCGACCGTCGACCTCGCCACCCGCACCTCCGAGCTCGGCTGGTGCGCGCCCGAGCGGCACGGCTTCAACGACGCCCGGATCACCCCGGCGGGCACCTCGCTGCTGACCTTCGACGACGCACAGCCGTCCTGTCGCACCCTGGTCTCCCTGGACGGCGACCGGGCCACGCCGTTCCCCGACGTCGAGGACTGCAAGGGCTGGGACGGGCTGCGCACCGACGACGGCGCGGTCTGGTCGGTGATCCCGAAGGAGCGCCAGGTCGAGAGCGCGCACTTCTACGCGCGTGCGGGCGGGGAGTCCGTCGACCTCGGCCCCGGTACGGCGGGCAGCCTGGTCTGGTGCGCGGGCGCGGCGTACTTCGTGCGCGACCCGCAGCGCGAGGGCGACCCCGCGAGCCTGATGCGGTGGACCGCGGACACCGGCCTCGCGGTCGTCTACCGCTCCCCGGGCGGGCAGGCGTTCCTCTCCGAGCCGCGGTGCGGCGGCGACACGCTGACGGTGACCGCGATGGCCGAGGACGGCGACGAGCAGGTCGCCGCTCCGCTCTCCTGACGGGGCACGCCCGGGCGAAGAAATCCGGACTCGAACCGTCACATACTCACGGTCCTCGCGTTGGACCAGTGTCGGACCATCGGGATCCGACCGACCGGCGGGGTGGTGACGCTGCAGCGGGCGGCGCCACCTCGCCTCGTTACGCTCGCGGCGTGACCGATCCCGCCTTCACCGGATTCCCCGTCGCCGCGCTCGACTTCTACGACGACCTCGAGGTCGACAACACCAAGGCGTTCTGGGAGAAGCACAAGGCGGTCTACGCCGAGGCGGTCAAGGCCCCCATGACCGCGCTGTGCGCGGCGCTCGAGCCGGAGTTCGGGACGGCGAAGATCTTCCGGCCCTACCGCGACGTCCGGTTCGCCAAGGACAAGACGCCGTACAAGACCCACCAGGGCGCGTTCGTCCGCGTCGGCGAGGCCACCGGCTGGTACGTCGAGGTCTCGCCCCGCGGGGTCCGCACCGGCGCCGGCTTCTACGAGGCGAGTGGGCCGCGGCTCGCGGCGTTCCGGGCCGCGGTGGCCCACGACCGGTTCGGGCCCGAGCTCGAGAAGGTGCTGCGCGCCCTGGAGCGGAGCGGGTTCGAGGTCGGCGGCGACCGGCTCAAGACCAGCCCCCGCGGGTACGACGCCGACCACCCGCGGATCGAGCTGCTCCGGCACCGGTCGCTGGTCGCGGGGCACCCGCTCGGCTTCGAGCCGGTGATCCACACCGCCGGGCTGCTCGACCTGGTCCGCGCCGACTGGCAGTCGCTGCGCCCGCTGGTGGAGTGGGTCGCCCGGCACGTGCGCGACTGAGCTCTCGCAGCGAGCGGGGCCCGGGTCAGCCCTTGGTGAACGTCGCCATCGTCCGGTCCGGCTCCCAGTAGGCCCTCATCGAGGCGACCCGGCCGTCGTCGTTCACGACGTAGACCATGATCAGGTCGGTCGTGGTGTGGCTGCCGTCGGGGAACGACGTGGTGATCCGGCCGATGTTCGCGCAGGTGTTGCTGCCCGGGTTGGCGAAGGAGTCGTTGATCTCGAACTGGAACCGCGCGATCGGGGCGATCGCCGCGTTCCAGAACGCGGTGATGCCCTCGTGCCCGCGGTGGCCGGCGCCGTCGGGATCGAACATCGAGGGCCCGACGGGGTCCTCCAGCACCGCGTCCTCGGCGTACACCGTCAGCCACTCGGCCAGGTCGCCCCTCGCCACGGCGGCGTAGGAGCGCTGGGACGCGGCCCGCGCGGGGTGAGGGTCGTCCGGGGCGTTCCAGGTGATGGCGTCGGAGGTGATCACCCGCCCATCCTAGAATGAAACTGCAACACGTTCTAGATGCTCCCCGATGCACCTGCCGGATCTGCTGTCGTTCCGGCGGGATCGGGACAGATGCGTCAGGTGCGCGCGGCGACCGGAGGTGGGGCAGTCCCTAGTGCGGCTGCCAGGCGTCCTCGTCGGCGGTCCGCGAGGTGACCGCGTCGGGCAGCCGGCCGTCGGCGAGCTGCTGGATCGAGACCTGCTCGAAGACGTCGCGCAGCGAGTGGCGCGCGGCGATCCACACGTGCTGGAGCACGTCCGCGGTCTCGTTGTAGCTGACCGCCTCGGGGCGCAGCCCGTACACCGAGACCAGCGGGCCGTCGACCGCGCGGATCACGTCCGCGACCGAGACGTCCGCCGCCGGGCGGCCCATCCGCCACCCGCCCGACTGGCCGCGCTGGGACATCACGATGCCGGCCCGGCGCAGGTCGGCGAGGATCGCCTGCAGGAACCCGTGCGGGATCTCCTGGAGTCGCCCGAGCTCCTCCGCGCTCACCGCCCGGCCGTCCGCGCGCGAGGCCATCTCGATCAGCGCGCGCAGGGCGTAGTCGGACTTGGCGGAGACTCGCATGGGTGAAGTGTGTCAGATGTGTCGACTTGTTCAGTCGACCTTGGGGAGTACGCCGGCGCCGGGCCCGACCCGGCTCAGACCCCGACCAGCTCCTGGTCGAGGGCCGCGATCTCGCGGGCCCGCCGCTCCTGGCGGACCGCCCGGGTGATGCCGGCGATCCAGAGCACGAGGAGGGTGCCGGCGAGCAGCGCCACCTGGCCGTCCGAGGCGCCGGCCGCCTCGGCGATGGTCTTGGAGTTGGTGAGCACGATCAGGCCGCCGGCCGCGACGCCCAGCACCCGCGGCGCGAGCCGCTTGACCAGCCAGGCGGCGATCGGGGCGGCGACCACGCCACCGGCGAGCAGCGCGCCTGCGTAGCTCCACTCGATGCCCTGCGACCCGAGGGCGAGGATGAAGCCGAGGGAGCCGCCCACCGCGACGACGAACTCGGAGGTGTCGATCGAGCCGACCACCTTGCGCGGCTCGAGCCGACCCGACGAGAGCAGGGTGGTGGTGCCCACCGGGCCCCAGCCGCCCCCGCCGATCGCGTCGAGCGCGCCGCCGACCAGGCCCATCGGCGCCAGCAGCCGGGCCGAGGGGCGGGTCTTGAACGTCGGCCGCCGGCCGCCGAGCACGAGGAACCGCCAGATCACGTAGCCGCCCAGCCCGAGCAGGATCGCGGCCACCCACGGCTTCGCGGTGTCGCCGTCCAGGCCGGCCAGGAAGGTCGCTCCGGCGAAGGCGCCGACGAAGCCCGGCAGCGCGAGGATCGAGACGGTGCGCCAGTCGACGTTGCCGAGCTTGTGGTGGGAGAACCCCGACACCAGGGAGGTCCCGATCTCGGAGAAGTGGACCGCCGCCGAGGCCGCAGCGGGCGCCACCCCGGTGGCGAGCAGCAGGGTGGACGACGTGACGCCGTACGCCATCCCGAGCGAGCCGTCGATGAGCTGGGCGATCAGGCCCACGAAGGCCAGGACGATGAGCTTGCGCATGAAGTGCACCCCTCGGGTCGTTCGGTGACGGCAGCATCACCGATCAGATCTAGTCAATCCAGTGTAATCAGTTTTCTGACCGGTTCAGTAGCCTTTGAAGTGCTCGGCGTGTCAAGTCGGCGGCCGCAAGGTCCCGCCCGGGCCGGGACCTTTTGATCTGGATTTGAGCCGACGTTGGGGATCACCTGAGCGGAGCACCGCGATCGTCTGCGGGTGCGATCGGCACCACGGTCGGTCGCGAGAGAGGAAGAACCCGATGCCGTCCGACATCTTCGGCCTGCCCCTGCACCCGCTCATCGTCCACGCGACGGCCGTGCTGGTCCCGCTCGCCGCCCTGGTGGTGATCGGCGCCGTGGTCTGGCCGCGGTTCCGCGCCTGGGCCGGGCCGCTGCCGATGGGGTTGAGCCTGGTGGCGCTGATCCTCACCCCGCTGTCCACCTCGAGCGGGGAGAACCTCGAGCACGACGTGGTCGAGACCACGCTGCTCGAGAAGCACACCGAGATGGGTGAGCAGCTGCTGCCGTTCACCATCGCGCTGTTCGTGCTGGCGGTCGGGTTCTGGTGGCTCGACCGGCGCCGTACGACGGCACCCGACACCGCCGCCGCCCCGGCGGACCGCACGGGTGCGGGCGGGCTCCGAACGCTGACCGCCGTGGTCGGCGTCCTGGCCCTCCTCGCCGCGGTCGGCACCGGGGTCCAGGTGGCCCGGATCGGGCACAGCGGGGCGAAGGCGGCCTGGTCCGACGCGGGCTCCGCGAGCAGGTGAGCGGCAGTAGCCTGGCCGACATGATCCGCCTCCTCCTGGTCGAGGACGACCCGGAGATCCGGCGCACCCTCTCCCGGGGGCTGGGCGAGCACGGCGCGACCGTCGTACCCGTGGCGACCGCGGTCGAGGCGATCAAGGCGGTGAGTGCGGAGCGGCCCGACGCCGTGATCCTCGACCTCGGGCTGCCCGACCTCGACGGCGCCGACGTGCTGGCCCTGATCCGGGCCGGCAGCGACCTCCCGGTGGTCGTCGCCACCGCGCGCGACGACGAGCGGGAGATCGTCCGGCTCCTCGACGCGGGCGCCGACGACTACCTGATCAAGCCGTTCTCCGCGGCCCAGGTGATGGCGCGGGTGCGCGCGGTCCTGCGGCGCTCCACCCCGGCGGTCCGGCAGGACCCGCGGGTGGTCGTCGGCGGGCTGGTGGTCGACCCGGCCTCCCGGACCGCCGAGCTGGACGGCGCCGAGCTGAGCCTGAACCGCAAGGAGTTCGACCTGCTGTTCGCGCTGGCCTCCCGGCCCGGCGAGGTGGTCACCAAGCGCCAGCTGCTGGCGGAGGTCTGGCAGATGCCGTGGGGCGGCGCGGACCGGACCGTCGACGTGCACCTGTCCTGGCTGCGCCGCAAGCTCGGCGAGACCGCCGCCGAGCCGCGCTACCTGCTCAGCGTGCGCGGCGTCGGGGTCAAGCTCGTCGACCCCGGCGCCGCGTGAGCGCCCGATGAGCCTGCGGGCCCGGATCCGCGCGCTGGCGGTCGGCGCCACCGCCACCGTGCTGGTGCTCTTCGCGATCCCGCTGGTGCTCCTGCTGCTGCGCACCGCGACCGAGGAGAGCCGGGAGGGCGCCTCGGACGTCGCCCGGAGCGTCGCGGACTACGTGAGCACCGGTCCGGCCGACGCCGACCTGCTCGGCGCGTACGTGGACCGGCTCAACGCCCGCGAGGACTCGCCGCCGGTCACCGTGCTGCTACCCGACGGCACCGCGCTCGGGGCCGCCCTACCCGACGCCGCCGGGGAGTACGCCGAGCGCGGCGACGCGCACCCGTCGTCCGGCGGCGACGGGGACGGGGACGACGGGGACGACAGCCGGCTGATGCCGGTCTCGGACGCCGAGGCCCACGAGGTCGGCGGCGGCCAGCTGGTCAGCGTGCACGCCGGGACCCGTGACGGCGACGCCGTGGTGCTGGCCTACGCCTCCGGCGCGGACGTGCGGGCCAAGCTCCTCGACCGGCTGCTCCTGCTCGGGGCCGCCGCCGCCGGGCTGCTCGTGCTGGCCGCGGCGGCGGCCGAGGTGGTGTCCCGGCGCCTGGTCCGCCAGCTCGCCAGCACCGCGACGGCCGCCGACCGGCTCGGGGAGGGCGACCTCACGGCCCGCGCGCCGGACGACGGGCCGTCGGAGGTGCGGCGGGTGGCGCACGCGCTGAACCGGCTCGCGGAGCGCATCGACGACCTCCTCGCCGCGGAGCGCGAGACGGTCGCCGACCTGTCCCACCGGCTGCGCACTCCGATGACCGCGGTCCGGCTCGACGTCGAGGGGCTGCCGCCCTCCGAGCGCACCGAGGAGCTCGAGGCCCACCTCGACCACCTCGAGCGGACCCTCACCGCGGTCATCCACGCCGCGCGCCGGCCCGAGCGCGAGGGCGCCCTCCCCCGCGCGGACGCCGCCGCCGTCGTCGGCGACCGGGTGGACTTCTGGCGGCCGCTCGCCGAGGACCAGGGCCGCACCGTCTCGACCCGGCTCGCGCCGGGCCCGGTCCTGGTGCGCTGCGCCGACGACGACCTGCGGGCCGCGCTCGACGCGCTCCTGGAGAACTGCATCGCCCACACCCCGGACGGCACCCCGGTCGAGGTGGAGCTCGCCGCGGAGGGGGACCTGGTCCGGCTCGACGTCCGCGACCGCGGGCCCGGGGTGCCCGAGGACGCCGTACGCCGCGGCCGCAGCGACCGCGGCTCCACCGGGCTCGGCCTGGACATCGCCCGCTCCTGCGCCGAGGCCAGCGGCGGCCGCCTCGAGCTGGACCGCCGAGACGACTGGACGGTCGTCCGGCTGCTGCTGGGCCGCCCTTGAGGCCCGTAGCCAGCGCGCCGGCCGTGACCACCCCGTCTGACCACCGGCCCGAGGAGCGACCCGCGGCCGCGCGAGACGAGGATTTGACCTCGATTTGAGGGCCCGTTCCGGCAGGGCTGAGCAACGTCGCGCCACGGTGGGCCCATGACCGAGAACCCCCGCCGCCGAGTCCTCCGCCGAGCCCGTCACGCCACGGCCGGCATCGTGATCACCGCGGTCGCCGGCACCGCAGGCCTGGCCGCGGTCGCCGCCGACGCCACCGGCGCGTCCGGGCCGACCGGCGGGCCCACGACCACCGACACCGGCTCCCGTCAGGACCCCGGCTCCCGTCGGGACGCCAGCACGGGCACCGGCGTCACCCAGGCGCCGGCGGGCCAGCCCCAGGCCACGACGAGCGCGTCATGACCGGCTGCAGCTGGCGGGACTGGTCCTGCACGGTCCGGGTCCTCGTCGGCGGGGACGGCCCGGTCCCGGACCGGGTCGCCGACGACGCGGCCCGGGTGGTCCGCGAGCTGATGCAGGAGGTCGAGGCGGCGGTCAGCCGGTTCCGTGGCGACTCCGAGCTCGAGCGGGTCAACGACGCCGCGCCGCGGCTGCTGACCGTCGGACCGCTGACCCGCGCCCTCGTCGAGACCGCGCTGGCGGCCGCCCGGCGCACCGACGGCGCCGTCGACCCGACGGTCGGCAGCCACCTCGTGGCCCTCGGCTACGACGCCGACCTCGACGTGGTGCGCGACCGGGTCGCGCCCACGCGACCGACCCCCCGGGCCGCGGACTGGACCCGGGTCGTCGTCGACCACGATCTCGGCCGGGTCGGGATCGCGCGGGGGCTGCGGCTCGACCTGGGCGCGACGGCGAAGGCGTGGACGGCCGACGAGGCCGCGCGTCGCGTCTCCGCACGGCACCGGCGCCCGACACTCGTGGAGATCGGCGGCGACGTCGCGGTCGCCGGCTCGGCCGCGGCCCCGTGGCGGGTCCGGGTGGCGGAGTCCGCGGACGCCGCCGGCGAGGTCGTCGGCCTGGCCCACGGCGGTCTCGCGACCTCGTCGACCACGGTGCGCCGCTGGCGCTCCGCCACCGGCTCCGGCTCCCGCACCGGGGCCAGCCACCACGTCGTCGACCCCGCGACGGGCCGGCCCACCACCGGACCGCTCCGGACCGCCACGGTCTGGGCGCCCTCGGCCGTGGAGGCCAACACCTTCAGTACCGCCGCCCTGGTCTGGGGCGAGGCCGCGGCCGCCCGGCTGGCGCTGGCCGGGGTCGACGCCCGCCTGGTGGATCGGGCCGGGGCCATCCGGCTGGTCGGCTCCTGGCCGGCGGCCGGGCGTGCGGCATGACGCTCTGGTTCCTCGCCCGGGCGGCCGGCTTCACCGCCCTCGCCGGCGCCACCGTCGCGATCTGCTTGGGCGCCTGGGCGTCCGGCACCGCGGCCGGCCGACGGGTCGAGGGCCGCGAGTCCCGGCTGCTGCTGCAGCTCGCGCACCGGTCCGCGGCCGTCGTCACCCTCGCGCTGCTCGGCCTGCACGCCGTGCTGCTGGTCCTCGACCGCCACGTCGCGATCTCGGTGCCGGGCGCCCTGGTGCCGTTCACCGCCGGCTACCGCGGCACGGCGGTCGGGCTGGGGACGCTCGCGGCGTACTGCCTGGTCGTGGTCGCCCTGGTCGGGGTGCTGCGCGGCCGGATCACGGGGTCGCCGCGCGCGGTCCGCTGGTGGCGGCCGGTGCACGCACTCGCCTACGCCGTCTGGCCGCTCAGCATCGCCCACGGCCTGTGGTCGGGCACCGACACCCGGACCTGGTGGGCGCTGACGCTGTACGCCGGGTCCGCGGTCGCGGTCCTGGTCGCGCTGTGGAGCCGGCTGCTCGCCGAGGAGGAGCACGCGGCGACGCCCCTGGCGGCGACCCGCCGCGACCTCGCGGCCACCGGCGGTGGCCGATGAGCGCGACCGCCCTCGGCACCGCCCGACTGCTCGCCGGCGTCACCCGCGGGGGGCGCGCCGACCTGGTCACCCACCGGCACCGGCACGGTCCGCAGCGGTACCGCTCGCTCGACGAGCTGGCGGCCGACGCCGCCCGGGTCCTCCTCCTCGGGCGGGGCGGCGCGGCCTTCCCGGTCGCCACCAAGCTCGCGGCCGTCCCCGCCGGGCGCGCCACGCAGGTCCTGGTCAACGGCTCGGAGAGCGAGCCGGCCAGCCGCAAGGACCGGACCCTGATGACGCTGACCCCGCACCTGGTCCTCGACGGCGCGCTGGCCGTCGCCCGGGCGCTGGGCACCCGGCACGTCACGGTCGCGGTGCACGACGCGGGCTCGCACGCCTCGCTGCGCGCCGCCCTCGAGGAGCGCTCGCGGCAGGAGCCGCTGCCCGAGCGGGTCGACGTGTGCCGGACCGCCGGCCGGTTCGTCTCCGGCGAGGTCCGGGCGTTGCTGCGCGGCCTCGACGGCGGTCCGCCCGTCCCGCCCAGCCGCCGTACGCTCCCCACTGAGTCCGGCCTGCACGGCGCCCCGACCTTCGCCAGCAACGCCGAGACGTTCGCGCAGCTCGCGCTGCTGGTCGCGCAGGGCACCACGGAGTTCGGCGCCGTCGGCAGCCCCGAGGAGCCGGGGACCACGCTGCTCACGCTGCTCGGCGACGTCCGCACCCGGGGCGTCGTGGAGGTCCCCACCGACCTGCCGCTGGACGCGCTGCTGCCCGGCGAGGGCGGCCCGGTGCTGGTCGGCGGCTACCACGGCCGCTGGGTCCGCGACGTCCACGACCTCCGCGGCCTCGGCGTCGATCGGCCCGGGCTGCGCGCCGCCGGCCTGCCGCTGAACGCGGGCGTGGTCGCCCGGCTGCCGCGCGAGGTCTGTGCGCTCGCCGAGGTCACCGCGGTCACCCGCTGGCTGGCGGCCCAGTCGGCCGGCCAGTGCGGACCCTGCCTGTACGGCACCGCCGCCCTCGCCCACGACGTCGGCGAGCTGCTGCACGGCCGGGCCGCCCCCGCGGTCGAGGCGCGGCTGCTCGGCCTGGTCGGCCGGGGTGCGTGCGCCCATCCCGACGGCACCGCCGCGTTCGTCTCGACCGCGCTGGACGCGCTCGGCGAGGACCTGGCCCTGCACCGGCGGCACGGCGGCTGCGGCCGGCCGTACGCCGGGGTCCTCCCGCTCGGCCCGCTCGGCCAGGTCGGCCAGGTCGGCCCGGGTGGTGCCCGATGAGGATCGAGGTCGACTGGACCCGCTGCGACGGGCACGGCCTGTGCGGGCTGCTGCTGCCGGAGAACCTCGAGAACGACGGTGACGGGTTCCCGCTCGTGCGTCGCCGCGAGGTCGCCGACGCCGACCTGCGCCACGCCCGCCGCGCCGTCGCCGCCTGCCCCGCGCTGGCCCTGCGGCTGGAGCCCTAGCCCGGCGGCGCGGGCCCGGCGGCGCGCCCGTCGGTTTCCCCGGGTACCCGGGGAAACCAGCACTGTTCGGCCGAAACTTCGCCCGAGAAGTGCAGGCATCGGCCGAGAGGTCCCGCGCCGACCGCAACCACACCGACGGGTGATCAGCCCCAGAGCGATCCGCGGCCGCGCGCGGCGCCGGAGGCGACGCGCGAGGCGCGGCTTGCTGGGTTACTAGCCGGTACGTATCATTGATGTTACTGCCGAGTAATCAAGCGCGAAGGTGGGGCCGTGAGCCACTACAAGAGCAACATGCGAGACATCGAGTTCAACCTCTTCGAGGTGCTCGGTCGTGACGAGGTCCTCGGGACCGGGCCGTTCGCCGAGATCGACTCCGAGACCGCCCGGGCGATCCTCGCCGAGGTCGACCGCCTCGCGCGCGAGGACCTCGCCGCGTCGTTCGTGGAGGGCGACCGCAACCCGCCGGTCTTCGACCCGCAGACCAACACCGCGCCGCTGCCGGAGGCGTTCGTGAAGAGCTACCAGGCGTGGATGGACGCCGAGTACTGGCGGCTCACCACGTTCGCCGAGCTCGGCGGTACGCCGGCGCCGTCCAGCATCTGCTGGGCCATGGGCGAGCTGGTCCTCGGCGCGAACCCCGCGATCTGGATGTACGGCGCGGGCCCGATGTTCGCCGGCGTGCTCTACCGCAACGGCAACGAGCGCGACCGCCAGATCGCCCAGCTGATCGTCGACCACGGCTGGAACACCACGATGGTGCTCACCGAGCCCGACGCGGGATCCGACGTCGGCGCGGGCCGCACCAAGGCCACGCAGAACCCCGACGGCACCTGGAACATCGAGGGCGTCAAGCGCTTCATCACCTCCGCCGAGGGCACGACCGACCAGGTCGTCCACATGGTGCTGGCCCGCCCGGTCGGCGTCGAGGGTGCCGGCGGCCCCGGCACCAAGGGCCTGAGCCTGTTCATCGTGCCGAAGTACCACTTCGACCTGGAGACCGGCGAGCTCGGTGAGCGCAACGGCGCCTACGTGACCAACGTCGAGCACAAGATGGGCATCAAGGTCTCCAACACCTGCGAGCTGACCTTCGGCGACCCGGGTGTCGGCGGCGGCGAGCCCGCCGTCGGCTACCTGCTCGGCGAGGTCCACAACGGCATCGCGCAGATGTTCCAGGTCATCGAGAACGCCCGGATGATGGTCGGCACCAAGGCCATCGCGACGCTGTCGACCGGCTACCTCAACGCGCTCGAGTTCGCCAAGGAGCGGGTCCAGGGCGCCGACCTCGCCCAGTCCGCCGACAAGACCGCACCGCGGGTGACGATCACCCACCACCCCGACGTGCGCCGCTCGCTGATGACGCAGAAGTCGTTCGCCGAGGCCATGCGCGCGCTGGTGCTCTACACCGCGACCTGGCAGGACAAGGTGATGGTCGCCGAGCACAACGGGGAGCGCGACGAGCTCGCCGAGAAGGTCAACGACCTGCTGCTCCCGATCGTCAAGGGCTACGGCTCGGAGCGCTCGTGGGTGCTGCTCGGCACCGAGTCGCTGCAGACCCTCGGCGGCTCCGGCTTCCTGCAGGAGTACCCGATCGAGCAGTACGTCCGCGACGCCAAGATCGACACCCTCTACGAGGGCACGACCGCGATCCAGGGCCAGGACTTCTTCTTCCGCAAGATCGTCAAGGACCAGGGCCAGGCCCTGGGCCACCTGGCCGGTCAGATCCAGGCGTTCATCGACAGCGAGGCCGGCAACGGCCGGCTGAAGAACGAGCGCGAGCTGCTGGCCACCGCCCTGGCGGACGCCAACGCGATCGTCGGCCACATGATCAACGAGCTGATGTCCTCCCAGGACGAGGTCCGCAACATCTACAAGGTCGGGCTGAACACCACCCGCCTGCTGATGGTGCTCGGCGACGTCGTGTGCGCCTGGCTGCTGCTCCGCCAGGCGGAGGTCGCGCTCGAGAAGCTCGGCGGCGACCCCGGGAAGGACCGCGCGTTCTACGAGGGCAAGATCGCGGCCGCCCAGTTCTTCGCGCAGAACAACCTGCCGAGGCTCACGGCCGAGCGCGCCATCGCCGAGTCCATCGACCTGAGCCTGATGGACCTCGACGAGGACGCCTTCTGAGCACCGTCTGACCCGCACCGACGCCCGGCCCGGCAGGAGTCCTCCTGCCGGGCCGAGGTGTATCCGCGGTTCGGACGGGGAACGGTGCGGTCATGGGTATCGGAATCGGCATCGTCCTGCTCGTCCTGGGTCTCATCCTCGTGACCGGCGCGGTGGACCTCCCCGCCAGCGTGGACGACGCGATCGCCGGCGACACTCTCGGGTGGATCTTCCTGATCGTCGGCGCCCTCGCCATCGTCCTCGCGCTGGTCATCAACCAGCAGCGCAGCCGCTCGACCTCGACGTACGTCGAGGAGCGCCGCGCGGACCCGCCCCTGCGCTGACTCTCGGCAGCGTCGTCAGCCGGCCCGGAGCGCGTCGCGGGCGGCCCGGCGGACGGCGTCGGTGAGCCGGTCGAGCGTCGGTGAGTCCAGCCGCCAGCGCTGCCAGTGCAGCGCGACGTCCACGTGCAGGCGGCCCGGCAGCGGCGCCAGCCGGCCGGCCCGCACGTCGGGGCGCAGCTGCGGCTCCGGGATCATCCCCCAGCCCAGCCCGAGCCGGACCGCCTCGAGGAAGTCGGCCGACGTCGGCACCCGGTGCACCGCGTCCGGCAGCCCGACCCCGCGGGCGGCGAGCACGTCGTGCTGGAGGGCGTCCTTCTCGTTGAAGACCACGACCGGCATGCCCGCCCAGTCGGCGCCGCGCCCCTGCCGCCAGCGCTCGACGAAGGACGGCGCCGCCGCGGGCACGTAGCGCAGCGTGCCGAGCCGCTCGACCGAGCAGCCCTGGACCGCGGCGGGCTCCGAGGTCACGGCGGCCAGCACGTCCCCGCCGCGGAGCAGGCCGGCCGAGAACGCCTGGTCCTCGACGTGCAGCCGCAGCACCACGTCGGGCCACCCGGCCACCTCGCCCACCGTCGCGCGGAACCAGGTCGCCAGCGAGTCCGCGTTGACGGCGAGCGGCAGCTCAACGGTCGAGCGGTGCCCGTGGGCGAGCGCGTCACGGACCTCGTCGTGCAGCAGCCGCGTCTCCCGCGCCAGCCGCAGCAGCACCCGGCCGGCCTCCGTCGGCCGGCACGGGACGGTTCGCTGCACCACCACCTGGCCGACCTCGGACTCCAGGGCCCGGATCCGCTGGCTGATCGCGGACGGCGTCACGTGCAGCTCGCGCGCCGCCGCCTCGAACGTGCCGTGGTCGGCGATCGCGACCAGGGCGGCGAGCTGGGCGGGCACGAGGTCCATGAAGCGATGCTAATGGTCCTGCAGATTGTTTCGTTGGCCTTCAGAGCTGTCGGACCCCTAGCGTGAGTCCGTGCTCGACTCCACCTTCACCGGCCTGGTCACCGGACTGTCGCTGATCGTGGCGATCGGTGCCCAGAACGCCTACGTGCTGCGCCAGGGCCTGGCCCGCGAGCACGTCGGGGTCGTGGTGGCGATCTGCACGGTCTCCGACGTCGTGCTGATCACCGGCGGGGTAGCCGGGATCGGCACCATCGTGGAGCAGGCGGGGTGGGTCCTGGACCTGGTCCGCTGGCTCGGCGTCGCGTTCCTGACCTGGTACGGCGTCGCCTCGCTGCTGCGGGCGCGGCGCGCGGACGCGCTGCACGCGGCCGGGCGCGGCGCGACCGGCGTCCGCGGCGTCGCCGTACGCGCCCTCGCACTCACCTGGCTCAACCCACACGTGTACCTCGACACGGTGCTGCTGCTCGGTTCGATCGCCAACCACGAGGGGCCGTCCGGCCGCTGGTGGTTCGCGCTGGGCGCCTGCGTCGCGAGCGCACTGTGGTTCGCCGGGCTGGGGTACGGCGCCCGGCGGGCCGGGCGGCTGCTCGCCAGCCCCCGGGCCTGGCAGGTGCTCGACGTGCTGATCGGTGTGACCATGCTCGCCATCGCGGTGCTGCTCGCTCGGGGCTAGGGTTCCGGGCATGACCGACGTCTCGTCAGCCGTGCCAGATCGCGACCTCCTGCGCGGGTACGTCGACGTCTGGTGGCAGGCGATCAACGACTTCACCGAGCTCCTCGAGGAGCTCGACGAGCAGGAGTGGGCCACGCCGACCGACCTGCCGGGGTGGGACGTGAAGGCGGTCGCCTCGCACATCGCGCACCTGGAGTCGATCCTCTCCGGGGCGCCCGAGGAGACCGCCGAGGTCGGCGAGCCGGACCACGTCACCGGCCTGATGGGCCTTTACACCGAGATCGGGGTGGTGACCCGGCGCGGCGCCAGCCCGGACGCGATCATCAACGAGATCCGGTCCGCCGCGACCGCCCGGCACACGCGGCTGCTGGCCGAACCGCCCACCGACGCGACCGCGAGGCCGGAGCCGATCTTCGGCGGGGTCGGCTGGGACTGGCGCACGCTGCTGCGCAACCGGCCGCTCGACGTGTGGATGCACGAGCAGGACGTGCGCCGCGCCGTCGACCGCCCCGGCGGGATGGACTCCCCGGCCGCCCGCCACACCGCCGAGTACCTCGCCGAGAGCCTGGGCTACGTGCTGGCCAAGCGGGTCGGCGCACCGAGCGGCACCACCGTGGTGCTCGAGCTGGGGGGCAGCGCCCCGTACGCCTTCACGGTCGACGACGCCGGGCGCGGCGAGCGGCTCCCCGAGATCCCCGCCGGGCCGGACGTGCTGCTGCGGATGGACCGGGAGGCGTTCGTCCGGCTGGCCGGCGGCCGCTGCGAGCCGGATCCCGGCACGTTCGAGATCGCGGGCGACCGGGACCTCGCCGGCAGGATCCTCGACGCGATGGCGACCACGCCGTGACCGCGCCATGACCAGGCCCGCGACCCGCTGGTCGCTCGCGGACATCCCCGACCAGGACGGGCGCACCGTGCTGGTCACCGGCACCACGGTCGGCGGCCTGGGGCAGTTCACCGCTCTCGAGCTGGCCCGCCGGGGCGCGCGGGTGGTGCTCGCCGGCCGGACCGAGCAGCGGCTGGCGGAGACCCGGGATGCGATCACGGCCGAGGTCCCGGCCGCCGCACCGGAGACCCTGGTCGTCGACCTCGCCGACCTGGCGTCGGTACGCCGGGCCGCGGTCGAGGCGGCCGGCCTCGGCCCGATCGACGTGCTGGTCAACAACGCCGGCGTGATGGGGACGCCGTACCGGCTGACCGGCGACGGGCTCGAGCTCCAGCTCGCGACCAACCACTTCGGGCCGTTCCTGCTCACCGGCCTGCTGCTGCCGCAGCTGGTCGCGAGCGGCGCGGGCACCGTCGTCACCGTCTCCTCGCAGATGCACCGGGTGGCCCGCTCGGCACCCCTGGACGACCCGCGGAGCCGGCACGGGCGCTATCGGCGCTGGTCGGCGTACGCCGAGTCCAAGCTCGCGAACCTGCTGTTCACCTATGAGCTGGACCGGCGCGCCCGCCACGCCGAGCTGCCGGTCCGGGCGCTCGCCGCGCACCCCGGCTTCGCGGCCACCCATCTCGCGGCGAACGGGCAGTTCGGGCGCGCCCGCGGCGGCCGCGCCACGATCCTGGACGCCGCCATCAAGGCGGTCTCGCCCAACCGTGCCGACGAGGGCGCCTGGCCCACGCTGATGGCGGCGACCGCGGACCTGCCGGGCGGCACCTACTGCGGTCCGAGCGGGATCGCGGAGTGGGGCGGCGCCCCGCAGGTGACCACCAGCAACCGGCGGTCCCACGACGAGACCGCCCAGCGGCGGCTGTGGGAGCTCAGCGAGCAGACCACCGGCATCCGCTACCCCTGATCCTGCTGGTCCACCTCACGGTCGCGGACCCGGACCAGGCCGCCGAGGACCGGCAGGTACGCCGCGCGGCCCGGGCCGAGGGTGATCTCGCCGTGGTGGTTGTCGTGCAGCACGCCGAGCCCGGTCCGTCGGGCCCAGAGCAGGCGGCCGGTGCCCAGGTCGAGGGCGGCGAGGTACCACGCGTCGACGCCCAGCCAGCTGTGCCGCTTCACGGAGGCGTAGACGAGCCCGTCCTCGACCGACACGGCCGGGGCGCCGCTGGGCACGTCCAGGTCGGTCGACCAGGTGACCCGGCACTCGCCGTCGACCACCGCCACCCGGGCGATGCCGCGGTCGCTGGTGCGGCCCAGGACCGTGGAGAGCGGGCCGTCGTAGCCGTGGGAGTTCTGCACGACGACGGCGTCGCCGGCGGCGACCAGGCCGCCGTCGGTCGCGCCCGCGTCGTCGCCGAAGACCTCGGCCCGGCACACCGGCGCGCCGGTGTCGGCGCGGTGGAAGACCACCTGGAGGCGCGGCTCGCGGTTGTCGGCGACCGCCACCAGCCCCGAGGGCAGCGGCACCGGGGCGGCGCCGCGCTCGCCGCCGCCGTCGTACGCCGAGCTCCAGGCGACCGCGACGCGGCGGCCGGCGAGCTCCACGCGGTGCAGCCCCGCGGCCCCGGCGACGTAGGCGCCTGCGGCGGCCGCCGCAGGCGGCCGGTCCACCTCGTCGCCGAGGTCCACGCGCGCGACCCGGCCGCCGGCGACGACGCCCGCGATGCCGGCGCGGGTGGCGAACCAGGTCCGGCCCGCGGCGTCGGCCGCGACCCCGACGACGCAGTCGTCCTCGGCGATGCCGAGGTCGACCGTGGCCTCGGTGGTGAGGTCGGGCTCGTCGTCGGCGTCCGCGGTGCCGACGACCAGCAGCCGGTCGCCCGCGACGACCATCGCCCGGCCGGCGGCGTCGAGGTCGAAGGCCGCCGGGCAGTCCGCGGCCCGGGCGGGGAGATCCTTGGCGGCCCGCTGGCGCAGGCTCTCGGCGTCGACCAGGCGCAGCACCGGGTGCCCGGAGTCGCCGCACACCGTGACGAGCCGGCCGTGCGGGTCCACCTCGAGGCGACGGCAGTCGTCGAGGCCGTAGGACCGGGTGCGCACCTGCGGCGACTCCCCCGCCGGGCCGTGCTCGGCGCCGCCGACCACGGGGCGCCCGACGTACGACGGCGTCACCCAGGTGCCCGGCCCCGGCGGGATCGGCAGCCAGCCGTCGGGCACGACGACCGCGACGCCGGCCAGGGCGAGCACCGCCACCAGCCACCCGGCGACCACGCGGCGGGTCGGCCGCAGCCAGGCCCGCACCCGCGGGAGGTAGAGGGTGAGGCCGGCGAGCAGGAGCACCAGCGGCCCGGCGACGAGGACCAGCAGGGCGACGCCCACCAGGACGACCGTGCGCGCGCCCCTCACCCCGACCCCCTCATCCCGCCCACGATGGTAGGTCGGCCGCACCCCTTGGCCGCGGCGGCACGACGGGGGACAGTGGGCGCATGAAACGACTCTCGGACGTGAAGCGGATCGGATTCGGCGCGATGCGCCTGACGGGGCCCGGCATCATGGGCCCGCCGGCGGACCCCGACGAGGCCACCCGGGTGCTGCAGCGGGCGGTGGAGCTCGGCGTGGACCACATCGACACCAGCGACTACTACGGCCCGTACCTGGTCAACGACCTGATCCGCGAGGCCCTGCACCCCTACCCGCCCGAGCTGGTGCTGGTCACCAAGGTCGGTGCGCGACGCGACGACGACGGCGGCTGGCTGCCGGCGTTCGAGCCCGACGAGATCAAGGAGGCCGTGCACGACAACCTCGGCCGGCTCGGCGTCGAGCGGCTCGGTGGGGTCAACCTGCGGTTCATGGACGGCTGGGACGGGGACTTCGAGAAGCAGTGGACGGTGCTCGCCGACCTGCACTCCCAGGGCCTGGTCTGCGACCTGGGGTTGAGCAACTGCACGGCCGAGCAGGTCAAGGCCGCGCAGGACATCGCGCCGGTCTCGATGGTGCAGAACGCCTACAACGTCGCGCGCCGCACGGACGACGAGCTGATCGACTCCCTCGCCGGCCAGGGCATCTACTACGTGCCGTTCTTCCCGCTCGGCGGCTTCAGCCCGCTCGCCCTCGACGCGGTGCACGGGGTCGCGGCCAAGCACGACGCCACCCACATGCAGGTCGCGCTCGCCTGGTTGCTCCAGCGCTCGGAGAACATCCTGCTGATCCCCGGCACCAGCTCGGTCCAGCACCTGGAGGAGAACCTCCGGGCGGCGCGACTGCGGCTCGACGCCGACGACCTCGCCGTGCTGGACGCGATCGGCTGAGCGCCCGGCCCGGCCTCAGACGGAGACGCTCAACCGGAGACGGGGACCGGGACCGGGACCGGCACCAGCTGGTCGCCGAGCAGGCCCTCGCGGCGCGCGACCAGCGCGGCCGCGCCGACCGTGGCGGCCACGGCGAGCCCGTTGAGCAGCAGCACCGAGACGCTCTTGACGAGCACGAAGGTCTCCAGCGACTGCGACTGGAGCAGCCACAGGGTCATCGTGGCCTTGCCGAGGCAGAGCAGCGCCCAGCCGAGGGTGAGGTACCGGAACAGCCGCCGGATCGCCGGGCGCCCGTGCAGCTCCTCGTCCATCGGGTAGAAGTCGCCGGCCAGCCGAGCGACCATCGGCCGCGCCGTCGCGAGCGTGGCCAGGAACGTCACGCCGATCAGGCCGTCGCTGATGATCGGCTGGAGGAAGTAGAGGTAGGTGCTGTCGGTGAGCAGCGCGATCAGCGTGCGCCCGGTCATCACCACCGCGGTGAGGATGAGCAGGCCCGACGTACGCCGTCCGGTCAGCGCCCGCCACGCGATCGCGCCGTACGACCAGGTGAGCGCGGCGAAGATCGCCACCCAGACGCCCTCCAGCCGCAGGCAGGCGTAGAAGACCGTGGCCGGGACCGCGCAGGCGACCAGCAGGCTGACGCCGAGCCGGCGGACCACCGCGCGCAGGGTGGGCCGGTCGTTCGCGGGTGCGTCGCACTCGGTGAGGGTCGTCATGGGGTCCTGTCTCGTGGAGATCACGAGAGGCTCCCGCGCTGTCCACAGTAGGCCGTGCCCGATCGCACGGCTACTAAAACCATCGACCGGCATGATGGGGACATGAGCGACCCGCGCGCGGGACAGCCCGCCGAACCCTCCGACCTCGTCGACGTCGCCCACCTGGTCACGGCGTACTACACCGGCGTGCCCGACCCCGAGGGCCCGGACTGGGCGGACCAGCAGGTCGCCTTCGGCACCAGCGGGCACCGCGGCTCGTCGCTGCGCACCGCCTTCAACGAGACCCACATCCTGGCGACCACCCAGGCGATCTGCGACTACCGGCGCGAGCAGGGGTACGACGGGCCGCTGTTCCTCGGCCGCGACACCCACGGGCTCTCGGAGCCGGCCTGGGCCACGGCGCTGGAGGTGCTCGCCGCCAACGACGTGACGGTGCTGGTCGACGACCGCGACGGGTACACGCCCACGCCCGCGGTCTCGCACGCGATCCTGCGCGTCAACGGCGGCCGGGTGAGCGGGGCCGGGCTCGCGGACGGCATCGTCGTCACCCCGTCGCACAACCCGCCCTCGGACGGCGGCTTCAAGTACAACCCGCCGCACGGCGGGCCGGCCGACAGCGACGCGACGTCGGCGATCGCGGAGCGGGCGAACGAGCTCATCCGGACCGGCCTGCGCGAGGTGAGGAGGGTCCCGTTCGGGCGGGCGCGGGCCGCAGCCGCGCCGTACGACTACCTGGGGACCTACGTCGACGACCTGCCGAACGTGGTCGACCTGGAGGCGATCCGGGAGGCCGGCGTGCGGATCGGGGCGGACCCGCTGGGCGGCGCGTCGGTGGCGTACTGGGCCGAGATCGCCGAGCGGCACCGGCTGGACCTGACCGTGGTGAACCCGCTGGTCGACCCGACCTGGCGGTTCATGACCCTCGACTGGGACGGCCGGATCCGGATGGACTGCTCCTCGCCGAGCGCGATGGCGTCGCTGATCGCGCAGCGGGAGAGGTACGACCTCGCCACCGGCAACGACGCCGACTCGGACCGGCACGGGATCGTCACGCCGGACGCCGGGCTGATGAACCCCAACCACTACCTGGCGGTCGCGATCGGCTACCTCTTCGGCGGGGCCCGGCCGGGCTGGCCGGAGGCGGCGCGGATCGGCAAGACGCTGGTGTCCTCCTCGATGATCGACCGGGTGGCGGCGGCGGTCGGGCGGGAGCTGGTCGAGGTTCCGGTCGGGTTCAAGTGGTTCGTGCCGGGGCTGATCGACGGGTCGTTCGGGTTCGGCGGGGAGGAGTCCGCCGGCGCGTCGTTCCTCCGCCGCGACGGCTCGGTGTGGACCACCGACAAGGACGGCATCATCCTCGCGCTGCTCGCCTCGGAGGTGCTGGCGCGCACCGGCCGCTCGCCCTCGGCGCACTACGCCGACCTGGTCGCCGAGCACGGGGAGCCGGCGTACGCCCGGATCGACGCGCCGGCCACCCGGGAGCAGAAGGCGGCGCTGGCCGCGCTGTCCGCCGCCGACGTCACCGCGACCTCGCTCGCCGGCGAGGAGATCACCGCCAAGCTCACCGAGGCGCCCGGCAACGGCGCCCGGATCGGCGGCCTGAAGGTGACCACCGAGTCCGCCTGGTTCGCGGCCCGGCCGTCGGGCACCGAGGACGTCTACAAGATCTACGCCGAGTCCTTCCGCGGCCCCGACCACCTGGCACAGGTGCAGGAGGAGGCCCGCGAGGTCGTCAACGCCGCCCTGGGCTAGCCAGCCCTCGTCAGAGGTGGTCGGGAACGATCAGCGCGTCGGGGTCCTGGCGCGGCGGCAGGCACTCCAGGGCCAGCTTGACCAGCGCGACCCGGGCGGTGAGCAGCGCCTTGCGGCGTACGCCGCGCTCGTCGCCGAGCCGCTCCTCGACGGCCGCGCGCACCTGCTCGTCGGTGAACGCCGGCCGCTCGCCCGGCGTCACCTCGACGTCGGGCAGCGCCACCAGCGCGGGCAGCAGCTGGGTGCCGAGCCCGTCCAGCATCTGGAACCGCTCGAAGCGGGACAGCGCCTCCCACGCCTCGTCCTCGGTGCGCGCACCCTTGCGGACCGACCGGTCCTGGGCGGCGAGCACGCTCTTGGCGGCCCCGGTCAGGGCCACGGTCAGCTCGTGTTCGGTGAAACGCACGGGTCCAGCCTGCCGCACCGGTGGCGACGGGTCGACTCAGCCGGTGGAGGCGACCGGGATGTCGGGGGTGACCTCGGCGTCGGCGCCCGAGACCGTGCCGCCGAAGTACATCTGCGCGATGTGCGGGTCGGACAGGATCGCGGCCGCGGGGCGCTGGGTGACGACCTTGCCGGACTCCATGACGATGCCGTCGGTGGCCATCCGCATGCCGAAGCGCACGTTCTGCTCGACGATCAGGATGGTCTTGCCGCTGTCGCGCAGGACCAGCACCGACTCGTAGAGGGTCTGCAGCGACTTCGGGTCCAGGCCGAGCGACGGCTCGTCGAGCAGGAGCAGCACCGGGTCGAGCATCAGCGACCGGGCGAACTCCACCATCCGGCGCTGCCCGCCGGACAGGTTGCCGGCGTTGTCGTTGCACCGGTCGGCGACGATGGGGAACAGCGCGGCCACCTGGTCGTAGCGCTCCCGCACCAGGGCCTTCTTGTGCCGGATGATGTAGGCGCCGAGCATCACGTTCTCGCGCACCGACATGGTCGGGAACAGCGCGTTCGACTGCGGCACCTGGGAGATGCCGCGCTCGAGGATGTCGGCGGCCGAGGCGCGGTGGATCGGCTCGCCCTGCAGGTGCACCTCGCCGAGCCGGGGCGAGAGCAGCCCGCTGACGGTCTTGAGGACGGTGGACTTGCCGGCGCCGTTCGGCCCGACGATGCAGGCCACGGAGCCGGGCGGGACGGTGATGTCGACGCCCTGGAGCACGTCCCCGCCGCCGTACCCGGCGACGACGCCCTGCATCCGCAGCATCGGCACGTCGTTCGGCTGTCCGGTCATCACGGAGCCACCTTCTCCTCGAGGACGAAGTCGTCGCCCAGGTAGGCGTCGATCACGGCGGGGTCGCGCTGGATCTCCTCCGGCGTCCCCGAGGCCATCGTCCGGCCCCGGGCGAGCACGTGGATCGGGTCGCACAGGCCGAGCACGAACGGCATGTTGTGCTCGACGATCAGGAACGTCTTCCCGTAGGAGTTCAGCTCCCGGATCATCTCCCCCATCCGCTCGATCAGCACCGGGTTGATGCCGCCGGCCGGCTCGTCGAGCAGGATCAGCTTGGGGTCGAGCATCAGGATCTGGGCCAGCTCGACGAGCTTCTGCTGTCCGTAGGACAGCGCCCGGGCCTGCTGGTCGCGGAACGCGCGCATGCCGACGAACTCGAGCAGCTCCTCGGCCGCCTTGGCCTCGGCGCCGCTGACCGCGATCCGGCCGAGCTGGGCGATCGAGAACCTGCGCTGCACGGCGACGACGTTCTCCAGCACCGTCATCTCCCGGAACAGCCGGGTGATCTGGAAGGTGCGTCCCAGGCCGAGGTGTGCGCGCTGCCAGGACCGCAGGCCGTCGATGCGCCGCCCGTCGAGCAGGATCTCGCCCGACTCGGCCCGGATGGTGTCGTCGATCAGGTTGAACAGGGTCGTCTTGCCCGACCCGTTCGGCCCGATCAGGCCGGTGATCGAGCCCTCCGGCACGGTGAACGAGGCACCGTCGACCGCCTTGACGCCACCGAAGTGCCGCTTGAGGTCGCGCACCTCGAGCAGCGCCCGGTCCGGGATCTCGCTGCGGTCGACCAGCTGCACCCGGTCGGTGATCGAGGCCAGGCTGCCGCCGGTCCCGATCCGGGCGCCGACCAGGCCGGCCTTGCCCTTGGTACGGCGCCAGCTCAGGACCGACTCGATCGCCGGGATGATGCCCTTGGGCAGGAAGATCACCACGACCACGAGCAGCCCGCCGAACAGGAACAGCCGGGTGTTGCCGCCGCCCCAGTCGTTGTTCGCCATCTCGTTGAGCCACTCGACCAGGAAGGCGCCGATCACCGGACCCCACAGGGTGGCCTTGCCGCCGATCAGCATCGAGAGGATCAGCTGGACGCTGATCAGGATGCTGAACATGCCGCGCGGGTCGATGAAGGTCAGGTAGTAGCCGTAGACCGCGCCGGCCATCCCCACGAACAGCGCACTGGCCATGAACGCGACGATCTTCTGCACCGGCAGGTTGATGCCGATCGTGGCGGCCTTGGTCTCGTCCTCGCGGATCGCGATCAGGCCCATGCCGAGCTTGGTGCGGCGGATCCACCAGGTCATCAGCAGCTGGAGGGCCAGGATGGCGACCAGCACGTAGTAGAACGGCCAGTTCATGATGTCGCGGTCCCAGGTGGGCAGCGGCAGGGTCAGGCCGGTGGTGCCGTTGGTCAGCGACACCCAGTTGACCGCGATCACCTGCACCAGGAACAGGAACGCGACGGTGATGATGACGAACGCGGGGCCGCTGGACCGCAGCGACACGAAGCCGAGGATCAGCGCGACCCCGGCGGCCACCACGCCGCCGAGCGGCACCCACAGCCACGGGCTCGCGTCGGGGAACCGCACGGCGAGCACGCCGATCGTGTAGCCGCCCAGGCCGAGGAACGCGCCCTGGCCCAGGGAGATGTAGCCCGCGAAGCCCGAGATGATGTTCAGCCCGCTGGCGCCGACCGCGAAGATCAGCGACAGGATGATCATGTTCTGGTAGTAGATGTCGTCGCTGACCATCGGGTAGACGACGAGCAGGACGCCCGCGGCGAGCGCGACCGCGCGGCCCAGCCAGATCGGCTGAAGCCAGGGGCGCGACGGGGCCGGCGTCACGGCCTCGGTGGAGGCGTTCATGCGGCCACTGCATCCTCTCGGAGTCGGGTGCCGAGCAGCCCCTGCGGGCGGATCAGCAGCACCAGGAACACGATGGCGTACGGGACGGCGGTGGCCCAGGAGGGCGAGACGTACGCGGAGGTCAGCGTCTCGGCGAGCCCGAACATGATCGCGCCGAGGACGGCGCCGTTCAGGCTGCCCAGACCGCCGAGCACCACGATCGCCAGGAGCCGGGCGATCCACTGGTAGTGCGAGCCCGGGACGAACGGGTAGAGCACCCCGGTGATCGCGCCGCCGGCGCCGGCGGCGGCGATCCCGAGCGCGAACACCAGCGCCGCGACCGCGCTCACCTTGATGCCGACCAGCTCCGCGGACGACGGGTTCGTCGCCGCCGCGCGGATCGCCCGGCCCAGCCAGGTCTTCGTCAGCACGCCCCACAGCAGGACGAGGACCACGACCGCGATCAGGCCGCCGTACACCTGGGCCTTCGGGAGGAACAGGCCTCCCATGATGAAGGACTCGTCGGCGTACGACGGCCGGATCGCCGTCGAGTTGTTGCCCCAGATCTCCCCCATCGCACCCTCGACCACCAGCGCCAGCCCGAACGTGAGCAGCACCGTCGACGCCATCGGCGCCGTGCGGATCGGGGACACGACGACCTTGTAGGTGACCCAGCCGAGCGCGAACACGATGGGTGTCGTGATCACGATCGCGAGCAACGGGTCGATGCCGAACGAGTCCCACAGCCAGTAGGTGATGAACGAGGCCAGGATCAGGTACGCACCGTGGGCGATGTTGATCACCCGCATGACACCGAAGATCAGGGTCAGCCCACTCGCTGCGAGGGCGTAGACGCCGCCCAGCAGCAGGCCGAGGAGGAGGTTCTGGAGCAGCTCGGTCATCAGCCGCTGGCCCCCGGCTTCCAACCGATCTCGATGTCGGCGGTGGACACGTCGGCCGGCAGCACGACCTCGGGCTTGCCGTTCTGCCACTGGCCGATCAGGAACTCACCGGTCGGGGCGCCGGTCTCGTCCCAGGACAGCGAGCCGAGGATCGTGTCGACCTCGTTCTCGCGCAGCCAGTCCGCCAGCGCGCCCTGGTCGTCGATGCTGCCGACGGCCTCGACGGCCGCCTGCATCACCTGGGCCGCGGCGAAGCCGTCAGCGGCGTCCTCGGGGACCTCGTCGGTGCCGAACATCTCCTGGTACTTCGCGACGAACTCGGCGTTGCCCGGGGTGTCGGCCTCCGGGGAGTGGCTGACCGCATAGAGGACGCCCTCGGTGTTCTCCGCGCCGACGCCGTCGCTGTACTGGGCACCGAACGAGGGGGCGTTGGTCTCGTAGAACATGTCCGGCGCGAAGCCGGCCTTGAGCATCGAGCGGGTCAGGCCGATGCCGTCCTCGAACTGCGCGCCGTGCACGACCACGTCCGGGTCGGCGTTCTTCATGGCGTTGACGATCGTGTCGAAGTTCTTGGTGTCGATCGCGTACGTCTCCTGGTAGACGGTCTCGATGCCCGCGGCCTCGAGGACCTCCTGGATGCCGGCCACGTTGGGTGCGGCGAACGGGTCGTCGAGGGTCGGGTACGCCGCGGTCTTGGGCCGCTGGTCCTCCGGGAGGGCGGCGACCCACTCGGCGAACACCTTGCCCTGCTTGTCCGCGGTGGCCTGCTGGGTGAAGAAGAGGTACTTGAAGCCGCGGTTGAACATGTCCGGCGAGCCGCCCGCGGGCTCGACGTACAGCATCTGGTTCTTCTCCGCGACCGCGGAGGCGGGCAGGTTGAGCAGCGAGGAGAAGGTCCCGAGAAGGAGGTCGACCTTGTCCTGGCCGATCAGCGCGTTGAAGTCGCTGACCACGGTGTTCTGGTTCGAGGCGTCGTCCTTGATGACGAGCTCGACGTCGCGTCCGAGGAGACCGCCGGCGTCGTTGACCATCTTCTGCCAGACCTCGTAGCCCTGCTTGGCCGCCTGCCCGGGCTGGGAGAACTCGCCGGTCAGGGGGAGCGAGGAGCCGATCCGGATCGGGGCGGAGCTGTCGCCCTCGCCGCCTTCCGAGTCGTCACCACCGCAGGCTGCCAGTCCGAGCGCCAGCACTCCGGTCAGGGCCATGGCTGTCCAAGCCCGGCGAAGCGAAACGTGCGACATACTTCCTCCTCGGTGCTGCACTCAATGATTGTCGCAATCGATTGCGGCATCCGCAGTCTTGTGAAGGGCGCCACAGTCTGTCAAGCATCTCCCCGCAGATGGCGGCGCGCGGGCGCTCCTCTGGACCACACCAGTGCCGACTTCTGAGCGGGACTCTTGCAAACGGTTGTGGTCCATGTCAGCCTCAGCGCCATGAGTCCTGCCGCGGTCCCCGACCTGCCTGCGCAGGCCGAGGTGGTCGTGGTCGGCGCCGGTCACAACTCGCTGATCGCCGCGGCGTACCTCGCCCGGGCGGGCCTCGAGGTCCTGGTGCTCGAGGCCAACGACACCCCCGGCGGGAACACCCGCACCGAGCAGCTGACCCTGCCGGGATTCGCGCACGACTCGTGCAGCAGCGCGCACGTGCTGATCCAGAACAACCCGCTGATCCGCGACGACGAGCTCGGGCTGCTCGCCGACCACGGGCTGGCCTACCTCGCGACGGACCCGGCCGTGGTGATGCCGCAGCAGGACGGCGACGTCTTGGTGATGCACCGCGACCTGGAGGGCACCGCGGCCGAGATCGCCCGCTGGTCGAGCGACGACGCGCGCGCCTTCGAGGAGCTGGTGGCGCAGTGGCGAGGCGGGCTGTCGGCCGCGCACGGCCGCTGGAGCTCCCACCTGCCCCAGCCCGACGACGACGCCAGCAGGCGCTACCTCGCGTTGCGCCGCCGCAGCGCCTGGGACGTGGTGCACGAGCAGTTCACCCATCCCGTCGTCCGCTCCTTCGTGCTCTGGCTGGCGATGGCCACGATCCAGGATCCGCGCCGGCCCGGCACCGGGTTCCTCCCATCCTCGCTGGTCGCGGGCCGGCTCGACTTCGGCTGGAGCACCCCGGTCGGCGGCAGCCAGGCGCTGCCCGACGCACTGGTCCGGCTGATCGAGAGGCACGGCGGGCGCGTCGTCTGCTCCAGCCCGGTCACCGGCATCGGCGCCGACTCCTCCGGCGTCCGGACGGTCCGGGTGGCCGGCGGTCACGAGGTCCGCGTCGGCCGGGCGGTGGTCGCCGGCGGTCACCTCGCGAGGCTCGGCGCGATGCTCGAGGGCCGCGACCCCACCCCGGACCTAGTCGCCGCCCGCGAGACGTGGCGTCCCGGCCTGTGCGTGCTCGCGGTGCACGCGGCGCTGCGCGGGAACCTCGGCTTCGGCGCCGACGGCGCGCCCGCGGCCGCGGCCGGCCTCGGGACGACGGGCGGGATGCTGCGCCACCTGGACCGCTTCGCCGCCGGCGAGCCCGACGCCGACGATCCGTGGCTGCTGGTGGTGAACCAGACCGCGGTGGACCCCACGCGCGCACCCGACGGTGGCGGGACGTTCAAGATCCTGACGATCGCGCCGCACACCCTCTCCGGCGGGCGCGACTGGGCGGACGTCAAGGACGAGTACGGCGCCCGCCTGCTCGAGCTGGTCCGGCGCCGCTCGCGCGGCCTCGCCGAGGCCGACCTCCTGGCCGTGCGCATCGAGTCTCCGGACGACGTGGCCGCGCACAACCCGCAGAACGTCGGCGGCTCCTGCCACGGCGGGGAGTTCTGGCTGGACGGGACGCACGACGGCGAGGTGGTCACGGGTTGGCAGCGCTACGACACCGACGTCCCCGGCCTGTTCCTCACCGGCGCCACCGTCCACCCCGGCGGCTCGGTCTCCGGCCGGCCCGGCCGCAACGCCGCCCGTGCCGTGCTCACCGGCCTGGGGCTCGATCCGCTGCAGGTGATGGGGCCGGGCTGACCGATCGTCGGTGCCGCCCCCCGTCGGCCGCTAGGTTGAGGTCGTGGGCGTCATCGAGACCGTGGGTCTGACGAAGCGCTATCCGCGCGTCACGGCCCTCGACCACCTCGACGTCACGGTCACCGACGGCGTCACCGGATTGGTGGGCGCCAACGGGGCCGGCAAGTCGACGCTGATCAAGATCCTGCTGGGCCTGGTGCCGGCGACCAGCGGCTCCGCCACCGTGCTCGGCCACGACGTCGCCACCGAGGGCGGCCGGATCCGGTCCCTGGTCGGCTACATGCCCGAGCACGACTGCCTGCCCGCCGACGTCTCGGCCAGCGACCTGGTCGTGCACCTGGGCCAGATGTCCGGACTGCCGTACGCCGCGGCGCGGGAGCGGGCCTCGGACGTGCTGCGCCACGTCGGACTGGCCGAGGAGCGGTACCGGCCGATCGGCGGCTACTCGACCGGGATGAAGCAGCGCGCCAAGCTGGCGCAGGCACTGGTCCACGACCCGCGGCTGGTGCTGCTCGACGAGCCGACCAACGGGCTGGACCCGTCCTCGCGCGACGACATGCTCGCGCTGGTGCGGCGGATCGGCCGGGAGTTCGGCATCGCCGTACTCGTGACCTCGCACCTGCTCGGCGAGCTCGAGCGGGTCAGCGACCACGTCGTCGTGCTCGACGGCGGCCGGCTGCTGCGCTCCTCGGCCACCACCGACTTCCTGCACGCGACCGGCAGCCTGCTGGTCGAGGTGCAGGGCCGTCCGGACGCGGACCGGCTGCTCGGCCAGGCGCTCGTGGACGCGGGCCTGACCGCGCGGCCCGCCGAGGGCACGATGATCGAGGTCGAGGTCCGCGACGAGACGACCCCGGACGTGGTCCGCGACCTGACCGTCGACCTGGGCCTCGGGCTGGTGCGGATGCAGGAGCGGCACCACCGGATCGAGGACGTCTTCCGGGACGGGGGTGCCGGCAGTGTCCAGCCAGCCTGAGGAGTCCGGCCTCCCGGCCGGCGTCATCCACGACCTCGGCTACCGGCCGTACGGCGGGCCGCGGCTCGGCGAGGGTCCGGTGGCGTGGGCGTTCTTCCTCACCGGACTGCGCAACACCTACGGGCTGGGCCGCTCGGCGCGATCGAAGGCGCTGCCGATGATCCTGCTCGGCCTGATGCTGCTGCCGGCCCTGATCCTGGTCGGCGTGCTGGTGCAGGCCAAGAACCTGCTCGACCTGGACGAGCAGATCGTCGCGTACTCGACGTACCCGCTCACGACGCAGCTGCTGATCTCGGTGTTCGTCGCCGCGCAGGCGCCGGCGCTGATCTCCCGCGACCTGCGGTTCCGCACGATCACCCTCTACCTGGCGCGCCCGATGCGCCGGGCGGTGTACGTGCTGGTGCGGCTGGCGTCGCTGACGGTGGCGACGTTCGTGCTGATCGCCGCGCCGCTGCTGCTGATGTACCTCGGCGGACTGCTCGCCGACCTGCCGCCCGGCCGGGAGACCGGCCGCTTCCTCGGGGCGGTCGTCGGCGCGATCCTGCTCGCGGCCTGCCTCGCGGGCCTGGCCGCACTGGTCGCCGCGTTCACCGTCCGCCGGGGGCTGGCCGTCGCCGCGGTGATCGTGGTGCTGCTGGTCAGCTACACGGTGGTCACGACGATCCAGGGGATCGCGGTCGGGTCGGGCCACGAGGTCGTGGGCGAGGTCGCGGGGCTGTTCTCGCCGTACACGCTCATCAACGGGCTGCAGGTGTTCCTGTTCGACTCCCCCGACGCCACGCCGACGCCGCCGGACGGCACCGCGATGGGGCTGCTGTACGTCGTCGCCACCGCGCTCACGATCCTCGGCGCGATCGGCGGGCTGCTGCTGCGCTACCGGAGGGTCGAGTCCTGATGGAGATCCGGATCGACCACGTGTCGCGGTGGTACCGCAACGTCGTCGCGATCAACGACGTCACGATGACGATCGGGCCCGGCGTCACGGGCCTGCTCGGTCCGAACGGAGCCGGGAAGTCCACGCTGATCGCGATGATGTCCGGCTTCCTCGCGCCGTCCACCGGGACGGTGACGCTCGACGGCGAGCCGCTGTGGCGCAACGAGCAGGTGTACCGCAAGGTCGGGCTGGTGCCCGAGCGCGAGGCGCTGTTCGACTACCTCACCGGGCGCCAGTTCGTGCTCGCGAACGCCGAGCTGCACGGTCTGCCCGACCCGGGTGCCGCGGCCCAGCGGGCGATCGCGCTGATCGAGATGACCGACGCGCAGGATCGCGAGATCGCCACCTACTCCAAGGGCATGCGGCAGCGGATCAAGATGGCATCGGCGCTCGTGCACGACCCCGGCGTACTGCTGCTCGACGAGCCGTTCAACGGCATGGATCCCCGCCAGCGGATCCACCTGATGGAGCTGCTGCGCACGATGGGCGCCGACGGCCGCACCGTGCTGTTCAGCTCGCACATCCTCGAGGAGGTCGAGCAGGTCGCCCGCCAGATCGAGGTCGTCGTCGCGGGCCGGCACGCGGCCTCGGGGGACTTCGGCGCGATCCGGCGACTGATGACCGACCGGCCGAACCGGTTCGTGCTGCGCACCGGCAACGACCGGCTGATGGCCTCGGCGCTGCTGGCCGACCCGTCGGTGCGCGGCGCTCGGCTGCGCTCGGAGGGCGGGATCGAGCTGGAGGCCTCCGACTTCGGCCGGTTCAGCGAGGTGCTGCCCCGGCTGGCCCGCGAGCACGGCGTACGCCTGCACGAGGTGACGCCGACCGACGAGTCCCTGGAGAGCGTCTTCTCCTACCTGGTGGCTCCATGAGGCCCCAGACGATCTCCCGCACCATCGTCCGGCTGGGCGCGCAGAGCATCTTCGGGCGCTGGCGCGGCGCGCTGCTGTTCGTGCTGCCGGTGGTGCTCATCGGGCTCTCGATCCTGGTGCGGGGCCTGATCGGCCACGAGGAGATGGGCGCGCGGCACGCGCTGGACGGCCTCGGCCTCACGGTGATCGTGCCGCTGGTCGCGCTGCTCGCGACCTCCGGGCTGCTGGCACCGGAGATCGACGACGGCTCGATCTCCTACCTGCTGGCCAAGCCGATCTCCCGGCACACGATCGTGGCCAGCAAGCTCGTGGTCGCCGCCGGCTGCGTCCTGGCCTTCGCCGCAGTCCCCGTCCTGATCGCGGCGCTGATCCTGCGCCCGTCGTACGCCCTCGGCTTCGCGCTCGGCGCGCTGCTCGGCGGCCTCGCCTACTGCTCGCTGTTCGCCTTCCTGTCGGTGCTCACCCGGCACGCGGTCGTCGTCGGGCTGATCTACCTCCTTGTCTGGGAGGGCCTGCTCGGCGGGCTGCTCGACGGCGTGCGCTGGCTCAGCGTCACCCGCTGGTCGGCCGCGGTCGTGCAGGAGATCGCCGACATCTCGCTCGTCGACGACCTGCCTCTCTGGTACGCCGTGCCGGCGCTGGCTGTCGTCGTCGTCGGCGGGGCGTGGGTCACCGGGCGGCGGTTGCGGGGCTTCAACCTGACGGGCGACGAGTAGGACTACGGCACACATCTGGGTACCGGTGCTCCGTCCGACCTCCGACAGACGAGGGGAAGCCATGGGGAACGCCGAAGCGGGCTGGTACGACGACGGCACCGGTAAGAAGCGCTGGTGGGATGGCGAGAAGTGGACCGACGAGGTCCAGCCGCCGGCGGGGACCGGCGGAGGTCTGGCCGGAATGGTCGGCCAGGTCGAGGCCGCCGCGGTCGCCGGGGCCCAGCCGCGCCCAGCACCGCAGAAGGCCAGCTACGTGGTCCTCCAGGTGATCCTGAAGGAGAAGATGTGGGGCACCGGGTCGGGGAATCTGACGGAGCTGGAGAGCGTGATCAACGCTCAAGCCGCACTCGGCTATCGGCTGCACACCATCACCACCGCCTCCTCGGGCAGCAAGGGTCTCGGCGGCGGCGACCGGATCCAGGCGACGATGGTCTTCGAGCGGCTCACGTAATCACAGCGTTCGTCCGTCGAGCACGAGGTCGTGTCGACTGGCTCGCCGCAGTAGCGGGGAGCGGACGCGCAACACACCGCCGCCTGTCGGCCTCAACGGGCTGCGGGAGCCGGCCGATAAGCAGGCAGATGATCGGCGTATTGCTGGCGCCCGTTATCGCTCGGGGAGACTATGAGTCGTGGAGCAGCCCTCGTCCGTCGTTGCCCGCTGGCTGGCCGCCGGTGACTCAGGAGACATCGAGGCATTTGATGACCTCCTGCATGGTGATGTCGTGGTCCATGCCCCGCGGGGGCTCTCAACTGAGGACCTCGAAGCAGAGAAGCAGGTGTGGCGCGACGCCCTGGCAGCCATGCCCGACCTCCGCCACGAGGTTCAGGAGGTCGTGGCCCAGGGGAACGTGGAGATGGCACGTGTCGTCGTGACCGGGACGCTCCGCCGCGACTTCGCCGGCGTCTCGGGAGGCGGCAGGTCCTTCCGCATGGACCAGGCGGTCATCTGCCACCTTGACGGCGGGAAGATCACCGAAGCGTGGGAGATCGCCGACATGGGTTCCTTGGACGATCACCTGAGCCCCTGACGGAGCGGCACCGAACGGTCGGGGACGATCTGCGCGACAAGAAACGTGCGCCAAACCGCCGCGGGCGTCGCCTCGTCCCTCAACAGCGCGGGCCGAAGGCCTCCACGACGTACGCGTCGTGGTCAGAAATGCGGGTCTTCCCAATGAAGGCTCGATGCCGTTGCGTGGCTTTGATGACCCAGCTCGCGGGGACGGCGATGTGGTCGATGCTGAGCAGACCCTCGATTTGATGGGGCGATGATGCTGTGGGCACTTGGAGCCTCAGGCGCTCGACAGCGCCGAGCACGGACTGCCTGCCGGCGACGGAGCCGGTCCACTCCTTGCCGGACAGGGCGTGATTCCAGTCTCCGCCCCAGACCGAGGGTGCACTGGCTTCGACGAAGGCAACGGCCGAACTGGTCTTCTCCGCACTTGTGGCACCCACCCATGGGTCGCGGATGCCACAAGAGCGCCACGGCAGGATGGAAGAACAGACGCGCAGGCCATCCAACTCAACCATGGCCGAGGCACCGTGGGGGTCCGGTGCAGGGGACACAGGCAGGCGGGAGGCGACTGCGGCCCACCTTCGCTTGGGCGCCATCGTCTGCCGTCCCAGATGCAGGTCGTACCCCGGCAGGTGCAGGCGTTCGGACACCTCAGTCAGGAGTAGGACGTCACAATCCATCGTCTCGAGCAAAGTACGGTGCCGCGCGTCCCAACGTCCCGCGATGTTCCAAGTTCCGATGCGCACGGCCGCAGTCTCGCGGGGTCGCGCTCAAGACGTTGGGCTTTCGCAAGACGCGTCAAAGCTTCGTCACGGCGGTGACCCATTCCGCCGCCTGTCGGACACGAATCTGACGCCGAGTGCCTGGGCGACCATCACATGAATAGCGGCCCCACGCCGGGCTCGCGCCTCATCGCCAGTGTCGACCAGGTCAGCTGTGACGCTTCGCGACGTACCCGTCCAGGTTGCTCAGGGTGGAGGCGAAGGCTGCGGCGTGATCCTCACTCGAGATGCCGTCCGGAACGTCGGTTGCTCTGATGGTGACAAGGGTGCCGTCGTCGACTGGCTGGAGGTACCAGGTGATCGTCATGGTTCCGGACAGGTCGGGGTCGTCGGAGACGAAGTCCGCTTCCTCCACCAGCCGACGTGGTTCATCGATGCTGACGAACCTCGCTTCGACGACGTCCGTGTTCTCGGCCGACTTGCCGGGCGTCGATCCGTCGTCGTAGGTCAGGGTCATCCGGTACCCGCCGCCCGGCCGTAGGTCGAACCAGCTGAAGCGACCGGACATGCCGGCAGGTGGCAGCCACCTCGTCCTGGCCTGTTCGTCGACAAGAGCGGCGAACACCTCGGCGGGCGATGCCTTCACCACTGCCTGTCCGACGTCGGTGTGGCTCATCCGCGCAGAGTAGGTCTGGGGATGCGGGCTGCGCGACTGTCGTTAAGCGGCCGTGGTGTAGTCGTCGGCGATCTGGATGTTGATGGGGCTGTGCCAGAGCTCGACGACCAGGGGGCGTCGGGTGTTGGGGAGTTGGCGGGTGCCGGTGTGGTCGACGAGGTAGAAGGCGCCGTGGGGGTCGCGCCACAGGTAGATCCCGGGGAACGGCTGTTGGACTTTCCAATCTTTGGCGTGGGTCTTGATCCGGTGGTGGAGGGTGGTCATCGGCCCGTAGTTGCCCACCCCGGAGACACCACCGTGGTGATAGGGGATGGTGTGGTCGACCTGCATCGACCGGGTGGTCGAGGAGGCGTAGGGGAAGGTGTCGGCCGGCGTCATCAGATGCACGGCCCGCCGATGTCGATCCGGGATCTCATAGGAGTCCACCGGTGCCTGACCGGCCAGGTCGAGGACCGGGCGGATCGTGAACTTCGCGTGCGGGCCCAGGAGCTCACGCACCCAGGCCTCGGTGACCGGGCCATGGCCCTCCACCCGGACGATCTCCTCGCGGTCCGGACCGGCGTAGGTGTGCACGAACAGGCACACCTGCGGCAACAGATCGGGCAGGTCGGTGTCGGTGGGGGCGCCGGCGACCATCACCAAGAACGCGTGCACCCGCCGGTCGTCGTCGGTGGCCAGGTGCTCGGCGTCGGGGAACCGGTCCGCGAGCTCGGCGGCCTTCGCGGTCACGTACCCGTCGATGGCCTCGATGGTGGCCAGGTCGGCGTGGACCAGGAACGAGGCCATCCCGTGCGCCTCGTCCGAGCAGGATGGGCGGGTCTTCTTGGCGAACCGGGCCTTCGCGGCGCGTTCCTCCTTCGCCCGGGCCACCTCGGGGGCGGCCTGGGCGACCTTGCCGGCGACCAGGGCCTCGAACCGGGACCAGGTGATCCGCCCGTCCGCGGACTCGACCACGGCCGCGTCGACATAGCCGGCCTGCTCGAGGGTCAGGCTGCGGGTCTTGGCGGTGACGTGGCGGGCGTAGGAGGCACGGACCTGGCCGGCCTGGACGCGGGCCCACAGCTTCGGGTGGCGGTGCTGGAGGTCCAGGGCGTCCCCGATCAACGCGGCGGCCGCATACGGGGACCGGCCGATCCGGGCCCCGAACTGTGCGGCCGCGAACTCACAGACCTCCGGGGTCCCCTCCCCGCCCAGCTGGCGGGCACGTTCACGGCCCGGCCGGTCGGCCCCGTCCGGGTCCAGCCGGTCCGCCGGGTGCACGATCGCCCACTCATAGGCCAGCCGCAGCAGGTCGGTCTCGGCGTCGCGGATCGCCTCCGCGCACGCGCCGGCGGCGTCGAGGAGCTCCTCCTCCGACAGGCCCGCCAAGGCGTCTGCTGTGGTCATGAGACCAGTACAACAGGCGGCACCGACACTGGGTCCGCGACGACGTTCGCCCAGGTCAACACGGGTGCGGGACCACGCCCTGCCTTCGGTTCCGGGGTCTCGACACGGTTGCTGCGCAACCTGCTCGACCACCGGAGCCACGTGCTGCGCAACCTGCTCGACCACCGGCGAGCGACCGCTGTTGCCGGATCGTCGTACTCGGTCTTTCGGCGGTGACCACTGAAGGTCAACCACCGCCGACCGTGAGCCGGGCGCCGGCCGTAGGCACCGTCCCCTGTACCACCGCCGACGGTGACCACGTCATCTCGTTCCCGCCACCGCAACCCGACGCCGACCCTCAGGGCGCAGGCGGTGTCGCACCTCAACGGCCGTATAGGGCCGGTCGACGCAGACCTCCTCACACGGCAGCGGATGTGGCCACCGGCGCCACGATGGCGACTGCGAGGTCCGCGACCTGTGCCTGCAGGGCGGCGACGGGTGCGCCGAGGTCCAGCGCGTGCCGGTGGATCACCACCCCCGCATGCGGGATGAACACGTCATTCGTGTCACCCTCCGCGTAGACGAGATGGCCGGCCTTGAGTCGAGTCGCGGTGCAGTACGCCAGCAGCTGGTAGACGTCGGCGTTCGGGTAGCCGGTCGGCTTCTCCGCCTTGTACTTCGCGTCGATCACCGCCTGCGGCTTCCCGTTCGCGCCGTACCGCACCAGATCCGGACGCAGCGGGATCAGACCGGCCCGGTCGAGCCGGTACCGCGTGTCCTGGGTGACGCAGCGTCCACCCCAGGGGGCCAGCGCAGCCGTCAGCGCGGTGGTGACGAACTCCTCGAAGACCGTGTTCATGTTGACCAGGAAGCCGCTGGCGCGCACGCCCGCGTCGAGTACGTCGACCGACCGGCTGCGCAGGATCATCCGGGCGAGGGTGAGCGCCGGCTGGTAGTGCGCGTTGAGCCGGGTCGGTGGTGTGATCGGCAGCGGCTGGCCGGGCACCAGCGCCCGGACGTCCGCCATCCGACCGAGCAGGTGCCGAAGCCGGCGTACCGACGCCCGGCCCACCCCCGACACCCGCAACAGGCGGACGGTCGCGGCCCGGAGGAGCTGGTTCTCGGCGATGTCCACGTCGTACTCGTCGAAGCGCACCTCGAGGGGAATCGCCAGCCCGGCCCGCGAGCGCAGCTGCTCGGACTCGCGGAGCCGGCCACGCATCACCATCTGGGACGACTCCTCGGTCCGATAGCCCTGCAGGAGGCCGCGCTCGAGTGCGCGCTCGGCACGCCGCAGGAACACCTCGGCCATCGCGGGCCACAGGCCCGGCTGGTCGTCGAGGGCGACCGGGTCGTCGCGCCAGGCGCCGGGATCCTGGGCGTAGCCGAGCAGGTACATCAGGCGGGCGATCGTGATCCGGGGCCGGATCCGCAGCTCGACGTCGGCGGCTCGCAGCACGCCGACCCACGGCCCGGCGGTCACCGACCAGGTGCCGCCCGCCAGGCTGGGTGCGACCGTGACCGCGCGGGTCGCCGAGAGGGCTCGGGCCTGCTCGACCGTAAGGCCGGGCACGTCCGCTGCCTCCCAGGCCGCGAGCTCGACCGTGGTCACGGCTGCGCGGCCGCGTCGGAGGGTGGCTCGAGCCGACTCCGGAGCGCGGCGAGCCCGAACTCCGCGTCGATGTCGCGCCCCTCGCCGAAGTAGTGCTCGGCGAGCAGCGGCAGGATCGCGGTCCGCCAGATCCGTTCCAGGCCGTGGGGGTCCGCGACCTTCTTCGACATCAGGTACGACGGCCCGACGGCGAAGTCCGGGTCGCCGATCGTGGTGTTCAGCTCGGCCAGCAGCCTCGCCGGCTCCGCGGGGAGGGCGTGACGCTTCAGCCACCGCCCCAGCAGCCCCTCCACCGGTGGAGCGGTCGGGAACAGCCCCTGGAAGTAGAACCGCCGCCGCATCGCCGCATCCACGAGCGCGATCGAGCGATCGGCGGTGTTCATGGTGCCGATGACGAACAGGTTGCGCGGCAGCGAGAAGGTCTCGTCGGAGTACTGCAGAGCCACCTGGGTGCCGCGGTACTCCAGCAGGAAGTAGAGCTCGCCGAACACCTTCGCGAGGTTCGCCCGGTTGATCTCGTCGATGATCAGCACGTACGGAGACGCCGGGTTCTCGGCCGCCCGGGCCGCCATCCGCCGCAGCGGGCCGGGCACCAGGTCGAACGCCACACCGCCCGAGCCGTCCTGGTTCAGCCGAGGGCGCAGCCCCTCAAAGAAGTCCTCGTACGCGTACGACGGATGGAACTGCACCACCTCGTACTCACCGCCGGCCGGCTCGACGAGCGCCTTGCAGAGCTCCTGCGCGAGGTAGGTCTTCCCGGTGCCCGGCGGCCCGTAGAGGACGATCTGGCGCTTGTCGTTGAGCAGCTCCACGGTCTCGACGAGCCAGTCCAGCGGGAGCAGGATCTTCTCGGCCAGGGCCTGGTCGGGCAGCGGTACGACGGCGTCGGGCAGCACGATGCCCGGCAGGTCGGTCTCGATGCCCGCCAGCGCGGCGAAGTCGGCCAGGTGCGCGGTCAGGTCCGTGAGGGTGAGCTGCCCGCGCAGCCCGTCCGCGGCGTCCGGGGGAAGGTCGGACCGGAGGAACGGCTGGTCCACGTTCTTCCAGGAGACGGGGCGCTGCCGGGTGACCAGCTTCTCGCCGGAGTACGTCGGCTCGCCGGTCACCTGCCCGACGTACACCCGGGACCCGTCGACCGTGACGACCAGGTCGCCGACCTCCATCTCGTTGAGGAACCGGTTGAGGATGCCGACGGACAGGCCCTGGCTGACGGCGGTGGCGTTCGGCAGGTACTCCTTGACCAGCTTCGCGAGCTCGGCCTTGGGGGTGTGCGGGGCGATCTCCGGCAGCTCGGCCCACTGGATCGAGCAGAAGCCCTCCGTGAACCACCGCCCCAGGACGTTGGTGCCGCTGACATTGGCGCCGCGGACCAGCCAGGCTCGCTGGTCGCGCTCCTCACTCGACGTCTCCAATCGCGCAGCCTCGGCGTCCTCGGCCTCCTCACCGGCGTCGAACTCGGAGACCGGCTGCTCGGCCTTCCACGCCTGATAACCCTGCACCGCATGCCGCTCGAACTCATCCGGGTCGGTGTAGGTCGAGAACGCCTCCCGGCCGGCCTCGGTCAGCGACCAGGTGCCTTTCGCCTTCACAAGCCACCCCGCCTTGACCGAGGTGATGGTCGCGAACCGCTGGATCTTGGGATAGCGGCGTACGCCGGGTTGGCTCGGATAGTGCTCGTTCTCGAACGGAGTCGCCGGGCACAGTTCCTCCGCCCGCGGCAGCAGCTCCTGCACGTGCATGCCGTCGGGCCGGTCCATCAGCACCTCGAAGATGGAACGCTGGATCTCGCCTATCCGGCGGCGGTTCACCTGGGACACAGAGCCTCCTTCGGTTCGGACCGGGTCGTGCACGAGGAAGCGGCTCTAGATCAGGCCAGAGTCCCGGTCCATGCACACGCGAGGTCGGAGTCCCTCGTACCCGCGCAGGGGCGATCGCGAACGGTGTCGGGTTCGACGCCACGGATAGCGGGCGGAGGAAGCGCAGCAGGTCGAGGTCGCATGGTCCAATGCGGCCGCCTCAGCCCGTCACAGCGCGGAAGTACGGCCGAAGCCGTTCGCGAAGCGCGGTGTCGCACACATACACGTACGTGCCGAGCATCCCGCGTGTCAGCAGCACCGCGTAGATGTTCTCGACCAGCCTGAGGATGTCCTCGTCACGATGAGGAGGTCGAAGCTCGGGGTTGTTGCCCATCTCGAACGCAGACATCGCCAGGCCCGCCTCGAGGCAGGGCGTGAGGAGATCTCCGGCCTCAGCCCTCGACGTCCGCCACGGCGACGTCCTGCCCGTCGGGGGTGGTGGGGTGCTCCTCGTTGATCGCCTCGACGGCCTCGGTGAGCTCGGGGTCGGCGGGGCGGGGGCGGCGGTCGAGGTGGACGCCGGCGATCATGCAGCGCACCGAGCCGCCGGCGAGCTCGATGGTGGGGATGTCGACCGAGATGATCTCGCAGGACTCCTCGATCGCCGCGACCTGGTCGGGGCGGAGGCTGCGGCGGGCGCGGCCGGACATGGCCATGATGTAGCGGCGCCTGCCCTCCGGCGTGCGACCGCACAGCTCGACGGCGTTGCCGGCGAAGTCGCGGATCTGCTGCTCGGTCAGCTCGATGACCTTGCGGCCGTTGACGCTCAGCCGCTCGCGGACCTGATCGCGGCGCTGCTCGTCGGGGATCATCCCCAGCGCGATCAGCGCGACGTCGGTGCCGACGCAGGCGAGGACGTTGGTGTGATAGACGGGCACGCCGCTGGAGTCGACCGCCTCGAAGGCCATCGGCTCGTAGTTGAAGTCGCTGCAGAACCGCTCCAGGACGTGCGTGTCGGCGCGGTGGCTCACCGCCATGTAGGCCACCCGCGACACGTGGTCGAGCACCATCGCGCCGGTGCCCTCGAGGAAGATGCCGTCCGGCTCGAGTCCGGAGTAGTCGACGATCGTCTGAGTGCGGTAGTCCGACTTGAGCATCTCCAGCACGTCGGCGCGGCGCTCGTGGCGCCGGTTCGAGGCGTACATCGGGTAGACAGCGACGTAGCCCCCCGCGTGGGTGGACAGCCAGTTGTTCGGGAACACGCTGTCCGGGCGGGTGTGGTCCTCGTCCCGGAAGACGTGCACGCGTACGCCGGCGTCGCGGAGCGCCTGCGCCAGCGCGTCCATCTCGGCCAGCGCCTTGCCCGACGTCGCGTCCTCGGACTGGCCGGCCGGGACGTCGCGCTGGAAGGCGTTGTCGGCGGCCGTGGCCGGGTTGGGGACGAAGCGCTCGGCGCGGATCAGGATGACGGCAGACGGGGCTTGGGCACTCACGATCGCCGAATGTAGACCTCGTCGCCCCGATCGGCGGCGGCGGATCGCCGCGGCCCCCCCGGAAGGGCCCTCGGTTGGGCTCGCCGTACCGTCATTGAGTATGGTTAGCCAACCCTAATCAATCTGAAGGACCCATGAAGCGCGTACCGGCCCTCCTCGCCCTGTCCCTCGCGACCACGCTGCTCGCCACCGGCTGCGGCGACGACAGCGACGCCCTGGTCATCTACAACGCCCAGCACGAGGAGCTGATGGTCGACGTCGCCAAGGCCTTCACCGACGAGACCGGCATCGACGTCGAGCTGCGCAACGGCAAGGACCTGGAGATGTCGGCCCAGCTGGTCGCCGAGGGCGACGCGTCACCGGCCGACGTGTTCCTGACCGAGAACTCCCCCGCCATGGCGCAGGTGGAGAACGCCGGGCTGTTCACCGAGCTCCCGCAGGAGGCCGTCGCCCCGATCCCGGCGATGTACCGGCCCCGCAGCGGGCTGTGGACCGGGTTCGTGGCCCGCGCGACCGCGCTCGTCTACAACACCGACCAGGTCTCCGAGGACGAGCTGCCGGACTCGATCCTCGACCTCGCCGACCCCGAGTGGAACGGCCGGATCTCCTTCTCCCCCACCGGCGCGGACTTCCAGGCGATCGTCGCCGCGGTCCTCGACCTGGAGGGCGAGGAGAAGACCCGCGCGTGGCTCGAGGGCATCAAGGCCAACGGGACGGTGTACGACGGCAACAACGTCGTGCTCGAGTCGGTCAACTCCGGTGAGTCCGAGGTCGGGATCATCTACCACTACTACTGGTACCGCGACCAGGCGGAGTCCGGCGACGTCTCCGACCACAGCGCCCTGTACTTCCTCGGCCACCAGGACCCCGGCGCGTTCGTGAGCGTCTCCGGCGCCGGCATCCTCGCCTCCAGCGACCACCGGGCGGAGGCGGAGAAGTTCGTCTCCTACCTGACCAGCACCGCCGGCCAGCAGGTGCTCGCCGACAGCTACGCGCTGGAGTACCCGCTCAACCCCGCGGTGCAGCTCGACCCGCCGGTCAAGCCGTTCGCCGAGCTCGATCCGCCCCAGGTCAACGTCTCGGACCTCGACGGCAAGGCCGTCGTGGACCTGATGACCGAGGTCGGGTTCCTCTGAGCGACCTGGTGCAGCTGCCGCTGCCCGGGACGGAGCCGGCAGCCCGCACGCACCCGCAGCGACCCGAGCCCGCCCCGCCGCTCCTCCTGGCGCTGGGCGTGCTGGTCACCGTCGCCAGCCTGATCCCGCTCGGGTACGTCGTCTGGTCGGTCGCCGACGTCGGCCTGGCCGAGGCCCGCGACTACCTGTTTCGGCCCCGGATCGGCGAGCTGCTGTGGAACACCTCCCGGCTGCTGGTCGGCGGGGTGGCGCTCAGCGTCGTGCTCGGCGTCGGCGGCGCCTGGCTGATCGAGCGGACCGACGTCCCCGGCCGCGGCTGGTGGCACGGCCTGATGTGCGCGCCGCTCGCCGTACCCGCGTTCGTCAACGGCTACGGCTGGGTCTCGATGACGCACGCGGTGCAGAGCTACGGCGGCGCCGTGCTCGTGGTCAGCCTCTCGTACTTCCCGTTCGTCTACCTGCCCACCGTCGCCGCGCTGCGGCGCCTCGACCCGAGCCTGGAGGAGGTCAGCGCCGCCCTGGGGCAGCGCCCGTTCGCGACGTTCCGGCGCGTGGTGCTGCCGACGATCAGCCCGGCAGTGCTCGGCGGCGCGCTCCTGGTCGGCCTGCACCTGCTCGCGGAGTACGGCGCCCTGCAGCTGCTCAACTACCCGACCCTGACCACGGCGATCCTGCAGCAGTACGGCACCTCCTTCAACGGCCCGGCCGCCAGCCTGCTCGCGCTGGTCCTCGTCGTGTTCTGCCTGGCGCTGCTGGCCGTCGAGCTGCTGCTGCGCGGCCGCGGCCGGCGGGCGCGGGTCGGGTCCGGCGCCGCCCGCACCGCCGAGCCGCACCGCCTCGGCCCCTGGCGGCTCCCCGCGGCGGGTGGCCTGGCCGCGCTCGTCGTACTCGCGCTCGGCGTGCCGCTGCTCAACCTGGCCCGGTGGCTGCTGCACGGCTCGTCGACCCGGTGGGACCTGCCCGACCTGACCTCGGCGATCGCGACCTCCGTCGGCCTCGCCGTGCTGGCCGGCCTGGTCGCGACGGCCGCGGCGACCCCGGTCGCGTGGCTCTCGGTGCGCCACCGCGGCGGGCTGACCACGACGCTGGAGCGGGCCACCTACACCGCGAGCGCGATGCCCGGCATCGTCGTGGCGCTCGCCCTGGTCACCGTGTCGATCCGCGCCGTCCCCGGGCTCTACCAGACCGTGCCGCTGCTGGTGATCGGCTACGTCATCCTGTTCCTGCCGCGCGCGGTCGTCAGCCTCCGGCCGACCATGGAGCTGGCCCCGCCGGTCCTCGACGACGTCGCGCGCTCACTCGGCTGCGGTCGCGCGGGCGTCGGCGTCCGGGTCACCGCACCGCTCATCGCGCCCGGCCTGGCCGCCGGCTTCGCGCTCGTCTCCCTGGCCGTCTCGACCGAGCTGACCGCGACCCTGCTGCTCGCCCCGACCGGCACCGACACGCTCTCCACGGAGTTCTGGTCCAAGGCGTCCTCGGTCGCGTACGGCGCGGCCGCGCCGTACGCCCTGGCGCTCGTGGTGCTCTCGGTCCCGGCGACCTGGCTCCTCAGCCGCGTCACGGTGGGTGCGCGATGACCGCGGCGCTGGAGGTCGGCGGCCTCACCGTCGGCTACGGGGACCAGACCGTCCTGCACGCCGTCGACCTCGTGGTCGAGGACGGCATCACCGCCGTGCTCGGGGTGTCCGGCTGCGGCAAGTCGACGCTGCTGCGCTCGATCGCGGGATTCCTGCGGCCGCGCGCCGGCACCATCCGGCTGGCGGGCGTGGAAGTGTCCTCGCCGAGCCGATCCGTGGCGCCGCGGGGCCGCAACATCGGCTACGTCCCCCAGGAGGGGGCGCTGTTCCCGCACCTCGACGTCGCGCACAACATCGCCTTCGGCCTGCCCCGGGCGCTGCGCCGGCGCCCGCACGAGCGGGTCGCGGAGATGCTCGAGCTCGTCGACCTGCCCGCCGCGCTGGCCACCCGGTACCCCCACCACCTCTCCGGCGGGCAGCAGCAGCGGGTCGCGCTGGCCCGGGCGCTCGCGGCGCGGCCCTCGCTGGTCCTGCTCGACGAGCCGTTCTCGTCCCTGGACGCCGGGCTGCGCGAGGAGACCGGACGGGCAGTCGTGGACGCGCTGCGCGCGACCGGGTCCGCGGCGCTGCTGGTCACCCACGACCAGGGCGAGGCGCTGTCCCTGGCCGACCAGGTCGCGATCATGTCCCACGGGAGGTTCCTGCAGGCCGCCGCGCCGCGCACCATCTACCTCTCCCCGGCCGACGAGACCGTCGCCTCCTTCCTCGGGCACGCCGCGCTCCTGCCGGGCGAGGTCGCGGCCGGCGAGCCGTTCCGCGCGACCTGCGCGCTCGGGTCGGTGCGGGTCACCGGCCACCCGGCGCCGGGTCGGGTGACGCTGGCGCTGCGGCCCGAGCAGGTGCAGGTGCGCCCGGTCGAGAGCGGCGAGGGCGTCGACGCCGAGGTCGTGGACGTCAGCTTCTTCGGCCATGACGCCACAGTCCGGACCCGGATCGCCGGCCACCCCGACCTGGTCATCGCGCGCACCCCCGCGGACACGCTGCCCGGCCCGGGCGACCACATCCGTCTCGTCGTCACCGGCGAGGTGCGCTGCTTCGCCCCTGGGACCGGCTCGTGACCACCGACCAGTTCGCCCAGGTCGCCGTACCGGCGCGCGACCTGGACCTGACCCTCCTCGGTGGCCGCCCCGACGACCCCGCGATCGTCGCCGCCGACCGCACGCTCTCGTACGCCGAGCTGGCCGCGCTGGTCGAGCGACGCGCGCTCGAGCTGGACGACCCGGGCCGGCTGCTGCTGCTCGAGATGGCCAACGACCTGCCCAGCGTCGTCACCTACCTGGCCGCGCTGGCCCTGCGCCGGCCGGTCCTGGTCGTCACCCCCGGCGCCCACGACGACATCGTCCGGAGCTACCGGCCGCCGGTGGTCGCGACCTCCGGCGGCGACCGGGTGCTGGACGCCGCGGCACCGGCGCCGGCGCTGTACCCCGACCTGGCGCTGTTGCTGTCGACGTCGGGGTCCACCGGCTCGCCGAAGCTGGTCCGGCTCTCCCGCGGCAACGTCGTCGCCAACGCGCGCAGCATCGCCGAGTACCTCGGCATCCGCCGCGCGGACCGGGCGCTCACTTCGCTCCCCCTGCACTACTGCTACGGACTCTCGGTGCTCAACAGCCACCTGGTCGCCGGGGCCGCGGTCGTGCTCACCGACCTGTCCGTCGCCGACGAGTGCTTCTGGGACCTGGCCCGCACGCACCGGGCGACCACGTTCGCGGGCGTCCCGTACACGTTCGACCTGCTCGACGCGACCGGCTTCGCCGACCGCGACCTCCCGCACCTGCGCTATGTCACCCAGGCCGGCGGGCGGCTCGCCCCCGAGACCGTGGTGCGGTACGCCGAGCTCGGACAGCGGCGCGGCTGGGACCTGGTCGTGATGTACGGCCAGACCGAGGCGACCGCCCGGATGGCCTACCTGCCGCCGACGCTGGCCCTGACCCGGCCCGAGGCGATCGGGATCGCCGTACCCGGCGGGACGCTGCGGGTCGACCCGCTCACCGACGACGGCCCCGGCCGCGACGGTCTGCCTGCGGACGTCGGCGAGCTCGTCTACAGCGGCCCGAACGTGATGATGGGCTACGCCCACGGGCCCGAGGACCTGGCGCGCGGCGCCGAGGTGGCCGCGCTGCGGACCGGCGACCTGGCCCGGCGCGCACCGGACGGGCTGTGGGAGGTCGTCGGGCGGCTCAACCGCACCGCGAAGGTGTTCGGCCTGCGGCTCGACCTCGACCGGATCGAGCGCCGGCTGGCCGCGGCGGGGACGCCGGCCCGCGCGGTGACGGTCGCCGAGGGCCTGCACCTGTTCACCACCCGGCCGCGCGACCGCCGCGCCCTGCCCGGCAACGCCGCGCGGATCGCCGGCATCCCGGCCGGCAGCGTGACCGCGCACCTGGTCGAGACCGTCCCCGCGACCGCGTCGGGCAAGTGCGACTACGCCGCGCTGCTCCGCCAGGCCCGGGCCGAGCTCGAGGTCGTCCGGCCCGACCCGCTGCCGGCACCGGCGTACGGCGACGTCGCGGGCCTGCGCGACGTGTACGCCGTCCTCCTCGGCCGGCCGGACGCCACGGCGCAGGACACCTTCGTGAGCCTCGGCGGCGACTCGCTGTCCTTCGTCGAGCTGTCGACCCGGCTGGCGACCCGGATCGGGCACCTGCCAGCGGACTGGCCGCACCGCTCGATCGAGTCGCTGGCGCACGCGTCCCGGCCCGCCCGCCGGTTCACGACCCCGCTCGAGCTCGGGGTCGTGCTGCGGGCCGTCGCGATCACCCTGATCGTCGTCACCCACGTCGACGTCGTGCACCTGCTGGGCGGCGCCCACGTGCTGCTCGCCCTGGTCGGCTACCACCTGGCCCGGTTCGGCCTGGGCGTCGACGGCCGACGGGCCCGGACCCGGCGGCTGCTCGCCGGCCTGGCCGGGGTCGCCGTCCCCGCCTCGCTGTGGATCGGCGGCGTCGCCCTCGTGACCGGGGAGTACCGCCCGGCCACCGCCCTCTACCTCAACGGCGTGGTCGGCGCGACCCGGTGGAGCGACGACTGGCAGTTCTGGTTCCTGGAGGTGCTGGTCTGGGGCACGCTCGCGGTCATCGCAGCACTCGCCGTCCCCGGCATCGACCGCTGGCAGCGCCGATCGCCGTACGGCGTGGCACTGATCGCCCTCGTCGCCGCGCTGGGGCTGCGGTACGCCGTCGTCGGGGTGAGCGCCGAGGGCACCGAGAAGTACACCGTGGCCGGCAGCCTCTGGCTGGTCCTGCTCGGCTGGGCGGCCGCCGAGGCGCGGACCCGGACGCCGCGGCTGGTGGTCGCCGCTGCCGGCCTGCTCGGGCTGGTGGGCTTCTTCCCGGGCGAGCCGAGCCGCACCGCGATCGTCGGCGCCGGCGTACTCCTGCTGCTCTGGGCGCGACCGGTGCCGGTCCCGACCGTCCTGGCCGCGCCGCTGCGCGTCGTCGCGGGCGCGTCGCTGTGGATCTACCTGACGCACTGGCAGGTCTACCCGGGGCTCGAGGCGGCCGGACGGCCCGCGCTCGCGATCGGCGCCTCCCTCGTGGTGGGCGTGGCCTGCGCCTGCGCCTACAGGCGGCTCGAGCGCGCGGCGCGGCCGCGGCTCCGGCGCCGGCTCAGCAGGAGACGCCGAGCCTGACCGGTCCGGCTGCCTGGGCGGTGAGGTGGTGGCTGAACCACTCGGTCGCGAGCTCGGCGACCCGCTCCAGCGAGTTCCGCTCGGAGAACAGGTGGGTGGCGCCGGGGATGATGGTGACCTTGCTCGGGCAGGACATCCGGGCCGCCGCCCAGCGGTTGAGCTTGAGCACCGTCGGGTCCGCGCCGCCGACGACCAGCAGGGTCGGGGCGGTGACCCGGGCCAGCGCGTCGCCGGCCAGGTCGGGGCGTCCGCCGCGGGAGACGACCGCACTGATCTGGCCGTCCAGGTCGGCCGCCGAGCGCAACGCGGCGCCTGCGCCCGTGCTCGCCCCGAAGTAGCCGACCGGCAGGCCCTCGAGCTCCGGGACGCCGGCCAGCCAACGGGTGGCGGTCGTCAGCCGGCGCGCGAGCCCGTCCACGTCGAAGATCCGGTCGCACGACGACTCCTCGGCCGGGCTCAGCAGGTCCAGCAGCAGGGTCGCGAAGCCGGCGTTGGTCAACCGGCGCGCCACGCGCACGTTGCGCGGGCTGTGCCGGCTGGACCCGCTGCCATGCGCGAACAGGACCACGCCGCGCGGGTGGTCGGGGATCCGGAGGGTGCCGGCGAGGACCGCGCCGCCGGCGGGGATCCGGACCGTGCGGCCGCTCGGGTCGATGCCCGACCCGCGGCCGTCGTCGAGGAGCCGGACGACCTGCTCGTCGGTGGTGGGCCGGAAGTCCTGGTAGTGGGCGCCCACGGTGGTGAACCGCGCGGGCATCTCGACGTACACGATCTCGTCGGCGTCCAGGGCGCGCGCGTCGATGCCGGGCGCGACGACCGGCGCCGCGACCACGACGTACGACGCGCCGACCTCGCGCGCCACCCGGCAGGCAGCCGCCGCGGTGGCGCCGGTGGCGATGCCGTCGTCGACGATGAGCGCCACGCGTCCGGAGAGGTCCAGGCCGGCCCGGCCGCGCCGGAGCTGGGTGGCCCGCTCGCGCAGGGCTGCTCGCTCGTGGTCGTCGAGCCCCGGCTCCCCCGGCAGTCCGGGCTTGCGGACGACGATCACGTCCAGCGGCGCGCGCAGCTGGTAGGCGATCTCGGCGGCCACCGGCACCCCGCCCCGCGGCAGGCCGACCACGACGACGTTGGTGCCCGTGAAGTGCGAGAGCAGGGCAGCAAGCCGCCGGCCACCATCGATCCGGTCGAGGAACATCGTGGACACCTCCCGTCCTTGTCCCCACCACGGTCGCCCGGGGGGTGAGGAACCAGACAGAGCCCCATGGCCCGGGGACCCGGGGCCTTCTGCCCCCATCCGAGGCCGCGCGGCGGGTCAGGTGGCGCCGCACGCGACCGGCCCCGTTGAGTCGGCTGAGCCAGCTCGTGACTCAGCCGTCGCCCACCGTCAGCCGCACAACGGCACCGGCAGGGACCGGCGTCCCAGCGGGCGGGACGGTGCCGGTGACGTAGTGCGGGAAGTCGACATCGGGCACCTCGGCGGTCAGCCCGGCCGCCTCGAGCAGGCGCACCGCGGTCGCGTCCGAGCGGCCGTACCGGACGATCGGCACCATGGTGTAGCCGGACGGGACGCGGGTGACCGAGGCTCGAAGTCCCTGGACGTACCGCCTGGGGTGCGGTCCGCGGTAGGTCACCTGGAACGTGGCGTCGCGGCTGGGGACGGCGAACGTGAGGAAGCACGGGCCGATCGGCCTCGGCCGGCACCGCAGACGCGAGGAGAGCACCTCGACTCCACCGACCCCGGTGCGCGACGACAGGTCGCCGGCCAGGAAGCGCCCGACCGCCTGGTTCGACGCGACGAGGAGCGCCGCGTCCGGTCGGTCGGCGCGCAGCAGGCAGCCCATCGCCAGCGCCGCCCTGCTGAGGAACCGCACGATGGGCCCCGAACCACCCCAGCACGGGTCCGTCGACGTCTCCCAGTCCTCGGGCACCGCGACCACCACGCCGTTCGTGCCCTGCCACCGCATGCCGGGCGGCGGGTCGGCCATCGGCGCCGCCGGCCGGGTCGTAGCGGACGGGGACCCGGTCGCGGACCTCGACGCGGTGGGCCCGGCCGCCGGGTCCGTGTCGGACCCGGACGTGCACGCCGCCAGCGACAGCACGACTGCGAGGACGACAGCGGCGAGGCGAGGTCCCATGGCTGGTCGGACGACCCGCCGGGCCTGTCGGTTCCGACCCGTCACTCCACGGTGAGCTCGACGGTCCGGGTCGTGAGGTCGGCCGTGGTCAGCCGGGCCTGGATGTCGGTGCCGAGCGGCAGCGGCGCGGAGCCGACCAGGCGGGCCTCCACGGCGGGCTCCTGGACGACCACGACGCCCCGGTGCAGGTCCTTCTCGTCGACGTCGACGACCACCCCGTCGAACACCTCGCCGACCCGGCCGCGGAGCACACCGGCCTCGACGAGGTCGACGATCTGCCGCTCGTAGGCGTGGGCCCGGCTGCCGGACGACTGGAGGGTCTTCGGCAGGTCGGGCAGGGCGTCCAGCACCCAGGCGGGCACCTCGGTGCCGGCGCACAGCGCGAGGCAGACCTCCCCGGCGTACCGGTCGCCGAGGCGCCGCAGCGGCGCGGTCACGTGGGCGTACTCCGAGGCCAGCGCCGCGTGCTGCGGGTCCGCAGGCATCTCACCGTCGAACGCGACATACCCGCTCCCGCGCAGCAGCCGCGCGGAGGCGTTGACCATCGCGGCGTGGCTGGGGCGGGAGGGGTCCAGGGAGCGGATGAAGTCCGGATACAGCTGTTCGGCCGGCCAGTCGATGCCCAGCGCCCGGGCGGTGCGGTGCAGCCGCTGGACGTCGCGCGGGTCGGGCGGCGGCAGGGTGCGCAGCAGCCCGACCCGGGCGTAGACCATCAGCGCGGCGGCCGCGAAGCCGGTGAGCAGCGAGATCTGGGCGTTCCACTGCTCCACGGGGAGCTGCTCGCGGAACTCCAGCCGCCAGTGGTCGCCCTCGACGTCGACGTCCTGCTCGGGCAGCGGCAGCGAGACCCCGCCGCGCGCCGCCTCGCGGGCCATCCGGAGCTCGCCGACCTCGCGCAGCAGCGCGAGCGACTCCGCGCCGGTGCCGTCGTCGATCGCCCGCTGCGCCTCCTCGTACGAGAGCCGGGCGGTGGAGCGCACCCGGGCCCGTTCGACGTGTACGTCGGCGCGGCCGCCCTCGGCGTCGACCCGGATCGTCCACAGCAGGGCGGGTCGGACCTGGTCGGGCAGCAGGGAGGCGGCGTCCTCGCTGAGGACCGTCGGGTGCAGCGGGATCTTCGAGTCCGCGCCGTAGAGGGTCTCGCCGCGCCGGTGCGCCTCGGCGTCGACGGGGTCCCCGGGCGCCACGAACGCGGCCACGTCGGCGATCGCGTAGTGCACGACGTACCCGTCGCCGTCGCGCTCGAGGTGCAGCGCCTGGTCGAGGTCCATCGCCCCCGGCGGGTCGATGGTGAGGAACGGCAGGTCGGTGCGGTCCAGGTCCGGCAGCCGGGGGGCGCGGGCGGCCGCGGCAGCCGCCTGCTCCACCTCGGCCGGGAACGCCGGGGTGACCCCGAGGTCGGCCTGGATACGGGCGATGCCGTCGCGCAACTCGGCCGCCGCCACCTCATCGCGAACGGAGCGGACCCGGACGACGCGGCTGCTGGGCATACCGGCACCATAACCACCGTGCTGATCCTGCTGCCGCCCAGCGAGGGCAAGACCGCCGCGCGTCGCGGCAGATCCCTGGACCTCGACGACCTCGCGTTCCCCGCCCTCACCGCGGCCCGCGAGCGGGTCCTGGGCGCCCTCGAGGAGCTGTGTGCCGGCGATCCGACGGTCGCGGCCAGGGCTCTCGGGCTCGGCGCCACCCAGCTCGACCTGGTCGGCGTCAACGCCCGGCTGCGCACCGCGCCGACCGCGCGCGCCGACCAGGTCTACACGGGCGTCCTGTACGACGCCCTCGACGTCGCCACCCTCTCCGCGGCGGCCAAGCGGCGCGCGGCCGGCAGGGTCGCGGTGACCTCGAGCCTGTTCGGGCTGGTGCGGACCGCGGACCGGATCCCGGCGTACCGGCTCTCCGGCGACACCACCCTCCCCGGCCTCGGCGCCGTCGCCGGCGTGTGGCGCGAGCAGCTCGGCCCGGTCGTGATCGAGGCGGTCGGCAGCGGGCTGCTCGTCGACCTGCGCAGCGGCACGTACGTCGCGTTCTGGCGGCCGGCCGGGGTGCGCACCGCCACCGTGCGGGTGCTGCACGAGACGAACGGCCGCCGCCAGGTCGTCAGCCACTTCAACAAGGCGACCAAGGGCCGGATCGTCCGAGCGCTGCTGGAGGCGGGCGCGGATCCGCGGACCCCGGCGCGGCTGGCCGAGGCGTTGCGCGACCTCGGCTGGGTGGTCGAGGAGGACGGGAGTCGCCTCGACGTGGTGGTCAGCGAGTTGTGACCGGCTCGGGGGACGGTCGGTTTCCCCGGGTACCCGGGGAAACCTGCACTGTTCGGCCGAAGTTTCGGCCCAACAGTGCAGGTATTGCCCGAGAAGTCCGCTCGACGGGGCGGCTCGTCACCAGGTGGTGGCGGCGGCGGTGAAGGCGTCGTTGCCGGGCGGCAGCGCGTTGTACATCCGCAGCGACGGGCGGTCGTCGAAGTAGGAGATCACCGTCACGGACGCGGGCGTGAGCTCCATCCGGAACACCGCCCCGAGCGGCGCGTCGAGCGCGTGGGCGACCAGGGTCTTGATCGGTGTCACGTGGCTGACCACCACGACGGTCCGGCCGGCGTGTGCGTCCAGCAGCCGCGCCAGCCCGGCGAGCACCCGCTCCTGCACCACCCGGAACGACTCCCCGCCGCCCTGGGCGCCGCCCGGCGCGACGTCGAGCGATCCCAGCCACGCGTCGAGGTCCTCGCGGTGGCGCTCGCCGACCTCCGCGAACGTCAGCCCGTCCCAGGCGCCGAACTCCATCTCGGCGAACCCGGGCTCGACCTGGACGTCCCGGCCGAGGCGCTCCGCGACGATCGCGGCGGACTCCTGGGTGCGGCGCACCGGCGAGGCGAGCACCGCGTCCACCCGCTCGGCGAGCGGCGCGAGCCAGTCGGCGACGGCGCGCACCTGCGCCCGGCCCTCCTCGCTCAGGCCGGGGTTGGCGCTGGCCAGGCCACCGGAGAAGCGCTTCTCGGTCGTGTGCGGGGTCACGCCGTGGCGGACCAGCACCACCGTCGTCGGCGTGCCCCCGACGCCCCAGCCGCGGACCTGGCCCTGGATCGACGCGGGTCGCTCCGGGGCCGGCGACTCGAGCTCCTCGATCAGCGAGTCCGGCTCGACAACCTCGGCGGGCACCTCGGCGGGCACCTCGGCGGGCACCTCGGCGGGCACGGTGACGCCACTGCGCGTGCCGTCGAGGGCCTCGTTGACGAGCCGGTCGGCGTGCTTGTTCTGCTCCCGCGGCACCCAGGTGTACGTCGTCCCGAACGGCGCGAGCCGGGTGGCCTCGGTCGCCAGCGGCCGCATGTCGGGGTGCTTGATCTTCCAGCGCCCGGACATCTGCTCGACCACGAGCTTGGAGTCCATCCGGACCTCGATGTCGGCGTCCGGGGCGAACCGCTCGGCCAGCCGCAGCCCGGCGATCAGGCCGGAGTACTCCGCGACGTTGTTCGAGGCGATGCCGATCGCGGTGCCGTCCTCGGCGATCACCTCGCCGGTCTCGGCGTCGCGGAGGACGGCGCCGTACGCCGCCGGCCCGGGGTTGCCGCGCGACCCGCCATCCGCCTCGATGACGACGCGTCCGGTCACAGGCCGGACTCGGGGGTCCGCACCAGGATCCGCTGGCACTCCTCGCAGCGGATCACCTCGTCGGCGGGAGCGGCCTTGATCACCGCGAGCTCGGCGTTGTCGATGCCCAGCTGGCAGCCGGTGCAGCGGCGCTGGCGCAGCTCGGCGGCGCCGACCCCGCCCTTCTGCTCGCGCAGCCGGTCGTAGAGCGCCAGCAGGTCGGCGGGCACGCCGTCGACGGCCGGCGCGCGCTCGGCGAGCACGGTGTCGAGCTCGGCGTCGATCGCCGCCAGCCGCTCGTCGCGAGCCGCGGCGAGCTCGCCCAGTCGCTGGTCGGCCTCGGCGACCTGGGCGGTCAGGCCGTCGAGGTCGCGCTGGGCGTCCTCGAGCCGGGCCATCACCTCCAGCTCCTCGTCCTCGAGGGAGCCGATCCGGCGCTCGAGCGACTCCAGCTCGTGCTGCATCCGCTCCAGGTCCTTGGGGCTGGTGACCAGTCCCTGGTCGATCCGGTCGCGGTCGCGGCGGCGCCGGGTCTTGACCGCCTCGACGTCCGCGTCGACCTTCTCCTGCTCGACGGTCAGGTCGTCGACTGCGATCCGGGCGTCGCGGGCGCGGTTGTCGAGCTCGGTGCGGCTCGCCTGCAGCGCGGCGAGCTCGGCCAGCTCCGGCAGGCTCGCCCGCTGGTGGCGCAGCAGGTCGGCTCGCGCGTCGAGCGCCTGCACGTCCAGGAGCTGCAGTTGGGCGGACGGGTCGGCTTTCAGCGTGGGCTCCTCGGATGCGGTGTATCGGATGCGGTGTATCGGATGCGGTGTATGGAGTGCGGGTCAGACGCGGAACGACCAGGGGTCGGTCCGGACCGTGCTGACGCGAGTCTCCACCGTATCGCCCAGGGCCTCGACCAGCCGCGCCTCCACCACCGGGAGCCAGGTCCACTCCGCGGCCCAGTGCGCGACGTCGACCAGCGCCGGCCCGCCGCGCTCCGTGAACCCGCTGGCGGGGTGGTGCCGCAGGTCGCTGGTGACGTAGACGTCGGCGTCGGTGCGCGCCACGGTGTCGAGCAGGAAGTCGCCCGCGCCGCCGCACAGCGCCACCCGGCGCACCCGGCGGCCCGGGTCGCCCGCGACCCGTACCCCCTGGGCGGTGGCCGGCAGGGCGCCGGCCACGTGGGCGGCGAACTCCGCCAGGGTCGTCTCCGGCACCGCGCCGATCCGACCGGTGCCGGTCGGGGACAGCCCGGGGGCGGCCAGCTCGACGACGTCGTACGCCGGCTCCTCGTAGGGGTGGGCCGCGAGCATCGCGCGGACCACCTCGCCCCGGCGGCCGCGCGGGACGACGACCTCGACGCGGACCTCGTCGACCACCTCGACCTCGCCGACCGAGCCGATCGCCGGGTGGGCGCCCTGGAGCGGGCGGAACCGGCCCTCCCCCGGGCTCGAGAACGAGGCGTGGTCGTAGTCGCCGATCCGCCCGACGCCGGCCTGCGCGAGCGCCTCACGGAGCCGGTCCGCGTGGCCGGCGGGCACGAAGACGGTCAGCTTGTCGAGCGGGTCCGCAGGCGCCGGCAGGATCGGCTCGGGGGCGTTCAGGCCCAGCGCCCGCGCCATCGCCTCGGAGACCCCGCCGACGGCCTGGTCGGCGTTGGTGTGAGCGGCGAGCAGGGCGCAGCCGGCGCCCGCCAGCGCGGCCAACGTGCGCCCCTTGGGGGTGGTTGCCGGGAAGCCGTGCACGGCCTTGAGGAACAGCGGGTGGTGGGTGACCAGGAGGTCGGCGCCCCACGCGGCCGCCTCCTGTGCGACCGGCAGCACCGGGTCCACCGCGAACAGGACCTTGCGCACCGGCGCCTCGGGGTCGCCGTACACGAGCCCGACCGCGTCCCAGGAGTCGGCGGTGTGGGGCGGGTACCACCCGTGCAGCAGGTCGACGACGTCCTCGAGGGCGGGCATGGCTGAAGGCTAGTGGCCCGGCCGTGCCGGGGGGCCGCCTACCCTCGACCCATGCCCGTCGTGAAGATCAACGCCATCTCGGTCCCGCCGCAGGCGCACGAGGAGCTCGAGAGGCGGTTCGCCCACCGCGCCCACACGGTCGACGAGACGCCCGGCTTCCTCGACTTCCAGCTGCTCCGTCCGGTGCGCGGCGAGGACCGCTACTTCGTCGTCACCCAGTGGGCGGACGAGGAGTCCTTCGTCGCCTGGCGCGACGGCGACGCCCGTGCCGCCCACGCCGGTGAGCGCCGCGACCCGGTCTCCACCGGCGCCGACCTCCTCGAGTTCGAGGTCGTCCTCGACGTCCCGCCGGCCTCCGCCTGACCCGGTCACCCGCGACGGTTTCCCCGGGTACCCGGGGAAACCTGCACTGTTCGGCCGAAACTTCGGCCGATAGGTACCGGCTTTCCCCGACCAGTCCGCCCGCCGCTCGACGCGGCGACGGTAGGGAGGACCTAGGTCCCTACGCCACCCCGGCGAGGCTCAATAGGTTGAGCCCTGCACGTGAGGCGCTGATCGCCGACGGGACGCTGGTGGAGGTGCAGGTACTTCCGGGCTGCATCACCCTCCGCGGCCCCGTCGGCCGGCGAGTGCCGGCGAGTGCCGGCGGCGCGAACGAGCCGGTCGACGTAGCGACCTGGAGTGCCCGGCCGCTCGTGGCGATCGTCGCCCGGTGGCTAGTTGACCTGCCGGTCCCGGCCTTCCCAGTACGGCGCGCGCAGCTTGAACTTCTGCAGCTTGCCGGTGGCCGTGCGCGCGAGCTCGTCGCGGAACTCCACCGACGTCGGCGCCTTGTAGCCGGCCGCCTTCTCCTTGCACCAGGCGATCAGCTCCTGCTCGGTCGCCGAGGCGCCCTCGCCGAGCACGACCAGCGCCTTGATCGTCTCGCCCCACTTGTCGCTGGGCACGCCGATCACGCAGACCTCGGCCACGGCCGGGTGGGAGAACAGGACGTCCTCGACCTCGATCGAGGAGACGTTCTCGCCACCGGTGATGATCACGTCCTTCTTGCGGTCGCTGATCGTGAGGTAGCCGTCGTCGCCGAGGCTCCCGCCGTCACCGGTGTGGAACCAGTCGCCGGCGAGTGCGCGCTCGGTCTCCTCGGGCTGCTGCCAGTAGCCGTCGAGCACGACGTTCGAGCGGGCCAGCACCTCCCCGGCGTTGTCCTCGTGCTCGGAGATCGCGAGGCGTACGCCGAGCGCGGGCGCGCCCGCCCGGGTCAGGCGGGCCGCCCGGTCCTCGGCGGACAGGTCGTCCCACTCCGCGCGGGTCCGGTTGATGGTGAGCAGCGGGGAGGTCTCGGTGAGCCCGTAGATCTGGATGAACTCCCAGCCGAGCTCCTCCTGGACGCGGATCACCGTCTGCGTGGGCGGCGGTGCCCCGGCCATGATGATCCGGACCCGGTCGCGCCCGGGGATCTCGCCCTCCCAGGTCTGGGCGGCCTCGAGGACCGCGGCGGCGACTGCGGGCGCGGCGCACATCACGGTGACCCCCTGGTCGCGCACCCGGCGGAGGATCTCGGCACCGTCGATCTTGCGGATCACGACCTGGCGGACGCCGAGGCCGGTCATCGCGAACGGCATCCCCCAGCCGTTGGCGTGGAACATGGGCAGCGTGTGCAGGTACACGTCGCGGTCGGTGACGGCGGCGTGCATGGCGAACGTGACCGCGTTGACCCAGATGTTGCGGTGGGTGATCTGCACGCCCTTCGGCCGCGCGGTCGTGCCAGAGGTGTAGTTGATGCAGGCCGTCGCGTTCTCGTCCGGCTCCCAGGCGCGCGGCTCGGCCCCGCCGTCGGCCGGGGCCGCGGCGAACATGTCCTCGTCGCGGCCGAGCACGAACTTGAACTCCGCCGGAACGTCCTCGAGCGTCTCCTCCAGCTCCGGGTCGATCAGCAGCACGCGCGCACCGGAGTGCTTGACGATGTAGTGCACCTCGTCGGGACGCAGCCGGAAGTTCACCGGTACCAGCACCCGCCCGAAGCCGCTGACGCCGAAGAACGACGTGAGCAGACGCGCGCTGTTGTGGCTGACGATCGCCACCCGGTCGCCGACCTCGAGCCCGAGCTCGTCGAGCTTCGCGGCCTGCCGCCGGGCCAGCGCCCCCAACTCGGCGTAGGTGAGGTCGCCGCCCGCACCCAGCGGCGACGCCGGCTGGTCCGGCTCGTCGACGACACCGACCCGCTCGCCGTACACCTGCACGGCCCGGTCGATGAAGTCCGAAATGCTGAACGGGACGATCATGCTGCCTCCTCGGGGTGTGGGCCCCCTCACTCTAGTGAGCCCGACGTTGCCTCGCGGTTGCCCGGCCTCCTGGCGGCGGCTTCGGGAACCGGAGCGCACGGCGGTCCGTCCGGCACCATCCTGGGACCAGTGCCGCCGGTGGGCTGAGCCGCGTCCATGAGAGTCCTCTCATCGGGCTCTCACCTGCACCCCACCATCGGGGATGATGGTGGTCACCATGAAGACGCTCTGGAAGGTGCTGCTCGCACTCGCGCTCGTCGTGCCGCTGGCGGCCTACGTCGCAGGCTCGCTGGTCGCGTCCGCGGCCGACGACCCGGCGCCCCGGCCGCCGATCGTGATCCAGGACGCCGGGCGGTCAGCGTCCCCTGCGGAGACCCCGTCGTCCTCGCCCTCGGCCTCCGACGACGTCCAGAAGGTCGAGCTCGACCCGGACGACCTCGACGACGACAGCGACGACCTCGGTCGCGACGACGACCACGCGGACGACCACGGCGGCGACGACCACCCCGACGACCGCTCCGGGCCGGGTGGGGGCGGCGATGGCCACAGCGACGACAGCGGCGGCGACGACGGTGGCCACGGGAGCGACGACGACTGACCCGGCGATCGAGGGGGCGGGCTCCCGACCCGGCGCCCGGCCGGCTCCCCGGTCGGGCGTCTCCGTGCGCGCACGCATCACGGCCGCCGTCGCGCTCCTCGGCGCCCTGGCGCTGACCGGCGCCGGCGGAATCGTGTACGCCGTCGAGGCCCAGCGGATCGAGCAGCAGCAGGTCACCGAGATCGACCAGGAGCTCGCCGAGCTGGACCGGCTCCAGGACCAGGGGCTGAACCCCGACACCGGCCGCCCGTTCGCCGGCGTCGGCGCCATGCTCGACACGTTCCTGGCGCGCAACGTCCCGGACGAGAACGAGATCCTCATCAGCTGGTACGACGGTGGCCCGCGGCGGGCCTCCCCCACGACCGACTTCGCGAGGACCCGGCTGTTCCGCGACACCGCGCGCCCGCTGGTCCCGGGTGGCGGCTCCGCGCGCGTCGACGTGCCCGGGTACGGCGAGGCGCTGATCACCGTCCAGCCGGTGCGGAGCACCCGCGACGCAGGAGCCCTGGTGGTCGTGACCTACCTGACCGAGGCGCGCGCCGAGCTGCGCGACACGATGCGCACCTATGCGATCGTCGCGCTGCTCTCGCTGCTGCTGGTGACCGCCGCGGCGGCCTGGCTGTCCGGACGCCTGCTGGCGCCGCTTCGGACCCTGCGCGAGACGGCCGACGACATCTCCGAGTCCGACCTCTCCCGCCGACTTCCCGTCACCGGGCACGACGACATCACCGCCCTCACCCGCACCGTCAACGGCATGCTCGACCGGCTCGAGGCGGCTTTCGTCGGGCAGCGGGAGTTCCTCGACGACGCCGGCCACGAGCTGCGCACCCCGCTGACGGTGCTGCGGGGCCACCTCGAGCTGCTCGACACCGGCGACCCGGCCGAGGTCTCCGAGACCAAGGAGCTGCTGCTCGAGGAGGTCGACCGGATGGCGCGGCTTGTCGGCGACCTGATCCTGCTCGCGAAGAGCGACCGGCCCGACTTCCTCCGGCTCCGCTCGGTCGACCTGGCCGGCCTCACCGCCGACGCGCTCGCCAAGGCCCGCGGCCTCGGCGATCGGGCGTGGGTCCTCGACGGCGACGCGTCGGTGCAGATCCACGCCGACGAGCAGCGACTCACCCAGGCGCTGCTCCAGCTCGCCGACAACGCGGTCAAGCACACCGGCCCCGGGGACACGGTCGCGATCGGGTCGTCGTACGACGGCGACCGCGCGCGGCTGTGGGTCCGCGACACCGGACCCGGCGTACCGCCCGAACAACGCGGGTCGATCTTTGAACGATTCGGCCGCGGCGCCGTAGTGCCTGGTGACGAGGGCTTCGGCCTCGGCCTGTCGATCGTGTCCGCCATCGCGCGCTCGCACGGCGGCACGGTCGAGGTCCAGGACGCCGCACCCCGCGGTGCTCGGTTCGTCATGACCCTGCCGGCGCCAGCGAAGGAGGACCCGTGGCCCGGATCCTGATCGTCGAGGACGAGGAGCGGATCGCGTCGTTCCTGGCCAAGGGCCTGCGGGCCGACGGCCACGTGACGACCCGGGTGGCGAACGGGCGCGAGGGCCTCGATCTCGCGCTCGGCGGCGAGGTCGACCTCGTGGTGCTCGACATCGGCCTGCCCGGGATGGACGGCTTCGAGGTGCTCGACCAGCTGCGCTCCCAGGGCTCCACGGTCCCGGTCATCGTGCTCACCGCCCGCGACTCGGTGGGCGACACCGTCTCCGCATTGGAGGGCGGCGCCGACGACTACATGCCCAAGCCGTTCCGCTTCGCCGAGCTGCTCGCCCGGGTCCGGCTGCGGCTGCGGCGGAGCGCCGACGCGGGCGCCGGCCCGCGGGAGGACGTGCTGCGGTCCGGCCGGGTGCGGCTCGACGTCCGGACCCGCCGCGCGGTCGTCGACGAGCGGCAGGTCGACCTGTCGGCCCGGGAGTTCTCGCTCGCCGAGATCTTCATGGTCAACGCCGGCCAGGTGCTCTCCCGCGAACAGCTCCTCGACCACGTCTGGGGGATGGACTTCGACCCCGGCTCCAACGTCGTCGACGTCTACGTCGGGTACCTGCGCAAGAAGCTCGGCGCGGACACCATCGCCACCGTCCGGGGCATGGGGTACCGCTTCAACCGCTGAGACCGGCGGCTCGTGCTTGCGAGCTCGGCGGGCGGCGGGCGGCGGGCGAGGGCGGTGACCAGGCAACCGAACGCAGAGCCCGAACGGTTGCCAGCACACCGACGACCGGGACCGGCTGCGCCGACCGGAACACTCGTGGGGCACATCCCGGCTCAGGAGGCTTTCAGGGCACCGCCCAGCCGGGCGGCGGGGAGCCGGTCCAGCACCGGCTCGAGCGCCTCGGCCAGCTCGTGGGGCAGCGGACGGCCTCCAGGGTCGCGGTCGAGGCCGGCGCGCAGCACCTGGACGACCTCGGCGGGCGTCCGGTCGGGCATCTCGTTGGGGTCCTCGTCGAGCTGGGGGAAGCCGGGGCCGTCGAAGGCGCGGTAGCCGGCGACCGCCTCGAAGAGCGTGGCGCACAGCCCCCACACGTCGCTGGCGGGGCCGGGCGCGCCGTACCGGTCGGGGTCGGCCTGCTCGGGTGCCATGTACGCGTCGGTGCCGATCTGCCGCGTCCCGGCGGCGTCGGCGACCGGCCGGGCGACCGAGAGGTCGATCAGCCGCGCCGGAGCGCCCATGATCACGTTGCTGGGTTTGACGTCGAGGTGCACCCAGCCGAGATGGAGCAGGTAGTGCAGGGCGCTGGCGACCTCGATCGCCAGCGGCAGGTACTGCTGCTCCTGCAGGGGGCCGTGGCGACGAAGCAGCGTCGAGAGCCGCGGGCCGTCGACCTGCTCGAGCACGACGTGCGGCCGCGGCCCGCCGGGCTCGTCGCGCAGCCCGCGCACGACGACCGGGTGGTTGACGGTCGCGAGCGCCTCGACCTCGCGGGCCAGGCCGCGCAGGGCGTGCTCGTCGCGGACCCGGTCCGGGCGGACCAGCTTCACGACCACCGGGAGGTAGGTCAGCTCGTCGAAGGCCAGGTAGGCCTCGTAGGCCGATCCGCCGCCGAGCCGACGGACGGCCGTCAGCTCGGCGGTGATCGCGTCACCCTCGGCGAAGCCCCAGGAGGACGGGTTCGGCACGACGTCAGCCCCGGGTGTTGTGACGGGTGCCGTCGTTGGTGTGGTGCCGCGAGTGGTCCACGTTGCCGCTGCCCGGACCGTCGCTGGTCAGGTCGCGCACGCTGGCGTCGCGGCTGTGGTCGGTGTCGCCGCCGCGGGTGTCGGCGCCCGTGTTGGTGCCCGTGTCGGCGCCCGTGTTGGTGCCCGTGTTGGTGCCGGTGCTCGTCCCGTTGCCCAGCCCGGTGTCGTCATCGTCGTCGTCATCGACGGTGGTGACCACGGCCTGGCTGTCGTCGTCGCGCTTGAACGCCTTGCCGTGGTGGTGGCCCCGGTCGTCGCGACCCGAGTCGTCGGAGCCCTGGTCGGCCACCGCCAGCGGCGCCTGCCAGGCGATCAGGCCGGTGGTGACCAGGCTCGCCAGCCCGAGGGTCCCGGAGGTCATCAGCTTGTTCATCGTCGTCTCCTCGTCGTTGGGAACTGCTGTCGACCAGGAGCCTCCCGGCGGGCGGTGAGGTGCGGATGAGCAGCAGGTGAGAGACCTCTCACGCGGCGGACGAGCGGTGCCCGTATCCTGAGCGCGCCCGCAACCGAGCCCCCGGAGACCCGCGATCCCGCCCCGTCCCGCGACCGCACCCATCGCGCCGCCGTACCTGGTGTGGGCGCGCGCCACGGTGCTCGGCGCCGTGATGCTCGGCACCGGCACCGTCTCGCACGCGTCGGCAGGCGGACGGCTCCCCCACCCCGTCGCGCTGCTGGTCCTGGCGGCCGCGCTGGTCGTCCTGGCCGGCCGGTTCGTGCTCGGCCCGGCGTCCACCCGCCGGATCGTGGTCCTGGTCGTCGTCGGCCAGGGCCTGGCCCACACCGCGCTCTCGGCGCTCGCCGGCCACCGCGGAGAGGAGGGTACGGCGTCCCCACGCCACCTGCCCGCCCCGGTCGCGAGCCTGCCGGTCGACGCCGACGGCCGGCGGGTCGGGTCGCTCCTCGACGCCTACACGTCCACGCCCGCGATGTCCGGCCACGACCGGCCCGGCGTGCCCACGGCACCGCTGACCCACCTGCTGCACCACCTCGCCGACCAGGGACCGACGATGCTGGCCGCCCACGTGGTCGCAGCCGTCGCCCTCGGGCTGGTCCTGGCCGTCGGCGAACAGGCCCTGTGGGCGCTGCTGCACCTGGCGGCGGCCCGCCTCGTCGTGCTCACCGCGGCCCGTCGCAGTGCGGCGGCCCGCCTGGCGGTCCTCCGCGGCGCCGCGAGCGCGCCCCGGCGCCGGCCCCGAGCCGCCGGCTTCGCGCCGGAGAT